>CAVTLK010000002.1:0-859419 GCA_963735595.1 uncultured delta proteobacterium | reverse complement strand
AACATGCTATTGAATGTCCTGCCCGCATCAGCGCGGAATTCAAAGTATCGGTAATGAGCTGGTCATAAGGCATCCCCACCAGTCTGCAAAGAATGGATAAATCCGAACGAATGGGATTCAGGCCGGCCAGCGAATTGACTTCGATAAAATGTGGAATGCCGCGGGCGTCCGATCGAAGGTCGATGCGTCTTCCTGCGTCCAGCAAGCCGAGTCCGCGCCAGGCCAGAAGAGATATTTCCATCGCTTGCCGGGCCTCGGCGTCATCAACTGCGGCGTATCGCACGAGCTTTTCCCGGTAATGTTCCTTATTGTCATAGGAATAGGCATGTTGCTCCGCGTCCGGGTTTAAGATGACCTCCATCGCTCCAACGGCTCTGGCGGCACGGCCTGTTCCAACGATTCCAACGGTAAATTCCCGTCCCGGGAGATAGGTCTCTACCAGGACCGGCTGTCGGAACATTTGCAAAAGGCTGAGACAGACGCTTTTGAGTTCATCGGCATTGCTGATTTTTGACAAGGACGTGATCCCCTTCCCCGTGCCTTCCGCGACGGGCTTGGCAAAAAGGGGATAGGGAAGGCAGATGGAATCAATATCTTGCTCGTCGGTGACGACGGCGAAATCGGGTGTGGGAATTCCGAGATCGCGCACGATATGCTTGGTCATACCTTTATGGAGCGTCATGGACAGCCCGATCGCATCGGAGAATGTATACGGAATACGTACGCGTCCAGAATCGCGGGAACCTGCGCCTCCCGGCCAAAGCCAGAGAGACCCTCGGCGATATTGAATACCAGATCGAAGCGGTCACCTCTGGCCAGACGACGGATTAGGGCCTTCACGGCCGATACGGTCGTCTGAAAGCCCATCCCTTTCAGCACACCTTCAATGGCGTCGATAGTATCGAGTCAATCAAATTCGGCGGTTTCTTCGCGGTTGTAACCGTCCATAATAGTCCTCCCGCAAGTCATATGTCAGACCGATGACTAATGTTTGCGATGCGCTGGTTGAAGTGCATCCTACGGCCGGACTAATGTCATTGAACAATCCTAATGGATGATCTTTCGTCCGGCCGAATTGTCCGGGTAACGGAAGATACTGCCCTGATAGTTGTGCAATGATCAGTCGCCATCATCCCGCCGTGAGCATACTCGGGAAAAAGCGGAATCTTTCCGCCGCCTCCAGGTGCGTCAATGACATAGGTCGGAACAGCGTAACCGGTCGTATGGCCGCGCAGACCCGGATGATCCCCAGACCCGTTTCGATCGGCGTGCGGAAATGGGATGATCCGGATATGGGGTCGCACTGATACAGGTAGTAGGGGCGGACTCGAAAGCGGAAAAGGCCGTGCATCAGGCGTGTCATCGTCGGAGACGGAGTCGTTAATACCGGAAAGCAAAACGGTCTGGCTGCCCAGTGGAATGCCAGCGTCTGCCAGGCGGATTGCAGGCTGCGCTCATTTCACGGCGTCAATTCGTCCGGATGCGTGATGTGAATGCTCATCCAGATCGGATGGTATTTGTTCAGCATCGAGGTGAACGTCCGGTGTAATCCGTTGCGGCAGGACAGCGGGAACCTTCGTGCCGATACGGATGAGTTCAACATGCGGAATGTTCCGACGGGACGAGCAGCCAATCCAGTTTGTCGTCGTACAGAGTCAGAGGGTCGCCCCCGGACATGATGACGTCGCGAATATTCGGATTGGATTCAATGTAGGCCAACGCCCTTTCCCATTTGGCGGTATCGATAAAACACTGATGATGCCGGCCAAAAATGCGGGAGCGGGTACAGTAACGGCAGTAGGTCGCGCAAATGTCGGTGACTAGAAACAAGACGCCGTCCGGGTAACGATGGATGATGCCGGGAACGGGCGAGTCGGCGTCTTCACAGAGGGGATCTTCTTCTTCACCCTTGGTATGCAGACATTCATCGACCACCGGCACAACGCAACGCCGAAGAGCCGCAGCGGGATTCAGCGGGTCGAGCAGGCTGGCATAGTAGGGGGTAATGGCCACAGGCAGATCGCCCGACGGATGCATCATGGCTTGCCGTTCGTTGTCGGAGAGATGAATGAGGTTATCGAGCGCCTCGACGTCGCGAATGGCGTTTTGTAATTGCCAGCGCCAATCGAACCATTCGATGCGGCTGATGTCGGGATAATGTTTTTTGCGAAAGGCTTTTGCGCGGGGTGAATCTTTAAAAGGAAAGAAAAGGCGTTCAGGCTTTGATTTTGCCGGAGAGGGTTCTTGATGGTCAGTGGACGACAAAAAAAAGTTCGTCGTTTCATTTTGAACCACGACAAGACCGGCCATGGTACCTGGAGGTTCTGCATCCTCATTAAACAGCGTTTCGTTTTCCATCCCGTCTCCTTCCGGAAGCATTCTTCCGTTTAAACATGGCCCTTTGTTGGCGGCCTCATTAATTTTTGAATTTACGCAAGTAGAAAAATATGTCAACATTTTTTTTGCATTTTCGCTCTAAAAATGAAAATATTTTTCAGGAAAAGTTTTCTCAACTTTTCCTTAGCGCTCGATGCCGTTCCGCGTGAACATGTCAGCCGGTTCATCGCTCTTTTTCCATGTGGGCCTGGGTGATTCCCTTGGCCACGGCGGCCCTGGATTCGGCCCGGTTGACGTCCGCCGTCAGCTCCGCTTTCTTGATCTTATACTTGTTTTCGGCCTCGACCACCGCAACGTCGGCCAGGAATTCGGCCACGCTTCCTTTCTTCTTGGCCTCGGCGGCCACCACCCTGGCCTCCGCCTCGGCCGTTGCCTCGGCGATAAGGGCGTCCCTGCGCACCTCGGCGTTTTTCTTGCGCCCGATGTTTTCAAGATACCCCTGGGGATCGGCGATCTGCTTGATCTTGAAGGTATCCAGGACCAGTCCCAGGCGTTCAAGATCGATCCCCGCCTGTTCGGCAACCTTTTCCGCGAATTCAAGACGCCGGGTGTTGGCCTCCTCGGGCGAGAGGGTTGCCAGGACTCCCCGCAGCGAGCCGTCAATAGTCGTTCTGGCCACCTGGGATATCTCACCGAGATTTCTGCCCGCGAAACGCTCCAGCGCGTTGTACACTCCCTCCTTCTCGGATCCGGCGATCTTGACGTTGGCCATCGCCTCGATGTCTATAGGGATCAGACCGTTGGTGAGCGCCCCCTTGAGATCGATCTCGATGGGGATCGTGTTGAGGGGCATACGCGTCACCGACTCGACGATGGGTATCTTGAGGCCCCTGCCGCCCTTGATGACCCGGTAGCCGACCTTCGTCCCGTCCTTGAGCTTGCGCTGCCTGCCCGAGAATATCAAGAGCTCATTCGGCTCACAGATGTGCAGGTTGGCCTTGACGAAGATAATGATGAGCGCAATCAGGATGATCCCGATGGCGGTCCATACCTGGATTGAAATTCCCACTATTGTTTTCCTCCTTTTAGTTTTTCTGTTTTCTTGTGTTTCTTATCAAACGCATCGCGCCCACAGAGGTCTTTTCTCCAGTGGGCTCGATACGGGCTATTTAACACGTGCCGTCGAAATCTTTGGCGGCAACCCTATGAGAAGAAAGGACATCATTCCCACCTCCTAAACGTCGATCTCTTTTCCTTGGTCACTCCTATCTTCTTTCCCTCTTCTCATTCTGGGACCCCCCAAAAACGTCTGTTTCCTGGGGGGCTTACCGTTTCCACGGGAAAAATGCCTTCCGTGGGCGGTCTATCCGATGGCACGCCCTCCCCGCTCGCCGGTCCGTATGCGAACGACGTTCTGGAGATCCATCACGAAGATCTTCCCGTCACCGACATCTCCGGTTCGTGCCCCCTTGATGATGGCATCTATCGTCGGCTCCATATATTCATCGTTGCATGCGATCTCAAGCTTAACCTTCTTGAGGAGACCTCCCGCCTCCTTGGCGCCCCGGTAGACCTCGGTGATGCCCTTCTGCCTTCCCTGGCCGAGCACGGTGCGTGACGGTCATGAGGTTTACATCGACCTCCTCGAGCGCGCCTTCTTTACGTCGTCGAGCTTGTGGGGCTGAATGATGGCAATGATATATTTCATCGTCTCGTCCTCCTATTCGAGCATGGTGTATGCGGATTCGTTGTGTTGGGTCAGATCAAGGCCGATGGTCTCGGACTTGACGTCCACCCTCATACCCATGGTTGCATCGACAATCTTATAGAGAATCCAGGTTGCCACGACGGCAAAGACACCGGCGACAACAAGCAACAGGCACTGCACCAGGAACTGGTGTACGTTGCCGAAGAACAGGCCGTCGGCTCCCGCAGCGTTGACCGCCGTTTCGGCAAACAACCCCGTAGCCAGCGTTCCCCAAAGGCCGCCGACGCCATGAACGCCGAAGACATCCAGAGAGTCGTCATAGCCGAGCAGCGGCTTAATCTTTGCTACCGCGATATAGCAGAAGATGGAGACGATGATACCGATGAATATCGCGTTCATCGGATTGACAAACCCGCACGCGGGGGTGATTGCCACAAGTCCCGCCACGACACCGGTGGCCGTCCCAAGGACCGTCGCACCGCCGTGCTGCTGCCATTCGATCAGGGCCCAGGTGAGGCCGGCGGCGGCAGCGGCCACGTAGGTGGTCACAAATGCATTTGCCGACAGACCATCGGCGGCCAGCGCGCTTCCCGCGTTGAAGCCGAACCACCCGAACCAGAGAAGCGCCGCCCCCAGAACCGTGAACGGGACATTGTGGGGTCGAAACGTATGCTTGTCGTATCCAACCCGTTTGCCCAGAAGCAGCGCCATCACGAGCGCCGACGTCCCGGAACTGAAGTGAACGACGATGCCCCCGGCGAAATCCAGCGCACCGAGCTCCCTGAGCCATCCGCCGACACCCCAGACCCAGTGGGCCAACGGATCATAGACAAAGGTCGCCCAGAGGACTGTGAAGACCAGAAAGGACGAGAACTTGATTCGCTCGGCAAACGCCCCGATGATGAGGGCGGGCGTGATAACGGCAAACATCATCTGGAACATCATGAACACATAATGCGGGATGGTCCCGGCATAGTCGGGATTCGGAGCCCCACCCACGCCGGCAAGCCCCATCCACTTGAGGCTCCCGATGATGCCGTGGCCGGTATCGGGCCCGAAGGCGAGAGAATACCCGAAGAGAACCCACTGCAGTCCGATGACGCACATGATGATAAAGCACTGCATCAAGGAGCGACAGGACGTTCTTGCGTCTGGCCATCCCGCCGTAGAAGAAAGCCAGCCCCGGCGTCATGATAAAGACGAGGGCCGTACAAACCAGAATCCATGCTGTATCCCCGGAATTCATACCATAAACCTCCTTTTCTGTTTCCATCCAATGGGGGCGTCCTGGACGTGCCGACGGACGACGCCTCCAATTGGCCTGTTAGCGAAAAGACGTTGTCTCCTCTTCGGGCCCGCGACACATGCTTCTTAGGGTTAGATATAGTGCAAGAACGCTGCCAGAATACTTCCGGACGGAAAAGATAGAGTCTAACGTACTGTAATCACGGAGTTATTGGATGTGATAGAGGACATGGGCTGCAGAAAGTGCAGAAATAGCTACCAAATGGTAGGTTTATTTGACCGCAACCTACCGTTTGGTACGAAATCGTCTTGGATCGATCTCATGTTTACCGACGCGCAGGCCCATGAGCCGCTCGGAGATACCCAGTATCCTGGCCGCCTCGGCCCGATTGCCCCTGGCCGATTTCAGCGCGTCCAGGATCATGTCCCGCTCAAAGGCGTCCACGGCGTCGAGAGGCCGCCGTGCGGCTGCGTTCCCGAGGCCTCGGCCGTCTGTAGCGTGGGGGGCAGGCTACGCCCGTGGATGACACCGTCGCTCGCTCAAGAACACCGCCCGCTCGATGGTGTTCTCCAGTTCCCTGACGTTACCCGGCCAGTGGTATGCCATCATCATATCGATGGCGGGAGTGGAGATGCGCCGTATCCGCTTATGGTGACTGGTGCTGTATTTCTCGACGAAATGGTCGGCCAACAGCAGGATATCGTCGGGACGCTCCCTCAACGGGGGCACGTGGATGGGAAAGACATTGAGCCTGAAATAGAGATCCTCCCGGAACCGGTCCCGGCGATAAGCACGTTCGAGATCGCGGTGGGTGGCGGCGATGATCCGCACGTCCGTCGAAATGGTATTCATTCCCCCCACCCGCTCGAACTCCCGCTCCTGGATTACCCGCAGCAGCTTGATCTGGACCGCGGGCGTGAGATCGCCCACCTCGTCCAGAAATATCGTGCCCTCGTGGGCAAGCTCGAAACGTCCCTTTTTGGTCTGATTCGCACCGGTAAACGCGCCTTTTTCGTGCCCGAAGAGCTCGCTCTCGATAACGCCCTCCGGCAGTGCCGACGCAGTTGACCTTAATGAAAGGCCTGTCCGCGCGGTCGCTTTCGGCATGGATAGCGTGCGCCACCAGTTCCTTTCCGGTCCCCGACTCGCCCCGGATCAATACGGTGGTGGACTGGTCCCGGCGACCTGCGCGATGTGCCGGTAGACCTCCTGCATTCGCCTTTGAGTTGCCGATGATGTTCTTCGGCCGGTACGCGGTCCTTGAGCTCTTCCTTAAGCCGTATGTTCTCCTCGATGATCTCCTGGGCCGATTGCCTGATCGTCACCGCCTGGGCGATCATGGAGGCAATGATGGACAACAGCCTGATATCCTCATCATAGGAAACGGCCTCGTCAAACAGGCGGTCGGCCGACAGCGTACCGATCACCTCGTTTTCGAGCATGATCGGCACGCAGATAAACGAAACGTCCTGTTTCTGGGGGCCGGTACGCGCTCCCGTGCGGTCGAGAAAAAGCGGCTCCCTGGAGACCCGTGGAACAACGGCCGGTTTGCCGGTCCTCACCACCATGCCCGGTTACGCCCTCCCCGATCTTGTATCGGCCCCGCTCCTTTTGCGGATTCCGACAGGCCGTATGCCTCGTCGACAAATATCTCCCCGGTCTTGCGGTCCAGGATCGTGATCGTGCCCCGAAGCATCGACATGTGATGGGCCATCTTTTCGAGGACCGGCCCGAGCACGTCCTTGAGGTCGATGCTCATATCCAGGGTTCGGCTGATCTCGAACAGGAGGTTGATCTCGGTCATTTCCCGGCGCAGACCCTGCCGGGCGCCGTCGATGTCGTCTTTTTCGTTTCAGTGGACATGCGTATCCGTCACTGATATCGTTATGCGATAAATCCTACCATATTGTAGGAATTATCGCAACCGATATTATTATTCGCGTTTTCGGTAAGAGTCAGGGAGATACCATAGACAGGGCTGCTACGCGTGCCGCGACCGGCTAACAACGGTGAGCCCTAAAAGAGACGTGAGGCCGATACGGCAGCCTTTCGGGCGCACCGATTGTAACCGATTCGCCTTCCCGAGCCGGAACCGGCAAACGAGGGATCGCCCGTTTTGCTACTTCGTGAGGGTGATACTGTAGCTCCAGTGGCACTCGAAGCCCTCCGGGTGGATATAGCTGGAACTGCCGTCACCGGAGATAAACCCGTTGTTGTATACCGTCAGGTTCAGGGCGTTGCCGGCCGATCCCCCCTCGTCGTCCACGATATCGGCATTGGAGACAAGGAGGTTATTACCCGCGAGGGTCCCCGTAAAGGTGCACATCGACGCCGGGCTGCATACCCTGCCGGAAACGAAGACCACGGTGTAGGCGCCCGCGCCCCCGGAGATGGTGACGGTGCCGGAACCCGGGGGGCCGGGGGGGCACATCCCGGTAACCGAGGAGCCGGACGCGGTGTAGCTCCAGGTCCCCGCGATGCTGATGAGCGCGGGATTGATGGGCGGCGTCAGCGGAACCAGCGGCATGTCGTCCGCGGCGAGAGAGAGGGACGCGGCCGGGAAAAGGATGCAAAGCGTACAAAGAAGCAGTATCGTCTTTTTCATGTCGCTACTCCTCTGCAGTTATGAAGGACTAAAATAAAATTGCAGTTATCATAGTCTATCAATAGACGCATCCGGTTTTCAGTGATACTCGTCACAGAAGAATTGCCGTGGGCCATACTTTCTTGTACATTTATACAGGATACGGCGAAAACTGGTCAGCCACGACGAGCCACTTGCCGCCCTCGTTGACCAGCGACATCATGTCGCGCCCCCCCGTCGTGATCTTTAGGTCGCCCATATCGAAGGCCATGTCATAATAGTAAGTCACTACGGCGAACGTACCGTTTCCGAACACCTCGATCTGTGGGTCGGTCTCTTCCCAGTAGTGGATCTTCGCGGCATCGGTAAAGCCCTTCCACCCCGCAACACATGCCGCACCCCCCTCAAGGCGCAGGCGGTCGGTGGGGGTTACCGCCACCATCTTTTCGTGGAAGTAATTCACCAGCTCGTCAGCTCTGCCTTCGACCGTCCAGAGACGGTTGAGGGTTTGAACCGTTTCCCACACCTCTTTTTTGATCTTGGATTCATCCATGGATTACTCCTTTCAAGATGAAGACGGCGTCAAAGGAAGATCAGGGAACGTAGCTCCACCCAGATCGTTGAGAAAGTTCGCTATCCAAGGGAGTGTCATCGCGAGCCCCCGTAGGGGGCGTGGCGATCTCGGATGCCGATGTACATTATAACATGATAATAAATAATTACAAAGTCCGCGATTGCTACGTCGCTTCGCTCCTCGCAATGACACGCTATTGAATGTCCGACCTTCAATAGACCACGCATATATGTCTTTTCGTATTTATTGGGAAAGTACGTCAGATTTCCGTCGAGAGATCATCCCACTGAGGATTGAAACCTGAAATAAGCTTCTTCTTATCAGTCCGTGAACCGTCCTTGATCTGCTTTTCTCTCTGGATTGCACTCCTTACGTCTTCTGAAATCTCGTAATAGACAAGCTTAGTAACGTTATACTTCTCGGTAAACCCATCGACTATCTTTTCCTTATGTTGATAAACCCTTCTTAACAGGTTATTCGTTACGCCGGTATACAGGACGTTATTGGTCCGGTTGGTCATAATGTACACGTAGTATTGCTTATTCATTATTACGCAGCCAGCAATCCATTCTACGCCGTATAAGTCGATTCAGAGGTTGTCATTGCGAGGAGCGAAGCGACGTGGCAATCCCGGACGCTATCGGAGAACAGGAACAAGAGAGTCGCCGAACAGACGGTTCGAGCCCTATGAATTCGTCCGAGATCGCCACGGGCCCTTCGGGCCCTCGCGATGACATGCCTTTTTTTCGAGTTGGGGGAAATGCCGGAAGTTTCGGTGGTCTTAGTAATATCCACGTAATTCATGAACATAGAAAACAATTGTTATTTTATCTTCAGTTCAATCCTTATTTTTTCCAAATCCAAGTCATTGTTTTTCGTCGACAAATCCTTCCGCATCGTAATAATTGTCTCCAGGAAGTTTTTATAGGTGGGGTTCTCGATGAAGTTCTTAACAGAAAATATCACGTCCTTTGAAGCATAGAGTATCATTTCATGGAATTCCATTTTCAGATACTCGATAATATCCTGAGCACTACTTATATCTGGTTGTCGGCTAGAAAGGTACTTAATATTCTTCGGCTCGAAAAAAGCGTCCATATATAGGAGGCAGGATTTATACCTTTTCTCCTTCTGCTCTAATACCTTGAATTCACGCTCTTTCTTTTTATCAAGCAGATAGGTTATGTAACCTCCTGCAATACCTCCAATGCCAAGGAGTGTCAGAGCGGACATGATTAGTTTAGCAAGGTCATTCATAGACACGTTCGAATGGATAGGGTATTAAGTCACCCATACAGGAATAACCAAACCCTTCCCTTCTCTCCCGGTATAGTCCGGGCTAAATAAAGGACGGGAATGTTTTTGGTGGAGGCGGCGGGAATCGAACCCGCGTCCGAAGATCTTCACCCGATACATCTCCATGCTCAGCCGTTATATTGTACCGCCCCACGAGCCCCTAACGGCGGGGTCTCTATAAGGGGATCCCGTTTATTTTCGTCCGATCACTCCGGGAGTTGTGATCGGCTTATCCCGCATTGGTCACGCCCGTTTCAACCCCGGCAGGAGCGAAATTGAACGGACGCTGGCCTGACTTAAGCGGCCAGAGCGTAGTCGTAATTGTCTGCGCTTGTGTTTATTCCCACCATGATTAACGGGTAGGTAAGCTCCCCGGCATGCAGCACCGAGATCAAATATCCCCGTCGAACCCAGATCGCCCCCCTTTGTGTGTGATGATTGACTATATCGCTGAGATTGCTTCTGTATAGGTACTATAGCACATCCGGCAAAAATATCAAGCCCGATCGGGCTTTTAAACAACGGCTCCGCTGCCGGGACCGCCGAAAAAAGGCTTAATGTATTCCGATTACCTCCCCCTGCCCCGGATGGCCCGTTCCATCTCGCGATCCTGTTCCCGCTTCTTGATCGTCTCGCGCTTGTCGTACTGCGCCTTACCCTTGCCCAGCCCTATCTCGATCTTGGCCTTACCGTTCTTGAAGTAGATGGCCAGCGGCACGAGCGTAAAGCCCCGCTCCCGGGTCTTTATCAGCAGCCGCCGTATCTCCTGTTTGTGCAGTAAAAGCTGCCGCTCCCGCTCCGGTTCGTGGTTGACACGGTTTCCGAAGGGGTACGGGCTGATATGCGCCCCCACCAGGACGATCCGGCCGTCTTTCTCGCGGGCGTACGAGTCCTTCAGGTTGGCGCGCCCCTCCCGCAACGACTTCACCTCGGTGCCCATCAGCGACATGCCCGCCTCGAAGGTATCCTCGATGAAATAGTCCGCCCGCGCCTTCTTGTTTGCGGTTACTACTTTAACGCCCTCCTTCTTCACCGGCACTCCTCCACGACCCGGATGATCCGGGGCCTCAGCGTATGTTTCTTTTTCAGGTACGGGTCCATCAGGCGGATGGCCGCGAACCCCGCCCCCAGGAACAACAGCCCCATGAGGGCCGAGATACCCCCGATGTCAATCCCGTTCCTGCGGGCAATCCAGGTTCCCAGCCCCGCGCCGACAAAGAGCGCGGCCACAGGCAGGATGTAGACGATAAACGAGGCCGCCACCAACCCGCCCTCGGCCACGCCGATCTCCACCACGTCATCGATCTTCGCGCCGATTTCGTTGCTGACGATGATCCGTGCCTCGCTGTTTGTCCCGAAGGCATGGCACGCGTTTTTTGACGCGCACCCCACGCACGCCGAGTTTCGGGAAACCAGGACAATTGTATCCGCCGCGGTAATCTCGACGATCTTTCCGGTTTCTATGATCATAGCGCTCACTTCCTTATTTTGATTATAGCAGACCGGACAGCTAAAATAAATCAAAAACCGACCACTGGCGTATTGACTTTGGCCGGCCCATCGACGATAATGCTTTTTTATTCAAAAAGGTAATACTCCATGTCCGAGACCGTCTGGTTCGCGGGTATCGCGGGGCTCTCCGAGCAGGACTCCCTGGCCAGGTTTGGGCGGCTTCTCGCGTCCGCCGGGATAGAGACCAGGGTAGCCAAGCGGGCGCTCGTGGCCGTCAAGGTACATTTCGGGGAGAAGGGAAACACCGCCTACGTCAAGCCTCCCTTCATCCGGCCCGTGGTCGATGCAGTCAAGGCCGCCGGCGGTATCCCCTTTGTCACGGACTGCAACACGCTTTACGTGGGGACGAGGGGCCATTCGGCGCATCACCTGGCGACCGCCCATGACCACGGGTTTACGCCGGAGGCAATCGGGTCGCCCGTCATCATCGCCGACGGGCTCAGGGGCGACAGCGCCGTCTCCGTCCCCATCAAAGGCGAGATCTTTGACCACGCCCACATCGGCGCCGATATCGTCAAGGCCGACGGCTTGATCCTCGTCTCCCACTTCAAGGGGCACGAGCTGTCGGGATTCGGCGGTACTCTCAAAAACCTCGGAATGGGGTGCGCCGGAAGGCAGGGAAAGCTCGCCCAGCACTCCAGCGTCTCGCCGAAGGTTCGGACGAAGTCCTGTACCGGCTGCGGCGACTGCACGCTGACGTGCGCCGCCGACGCTATTGCCGTCAACGAGACCGCGTCGATAAACCCCGAGACCTGCATCGGGTGCGGCCAGTGCATCCTCACCTGCCCCACCGGGTCCATCCAGATCGTCTGGAACGAATCGGCCCAGTCGTTTCAAAAGAAAATGGCCGAATACTGCCTCGGGGCGCTGGCCGGGAAAGAGAAGACCTCTCTTTTCTTCAACGTGATCACCGCCGTCACCCCCCAGTGCGACTGCTACGGGTTCTCGAACCCCGCGATCGTCCCCGACATCGGGATTACGGTATCGGCCGATCCGGTGGCCCTGGACCAGGCGTCGGTGGATCTCGTGAACGCCGCGCCGGGTATCGAGGGCACGGCCGTCAAGGAGGGGCTGGCGCCCGGTGGCGACAAGTTCCGCGGCGTCTATCCCCAGATCGACTGGTCGGTTCAACTGGCCCACGCCGAGAAGCTCGGGCTGGGCTCACGCGCATACACACTCAGGGAAGTTCAATAGATATGAAAGAATTAAAGTCGATGCTCCTGACCCGGCCCGAGCCGGGGCTTATGGTCGTCACCCTGAACCGGCCCGAATCGCTCAACGCGATCGACCCGGTCATGCTGACCGAGTTCCAGGACCTCTTCAGCCTCCTCGCGGACGACGAATCGGTCAAGGTCGTCATCATCACCGGGGCCGGCCGCGGATTTTGCGCCGGCGCCGACCTCATGGCTGCCGTCACCCATGAAAAGTCCGACCACTTCAAGGACCCCGAGCGCTTCATCAAGCTCGTGCAGGAGCGGTACGGCGCCATAATCCTGGGGCTGAGGAAAATTCCGCAGCCGGTGATCGCGGCCGTCAACGGTCCGGCGGCCGGCGGCGGCTTCTGTATCGCCCTGGCGGCAGACGTCAGGGTCGCCGCTCCCGAGGCGCTGTTCGTCGCCTCCTTTGTCAATATCGGGCTTTCGGGCGGAGAGCTGGGCTCATCCTACCTGCTGCCCCGCCTGATCGGCCTTTCGGCCGCGGCCGATATCCTCTATACCGGACGAAAGGTCCGGGCCGAAGAGGCCGAAAAGATCGGCCTGGTAAACCGGGTCGTGCCTGCCGATCGCCTGCTGGAGACGGCCGTCGAAATCGCGCGGCCGATGCTCGCAAAATCGGGGGCGGCCCTCAAGTTTACCAAACGCGCCCTTGATCAGAACATCGACGCGCCGAGCCTGGAAGTCGCCATGAATTTCGAGAACCGCAACCAGACGATCATGGTCTTTTCGGGGACGTTTTTCGAGATGGTCAAGAACTTCATCGCGAGCGCGGCCGGCAAGAAATAGGCTTCGCTCTACCGTTGGTATGAGATCGACCATGAGGATTGTGCTGGTCACCCATGCCGAGGCGTCGGAGCTTCCGCCCCGGCCGTTGACCCCCGCCGGGGTGTCATCTGCCGGCAAGGCGGCCGAAAGGATCGGCGAGATCATGAGACCGGCGTGGCGCGCAAGAAAGGCGGTCTCTTCTCCGGCGGTCCGCTGCGTACAGACTGCGCTCGAGATACTGACGACGCTCGCGGACGAGAAACTCCGGCGGCTCGATACCGATCCGCGGCTGATGGCGGCCCGGGACCCGATGGGGCCGGATCAGCTCTTTGGCGCGCTGGCCGACTACCCCTGCGAGGGGCTGTTGGTGGTGCTCCACGCCGATCTCGCCGGGGCGCTCTCCGGGTTATGCCCGCCGCTGGCGGCAACCGGCGGCTGGTTTTCCCTGAGGCCGGTCATCTGCGTCCTTGACTGGGACAAGGCCCGCCCGGTCGGTAATAACCGGATCACGCTTCTCGAAGGCCCACACGGTGAGCCGCTTTTGCCCCCCGGCTACAAAGCCGCCCCGAATGGATCATTACTCTTGACCTGACCACGAGGAAACGATGATACAACCGCCCCCCCGTCTCATGCCCGGTGCCGAGCCGTTCGAGCTTTCCGGTACCGCCAAGGCCGTCCTTTTGCTTCACGGACTGACCGGAACCCCCTCGGAGATGCGTTTCCTCGGTGACTACCTCAACCGGGCCGGCTATCACGTCCGTGCGCCTCTCCTGCCCGGCCACGGGACCGACATCAAAGACCTGAACAAGACGACGTGGCGCGACTGGTTTGGCCGGGCGGAGATCGATTTCCTGTCGCTCTCGGCCCACTTCGAGAAGGTCTTCATCGCGGGGTTATCGATGGGGGGGCTTATCGCCCTCTGGCTGATGGCCAATAAATTCGGACGTATCGGCGGCGGTGCGGCCCTGGCTGCACCGATGCGGTTTCGTGACTGGAAGGCGCGTTGCCTCCTGCCGGTCGCCGACGTGACGGGGCTGAAATACCTGGTGCCCGATCTGCCCAAGGCCATTGACGACGTAGCGCTGCCCGGCGGGCGCACCCACGTCTGCTACGACCGGGATTCGGTTGTCGCGGCGGCATCACTGATCCGTTTCATGAAGCGGGTTCGGCGCGGACTTCCCCGGATCGATGCGCCGCTTCTGGTCATGCAGTCGGCGGCCGATACCGTCGTAGACCCGCACAGCGCCGATATTATCTGCGACGAGGTTTCATCGACGGTCAAGGAAAAGGTGATTCTTGAGCGGTCGTATCATACCATCACGGCTGACGTGGAAAAGGAGCTGGTGGCAAAGACCGTGCTCGAGTTCTTCGAGCGGTAGCCCTGATTGAATCGTCTGGATATTTCGCGTTTGCCGCGGCCGTCTGGGCGTCTTGTCCAATACCCGGATAGATAATACGCGTCTTCCCCGTTTTCCCTGCCAACGGCCGTCACGGCCGCTCTTAACACCGTTTGTCTACCGGCCCGAGTGGCCGAATCCCCCGTGGCCCCTTCCGGTTTCCGGGAGGACATCTGTCTCCTCCCACTGGACTGCCGCAACCGGCGCGACGATCAGCTGCGCGATCCGGTCCCCCGGATTGACGACAAACGGATCTTTACCCAGGTTTATCAGGATTACCTGCACCTGACCCCGATAGTCGCTGTCGATGGTGCCGGGGCTGTTGAGGACCGTCACCCCGTGGCGGACGGCGAGGCCGCTGCGCGGACGAACCTGCCCCTCGAAGCCGGCGGGGATGCCCACGGCGATTCCCGTGGGGATAAGAAGCCTGCCGCCGGGCTCGATCGTGAGCGGTCCGCTCAGGTGCGCCGCAAGATCCAGTCCCGCCGAGCCGTGGCTGGCCGGGTGGGGAAGCTCGCCCTCGTAGCCGTCGACCCGCTTTATCCGTATGGTAATGGCCGCTCGTTTCACGGTATGATCATCGCTCGACAGGTGAAGAGAAAGAAGACGCTATCCTTACATTTACGCGTGAAGCCCGGCAGGGAGGAGTCGGATGTCCGGGTGTTGTATGGGCCGGGCAGGCCGGTTCGGTTCTAATGGTTTAATCGTATTTTAATACTGGTTTAAGACTAATCTAATTCTACGGTGGTATAAAGGAAGCGGAACATACAATTACCTCCTTTATTGGGATACCGCGTGGGTATCCCTTTTTTTTGCCCGCCGCTATCCGATCCCAGCACGATGGACAGTCCTCCTCAGGCTTTGGCGCCTCTTGACTGCTCGATCTTGTTCATGAGCCCCAGCAGCAGCCCGAGGGTGACAAACGCGCCGGGGGGAAGGATCATGATGAGCGCCGGGACGAATCCCTGCCCGAACAGCGAGACCCCGAAGATGGTGCCGTTGCCGAGGGCCTCCCGGATGCTTCCCAGGACTACCAGGGAAAGCGTAAAGCCGACACCCATCCCCAGCCCGTCGAGGGCCGAAGATGAGATCGGGTTCTTTGAGGCAAACGCTTCGGCCCGGCCGAGAATAATGCAATTGACCACGATCAGGGGGATAAAGATGCCGAGAACTTTGTGAAGCTCGTGGAAAAACCCGTTCATCACGAGATCGACAATGGTCACAAATGACGCGATGATGACGATAAACGCCGGAAGCCGGACCTTGTCGGGGATGGTCTTTCGCACGCCGGACACCACGATGTTGGAGCAAACAAGGACGAACGTGGTCGCCAATCCCATTCCCACGCCGTTCTCGGCGGCGGTAGTCACCGCAAGGGTAGGACACATTCCCAGCACGATCCTGAAGATCGGGTTCTCGGACCAAATCCCCTTGGTAAAATCTTTGATGTCAACCATGATACGACCTTATGAGTCCTATTTCATCGTGGTAATGAATTTGCCCGCCTCGGCGAGGATCTCCTCCCTGTGGGAGGTAAAACTTTCAAGTCCTTCCTTGACGGCGGCGACCACCGCCCGCGGGGAGATCGTGGCGCCCGACGTGTAGTCGATATCGCCCCCGTCCTTCGTGACGGCCCATTTCGTGTTCTCGAGGGTCCTGCCGGTAAATTTCGCCAGCCATGCGGGGATGGTGACCTTTGTCCCGAGTCCGGGGGTCTCCGAATGTTTCAGGACCACCACACCCGTAACCGTACCCTCGGGGGTAACACCCACGATTACCGTTATCGTCCCGCCGTAGCCGGCCGACGACGAGGTTTCGAACAGCACACCGATGACATCCTCCCCCTTCCGGGCGATATAGTAGGTCCGGGTCATGTCGTTGCCCTTATCGTCTTTTCCGTTGGGAAGCGACACCGTTTCTATGTCCGGCTCGTTGTCAAAGCCGGGAGTAATCTGCCTCATGGCCGAGAGCTTTTCTTCACGGGCCGCCTTTGCAATCGGGTCTTTGGTCACGGTGTAGACCGCCGAGAGGGACGCCGCCGCCACAGCGCAGATGATGGTCAGGACAATAACAAGCCGTGCGATCTCCTTCATTTGGCAGCCTCGTCAAGTGCGATCAAGCCGAATTTCTTCGGCGCGGTATAGCGGTCGATGAGCGGGGTGGCGGCGTTCATCAGGAGGATGGAAAACGCTACTCCCTCGGGATACCCCCCGAAGAGGCGGATGATTACCGTAATAACGCCGCACCCGATACCGAATGCCAGCATCCCCCTTGGGTAGACGGGGGACGTGACCATGTCGGTTGCCATGAACAGGGCACCGAGCATCAACCCCCCCGACAGGATGTGAAAGACGGGGTTGGCGTAGCTCGTCGGGTCTATGAGCCAGAATATGCCGGTCATCGCGAAGACCGTGCCGATAAACGCCGTCGGGATTTGCCAGGTTATAACGCGCCGCGCCAGGAGGAATATCCCCCCCGCCAGCAGAGCCAGGACCGAGGTCTCTCCGAGGCTCCCCCCCACGAACCCGACAAACGAGTCTAAATAGTTAAATTGCGACATATCGATGGCGCCCTTCATCATAAGCGTCGTCTTCATGTCGCCGAGGGGAGTCGCCATCGAGACGGCGTCCACCCCCGAAAAGAGGGGGACGGGCTTTACCCACGCGGTCATCTGAATCGGGAATGACATGAGCAGCAGTATCCGCGCCACGAGCACCGGGTTAAAGGGATTGTGGCCCAGGCCTCCGTAAATCTGTTTTCCCAATACAACGGCTACCAGCGCGCCGATCACCACCAGCCACCAGGGCACCGTGGAGGGGATGTTCATGGCAAGGAGGATCGCGGTAATCAGGATGCTCCCGTCACCGATCGTGATAGGCCGGCCCATTACCTTCTGGGCGGCCGCCTCGAAGACAAGACAGGAGACGATCGAGATCGCGTAAATCATGAGGGCCGACAGGCCAAAGTAGTAAATCGATACCAGGATCGCCGGAATCAGCGCAATGACCACCGAATACATGACCCGGGGGATCGACTCGGCATTATGGATGTGGGGCGATGTCGTCAGGAGATAGGTCTCTTTCATCCCTGGGCTTTCCTCCTCCGTGCCTGGATCTCGGCCTTGGCGTATTTGGCCAGGTGGACGAGCGGTATATGGGCGGGGCATTCATACGCGCAGCAGCCGCATTCGATGCAGTCCATGACGTTGAATTCCTCGGCCCGGTCGAACGCCCCGAGCTGGGTGTTGCGCGCGAACATGAGCGGAACCAGACCCATGGGGCAAACCCGCACGCAGTTGCCGCAGCGCAGGCACGGCCCTTCGTGATTCGTATCGAGGGATGCTTCCGTCAGCGCCAGGATGCCCGACGTACCCTTGGTGACGGGGACGGAAAAGTCCCAAACGGCAATACCCATCATCGGCCCGCCGAGGATGACCTTTTTGACGTCTCCGGTAAGACCCCCGCAGTACTCGATGACCTCCGAGACGGGGGTGCCGATACGCAGCACCAGGTTTGCGGGATTCTTGATGCCGGGGCCGGTGACGGTCGTATAACGGGAGACCAGGGGCCGGTTTTCGGCCGCCGCCTCGTATAGCGCATTGGCCGTCCCCACGTTCTGGACCACCACCTTAACGTCCATGGGCAAGCCGCCGGAGGGGACGCTGCGGTCGAGCAGCGCCTTGATGAGCTGTTTTTCCGCACCCTGGGGATATTTTACTTTTAGGGCCACCACCGTGATGGCATCGTTGTGTACGGCCTTTTTCAGCTCGTCCACCGCGTCCATCTTGTTATTCTCGACGGCGATGAGTATCCGGCTGACACCGAGGACCTTCCCCATGAGCCCGGCCCCGCCGACGATGTGATCCGGGGCGTCCAGCATCAGCCGGTGGTCGGCGGTCAGGTACGGCTC
Source organism: uncultured delta proteobacterium (assembly GCA_963735595.1). GTDB lineage: Bacteria > Desulfobacterota > Zymogenia > Zymogenales > Zymogenaceae > JAFGAS01. The sequence continues at coordinate 840,874 of CAVTLK010000002.1, read as the reverse complement.
ACACTCGGCCCCGTTGATGATGAGGGTGTCGATCGGCTTTCCTTCGGGGGGTGAGAGCTTGACGTGCGTCGGAAAGGCGGCCCCCCCCATACCCACCAGGCCCGCTTCCTTGATGATCTCCTTGATCTGAGCGGGAGTAAGCTTCGACACGTCGGAACGGGGCTTCACCGCGTCGTCCCACTGGTCGGTCCCGTCGCCCTCGATCTCGACGGCCGGGAGGGTGCGGCCCGCCACGTTAGGGTAATCGGCAATGCCCTTGACGACCCCACAGATGGAGGCGTGGACCGCGGCCGAGACAAAACCGCCGGCCTCGGCGATCTTGGTGCCGACCTTGACATGGTCGCCGGCCGCAACGATGGGTTTGGCGGGCGCGCCCAGGTGTTGGGAAAGAGGGATGAAAACTTTTTTCGGAATCGGCATCACGCGCACCGGCTCCGATTTTGTCAGCTTTTCTTCCGGGGGGTGCACCCCCCCTTTAAATCGATATATCTTGATTGTATCCGATGCCATCAACTATACTCCGGCGGCGCCGGCCGCTGCGGCTGCCCCGGCCGCTATTTTTACCGCGGCCTTTTTCCTGACAAGGGTAATGGCGTCACGCTTGCATTGTTCTACGCAGATCCCGCAGCCGATACAGCGCTCCGGGTCAACAACGTGGCGCTCTTTCGGGCCTCCCGATATGGCGTTGACCGGGCAGACCCGGGCGCAGAGGGTGCAGCCGTTGCAGGCCTCCCCAATTTCGGCAATCCGGTCCCAGCCGCGCAGATTGGCTATCGACCCGGTGGGGCACTCGCGGACGCAGAGCCCGCATACCCGGCACTTCTCGTAATCGATGCGGGCGACGTTGTCGATCACATGTACCGCCTCAAACGGGCAAATCCGCTGGCACAGCATGCAGTTGATACACCCGACGCTGCACAGCTTCTTGACCTGGGCGCCCCTGTCGTGCGAGGAACAGAGGACCTGCACCGTGCGGGAAACCGGGGCAAGATCGATGATCTTTTTCGGGCAGGCCTCCACGCATTTTCCGCAGGCGACGCATTTTTCGGGGCTAATACTGGGCAGACCCGAATCGCTCATACTCACGGCGTCAAACGGGCAGACGTTTTTGCAGGTTCCCAGCCCGATGCAGGCATACAGGCACCCTTTCGGCCCGCCCGACACGAGGTTTGCCGCCCGGCAGTCAGCGACGCCGATATACTCAAACCTGTTGCCGACACCGCCGGCTGGATAGTTGCAGTGAATAACGGCGACCCGCTTGAGGGTCTCGCCGGCCTCCACCCCCATGATAGAGGCGATCTCCTTGCGGTTCTGATCGCTTACCGCCGAGCATGCCTCGATCTTTCCGTTGCCGGAGACGATGGCGCTGGCCAGCCCGCCGCAGCCGGCGAATCCACAAGCGCCGCAGTTTGCGCCCGGCAGCAGGTCGGCGATTGTCTGAACGCGCGGATCGGTATCAACGTGAAAAGCCCGGGATGCAATCCCGAGGCCAAACGCCGATAAGAGACCGAGACCCGCCAGGACGATAATTGACTCAATCATTTGTCACGTCACATCTTAACCAGTCCGGTAAATCCCATAAACGCCAGGGCTAGGAGCCCCGCCGTGACCAGGGCGATAGCCGTACCCTGAAGGGGTTTGGGGATATCGGAGAGCTCCAATCGTTCCCTGATCCCCGAAAAAAGGACGAGCGCCAATGCAAAGCCCACGGCCGCCCCGAACCCGAAGAGCACCGATTCCCAGAAATTGTAACTTGCCTGAATATTGATAACGGCCACACCCAGGACCGCGCAGTTCGTCGTGATGAGCGGAAGGTATATCCCGAGGGCCTGATAGAGGGAGGGGCTGGCCTTCTTAATGAACATCTCAACGAGCTGGACAAAGGCGGCGATAATCAGGATGAAGACGATGGTCTGGAGGTACTCGATATGATACGGCACCAGTAGATACGCGTAGGAAAGCCAGGTGAACAGCGACGAGAGCGTCATCACGAAGATGACCGCCATCCCCATACCGATCGCTGTCTCGGTCTTCTTTGAAACACCCAGAAAGGGGCAGATGCCCAGGAATCGTGCCAGTACAAAGTTGTTGACAAGGACGGCGCTGATGATCAGCAGAATCAGCTCACGCATAGTCTTTTAACCGCCTCCGGTTATCGAACGGGTTTTCGGATTGCCCCGTTTTCACGCCCGGGCAATCGGCTACCCGTCTTTTTTCACCGTTTCGAGGCCGGTTCAATGGGAATGAGGTGCTCGCACCCGTTGCCATCCCCTCGGCCTTACCTAAAAAAAGCGCCTTGCCCCCTCCGCAAAGCGACTATTGCGATTCGGATTACCGATGACTATGAATGATTATTCATTCACTCGTCGGCACTGTATCACCGCAACATTTTCCTGTCAAGAAAAAAATCCCCAAAATAAGGGGTATACGTGCCCGCCCGCTATCCTCTCGAGGTTGGCTATTCATTATACCTTAATCTATACAAAAACAAAAGGGTACTCCGCATTATGCCTGGTTCGCAGCAGGAAAGACGGCAGGCCGCTTTTGAGACCTGGCTTTCACGCGTCAAAAACCTGCTCCACTGCATCCAGCAGGAAGAATATTTGCACATATGGCTATTTTCCGAGGTAACGTGTCAATATATCATTGTATACAGTATATAGGGCGGAATTTCCTATTGCATTACGAATTCTTCTCTTTTATAATATTCAGAGTTTGAATTTCGCTATGTTCTTTAGCAGGTTTTCTGCTCAATTTCCTCTACACATCGGAGGCTGGTTTATTACCGGCTGATATTATGAAACTCTCCGGAAGTCTCGAAAAAAACAAGCTCTCCGACCTCCTTCGCGAGGTCAAGGCTGAAAAGCTGACCGGTGTTTTAGCCCTTAAATCCCAGGAGGGATTCGGCACCATCAATTTCAAAGACGGTGTCGTCACTAACGCCTATTCCCCAACCTTCCGGGAGCGGCTCGGCAGGCGGCTTATCGATAAGGGCCATATCACCGAAAAGGATCTCAGGAAGATCATAATCTACCAGAAGACCGAAGGCAAGAACGTGCGTATCGGTCAGATACTCGTCCAGCAAAAATTCATCAGCGAACAACTGCTCAACGACACACTACAGGAACTGATGGAGGATGCCCTCTATACGATGGTCTTCTGGGATGGCATATACCGTTTCGAGACCGGTGACCAGAAAGACCAGGACACGCACCTGACAATCGACGTCGACAAGTTTCTCGATGACATCGGTAAGTCGTTCACCAAGATTGAAGACGACTTCTTATCGGTTGACGCCGTCCCGCAGGAGACTGAAAAGGCCCCCGCACATAATCATCGGGATATCAAGGATGAAATCATAGAGTCGATCGATAACATTACCAAGAGCATCTCCTCGTTCGCCCCCCAGGAGATCGTTATCCTCGTCGAAGACGAAAAGCTGATGCGCACGATCTTCGCCGACGGTCTTAAAAACTTCGGCTACCGGGTAGAGAGTTTCGACAATCCGACGGAAGCACTCGACCGAATCAAGACCATGGAACCGACCCGCGTCTCGCCCATACTGATCATGGACCTCGTTATGCCGGGCATCTCGTCGCCGACGGAAATCTACGGGGGGCTGGAGCTTCTATCGGAGATCAACCAGAGCTATCCGCACATACCGGTTATCGTCAGTACGTCGATCGCGGACTATGAAATCAGGCTCAAGTCCCTTTTCATGGGATCGAGCTACTACCTCCAGAAGCCCGAGAAGGCCAGGCTCTCTTCCGACATGCTCCGGACGGGGCTTGACCAGTTTGTCGAGGAGCTCTCCTTTTGCGTGGGCAACCTCCTGAGAAACAAGCGTATTCACCACGAAAAGGAGCAGTTGGCTATTATCCGTGAGCAGCTCATCAACGAGCTGATGGACGCAAAGTTCGAGCTTGGCCACGCCGAAAGGGAGATCGAGCGGGACATCTTTGACCTGACGTATCTCAAGAAGACCACCCATGAGTTGGCGAAAAAGCAGAGTTTCGCCTTTATCGCCGATATACTGGTGGATTTTCTCAAGATCGATCAAAAACGGGGGTTCATCGCCGTGACCAGGCGCGGTGAGCTTTGCTTCTACCGGGGGTTCAGCAATAGTCCCGGGGATAATATCCCCCAATACAACGGCAAGCAAGACCAATACTGCGTCGGCTTTCCGGAGCTCAAGCCTTTTGAGGACGTCCTCGGCTTCAACAAAATGTACACGGGAAAACTCTCGCCCGACGAAGGAAAGGTCATCAATTCGTTTCTCGGGGGCTACGTCCCTATGAGTTGCTTTATTATTCCGTTTCGCGTGTACGAGAAGACGGTGGCAGTCCTCTACTGCGATGACGGTGAGCAGGGGAGCGCTTTCAAGAACCTTGACCAGGTGCAGATCCTCTGCAACGCGGCCTCGCTGGCCATGCAGATTACCATCCTCAACGAGAAGATTAGTCAGCGAAAAAGCAACGGGTAGTATTACAGAACCCGGATCGATCTCTCCGGCGTCCCGCCCGGCCCTCAGGCATGACTGTTCCGCCGACTCGCCACCCCCCGAATACCTCCCCAAAATAGGCCGGCCGCCCTGCCTTCGGCCGCCCGCTAAATCGTACGATGTTACGGCTCCCCGCGACCCAGCTCGTCTATGAGCTGCCCGACGGCAGGCCTGTCGGCCTCCAGAAAGTCAAGCTCCGCCAGCTGGTTCCGGTCTGCCCAGACGAGCCTGTCGTGATCGGAGGAGGATAACGGCCCACCGGGAATCGACGCCCGGTATACCATCAGCAGTATGTTGTGGTGCTCGTAGTGATGATTCGTAACGGAAAAGAGGTCGCCGACCAGTGAGCGCACCCCGAATTCCTCGAAGAGCTCCCGGGAAAGACAGTCGCGCGGGTCTTCACCGGCAAGAAGCTTTCCCCCCGGCAGCTCCCACCGTCCCGGGTCGCGAACAGATCGGTTTCTTCTTCCGACCAGCACCCGGCCATCTCGAATGACGGCAGCCGCGCAGACCGGAACGATTATGTCCTGTGGTAAATCGGAAGTCGCCATTGATGGATCCGGAATATGCGCAGTGGCCGCTGCAGGTTTAGCGGCCGGCTGCCGGGACGGGTGGAAGTTCGGCCGCGGCCCCGCTGAAACCGCGCCGGTTTTTTACCGCGTTCGGGCGCTGTTACTCCGCCAGGAGCCTGAGTACTTCTTCAACGAGGTGGTAGAGGGCGGTGGGGCCCTTGTGGATGAAGGCGTCGGCCATCTTTCTGATTGCCAGCGGAACCTTGTCCTCTGACATCACCGTATACATGATGATCTTGATGTCCTTGGGGATTTCGCCGTCGGTTCTCTTCCTGATAGTCCTGATGACGTCCAGGCCCTTCGGGTTTCCACTGCCCAGAAAGATATCGACGATGACAAGCTTTGGCTTGAGCTCAATGACCTTTTCGAGCCCTTCCTCGGCGGTCTCGGCCTCTACGATCTCGATCCCCTCCTGAGCGAGAGCATCCGCTATCTGGGTTCGGGCAAACCTCGAGTCCTCGAGGACAACCACCAGGCCCCGGGTGCCGTGATCGCGGATCTCCTGCCTTTCGGCGATTTTCTTGCTAAGCTTAATTTTAAACGATATGCCGCAGGCAGAGCAGATAACGCTCTTGCCTTCCGGAGGAACCTCGGTAGGATCAAGAAATATCTCTTTCCCGCACAAAGAGCTGGGGCAGTTTACCCTGATGAATTTTGCCATCTCGCGTTACCCACAGGAGCCCGGCGGCAAAAACGCCGCACATACCACCGCAAACATATATAAATTACGAGATTTTTCCTCAAAAGTCAAAATAAAAAGTATTTACCTGTTTCTTTTACACGATTTCGATCGGCACATAGCCGGTGATAACCTTCTTGATCCCCAGGCCGGAAAAGAGTACCGAGAGCTTGTACCTTCCCCCCGATTCCTCCACTCCCTTGATCACCCCGACGCCGAACTCGGGATGGCGTATCCGGACCCCCGGCCGGAACGGAGAGGCCCCATCGTCGAAGTAATCGTCCAGCTCCGGCTCGCGCTGGGCGTATGTTCGGTCCAGCCGGTGTCCGGTATCCAGATGGACGAGCTTCCTTTCCATCGTTATATACGCGGTATCTATCTCACTGATGAATCGGGACGGGGCGGAGATCCGCTCCTGCCCGAATACCGTGCGGTTCCTAGCTGAGGTCAGCGTGAGCCGTTCCTTCGCCCTGGTCATCCCCACGTAACAGAGCCGGCGCTCCTCTTCGATATCCTCGGCGGCATCCATCGAGCGCTGGTGCGGGAAGAGGCCCTCCTCCATCCCCACCATGAAGACCACCGGGAACTCGAGCCCCTTGGCGCTGTGAAAGGTCAACAGCGACACCGTCGCGGAGGCGTCATCCATTGCGTCCACGTCGGAGACGAGCGCCACCTGATCCAGAAAATCGGTTACGCCGCCGCTCGGGTTTGCCCGCTCGAATTCGGCAACCGCCGACATGAATTCCTCGAGGTTCTCCACCCTTGCCTGGGCCTCCTCGGTCTTCATCGACTGCCAGTATGCCAGCAGCCCGGAGTCTATAACCGCCTTCCTGGCGGCCCCGACGATCGCCGATTCGCTTCCGATTGCCCCCAGGATATCCATTATCGACGCGATCCCCTTGGCGGCCTTCGGCGCGGCGCCCCCCTCTTCAACAAGAAGGCCCGCCGCCCGGTGAAAATCGATGTCTCGTTTGGACGCGAGGTCCCGGATCGTCTCGATGGTTTTATCCCCGATGCCGCGGGGAGGGGTATTGATGATCCGGGTAAGGCTTACCGAGTCGTTCGGCATGACGGCCGAGCGCAGGTAAGCCATGGCGTCTTTGATCTCCATCCGGTCATAGAACCGCATACCGCCGATGATCTGGTACCCCACGCTCTGCCTGATAAGCTCATCCTCAAAGGTGCGCGATTGGGCGTTCGTGCGAAAGAACACGGCAAAATCCGCCGGCCGGTATTCGTGGCGGGCCATGAGGTCCTTTATCGACCTGATGACGTAGCGCGCCTCCTCGTGCTCGTCGCTTGCCTCAAAGAAGATGAGCTTTTCTCCCTGCTCGTTATCGGTCCAGAGCCGTTTCTCCTTTCTCCCGATGTTGTTTCGAACCACCGAGCCGGCCGCTCCCAGGATATTCTTGGACGAGCGGTAGTTTTTCCCGAGCACGACCACCGTCGTCTCGGGGAAATCGCGCTCGAACTCAAGGATATTGCCGAGGTCGGCCCCCCGCCACCGGTAAATCGATTGGTCGTCGTCCCCCACGACGCAGAGGTTTTTCCTGCGCTCCGTGAGGTGCCGTATCAGGCGGTACTGTGCCGTATTGGTATCCTGGTATTCGTCTACGAGGACGTGGATGAATCGATCCTCGTAGTCCGCCAGAACCCGCGGAGCCTCCTCAAAAAGACGCACCGTCTGCATGATGAGGTCTGCAAAGTCCATGGCGCCGTTCTTTCTAAGATCATTCTGGTACCGGCCGTAGATTCTGGCGATCTTGGACAAGAACGGGTCGGAGGCTTCGCGCTCAAAGCGCTCGGGCGAGATCAGGCGGTTCTTGGCCCGCTCGATGAAGTAGAGGGCCGTTTGGGGGCTTATGGCCTTGTCGGTGACGCCGAGGTGCTTGAGGACGCCCTTAATTACCGAAACCTGATCGGACTCGTCGTAGATGGCAAAGTGCGTGTCGTAGCCGATGTGCCGCGCCTGTCTCCGCAATACCCTCAAGCAGGCCGAGTGAAAGGTGGTGATCCAGGGCAGGTCACAGTCGACCGAAAGGAGCCGGGATATCCGCTCCTTCATCTGCCGTGCCGCCTTGTTGGTAAAGGTGACGGCAAGGATTCGGTCGGTGGATATCCCCTCGGAGACGAGGTAGGCGATCCTGTGCGTGAGGACCCGCGTCTTCCCGCTGCCCGCGCCCGCCAGGACCAGGATGGGACCGGAGGTTGTGGTGACGACCTGCCGCTGCTCGTCGTTGAGCCGTTTGAGAATCTCGCTCTTTTCCATTATGGGGTAGGGTGTCCGTTCGGTACGGGCCGGTAACAGGGGCGGCGCCCGGTTCCTATTTCACGGCCTTGAGCTTATCCAAATCCACATCGCTGCCGAGGATTACCATGATGTCACTGTCTTTAAAGACGAAATCCGCCTCCGGATTCAGCACGACCCGCTCGGGGATCAGTTCCTTGACGGCTATCACAACGACCCCGTACTTGCGCCTCAGGTCAAGCTCGGCCAGGCTCTTTCCGGTAAACACCGCCGGCACCGCGAATTCCTGGATGCTGTATCCTTCCGAGATAGGCAGGTAATCTATGACGTTGGGACGCGACAGGCTCTGGGCGATCCGCTGGGCCATCTCTTTTTCCACGTGGATGATCTCGGTGACCCCGAGGCGCTTGAGGATCTTGCCGTGGTCCTCGTTGATGGCCTTGACCCAGATCTCCGGCACCCCCATCTCCTTGAGGTGGAGCGCGATGAGAATAGACGAGTCCATTTTCTCGCCCATGCTGACCACCGCCACGTCCACGTTGTTGACGCCCAGCGCCAGGAGGTTTTCCGAGAGGGTCGCATCGGTGACCACCGCCTGGGTCGAGAACTCCTGTATCCTCTGGACGATCTCCTTATCCTCGTCGATGGCCGTGACCTCCTGCCCCAGCTCGTAGAGGGTCTTGGCTACGTTGAAGCCGAATTTCCCCAACCCGATGACCGCAAAGCTTCTCATAGCTCCTCCTATCCCACCATGAGGTTTTCTTCGGAATACGCATAATTTACCGACCCCGCCCGTTTCCGCATCGCCAAGAGCATCGTCAGCGGCCCTACCCGGCCGATGAACATCGTCACGGTGATGAAAAATTTCCCCGGCCAGCTCAAGTACGGGGTAATCCCCAGCGAGAGTCCCACCGTCCCGAAGGCCGAGACCGTCTCGAAGAGGCTCGAAACGAATACCCCCCGGCCGGTAATCTTTGCCGGCGCCCCCACAAGATCAAACGAGAGCACGAGCACTGTCATGATAATAACGAGCGCGGTTGAAAGGGCCATGATGATGTGCGCCTGCAGCACCGTGTTGGACGGGATCGTCCTCTTGAAGGCCGATACGGCCTCGCTGCCCCGAAACTGCGACCGGATCAGCAGCATGATGACCGAAAACGTAGTCGTCTTTACCCCCCCGCCGGTGGAGGCCGGGGAGGCCCCGATAAACATGAGGATGACGATAATCAGGATGCTCGGGTTGAGCATATCGGCCACGTTGACGGTATTGAAGCCGGCGGTCCGCGGCGTAATGGAATAAAAAAGGCAGTCCATGACCAGCAGTCCCGTCTTCTCCCCGGCAAAGGTGTTGCGAAACTCGAAGAAACCGATGACGACCGCGCCGACGGCAATCAGCAGGGCCGTCGTGGTCAGCACGATCTTCGAGTGGAGGCTGAGGGTGTGGCGCCGCCGGGACCGTACCATCTGCAGCAGCTCGTCGATCACGAAAAAACCGATGCCCCCGATCACGATGAGGCACATGACCGGGATGATGACCAGCGGCTCCCCCCTGAACGAGACGAAGTTGTCGGGCATCAGCGCAAAACCCGCGTTGCAGAAGGCGGAGACGGAGTGAAAAAGCCCGTGGTAAAAGGCCCGAAACGGGTCGCCGCCGGAGACCTTCATCATCGGGATCGCCATAATGGCCGCCCCGATCAGCTCTACCGTTATGGTGACCAGAAAGATGACGCGAAAGACCCCCCAGATATCCCACTGGGCGTGGGGTGTCATTGCCGATGAGAAGAGGGATTTCTGGCCGACGTTTATCCTCCCGGTGAAGACCAGGCCGAACAGGATCCCGAAGAAGGCGACCCCGATGCCCCCCAGCTGGATGAGGACGAGGATCGTGACCAGTCCCAGCAGGGTGAAGGTAGTGCCGACATCCACGGTGGTGAGCCCCGTGACGCACACGGCGCTCGTGGCCGTGAACAGGGCGTCGATAAAGGGGATGTGGCCCGTCACCGTCGACTGCGGCAGCAGAAGGACAAACGTCCCCCACAGGATGATGAAAAGAAACCCCGACAGCATAAACCGGGCGGGATTCTTCTTATGATAGACGGTTAACATATATCTTTTCTTTCGGCGGACACCAACCGTTCCCCGCTATTTGCCTCCGCTCCAAACGCCCTTTTTCACCCCGCCTGGTGAATCTGACGTACTATCGTGCGACGCGGCGACCTACCCGACGAATATCTCCGCCTCGGGATAAGCGTAGGGGTCGGGCTTTACCCGACCGAGGAGGGATAGCCCGATACCCCAGGGCCCTACCCGCCCGATGAACATCGTGATAATGATGACAACCTTGCCGATCGAAGTAAGCCCGGCGGTAATGCCCGTCGACAGCCCGACGTTTCCGAACGCCGAGACGACCTCAAAGAATACCTGCATAAAGGTCGCCTTCTCGGTCAGCACCATAATCTGCATCGCCGCCGTTACCAGGAAGAGGGCAAGGCACATGATCGCGAATGATTTCTTCGCTATTTCGAGCGACACCTGCTTTCTGAAGACATTCGTCGTTTCCTTGTTTCCGAGCACCGCAAACGTGCTGAGGAATATAACCCCGAACGTCGTCGTCTTGATCCCCCCGCCCGTGCTGCCCGGCGACGCGCCGATAAACATGAGGACGATGATGGCAAAAAGGCCCGCGTTCGTCATAACAGCGATGTCTATCGTGTTGAACCCGGTCGTGGTCGAGGCCGAGATCGCCTGGAACGTGGAATCGAGCACTCGATCGACTATCGACCGCGATACCCCTCCCCCTTCTGATATAAAGATGAGAATAGAGCCCACCGTCATCAGGACCAGCGAGGTGAATAAGACGAGTTTGGTGTGCGTCGACAGCCTCGTTTTTTGGCCGGGGGTTTTGGGCCGTTTGAAGAAAGCGACTACATCGTGGAGCACGAAAAAACCGAGCCCCCCTGCTACGCTGAGGATATCGACCGTGATGTTGAGCAAGGGGCTTTCTTTGCCCGATACGAGGCTGTCCGAAAAGAGCCCGAATCCCGCGGTGCAGAAAGCGGATATCGAGTGGAATATGCCCAGATAAATTGAACGGCCAACCGGGTACGTATCCATCCAGTAGCAGGCAAGGACCGCCGCCCCGATGATCTCAAAGAAAAGGGTGTAAATAATCACAATTCGCGCAAATTCCCGGAAATTATGAAGCGACACGCCCGACATCGATTCCCGCAGCGTCATACCGACCGTCAGAGACGGTTTTTTTCCGGCAGCGAAGAAGAGATACACGATTATCGACATGTATCCGAGCCCGCCGATTTGAACGACAATAATGACGATGATCTGGCCGAATAGCGAATAGAAGCTTCCCGTGTCGACGACAACCAGGCCGGTCGTACTGATTGCCGACGTGATAGTAAATAGGGCGTCGAGGAAAGACTGAAAATTACCGTCTGCGTTAGAAATAGGGAGGGTAAGGACGCACGTCGAGATAATGACGATAAGTAAGAAGCCGATCGTTATCGATTGAATCGGGGCGATTCGACTGAGTCTGGACCGTATTAACCCGCCCACTATGAAGAACCACCAATAGGTTGAAAGAGAGCAGGAGAGTATTCCGGTTCCATAACCGGTCTCTCCGGATGACCCCCGACATTCATCACTATTCTACGGTCACGCTTTTAGCCAGGTTTCTCGGTTGATCCACGTCCGTCCCCTTGAGATCAGCCACATGGTACGCCAATAGCTGGAGCGGCACCACCAGGACGATCGGGGCCACCATCGGGTCCGTCTCGGGAATATAGATGACGTCCTGGGCCTTCTTGGTAATCTCTTCGTCCCCCTCGGTCGCCACGGCGATGACCATGCCGCCGCGCGCCCTCACCTCCTCGACGTTGCTGAGGACCTTTTCGTAGGTCTTGTTCTTGGTCACCGTGACCACGACCGGCATCTCCTCGTCGATGAGGGCGATGGGCCCGTGTTTCATTTCGCCGGCGGGGTACCCCTCGGCGTGGATATAAGAGATCTCCTTGAGCTTGAGCGCCCCCTCCAGCGCGATGGGATAGTTGATCCCGCGGCCGAGGTAGAGGAAATTCTTCGCATGCATATATTTGCGGGCGAGCGCCCGGATGGAATCGTTGTCATCGAAAGGACCTGATCCACGCAGCCCGGCAGCGCCACGAAGTCCATCAAACGGCGCTTCATCTCGGAGGGAGATATCCTCTGAAGCGTCTGGGCGATGTAGAGGGCGATCAGGTAGAGCGAGGTCAGCTGCGTCGTAAAGGCCTTGGTGGACGCGACGCCGATCTCCGGGCCCGCGTGGGTATAGAGGACCCCCGAGGAGGCCCTCGCGGCGCTCGACTCCACGACGTTGCAGATGGAAACGACGGCCGCCCCCTTCTCCTTTCCTTCCTTCATCGCCGCAAGCGTATCGGCCGTCTCTCCGGACTGGGTAATCCCGATGATGAGGGTCCTTTCTCCGATGATCGGGTCGCGATAGCGGAACTCACTGCCCAGCTCCACCTCCACGGGAACGCGGGCTAGTCTGCTCGATCATGAACTTACCGACCAACCCGGCGTGCCACGACGTACCGCACGCCACGATGACGATCTTGTCGATGCGCTCGATGATTTCCCTGGTGAGGTTGAGCTCCGGCAGGGCTATCTCGCCCCGATCCTCGGAGATTCTCCCCCGCATCGTATCGATGATCCCCTGCGGCTGCTCGAATATCTCCTTGAGCATGAAGTGCTTATAGCCGCCCCTTCTCGGCCATGACGGGGCTCCAGTCGATACGCCTGACCGGCTTTGGTCGCGTACCGCTCCCGCAAGATCCATCACCGTGAGCGTGCCGTCCTTGTACTCCACGACCTCTCCGTCATCCAGGATAACGATATCCCGCGTATGGTTGATGACCGCCGGGATATCAGAGGCGACGAAAAATTCACCGTCCCCAAGGCCGAGGATGAGGGGGCTCTCGAAGCGTGCGGCCATCAAGCGTGCCCGGCTCGTCTTCCTTAAGAATGCCGAGCGCATACGATCCCTTGATCATCTTGAGCGCCGAAAGCACCGCGTCCCGAAAGGAACAGTCATCCTTGATGAAGCGCCAGATGAGGTGGCTGATGACCTCGGTGTCGGTCTCGGAGGTGAACGTATGCCCCTCGTCGATAAGCATATCTTTGAGCTCGAGGTAGTTTTCGACGATCCCGTTATGGACGACCACGATCGTCCCCGCCTTATGGGGATGGGCGTTTTCGTCCGACGGCTTGCCGTGAGTGGCCCAGCGGGTGTGGCCGATCCCCACGGAGCCGTCCAGCGACTCCTGGGAGATTATAGCCTCGAGGACCGAGAGCTTACCTTTGCTTCGCCTGATGGTCACCGAGTCGCCGGAAATAACGGCTATCCCCGCCGAATCATATCCGCGGTATTCAAGCCTCCTGAGCCCGTCAAGCAGGACCGTGCTTACCTTTTTCGGGCCGATGTACCCGACTATTCCGCACATAATCGATTCCTCGTTACGTATGCTGTTTTCGAGATTTAACGCCTTTGCCGGGGATAGTGACCTGTTTTGATCTGGCCACCGCAAGGGAATCGGAAGGGACGTCTTTGGTGATGGTGGACCCGGCGCCGATAAGGGCATTGTCCCCTACCGAGACCGGCGCGATAAACTGGGTGTCCGAGCCGATAAAGACACCGTCGCCGATAGTGGTTACGTGTTTATCAATCCCGTCGTAGTTGCAGGTAATGGTCCCGGCGCCCACGTTGACGTCTGTGCCGATCCGGGCGTCGCCCAGATAGCTGAGGTGGTTTGCCTTGGAACCTCTGCCGATCGTCGACTTTTTTACCTCGACGAAGTTGCCGATCTTGACGTCACGGCCCAACCGGGTCTTGGGCCTGATATGGGCAAACGGACCGATCTGCACCCCCGATTCGACGACGCTCTCGGTGATGACCGAGCACATCTTCACGGTAACGTCGTCCCCTATCTCGGAGTTGGTGATCTTCACGGTGGGCTCGATGACGCAGCCGGCGCCGACGGTCGTGGCGCCCTCCAGGTACGTATCGGGAGACAGGCGTCGTGCCCGAACCAACCGTGACGCCCCAGTCCACGTAGGTCCGCTCCGGGTCGATGATCGTCACCCCCCCGTCCATCAGGCGCTCGACGACAGACCCGCGAACGATACGCGCCGCAGCCGCAAAGTCCCGCGGAACCGTTATGTCTCCCGGCAGGCGGTTCCGGTCTCCGGCGTAATCCCTCGCGCCCTTCCCGCGATCCAGGAGTTCGAAGACCCGATCTGCAAAGGGCTCGTCCCGATCACCCGACTGCCCCTTTATCCCCCCCAGTGCCCCAATTGCTGACGCCTCCGCTATAAAGAGCCGCATTGTGCTCATTCCGCCTTTCGCGCGGCCGGAAACGGCGCACGGGACGTTTTGATTACGATGGTAGTCGTCGATAAGATCGCGGAGGAACGCGGCCGAGAGCGGCGCCGCGGTCGCCGAGACAAAAAGGATATCCCCGGGGTGTCCCCGGAGATGAGCGAGCATACGGTCGATGAAGGCGCCGGCATCGCCCGAATCGGCCACGACCGATCCCCTGTGGGGCATCAGCGCCCGCACCTCGGCCACCGTCTTTTCATCGGCGCCGTACACGAAGACGATAATACCTTCGGGGGCAAGCGTAAGTACGGCGTCAAGCAGGTGCCCGAGCTGCGGCCTGCCCATGACCGGGCGCAGATACGCGGGTGGTAGGTGGGCCGTCATCTCACCGGATGAGGCCGGGATGACGACCAACAGGGGGCGTTTGGGCCCCTCATCTGCCGGTGATACCATCATTTTAAAAAAGTGAGAGATCGGCGGCCCCGGTAACGGCCGCTGGCAATCTCCCCCTACTGTATCCCTTGTTTGTGCACGATATTGACCCCCCCGCCCCTCCATCGCCGTTAAGCTTCCCGCCCGAGCCCTTTCCCCTTCCGCCGGCCATCTGCTTATTCCCCGTGATAAGGCCCGTAATAAGCAATTCACCGTACGTCTGCGGGGGCACCATTTACCGATATCATACGCCGGGTCGTCGAATAAAGTCAAGCAACTTTTACCCGCCGTCTAACACGTGTCAAAGACCCGGTGCCCTCCCGCGCGGCCGCCGCTGCCGATTTATCTTGAAATGGCCCGTCGATTGACGGATAATACCCCGAAAAAAGAGGGGGAAGCCCATGAAACGGCGATCGTGGATTATTAGACTCCTGATATTCTGTATCGGTTCCATCGTTATATCCGGCTGCGCGACGGTCCTGCCGCAGTCGCATCCCGATAAATTGTCCGACGCCTACTTTACCGAAGTCAGCGACAGCGAGGACCCCCTCGTCATGGAATACTTCTATGAGCTTAACGACTACCTCGCGGAGGGAGATTTCGCGATGGTGGTCGAAAGCGCCACGGAAGGGCTTGACGCCATCCCGAAACACCGCGAGCTGTTCTCCTATTTTTATGCCATGCGGGCGTACGCCTCCATCATGCTCTACCGTCTCGAAGCCGGCGTCGAGGACATCGGCAACCTCACGCGGTTTGACGAGAAATCGTCCATGATACCGGGCCTCTGGGCCTATTACTATTTCAGCTTCGCCCCTTTCGACCCCGACCCGAAGGGCTATTACCTCAAGGCAAAGGAGTCGCTCGACCTGTGGCGGGCCGCCCGGCCCCAGGACACCTTTGAGCTGGTCTTCTCCGATCCGGCGCGGATTGCCGAAATGAGCACCGTCATCGAGGAGGAGCTGCGCAAGTAGAGGGAGACGGTACCGGACAGTGGGAATGACGGGAAGGCCCCGAATTCATTGCGCCCCGATTGATAGGATTGGTGAAGATTCCGGCGGCCGTCATCGTCCGGTAGTTGAGACGGCCGGCCCGGTCAGTAATCGAGCGGTCCGGCGTGCCCCGCCCTGCGCCGCAAGTTCCAGCCGCCGATCGTCCACGGCCCGCCTCAAATGCCGCACAACCCGGCGCTTATCGTCCAGAAACGAGACCGAGCCCGCCAGCTCCACAAAGAAACTCCCCTTATGCTCGGCGTCGTCGGCCTGCTCTTCTATCTCCCGGTACGCGTCCGAAAGTCTGCCGACCTTCTTAAGCAACACCGACAGGTTGAGCGCGATCAAGGGGTCGCCCCCAAAGAGGTCCTTGGCACGGTAGAGACTATCGAGGGCGCCCTCGTCGTCGCCCGTCAGAAACGAGAGGTACGCGCGGCCGACCGAGGTCGAGACAAGCGGCACGCCCGCAGCGTCGATACGGTCAAGGATATCGCGGGCCTCCGGGAACGACCCCTCTTCGACGTAGGCCAGCGCCAGGCGGGAAAGGAGCAGGGTCGAGATCGTGCGGGCGCGGTAGCTCTTGACGATATCGCGGGGACCACCGTGCGCCGCGGCGGTCCTGAGGAAGGCTAAGAGCTCCGCCCCGGAGCGCTCCTTGCTGTCGACGATCGCCCGGTAGGCCTCGGATACCTTCTGGAAGCGGGCGGGGGTGCGCCGGTCCTCGGGGCAGCGGTCCGGGTGCCAGCGTTTGGCAAGGCGCTTGTAGGCGGTCCTCACCTGCCCGAGGTCGGCCCCCGGAACAAGGCCGAGGACCCGGTAGTGGCGGATCAGCCCGCCGCCGATCGGATAATCCATGGGACACCGATAATCATCCTGTAACTGATCAAGTATAAGACGGTTTGTTGCGGGAGTCAATATGACGAAAAGGCCGGGCATGACAGTGTCAGCCCCGGCCCGTGTGCGCGAAATATCGGAGAGCCCTACTTCTTCCCGTACTCCAACAGCCCCGTGTGCATGATCAGCTTCCAGCCGTCCGGCGTCTTCGTGTAGCCCTTGCAGGCCCGCCCCTTCCAGTGAGCTTCTTTTCCGGTTTCGTTGTGCCGCCAGAGCGTATCCACGTCGACCACGGCGAACGCCCCGTCGCCCTCGGCGGACACCTCGATGCGGAGCGTCCGCCTGTGGTTGTGCACGAGCGTGTGGGTATCGAACAGTCCCTGCCAGCCGTCGCGCCAGCGCTTGCGGTCGTACCTCCCCTGGACAAACTCCCAGGTCATCGGGTCATGCAAGCTATTGTCCGGCGGCCAGGGCCACACCATGTCCGGATGGAAGATGTCTACCAGCGCCCCGGCGTCCTTCGTGTCCCAGGCGCGCGTCTCCCGGTCGACCATGGACAGGATCTCCTCGGCGATCCGCTGTAAGTCAGTTTCGTCCACTAATAACCCTCGGGTTATCGTCCCGAACCGTTACAACTCGCAGTAGGTCTCGCTGCAGGCCTCGGCCACGCCCCGGTGGACGACCTTTCCCTTGTGGATGTTCACCCCGCGCCTGAGCGACGGGTTGTCGGCGATCGCCCCCTCGAACCCCTTGTCGGCCAGCTCCAAGACGTAGGTGATCGTCACCCCGGTCAGCGCGAAGGTCGACGTGCGCGGCACCGCCCCCGGCATATTCGGGACCGCGTAGTGAACAATACCCTCCTCGACGAAGAAGGGGTCCTTGTGGGTTGTGGGCCGGGAGGTCTCTGAGATGCCCCCCTGGTCGATGGCCAGGTCAACAATGACGCCGCCCGGCTTCATCTTCCCGACGAGTGTCTTCGATATGAGGTGCGGCGTCCGTCCACCAGGAATGAGTACCGCTCCGACCACGACGTCGGCCCGGGACACGTGCTCCTCGACGCTGGCCTTGTTGCTCATGACGGTGACGGCCTTGCCCCGGAGCATGTCGCCGGCGTATTTGAGGCGCGTCGGTGACGTATCGAGGATAAAGACCTCGGTGCCGATGCCCGCGGCGATAAACGCCGCGTTGAACCCCGCGATACCGGCCCCGAGGATCACGACCGTTGCGGCTGGCACCCCCGAGACGCCCGAAAGGAGCACGCCCCTGCCGCCGCTGATCTTCTCCAGCCCGTAGGCCCCCTGTTTGATGGAGAGCCTCCCGCACACCTCACTCATCGGGGCCAGCAGCGGGAGGTAGCCGTCGTCGGTCTGGACGGTCTCGTAGGAGATCGCCGTGACGTTGCCCTTTAACAACCGCTCGGTAAGCTCGGGGTTTGCCGCCAGGTGCAGGTAAGAAAAGACCAGGTGACCCGTCGGCAAGCGCCACCTCCGGCCCCTCCGGCTCCCGGACCTTGACGATACACTCGGCCCCCTCCCACACCGCCTTGTTTGAGGCAGCGATCGTCGCCCCCGCCTTGCCGTAGTCGGCATCGGTGATGCCGCTTTTTTCCCCGGCCCCCTTCTCGATGATGACGATATGGCCGCGGCCGGTCAGCGCCGCCACGCCGGCCGGCGTGACGGCAACCCGGTATTCTTCCTTCTTTATCTCTTTCGGAATGCCGATCTGCATTGCTGCCCTCCCCGTATTATCGTGATGCGTTGGACGACCGCAGTGACCGACTGACGGCCCCGCTACAGCTTCTCGCCGTGGGCCTTGATCTTTTCCATGTCAAGCTCCACGCCGAGGCCCGGCTTGTCCGGGACGTGGATGAACCCGTCCTTGTCGACCGTAAACGGCTCCGTGAGCATGAAGTCGCGCGCCTCGGGCACCCATCCGGGCGGCTCGAAGGGGAACTCGCAGTAGGGGCAGATGTGGATCGAGCCCATCAGCTGGAGGTTTGCGGCAAGCCCCAGCCCGTTGGTCCAGGTGTGGGGAGAAAACTGGAGGTTGGCGGCCTCGGCCATCCCCGCGATCTTCTTTCCCATGAGGATGCCGCCGGCCAGCGTCACGTCGGGCTGGACGATATCCAGGCACCCGCCGCCGATCAGGTCGCGGAACTCGTAGAGGTCGGTATTGAACTCGCCGCCGGCGATCGGGATGGTGGTGGAGGCGCGGAGCGCCGCCATGCCGTCGTAGTCGTGCTTGAAGAGCGGCTCCTCGATCCAGCGCACGTTGAGGTCCTCGAGCGCCGCGGCCGTGCGCATCGCCCGCTTCAGGTCCCAGCGCGGCCAGTCCACCAGGCCCAGGTGGATGGGCCAGCCCTGGTTGGCGTCGACCATGATGTCAAAATCGTCGCCGACCGCGGCCCTGACGGACTCGACTATCGCGATATCCTTTTCGAACTCCATGGAGCGGATGCGCAGCTTCACCGCCTTGAAGCCCATGTCCTTGATCTGCTTGATGTAGTCGAGGCGCTTTTTGGGCTCCTGTATCTCGCCGGACGAGGCATAGGCCTTGATAATGCCGGTCCCTCCCCCGAGGAGCTTATAGATCGGCAGGCCCGCCTTCTTGCCGAGGATGTCCCACATCGCCACCTCGATGAAGAAGGCCTTGTAGCCCAGGTAGTGTGCGCTGCGGATGACCTGGACGATGTTCTCGATACGCGTCGGGTCGCGCCCCACCATGAACGGGCGCATCATGCCGACGAGTCCGCGGGATTCGTCGAGAAACCCGACCATGGCCGAATACCCCTCGATCCCCTCGTCGGTCTTGACAACGCAGACCAGGCAGCTGTTGTTGTGCTGGGGAAAGCCGGGTATCCATGACGGCATAAAGGGCGCGGCCAGCGGATAATGACAGAGATAAAAATCGATCTCGGTTATTTTCATCGGGGACCTCCAAGAGAAATATTAGAAAATATAGCACAAATGGACGATATTGGGAATATTTTTCATGAAGAGCGCGCTCTTCATAGGAGGAATGAGACGGTCGAGAGATTGAAACACCTAATAGAATTATGTATAAACCCCCTGATTTACTCTTATTCCAAATTGACATACTCGGCCTCATTCTCTATAATTCGTATGCCCTCCCTATCTGTCAATTACCCCAGGAGTTCCCGCGTATGGACAGGAAACAAGCACCACCGGCAGGCGAGATTCTCGTGTATCAAACCGAGGACGGTAAAACCCGCGTTGAATGCCGTTTTCAAGGGGAAACTCTGTGGCTTTCCCAGGCATTGATCGGGGAATTGTTTCAGAAAGATGTAAGGACAATTAATGAACACCTTAAAAATATCTATGAGGATGGAGAACTCGATCCCGAGGGAACTATCCGGAAATTCCGGATAGTTCGCCGGGAGGGGGCCCGCGAGGTAGCGCGGGAGATCGAACACTACAACCTGGATGTCGTTCTTGCCGTTGGTTATCGGGTACGCTCGCCGCGCGGCACTCAGTTTCGTCGGTGGGCCACGGAGCGTCTGAGGGAATATTTAGTTAAGGGTTTCACCATGGATGACGAGCGGTTAAAGAATCCGCCTGTCCTTGGTGCCGGTGTGCCCGACTATTTTGACGAGCTGCTTGAACGTATCCGTGACATCCGCGCCAGCGAGCGACGGATGTATCTGAGGGTGCGGGAGATATTTGCCCTTGCCGCCGACTATGAGCCGGATAATGAAAAGACGCTTGAGTTCTTTAAGATCATCCAAAACAAGCTCCATTTTGCCGCGACCGGCAAAACGGCGGCGGAGTTGATCGCCGCGCGTGCCGATCATACCAGGCCGAATATGGGCCTGACCACATGGAAAGGCGGCGCGGTCCGTAAGGCCGATGTCAGCGTGGCCAAGAATTACCTGGCCGAAGACGAGATATCGGAGTTGAACCGAATTGTGACCATGTGGCTCGATTACGCGGAGGACCAGGCGCGCCGCCGTAGACAGGTTTTCCTGAAGGATTGGGAGACGAAGCTCGACGAGTTCCTCGCCTTCAATGAGCGTCGTGTCCTGCCTGGGGCGGGAACGGTGAGCAAAGAAAGCGCGGACGCAAAGGCCCAGGCCGAGTACGAGCGATTCGCCGCACGGCGACGCGCCTTCCTTGAAGCCGAGGCGGAAAAGGAGTCCGTCAAAGCGCTTGAAGAGATCGCCAAACCTGTTCCACCAAAGAAGTGAGCCGGCTCATCTTCGCCCCAGACACGGGCCATAGCATCCTGAATCTTCTTCTCGAAGCGGGCGATCAGTTCGCGGTTTGCACTGACCAGTGTCTACTCAGCTTCGACCTCGGCGACGATGGCTTGCTGAGTGGCAAGGGGCGGGAGAGGCAAACGCAGGGTTTTAAGAATTTTCACTCTTTCTATGGTTCCCTTTTGGATAGTTGAGGCACTAATGCAACTAATTACTTAGTCTTAATAATTGGCATATGCTGTCTCTCGTTCTTCCTCGTATTTTTCGAACATAGAGTATGTTTCATCGATTAGCTGCAGGATTTCCTCTAGGGCTTCAGGCGTAAATTGAATGTATTCCTGCTGAAAGCCATTCTTGGTATTTATGACTAGCTTGCATAGAGTATAACCATCGGCATGGGCGCTTTCCCAGTCAGCATGTATTACCTGATTTCTAAGCTCTCCCGCCTTTTCTAGGTTTTTAACAAGACTATCGAAAACCGGTAGCTCCATTCCCATCATAGTCTGCTGTTCAATTAGGAAACGTTTAAACAGATCGACTTTTGCGGAGTAGTTTAATTTATGAATTACTATCAGGCCCATAAAATCCATATCGTCATGGAATAGCTGACAAATAGTATCGTTTAGTAGCTGCTCAAGTGAATTGAAGCTATGGACGATATAGCCTATAAGAGGAGCCGTTTTTTCTAAAAACTCTTCGCTGGCACCTTCAGGGTTCTTTGTATCGCCGACAAATTGCCCAACGTCGACTTTTTTCTTTTTCATTCTTTCCCGAGGGATTTTAACGCTAATTCCCTTCCGAACGAAATATAGCATACTCAGCGAAAAGGACAACCGAATATTCTCAGATTAACCGTGAAAACACGGATATACCCCTGACCTTCCCCCTCATCCCCCTCAATAATACGACAAACCATAAAACAAAAGTGACGCCATATAGATATATGACGCCACCATAATTTCGAAACAATCCCTAAAAAAAGTTGCTGCACTCCCGCCGTTTCTCCTACTTCCCCTGAAACTTCGGCGGACGTTTCTCGATAAACGACATGACCCCCTCCCGGGCGTCCTCGGTGGTCACGGCGATGCCCTGGAACGCGCTCTCGAATTCGAGCATCGTCTGCATGTCCACGTCAAACGAGCGGTTGAGCATCTTCTTGATCATCCCGATGGAGCGCGTCGGGCCCGCCGCCAGCCGCGACGCCAGCGCCATTGCCTCGTCCATGAGCGTTTCCTTGGGGAATACCCGGTGGATCAGCCCCATATCAAGGGCCTTCTCGGCAAGGATGTCCTCGCCGAAGAACATGATCTCTTTTGCCCGCGCCAGCCCCACGATCCGCGGCAGCAGGAAGCATCCCCCCGCGTCGGGCACCAGGCCCCGCCTGACGAAGACCTCGATGAATTTCACTCCTTCCCCCGCCACGATGATATCGCCCCCCAGCGCGATGTTGACGCCGGCGCCGGCGGCCGTACCGTTGATCACGTTGACGATGGGTTTTTCGCAGTTGGCCATGCTGAAGTAGACCTTGCCGTAGAGGTGGGCCGAGAGCTTCATCCCCATTGCCGTGGTCATGTCGGTGCGCCCCGCGCCCGACACGAGGTCGGCCCCGGTGCAAAACGCCCGGCCGCTGCCCGTGAGGATTATCGCGCGGATCGAGTCGTCCTGCTCGGCGTCCTGGAAATAGGAGATCAGGCCCTTGATCATGCCAAACGTCAGAGCATTCATGTTGTCGGGGCGGTTGAGGGTTACGATCCCCACGTTATCGCGCTTGTCAATTAAGAGTTCGGACATGGCAGCTCCTTATCAGTGAATCGAGGTTTATCATGATATTTCAGGCCCTTGCGGTGCGCGCCGCCGCCGTCACTTCCCCTTGAGGATAGTGAGCGCAGAGAGGGCCGCGTTGTAGCAAAAGAGCCGGTGCTCCGGTATGGGCGTCCATCCCCTGCCGTCGCTCCCCTGGGCCAGCAGCAGGTATTTCTCGACAATCTCCCGGTCGGACTTGGACAGCGCGTCTGCCCGGCGGTCGTAGAGGCCCTTGACCTCCCGCACGAAATCGTTGAGCCGCCGGTTGTCCGGGTCGGCGTCCCAGAGCGCGAAATCCGCATCGGTGCTCCAGCTGCCGGAGCGCAGGTAGTGAGCTGTGAGCGAGGCGGTATCGGTCTTTGCGAGATACTCCGACGGAAGGGTGAACGACAGGTGCGGGCTCTGGTGGATATACTCGAGGAAGCCCGCCAGCCGTGAGATCGGGATCGCATCCTCCAGGACGTTGCCCCGGTAACCGTAGAACTCGAAGTCGGTGGAAAACGGCAGGAAAAAGCCGGAGAGCGTCGGTGCGACGGCATCCAGCATCTTGTAGAGCCGCTTCTCGTTCATGATAGCCATCCGGCCCAGGCTCGACAGCGTCCAGGCGTTCCACTGCTGGACGCTCCGAAACGCGACCAGCGACGCGGCCCCGGCGCCGTTCCAGACGAACGGGGAAAGATCCGTCAACGTCCTGATCGATTTTTTCATCTTCATCAGGAGCCACAGCTGGCGCAGCGGGTTCATCTGCATGGCCCCCGCGATCTGCTTGTGCAGCGAGCGGGGCACCGGCTTGAAATCGTTGGCGACGTTGAGCAGGCCCTCCGTTGTGTAACGCAGCAGCCCGTGGTCGACGAAACACCACGAGAAGCCGAGGTCCGTCAGGATCGACGGCAGCAGCGGGTCGATGGAAAGCTCCGGCGGGAAAAACCCGGTGGGCCTCGTCCCGAGCACCCGTTTTGCCGTATCGAGGTAGCGCTCGACGTCCCGCCGGACGTCATCGGTCGTCATGAGCGGAAGGATCGCGTGGGTCCAGCTCGTCCCGGTGATCTCCACCTGGCCCCGCTTGACGAGCGTCTTGATCAGGGCGATGACCTCCGGGTACTTGCCGTATTCGGGAAACGCGCCGGACAGCACGTCCAGCGTAAACCCCGTCACGTTGAGGACGATCTTGTACTGGGGGTTCTTTTCGAGCATCTCCAGTACCGGCAGATAGCTCCTGTCGACGACGTTGGGTATCTCGGCAAAGGGGAATTCCGCGTAGAGGAGGTTTGCGTGAAGCAGCAGCGTGGTATCTACCATATCGTAACTCACCCGGAAGGTTATTGATGAAGGTAGACCTTAATATATTTTTACCGGCGTGTCAAGCAAAGGTCAAGAAAAGGCGGCAAACCGGGCGCGTTTCTATCCGCGCTCGGACCAACGGCGGACGCCGGCGGGGACCCCGGATAACGGCGGCAGGCCTGCAGAGTCTGGACGAATCAACGTCCGGTGAAGTTGGGTTTCCGCTTGGCCTGGAACGCGGCGACTCCCTCCTTGAAATCCTCCGACATGATCGAGAGGATGAACTGGTCCGTATCCATGTGCGAGGCCAGGCGGTCCATCGCCGTCGTCAGGGCGTTGATCGTCTGTTTGGTCATGGCGACCGGGACGGGCGGCCGTTCGGCCACGTGTTCGGCGATTGTACGCGCAACCGACAGGGCGTTGCCGTCCGCCGTTTTCCGCTGGGCGAACCCCCACTCATAGGCCTCCGCAGCCGTTACCCTGTCCGCGAAGATGACGATCTCCTTGGCGCGGGCCGGGCCCACGAGGTGGACGAGGCGCGGCAGCGTGGCCCAGCTCATGTTCATGCCCAGGACGATCTCCGAAACCCGGATAAACGAGGACTCGGCCATCACCCGAAAGTCGAGGGCGGAGGTCAGCGCCACCGCCCCACCGACGCAAAACCCCTCGATCGCCGCGATCGTGAATTGATCCAGCTCCTCCCATGCCCGGCACATCCGGGGGGCGTATTCCATCGCCCGGCGTTTTTCGGCCAATCCTTCGCCGAAGAGGGCATAAAGCTTCGGGTCGGACAGGTCCACGCCGGGAGAGAAGTAGGAGTCGCCGCCGGTAAGCACCACCGCGATGATGTCGGTGCGCTTCTTGAGATCTTCGGCCATGAGCGACAGCTCCTCGATCAGGTCAATCGAGAGGGCATTCTTTTTTTCCGGCCGCGATATCCTGACGACCGCGGTCTTGTCCTGCTGCTCGAGGGTGAGTAACCGATATTCCATTGATGTCTCCGTAAAACAATAGGGCGTTCCATTATTCCACAGCGGTGCGCCCGTGTCAATACCGCGATCGGCCCGGCGGCGGCGCCCCTGCAGGCGGAGGGGAACGAACAAAACCGGGACACGATAACGATTCAGTTGTGATTTGCCGCCGTTCTGGTATAATGAAAAACCTTTACGAGGAGACCATGCAGCAGCACAGCCCCGCACGATTCCCAAGCGACCTTGAAATCTCTCAGGCGGCGTCCGTCGCCCCCATTGCCGACGTGGCCCGGGCGGCCGGCATCGAAGCCCGTTACCTCCTGCCGTACGGGGACTATAAGGCCAAGGTCCAGCCCGGCATCCTCGGTACGATTGCCGACCGGCCCGACGGAAAGTACGTCGTCGTTACCGCCATCAACCCGACCCCGCTCGGAGAGGGTAAGACCATTACCACCATCGGGCTCTCCCAGGGCTTCGCCGCCCTCGGCAAGCCCGTCTTTACCTGCATCCGCCAGCCTTCCATGGGGCCGACCTTCGGGATAAAGGGGGGGGCTGCCGGCGGCGGGTATTCGCAGGTCGTCCCGATGGAGGAATTCAACCTCCACCTGACCGGCGACATCCACGCCGTGGCCGTTGCCCACAACCTGATGGCAGCGGCCATCGACGCCCGCAGGCTCCATGAATCCCGCAGGAGCGCGTCCGAGCTTTTTGACATACTGGTAAAGGACGGACGTTTTACCGACTGGCAGAAGCACCGCCTCGAACGGCTCGGCATCGATCCGGGTAAACGCCCCGCGGACTTCTCGGAGACCGAGAAGCTCCGGTTTTCGTACCTGGATATAGACGACCATAACGTCTTCTGGCGGCGGGTGGTCGACGTGAGCGATTCGTCGCTGCGCAACATCGTCACGGGGCTGGGCGGGCCGCTGGACGGCCTGACCCGTCAGAATGGGTTTGACATCGCCGTGGCCTCCGAGATCATGGCGGTCCTGGCGCTGGCCACGGACCTCGCCGACCTCCGGCGGAGGATCAGCCGCATCATCTTTGGGATGAGCCGCCGGGGCGAGCCCCTCACCGCCGAGGACCTGGGCGTGGCCGGGGCCATGACGGTGCTGCTCAAAGACGCGCTCAAGCCCAACCTGATGCAGACGATGGCAAAAAGCCCGGTCTTCGTCCATACCGGGCCCTTTGCCAATATCGCCCACGGCAACTCGTCGATCATCGCCGACGCCATCGCCCTCAAGCTCGCATCGGGCGGCTACGTGATAACCGAAGCGGGCTTCGGGGCGGAGTGCGGGCTTGAGAAATTCATCAATATCAAATGCAGGGCGTCGGGGTTATCCCCCGACTGCATCGTGATCGTGGCGACGGTCCGCGCCCTCAAGATGCACGGCGGCGGCCCCCAGGTATCGCCGGGGCGGTCGCTTGACGCCGCCTACCGGACGGAAAACTGTGAGCTCGTGACGGCCGGGCTTCCCAACCTCACGTTTCACGTCAGGAACTGCCGCAAGTTCGGCGTTCCGGTGGTCGTGGCCGTCAACCGTTTCTTGACCGACAGCGACCGCGAGATCGACATCATCAGGCAGGCGGCTGTCGCCGCGGGCGCCGAAGGGGCGTACCTGAGCGAGGCATGGGAGAAGGGGGGCGACGGGGCCATCGAGCTGGCGCGGGGGGTGGCCGGGGCCTGCGAAAAGAAGAAGGACTTCCGGTTCCTGTATCCGCTGGATATCCCCATCGAAGAGAAGATCCGCACCATTGCCCGGGAGTTTTACAACGCCGAGGATATCGAGCTATACCCGGACGCCGTGAAGAGGATCAAGCTCATCAACAGGTTCGGCCTTGGGGGGCTCCCCATCTGTATGGCAAAGACGCACCTGTCAATCTCCCACGACCCGGCGCTGAAGGGGGTGCCCGAAGGCTACCTGCTGCCCATCGAAGACATCCGCATCTCGGCCGGGGCGGGTTTCATCTACCCCCTGTGCGGTGAGATGCGCACGATGCCGGGATTGCCGTCCCGGCCCGCCTTCATGGACGTCGATATCGACCCGGCCACCGAGACGATCCGGGGGCTCTTTTAGCCCGCGAACGCCCCCGGGCGTGACATCGGGAGGCCGGCTGGAGAGGCATAGTATGTGCGAATCGAGCGTATATTTTAGAGACGGCGAAGATGAGCGGCTCGTCCTCGAAGACGTGGTCTTGATCAGGCCGGCGCCGGGCGCTGTTTATGTAGAGGATATCCTCGGCAGGTCCCAGGAGGTACCCGGCCGCATCGAGCTTATCGACCTGATGAACCACCGGGTCGTCATTTGTGGTATATAAAAGCGGAGTAGGTATGGCACAGATCATCGACGGAAAAGAGATCGCCCGGCTCGTCCGGGCCGAGGTTGCCCGGGACGTCGCCGCCCTGAAGGAAAAGACCGGCCTTGTCCCCCATCTCGCGGTCGTGCTGGTGGGCGATGACCCGGCGTCCCAGGTCTACGTCGGCCACAAGGAGAAGGACGCGACCGAGGTCGGCATCGATTCCATCACCCACCGTATGGCCGTCGATACGAAAGAGGACGAGGTCGCGGCGCTCATCGACCGCCTCAATGCCGACCGCGCCGTCCACGGTATCCTCGTCCAGCTTCCCCTGCCCGGCCACATCAACACCGAGGCCGTCATCGGGCGGATCGACCCGGCTAAAGACGTGGACGGGATTACGCCCGAGAACTTCGGGAGGCTGCTCGCGTCCGAGGCGTTCCTGGAGCCCTGCACGCCGTCCGGCGTCATGGAGCTGCTGCGCCGCTACGACGTGGCCGTCAAGGGGAAGTCCGCCGTTATCGTCGGCCGCTCCAACATCGTGGGCAAACCCGTCGCGCTGATGCTCATGCGCGAGCACGCCACCATCACCGTCTGCCACTCCCGGACGACCGACCTTGCGCGCCGCGTTTCAGAGGCCGATATCCTGGTGGCCGCCACCGGAAAGCCGCGGATGATCCAGGGACCGTGGATAAAGGAGGGGGCGGTGGTTATCGACGTGGGGATCAACCGGATGCCCGACGGCAAGCTCGTGGGAGACGTGGATTTTGATGAGGCCTGCAAGCGCGCCTCGCTGATCACCCCGGTCCCGGGGGGGGTGGGGCTCATGACCAGGGCGATGCTGTTGAAGAATACGCTGAAGGCGGCGGAAAAGGCCATGAAGTAAAGGGCCCGAGGCCGGGGCCTCGATCTACGTGACCGGCTTTTTATCGATGAGCCGCTGTACAATCCGGCCCGCAGCGGCAGTAACCAGCGAATCGGCGGGCGATATCCCGCCGCCGGCCCCACTGACCATATCTGCCTGAATGACCTCGGCCGAATACGGGATGAACCCGAGGAAGTCGAAATCGGGCATCGCCGTCCGCAGGAATTGTTCGTCCCCCGTATCCCTGACCTTGTTCCCCACCACGGCGATCTTTTCGATGCCGATGTCGGCCGCGAGCGCCCGTACCCGGTTTGCCGTCTCGACGCTGCGTCTGCCCGGCTCCACCACGACGATCAGGATGTCCACGGCGCGGGCCGTCCCGCGGCCGAGGTGCTCGATACCCGCCTCCATGTCCATGATCACCACCTCGTCCCGTTCGAGGATAAGGTGGCCGACCAGCGCCCTGACCAGGGCGCTCTCGGGGCAGATACACCCCCCTCCCCCCCGCCGCACCGTACCCATCACGAGCAGGCGGATGCCGTCCTTCTGAACCGCGACCGTTTCCGGCAGGTCGTCCACGCGCGGATTGAGAAGGAACAGGCCTCCCGGCTTTCCCGGCGCGGCGCCGGTGCGCTCGGCGATCAGATCCTTCATGGCCGAGATCGGGGTAACCGATCGCGGGGTCGATCCCCATTCCCGCGGCCAGGTTCCCGTCCGGGTCTGCGTCCACAAGGATCACGCCCGCACCCCGGTCTCGGAAATGGCGTGCCAGGAGCAGGACGAGGGTGGTCTTGCCCACGCCGCCCTTTCCGCTGACGGCAATCTTCATGGGGCCGTCTCCTTGATGATGCGAATCATCTCTTCGGTCACCCACTGGGTCAAAACGACGATATCTTCCGCCGGGAATATCTCCGTAATCGTCCTGTCGTAGAGAAACGTAACCGCGGGGGTGAACCGGTCGTCGGGCTCCCAGAAGACGATTCCAACCGGCACGCCGGAAAACGGCTCCAGGACTGCGGATGCGTCTCCCCCGAGCGCCGCGGTACGCCCTCCCAACCGCTCGGCCGCGGCCTTGAGCCGGTCTCCCGCGCCCGAAAGCATCGCAGGCCAGCCGCCCCGCCGTCCGCTTTTCATAGACGCCGCCGTACAGGAGCCCGTCGGGGATGTCCGAAAATGCGATCCAGTCCCCCACGGGGGGGCCTTCCGGTGTGCCGGAGCAGGGCGTGAAGGATGAGGATTTCGGCGAATATGCTCAGGGGGCCGATCGGGCCGATAGCGCGCTCCCGTCACGGGAGACGGCGCCGTCGGAAAGGCTGATACGGTAGGTCGCCCCCATGCACGGGAAGATTACGGTTTGTCCCCCGTCCCGTCCGGTATCGAGGATTCCCGCCGAGGCGCCCGGCCTGGAGCCGGACGTCCGCCCGGGCGAGGCCGTCCCGCGCCGCCGCGAGGGCGGCCTCGTAGTTGGTTGGGGACTGCGCCTTTCCGGCAGGATACGGCATGAGGGTAGATTCCGTGTCGGAGATTGCCACGCCGCCTTCGGCGGCTCGCAATGACAACCTCTTATCACTATCGTCCGAGATTGCCACGCCGCCTTCGGCGGCTCGCAATGACAACCTCTTATCACTATCGTCCGAGATTGCCACGCCGCCTTCGGCGGCTCGCAATGACAACCTCTTATCGTTGCGACGGCGGGGTTCCCCCGCCGCCGCAACACTCTTCTAAATAGTAAGCCAGGACTCCGAGAATATCGTCTTTCCCAGCAGCACCCGGGTCGTCTTGGCGAAGTCGCGCTCGTCGCCCGAAAGCGATGCGTCATCTACAGTCTCGCCGTCCATGACGCGGCCGACGATGCCGGTGATATCGGGGCGTTTGCCGCTCATCAGGTCGATGGTGACCGGGTCAAACCCGTTGACGATGGCAGATTTCAGGCCGAGCTTCATGAGCATAGCCGTGTAGGTGCGGTTCAGGATGGGGCGTAGGTCATTGGTAACACCGTTGCTGACGTTGGAAACGCCGCAGGTCGACACGACGCCGGGCGCAAGCTCCGGCAGCATCGTCATGAACTCGGTGCAGGCCGCCAATTGCTCCTGCTGGGAGCTGATGGGAAGGACGATCGGGTCGACGTAGATGTTTGTCTCGGCGAGACCCGCCTGTGACGCCCGGTAGAGAAATTCGGCCAGCAGCACACCCCGCTCGTTGGCGTCCCGCGGGATACCCTCGACGCCCAGCATGAGCGCGACGGCTCGCGCCCCGGTATCAACCGCCACCGGCAGCAGCGCGTCCATCCGCTCGGGCCTCACCGAGATCGAGTTGATGATGGGCGCCCCCCCGAGGTCCCTGTAGACCTTCAGGCCGGCCTCGATCGCCTCGATGTTGGTAGTGTCGAGCGACAGGGGGAGCTTGGTAACCTCCTGCACCGTCGTGACCAGCCACTCCATCAGCTCGGGGCCGTCCTTGCGGGCCGGCCCGGCGTTGAGGTCAAGGGCGTGGCAGCCGGCCTTCTCCAGCTCCGCAGCCAATTCCTGTACCGGCTTCTTTTCCCGGTTCCTGATCGCCTCGCCGATGGTCTTGGACATGATATTGATGTTTTCGGCTATGATAAGCATGAAAAGGCCTCCGTGAATTGACAGCGTACCTATCGGCCTCCGGGACCCGTTCCGCGTCCCTTTGTCCTTTTCATCGGTCTCATTCGGGACTGCCGCCCCGTTGCACCGTTGCCCTGTTGCACCATTGCCCTGCTGTACTATACCGCACCCGACACATCCCTGAGGAAGCGCGGGATGTGGGCGGCCTCCCGGGGGCCGACGATCACCTCCCAGCCGCCGCCCAGCTCTTCCTCCAGCTCACCGCTGATGACAGCCACGTAGCCCGGGATGACGACCTTCTTGTGGCTGACCTTTTCGGCGATCCCGGTCTTCTTCATGAGGCCCGCCACCAGGTCCCCCGCGAATTTGCCGGCGGCCCAGGCCGTCAGCACCGAGAGCCCCTCAGTATCCAGCACCAGGAGCCACGAGGGAACCCGGCTTGACTCCATCTCTCCGGAGACGATAAAGTAGGTCAGCGAAAAGTTTGAGGTCACCAGGAGCGGCGAACCCTCGTTCGGGTTGTTGATGGGGTAAACCCCCTGGGCCGTCATCATCGGCCGCTGCGGGTCGGTATAGATGTTCAGGCGGGAGACCAACAGCGGGAATATCCCCTCCCCCCTGATGTCCGAGACGACCACGATGCCGGCGTACTTGGCGACGGCGAGGTTTGCGGTAAGCATCTCCTCTTCGAATCCCCCGGCCGCCCTGCCCGGAAACGCAATCGTCGGAAACCCGAGGGACTTCTGGCGCTTCAGGGCCAGACGCCGTATAGAGGTCTGGTCGAAAAGGACGCGGCCGGCCGACTGCGAGCCGCTGTCGAGCACGATATCCGTTACGCCCCTGGCCGTAATCCGCTCGACCAGCTCCGACAGGGCCGATACGTCGGGCGCCGCAACCGCCAGCGGGCATTTATATTTAAGCGCGAGGTCCGCCATCGCGTCGGCGTTCGCCTGGCCCGCCGCGTAGATGAGCGGCCTCTTTTCGGCCGCGGCCCCAAGCCCCGCTTCCATGACTCCGGGGTCATCGGTCATGAGGATGACGCCGGCCGCCTTCTCGGCGGACTTTTTAACAAGCTGGACGAACCTCTCCTTCTGCCCTGTCGTTGATTGGACCGCGATGAGCTCCGCCGAAAGCACCGTTCCGACCCGGTCGTACCGGTGGGCGGCAAAGGCGGCGATCCGCCCGTCCGCCTCGGCATCGGCCATGGCGTCGGTGACAAGGAGGGCCAGCCCCGGCCTGTGAAAAAAGGTCTTCTCGTGGCGGAAGAGGACCGTCTCGCCGCCGACGGTTACCTTGTCGGGCCCGGTCCCGATCGTGATTTCCCGGATGGGCGGGGCCGCCGATTCGGCCAACGCCGCCCTGGCCTCCTCCGAGACATAAGGGCAGGCCGAAAGCTCCATCTTTCCCGCGGCGATGTTCATGGCAAACGCCAGGCACGTGGGCTGGCCGCATTCGCCGCAGTTGGTCTTGGGAAGGAGTTTTAGGATTTCAATTCCTGAAGGCATGGCGGCTCCTTTCTGGTGCGTTCGTCGGTATGAGGGCGACACGTGCTTATTTGCCGTACCGTTACGGATTCACCGCTATCGCGAAGCGGTACGTATCCCCCTGTCGATCGTTCTCTCTAAAACAACGGCGGCAGGCTCAGCGCCGGGTGTTTGACCTCTTCGAGGAAGGGGAGGATCTCCTCCTCCGTCGTTCCGATCCGCTCATCGGCGATCATATCCGGCAGGTTCGGCACCCCCTCTTCCCTGGCGCGGACGATGAGCCGATCCATGATCTCTTCCTTGAGCCGGGACGGCATCCAGACCAGCCGCTTTATGCCGCCGTCGGCCCTCAAAAACTTCCGGCTCGTGACGTAGTACTTGCTGTGCCCCACGAACCCCGGCGTGACGTTTCCTCCCCCGACCATCCCGGCCATCGTCGTGAACTTCATGCCGGCCGGCGTCATGTCAGGGAAGTCCCGGTCCACCGTCATCACCCCGTTGGTGAGCGGCATGATGCAGGCGATACACTCGAAGCAGCCGCAGGAGGTCATCGGGGTGCGCATGAGGCTGTACGCGTCATATTCGGTGACGTTGCCGCGGGAGGCCTTGGCGACGAACTCGTTGACCCCCTCCCACTGCCCGTACTGCTCGTCGATGGTCTTTCCCTTGATAACCGGCTGGTTTGGCCCGGTGGGGTTGATCTCGAAAGAGGCGCGGCAGTCGAGCCACGAATAGGCCCCGCACAGCCCCGGCCGTTCCGGGGTCACGA
The DNA here is from genome assembly GCA_963735595.1 of uncultured delta proteobacterium. Lineage (GTDB taxonomy): Bacteria > Desulfobacterota > Zymogenia > Zymogenales > Zymogenaceae > JAFGAS01. The sequence goes on along the minus strand of CAVTLK010000002.1, from coordinate 807,974 downwards.
TGCAGACGTGGTTGGGGGCAAACGACTGGCAGAGCGTGCAGGAGTAAAACGGATCGGTGCTTTCGTCGGTCATGCCCTCGATCCGCTCGTCGCGCTCGCGGAAAATTGCCAGCGCCCGGTCGTATATCTCTTTGACCCTGGCGCCTTCGGTGTAGATCTTGACCTGGACCTTATCGAAGATATTGCCGAAATCCTCGTGGTACTTGGCGTGGATGATCGAGCCCAGGTGCCCGAGCCGGAAGCCTTTCTCAACGGCCTGTCGCGAGAACCTGAGCCAGACGATGTTGCGCTGCCCGATGTGCATAACGCCCTGGGCGTAGTTGATGAGGTGGTGGAGCTGGCGCTCGAGGATCGGCTCGAAGTCCTTCTGCATCTGCCGTCCCGCCACCTCCACGACGATGGCCAGCGGCAGCGCCGGGCTCTCGGCTGAGGCGTCCGTCCCGGCGGGCCGGTTCGTGACGCTGTCCAGGTCGGGGCCGATCACCTCGATAGCCCCGTCGGTGACATCGTCCATCTCGCGGGTCGTCGTCAGCTCCACGGCTAAAGTCCTGCCGCCGCCGCATTCGGCCACCAGGTCGTCTTTCCTCACCCGCTCCCCCTCGTAGGCGGGGCTGTAGGCGACGGGGATGGGGACGTTGGCGACCTTGACCTTGAGGCCGCGCACCTCGACGGCCTTGGGCACCAGCTGGTCGTACGGGACGCCGGAGACCACGTGCTCATAGGTGCAGACGCCCGTGGGGAGGATCTGGGGAATGGCGGTATCGGCGATGACGGGGAACCCGAAGTTGACGGCGCCCAGGGCGTTGGCGTACCACTCCTCGTCCACGTACCCGAAGGGGAGCACGAAGGCGAAGATCCGGTCCTTGTTATAGATCAGGATCTTCCTGAAATCGCCGGGTTTGATGTTCCCGAACGACATCGCCGCGCGGGTCGCAAAGCCGATGGAAAAGACGACCGACGACGTATCCGGCCCAAAGGGGACAAGCCGTGTGTTCCAGCCGATCTGTACGCCGGCCTCGACCAGCTGTTCGGCAAATCCCGGTTTGCCGCCGATCCCCGAGGACATGAAGACGTAGAGGTTTTTTTCCTGCAGTTCCTGGGCGATTTTCGCGGCGATTCCGGCGTCCGGGGCACGGCCAAGTACCGCCGCAAAACCGGGCGCCGTGCCGTCCACGAACTCAACGCCGCGCTTTCGCACGATCACGTCGTCTGCGGCCCCCAGCCAGATGGCGTCGTCGGTAACCTCCTCCCTCCCGGCGAGATAGAAATTCGGGTTATCGAGGTAGCGGACGGCCTCCTCGCACTCCTCGGCAAAGAAGGTCGCCATCCCGGCGTCCAGCGCCGGGCCGAGGTAAGGCAGGTTGTGGGTCTGCTTTCACGCGGGGCGGCAGGAGCGAGGCCGCCCGGTCCAGCACCGGGCCCATGTCGGAGAGCTTCTTTACGGCGACCCCGAGGATTCCGTAGATGATCGGCAGGAAATACCCCGTGTTGGGAAACCCGACCTCCCGGTCCGGTCCGTACTTTTCCGAGCGCCTCCTCGTACTTCTTTCGCGCCCGGCCGACTATCGTATACGCCCCGTTTATGCCGGCAGAGGCAATGATCTTTGACATCGGTTACTCCTGATTCTACGTCTCCAGCTCCCGGCGCTTCTCCATGTCATAGAGGACCCGCTCCCGGGCCTTGTCGATGCCGAGCTTGTGCCGTTTTTGATCGATGTGGTCGATCATGAGCCGCGCGGTCTTGATGGGGTCGCGCTCAAATGCCCATTTTCCGCCGAGCTCCTGCTCGATGCCGGAAAAGAGGTACTCGGTGAGGCTCTTGGCCCCCAGTGTCGGCCAGGTCACCCCGAAGACCGTGAAGATCCCGGAGGCGACAAAATAGTGGCCGATAGAGAGCGCCTTTTCGCTCATCCACTCGGGCGCCGCCCCCGCGCAGGGCAGGTCCGACAGGTCGTCGCCCAGCCCCCCCTCCTTGACCATGGCCGTGGCCGCTATCAGGATGCGTGAGTTGTCCACGCAGGAGCCCATGTGCAGCACCGGCGGCATACCCACCGCCTCGCAGACCTCGGCAAGCCCCGGCCCGGCAAACCGCGCCGCCTCGGGCACCAGGAGCCCCTCCTTGGCGCAGGCCACCGCCGAGCATCCCGGTCTGGAGCACCAGCACGTCGTGCTTGATGAGCTCCCTGACGAGCGCCACGTGGCTCTGGTCGTGGGTCACCTTGGCGTTGTTGCACCCGACGACCCCCGCGACCCCGCGGATCCTCCCGTTGATGATGTTATCGTTGAGAGGTTTGTATGACCCCCGGAAGACGCCGCCGAGCATATAGTTGATCGTCTCGTGGGAGAACCCGACCACCATGTCCATGGTGCTGTCTTTCGGAATGGCGACCTCACTCTTCCGGTTGGGGAAGTTTTCCACGGCGATTGTTACAATCTCTCGGGCGGCCGCGAGCGGGTTTTTCTCGTCGAATTCGAGGTGGCGCGCCCCGAAGAAGCGGGCCTTGGGGTTAGTGGTAATAAGCGCCGTGTGGTAACAGCCGGCCACGTCTACCAGAGACTGCCAGGTGCACTGGACGTCCACGATCATCGCGTCCACCGCCCCGGAGACGATTGCCACCTCCTGCTGTAAAAAATTGCCCGCTACCGGTATCCCGTGGCGCATCAGGATTTCGTTGGCCGTACAGCAGATGCCGCCGATATTAATGCCGTCGGCCCCCTTCTCTTTTGCCAGCGCCAGGAGGTCTTTGTCGCGGGAGGCCGCCACGACCATCTCCGAGAGGAGCGGTTCGTGGCCGTGGACAATGATGTTCACTTTATCCGGCGCCAGTATCCCCAGGTTCACGGAACCGACGATCGGAACGGGATTGCCGAACAGCACGTCCTGAAGCTCCGTGGCGATCATCGATCCGCCCCACCCGTCGGCCAGGGCCGTGCGAGACGCCTGCTTCATCAGGTTCTTGTAGTCCTGATCGACCCCGATATGGGTCCGGTGCATGCACTCCACGATCTCCCGGTCGATCCCCCGGGGGACGATTCCCTGCTCCCTCCAGAGTGCCTGCCTCTTTACCGGCGCCTTGGAAACGAAGCACAGCTCCCCGTCCTGGCGGCCGAACTGATCCCGGAGGATCGCGCCCACCTCTTTGGCGACGGCGGCGGTATCCTTACCGTCGACCGTCACTCCCAGGTCCAGCGCCAGAGACAGGAGCTTTTGCTCGTCCTTGATCGCAAAGCCGGGAAGCTCACCGTCGGCCGTCCTGATGAAGGCCTCTACCACCGCCCGGGCATGGTCCGAGTGCGCGGCGGCCCCGGCCGCCACGGCCCTGAGGAAATTTCGGGCGGCGATCGTTTCGCCGTCAACCCCGCAGACGCCCTTCTGGGGCGGATCGCCGAAGAGGCTGACCTGGCACGGCCCCATCGCGCAGTTGCGGCAGCAGACGCCCGCGATCCCGTAGCCGCACTGGGGCGACTGCTCGTCGAGCCTGTCCCAGCACAGCGTGACGTTATCCGCTGCGGCTTTCTCGGCGAGCTCTATAACCGCCGGGTCTATGCTCTTCTTTCTATCGATACCCATCGATGTCTCCGATTGCTATGACACGTTCTGCGGCGCCACCGACGCCCCCGTGAGGACGCGATCGCCAAACCGGGCGCGTTTGCACGAGGGGCACATGCGGGCCACCTCGTCCGGGAGACAGCGTTTCTCCCGGATGACGGAAAGGTGCTCCTCGGTCGTAATGGGACGGCCGCATGTATCGCAGGACGCCAGTCTAAACTCTTTCTTCCCCTGCTCAAAGCGCCGGATGCCGTTCTTGTCCGTGACGGTGATGGCCCCGGTGGGGCATATCGCCGCGCAGGTACCGCAGCCGATGCACCCGTCCGTCACGGTTGTATAGGGCGTATCGGCGGCCCCTTTCTCGTAGGTGAGGGCCTTTCGCCCGATGACCTGGTCGCAGACCCGGACGCAGAGGCCGCACCGGATGCAGCGGTTCTCCGGGCCATCCCGGAGGTCACCGATCCCCGCCTCCCGCGCGATCCGTCGTACGGCCGGCGCGCCGGCCGACGAACCGAGCAGCGCCACGGCGATCTCGCGCCGCCGCGCCAGCGCCCCCTCGGAACGGGTGTTGACGGTCAACGGCTCCGTGATCTTGTACGAGCAGGCCGTCAGGTAGCTGACCTTGTCCCCCCTGGTAACCTCGACGGTGCATATACGGCAGGCCCGGTGAGGGCGGAGCGACCGGGCAAAGCAGAGCGTCGGGATCTCGATCCCGAGTTTACGCGCGGCGTCCAGTATTGTCTGGCCCTCGTTGACCGACGCCTGTATCCCATCAATCGTGATATCGAGCATCACGTACCCCTCGCGACATTCGGGTTGGCTACCTTGCGGTTTTGCCGCCCACGAGTTCCCCCGCGAGTTCCCCCACAAGTTCCATATACACTATGCGGCCTTCGCCCGGTTTCGTATAGTAGACGAGACCTTTCTCCGTTTTGCCCTCGTCGAAGGCTATCGCCCCCGTCGGGCATGCCTCGGCGCATGCCGTCGGCCTCCCCTCGTCTCTCCGGGACGGGCAGAGATCGCACGTCACATACGTGCTGCCGTCGGCCCGGGCGGCGGGCACCCCCAGGTGACAGGCGACCGCGCAGGCGCCGCACCCCACGCAGATTTCCTCGACGAGCACCACCTCGCCCGACGGCTTCTTTGTGATCGCACCCGCCGGGCATACAGCGGCGCACGCCGGATCGTCGCAGTGGACGCAGACCAGAATGATCGGCATCCCCTCCTGTTGGGTCAGCGTAACCCGTGGCGGTGGCGCGTCCGGCCGCCCGACCGCGGTCAACAGGTCCCGCGAAGGCGAGTGCTCCACCACGCAGGCGATCTCACACCGCCCGCAGGCCACGCAGCGATCGATGTCTATCGATAGCGTCGGGCTCATGATTTGGCCATCTCGTCCATAAACCAGTTCATGAGGCGGGCCGTCTCGGGATGGCGTACCACCAGGACGTCGGCCCCGGCAAGCAGCATCCCCTGGGCAGTCATTGCCTCGAGTAATACCCCCCGCACCGCGGGATCGCCCAGCAGCGGGGCCTCTTCTTTGGTAAGACGCGCCTCCTTGGTCTTCCACACCTCCCCGGCGACATGGCAAAACAGCGGCGACCTGAGCTTTTCGTCCCCGGCCGTCAGCGCTGCTATCCTGATTCGCTCCATGACCGAATAGGTATACTCGAAGCCGTACCCCAACCCCCCCACCGTGGGATCGATGAGGATGCGGTCGGCGGGGATGCCGAGGTTTTCCAGGAGGATGTTGAGCTGCTTTGCCAGGTTGATGTCGATGGGGGTTGACGCAATCACCACATGCCCGTAGGCCAGCGCCGAGGCCCCGATCTGCTTGTAGTTCCCCTCCGCCACCGGCCCGAGGGCAAGCGGCGTTGCCTGGCACGCCTCTGCCACCGCCTTGAGGACGGCGGCATCTTTTGTCTCGTTTCCCGACCCCCAGACCACCAGCGGCACGTCGATGGCCGATTGGACCGCCTGCACGGTCTGGACCGCCTTCTCGGGGGGATCGTTTCTCCCGTTGGGGTCGGTTCCGACGAGCGTCAGGCAAATGAGGTCCGGCTTATAGTCCGAGACCGCCTTTTTCGCCCAGGCGGCGGGGTCGCCGGTCGCCTCTCCGAAGACGGAATCGAGCGCCGCCGATTCCTGACCGGGGCCCGTGTCGACCACTTCGAGGGCGATCCTCGGACGGTTGGGCATCGCCCCCTCGAACAGGTGAAAGGGATAGGAGGTCTCCCCCCCGACCGTCACGGTGCGGCCCGCCGCCCCGAGGGTTACCGGGGTCACGGCCCCGGAGTAGACTATCTTTGCTTCGAGCTGTGCCATGGGGATTTCCTGACAGGTGTTGACGAAAAAAACGCCTCATTGTAAACGATCGGCGCGGGAAAAAAAAGGGTTATTTTGGGATTACCGATTAAGCCCGCTGCCCGGAAAATTGACGTCACGATTCCCCGAATGTCACCCGGCCAATGAACGCACATCCGGGGTGGCTTCACGCCTTGGTCTTTCGCCGTTCGCTCCCGTACCAGTCGTCCGAATACCAGTAGCGGCAGGCGGTCTTCAGGTAACCCAGCATCTCTTCCCGGCTGCGGAGCTTCTTCCTCCAGTCGTCGGGTGCGTCGGGCTTGCCCGCCTCGTAGGTCGGCCCGAGGACGCCGGGTGCCTCCGCCCGGGTCTTATTGTTCTCGGCGCTCATGTCGTCTCCTCTCGTATTGCCTGATTAATGAGATGGCCTACCGCCCGCCCGTACGGCGTCTCCAGCAGGCCGACCAGGGGGATATCGTCCCGGCACGCCCGCGCGATGTCCTCGTCCTCGGGAAGTATCGTCGACGGCCCAAGCCCGCTTCTTTCGGCCTCTTCCCTCACGGCATTGGATAATCCATCCGGCCCCACCCGGTTGATCACGAGATGCGCCTTTTTGACTGCCACGCCTATGTCGTCGGCCAGCGCCCTGAGGCGGATCGCCGTCCTGACCCCCTTTACGGTATGGTCGCTGACAAGGAAGAGCCGGTCAATCCCCCCCACGACCTTTCGGGAGAGATGCTCCATCCCCGCCTCGTTGTCGATAACGACGACCCGGTAGTTGCCCGAGAGCTCCTCTATCGATTTTCTCAGGAGGTTATTGACAAAGCAATAACACCCCGGGCCCTCCGGCCGACCCATGACCAGGAGGTCAACGCCGCTGCCCTCGATAACCGACTGGTGCATCCGCATTTCGAGGAGAGCTCCCTTGGTCATCCCCGGCGGAATATCGGGACTTCGGTCGATGAAATCTTCCCGGATCTCCCCGAGCGTCCGCGTGACCGCCATCCCGATTGCGGGCCCCAGATTGTCGTTGGGGTCGGCATCCACGGCCAGAATCGGCACCATACCACTCGCCTTGAGCGCGCCGACCATGAGCGCGGTAAGCGTTGTCTTGCCGGTTCCGCCTTTTCCTGCTATTGCGATCCTCATCATCCCGATGCCCCCTCCCTGCGTGCGTCCCGACGCGCGCCCGGTACCTTTTTGACCGTCGGAAATAAGCCGTTGTCCGTGTGGGGAAGAAATGAGGCGGCCAGGTAGCGGTCCATATATCCGGGGTCGACCGAGAGCTCCACGTTCGTCATGCCTCGCGCTATTTCGAGCCCCTGTCTGAAACGCGACCGGGAAAGCGCGGCAAGACAGGCACCCGAGAGCGACCCGTTGCCGATGAAGACAAAACGGTCCCTCGGGATATCGGGCAGCAGTCCGATGCGAACACCGTTTTCGATATCCAGGAAGTTTCCGAAGGCACCGGAGATGATCACCCGGCCGATTTCATCCATACCGATCCCGGCCGCATCCGTGAGCGATCGGTACCCGGCGAACATCGCGGCCTTCGCCCGTATCACGTTTTCGATATCCGCGTCGGAAACGACGATGTCCTCATCAATACCGGCGTCTTTGGCCCAAACAAGCACGTACTCAATCCCGCTTTCGCCCTCCCGCACCCGGCCCGTGGAGAGGTCTTCCCTGATCTTCCCGTTGGGCAGGAGCACCCCTGCACAAAAGAGTCCGGCCAGTATATTGATAATCCCGGAGCCGCAGATACCGACGGGGGGTTTTTTACCGATGGTGGTTATCATCGGCTCGTAGTCGTCGTCGATGAAAAATCCCTCGACGGCCCCGATAGACGCGCGCATGCCGAAGCGTACGCCTCCCCCCTCGAAGGCCGGGCCGGCCGAGGCCGACGCGGTGAGCATCCACTGGTCATTGCCCAGGACAATCTCGCCGTTGGTGCCGATGTCGATGAAGAGGGTCACCGTTTTTTCCCTGAAAAACCCGCTTGCCAGCACGCCCGCAACGATATCTCCCCCGACGTAGCTGGCCACCGACGGGAAGACGAAAAGGGGCGCCTCGGGCGGGAGGTCAAACCCCAGGCCGCGCGCCGGCACGTCCGGATAGACGCCCGCCGCCGGGACGTAGGGCGCCATCTGGAGGTACCGGGTCGGGAGGCCCAGCAGCAGGTGGCTCATGACGGTATTGCCTGCCACAACGATATGGCCGACGGCCGCCCTGTCTGCCCCGGCCGCGGCAACGAGCTCGTCGATCAGCCCGTCGAGGGATTCGATTACGATCCGCTGGAGTGTTCGGCCGCCCTCCTCCGTACGGGCATAGACGATCCGGGAAATGACATCGGCGCCGTAGGCTTCTTGGGGATTCACGACGGACGACCGGCCGATTTCCCGCCCTGTCTCGATATCAAGGAGGCTCGCCCAGAGGCCGGTCGTACCAACGTCACAGGCAACCGCGAGCATCGGCTCGTGTGCCCCGCCGCGACCGATCCCGGCCAGGTGCGGCCGTTCCATGTCGTGCCCGCGGTGCGACAGATATGCCGCCACGTCCCAGCCATAGTCGCGCACGAGGCCGGGAATTTGCCTGAGCAGTTCCAGGGATACCGCGACGTGCCGCCCCCCGGCAGCCTTTTTGATCCCGGAGACGGTCCTGGTCAGGTCGCCGGCGTTGTCCTCGTGGGTAGGGGCCACGAGCGTAACGCGGTGCCGCTCGGTAGGTGGATCGGTAAGACCTTCGGTATTATCCGGCGCACCTGCGGGCCGGGCGGCCCCGCGCGGACGGGCCGATTCGGCGACGTGCCTGTTCGGCACCTCGACCGACATATCTCCGGTGACCTCGGTGTCGCAGGCCAGGCGCCAGCCCGCCGCGTATCGCCGCCGCCCCAGGACCGCCAGCGATTGGGCCGACTCCGGCGCCTGCCCCAACACCCTGACGGCGCATCCGCCGCAGGTCCCCGCACCCCCGCATTGGGCATGAATGAAGACCCCCGCACCAAACGCCGCTTCCAGGACCGTCGTTTGCCCTGAAACGGAGATCTCATGCCGGTTGGGGAGAAACCTGATGGTTTGCACGCGCGACTCTACCCTTGTTGAGGAAAAAACCCGCTCCCGGACGCCCGCAGAAATCGATCAATCATCGGGGAAGGGCCCGGAGCACGGGGGAACCACGGTATTTCGGGAGCGGCGCGAATGTGAGATGCGGAGATACCGGCGCCGCGGTATCGGATCTGATTGTTATTTTATACGCTCGCGCGCGGTATGTCACGAGAAATCCCCGGACGGCGCCGGCCTACGTCTCCAACCCGTAGTGCACACCCACCGCGCTGCCGACTTCGTAGGTCATCTCGTAATCATACCCGAGCCTTCCCTCCTGGATCACGAAACCGAGCCTCCGATGCAGACGCAACGCCCTGACGTTTGATTTATCGACACAGATCCAGAGCCGCTTGACCCTCAGGTACCGGGCGGCCTCTATGACGACCTGGGCCAGCACACCTCCGATCCCGGCGCTCTGGTCGACCGGCAGCACCGCCATGAAATACTCGGAGACCTCGGAAGTTATGGGCAGGATGGCGGCGTGCCCCACGATCGAGTCATCGGGGTCCATCGCCACGAGGTTGCTGATGCCTTCCGCAAAGAAGTGCGTTACCCATGCCTCAAGTCGATCCGGGTCTTCCGGCGGCACCCCCATGTTACTCCGCTTCGGCTCAAATCCCCGGTACATCGCCATGACCTTTTCGAAATCGCGCCTCCCGGCGAACCGAAAGATATGCTCCCTCCCCTTCTGGTCAATGTAGTAGTCCAGCGGGATATGGGAAAACCAACCGAGTTTCTCTTGAGAATCGCCCGTGCCATTCATCCCGGTTACCGGTTTAGACCCGTGAATAGACCGACGCCCGATCCGGAGAAGGGCGCTCCCTATAGCAGTTTATCGGGATCGGGTATGTTCCCCCTCTCGATACATGTCCGGGCAAAACGTTTCCACCACGTGCAGTCGGGTTCCAGCGCCGTATCCCCGTCCATTTCGGAGGCCACGGTGAGGAGTTCCAACGATTCGTCGTACCGACCGGCCGCCCCCACTGCCACACCCAGGAAGACCGCGGCCCGAATATTTCCCGGGCGCGCCGATAGGGCTTCGCGGGCGTAATCGACGGCCTTTCCCGAATCCCTCAGCGGCCACGGCGCCGTTCGATACAGCGATGAGAGACCCAGCATGACGATCCCCCCTCCGGCGGTCTTGTCATGTTCGTAACAATAGAGAAGGTGACGCGCGGCTTCGTCCTGTATGCCCTCCTTGAGGGCATCGACCATGCCGACACCGTAGCAGTAATGCAGGGCCGACAGCGCCCAGTAGAGACGCCCCTCGACTCCGTCGGGCCGGATGAGGATAGCCCGGGCGGCAAGGTCCATCGCCCCGCGTGAGAGATCGCGCTGCCGGTTTCTATTGTCGTTGGCCAGGAGGTCCTGGTCGGCCATCCACCAGAGGCAGCGGGCGGCCTTCCAATGCGCTTCGTAATTGTAGGGAGCGGTTTTGGCGGCGGAGAGGAAAAGGTTGGCGGCGTTACCGTTTTCGACGGTCCCATCCGTCCCCCGTTTTTCCCAGGCGGCGTCCCCCCGGCCGAGAAGCAGGGATACGTCCTCTGCGGCGGCCGTCGCGTCGCGCAGCGGGCCGATCAGGGCAAGTACTATCGCAAAAAAGCAGAGAATTCTCACCGATAATCCTATCGGATGGTCCTGTTACTATTTTACAAACGACACGGCGAATAATCAACAGAAAACCGTCGGGCGACCGCCGAACGGACGGCCGGAGCGTGCTGTTTATCAGTATCCCGTTATTGTTTGACAAAACGGGATATAAAATGGTAGAACTATACTGGCTCTATTTCTAATGAATAAATAAGTAATCAATTCATGGAAGGTAGAAAAATGAAAAGGATTCTCTTCCTCGTTCTTGTGGGGCTACTCACCGCCGGGGTTTCCGCGCAGGCCGCTGAGCTCAACCCTCTGACTACCGACCGCGCCGAGACCGTCGGGGGCGGGAACCTCCGTTTTGACTTAAAATTCTCGGCTTCGGAGCTTCCCGATTCTTCGCTGCTCCTGAGCACGCCCGGCTTCGACGCGGCGTGGGGCGTCTCGGACGATACCGATCTGATCCTCAGATACGGCGGTTATATGACGCGCCGGTGGTCCGACGACAGCACGGATTCTGGCTCCGGTGACCTTACTATCGGCCTCAAGGTGTCTCCCTGGAAGGGGCCCTGGGGGCGGCTCGGCTTTTCGATCGCGACCAAGCTCCCAAACGCCCAGGAATTTAACGGGATTGGAACCGACGAACAGGATTTCTTCGTAACCGGGCTCTATACCGCGACGGTTAAGAACCTGAAGATCAACCTCAACGCCGGCCTGGCCGTTATCGGCGACGGCCAGCGCTACCGCCACTATGACTACCTGTTCGCCTACGGCGTGGGCGTAGAATACCTGATTACCGATCACTGGTCAATCGTGGCTGACGTTGCCGGAACCGCCGGCGACGAAGATCACGAAATCGCAGCGGTCTCCCTCGGCGTCGTCGGCCCCCTCGCCTGGGGATGGGAATGGGGTGTCACCGGGTCGTACGGCCTGACGTCGGATACACCCGAGTGGTCGGCCGGACTGTCCCTCTCCCGCGTATGGGCTGTCGGACCCAGCGGCGCGCTGTCGTTCTACACCGATGAGTCCCCCCTGCGTCTGGCCTACTACCCCTTCCCGATGAAAACCAGGGAGGCATGGACGGTCGGGAAGGGCGAGGTCTACACCGGGCTGGGCCTTTCGGCTGCGGGTTACTCGGACGACTCGATGCTCTATGATGCCTTTTTCAAGGAGTTCAGGGTCGGTCTGGCAAACGGCGTCGATATCGGATTCTCCAGTTCGTATTATTTCCTTGACGATTCCCCCGCCTATGGTGATACCGACGGCATTTCAAACGTCCACGTCAGCTTCAAGGTATCTCCCTGGGAGGTTGGAGCATTCCGCTTCGGATTCCTTACCGACGTCAAACTTCCCCTGGATTCGTATGACGACGGGTTGGACAGCGGAAAGATGGATTTCACCGGCCTCATCCTTGCGTCGGTCTCGTACAAGAAACTGGCCGCCCATGCAAACGCAGGCCTTGTGATCGAGGGTGATCCCGAAAATCTGAACAGCCAGAACGACTCGTACGTCGTCTCCCTCGGTACGGAATATGCCGTGACCAACTGGATGTCCGTATATGGCGAGTTCTATGGTAAGTTCTCCACCGCGGAGACCGTCCGGAGCTACATGGCCGGCGGCGGCCTCAGGTTCCTCGTCGGCAAATCCGCCTTCTACGTCTCGGGCGCTGCCGGACTTGCCGAATACGATCCTGACTGGACGGTATCGGTTGGCTTTATGAGAATGTGGGATCTCTAATATTGCTGTAATCCGGGGCGGGATGGAAATCCCGCCCCGGACTTCTTCGCTTCCTCGCCGTCCCTCACCCCGACGTCCACTATACCCATCCCGGGCATCCATAAAAAAAATCGGCGCACCGTCTGGACAGGCACGGCACGGCATGGTATAGTTATTATATTGGCATTCCGATACCGGCACCACTTACTAAAGGACCAAACTAAATGAAACAGGTCAACTACATTCTCAAGACCTACGACACCAAGGCAGGAGACATCACCGCCGCCCTCAAGGCCGCGGGCATTGCCGTACAAAGTGTAGCCCAGGTATATACCGAGGAAGTCTCCGGTACGGCGCCGGCCGAGAGCAAAGACGAATAGGGCGAATAGGGCTAATAGACGTAAACGGGCTCGTCTCCTCGCCATCCGCAACGGAGGGTATCTATGCGCGATGGTAACAACGCTAACAAGCATCGGTCATCCCCGGACGCTATCGACCGCCGGTCGTTTCTGGTTAGAGCGCTCTGCACATCCTCTCTGGCCTTACTCGCCCCGGCGGCAGTCGCGCCCCTCGATCTCTTCGCAGCGACGAAAACCGGCACGCTTTCGATCGGTAAGGGAACAAACTACGCGAACGCCGTTATCGACGCCGTCGGCGGGATCGGGGGTATCGGCGCGTTTATCTCGGGGGGCGAGCGGGTTGTAGTCAAACCCAATATCGGCTGGGACAGTGCGCCCCAGTACGGCGGTAATACGCACCCCGTGGTCGTTCGGACAATCGTCCAGATGTGTCTCGATGCCGGCGCCGCCAAGGTCTTCGTCTTCGACAACCCGTGCGTCGACGCCCGAAGGTCCTATGCCACAAGCGGCATAAAGGCTGCAGTGGAGGGGCTCAAGAGCCCGAAGGCGAAGGTCGAATATATCGACGACAACAAGTGGGTAACCAGGAAACTCCCACGGGCCAAGAAGCTCACGGAGTGGACGTTTTACAAAGAGGCGCTGGACGCCGATAAATTTATCAACGTCCCGGTAGCAAAAAACCACGGCTCCACCACGCTGACACTCTCCATGAAAAACCTGATGGGAATTATCGGGGGAAACCGCGGCCGGATCCACGTAGGAATCGATCAGAAGATTGCCGATATCTCGAGCTTTATAAAACCCGCACTCATCGTCCTTGACGCCACCCGCGTGATGTTCGACAACGGGCCGTCCGGGGGTGATCTCACGCACGTCAGGGTAACCAACCGCATAATCGCGGGTGTTGATCCGGTGGCCGTCGACTCCTACGGCGCCACGCTCTTCGGCATGAAGGGAGCCGACATCGGCCACATCGTCCGGGCCGCGGAGATGGGATTGGGGCAGATTGACCTCTCCAGGGTCAGGATCATCGGGGGCTAAGTGGTGGGAAAGCGGTACCACCGCCCGGCGTCCGGCCTCAGGCGGACGATTCAAATCTCGATCCTGGCGATATTTCTGGTTCTCTTCGTCACCACCTCCTACCGGGGCGGCAACCAAGTCGATTACCCGATAAATGTCTTTTTATCGGTCGACCCGCTGGTAGCCCTTTCGACGCTCGCGTCGTCCCGGGCAATCAACGCCTTCTTCTGGCCTTCGCTGCTTCTGGCGGCAGCCACGCTTATTATCGGCCGGTTCTTTTGCGGCTGGGTTTGCCCCCTCGGGACGACCCTTGACCTGGCGCGGCCGCTCATCCCCCCCCGCCGGGAATGGTGGGCGCCGAACCTCAACCTGAAGTATTATCTGCTCGCGGGGGTCCTGGCGGCCTCGCTGGTTTCGGCGAACGCCGCCGGCCTGTTCGACCCCCTCTCGATCATGATTCGATCGCTGACCGTCGCCGTCTACCCGATGGTGTCTGTGGTCGCATACGGCGTTCTCGGTGCACTGGTCAAATGGGACGTTCCGATCATTGGCCCGTCGGCTGACGCCCTGCTTACAGGCCTGAAGGCGACGGTCCTCCCCTTTCGTCAGGGCTATTTCTTTTTGGCAGGGTTGAGCCTCATTATCCTGCTCGCCATCATTGCACTGGAGGTAATCAGGCCCCGCTTCTGGTGCCGGTACCTCTGCCCCCTCGGGGCGCTCCTCTCGTTGATAGCCGGTATATCGTTTCTGAAGCGCAAACCACCGGCCCTCTGCCCGGGGTGCGAGCGGTGCCGGGAGGTCTGCGACACCGGGGCCTTTTCACGTGACGGCGCCTTCCGTAAGGGTGAGTGCATCCTGACGCTTGACTGCGTCCGTGAGTGCCCCGACGGGAAGGCCGCCTACTCGATCGGGTTAAAACCGAAGCGAACGGTCCCCACCGCGTCGCGCCGCTGGCTGGTCGGCTCACTGGCCGGTGGCCTCCTGGTCGGGCCGCTGTTGTCGATCGGCGCGGGCAGGCGGCTGAAAGACACCCAGGGTATCGACGCCCTCATCCGGCCGCCGGGGGCGGGCCCGGAGGCCGACTTCCTCTCCCGGTGCATCAGGTGTTCCGAGTGCATGATGGTCTGCCCCACCGGCGGCCTCCAGCCGGACCTGAGCCTGGGCGGCATCGAGGGGATATACAGCCCGATCCTCGTCCCGCGGGTGGGCTACTGCGAGTACCGGTGCACCCTCTGCGGCCAGGTGTGCCCCACCAAGGCCATCACGGAGCTAACCCCGACGGATAAGCTTACCACCGTCATCGGGAAGGCCTATATCAATACAAACCGCTGCCTCCCCTATGCCTACGGCGTCAACTGCGCCGTCTGCCAGGAGCACTGCCCCACCGCCGATAAGGCCATCGCGTTCACCGAGGTCCCCGGAGAGAAGTCAGCCGACGGCAATCCGCTCAAGAAACCCGTCGTGCTCTACGACCTCTGCGTCGGCTGCGGTATATGCGAGTATAAATGCCCGGTGGGTGGGACGGCCGCCATTGTCGTCACGTCCATGAAGACCCCGCTGTAGACGAAAATAGTGCCCGAATCTTTCCTTGAAATACCATCCCTAATCTGCTATTACTGTTGGCACACTCCATAACGGGGGCCGTATGAAACTACAGGACATCTCACAAACGAAAGACTGGTGGAAAGACGGGATCGTCTACCAGATCTACCCGCGCAGCTTCATGGACTCCAACGGCGACGGGATCGGCGACCTTTCGGGCGTCATCTCCCGCCTGGATTACCTGAACGACGGGACCGGTAACTCCCTCGGGATAGACGCGATCTGGTTTTCGCCATTCTACCCCTCCCCGATGTACGACTTCGGCTACGACATCTCGGATTACAAGAATATTGATCCCTCCTACGGGACTATGGCCGATTTCGACCGGCTCCTCTCGGAGGCCCATAAGCGCGGGATTAAGATCATCCTGGATTTCGTCCCCAGCCACACCTCGCACCTCCACCCCTGGTTCGTGGAGTCTCGCGGCTCCCGCACCAATCCCAAGAGGGACTGGTATATCTGGTCGCAGCCCTCCCGCCCCTTGAAGAGATCTTACTCCGGCGGCGATAAACCGCCGCGCCGGTACCGCCCCAACAACTGGCAATCGATCTTCGGGGGGCCGGCATGGACATGGGACGAGAAAACCCAGGAGTATTACTATCACCACTGGCTCGTCGAACAGACGGACGTCAACTGGAGGAATCCCGAGCTGCGAAACGCGATGTACGACCAGATGAGATTCTGGCTGGACAAGGGCGTGGACGGATTCCGTCTGGATGTGATCAATTTTATTTTTAAAGATAAACAGCTGCGCTCCAATCCCTATTGTATCGGCCGCCGTCCCTACGACATGCAGCGTCATCTCTACGACAAGGACCTCCTTCCCGAAAACTTGGAGGTCGTGCGCGAAATGCGCCGGCTCGTGGATTCCTATGGTGACCGGATGCTCGTCGGGGAGATTTCCAACGACGATCCCAACGTGCCGGCCCGCTATTACGGCAACGGCACGGACGGACTGAATCTCTCCTTCTATTTCCACTTCGCCAATCAACGCTTTTGCCCCGATTCCTTTCGATCGGCCATCGCCTCGTGGGAGGCGGCCCTCCCGAAGAAGGCGTGGCCCGTCTATTTCCTGTCCAACCACGACCGCATGCGTCATATCGGGAGGTACGGCACCCGGGACGAGGCCCGGACGACCGGCCGGGCCCAGGTAGCGGCCATGCTGTTATTGACGGTTCGCGGCACCCCGTTCCTCTACTATGGGGAGGAAATCGGGATGAGTAACCTCTCCATCAGGAAAAAAGACTTGCGCGACCCCGTGGGCATCCGGTACTGGCCCATCCCCGTGGGCAGGGACTCGGCCCGGACCCCCATGCAGTGGGACGTCTCGACTTCGGCGGGTTTTTCCTCGGCATCATCAACGTGGCTTCCGGTGAATCCCGATTACCGGACCGTCAACGTGGCCGCCCAGGCCGACGATCGGTCGTCGCTGTTTTCCTTCTACCGAAACGTCATCTGGAAGCGCAAGCAGAGCGCGGCGCTCACCCGCGGGACTATCGAAGTCCTCCCGGAGACACCCCGGGGTATCCTCGCCTATCTCAGGGAGTATCGGGACGAGCAATGCCTGGTCGTCCTCAACTTCTCCGATTCGGCCGTCAACTTTGGCCCCGCGGGGGGCGGCTCACGCCGGGACGGGCGCGCGTGGCGCGTCCTGGTTTCCAACCGCCGGGACGAGGCCGACCGCCTTCCATCCGGCGCGTGGCGCATCGGACCCCTCGAGGCCACGGTGTTTTCGGCGGAGAAATGAACGGCTGTTCATTTCTCTTGACAAGTCACCGTGATTCTGATAACACGTTATGGCGATTTTTATTATAACCGCTTTCGAGGAATAGCAATGAAGGAATACCTGATGACGCCCGGCCCGACACCTGTCCCGGAACGGGTTCTCATGGCGATGTCCGGGCCGATTATCCACCACCGGGCGCCGAAGTTCGAGGCGATACTCGCCGACGTTCGCGAAGGACTTAAATATCTTTTTAAGACAAAAAAGGAAGTCATCATACATGCATCCTCCGGCACCGGCGCAATGGAGGCCGCCATCGTCAATACGCTGTCTGCCGGTGATACCGTCATTGCAGTCCGCGGCGGTAAGTTCGGGGAGCGCTGGACCGAAATCGCGACCGTCTACGGCGTGAAGACCATCAACATCGACGTCCCGTGGGGACAGGCCGTTAAACCGGCCCAGATCGAAGAGACGCTTGCCGCCAATAAGGACGTCAAGGCCGTCTTTATCCAGGCGTCGGAGACCTCCACCGGCGTCGGTCATCCGGTCAAAGAGATAGCCGATATCGTCAGGAAGAAGGCCGATACGATTCTGGTCGTAGACGCCATATCGGCCCTCGGGGTCATCCCCCTTCCGGTGGACGACTGGGGGCTTGACGTGGTCGTGGCGGGCTCGCAGAAGGGCCTGATGCTTCCCCCGGGACTTGCCTTTGTCTCGATATCGGATAAGGCGTGGGAATTCGTCTCCCGCTCCACCCTCCCGAAATACTACTTCGACTTCAAGAAAGAGGAGAAGAACCTCGCCAAAAACCAGAACGCCTATACGCCCGCGGTCTCTCTCATCGTGGGCTTGAGGGAGGCCCTCGCCATCATCAAGGAGATCGGGCTCGAGAAGCTCTTAGACCGGTTCGCGGTCATGGCCGACGCCACCCGGAAGGGGGCCGTCGGGATGGGCCTGGAGCTCTTTGCGCCCGGCTCCCCCAGCAATTCGATCACGGCCATCAAGGCGCCGGCCGATATCGCGGGTGGGGACATCGTCAAGGGGCTCAGGACCGTCCACGGGATCACCGTGGCCGGCGGGCAGGACTCCCTCAAGGGGAAGATATTCAGGATAGCCCACATGGGTTGGGTTGACCGTTTTGATATTATCATGACGCTTGCCGCCGTCGAGATGACCCTCAAGAGCCTCGGGTTTGGCGTTAAGCTCGGCAGCGGCGTTTCGGTTGCCGAGGACATACTCAAGAACCTCGAATAGACAGGAGTCCGATTACATGAAAGTCCTCATCAGCGACAGCATGTCCGAAAAGGCGGTCGAGATATTTAAAAAGACCAAGGGGATCGAAGTAGACGTTATCACCGGCCTCAAGCCGGAGGGCCTCAAGGAGATCATCGGCAAATACGACGGAATCGCCATCAGGTCGGCCACCAAGATGACACCCGATATCATTGAGGCGGCCACTAACCTCAAGGTCATCGGCCGAGCCGGTACCGGCGTCGATAATGTTGATGTGCCGTCTGCCAGCAAGCGGGGAATCGTCGTGATGAACACCCCCGGGGGCAATACCATCACCACGGCGGAGCACGCCGTCTCGATGATGCTCTCCATATCCCGGTTTATTCCCCAGGCCACCGCGTCGATCCGCGAGGGCAAGTGGGAAAAAAAGAAGTTCATGGGCAAGGAGGTCTTCAACAAGACGCTGGGAGTAATCGGGCTGGGCAATATCGGGCGGGTTGTTGCCGACAGGGCTCTGGGATTGAAAATGCATGTAATCGCCGCCGATCCCTTCATCAACCCGGAAGTCGCTTCCAAGATGGGTGTCGAGACCGTCTCTCTGGATGATCTCTACGCCCGCTCAGACTATATCACCGTCCACATCCCGAAGAGCGATGAGACCATGGGGATGATCAACAAGGACGCCTTCAAGAAAATGAAGAAGGGTGTCTTTATCATCAACTGCGCCCGCGGCGGCCTCGTGAACGAGGCCGACCTCCTCTGGGCGTTGAACGAGGGGATCGTCGCAGGGGCGGCCCTGGACGTCTTCGTCAAGGAACCCCCGGAGCCCGGTGACCTGATCAAGGACGATCGGATTATCTTTACGCCCCATCTGGGCGCCTCCACCGAAGAGGCCCAGGAGAACGTGGCGGTGGCCGTGGCCGAGCAGATCGTCGATTACCTGGCCAAGGGCGTCGTCAGAAACGCCGTTAATATGCCGTCGGTCAGCCCCGAGTCGGCCCCCGTGTTGAGGCCCTATATCAACCTTGCAGAGAAGATGGGATCGTTTCTCTCCCAGCTGGGGCTCGTCGGCCTGGAGCAGCTTACCATCGAATACCAGGGAGAGGCGTCCGCAATAGAGACACCCCCCGTTACCGTGGCCCTGCTCAAGGGGATTCTCGACCCTATTCTGGAAGAGGCCGCAAATTACGTCAGCGCCCCCATTATCATCAAGGAACGGGGCATCAAGATCGTCGAGGCAAAGAGCGAGAAGGCGGAGGGCTTTTCCGGCCAGATCACGCTGCGGGCCAAGACGAAGGAAGGGGAGCGGCTTATTTCGGGCGCCATCTTCGGCACCGACAGCCCGCGGATCGTCAGGATTGACAACTTCTCCCTGGAGGCCTTCCCGGAGGGGACACTCCTGGTCACCACGAACCTCGACAAACCGGGCGTCATCGGCGGCATCGGGTCGACGCTGGGAGAAAACAGCGTCAATATCGCCCGGATGCACCTCGCCCGCGACAAGGAAGGGGGAAACGCCCTGGTCATTCTGTCGGTTGACGGCCCGGTATCGCCTGCGGTGATCGATAAGCTCAAGAATCTGCCGCACATGCTTTCCGTTCAGCAGGTACGACTATAGCGGGGGCTAATCAAATTCCTCGGCGGCATGTCGCGAAAGACGTGCGGATGCAATACAACCGGAATTCATCCATACGGGATATCGAGCTTTTAATTTTGACTTCCCCGGCGCGTATGGTATACTGATCGCCTTCGAACAATCAGGATGCCTGCGCGCTTATTTTTTTTTGTCTGACGGGAATCACAACAATGCCCAATATCGTCATCGTCGGAATCCAGTGGGGCGACGAAGGGAAAGGGAAAATAGTCGACCTGTTGGCCGAACACGCCGACATTATCGTCCGCTTTCAGGGCGGTAACAACGCCGGCCACACCCTCGTAGTTGACGGCAAGAAGATCGTCCTGCACCTTATCCCCTCGGGAATCCTCCATGCCGGCAAGCTCTGCATCATCGGAAACGGGGTCGTTGTCGATCCCGAGGTCCTCATCGAGGAGATCGATAGCCTGAGGGGGCAGGGTTTTTTCCCCGACGACGCGATGCTGCGGGTGAGCTCCGAAGCGCACCTGATCATGCCGTATCACAAACGTATCGATCTGGCGAGGGAGTCCGCCAATACCAGGGGTAAGATCGGCACCACCGGCCGGGGCATCGGCCCCGCCTATGAAGATAAAGCCACGCGCGCCGGGATCAGGATGTGCGACCTGACCAATCTCGTCCTCTTGAAGGAGCGGATAGAATCGGTGCTGGAGGAAAAAAATTTCCTGCTCACCCGCTATTTCGATCAATCCCCCGTGGACCCAAAAGAGGTCTTCGACCACCTGGCGGCCCTGTCCGAGAGTATCACCCGTTATATCGACGACACGCCGGCGCTTCTGGCCGCCCATATCGGCCGGGGCGCCTCGGTGATGTTTGAGGGCGCCCAGGGGACGCTTCTGGATATCGACCACGGGACGTTTCCCTACGTCACCTCGTCGCACACCGTCGCGGGCTGCGCCGCCACCGGCTCCGGCGTCGGCCCGACCGCGATCGACGCCGTCTACGGCATCTCCAAGGCATACACCACGCGCGTCGGCGGCGGCCCCTTCCCGACGGAGCTGTTCGACGAGGTCGGGCAGTGTCTGCAGGAAAAGGGGACCGAGTTCGGCGCCACCACCGGCAGAAAGCGCCGCTGCGGGTGGTTTGACGCGGTGGCCGCCCGGCGCTCCGTCAGGGTCAACTCCCTTTCCGGAATCATCATCACCAAGCTGGACGTGCTGTCGGGCATATCGCCGCTCAAGATATGCACGGGATACGAGATAGACGGGAACGTGATCGATGAGTTCCCCTCGGACATCCCGAGCCTCGATCGGGCGGTTCCCCGGTACATTGAGTTACCGGGTTTCGAGGGCGATATCGGGAGCGGCCCGGGCGTTTTCCGATCTCCCGAAAAACGCCCGGGACTACGTCGCAAAGGTCGAGGAGATTCTCGGTGTTCCGGCAACCATGATCTCTGTGGGCGCCGAGCGTACAGAGACTATCATTCGACGGCATCCCTTCACGGCGTAAGCGGCGCGTTCGCTATCGGATGCGCGTGATGTCTCCCGCCACCGAATAAATAAAAGGTATCCGATACGTCCATGAGCACCCGATCCGACGATACGAAGAGCGCGACTCCTGAAGGCGTCTCCCACGGCGGGGCCGCCGTTTTTAATCGAAAGAAAAACGTCGACATCCACCTCAAGGACGGGTTTATCATTATCACCGCCCACATGGCCGATAATTACCACGAGATGGAGGTCGTTCTCGACATCACGATTCCCGACAT
The DNA here is from genome assembly GCA_963735595.1 of uncultured delta proteobacterium. GTDB lineage: Bacteria > Desulfobacterota > Zymogenia > Zymogenales > Zymogenaceae > JAFGAS01. Next base: position 786,411 of record CAVTLK010000002.1, on the reverse strand, counting down.
GGTTATCGCCGATATCCGCGGACGCTCCGATCCGTATCCCGCACGAGCGGTGCGCGGATGCCCTTTCGGTGCTCCCCCGGGCCGTCGGGCTCGAGATCAAGAAGGGCCTGACCCAGCGTATGGAACAGACCATCGGGGGCAAGGATGGGTGCAGCCACCTGACCAACCTCGTCATGGAGGCGTGCCACGCCTCGATCCAGGGACAGTACCTCTCGCTCAGGGAGAGTTTCGATGACCTTCTGGACCAGATGACGCACACCGAGCGCACCAAGTGGTTTCTCACGGCCCGCCCCCAGATGATCGACTCCTGCGTGGCATACCGGGGCGACTCCCCCGAGGTCAATGAGGCGCTCAAAAGCCCCCTCACCGAGCGTATCACGCGGCTCACCGAGCGCATCGCCGCGGTCTACCGAAAAAAAGCTAAGAAAGGATAACCCCTGCCCTATTGGCTGCACACGTGAGGCCGGCACGGCCGCGACGCGCTGTGAAGTGACGTTGGGGTGGTATAGAGTAGTGACGGGGTAATATGCGGATAAGATAAGGCCGGGGAGTTGCCGCCCCGGCCTTATGAGTTTCAGGTATCTTTTGAGAACCCGTCTCTATTTCGTTTTCGCCTCTTCCTTGAGCACAACCCGCTCCACCTTATGCAAGTCCTTCACGTAGTAGAACGACCCGATGAAGAAGACGATCGCCCCGAACAGCGCGAACAGCGGCAGAAACTGGAAAGCCGTCAAGAGGTCGTAGCGGTCGGAGATCGCCCCGACGAAGATCGGGGAAAGCGTATAGCCCAGCGCCATCATGAAGAACTGCGCCAGTGCGTACGAGAATGCGCGCAGCCCCGGGTGCACGACGTCCTGCGTCACCGCAGAGCCCCCCGCCGCAAACATCGGCGCGAAAAATCCGAACAGGAGCAGAAAGATGTACTGGGCCTTTCCCACAAAGAAGGAGAACCCGATAAAGAGGAAGATCGCCACGAGCAGCGAGGTGATCGCCGGAATACTCATCCGGGCGTTGAGCCATCGCTTGCGGAGTTTGTCGATCACAATCCCCCCGATCGGGGCGCCGATAATCGCCAACAGGAAAACGACCGACGTCTTGATGCCCGCCTTATCCATCGGGAGATTATCCACCCGGTGGTAGTAGGTCGGAAGCCAGGTCATGAGCGCCGTCGTCACGAACGTGTTGCCTACGTAACCGAGGTACGTGAAGAGCACCGACGGGGTGTGGAGAAATTCTTTGGCGATGTCGCCGGCTTTCATCTTCACATGCACGAGTCCATCGGCCGAATGGTCCCTTTTTGTAATAGCGACGGTCTTGTAGTCCTTGACCCAGTAGAACAGGATAGCCACGATGATCCCCGGTATCGCCATGATCCCGAAGGCGTAGCGCCACCCCAACGACTCGGCGATAACGCCGCCGAGGATCACGCCGATGGCCGTCCCCATGGGGATGGCCGCCGTGAAGAGCCCGTTCATGGTGGCCCGCTTTTCTTCCGGGAAGTAGGCCGCGATCATGGCGTGTCCGCCGGAGGTGAAGGCCGCTTCACCGAGGCCGACAAACGAGCGGGCGAAGATAAGTTGAACGAAGTTCCGGGTAAACGCACCGGCCGCCGAGGCGATCCCCCACAGGACCCCCATGAGCACGATCGCCTTTTTTCGGCTCCAACGATCCACGAGGAGGGAAACCGGGAATACGAAGATCGTCATCATCAGCGTGACGATCGATGCGAACCAGCCGCACTGGGTGTCGGTCAGCCCCCACTCGATTTTGAGGTACGGAAAGAGCGAGGCGATGACCATCCTATCGACATAATTAAAGAGATAGAGGAGAAATAGGAGGAGGAAGACGTAGTAGGCGTAGCCCCGGGAGACCGCAAAGTCCTTCGTGTCGTGTGATTCTTTTGTTCCTTTCATACACTACTCCTAAATATATTACGAATCAAAATACATCATCGTAGCGTCGTGGAGCACCCCCACCTTCGGGCTGTCGCCGAGCTTCTCCTTCAACAACCCCAGGGTCTGGGCCCAGCTCTTCGTCCAGGTGATTACCTCGGGGTTTCTAACCCAGTCGCCGAATGTGCGGTCCGGATGCGGGGTGACGATAATGACGTCAAGCGACGGGGGGATCATCCCCACCGGATACTGGCGCCCGCCGTAATTTCTCCCGAAGCTTCTCAGCAGGTAATGGGTTACCTGGCCCTCCGGGGCGTTTGCGAGGATCGCTACGGTCCCGGAAAAGCTGTCCAGTGCCATTCCCCCGCACAGGATGGCGATGGCCATCTCGTTGGCCTTGGCAAAGGCATTGCAGACGACGAGGTTATTGCCGCGGGGCCGGGGATCGGCGGCGTATACGTCCTTTGCCAGCTTCACCGATTCCTTATACGCCTCGACAAAATCACCGGCAAATACCGCCGTGGTCGCCCCCCGGTCGTTGACGATGACGTCGATCTTGAAATCGAGCCCTGCCATGCGCGCCGCTTCCTCGATGTTCATGCGCATGATGTTCTTATCGTAGTTGCCAAGGCCGCAGCTTCCCGGGTCCTGCGCGTAGACCTCGATGTGATAATGAGACGAGCTGTCGTAGTGCGCCACGCCCGGCAGGATAATCTTGCCGCCGCCGGAAAAACCGGTTTGCGGGTGGGCCGTCACGCAGCCGATCCCGATCTTCACGTCGGCCTGCATGACTTCGTGGTTGACCATTACCTTTGTGCCCTTGCTGGTCGTCCCGACGTAGTCGCAGTTTTCGTAGGGGTTGTGGTTATAGACGCGGAATTTTTCGAGGATATCGTCGCCCAGTTTTTTTCTGAACTCGTGGTTGGTGTGGGCGCCGTGGTTGCCCAGGGCGCAGACGAACGTGATGTCCTGCTCGTCGATACCGCCTGCAACAAGCTCCCGGATGACGATAGGCGCTATCTCCCACGTTCGGGTGGGCCGGGTGATGTCGTCAAAAACGATCACGGCGCTCTTCTTGCCCTGTGCGATCTCAGAAAGCGGCCGAGAGCCGATCGGTTTCTTTATCGCCGCCTCAATCTGGCCCACGGTCAGCGGCGGCCGCCGCGCGCCGCGCATGTTCGAAAACGTCACGTCCCAGGAGTCGGGAAAATCGATGACCGTCGTCGTGTTGCCGTACCAGATAAGCTCCGGGAGTTCAAGTTTCATACCGCACCTCTCAAAGGAATAGTTACGTCGTGTTCGTAAGCTGCAGCGGACCGCCGCGTAATACCCTTCTCACGAGAGAAGAACCGGCGCTGGGACGCGCCGTACCGTATGCTCGAGAATCGCTGTAATCGACAGCCGAGATGTTATGCGGGTTTTTGTACGGCAGGGTGCCGCACGCACGGAAAAGATAAGAAGCATGGTAGGGTAATTAACGGAAGGTGTCAAGAACTAAAAAGCACTGCCGGATGCATGCGGAATTCCCCCGCGCCGGCGGGCAGAAAAACGTATCGGCGGACCCATGCCCTATTCCGCCTTCGTCGAGACTAGCCTGAAGCTCACGATGACCCGCTCGAATACGGGTCCCCATGCCTCGAACTCGCCGAAGGGGGCCGCCACGCAGATCGTATAGACGGCGCCGTTGCCGAAGACCTTTGCAATCCAGCGGTGGTTGGCGGCCGGCTCGGATTTATCGGCCTCCCTGTACCAATAGCCGTAGCCCCCCTCGACCGTAAGGTCTCTGAGGTCGCGGATCGCCGCGCCGGGGGAGCTGATGGAGTCGGCGTCGTATCTCCTGCCGACCGCGTAGAGCCCCGCGAGGTTCTTCGTCTCGACCGGGATACGATTAACCCATATGGTGAGGGTCCCTTCTGTTTTATCGGCGGAACCGGGCGGGACGGCGGGCGATTCCGGCACGAAGGTCCACATGGTCGTGTCGGAAACGGCGCCGGTCGGGGCGAATCCCTCGGGAAGCGCAAGGGCGTAGCCGTATTTCTCTGACGGGGTATCGATTAGCTCACCGCTTTGACCCGCCGCCGGTACTGCCCACAGCAACAGCACGGCGGCTATTGGAACTATTATTCTCATCGGTCGTCTCCGTAATGCGCAATAACCCACCTGATACCGACGATACGATACCACACGGTACGCCCCACTGCAAGCGTCGAGAGCGCCCGCCGTTCGGCGGCCGAACGGATCGCCGAACAATCTGCGAACCTTCTTTCCCTCAGAACGCACTTCCCGGTGCCGCCCGTGTCCTCCGTTTCAATTTTCCCATTCGTGTTACGTCTATTTGTGTTATGATATACGCAAAGGAAGGGGAAAATAATACATGGCCGATCTCAAACCTATCAGCCGATTGCGCACGGGCATATTGGGGCACCTGATCAACGGGATCTTACGGCTTGCGCGGGTCGACCTGGTCGTCAACGGCCTGGAGCAGGTGCCCGACCGGTCGGTGATCTATATCGCCAACCACTTCACCCGGACCGAAACCCTGCTGGTGCCCTACGCCATCTACCGGGCCAAGCAGCAGACCCCGCGCATCCTCACGGCCCAGTACGTGTTCGAGGCGATCGGTAAAAAGCTCCTGGAAGGGATCGGTTCGGTGCCGGCATCGCTTCCCGATCTTGACGACATCGCGGCCAAAAGCCTGATCTCCGGCGAGAACTGGGTCATCTTCCCCGAGGGAACGCTCGGCCGGGAGGTGATCGGCATATACGCGGAGCAGCCCGGCCAGCCGGGCGAGGAAATCCCGCAGACGAAGGCCTCGACCATCGGCCTCAAGGCGCAGATGGCCGCAAAGATCATGAACGAATTCATCCGGGAGTACCACCTGACGAAGGTATTCGGGCTCGATTCCCTCTCGTCTCTTGAGGTGACCATCGTTCCGGTGAACGTCACCTACTGGCCGGTGCGCTACTCCAACACCTTCTTGACCCGTCGGATCAAGAAGCTCCTCGGTCGGCTCGAAACGGGCCGCCGCACACACCGGCACGACGAGAAGCTCGCGCTTGAAAGCTCCATCCTCTCCAGAGGGGCCCGGGTTACCATTAACTTCGGCATGCCGAAGAAGATCTCCCACTATTCCGTATGGCTGGCTGAAAAGGAGGCCTACCCGGTCCTGAAAAACGCGCCCAATCCCCTCTTTTCCGGAGCCGTGGAGTCAATGACGAGCGACTATATGGCGGAGATATACCGGCTCGTCACGATAAACCCGGATCACCTGATCACCCGGCTTCTCACGACGATGGTCGACAGGAACCTCCTTACGGATTCGTGGGAAGACGTGAAGCGGCGCGTATACCTGGCGGCCCTCGGCGTGCGCGATCTTCCCAACCTCTCGTTTCACGAGCTCATCCAGGAGCGCCCCGAATCGCTGCTTGCCGTCGGTGAGCGGCACCTCGATAACTTCTTCGAAATGGGAAAGACCGAGGGATTTGTGTCGATGAAGGACGGCCGCCTGTCGCTGAATAAAAAGGAATTCAAGTGGCACGACTATTTCCGCGGCGCGCGGGTGCTCAATACGGTCGAGGTGATTACCAACGAGATAAAGCCCCTCAAGGACGTCGCGAATTCCATAGAACGGACCCTCTCACTTGGTCCGCCGGCCCTTGCCGAGGCCACGACCCGGGCTCTCGTATCGGGGCAGGAGGACCGCTACCTCATGGACTGGGCACGCTTCTACGTCAAGGGAGAATCCAAGGAAAAGAAATTCGGGGTTCCCAGGCTCCATATCGGGGATACGAAGGTTGGCGTGCTCCTCGTGCACGGCTACATGGCCTCCCCGGAGGAGATGCGCCCGCTCTATGAACACCTGGTCGCCCGGGGGCTTACCGTCTACGCGGTGAGGCTTGCCGGCCACGGGACATCGCCCTACGACCTGACGACAAGAGACTGGGAGGACTGGTATTACACCGCCCGCGTCGGTTATACTATTCTCACGACCCTGGTCGACAAGATATTCGTCTGCGGCTTTTCTATGGGGGGGGCCATCTCGTGGCATTTGGCGGCCGCCAATCCCCCAAAGCTTTCGGGCATCGTCTCGATATCGGCAGCCATGATCCTGAAGAGCCGGACCTCATTCCTCGCCCCCTTCATTGATCTTGTGGACGACGCCATGAAGCTCTGCGGAATGGGAAAGACCCCGGTGGAATTCATCGCGAACCATCCGGAGAATCCCCATATCAATTATTTTAAAAATCCCGTTCACGGGGTGGACCAGCTCCTGGAACTGGTGGGCGTCGTCAAAAAGGAACTGCCAAAGATCAGGATTCCCGCACTCATCATCCAGGGGGGAAAGGACCCGACCGTCGATCCGGAGAGCGCCGAGGAGTACTACGACACCGTCGGCTCGAAGACCAAGGGGCTGGTCTGGGTCGACAGCCCCTACCACGGGATTGTCTATCGGGGAGGTGACGCCATATTTGACCGTGTACACCGGTTTATCACCGATCCCGAAGAGGGTGTCAAACCCTCCCATCACTGGATATCGATGTAATCCGGACGCCCAACGCCGCGGACGGCAAAGAACCGGGACACGCCCGGTGGCGCCGTACCGCTTCCCAAGGGAATCGGAGCATGCCCGACCTCGCGAAGATCAGCTCAATTACGACCCGGGTCCTTGACCTCTTGATCGGCGGCGCGCTGAAGCTGGCCGGCGTAACCATCACGGTCAACGGAATCGAGACGGTCCCCAAAGGATCGGTAATCTTCGTCTGCAACCACTACACCCGTATCGAGACAGTACTCCTCCCCTATGTCATAAGCAAGCGGCTGGGCACGCCCCCCCGTTCGCTTACCGCGCGTTACGTCTTTGAGTCGCTGCCGAGGCGATTCATGGAGGCCGTCGGTTCAGTACCCGTCAACATCTCCGATCGGGATACGATTGCCGTAAAGAGCCTGCTTTCCGGCGAGAACTGGATCATCTTTCCCGAGGGCGAGATGGTCAAGGATCGCAAGGTCATGAGCGCCCGCCGCTTCCTGCTCCACGAACCCGATACGAATATTCACCGACCTCCCCATACCGGCGCCGCCGTCATCGCCCTCAAGGCCCAGCTGGCGGCGGGCTTCTTGAGCGACTTTGCCGAGAGATACCGGCTCACGAAGATCTTTGACCTGGAGAGCCTGGCGCCCTTTGAGGTCAGGATCGTTCCCGTCAACATCACCTACTGGCCGCAGCGTTTTCTCAAGACACGGTTTTCCGAAACCGTTGAAAAGCTGGTGTCGCTGTTGACCAGGGGCGTGCTCCCCAAGCGGTTCGAGGAAGAACTCGTGGTGGAAAGCTCATTTTTAAGATCGGGGGCGGAGATAACCATTAACTTCGGCCCGCCCCGGTCAGCTGCGACGTACGCCGCATGGTTGAGCGAGAAAGACTACACCCCGGTATTCCGCGGCCGGCAGACGGGCGCCTTCAACAGGACCGTCAAGGCCGTGATGACCGATTATATGAGGGATATCTATGGGCTGGTCACCGTTAATCCCGATCACCTCATCTCCCGGCTCCTCTTTTCCATGACGGCCCGCAGGCAATATCGGGAAACGTGGGAGGACATCAAGAACCGCGTCTTCTGTGCGGCCCTCGCGATACGGGAGATCCCCCGTATCGTCTGTCACAAGACGATCGCCGACAATCCCCACGCAATGGTCGTCTGGGGCGAGTCAATCCTCGAAGATTTTCTGTCCATGGGGATTCGTGAGGGACTCCTTGAAAAGAACGACCGGAAGACCTCATCATAAGGGAAAAGGAGTTCAAATGGCCCCATGCCTTTCATGATATCAGGCTCCTGAACACTATCGAGGTCATAAAGAACGAGATCGAACCGCTCACGCCGGCAATAAGGCCGTGGACGCCGCCCTGAGAATCAGCCGGAAGGCGGCCGCAGAACGCGCGACCGACGCGCTCATCCGGGGTGATCAGGATCGCTACCTCGACGACTATACCCGGTTCTATAACCAGGAGGAGTCGCGCGAAATGCGTTTCGGAATGCCGGCTTTCCACTTCGCCGACCCCGCGGTCGGGGTCTTGCTGGTTCACGGGTACCTGGCGTCTCCCGAGCAGATGCGACCGCTCCTCGAGCACCTGAGCCGGCAGGGCATTACCGTCTATAACGTTCGTATTTCCGGCCACGGGACGTCCGTCCTGGACCTGGCGTCGAGAACGTGGCGCGATTGGTATTATTCGGTGCGCTACGGGTACACGATCCTTTCCCGGATGGTGGATGAGGTCTTTGTCTGCGGATTTGGGATGGGGGGGCTGCTTGGGTGGCTGCTCTCCGCCGCCAATCCGCCGGGACTTTCCGGCATCGTTTCGATCTCGGCCGCCATGCGCCCGAAGGGCCGGTATGCTGCGGCAGTCCCGATCGTAGACGCGGCCGACCACCTGCTGCGTAAGATGCGGCTCAAGGAACGGCCCATCGAGTTCGTCGAACAAGGAATCGGAAAATCCCCACTTCACCTACCCGAAAAACCCGGCGCACGGGATGTTCCAAATCCGCGTACTGGTTCGGGAGGTTATACGTCAACTGCCGGCCGTTACCGTCCCCGCGCTCATCATCCAGGGCGGCGATAACCCCGCCGTCGACACCGAGGGCGCCCGTCAGTATCGGGACGCTATTTCTTCTCAGGTCAAAGAGGTTATGATCGTGGACAGCCCGTACCACGGGATCGTTTATCGGGGCGGCGACGAGATCTTTGAGAAGGTCACGTCGTTCATCAGCGTGGCATCCCCTGCCCGCCGTACGCGGCGCCGGTAGCGGCAGGCGGTGATCGAGGACGAGCGGCACAATCCGGCGTAACACCCGGATTAGCGTGCACAATGCGATACCTGCTTACTCCTTTTTCCGATGCTGAAGGAGGCGCCGCTAAACAAAGGCATCCCCGAAATCACCGGACCCGGGCAATGCCCCGGTTCATCCTCCGCCGAGGCCCGTGATACGAAAGATGCAGCGTTCGGCACCCATCGCGCGGCAGGCGATCTCCGTTACCTCGTACGATTTCCCCGTCGCCCAGAGAATCGCCTCTTCTTCAAGGCCCAGCTCCGTAAAACAGACGGGTCGCGACATACCGGTAATCCCCCAGCACCATTCGCATTCGGCGATCCTCACCTCGAAGCCGTCCTCGATCGGAATCAGCTCCTGGTGCCCATCCCCGAATATCCGGTTGGCGTCATAGGTGATCGCCCCCATGAGGGAGGCAATCCGTTCCCGGTCGTTCGGGAGCTTCTTCAGTTCCGCGCCGAGAGCGCCCATCAGCTCCGGGGCTTCATCCAGCGACATTCGGTAACCGCTATGACCGGCTTTCTGCAGGATCGCCTTGACGCCGTTCTGCCCGATCAGGTCGATTGCTCCCCTCACAAGCCTCCCGATGTCGGCGGCGTCGGGCCCGATTTCTTCGTTGTTCGGTGGAATAGTTATCCCTGAACTTTACGAGCCCCGTGATGTTCAGGATCGCGTTCAGGCCGTTTGTCCCCATGATATCGTGTATGCCCCTGAGAGTGAAATGGAGGAAATTGTTCGGTATCTTCCTTGATTCGAGCATGTTGCCTCCGGTGGCTACAGGCGGATGGAATATTTTTCCTTCAAGGCCGCCAGCTCGTTCTTCAGGCCGCCGACGAGTTTCTCTCCATCCGTGGTCCCGATAAGGTTTCTCATCTCCCGCGCGTCCGACGCGAGATCGTACAGCTCCGGCGTTCTGCACTCCTCCCATTCGATGTACTTGTACCGCTCGGTCCTCAGCGCTTTGTGAGGCGGCACCCTGCCCCCAAATGGAAAGTCCTTGAAGAGTTCATAGATAAAGGCGTGCCTGGAGGGTGAATCGGCCGAACGAAGGATCGGCGCGAGGCTTTCCCCCTGCATTGCAGGCGCGGGTCTGACTCCGGCAAGCTCCAGGAGTGTCGGGGCAAGGTCGATATTGAGCGCCATGTGGGCGGCGCGCCGGCCGGGATCGGGGATGTAGTTGCCGTATCGCACGAGGTAGGGAATGCGGATCGATTCTTCGTAGGGCCAGTGCTTCGCGTAGAGCCGGTGTTCACCCCAGATATAGCCGTTGTCGCCGCAGTAGACGATTACCGTATCGTCAAGGATTCCCCTCTGTTCCAGGAGGGCGAGAACCCTGCCGAGCTGCTCATCCACAGAGGTTATGCACTCGCAATAGCGCCGGTATACCGGGTGCATGAGCCCCATCGTTCCTTCCAGCCAGTTGTTGCCTGTCCACGTATCGAAGGTGTCCGATTCCGGGGCCAGGAACGAGAGGTCGGCGTCCTTGTAGATCCCGGCCAGATGTTGGGGAGGCCGCCAGTCATGGTGGACCGCCTTGTGGGAGAGGTAGAGGGCAAAGGGTTTAGTGCGCTCCTCGGAGATATACTCAAGAGCGTAGTCGGTTAGGTCTTCGGTAATGTAGGGGTTGCGCGGCCCGGTGACAAGCTCGCCGTTTTTATAGATAGGGCAATTGTAGTAGTCGCCCTGCCCGTCCTTTTTCGTGAATGAAACGAAGAGGTCAACGCCCGGGAGCCGCGGAAGTCCTCCCCCCGGCATATGCCACTTGCCGATAAACGCCGTATCATAACCCGCCGCCTCTTTCAGGTGCTGGAGGAAGGTGATGTTTCTGTCTTCGTCCCAGCGCGAGAAATTGTTGATCACCCCGTGGACGGAGGCGTATTGCCCTGTCAGGAACGACGCGCGGGACGGGCTGCACAGCGAGGTCGTCACGAACGCGTTTTCGAAGAGCACTCCCTCGGCGGCAATGCGGTCCATATTTGGGGTTTTCAGGAAGGGGTGACCCATCGCGCCCATGCAGTCGGCCCGGTGATCATCGGTAAGGATGAACAGTATATTGGGCCGTTTCGCTCCCGCCTGGGCAAACAGCTGCTCCCCGAGGGTAAAACCGCCGATCCCGAGGGCCGCCGCCGTGCCGATCGCCTTGAGGGCGTCCCGGCGGGTCAGCGCACCGGCAGAACCTTTTTTGTTATCTATATTACTCATCGTCTTACTCCCGGTTTACTGTAAGAAATGAAGGGCGTAGCTATGCACGATCATGTATACCCATTCCTGCCCCCTGACGAAGCCGAAATAGGTGCCGGCAAGCCCCAGGAACAACAGCACCAGTACCACGGGTGACAGCACCCGCGCCGCACCCCCGCGCCGCCGGTCGATGGACCGGCAGACGATCTCGGAGACGGAAAACTCCAGGAGCGTCATGCAGATGATACCAAACGTCCAGGGCAGAAAAAAGAAATAGACAAGCTCTATCGGGCCGAACTGACACGATACCTTCGCTATCATCCGCGCGACCCAGATAACCGGGTTGGCAAACGCAACGATAAGCCGCTCGACGAACCGTGCGCCCGAAAAATAGGCGATCGGCGTCCCAACAAACCCGAAAAACCAGATTGAGATGAACATGAGCGGCCCGGAAATCCAGAGCAGCGCGGTGCGCGCCGTCCCCGGGGAGAGCATACGCGCACCGTGAAAGATAAAGCTTGCCGCAGCCATAACGCCGACCACGATAATGAGAGGAATAACGAATCGCCTGACGATACCGGTTCTTTTCATAGCCGCCACCTCCATCAATACCGGCTATCAGTCTAATATAAATCGTAGGGTAATTACAAATAAAAAAATTTCTTTAAACGGTACCTTCCGGCCTTCCCCGGTTACCCGAACAGCCGGAATACCGCAACAGGAAGGTACCATAATAGAAACGACAACAGGGGCGGCATAGGCCGCCCCTGTTGTCTGTGAGTGAATCGTTGGTCTGAAACGTTCCGGAGGGTCTTCCTGAGGTTTCAGGACCGTGACGCCCCCCCGTATCCCGTGTTAGTATTTTGCGAGCACGTCACGCGCGATGAGGATCCGCTGGATCTCCGAAGTCCCCTCGCCGATCTCTCCGAGCTTGGCGTCCCGGTAGAGCCGCTCGACGAGGTACTCCTTCATGTATCCGTAGCCGCCGTGGATCTGCACCGCCGAGCTGGCTATCTGGGTGGACGTCTCCGAGGCCACGAGCTTTGCGATCGAGGCCGTCGTGGCCGCGGCTGGATCGTTGATGTCCTTGAGCCACGCCGCCTTGTAGATCAACAGGCGCGCCGTATCGGTCAACAGCTTCATGTCGGCGATCTTGAAACCGATCATCTGGAACTTCGAGATAGGCCGCCCGAACTGGGTGCGCTCCTTGGCGTACTTGATCGACTCTTCCATGCATGCCATCGAAACGCCGAGGCAGACCATTGCCATACCGATCCTTCCGTATTCGAGCGTCTTCATGGCCTGCATGAATCCCTCGTTTTCCTTGCCGAGCAGGTTCGCCGCCGGGATCTCGCACTCCTCGAAGATCAGCTCGGAGGTGGGCGATCCGCGGTAGCCCATCTTGTCCATCGGCTTTCCGATCGAAAATCCCTTTGTCCCCTTTTCGACGATAAACGACGAGACGTTGCGTCCCCTTACCTCCCGTCCGGGTCGGTCTTTGCCATGACGACGGCGACATCGGCGATGGGGCCGTTGGTGATAAACGTCTTGGTGCCGTTGAGCACCCAGTTGTTTGCCCTTCTTGACCGCCGTGGTCTATATGCTGATCGCGTCCGAACCGGCCTCCGGCTCCGTGAGCCCGAAGCAGCCGATCAGTCCGGTCGTGATCAGCTTCGGGGAGATATTTCTTTTTCTGCTCTTCGGTCCCGAAGATGGCGATGGGAATTCCGCACAGACCCGATGCTTGCGCCGACGGAAAGATACGTGGCCGCGCACACCTTGGCCAGCTCCTCCTGCGCGACGCTCTGCGTGATGAGGTCCTTGCCGGTACCGCCGTATTTTTCGTCGTGAAAGAGGCCGGTGTAGCCGATCTCGGCCAGCTTCTTTAAGTTTTTTCTTGAGGATGCTCCGTTGCCTTGGCCGGATCCGCCTTGTCCAGGAGGTCGGCGTTGGGCTTTATCTCTTTCTCGCAGAACTTCCTGAACGAATCCTGCAGGGCCAACTGTTCCTTGTTTAGTCCGTAATCCATATTGTCCTCCCTATGCCAACAGGAGTCTGGAGATAATAAATCGCTGAATCTCCGAGGTTCCGCCGCCGATCTGCGCCAGCTTCGTATCCCTGAAGACCCGCTCCACCGGGTATTCGTGCATGAATCCATAGCCGCCGTGAATCTGGACGGCCTCGGAGATCGCTGACATACCCCAGTCGCCGACCCAGAGCTTCGCGCAGGCCGCCTCCATATGGTTCATGGATTTGCCCTGGTCCTTGTTCCAGGCGACGCGATAGACCAACAGCCGGCCGCCTCGACGAAGCACTTGATGTCGGCAAGCTTCTTCTGGACGGCCTGGAATTCGCTGATCGATTTGCCGAACTGGACGCGTTGTTTGGCGTACTGGCTGGACTGCTTCAGGACGAACTCCATCCCTCCCACGAAGGGGGCCAGCAGCGCCGAGCGGTCCCATTCGAGCGTCTGCAGGGTCATCGGAAAGCCGTTATTGAGCGTGCCCAGGAGGTTTTCCTCGGGCACCTCGCAGTCCTCGAAGACGAGCTCGGCCGTCGTAGAGGTCTTGACCCCCATCTTCTTGAGGGTCTTGCTCACCGAAAAGCCCTTGAAACCTTTCTCGACGATGAACGCCGAGATCCCCATGTGTTTCTTTTCCTTGTCGGTGACGGCGTAGCATACGCATATGTCGGCAATGGGGCCGTTGGTGATGAACATCTTCGTCCCGTTGAGAATCCACCGATCCCCCTTCTTGACCGCCGTCGTAGTGATGGAGGCGGCGTCCGAGCCGGCGTTCGGCTCGGTGAGGGCCATACACCCTATCCACTCACCCGTGGCCATCTTGGCGACGTACTTTTTTTTCTGCTCGTCCGTCCCGTGCTGGTAGATGGTGTCGGCCGAGAGATAGGTATGGGCACCCCACGACAGCGTCAGCCCGCCGTCGGCGCCCCCCTCCGCGAGGGCCTCGGCGGCCAGGCACGAGGTAACCACGTCGGCCCCGGAGCCGCCGTATTCCTCGGGAAAGTGGAGGCCCAGCAGCCCGAATTCGCCCATTTTTTTCCAGGACTCCCAACACCACTCGCCCTTGTAGTCATACTCCTCTGCCAGCGGGCGCGATCTCCTTTTGAGAGAATTTGAGGACCTGATCCCTGAAGGCAAGCTGTTCGTCCGTAAACGCGAAATCCATGAAATCCTCCTCTACTAACCGTTTTGCTCAAGACCGGAAAGGATAATGGTGGTGACCATCTCGGTCGCCGACCGGGCCTCCTGGTCGGTAATTACTTTTTTGTCCTCCAATAACCATCGGAGCATGATCCGTTCCACCGAACCGTACAGGCAATACGCGGCCAGCTTCGCATCGAGGTCTTTCTTAAATATCCCCTGCTCCTGCCCTCGGAGCACAATATCGGATATAAGCGTAAAGAGATCCGTGAACTGCTTAATATTTTCACCGTTGAAGAAACGGGTGCTCTTGGCAACGTCGAGGATCATCACCTCGATCACCTTCGGGTTGTTCTTGTAGGAATGGAAGAGAAACGAGATGATAGAGTGAATCATCAGGCGCGGATCGTCCTTCTCTTCCATGATCTTCCTTACGGCCTGGTCAAACTGGCCCCAGCGGTGTCTAAAGATCGAGATAAGGAGGTCCTCTTTGTTCTTGAAGTAGTGATAGACCAGTCCGTAGGCGATCCCCGCTTCCTGGGCGATGTCCGAGACCCGGGCGCCGTAGTAGCCCTTATCGGCAAAGACCTTCACGGCCGCATCAAGGATGAGCTCGGTCTTTTCGGGGGACTCGATGATCTGCTCCGCCTGGCCTGTCGTGTTCTTTTCTTGTGTCATAGGGCGTATCATCACTCTTCTGATAGGACAACGGTTGAGTCGGGACGACTCTGCATGTAGATTGATTTGTCAATCAAAACTCTATGACATTGCTCCCGATTTGTCAAGGTAAATTGTACCCGCGGTCATATTTATCCCGAAAATGACCCGTCTGACGACAATCGTGATATAATCGACCGCCGCCGGGGCAGCGGCTGAATATCCGACCGTCAGCGGGGCGGCGGTCACCCGTATCCGATTCCTCGACGGTCTCGGTCGCCCATTTTCTCCCTGGCCCCTGCAAGGAAATGAAGTATCACCGCGCATCATGGTGAGGTGGCAAAATCGCTCCGATGTTCTTTCATACTCGAAACGCTCGTGACGTTTGCGGCCGTCATCTTCGCCCTGAATGTGACCGCCGCCCTGATCCTCGCCCTATACCTCTGCCGCCCGAGGAAAAAGACCTATCTGGACGACTACGTCTTCACCCCCTTCGAGACGGGCGTGGACTTCGAGCGGGTCTCCTTTATGACGGCCGACGGTATCGAGCTTTCCGGCTGGTGGCTGGTCGGACGCGGGAACCGGGTGGTGGTGGGCCTGACGGGAAGGTCGGGCATCAAGAGCGACCTGCTGGGCGTCGGGAGTCTGTCTGGCAAAGGCGGGGTTTCACGTATTATTGTTCGACTTCCGCGGCCGGGGCGAAGAGCGCCCCGCCCCCATGGGCCTGGGCGGCGGGAGGCCGTTGACGCCGCGGCGGCCGTCGGCTATGCCGCCGCCCGAATCCCGGGCGCACAGATCGGGATCATCGGCTTTTCCCTGGGGGCCGCCGTTGCCGTCGTTACGGCGGCGCGGGACTCCCGGGTGCTGTCGCTGGTGGCCGACTGCCCCTTTGCGCGGCCGGAGGCCATGATGCGCGCCGGTATGCGACGGTTCTTTCCCATCACCCGGGCGCTGCTTATCCCCGTGCTTACCCGGATGTGGGCGACTGCTCCTTTACGGATTGGACCTCGGCGAGGATGGACATTCCCGGCTCGGCCCGTCGCCTTCGGGTCACGGCGGTCTCTGGTGATCGTCTCGGGGCGCGACTCCGTAATCCCGCCCGCCCAGCAGCGGTCCGTCTACGAGGCCCTGCCTTTTCCCAAGGAGCTCTGGGAGGAGCCGGAGGTCGACCACTGCGGGGCCTATTTCGCCGACCGGAAACGCTACGTCGCACGGATCATCGACTTCTTTACGGCGACGCTGCGCTCCCTGACATCGCTCGCCGCCGCGGGCGGCCTGCACCGGATCGTTACGTCGATTTTCGCTGGCGGGAGATGTTTACATTGGCGTCCTACTCCGTTATCGTCACGCCTTCCGTACCCTCATCTCTTCACTGACCTGAGCGTTTCGTGCAGCGTTGCGCGTTACATTTGTGCAACTGAAGCGCGGACGGTCTATTAACATGCTCAAATATCGACATGACATAATAGATACTGATATCGTAATGGACTATTAACTGGAGTCATCATATAGAGTAACGTAGTCGATTACATTATTTTGTATATTATTCAACACGCCTCCCTTTTTCTGCAACGATTCACCACGCGGCGCGCCCGATCCTGTTTTGGACGCCTAAATAGCCGTATAATCGGCCCCAAAAGATACGGAAATAATGCATTACCCCCATATTACCTCCCCACTCGGAGATTTTCACGGCTTATGGCACGCGAATTGCATTATAATTGTTCATCAGTACACTATTATTAGGTTTTTTTAAGGTATACCGTATGGAATTGATAACAGACCGCGATCATGCCCGACGACTCGCCCGAACCATCATCTCGGATATCACCGTCTACAACGTCAAGAAGATAAAAGAGGGCTTGAAAAACGACATCCTTTTTGGCCTGCTGGAAAAAGAAATCGAGCATGGCAGACGGGTATACGAAAGCAAGGTGAGCCCCGGAGATCCTCGAATCCTGCGCCTTCTATGAGCTTGCCGTCGTTGACGTCATGCTCATGCAGTCCATCGACTCCGAAAGCCGGATTTAATCCTCTTGGATGCTTGCGCCGCCAAACCGGCGGCGCGTCCGCTACGCGAGTGCGTACGCCCCGTCCGAACCGCAGCTCACCGCCCCCCTTTCAATCAGATCGGCCAGGTGTTTCTCGATCATCTGCCCCTCCCAGTAGCGCAGCAGCGGCTCCGCATAGGGATATGACCCGTAGATCGGCGCGGCATCCACCAGCTCGGGCATCGTCCTGGCGCCCTTCTCCAGCAGCGCGGCGATCCTGCCTTCCCGCTTATCGAAGACCGCAAGGTACCGTGAGAACCCTTCGTGAATCCCCCCGGTGATGACCTCCCGGTGGCCGGATACCAGCACCCTGATATCGAGTTCCATAAGACGCTTGATCGAGCGCTTGAACGCCCCGATGTCCGACTCCCGGTGGCCGTACCAGGGGCCGAAGGGGGTCAGGTCGTAGTCGAAGGAAAAGAGGATCTGTTTATCCGGTTCCCAGAGGCAGTAATGGTCGGCCGTGTGCCCCGGCGTGGCGAGCGCCACGAGGCGGACGTCTCCGAAGACGAATTCAGACCCCTCCCGGTATGCCCTGTCGGGCCGCCGGTCGATAAATCCCATCGTCGTGATGACCCACTCCCGCCAGTAGGCGGCAAGGTCCCCCGGCTCGGCAAGCCGGTCGGCCAGCGCCCGCACGTTGCCCCCCGTATCGATGCCCTCCTCCGGCATGTGGACGACGACCGAGCCGTCAAACCGCCCGTTTCCCGCCGAATGGTCCGGGTGGCCGTGGGAGTTGATGACGGTCCTGATCGGAAAGGCCCGCTTTACCTCTTCGATGTTCTCTGCCCCGCAACCCGTGTCGAGCAGCGCCGCCCCCTCGGGGCCCTCGATGACGACCGAGTGCGAGTAGGGAAAGCGGCCCTTGAGCTTACCGTGGACAAGCGTTATCGAATCGGCGATTTTCTCGAACATACCCGAGACCCCTACTGATATATCGGAACTATTGGCACGCCGGGCAGACGGCGATGCACTTGAAGCACTGGTACTGAAAACCGATGAACTGGGCCTGGTAGATCGGCAGCAGCGCCGGGTCGCGCAGGAGCGCCTTCTGCTCGTCCGGGGTCGCGCCGATGAATTTGTGGAAGTAGCGTATCTCGCGCATGACAGCCGTAGGGCTGGGACGCCTTGAGGCACTTCATCATGTCGGTCTTGCCTTCCTCCGCCAGCGCCCCGCCCGGGCAATTATCGACGCACAGCCCGCACTCGTTGCAGAGGTCGTCCTTCACCGGCGGGTCCGATGAGAGCGGCAGCTCCGTCAGGATTGCCGTGAAGACGATCTGGGAGCCGTATTCGGGGTTGATGATGAGGTTATGCCGGCCGAAAGCACCCAGCCCCGCGGCCAAAGCCGCGTGCCTGAGCGACACGTCGGCGTACATCCCCATCACCGGCGGCTCCATGTTCAGCGGGTATGACGGCGCGACCGGCGCCGCCTTGGTTTTCGTGTTCTTCTCGATGAAGCGGGCCATCTGGTAGTTGTTGGCCTGGGCGAAGTCCATGCCGCCCAGCCGGGAGGCCATCCCTGCCCGGACGTTTTCCGACTCGTTGGCCCCGTGGATCTCCCGGTAGCCCATCACCACCAGCGATTTTACGCCGGGCAGGATCGCCGCGAGCGCCGGCGTCCGCTCCGATGTGTAGTCCGCCGCCGCGGCAAACCCCACCACGTCCGCACCGAGGTCAAGAGCGTATTTCCTGATTGCTTCCTTGTCCATCGTATCTCCTCTTCTACGGTTTTATAATCGCTTTCATACAATCTAATTGCATACGAGTTATGTGCCGAAAAAAAATCAGCCGATCTCCCTGACCACCGAAAGGAGGCCCCGGAGCGCCTTCTCGTCCTCGGGCGATAGGCCGCGCAAGAAATCCCTGTTGGCCTCCTCCGAGAGCGCCGAAATCCTCGCCGCGGTCTCGCGCCCGGTATCGGTGAGGCGTACCGATATCGCCCGCCGGTCGTCCGGGTGCTCGCCCCGCACCACGAGGCCCTGCGCCTCCAGCCGGTCGATGATGCCGGTGAGCGTGGCGCTGTCCAGCTGCGCCCGCTCCCCGAGGTCCTTGGAGGTGACGGAGTCCTCGTCAAACAGAAACAGCATCACCAACGCCTGCGCCGCCGTTACCCCCAGCGGCGTTACCCGCTGGCTGAAGAAACGGATGGCGTTCTGACTCGCCTTGGTAAGCTGGAAGAATATGCAGTCGGTGGGTTTCATGGGTGCCGGGTTTCCCGGATTCCTTGTATGCGATTGACTTGCATACTAACTAAATAATGGGGGGATGTCAAGGGATTTTTTTGTGGTCGGGTAATTAATACGATACGTTACTCGTCGTTGCGAGGAGCATCGCGACGAAGCAATCTCATCATCGCGTTGGTTTTTGCGCGATTGTCCCTCCTTTATTGGCGTATGGCCTCCGGCGGCGAGGAGATTGCTGCGGTCGGCTACTGCCTCCCTCGCAATGACGGGACTCGTGATGGACACGACAAGTCGTGTCCCTACGGGTGATAAGGGCGTACTGCCTTAGAATCCGTAGGGGCGGCGGTGCTTAATAGTGCCGCCTTCGGCGGCAATTACTATTGTCATTGCGAGCCCCCGAAGGGGTCGTGGCAACCTTCGACTGTCACCGGGAACACTATTCGTCATTGCGAGGAGCATCGCGACGAAGCAATCTCATCATCGCGTCCGATTCTCGTGGGTTTGTCTCTTCTTCTCCGGCGCATGGCCTCCGGCGGCGAGGAGATTGCCGCGGTCGGCTGCTGCCTCCCTCGCAATGACGGTCTATGGCGAGCCGCATGTTTGCAGCCCCTACGGGTGCTAACCGGAGAATTGTCACGTTTCCTTCTGTGGACAAGAGTCAAACGGAGACGTACCCCTTTTTCCTACCGGCTCATAACACCGCCGCCAGGCGCGGGTGAGCGTCGTGTAGGCAAAGGCGGTGTTGACGGCAGGGATCAGCGTGGCAAGCCGGAAGATAGCGCAGGCCGCCATGTGCGGAAAAAAGGGGAAAGTATGCTGCTTGATAGAGAGACCCGATAGATCCGTAAGAGAGCTTATCCGGCGCAGGGGGCAATTATTTCTTTTTCGTCTTCTTCTTATACGGCGCTTGAGCTAAAGCAGGGCCGCTGGCGGACAGTACCCCCGCAACTGAGGTTACTACGCCCGAAACCTTCTCATTCCCTTTAGTCTTTATCCCTTTCTGTTTCTTCTTTTCTCTCCATGCCATAACTAATACTCCTTTTTCTCTTTCTTTTTCGCGATCCGGCGTAGCCTGCCCGTCACGCCGACGACAACACGCTTTTCGGCGTCGGTCAAGCACCACGTCGGCCGGCCTTTGTATATAGTATAGCAACCAAATTAGTTTCCGTCAACGGAATAGCGAACAAATATAGATTAGCAATTCAGCCGAATTGACTTAAAAAAGGAACGCATCCGCCGCCCGTCACCGGGACTTCCGCCTCATCTCCTTGACCCCCGTATCCGGCTCGTGATACCGCCGGTAGGCCCGGGTCAGCGTGGTGTAGGCAAAGACGGCGTTGACCGCCGGGATGCGGGTGGCAAGCCAGAAGAGGGCGTAGGCCCCCATGAGGGAGAGGAGGAAGAAGGGATACTGGATGACATTCATGGCCCACGTCCCGCGGATGGCTTGAGCGCCGGGGAGGTACGTGACAAGGACGGTAAGGAGGTACTGGGCAAACGGTATCACGGTGATGAAGTAGAGGATCACGGCCCACGAGTGCCCGGCCTGCACGGCCTCCTTGGGGCAATAGCCCATACAGCGCATGCAGCTCTCGCAGGCAAACGTCCAGAACGGCCGGGGTCGCTTCTTCCCGAGCATCCTGATCGCGCCGTTCGGGCAGTCGCGGGCGCAGATGCCGCAGCCATTACATCTATTATCGGCAAAGAACAGCTTCGAGAGCATGAAGCGGCCGTATAAGAGATACCCCGCCGATATCGGGGCAAGCACAATCCCCAGCGCAAGGCAAATGAATCCCCGGAACGCGCGCCCGCCGGAAACGACGCGGTCGATGAAGCCGTCGGCCTTTGGCCCCGCCCGTTCGATGATCGCCCGGGCGTTTTTTTCCGAGAACCCGGGGTGCAGCGCCGTCCAGTTGGAGGGCATGTCTATCCCGGCGACCCCCCGCACCCGGTAGCCCTTGATCGCCAGTATCCCCGCGATGAGGTAGCCCGCCGTCCCCTCCATGCCGGGCAGGAACACCCTCCCGAACTTCGTCCCGGCCCGGGTGGCCGCGACCACTGCGTGCGCCCCGCGTCCCCGCGGCATCCGGGCGGCAAACGAGATCATCCGCCAGGGGGCGGTGAACCCGTGGGTCGGCATGAAGAGGCCCACGAGAGAGTCGTGGTCGACCGTGATAGTGCGGACGGGACAGTCGGCGAGCATCGAGACGCGCGTTCTCAAGCCCGCGGCCCCGGCGCGGGCCGCCATCCGTTTGGCAACCCACCACGTGTTGCCGGTGCCGGAAAAAACGAAGAACGTGCACTCGCGGTATGCCCCCATCCCCTACTCCCTGACGAGAACCAGCACAGAGTATCCCCGGTACGTCCCGATACCGAC
This sequence comes from uncultured delta proteobacterium, assembly GCA_963735595.1. Classification (GTDB taxonomy): domain Bacteria; phylum Desulfobacterota; class Zymogenia; order Zymogenales; family Zymogenaceae; genus JAFGAS01. The sequence goes on along the minus strand of CAVTLK010000002.1, from coordinate 765,083 downwards.
CTTCGTAAAGTCCCCGAGGATATTTTTTCGGTGGCCGGATGAATTCATCCAGCCCCTGACCAGCGACGTCGGGCTGCTGTAGCCCCAGGCGATGTTCTCCGCGGCACGCCGGTAGCAGACCTGCGCCCCGGCCAGCCGCCCGAAGAGGTCGTTGCCCTCGGGGCTCGTATGGCTGAAATAGCCCCTCCTGGCCATATCCTCCGCGTGGTCCTGAGCGATGGCCGACAGCACCGGGTCACCGGCGACGGGTGGGAAGCCGTTTTTCTGACGCTCGCGGTTGACCAGGACCAGGACCTCGTCGGCTGCCGACGCGTCAGACGCGATAAAATATCCGCTCCCGTCTACCCAGTATATGGGGACGCACGCGGCCGTCCCGATGAAGAGGACCGTCAGGCAGATAAGGGAGATAAAGGAGACAATTGATGCTCGTTTCATTGTGCTCATCCCCGTCCCGGACGAGTACGCCGGGACGCCGTCCGCACGGGACGGAGTGTTACGCTAAATCCTTACTCATGAGCGAGAGTTCGCCGTCCCGGCTGAACCAGCCGCGCCTCTCGTAGAAGGCCGCGGCCTGGTTGTCCCGGTAGATCATCAGATGAATGCGCCGCGCGCCCAGCGCGGCGAACCGCCTCTCGACCTCGTCCATGAGCGCCGTCCCGATGCCCGCCGCCTGGGACGATAGGGCAACCGCCAGGTGATAGACGTAGCCCCGTCGGCCGTCCCAGCCGCCCAGCACCGTCCCGACGATGCGCCCCTCCCGCTCGGCTACGAGGCTGGTCGTCGGGTTCTTTTCGAGGAAAGCCGCGATGTTGTGAGGCTCGTCCGCCGAAGACAGCCCCATGCCGGGCAGAGACTTCCAGAGGGCCAGGACTGCCGCATAATCGGACGGCTCCATTGCGCGGATCGCAGCGGCCCCGGTTTTCGGGTCTTTCATGGCGGTAAACCCTTTATATCTTTCACATAAGAAGGCCGGCCTCATCGACGAGGACGGCAATACGATGTCTTTCAGACTACCTATCGCCTCACTACTCTATTATACAACAAGACGCCGGATGGTCAACTATGATCATAATTGCATGCCCATCCGAAAAAAGTGTGCTATAATCGGCGGCATATTCTATCGAGTGGAGGCTGTTATGGACCTTACCGAGATAATGTCTCACCTTTCCATCCCGCGCCCCAACCACAGTCCGGCCCTCGCAGAAACCGCAACGTACATCAAGACAACGCTGACCGATTGGGGCGTCCCGTTCGTCGTGCAGGAATTCGCCCTGCGCCCCTATATGCAGCTGATCCTGGGGATCGCCGTGCTTCTCCTGGCGGTGCTCCTGTTGGTCCTCATCGTCAAGAAACGGCCGATCGCCGCGCTGATCGTGGCGCTCGCCATCCCGCTCCTGCTCGTCGTCGAGTTCGAGCTCTTTGTCCCGGTCGTCACGGGCGTCGTGAAAACGACCGGCGAAAATATCGTTGTCACCTACACGGTGCCCAATCCGGCGCGGGAGCTGATCTTTGCCGCCCACTACGACTCCAAGACCGACTTTTGGGACCACGTCCAGCGGGCAAAGATATACCGGTTCATACCGCTGGCATTTATCCTCGGCATCGTGCTTGCCGTCTTCACCTTCTTCACGAGGAGGTACGACCTCCTGAGGAAAAGGGGCCGGCGGCGGTCACCATCGTCCTTGCCGGGGTGCTCGTCGTCTTCTGGGGCCTGGTCTTCCTCGGGTTCGGGGGGTACATCTTCATCCCGTCGGACCGGCAGAGCTACGGCGCGGTGGACAACGGCACCTCGGTGGCGGCCCTCATGGTGCTGGCAAAAGACATCCATGACGGCAAGGTGAGCCTCGGCAACTCCAACGTTACTATCATTTTTACCGCCGGCGAGGAGGTGACGCTGCAGGGCGCACACTGGTACCTGAAGGAGCGCTTCGGCGGCGGCACGGCACCCGCCCTCCCCACGACCCTCGTCAACCTCGAGCTCTTCGCTCAAAACGGCCCCATGGTCTACTGGAAAAAGGACGGGATATTCCTGAAATATTTCGACGCCGACCCGGACCTCATCGAGCGCCTCGGCGCCGCCTGGACAAGGGTATCCGGCACCTCCATTGAGCCCCGTGAGAAGATCACCGACGATGCGCAGCGCTTCATGTCGGCGGGCATACCCGCGGTCACGATCGGCAACGCCGGGACGCCGGGACTCGGCGAGGGAGGGTTCCACAGCACGAAGGATAATATCGACCGCGTCAATATGGAAAACCTCGCGTTGATGATCCGGGCGCTGGAGATCTACGTCGAGGGATATCTCACCAAGTAAGCCGATACTTCCGGTTTGGAGCGACTATGGACTCTCAAGCTACCTATCATAAGGATTGTTCCGCCTGCGGGACTGACGGCTTTATCATCCGGCACTACGACACGGCGCCCGACGGCACGCTCGTCGCCCCCCTGGTCATGGACGAGCGGACGGAGGGCTGGATCGGCATACCCCACGGCGGCTTCGGCATGGGGGCGATCATGGAGCTGCTTTCGCTGGCTCCCTCGTTTCCGGACGACCCCGCCCGGATATTCCCCATCTCGGTTGACTTTCGGATGGGCGGGGCCCAGGTCGTTGTGGGAGATACGGCCCGGCTTACGGTGTCGGCGGCCGGCGGCGGCGGAACGGGCGTCATCGAAAAGGAGGGCCAGCCCTATCCCTATATCTCCGGGGAGATCGCCTATACAAAGGACGACCCCGACGGGAGAAAGGCACTCTCCTCCAACCTCCCCGCGAACTTCGCTGATATCAGGGACAGGCTCATGCCCCTGCCCTACTACGTAAATTGCTTCGTCTGCGGTGTCGGCAGGCAGTATCCGGGCCTCAAACGGCAGTTCAGGCTCGTGGACGGCTCCGGTGATCGAATCGTCGTTGCGACGATCGGTTTTGACCCCGAGGATAGCCAAACCGTTTGCCGTTTTGTCCGCTACGGTTACCTGCATCCCATCTGCCTGTTGGCCCTCGGCGACGAGACGATGGGATGGGGGGCGTTCTTCCTCTCCAAGAACGGCGGCGTCTCGGTCCGGCTCTCCTACACCTTCTACCGGGATGTCGGGATAAACGAGCGGGTAGTCTTCTTCGGGAAAGGAGACCGGGTAAAGGGAGACATCGCCAAGCGGATGATGTTCTGGGCATCCGGCGGCGCCGCGGTGGTAAAGCCGGACGGCACGTTCGAGATCGTCATGACCTCGTCCGGCCAGTGGCTGGCGATACCGGCGCTGACCGAGCAGATGCGGCAAAACCTCATCCCGGCCGAGCTGACGAGCCGGGCCTTTTCGATCGCGGAGGGTATGCCGGCCGCGGGCGTCTAATGATCGACACGCTGCCGACTGAACGGATGAGCCCGAGGCGGTTGGTTTTCTCTCACATAACTTAAAAAAGGCGGCTATTGACATTGGCCGCCCCTTTTTTATGTACCCCGATTCCGTATCAACCGGCCCGTCTCACGGCTTGGCCGACCGGGACAGGACCTTCGCCTGTTTCTTTTCACCGGCATGCCCGGTCTCCCGCAGACGGTCGGCAAGGCATTGTTCGCAGGTCTGCCGGTCGGGAGTCTCGGGGCAGAACAGGCCGTATTCCTCGGAAAAGTGCGCCCCGGCTCCGGGACATTTCCCGACGAACTCGATATAGCGGATGAGGCGCGTCAGCACGACGTCGTCGATGGCGTGCTCCATACGGCACGCGTTTTTTTCGGCAATCTCGGGCTGGATATTGAGGACTTCCGTCAGAAACGATGCGATTGACCTGTGGGCGTGGGCGAGCTTGCCGGCCAGCGCCTGGCCCTCGGGCGTCAGGGTTATGACTTCGTGCGGGTCGTAGTTGACCAGCCCCTTCTTGGAGAGCTTCTTGAGCGCCCCCGTTACCGACGGCATCGTGACGGCGAGTATATCGGCGATATCCCTGACACGGGCAACCCGGTTTTCATTGACCAGGCCGTAAATGACCTCGAGGTAGTCTTCCATGCTCGGGGAAAGGCGTTGTTTTATCGGCATTACCGGTTCCTTAGACTACCTATATTATACGGATAACCGGCCGCCCTGTCAACCCGTGGGCGGCTCCCGACACCGAATGCCATCGCTCGAAGGAACCTATCGTTGCCGGTAATTGATGGGAAGCCTGAGCCGGAGCGTTTCCCGGTCCAGGCCTTCCGGAAACGGGGGAAAGGGCGACGAGTCCCCGACCGCGGCAAGCGCCGCCTCGTCCAGCGCCCGGTTGCCCGAGCCCGCCACGATCCCCTTTTCGAGGAGGACGCCGTGCCTGTCGAGCAGAAACGAGACGGTGACCGTCCCCTCTATCCCGCCCCGGGCCGCCCCCGGCGGGTAGCGCTTGTATCGGTTTATGCGCGCGTGGATACCCTCGATATAGCCCGAAATCAGCGCCGCGTCACCGGTACCGCCGCCTTCAACTACGCCCGCCAGGCCGTCGGAACCGCCCGCGGCATTCCCGCCGCCCGAAACTCCGTAATCCGTCGATTCCTCCGTTGGGTTCGCGTCGTGAGGGGCGGGTCCGGTCCGGGGGGTGGATGTCTTTTCCAGCGGGCTATCTATGACCGTCCCGTCATCGGCCGAGCCGCGCCCGTCCAGCGATATCACAAGCGGTCGGTCTCCGCCGATAGGCGGCGTATCCGAGACGACGAGACATACCCCGACGAGTATGAGTACAAACAGGAGATGGGCAAAAAGCGAGGTAGAGAAAAACAGGAGGTGCCGGCGGCGGGCTGCCTTTTTCACTTCTCGATCCTCTTTTCGGTAACCGGGTCAAAGCGGTGCAGGCGCCGCCCGTCGATAGAAAAGCGGACCTCGCTGCCGACCTCGGGCGGCTCTCCGACCAGGCGCGCCAGTCAGCGTCTCCCGCGCCGTGCCGTCTGTTACCTGAAGGGTAAGCCGTGTCTCGAAGCCGAGCTCTTCGCGAAAAACGACGGTCGCCGTAAACTCTCCCCGGCCGATCACGATATCCTCCGGGCGGACCCCGAGCACGATTCGGTCGCCCCGCCTATCGTCGCCTGCCCGCGCAAGCCGCCGGTAGACCGACGACCCTCCGGGGATGATATTCATCGGGGGGCTCCCGAGAAACCCCGCGACGAAGAGATCGGGGGGACGCTCATACAAACCCCGGGGAGTGCCTGCCGCCACGACCGCGCCCTCTTTCATAACGACCAGCCTGTCGGCCATCGTCATTGCTTCCACCTGGTCGTGGGTGACCCAGATCATGGTGCCCTGAAGGTCCCGAATGAGGCGCGTTATCTCGAATCGCATGGCGGCCTTGAACTGCGCGTCGACGTTGCTCAGCGGTTCGTCCATCAGGAAGAGGCTCGGCTCCTTGACAATCGCCCTGCCGACGGCAAGGCGCTGCCGCTCCCCCCCGGACAGCGCCCCCGGTTTCTTCTTGAGCAGCGCCTCTATCCCCAGCATGCGCGCGGCCCGCGCCGCCCGCTCTTTGGCCTCCCGCCTCGACACCCCCCGCATGATCAGGCCGAAGGTCATGTTTTTCTCGGCGCTCATGTGGGGATAGAGGGCATAGTCCTGAAACACCATGGCGATATTGCGGTCACGCGGCTGGCTATCGGTGATATCACGCCCCGAGAGACGGATCGTCCCCTCGTCCGGCTCCTCAATCCCGGCGATGATGCGCAACAATGTCGATTTGCCGCAGCCGGACGGCCCCAGGATCACCGTAACCGATCCCTTTGCCGTGGTAAGGTCTACCGATCTGACGGCCGGCACGCCGCCGAAACGCTTCGAGACGCCCCTGATGTCGAGGTACTCCATAGCCCCGATACTAAAACGGCGTCCGCCGCTTGTCAAGGCATTAAAAAGTCCTTTTAATCCGGGCCATTATCGGGTAGACTCGGTGATATGGGAAATGCACCGTCCCGGCCCTCGCCCGACTCAACCGACAAGCTGGCCGCCCTCCTGGCCAGGCCGCTCGCCTATGCGGCCAAGGGTGACTTTGCCCTCCTCTTTCGGCTCACCGGCTTTTCGGCCACCGCCAGGCAGATTATTTCCCGGATGCGCGCGGCTCCCGACTACCCCCGGTGGCAGACGCAGGTCGACACGCTGGACGAATCGCTCGGTGATTTTGACGCGCTCCCCGACGAAGCAAAGCGGCAGGCCGTTACCCGGTCCCTCGCCATTCTGAACGAGATCACCTCCGCCGTCCCGTCACCGGGCGACACGGAAAGCCCCCTGCCGCCCGGTTCGCCGGATCTCTCGGCCGCCCTCCAGAAGCTCAGGACACCCGTTGAGTACGTCAAGGGGGTGGGCCCGCGCCGGGGGGAGCTCCTGAGGAAGCGCGGTATCGAGACGGTGGAGGACCTCCTGTTTCTCATCCCCCACTACTATATCGACGTGCGCCAGCTCAACACGATCAGGGAACTGACCCATAAACAGCCCGGCGCGCTCATCGTTGAGGTGGTCGCCGGGGGGCAGCGCTACTCCCGCAGGACCAGAAAGCGTCTCTACGAGATGATCGTAACCGACGGCCGCGACGTCATGACGCTCGTCTGGTTTAATGCCCCCTCCTACATGCAGGGGCGGTTCAAGAATGGTTCTAAGCTCCTGGTGCGCGGGGTCGTCACGGAATATAGCTTCAAGAAGAGCATGGCGCACCCGGACGTGGAGCCGTGGGACGAATCGGAAGAGTACCGGGGCCGCCTCATCCCCCGCTACCCCCTCACCGAGGGGATCAGCCTCAAATCGATGGTCTCGATCGTGGGATCGGCGCTCTCCTCGTACGGGGCCCTTCTCCCCGACGGGGTCCCCGAAGACATCAGGCGCCGGCTGGGCCTCATGCCGGTCGCCGAGGCGGTCCGCCAAATTCACGACCCCGTTGACGACGCGCCCTCCCTCTCCGACGATTCTTATCCGCCGATCCGGTCCCTGGCAATGGACGAGCTCTTCATCCTGGAGATGGGGCTTTTATTGAGAAAGAAAAACCTCATCAGGTCGCCGGGCAGGAGCTACCGGGCTGAAGCGACGCTCATGGAGTCGTTCCTTGCCGGCCTCTCGTTTCCCCTGACGGATGCCCAGAGCCGGGTCCTCTCGGAGGTAATCGCCGACCTGCGTGCCCCCTACCCGGCCCACCGCCTCATCCAGGGCGACGTCGGGTGCGGGAAAGACCGTGGTGGCCTGCGCCGCGGCGCTGGCCGTCGTGGAGGAAAAGGCACAGGCCGCGCTCATGGCGCCCACCGAAATCCTTGCCGAGCAGCACTCTCGAAACCTCTCCGGGATGTTGGCCGCCGTCGGCGTTAGCTCCGCCCTGCTCACCGCCTCGGTAAAGGGGAAGCGTCGTGACGAGATCCTGTCCGGGATTGCCGATGGGAGCATCTCCATCCTCTTCGGCACCCACGCGCTTATTTCGAAAGACGTCCTCTTTTATGACCTGGGCCTGGTGGTAATCGACGAGCAGCACCGGTTCGGTGTGCTGCAGCGCGGCGCCCTCAAGGAAAAGGGCCTGGCCCCCGAGATGATCGTCATGACGGCAACCCCCATCCCGCGGACGCTGGCGCTGACCGTCTACGGCGACCTGGACGTGAGCGTCATCGATCAGATGCCTCCCGGCAGGACTCCCACCCACCACGATCCTGCTTTCCGAAGCCACGAGGCGGAAAGCCTACGAGATCATCCGGGAAGAGCTCGTAAAAGGCAGGCAGGCCTTCTTCGTGTATCCCCTCGTGGAGGAATCAGACTCCCTTCCCCTCAAGGACGCGGTGCGTATGGCCGCGGAGCTGACAAAGGTCTTCGCCGAGTACCGTGTGGGGCTGATCACCGGCAGGATGAAGGGGCCCCAGAAGGAAGAGATCATGGGGGCGTTCTCGCGTGGGGAGATCAATATCCTGGTCTCCACGACCGTCGTGGAGGTCGGGGTGGACGTCCCCAATGCGACGGTAATGGTCATCGAGCACGCCGAGCGCTACGGCCTGTCCCAGCTCCATCAGCTGCGCGGCAGGGTCGGGCGCGCCGGCCAGCGTTCCTACTGCATCCTGCTGGCCGATTTCGTCCGCTCCGAGGACGCCGCGCGGCGTCTGGATATCATGACCAGTACGACCGACGGTTTCGAGATTGCCGAGGAGGATCTCAAGATCAGGGGGCCGGGCGAGTTTATGGGCACCAGGCAATCGGGGCTGCCCGCGTTCCGGGCGGTGGACCTCACGAGGGACTACCGGACGCTGCTCACCGCCCGAAAGGAGGCCGAGTCCCTCCTTCACGAAGACCCCACCCTCTCGGACCCCGCCAACCGGGCGGCCCGGGAGGTCTTGATGTCCCGGTTTGCCGGCAGGCTTTCGCTCGTTGATATCGGGTAGCCGGCCCGCGGGGCGGCCCGCCGCCGCCTTATACCGCGCTATTGGGTTTATTCCCCCGTATAAAAGGAGATAGAGATGATCCCTTCATTTCCCGTCGATAAGGCAAAACAAAGGGTTAGTGAGCTTCTGGGTAAAGGGTACCACTGAGGACCGGCAGTCCTGCAGGTTCTGTGGGAAGCGTTCGATCTCGGAGACGAGTCCATCCTCTGGGCCGGGATTCCCTTTCTGGGCGGTATCGGGGGAAGCCAGGACGCGCCCTGCGGGGCGGTTTCCACGGCGGTCATCGCCGTCGGCCTCGTGTCCCGTGCCCCGAAGGAAGATAAGCCGGCGGTCAAACAGGCGCGGCACCGCGCCCGGCTCGCCGCAGGCGACCTCGTGAAACGGTTTACCGGGACGTTCTCGGGGCTCACCTGCCGGCAGCTGGTCGGATACGACTTCTCGGCGCCCGGCGCCTATCAGGAATTTCTCGAATCGGGCAGTCTGGAAGCAAAAGTGCCTGGCATACGTACGGTTTGCGGTCGAGCAGGTGTACGAAGCTGCCCAGCAGGAAGGACGTATAGAGCCGGCCGGGCAGGTAACCGTCTATACCAAGCGCGGGTGCCCCTACTGCGAAAAGGCCCTGCAAGATCTGACCGAGCGGCGCGTCTCCTTCGTGGAGATCGTCATCGACGACGATCCCGCGGCGCGCGAGGCCGTCGAGAGACTCTCGGGCGGAGAGGGCATCGTGCCGGTAGTCGTCGGCGCGGACGGTGCGGTAACCGTCGGCTTCGGGGGCGGCTGAGCGGTATGACGGGCGGCGGTGCGCCGCCCTCTATCGTCGGTTACGGTAATCACCCGCGATCCACGCGGCCGAGGCACGTGCCGTGACTGTCAGATTCTTTACGTACGGGAGTATATAATAATGGATTCTATGAAAAACAGGGTCCTCGGGAGGACCGGGCTCTCGGTGAGCCGCCTGGGGCTTGCCGGGGGCTACGGGATCGGCGCCGGCGGCGTCGAGCGCGCCTTTCATGAATACGGGATTAACTACTTTTATTGGAGCACCCCCCGGAGGGCCGGTATGCAGGACGGCCTCAGGAACCTCGTCAGGGGCAACCGGGACGAGATCGTCATCGTCCTGCAGTCGTACGACCACCTCGGCCTGACGGTGCGCCGCTCCGTGCGGACGGGCATCAAGTCCCTCGGCATCGACCGCGCCGACGTGCTGCTGCTCGGCTGGAACAACTGGTATCCGCCGGCGCGGATTATCGACGCGGCGCTTGAGCTGCGTGAGAAAGGCCTGATCCGGTTCATCGGCATGTCGGGCCATAACCGCACGCTCTTCGGCAAGATCGCCCGGAGGGCTGACTCACCCATCGATATCTTTATGATCAGGTACAATGCCGCCCATCGCGGGGCCGAGCAGGAGATATTCCCGTTTCTCTCCGGCGCTAAACGCCCGGGGCTGACCATCTATACGGCCACGCGGTGGGGCAAGCTCCTGAACCCGAAGAAAATGCCGGCAGGCGAGAAGCCCATGACGGCGTCGGACTGCTATCGGTTCGTCCTGACCGACCCCCACGTCGACCTGTGCATGATGGGGCCCGATAACGAGTCGCAGATGATCGAGGGTCTGGCCGCGCTGAAAAAGGGACCGCTGTCCGATGAGGAAATGAAACGCTTCCGGACTATCGGGGATTACGTCCACGGGTAGGATTGGATCGTCGGCCGTTTCGGCTCCCTATATAACGAGGGATACGGCCCAGTAAGCCAGGGCGGAAAATATGCCTGTCGCGGGTATGGTCAGAAACCACGCCCAGATGATCCGGCGCGCGGTTACCCACCTGACGCCCCTGGCCCCCTCCACCGTGCCGACCCCCATGATGGAGCCGGCGATCACGTGGGTGGTGCTGACCGGTATGCCGAAGTGCGCCGTCCCCAGGAGGACGACAGCGGACGAGGTCTCCGCACAGAAGCCCTCCATCGGCCTGATCTTCGTAATGTTGGTGCCCATCGTCTCGACGATCCGCCACCCGCCGAAGACGGTCCCCAGGGCAATGGCAAAATAGCACGCGAAGACGACCCACCGGTGGACCTCAAACGTCTCGATCATGCCCGATGAGAAAAGGACGAGTGTTATAATGCCCATCGTCTTCTGGGCGTCGTTGGTCCCGTGGCCGACGCTATATACCATCGCCGAGACCAGCTGGAGCCTCTTGAATACCGTATTGGTCCGCTGTCGGTTGAACCGATGGAAAATCCAGATGATAAGCAGTGTGAAAAGGATCGCCCCGAGCATCCCCAACAGCGGCGCGACGAAGATAAAGGCGACGACCTTGATCACCCCGCTGACGTGAACCGCCCTGACGCCGACGCCCGCCACCGTGCTGCCCACCAGGCCCCCGATGAGGGCGTGGCTGCTCGAGGTGGGAAGGCCCAGGAGCCAGGTCAGGATATTCCAGCTGATGGCGCCCACCAGCGCCGCAAAAATAATCGGCAGCGTTACCGCGTTGCTGTCCACGATCCCTTTGCCGACGGTATGGGCGACCGTTACCCCGAAGAAGAGAAAACCGATGAAATTGGCAAACCCCGCCATCAGGACGGCCTGAAAAGGAGAGAGCGTCCTGGTCACCACGACCGTGGCAATGGAATTTGCCGCGTCGTGAAAACCGTTGAAAAAGTCGAAGATAAGCGCCAGAGCGATGATAGATACGGCGAACGTCAGGTGCATACGGTACCTACTTGAGCGTGATTCCCCTGATGAGCTTGGCTATATCGTCCATGGAATTGATGATGTCCTCCAGCTGCTCGTAGATGTCCTTGAATTTTATGATATAGACCGGATCTTTCATCTGGAAGAGCTCGGCCATGCTCGCGTGGGTAAGCGTATCGGCCTCCACCTCCAGTGCGTGTATCTTGTTGATCAAAGACGGCAGCCCTTTCCTCGTCTCCAGTGAGCCGATAAGTTTTTTAAGCTCGTCTGCCACCTGGACCATGATATCCACGAACCTCGTGAGGTTTTCGGGTACTTCCGCCACGCGGTACTTGTCTATCTTCTGGGCGACGTTGTTGAGCAGGTCCATCGAGTGTCCGATGCCGATGACGATCTCGTGGATGTCTCCCCGGTCCAGGGGCGTTATGAAGGTCTTGTTGAGCTGAATGATGATCTCGCGCTCAAATTCGTCTTCCTTGGACTCGTATTCCTTGATGTAGGCCGTATAGTGATGAATCTCTTCGTGGGACAGGTGCTTGATCTGCGAAACGAGTCCCTTGAACGATTCACAGGCGCGGCATAGGAGGTCCATCTGCTGGTTGAGGTACTTAAAAAATGCAACCTCCCTGGGCAGCAGGAGGTCAAAGAGCCTGAATTCCATGGTATAACCCCATATACGTCGGCAATGTGACGAGGGACGAGGGCCTCAACGCCGTAAATTTTGTATAGTAGCGCCTTGCGGGCCAATAGTCAACTATTTCTCTTATCCCGACGCAAAACAGGAGCCGCGTTCACTCCCGTGCGGGTTGAATTTCGCGTGCCGGTGCTTATATTATATCTAAATAGTATAAATTAGTTATAGAAATAGCCCAGGAGCCGGACAATGAAGAAATCAACGGAAACAATAGATGAAAAGAAGCTTAAGGAGCGCCTGACGCCGCAGGAGTACCGCGTGCTGAGGGAGAAGGGCACCGAGCCCCCGTTCTCGGGCGCCTACAATGCCAACAAGAAAAAGGGCGTCTATTCCTGCAAGGTCTGCGGCGCGGTACTGTTTGACTCGGACAGGAAATACGACTCGGGCAGCGGCTGGCCGAGCTTCTTTGACGTAGCAAAAGACGCCGTCGATCTCAGGCGCGATACGTCTCACGGCATGGTGCGCACGGAGGTCACGTGCGCTAAATGCGGCAGCCACCTGGGCCACCTCTTTGACGACGGGCCCAAACCGACGGGACAGCGCTACTGCATCAATTCGGTCTCCCTCGATTTCAAGGGACGCGGTACCGAATCCGCCCCGACCCGCACCGCCGCCTTCGCCGCCGGATGCTTCTGGGGCGTGGAGGAGTCTTTCAGGACGGTCCCGGGGGTCGTGAATACGACGGTGGGCTACATGGGCGGGCGCACCGAGAACCCGACGTACGAGGACGTCTGCTCAAGCACGACCGGCCATGCCGAGACGGTTCTGGTGGAGTATGACTCCGGCGTCGTAACATACCGCGAGCTTCTGGACCTGTTCTGGAAGATACACGATCCGACGACGCTCAACCGGCAGGGGCCGGACGTGGGCTCTCAATACCGGTCGGCCCTGTTTTACTTCGACGAAGACCAGAAGAAAGAGGCCGTCGAATCGGTGAAAGAGGCCCAGAAAGACCACAACCGGCTGATCGTCACCCAGATCGTCCCCGCGGGAGTCTTCTATCCGGCAGAGGATTACCACCAGCGCTATTACCAGAAACGGGGTATCAAGGGCTGCGCGGTCTGATGCGGCCCTGCGGACAGGGCCATCACTTGACCTCAGATACCCTCGTGGGTCTTTATATCGGTATCCTCGGTGAGACCCGCCATGCGTTCGGGCGCGGCCGTGATCGCACCGAGATCGTTTGCCGGCCGATCCAGGTAGAAATAGACACAACTGGAGACGTCGTCGGCCCGCTCGAAGTAGCCGATGGGCCAGGCGTCGCCGAGCTCACGGAGATCGACCTCCTCCATACCCGGACCGGCCCGAAAGACCTTGGGGGATGCCTTTTCAAGCTCGGCCCTCGTCTTTTCTTCCCATATCCCCATCTGCTGGAGGGTGACCCGAACGTCCTTTGTGAAATATACCGGGTCAGGTACATGAAGCCGATAGAAGGAAAACTGCATGTTCTTCTCATCGGCCAGCGGACAGCCCTGGTAGAGATGATCGAACCTTCCCTGGCCGAATGCCGTGCCGATATAGTCCTCGGTCCCCGTGCCGCAGAGCGTGGGCAGCTCCCGATCGCCGTCGAGGTAGATCTTCGCCTCGCCTTCCCCCCACCAGGTGCCGGCATAGAGCTTTTTATCGACGATGACCCCGATCTGGGCGCCGAGGTAGCGCCCGGCGCCGGCCACGCGCGGTAGTATCTCGAAGTCCCGCTTAAGAGTCGTCGGGTTTTCCCTCCTGAAATGCGCATGGAAGTAGGGGGTGCTGTCCGGATGCTCGTCGCCGACCGTATAGCTGACGTCATAGTAAAAGAGCGTCAGGTCGGTGTCGTTCTCGTTGGTCACGACCGCCTTCATGCCGGTCCGAAACGGCATCGGGACGACGCTCGTAAAGCTCCTGCCCTCGGCGCTCGAAAAGAGGCACGACTGAAATGGGCGCATCCGCCCGAGGCCGTGGCCGAAAAAATCCCCCAGGGGGGCCGAAACCGCCGGTTTGTCCGCCCCGTCCCAGAAGATGTCAAGCCGTATCCCGCGGAGCATCTTGGGGCTTCGGTCCGAAATTGTTATCCAGATACGCCTGAGCGTGCCGGGATCGCCGGCGGCCTCGGCAAGGACCTTGCTTGCCCCGGCCGGAAGGTAGAAAAAGGGAGAGCCCTTGCGGCCGGCGTTTTCCTTGCCGCCTGCGCCCGGGGCACCGCCCCAGTTTTCGGGACTGGCCCAGCGCGTCCGGACTCCTTTTGGCAACCGATACAGCGTCTTTGGATCGAAAGTCATGGCTATTCCTCCGAGAAAACCCGTGGCATACCTTAACACAGCGCCGTCACTTTTACAATTGTCTCGTTTCTGGGGCGCGATTTTTTTCTGTCATTTAGCGGAAACCTATAGTATAATAGTATAGTTAAGAATAGAATATCGAGCGGTACCGTCAGAAACGGGGGAAATCTCATGTTCTTCGTGCGTTTCCTGGTTATCTACGTCCTGATAAACGCCTACATCTTCTTCCGCGGCTTTGCCGCCGTCAAGGGCAGCGGCCAGTGGGTAATCGGGCTGAAGCTCCTCTTCGTCGCGCTGGCCGTCGGCTTTCCGCTCATGCACTCCCTCGAGGACGTTCTGTACGGCCCCGTCTGGAACGTCTTAAACGTCGTCGGCTCGCTCTGGGTCGTGGCGATGGTCTATTTCTTCCTGATTACCCTGCTTTCGGACGCGGTGAGGCTCATTGACCGCCTCACGCCTGTCATCCCCGCGCGGGTCAGGAAACACCGCCGGTTTACCGGGACGAACTTCTTTTTCGGGTCCATTGCGCTCGTCGTCCTGATTGTCTTCTTCGGCTGGCTCAACACGCGGTTTATCCGGGTCCAGCCCGTAACGGCCGCGCTGGCAAAACTCCCGAAGGCCCATAATCCCACGACCATCGTGTTTGCATCGGACCTTCACGTCGGGCCGACCGTTCCCGAAAGCAGGGTTGAGGCCTTCGTCGAGGCGATCAATGCCGAAAACCCGGACATCATCCTGCTCGGCGGCGACCTCGTCGAGGGGAGCGTCGACGGGCTCGGCCGCGCGGGCGGGATACTCTCCCGCCTCCGCGCCCCGCTGGGCGTCTATGCCGTTCCCGGCAATCACGAGTACCACGGGGGGGGCGAAACGTCCCTGCGCTTCATCGAGTCTGCCGGCATCCGGGTGCTGAGGGACGAGGCGGTGACGATCCCGGGTATCGCCACGCTCGTCGGGCTGGACGACGCGCGGTCGCGCAATACGCGGGTGCCGCTGGCGGGCCTCTTGGCCGGCCGCGACCCGGAATTGCCGACGATCCTCCTGGCCCACCGCCCGGTCGACCTTGAGATATACGCGGCCGCCGGCGTCGACCTGATGCTCGCCGGCCACTCCCACCACGGCCAGATCTTCCCCGCTACAATAATCACCGACTTCGTCTATACCGTAAGCTACGGGTCGGGCCGGATCGGTCCGATGCAGGTCTACGTCACCAGCGGCCTGGGCACCTGGGGTCCGCCCGTGCGCATCCTCACCCACCCCGAGGTCGTCAGGATCACCCTCGTGCACCGCTAACGGCGGCCGGGCAACCGGCGCCCGTTTATTCGGAAGACGTCGACACGTCCGTCCCCTGCTCACCGTACCTTCCCGGCGCCTCAGAATGTGATCTAGATCACAGTTTTTTTATTGACAGGAAAAACGGCCGGGTATATAGAAATCACTGTACAATTAGCCTTATCGGGACAGCGCGCTGCTGGGGCTGGGAGTGACGGCCTATTTCGGGAAGGGGTTCTCGGTATACGGGGACTACAACGCCGAGCTCCGCAGGAACTACGATTCCCACGGGTTCACGGTCGGCGTGCGGTACGAATTCTAACCGGGCCGAATCGATACGTCAGATCAAAAAAGGGGGGGATTGTATCCCCCCCTTTTTTGTCGCCAGGCATCGGTAATATGCCGGCCCCGCCGAAAAATGTGCCGACGACTCAGTCCGGGATTTCATTATCCCGTACAACTAACGGTTCACCGTTACTGTAGTGAAGTAGCGTCGTCATCATGCAACAGCTGCTGGTCCGGTCCCTGGTCGTCCCCCTCGTCAAAGTCGCCGCTCGCGCCCAGCGGCTCGCCGATCGTGCATCGGACGACGCCGTCTTCGCCTGTCCCGATGATGAACACGCTGTACCACAGGTGTGTCGTGGGATTATAGACGGGATAGGCAATGCCGTTCTCAATCCAGACGTTGGAAAAGCCCTCGAGGGGAGTACCGTTTTCGTCCACCAGCACCCCCTGCTGGGGAGCCGCCAGGGCCGCACCCGCGCCGAACAGGGCGACTGCGAGCAACAATACCGGGAAGATAAAAAGCGTCTTTTTCATCGTTCGACCTCTTCAGTTGTTTGCTCCAGTATATACCGCATCATGCGAAATTTCAATACCCTTGTAAGATATTGTTAAGGATTCTATCATTACGTTCTTCAATAATTAACGATTTTACTTGACAGACCGTCATAGATACAATTATTATTAGTGCATTCTAATATAATTCTCCCTATCTCCGAGGGACGTTTACGTCAACACCTCAATGAAGCGCGGCTGGCACCCAGGCCGACTTTCCCAGTTATCCGGAGGCAACAACGATAGCCTGGCCGCGGCCCGGGGCGGTGGGAAGGCTACGCGTTGCGTTATGGTGCCATAATGGCATGAACATCTATGACGAGGTAAAAGAATGATGAAGAAACTCCTTCTTATCTCCGTGTTTATGCTGGTCTTAACTGTATCGGCGTTCGCCGGTGAAGGGAGCGACACGATCGGGGCCTGTAGGCTCCTGCCGGAGCTCCGGTATTCGTATTACGAGACCCCCATGAGGGTTACGCTTAATCCGGAATCTTCAATCCTCCTGCCCTCGTATGACGACAATTGGCGGCTTAAGGAGCACGACGTGACCCTCCACGTGACATACGGGCTGACCGACAACATCGACGTCTATACGTTCCTGGGCGCCCGCCTCGGCGCCGAAAAAACAGGGTCATCTTCAATGATTATCGGAACCACGGGAAGACTCCCTCAGGAAAACGTCTTTGACCTCGGCTCGGGGTTCATCTGCGGTGCCGGGGTAAAGGGGACCTTCTACCGGGCGCCGAACGGGTTCTATTTCGGCGGTGGGCTCTCGTTTACGTTTGCGGTCACCGACAATCACGTGAACTTCAGGACGAGCACGAACGGAGGCCCGTACGTTGACGCCCCGGTTAAGTACCGGGATACCGACTACGCGGTTACCGCCGACCTCCATGCGGGATGGCATATCGGGGATACCGGTCTGACCCCCTATCTGGGCGTTGAATACCGCTATGAGCAGGAATACCTCTATGCCTATAAGCTTGGCGATGCTAATTCCGTGAACGACTTCAGGATGGAATCTGAAAAACCTGTCGGCGTAGTTGTCGGGCTGGACTACATGGCAAATGACCGGCTCTACTTTAACCTCGAAGCCCAGATGGTCAAGCGCTGGGGCGGAAGCTTTAGCGTAGGATACATGTTTGACCTGTGCGCCGTGCCCGTTGTGCCCGCGGCGGTCCCCGCCCCCGTACCGGTGCCGGTGTTGATCCCGATGAGTATGAAGTAAGGAATACCACTTATAGCACGAAATCAGGGGGGGCGGCCGCGGCCGCCCCTCCTATTTTACCCATCCCATCGGGCCGCCTCCCCACGGCCGCGTTACGGCCGCAAAGGAAGCCCTCGTTTCACGCGATTATTCCCGATAAATTTATCACATCGGTTCAGATTGGACGGTGAATCTCGTGGTATAATTATACTATACGGTATGGATAGCCCGGCATAACGCCGCGGTCCCGGCTGGTGGACGGCGGCAGCGATATCCGCCGGGCGTATGGGTCTTCACATACGGGGGATAGCAATGAAACCGCCACGAATCGCAGATCTGGTCAAGCGGCAGAAGGACTATTTTTCCACCGGGGCAACCAGGGACGTTTCATTTCGCCTCAAACAGCTCAACCTCCTGAAGGCCGCGTCTGATATCCCGCGAACGCGAGATCCTGGAGGCCCTTGACGCCGATCTCCGGAAGCCGCCGGTGGAGGCCTACACCTCCGAGCTCGGCATCGTCCTCGCCGACATCGCGTTCGTCATGCGGCGCCTCGGGAAATGGGCCCGCCCCCGGCGGGTGAAGAACCCCCCGATCCATAAATACACGAGGAGCTTCATCTATCCCGAGCCGTACGGCGCGACCCTTATCATCGCTCCGTGGAATTACCCGGTCCAGCTCCTGTTGTCCCCGCTGGTGGGGGCGATCGCGGCGGGAAACACCGCCGTCCTCAAACCCTCCGAGATCTCGCTGAACACCTCGCACGTCCTGGCGCGGCTTATCGCCGATACGTTTGATCCCGCCTACGTTGCCTGCGTCGAGGGAGGGCCGGAGGTGGCCGGGAGCCTGTTGAAACAACGGTTTGACTATATCTTCTATACCGGCTCTACGAGGGTCGGGAGGCTCGTCATGAAGGCCGCGGCCGAAGGCCCTACCCCGGTAACCCTTGAGCTGGGGGGCAAGAGCCCCTGTATCGTCGAGGATGACGTCGATATCACCCAGACGGCCCGCCGTATCGTCTGGGGGAAGTTTTTCAACGCCGGGCAGACCTGCATTGCCCCGGACTACCTGCTGGTCAACCGTGCGATCAAGGACCGCCTCCTCACCCAAATCACCGATACGATCGCCCGGTTCTATGGGCCCGATCCCGCCGCGAGCCCCGACTACGCCCGAATCGTCAGCGACCGGCATTTCGACCGCCTCGCGCGGCTCCTCTCCCGGGGGCGTATCATTTCCGGCGGCGCGAAAGACAAGGCCGGACGATATATCTCACCGACGGTCATCGATACCGTCTCACCGGGAGACCCGGTCATGCAGGAAGAAATCTTCGGGCCGATCCTGCCGGTCATCGAATACAACGACCTCTCGGAGGCTGTCGCCTTCGTCAACGCCCGATCCGCGGCCCCTTGCTCTCTACTTCTTTTCGCGGGATAAGGGGAAACAGGATCGGGTGCTCCGGGAGACGTTGTCCGGCGGGGTGGGCATCAACGATACCATCATCCAGATTACGTCTCCGTACCTCCCGTTTGGGGGGAACGGCGCCAGCGGTATGGGAAGCTACCACGGAAAGGCGTCGTTCGATACCTTTACGCATTATAAGAGCGTCTTGAAGCAGACCTTCCTGTTTGACCTGACGCTCCGGTATCTCCCGTACCGTATGCCGCTCGGCTTCTACCGGTGGGTGATGAAGCTGTTCAAGTAGGCGGCCCTTCGTTTACTTCGAGGCTTCCGGCGCCGAGCCGTAGTACTGTTACGGCCGTTTCGGCCTGGGCTCCTTTTCTTCCTGTACCAGCCGACGAGAAACAGGGTCCCGATCAGGAACGCCGGCCCGGATATTGTGAAGGACCAGGAGAGGATATCCCATTGGTGGGGGGTATCTCCGAGTATCGTCTTCAGCAGCCAGACAATGTATACCATCCCCGCCAGTGTAAAGGCTACTCCGCCGACGATCTCGTGCTTCCACGATACAATCAGGGCGGCCAGTAGGAAAAGTGTGGGGATGTTGTGGACCAACACGCCTGCGGCCGTTTCCCAGAAACCCAGGCGCATGTCAAGGACGTCCAGAGAGAACATCGCCAGGAAAAAAAGAAATAGTATCGATAGGATCCTCGGCGTCCAGAATATACATTGACCTGTTCTATTTTTCATGCGAACTCAACTCTCTTCGATTACCTTTTAATCCAATTGGGCACCCCGTACCCCGGCTATACCGAGCCTTACTCCCCCCGTCTCTTTCGCCACTCGGATACCAAGAGCCGCATATCGCCGTCGGCGTGTTCAAAGAAACGCCTGAACGCCCCGCAGAGGTAGTTGACCTTTGGGTCTCCCGGGTTGTGGACGCGGTCCTTTGTGCACCCGCCCCGGCAAAGCGCCATCCATGTACACGCCGTACATGGAGGCGGGAGGTCCGATTTCCGCCTGCCGAATTCGCGCTGGGCGGGCGAATTGAGCATCTCGGTGAGGTTTCCGTCCATGATGTTGCCGAGCTTCCAGCGCGGCTCTACGAAGAAATCGCACGAGTAGACGTCGCCGTTGTGCTCCACCACGACGTATGGTCCGCACTCCCGGTCAAGCGTGCATTCGGGGGCCGGGAACCCGGCGTAGGCAAACAGGAGCGACTCGAAGAACCTGATCGACGTGGTCGGGAGCCCGTCGACGAAATCAGCCCGCCAGAGGTCGAAGACGGCGCAGAGAAACGCCCCGTACGCTTCCGGCGAAACGGAAAACGGGGCGACCGCGCCGGGACGTTCGGGATCAATCTCCACGCAGGGAATAAACTGCATGTAGCTAAGGCCGAGCCCCTTGTGAGACTCGTAGATCTCCTCGGGGAAACGGACCGAATAGTCGTTGACGACCGTCAGCGCGTTCACCGATACACCCTCGTCGAGCATGAGTTTCGCGCTGTCGGTCACCCGCGCCCATGAGCCGCGTCCGCGCTTCGTACGGCGGTAGTGGTCATGGATATGCTCCGGCCCGTCGATAGAAAGCCCGATCAGGAAGCTGAATTCCTTGAAGAACCGCGCCCATGCCCTGTCGACGAGTATCCCGTTGGTCTGGAGGCCGTTGCCGACAACCTTTCCGCGGCCGAAACGCGTTTCGAGCCTGACCGCCTTTTCGAAAAACTCGCGTCCCATCAGGGTGGGCTCTCCACCCTGCCATCCGATCGATACCTCAGGGCCCGATTGCGACATTACCTGCCGTATCATTTCCTCGAGCACGGCGGCGCTCATACGGTGCGTCGGGGCCCCGCCGAAGAGGGCGCACCTGCCGCTGTAGAAACAGTAGGTGCAGGCCATGTTGCAGTCGGGCCCTGCCGGTTTTGCCAGGATATCTCTCAGGGGCCGTTGATCCGCCATGCGTGTTACTTAATCCATCCCCCGGGGTTACTCTCGATCTCCTTCTCCCAGTCGGCCATTACCTGATCGAGTTTCTTACAGACCTCGGGGTATCGGGACGCGAGGTCGTAGTTCTCCCCTTCGTCGGTATCGAGGTTATAAAGGTTCGGCCATTGCCCGAGGAATTCTCCTCCCGAGGCCTTGCCGAGGAACGTCGTCGGCTTGTCCATGGGGATCGGCCACGTGTAGTGGTTTATATTTCTGAAGTATTTCCACTCCCCGGCGCGTATCCCTTCCAGCTGCTCGTGGTGATAGAAGAAGAGTGCGTCATGGGGAGACCCGGCCTCGCGGCCGGAGAGCAACCCGGCGATGCTCTTGCCGTCGATGATCCTGTCGGCGGGAAGCTCAAGGCCTGCCAATGCGAGGAGGGTCGGAAAATGGTCGATATTCATTGTGGGCTCGGTGCATACTGTCCCGGCCGTGACGTGCCCCGGCCACCTGACGATGAGCGGAACCCTGAACCCGCCCTCGTAGCTCTGTCCCTTCCTCCCCCTGAACTCGTCGCCCGGGTTTCCGTTGTACCAGGGGCCGTTGTCGCTGGTGAATATCACCACGGTGTTATCCTGGAGGCCGTTTTCCCTGAGACAATCCAGGATCTTGCCGATATTGGCATCGAGCTCCTCTATGACGTCGCCGTAAATGCCGCCTTTTGATTTATCCTTGAACTCGTCAGTCGCGTAGAGGGGCAGGTGCGGCGCGTGGTAGGCCATGTAGAGGAAGAAGGGCTCGTTATCCTTTGACCCGGTGATGAAGTCAATCGCCTCTTTCGTGGAAAGGCCGGAAAGCCTCGCCTGGTTCAGGCCGATGTCCTCCTCCAGCATCGTCTCGTTCCGGTAGAGCGGGTTGGGCAGCTCGTCGTTGGTCATGGGCGTGCCGAAGAACTCGTCGAATCCGTGCCTCCTGGGGTGATACTGCGGGTCGACGGAAAAGTCGCCGAGGTGCCACTTGCCGATCATACCCGTCCGGTAGCCGGCGACCTTCAGCGCATCGGCGATCGTGATCTCCTCCCCGGGGATGCCGTCGACCGAGCTCGGCAGCGAGAGGTCCAGCGCCCCGAACCTGCCGAACGCCCGTCCCACCTTTGCGAGGAGCGATTTCATGAACGGGGCCCCACCCGGCTCAAGCGGAAACGTGAGTCCCGTCCTGATGGCGTATCTCCCGGTCAAAAGCCCGATTCGCGACGGCGTGCAGAGCGAGGCGGACGCGTATGAGTCGGTAAACCGGATGCCGTCCCGCGCCAGCGAGTCGATGTTCGGGGTCCTGAGGACCCTGTCGCCGTAGCAGGCGGGGTCGCCGTACCCCATGTCGTCGCAGAGAATCAGCACGATGTTCGGCCTCTCGCCGCTGAAACCGGGCGCCTTTGCTACCGGTATCGTTTTTGGCGTATCAGCCGCACGGGCTCCGTCAAGTCCTATGCCGTCAAGGATCGATGGGAGCCGGCGCATGTTCGCGTAGCCGATTGTCGCGGCGCCAAGCATCAGCCCCGCTCCCAGTACCTTCCTTCTCGTTATCCCCTTGTCTGCCTTTTCTGCCATGGCTGCCCTCCACCAGCTGTTATACCTACGCCCACTAATACACGAAGCATTCTCGCCTGTCAAGGGACAAGAACCCCGCGGCCCGGACCATGCATAGCGCCGCGCCGGACAAAAAAGGACTCACGCCTTCGCGCGAGTCCTTGACTATAACGTTATTAAGAAGAAGATATCTACTGCAAGGACTGCGCTATGGCGCGAAAGAAGGCGATGGTCTCCAGTTCCTTTGCCTCGCCGTCCAGGTCATAGTCGGCATACGCCGAAGTCTTGGCGATTACTACATCATATTTCGGACTAACGTAGATAAACTGGTTGTAGATGCCGATGGCCAGAAAATCTCCCTCGGGGTTTTCCGGAATCCACCACTGATAGCCGTATCCTAATACCCAGTCCGAGGAGTCCCGTTTGCCCGGCAGGAGGTGCGGTTCACTGGGGTTGACGGATGCCCGGACCCAGTCCGCCGGGACTATCTGCTGACCCATCATCTTTCCCCCGTTGAGATAGAGAAGGCCGAATCGGGCGTAGTCCCTCAACACGACGTTGAGCCCCCCGAAGGCCAGCTCCATACCGTCGCCGTCGGTGATCCAGTACGCGTCCGACTCCATCCCCGTCTTTTTCCAGATTTTTTCTTCGAGGTAGGACGAAATGTCCCTGCCCGTGGCCTCCCTGAGCACCATCCCCAGCGCCTGCGTATCCATGCTCACATAATGGTTAAAGGTGCCCGGCTCCCGCTCGTTTTCCAGCGAGGCGACGAACGAATCGAGGGACTTATTGAGCGCGATGACCCTCCCCATGCGGTTGATGTCGGAGAAAAAATCGGCGTACGTCTCGTCGAAGCGGACTCCCGATGACATCTCCAATACGTCCTTGATGGCAACGTTGTCATACCCCGTTCCCGTAAGCTGCGGCACGTATGCGGTTACGGGGTCCTCGATGTCCTTGATATACCCCTCTTCCACCGCGATCCCTATCAGGGCCGACACGAAGGATTTGGCCACCGACCAGGATATCGCCTTCGAATCCCTGTCGTTGCCGCGGTAATATTCCTCAAACGCGACGGTATCACCCTTGAGCACGATAAGCCCCGTCGTCCACGTCTCGTCGATGAATTCGGCGGTCTTCTTTACTTCTCCCCCGTAGACGTAAGTCTCGGGGAGCGCCCTTTTTCCCTCCTTAAGCTCGAGTACGGTTTCTCCCCGGTGAACCGTTCGATAGGAGCCGAACATGGTGTCCATGTTCCTGAAGTTGTCCACGATGACGTTGGGCTCAAACAAGGTGACCACGCGGTAGAGCCGCCCCAGCTCTTTCCGGTAGAAGAAACCAAGAGCCGCCAGCACGATAAAAAATACAAGAATAGCTTTACCAAAGATGGGCCAGAAACGTTTAGTCTTCTTCTTGCGGTCTGTCATTACCTGCCCTCTCATTGAGTTTCACTTTGAATAGCTTGCTGCAATCAGTAGTGTAATATCCTTTCTCTGCTTTGTAAACGGTTATTCGAACTCCGAGTCTCCGCGTCGCTGCCGACACTCTTTTCTGTCACGTTATCCCATCTACCCCTATAGGCCGCAAAAAAAGGACTCACGCATCTGCGTGAGTCCTTGATTACGTTAGCAGCGGGCAGAGGATACGTCACTCCGCTTCATCATTCGAAAAGATACCCTGCCGGGGTCTTGACACCCTACGGTATGTAACGCCAGACGGTAAGGGTCCCCGATTGAATACCGAAGAGGTTATTTCCGGCTGCGGCGATGGAGTGAGCGTTTTCGCCGATGATTGACCAGATCATGGGCGTTCCGCTGTATTTCCAGACCCCGCTCATATCCGGCGAGATGCCGTAGAGCTGCCCGTTGCCGCCAACCGTGAAGAAGTACCCGGGACCTCCTACCTTCGTCCATGAATCGGGCGTACCGTTATACCGGTAGATATCGCCGCTGGAGGGATTGGTGGCAAAGAGCTGGTTTCCGCCGGCATAAATCTTCGACGCGGGACCGCCGATCTTGGTCCAGTTCATCGGCGTATTGTTATATTTCCAGACCCCGCTCATATCCGGCGAGATCCCGTAGAGCTGCCCGTTGCCGCCAACGGCAAACATATTGCCGGGTCCCCCAACCTTCGTCCACGAATCGGGCGTGCCGTTATACTCGTAGATGTCGCCGCTGGAGGGGTTCGTGGCAAACAGCCGCATACCGCGGGCGTAGATCTTTGAAGCGGGACCCCCGATCTTGGTCCAGTTCATCGGCGTATTGTTATATTTCCAGACCCCGCTCATGTCCGGCGAAAGCCCGTAGAGCTGCCCGTTGCCGCCAACGGCAAACATATTGCCGGGGCCCCCAACCTTCGTCCACGAGTTGGGCGCGCCGTTATACTCGTAGATGTCGCCGCTGGAGGGATTGGTGGCAAACAGCCGGCTGCCGCCGGCGTAGATCGCGGAGGCCGCCGAGCCGATCTGCTCCCAGGTATAGGCCGGGGCCGGAGGAGCCGGTGGCGGGGCGGCCGGCCGGGTGAATATCACCCCGTTGCTCCAATTGATAGCGATACCCCGGTTGGCCGCGTCAACGGTGATCACCCCCGTTGCGAAGCCTATCGGCCATACGGCGCTTACGTTGGTGCCGTCTATGTCCCCAAAGCCCGACTGATTGGTGGACGGCATATGCCACGTGAATTTATCGCCGATCTGGGCGATGCTATAGACAACGCCGAGGTTGCTCTGCCATTGACCGGAGATGTCGGGCTCGGCAAAGGCGGGAGAAAGGAAGAGACATAGAATTGCCGTTAACATTAAAGCAGATAAGACGAAAGATCTTTTTCTTAGGATGTTCTTCACATCAATACCTCCTTAATGACCTATAAAAGGATCTCAGAGAATCTATGTTTATCGTCATTCGAATCTTGAACATACATATAAGACCCGCGTCAAGGTGTCTCAACTAAGCTCGCAAGGTGAGCCCTGAATCTCCCGTCGAGAGCTAATCCCTCTCTGATAGAACCCATGATGTATACAATTATAGCATTATTCTATAGAAGTCAGTGACTTTGCTCACGTAGTTGGGAGATACCATCGTATGGTCATATAGAGCAAAATCACGAAAATCGCTATTATTTATAGTATTAGAAAAGATCGGGGCCGGTCTCCCGGCCCCGATAGCAGGTCTATGCCTGTAAAAGCGGCGATTATAGTACGATAGCGACTATTTGCCGACGGACTGTCGACTCTACCCAACTGCTACCTGTCTAAGAACCGGCTCATTCTCATGCCCGCCCCTATAGTCGCCCTTGACTCCCAGCGGGGCCCCCACGGTGCAGAGGATAACCCCATTTTCGCCGGGTCCGAGGATGAACACGGAATACCAGAGGTGGGTTGTGGGGTTATAAATAGGCTGCGCGACGCCGTCGACAATCCAGACGTTGGAATATCCCTCAACGGGATCACCGTACTTGTCCACCAGCAATCCCTGCTGGGGCGCCGCCAGGGCCGCGCCCGCGGTGCAAAGAACGATCAAGAGCGTCATTCCAAGAAAAATGAAAGATAGTTTCTTCATTCTTCTACCTCACTAATAATTTGTTATATAAGTATATCACATATTTTATAACTGCAATAGTAGAGTTAGGAAATACGACGGGACACAACAAAAAAGGATCCACGCCTTTGCGTGAGTCCTTAATTATGTTTGCAGCGGGGACAGGATACGCTCAGGAATATGTAGAGGGGATCACCCCGAAGCCGGTAAGGCCTATCATGAAGCCCAATGAGCCTCTACCTGATGCCGTGGTCTAACTCGTAAGGTCGGTTCGTTTCGGAAATAGAAATAGTCGGTCACTTTTTCTCCAACACCATCACAATGTTCCGGGAAAACATGGTAGGTAACGAGAAAGAGAATTTCCGTATGTTTTCGTAGAAATCCGTACGCTCCAACACGTCTGAAGCAACCCTGCTTCGCACTTTGCCCAGGCGGTATGAAGTCCACGGGAAACCGACGATCATGAAAGGAATGTAAAGGGGGAGAAGTATCTTGCGCTTAACCTTATTTCCTCGAATGGCCATCAGCGTCATCCGGTGATGCGCGAAATGAAAGTATATCTTTTGCCAGGTGAGAGGGGTGATGTGGCCATAGTCGAATACCTTTTCATTCTTCAGGTTAAGGTGCGCCGAAGTTGGCCAGAATTGGAAGAAATTTCCGGTGCACGCGAACATGAGCCTGGAATAGAAACAGGAGATATTCGGGGTGGAGAGCACAACGGTCCCCCCCTTTCGTGTAATCCTGGATATTTCGCCGATAAAGCCCTCGTAATTCATGATATGCTCTATGCCCTCCATCGATACGACGGCGTCGAATTGTTCATCGGCAAAGGGGAGCTTTTCGTTCATGTCAGCGAAAACGTAATCGTCTTTTGCGCCGTTAATATCAGCCGAGATAACTCTAAAGCCCTCTTCACGAAGCTTAAGGCTCAACCAGCCTGCACCCGCCGGCAAGTCCAAAACTCTTATATCCGACCGCTTAACACGAAAACGGTCAAGGATCTCCTTCAGAACGATTCCCGCTTTCTTTGAGAATCTATCATGATGAGTAAATGAAGCCATTGCCTCTTCCCTCTGGTTTAAGGTTATGGATCAACGCTTCATAATAGCCGGAACGGATCGGGTGATTTGTGCTTGATTGCCTGGCAGGCTACTTCCGTTATAAAGCGCTTTTCGTTTCGGGAAAAACGTCACGCATCACGAGCCGGCATAGAGTCACTTATTCCAGCGCCTCCGAACGGCGTGATTTTATATCCCATCCGTGGCTCAGCCGCTGTTTTGGCAATGATAGTATCGTATTCACGAGCGGAAATCAAACGAAAACGCTGCATCAAAATGACCGCGCGCATTGTACCCATAACTCTTAAGATGGAATCTCTTCTATGGGCAGTTCATCCTAAACAGTCGCCTTACCGATAAGACGCGAATTGGTTTTTGTTCGTTGTTTGCTTACTTGGTTTCTTTATTTGTCTCTATACTGTTATAGAACGCATCGGATGCGAATTCGTTAGTGGCTTCGTTAAGCACTTTGGTTAGCGCTTGCCTTATTACTTTTTCAAATTCCGAATTTACCCCAACCCACAATACATTTGTTTCCTCTCCTACGAACTTTTTTTCCCACAGCGTCTCATTTGTATCTTTTTCCAATGTCTTAATTGAAATGGCAATGTCTTGCCATACCGCCATATAGAGGTCCAACCAGAAATCGGATATTTCACCCTCAATTATTGCATCTGCACTAAAATCTGGCGGTACCGATCCCTCTTTTAGATTTTCAATTGTAACGTTATATCCGGCGTTTTTTAATGCCTCGGCAAAATACTTCGTCAATAATGGTTCAAGCGTTTCCGTACTATCAAAATTACCGAGGACCATGCCAAATGTATTTCTCTTATTCCCAATATATTCAGTCTTATCTGGTTCCCTCGTGTCTTTAAACTCCTTTAAAAGAATATTTCCTTCCTTCTTCTTCTCAACCTGTACAAGTGGGTCATGCGTAACCTGCAATTTAGTTACTCCCAACGCACAGCCATTGAGGAATACGGTCAAGGCTAGATAAATAAGAATACTACGACTCCGTTTCATTCCAATACTCCTATGTTTTAGGTTTAGCCATTAGTATGATTAAATATTCTATCGATTATTACATATATTGATATTCTCACATTGTCAAGATAAATCCGGAAAAAGTCCCGACTCCCGGAATAGTCCAACAACCCGTGTATCGTACCGTAACATGACAACTGGCATGGACTCAAAATTTAGGAGACAGTATCAATCTCCGTGTTGTGCTTATCCCCATTCACGCGAGCAATGTTTTACCTGCTTTTTTCTTGACTTCCCTCGTAAATCTGCTTACTGTTAGTCAATTTTAATAGCGACGTTTCCCGACCCCGGAGAGCCCCCTGTTCAAACACCTTGATCCACCCACACGTGCGGCCCTTCAATCAGATTTGTTATTCGCAGGGAGTCGATAATCCTTCCTGATATGTCGGGAACAATCGGACGTTTACTACCGCAGTTCTTTTTCTTGTGACAGGGAGGCATGCTGGATGTGTAAGAAGATTTTTTTGACCGCGCTTCTGGTGACGGTTCTATCGATGTCCGCATTCGCCGGCGAGGGGAGCGACACGGTCGGCGGGGGGAAGCTCCTGCCCCAGCTCCGCTACGGGTACGGCGTTTCGACGTGGGAAACCGATGACTGGGATTTTACGAGCCCGGATATTTCGTCCCACCGCTATTACGCGCAGGTCAACTGGGGGATCCTGGACAACGTCGAGCTCGTGGCGCTGGCCGGAGGCGAGAGCTTCACGATGGAGGACTCCCTGAGCGTTGTAATCCCGGGCGTAGGTTACTTGTACGCCAGCGAAAAGACCGAATGGGCCGACTCGTTCATGTGGGGGATCGGCGCCAGGGGGACGTTCTGGCGGTCCGACAGCGGCCTCTACGTCGGGGGCGGCGCGCTCTTCACGCATACCCGCCCCGCCGATTACAGCGCCGCCATTTGGGTAAGTATCGAAACCGTGCCGTTCCCCCCCATTATCTCAGCTTATGACACCGGCGACGTTTATCGCACGGACATCTACCGGCTGACCGCGGACCTCCACGCGGGCTGGCATATCGGGGACACCGGCCTGACGCCCTACGCCGGCGTAGACTACACCTGGGCGCGGATGCATACCGAGTTTACAGTTCCCGGCGGCAACGAGTTCGACTACGAGCTGAAGCACCCGTGGGGCATTTACGCCGGGGCCGACTACTTCCTCAACGACCGGCTCTACCTCAATGTGGAGGGACGCTCGGACTTCGCCGACGGCTGGGGCCTCGAGACCGGCTTCGGCTATATGTTTGACCTCTGCGCGAAGCCAGTAGCTCCCGCCCCGGCCCCCGCCCCGGTAATCGAGCCGAAGCTGGAGCCGATGAGCTCTAAATAGTACATCTCAATAACCGTGTACAAGCAAAGAGGGGCGGCCCAAAAGCCGCCCCGTTTCTCGTGATCTTAAACCACCGCCTATAAGCCGAACCGGGCTATTTCGGCCTTCTCATCTCGGCATCCACCTTCGCCGGCTCCACCTTCGTGTGCCGGCCCAACAGCTCGGCCAGCCTCGGGCGCACGACCTCGTTGGCCACCCAGTATTCCTCCGCCCGGCTCAAGTTCATGCCGTAATAGTCGCTCAGATCCAAGGGCTTACCAAATTCTATCTTCAGCTTGACCGGAAACGTGAACGGCGTGCAGATGACGTCGTTTGCGGTGTGGTCGCGCTCGATCTCCTTGAGTATCGGAGAGGCCAGCGAGAACCCGACCATCGCGGCCGGGACGATCGGGACCCGGTACCTGAGCGCGATCCTGACCACGCCGGGGAAGAATGTCCCCAGCACGCGCCGTCGCGAAAAGGTGCTCGAGTTGCCCTCCGGGAATATGGCGACGAGGCCCGGATAGCCGCTGCCGTTCGCGGAAAGGTACGGCTCGATGTATTCCCACCGGATGCCGCCCCGCGTCCGGAGCGGGATACCGGTGCCGACGCCGTACCGCCCCCAGGCGCTGTTCAGGTAGTGCCACTCCTGCGCGATGAGCGGGTGAATCGGTCGGTCCGGGTGGGCGAAATAGGCGAGCGAGATAATATCGAGGTCAAACCCGCCGCCGTGATTGGCGGCAATCAGCGCCGCGCCCTCCGGGATGTTGTGGAGGCCGATAACATCGAGCCGGTGATAGAGCCGGAAATACCAGCGGAGATACGACCGCTTGATACGGTTGTACCGCGCAAATATACGCTGATACTCCTCCATCTTTATCAGGTCAGCCTGATATGTCATTTCGTTATTCATTCGTGGCTTCACCGTTTATATTGATCGGCAGGCGTATGCCGGTTCATCCGGATGGCATAAGCTGCCGGAGCGTGTTTTTCAAGGAGTTGTGAGGTTTAGACCCGGGAGACGTTTTCCGCCCGCGCTACGGTATCATATTGCGGCCCGTACGTCACCTATAAATCAAGGACTCACGCTCATGCGTGAGTCCTTGATTATGCCGGTTGCGGGGACATGATTCGGCCAAGAAGGAAACATCTTTAACGAGATAATGCCGAAGCCGACGACCTTATCGCGAACCTCAAATGACCCCCCGCGCATTGTGTTGTGGGCTTATTCCTGATAGGGACGCATTTGCAGGGGGAACGGATCACTGCAAGCTTCAATAGCAGTTTTCAGGGAAGTGGCTGCTCGTCAATGCCTCATTTCATGTCCCAGAGCTTTCCGGTGAGCGTCAGGTTTGGATTGTAGTACGGGTCGCCCCTGCCGAGAATCTCTCGATGTATTTCCTTGAATGCCTCCGATTCTCTCTCCAGTCTCTCCTGATTCCGGGGCACGTCATCATATCCGCGCGAGATCGACTCGTGATGGTACGCTTCGCAGTACGGAGTGAAAACGTTCAGCAGTCCCTTTGAGATGAGGCGCAGGCAAAAATCGATATCGTTGAACGCCACGGGAAAATCGGTCTCGTTCAAACCTTCCGACGCCTCATAGACCTCCTTTCGTACCATCATTAGCGCTCCTGTCACCGCGCTAACGTTATGGATGCAGTTTATGTTCCCGAAGTAACCGCCCGTATCCCTCCCATCACGGTAAAAGGAATGGGCGGCCCCGCACGTCCCGTAGCCGACGACTACGCCCGCGTGCTGTATGGTATTGTCGGGATAGTAGAGTTTTGCCCCCACGGCCCCGACCTCGGGCCTCTGTGTGTGCTCGAGCAGCGCCTCGATCCAGTCGCGCGCGATGATCTCGATGTCGTTATTCATAAGGACGATGTGCGTTCCCCTCGCCTGGTTCACGCCGTAGTTGTTGATACGGGAATAGTTAAACGGGACGTCATACTCGAGGAACCGTATCCTCCCGTCCATCTTGCGGTACGAATCGATCAGGTCCCGTGTCTCTCCAAGGCCACTCCCGTTGTCGATACCGATGATCTCGTACCGGGCGTACGAAGACCGTTCCAGAACCGAATCGAGACAGCCCTTCAGGTACCCCGGCTTATCCCTGAAGGGGATTACGATGCTGACGAGCGGATTACCCGCTACGTGCCTCCTGACGCGGTAGATCCCGGGCTCTATACCGAGCGATACTTCTCCTCTTATGTTTCTCCTTTCCAGGGCCGCTTCGACGGCCCTTCTGCCCGCTTCCCAGGCATACGGTTTCGCATTCGGGCTTGCCGCGGCCGATCCGGGGTGTTCCCGCCAGTGGTAGAGCACCTTCGGGATATGATGCGCCGTATTTGTTCCTTCGAGTATCCTCAGGAGCAGCTCGTGATCCTGTGCGCCGTCAAATCCTTTCCTGAATCCGCCGATTTTGTCGATCACGGATTTCCGGCAGACGACGAAATGGGTGATGTAGTTCCTGGAGAGGATGAAATCCGGGGAATAGTCCGGTTTGAAGTATGGGGTCGCATATTCATTGTTTCTCGCTATATGGTCTTCGTCGGAATAGTAAAGGTCCCTCCCCGTTTCGTTAATGGCCTTGGCCGATTCATATAGGGCATCTGGAGTAAGTTCGTCATCGTGGTCGAGGAACCCGACGAAATCGCCCGATGCGATCGACAGGGCCTCGTTGGATGCGCCGGCTATCCCGGTGTTCTCGACCAGGAAGCGGACCTTGATCCTTTTGTCCTTCCTGGCGTACCTGGTGAGCGTCTTTCTGACATGGCCTTTTGTGGACCCATCGTCGACCGCGCATAGCTCCCAGTTCTCATGCAGTTGACATCTGAGGGACTCGATGGCGGACACAAGCCATTTGCGGTCGGCGTTATAGACGGGCATGATGATGCTTACGAGGGGCCGGCAGGTGAAGTCCTGAATCGTATCGCGGATTTTTTTCGCGTCGAAGGTATCTCTATAGGTATATCCTGCGGTTACCCGTATCGCGATAAACCGGTGTATCTGGAGAACTGCGGATAGTGCCCCATTGGTCCTCATCTCAGTATAGAACCGACTCGCCAGGTATCCGCATCTTTTTGCGATCCTGAAAGGATTCCTGAGAGAACGCAGACATCCCCAAAGGAGCGCGACGATCTTTCTTACGATTCCTCGTAATCTCCGCAGTGTTGGATTCATTGTGCACTTACCCGCGCCGGGAGCGGTACGATATCCGGGTTAGCCATAGGCTCAGCTCTTGTGAGCCCTATTCTAAAACCCGGCGAGTATGGTTTCGGAAACCGTATGATCCTGAGTAAAATACCCGATGCCGCGATACCGCGACAATTCTACGTACCGCGCGTTCATAGCGAGAGTGGGTATCTTCCGTATGTATCGATCGCCTCCATCATCCACCGGATATTTTGGACCCTGATATCGGCGTGGGAATTGGAAGGGCCTAAGATGAGCCCGCCGCCTGCGCCGGCCTTCCGTATGGAGTCCCGAACATGCTCGAAGACCTCTTCTTTAGAACCGTACGAGAGGACATGGGCGATATCGAGATGACCAAGCAGAGAGAGCTTGTGCCCGATCACTTTCCTGACCTCTCCGAGGTCAACGTGCGCGGTTGGCTCGAGTGAGTGGTGACCGTCGAACCCCCATTTGACGAAATACGGGAGCAGGGGGATCGTCCAGCCGTCGGTGTGGATGATAGTTACAAGGCCTTTCTTGTGGGCATAATCGTTGACCGCCCGGTAGGCGTAGCCGAATAGCTCATCGGTGGTTACAGGATTTAGCATGGGGCCTGATTTATACGCCATGTCGTCTGACATGATAAAACCGGGAAGACCCGCATCGGCGATGGCGTCGATGACCCTGAGGTAGATGTTCTTGCTGTATTCGATGATTTCTTCGAGAAACGCCCGCTCTTTTTTTACGAAGCGGGCAAAACGGGCAAAACCGAACGGTTGCCAGGCGTTTTCGAAGAGGCCCATGAAGAGAGAACCGAAGATATAGATATCTTTTCCGAATTTTTTATTTATAAGCGTGTTGAATTGAAACATCTTGTCGGGGAGCGCCTCCCATCTTTTCTTATTGAAACGCCGCCAATCATCGGGAGTTTGGAACGTCCCATCCAGATACATGGGAGTATCCATATTGCCGTGGCCGTCATCCGCGATCTTATAGAGCCGCCCGCCGTAGATATCGGTCATGTATTTCGAGTTTTTAAAGAGAAAGATGTTGGCATATATCGCCCATGTGGCATCATATCCCATGATGACATCCGATTCGAGTTTCTTGAGCATAAACTCGGTAACGTCCCGATCGAAAACGTTTAACGCGTTTAAGACCGGGGATGTGAAATCGATAATTTTCGCGGTGAAGGGGTTGGTGATGTACTTGTATGAGTTGTCCGGCTTTCCCCCAAGAATCTCATAGACATGGCTCTGGACATCTATACACGAGATCGTGGGAACGCGATCCGGTTCCTGATGAGACAGGGCGGCACGTACTCGTTCGTGGGCATTCATGGTTTTATTCCTTGTTAAATGATTTTTTATAGATATCGATGACTTCTCCTTACGACGGAAGAATGCTATCCCTTTCTGGTTTATAGCACTTCTTCATTCTGCCTGTAAAGTCTTTCTTGATATCATTTTGTTAATCGTTATAGGAATACGGAGATCAAAATAAAGGACTCACGCCTTTGCGTGAGTCCCTGATGATGCCGGTAGCGGGGACATGTTACGTGTAGAAAAGACAAGCAGTTGAGGAGAGACCCCTTTATCACGTTCGTCGTCAATAAATAACTCCGGCATTGTGCCGGGGTCCTGCTTCTAACATGGGCTCATTTTCGGGGGACAGGTCTCAGGCACGCGTAGTTTGCATTATACCGCCCTATCGACTGAACAGCGGTTCTCTCATTCCTGGATTCCTCGGTCCGGCCCGGATGCCTATTTTCATCTTGAAAAAGCGAGCCTTATGCAGTAGTATATGAGACAGTTTTGCCATTAAATTTTTGTTAGGTTTAAGCTATATGCCGGATAGCTTCCCGACTATTTGTTTCTGAAAACCACAAGCACCTCTATGGATCACGCTTCTAAGCACTTATTATATAGTTTGAGTAGTCTTTCGCGAGGTTCAAATGGAGATTCGGTGTAATATATGTGGAAACAAGCAAAATAATAGTACTTACGTTGTCAAAGAGATGCACTTCGGGACCAAGGACGAATTTGAATATCTTGAATGTTCAAACTGTGGATGCTTGCAGCTGGCAAGTATACCTCATGATTTGTCGAAGTACTACCCGGATAACTACTGCTCGTTTAAAGTTAAGGCTGAACGCTCAAAATGGAAAAAACTCCGCCTTCGACACATGTCTAAATACTGGTTAGATAAACGTACCATACTTAGTAGGATACTGTCCTTAGGAATGAAAAAGCCCGAGCATGTAACGTGGTTAGAGAAAATTGACATAGATTTTTCCATGAGAGTATTAGATGTGGGTTGCGGTTCAGGTCGCCTGCTAAAAAAATTGCTTGACTCCGGCTTTACTGATTTAACTGGTGTCGATCCCTTTATTGACAATGATATTAAGTATAAAGATATCAATATCTATAAAAAAGAAATCTTCGACATACAGGATTGTACATATGATTTAATAGTCTTAAGTCATTCTTTTGAACATATGCCCCAACCGGAAAGGGTTTTAAACAAGATATATGATTTATTATCACCCAATGCATACGCGCTCATTCG
This sequence comes from uncultured delta proteobacterium, assembly GCA_963735595.1. Classification (GTDB taxonomy): domain Bacteria; phylum Desulfobacterota; class Zymogenia; order Zymogenales; family Zymogenaceae; genus JAFGAS01. The sequence goes on along the minus strand of CAVTLK010000002.1, from coordinate 730,190 downwards.
CATACCGATAGCGTCTTCATACGCATGGCATCATTATAGGGAAAACTGGGTACAAATAGATGCTCCGAGGCATCTTTTTTTACATACATTGGAAAGCTTTAGATTGCTTTTAAAGAAATGTAACCTTCATGAGAAATATGTCGTATATGATTCCTCCAGATTTCAGTTCTTGGGTAGCGAAGGCTATAAGAAAGGTATACCTTTAAAAAAACTAAAGCGATCAGATTTCTCAAGAAATGAAATAAACCGTTACGTCAAGATGGCAACAGTCTTAAATAATAACCGCAACGGTGATCAGGCATGCTTCTATGTGCAGAGGACGAACGACAACGTGTAGCGCAGGTTCAACTACCAGGTGCGGCTTTACCAGCCGAAAAGAGAGGTAAGCCGAGGTCCAGGAAAACGTCTTGCTTTTAAACACCTGCTGAGGTACTCTTTAATCAACCTGTTGTATTTGAGAGTCGAATTCGCCCCGGCCGAAAAATGATACGGTTACGTGGTTAGGCAAAACCGGCGCCCGCGCTCCCGCCAACGTCGGAGGTCGCGGACCCGGCCGCCATCGGTCCGGCGGGAAACAAATACGTGGTGTTGGGTATTACGCTGCCGGCACTACCCGGCACGAGGATACCAGGACAGTATGAAGAAACTGAAGATAGCCCTGATTATCGATAAATTCGACCCCCGGTCGGGGGGCGTTGAGCGGTATACTCAGTATTTAGCGGAAAGCCTTACGGACGACGGCCACGAGCTGCACGTCTTCTGCCGTCGCGGTAGCTCCTCACATAAGGACATCGTCGTTCACGAAATCCCGACGATCGGCCATCCCAAGTTCCTGAGACTCCTGACGTTTGTGCGGGGGATCAAGAAACACGTCAAGAAAGAGGATTACGACATCGTCCACGGTCTCGGGCATAATCCGGGAGTAACGGTGCTTAATTCCCATACAGGCGTCGAACAGGCTTGGTTTGATGCAGACGACAAGTCCCGCGAGTCGGTACCGGCCCGGCTCTGTGGCCGTATCGTCAGGTTCCTATCCCCGCGCAGGCAACTCATCCTCTCACTCCAGAGGCAGCAGTACCGGGATTCGGGAGTCAGGGCTATTGTCTCCCACAGCGACAAGGTTAAAAACGATATTATGCGGTTTCACGGTGTTAAAGCCGACCGCATCCAGGTTATTTACAACGGTATCGACATCGCACGGTTCAAACCCCAAAACCGCGACCGTTACCGCGAATCGGCGCGGGCAAAGCTGGGTCTTGCCGAAGACGAGATCATGATCCTGACCGCGACCAACAACTACCGGCTCAAGGGTGTATTTCCCGCAATCCGCATGTTGCCGCTCCTCGAGAGACGGGTCAAGAAACCGTTTCGGCTGGTTATCGCAGGCAGGGACGACGATCGTCCATACCGGAAGGAAGCCGAACGCCTCGGTGTTTCGAACCGCGTTGTATTTATGAGCTACGTAGAAGACATCGTACCACTGTACGCCGCCGCGGATATCTTTCTCCTGCCGACGTTTTACGATACTTTCGGCAACGTCATCCTTGAGGCAATAGCGTCGGGGCTTCCGGTAGTAACGACCAGGAACGCCGGTGCGTCCGTGTTCGTTAAATCCAAAATAATGGGACGGGTGCTCGACGATCCGAGAGATCACGAAGCTATGGCGGCGGCCGTGTCATGCTATTTCCCGGAGAAAGCCCGGATAAAGGCCTTGGCTGTTTCCCGGAAAGTCTATACGCAATACACCAAAATCGAAAACGCCAGGATGTTCCAGGAGATATACGAGCGGGTTCTCTCTACGTAACAGGTACTGGTACTCGTCCCCATATCTTAGAGGTGACTCTTTCGAGAGGTACCCCGTGATACGTACCCGGATATTAGTTTATTTTAGGAAAAGTACGATATGAAGGACCTTCTGGAAAAGATAACTCGGAATCCGTTCAAGAAGAAACGGAAGACTGTACATGAGAGATACTCCGCACGTTACAGTATTGGCAGATGGTCCTACGGCGACTTGCGGATTAGACGCTCTGCGGCGACTGATGGTATGTTCGAGTTAGGATCGTTTTGTTCGATAGCACGGGGTGTTCAGGTTTTCGTCGGAGGAGAGCATCGCACTGACTGGATAACGACTTTTCCTTTTAATTTCATTTGGGGGGACTACCGTCATATCTCCGGTCACCCGGCGTCCAAGGGTGACGTTATTATCGGCAACGACGTCTGGATCGGTGCGGAAGCGATCATCTTGTCCGGAGTGCGCATCGGCGACGGGGCGGTCGTGGGCGCGCGGGCTGTTGTAACCCGCAACGTCCCCCCCTATGCCATCGTTGCTGGTAATCCGGCACGAATCGTTAAGATGCGGTTCGAAAGAAAAATAGTCGATCGACTTCTGAAGATACGCTGGTGGGATTGGGATGACGAACGAATTGGCAGGGCTATCCCTTTTATGCTGAGTACCGATACTCAAACCTTCCTGCGCGCGGTCGAAAATGGCGAGGTTTAGCGCGGCCTTTTTCTTTTGACGATACCAGCCGTGAGGGAACAGTCGGGCCGGTTCGGAGATAAATCGACATTCTCAATACAATTCGTAAAAATGCCCTATTGTTGGCTTGTTGAAACGCATAATTACGAGATCAGGATTGATTCAATCTCAACCTCTCATTCCATCAAGCGTTCCCAGACCCTCAACTACAACCGAAAGGGGGAGTAATGAAAAGGTCGGATTTGATCCAGAAAATAGTCGGCGCGGTAAATGCTCGTACTTACCTTGAAATCGGGATATCCGGCGGTAAGAATTTCTTCAGAATAAAGGCGAAATACAAGTTTGCGGTTGATCCTTTAACCGATAAAGATTCCCCACTGCTGGATGGCATTTAATCCCTTATCTATCTATTGACCTGCCCCCCCAAAACAAGTCCCTGTTGAGAGGTTTATAATATAATGGACGTAAGTGTAGTAATCGTCAGCTACAATTCGGCGGACGTCATCGTACCGTGTATAAATTCGGTGCTGAGGCAAAAGGACGTTACCTTCGAGATTATCGTCGTCGATAACGCCAGCACGGACAATAGCATTGAGGTCCTGAAGAAAACGGCCTTCCCGGGGAAGCTGGTTTCCAGCGATGAAAACCTCGGTTACGGCCGCGGCTGTAATTTAGGGTTTCGGAGTGCGAAAGGCCGCTTTATACTGGTATCCAATCCCGATATTGAGCTGCGGAGCGACGACGCCCTGCGCCGGATGGTCAATTTCATGGAAAGCCACCCTGAATGCGGGCTGATGGGGCCTTCGGTAGCCCACGACGGGAAAGAGTTGGTGCCGCACTATGATTACCCCGGCGAAATCCACCCGGGCCACATGATTAAGAACCTGCCGGGCGAAATCGCGTGGATAAGCGGTTCCTGCATGATGATACCGTACGATGTCTATAAAAACGTCGGCGGCTTTGACGAGGATTATTTCTTATATGCCGAGGAGACCGATCTCGCATTACGAATCAGAAAGCAGGGACTCGTTGTATCATGGTATCGGGACGTCACCGTTGACCATATCGGCGGCGTCAGCTCCGCAACATTGCCTTCCAGGGAAGTCCGGCTGAGAAGGCAGCGGGGAAAGCAGGTCTTTTATAAAAAACACTATACGAAAGACCAGATAGAATTTATCGTCCGGAAAAAGATCGGTAACGCCCGGCGAAAGCTGTTCTTCCTGAAGATAGGCAAACTGCTGGGCGTGCTGTCCAAGAAGAAAAGGGAACAGATTATTCGCAACCAGACTATTATCGATACGTCGCGGGAATTGCTCAGGGAATTAGCCAGATAAGGAGCGGATAAGCACTTCAACGGAAGAATCTCGGGGCTCCGGGAACTCTCGCGGTGGAGAAGAGCTTTCGGCGGATCAGCGGGTACCGGGACCTCCGGATACTTAAATCCGCCCTTGAAGATGATCCTTATGTTGAAAATGCGAAACAGGTAGCGTAATATGAGAAGCTGTACCGTCGCCCGGTTTCAACTGAATCTGCGACACCCTCGAGAAAAGAAAAACCCTCTCTAGTAATCGTACCCGCTAGTTTTTTCTCCAGTATCTGCCGGTCCAGTCGATAGACTTGATTTCCTCTTTTATATTATATTTAGACCGGTAGTCATCCACCGCCATTCTACAGCCCCGTAAGGCGTAATCATCGATAACGCAAAAACCGCCCTTTGACAGCTTCGGATAGAGGATCTCCAGGGCCTCCATAGTCGAGCCATACATATCGCCGTCGAGACGGAGTATTGAAAGCTTCTTGATGGGCGCCTTCGGAAGGGTATCCTTGAACCACCCTTTAAGGAAAACGACCTGCTTGTCTAATAGACCGTACTTCTTGAAATTGTTTTCGACGTCTTTCTTTGTTACGGTGAGGAAGCTTCGAGTGTGGTGTTTATCCCCCCTGTCGGCGGGGTATTTTACGGCGTCCGGCTTCGGCAGTCCCGCAAAAGAATCGGCAACGAATACCCTACGGTTCTCAACACCGCGGACCTTGAGTATGGCACGCATTAAAATACATGCGCCGCCCCTCCAGACGCCCGTCTCGATGAAGTCCCCCTGGACTCCATCCTTGATCACGGTTTCAACGCAGTACTGGATGTTATCGAGGCGCTTCATCCCAATCATGGTATCGGCATAGACCGGCCATATTCCCCCGTCCGTTCTCATTTCTTCCGAATAACCGCGGTCTTTGACGATCTGGAGTTTTCCAAGCTTCAGCAGCTTCGCGATAGCGGTAACAAAGAACCAGTTGACAGGATTATATTTGTGCCGTATAGCCGTGATCGGTATCGGCGGCTCGGGCCACAGGGTAAATGTGAGCGTCTTTTTCAGTAGCTCCAGGTAAAGGAGTTCCGGTTTGTCTTTCATCTGATTTCCTCTCACTCGATAGTGTCTATCCCGATCAAGAGAACCGGTTTTCACGTGAGCCCATCGGCTCACGTTTCACTCCCGTATCCGGAAGACCGGCAAACGTGCTTAAGTGCCCCTTCGTACTATTTTACGGCGAAAGCACCTATGCATTACTGGCCAAATGGGAATTCGAAGTCGCCTTCCCATCGGTTACAGCCGATTGAATAAGGACAGTCCGTCATAACAGGGGCCTTGTGTAACGGCCGGCAGGCAAGGCCGTTGCCCCACGCCACCGGAACGTACTTTGATCCTTGACGCTTTTTTATACTATTAAATATGAGACGTTGTCAAGAGTTAGTATCGCGTGCGCTGCGATAGATGAGAGAGCACACACAACAACAAGTGACATAGACAAAAAGAGGATAAAGTTCTTTTTCATGCTATTCCCCACTATAAATGTCGTGTGAAACACCCGATAGTACTTATTGGCTCCTGTCAAGCGTGAAGTTACATGAAAACGATTGACCTGCTCCCGAGAACTGTAACAGTGTTTGAGTTATTCCATAGGCATACGCTCCTTTTTGAGCTCCCGAAGACCGGGGAAGTATGGTTTCAGGAGCCGGGGGATTGTAGTTAAGAGAACTGTGCGTCCTAGTCATCTTATACTCTCTTCGACACTTTTCTGTCAACAATTAACACCGCGCCATTTAATCGGTAAACCCCAAAATAACTTTAGGTCACTCACAAAAAAAGGACCCACGCTTTTGCGTAAGTCCTTGGTTTTACTGGTAGCGGGGATAGGATTCAATCGAAAGGAATAGATGATGACCTGCCCCCCCCGGTCGGGTTCTCGATGAAACTCAAATGACCCTGACAGGCGAATCTAAACCATTTCACCGACGGTAATTTGATTGAGGCTCATAATGTCGCGCGACGGCGGCGCCCCGAATTGGCGGCTATACTCGCGGCTGAACTGGGATGGGCTTTCGTATCCTACCTGAAGCGCAGCGCTTGTAGCGTCCAGGCGCTCGGCGAGCATCAGCCGTCGCGCCTCGTTTAAACGCAGCCACTTTTGGTACTGTAACGGGCTCATGGCCGTCAACGCCCGGAAATGATGGTGGAAGGTTGAGGTGCTCATATTGACGTGATTAGCCAGATCATCGATACGCAGCGGCCGTGCGAAGTTGTCCTTCAGCCAATCGATTGCCCGCGCGATCTGCTGGCTCTGACTTCCCGCCGACGCAATCTGTCGTAGACGGGTACCCTGATCGCCCACGAGCAACCGGTAGAAAATCTCCCGCTGGATGATCGGCGCAAGGATCGGGATATCTCTTGGTTCGGAAAGCAGGTCGATCAACCGCTGAAACGCGGCCAGCAACGGCAGCGTGACCTCCCCGGTCGCCATTCCGCGGTCCGACTGCCGGGCACGCGGCGGGGGAAGCTTGCTGTCCACCATCAGCTGTGAAATTTCCCGTTGATCGAGTCTCAGCGTAAACCCCAGGCAGGGCTTCTCCCGGCTCGCCTTGATAACCTGAGCGACCGTTGGCAGATCCACGGACGTCACCAGATAGCGGTGTGCGCCGTAGATATATGAGTCCTCCCCGAGTAACACGCGTTTGGCCCCCTGGGCAATCACGCAGATGCTCGCCACGTACATGCTGCTCATGGGCTCGGTCGGTTCGTCCCATCGAAATAGCGACAAGCCCGGGACCGCGGTCTCGAATATGTCGGCCCTGTCGGTCCATCGGGCTATGCCCTTTCCCAAAGCTTCAAGTGCCGCTTCCATCTAACTTCCTCTCGAATACCCGAGCCATGTTCCCACCCATTGATGTCTTCTGGTAAATAGTACTAGATACCACCCCCCCATACAACCCATTTATTGAGGTACTCGGAGGATTAGGCAAGAAACTAACAGGATCGGTCTATCTCCTTCGTTTTTTCAGGGGTAAACTATCTCTTAACAAAGCGGAAAATAGAGGTGAGCAAAGGTTATAAATCGCTTTGATCCTGAACAGGTAAAAAGGAGAAAATAATGAAAAAACGTACACTGGGAAAAAACGGCCTGGAGGTGTCGGCACTCGGGCTCGGTTGTATGGGAATGTCCGTCGCATACGGTCCGGCCGGAGACAGGAAGGAGATGATCTCCCTTATCCGGACGGCCGTGGAGCGCGGCATCACCTTCTTCGACACGGCGGAGGTCTACGGCCCGTTTGCGAACGAGGAGCTCGTGGGCGAGGCGCTCTCTGGGTTCCGTGACCGGGTGGTGATCGCGACCAAGTTCGGGGTCAAGCTCGATCCAACCGGCCGCTCGCCATGGGGAGTGGGGTGGGACAGCCGGCCGGAGCACATCAGGGAGGTCGCGGAGGCCTCGCTTGTGCGGCTCAGGGTCGATGCCATCGACCTCTTCTATCAGCACCGTGTTGACCCCGACGTGCCCATTGAGGACGTGGCGGGCGCGGTCAAGGACCTGATTCGCGCAGGCAAGGTCAGGCACTTCGGCCTCTCGGAGGCGGGAGTAGGGACGATCCGCCGCGCCCACTCCGTCCAGCCGGTTACCGCGGTTCAGACCGAATACTCGCTGTGGACGAGGGGAGTCGAGGCGGAACTGCTGCCGACCCTCGAGGAGCTCGGGATCGGCTTCGTCCCCTACAGCCCTCTGGGCAGGGGTTTTCTCACGGGGAAGATCGACGAAAACACAACCTTCGACAGCTCCGACTTCCGCAATATCGTTCCCCGCTTTACGCCGGAGGCCCGGAAGGCGAACCGGGCCCTGGTTGATCTCCTGGACAGGATCGGACAACGAAAAAATGCGACCCCCGCACAGATATCGCTCGCCTGGCTCCTTGCCCAAAAACCGTGGATCGTGCCGATTCCGGGGACCACAAAGCTTTCACGCCTGGACGAAAACCTGGGGTCGGTTACCCTTGAGCTTACACCCGACGATCTGCACGAGATCGAAAGCGCCGCCTCGGCAATCACAATAGAGGGGGCCCGGTATCCCGAGAGCATAGAGAAAACAACCGGTCGCTAAAGGGTTAGGGGTAAGCATGTAACTCGTGCGCCGCATTCAAGTATAGCCTTCCGTGATAGGCCGAAGCCCACGGTACGCGTACCTGACCCCCGTCATTATACGGGCGCTCCCGTCCCTGGCAGGGACGTGCTTTCGAGAGGCAGGTCGGACGACCGTGACGCCCCGGAACGACCGTAAAGACGGGGCGGGAGCACCGGGGACCGATCTACCGCTGGGTCAATACGCACATGAGTTTTAAACAGGGTGGTTCCGACAATACGGAGATGACGGGAGGCGGCCTATAGCCGCCTCCCGTTTATTTTGCGGATTGAATTCCGTCCCCCCCCTCCCTGATCCGATCGACCGCCCCAAAAAAGGAACCCACGCTTTCGTGTGAGTTCTTGAGTTCGTTGCCGGCGGGGACAGGAATAAACGTCGTCACTGACGAAAAATACGAAAAATGATGGGTTATTTCTCATCGTGACAGGTAATGGTGTGATCGTTACGCTGATGAAAAATCAAACGGTTGTCTAATCCAGACATTATCTTATAATTGATACACGGTGTAAAACAACAGAGCATACGCAAGGAGGCTAAGATGGCACGAGAGTTGATAGCGGACAACGAATTCTATACGATAGAGGCCGATACGGTGGTCAACAGGACCTATGTCGTATTCCGAGGTTTCTGGCCCGATAGGGAGGAATTCAAAAGGGGGTATCTTGCCGATGTGGAGAGATTGCTGTCAAGAATGAGCCCCGGCTTTAGCAGCCTCATCGATGTACGGGACTTCAAGGTACCGCCGCAGTCGATCATGGAGGCATTCATCAAGGCCCAGGAATTGTCTAAGAACAAAGGGGTAAGGAAATCGGCCACCGTCACCGATCAGCCGATACAGACACTGGCCTCCGGCAGGGTCGGCAGGGAGTCCGATACGCAGATGGAAAACTTCAACACGCTCCCCGAGGCCTTAGACTGGCTCGATACATAAGATATCAGGGTACTGTGGTTCATCAATAAAAAAAGGACCCACGCTTCTGCGTAAGTCCTTGATTATTCTGGTAGCGGGGACACGCTACCGTCAAAAAGGAAACCCAATAGAGGAAATAGCTCCGAAATCGCTAAAGTTTGTCGTAAATCTTTAAATGACCCTGATACGGGCCCCAGGTCTAACTCTCAACACGGACTCGTTCTCGGGGGGCAGGTCAAAGTAGGTTAGATATAGAAATATCGTCAGGTACTCGGTCAGGCTTCCCTGGGGGTCCCTTACAGTCATCCTGATAGAATCAACCCCCTTTGGTTACCCATATTCTATCCTAGCCGGAGTGGGGCCTATCTTCGATAAGTCTCGGTGACGGCTCACTCCGCCGTCTTACAGGCCTGCGGTTTTCCCAGACCATATTCCCGCGCGGTTTCGATCATAACCCTGACCTTGCTCATGTCCATTTCTCCGTGGGCGTGTACCGGACTCAGTATAAACCGCCCTCCCGGTGCAAGACGATCGATCATGTATCTTGTTGCATCGGCCACCTCCGCGGCCGTTGAGCGTTCCGTGAGCAAGTAGTCAACCCCGGGACCGCCAACGATAGAGAATCGGTCTCCATGAACCTCTTTTTCTCGATAGATGTCAACGTTTGACGTGTTTTCATAGGCATGAGCGCCGTCGAAACCCCACTTGATGAAGAGATCGAAGAGAACCGTGTTGTCACCGCACGAGTGGAGCAGGATCTTCCCACCTCGATCGTGAACGGTCCGGGTGAGGCGGGTGTACGGGGGGCCGAAGAGCTCGTCAATGATCCTTGGATTGAGAATGGGGCCCGATTTAAAAGCGAAATCGTCTCCGGCCATAATAACCTTGACTCCCGCGTCCATCATGGCCATGTACCCCTTCATCTTGTATTCCTCGAAGAAGCCGATAAGCCGCTGTATGAAGCGCGGCTCTTTCCTGATGAAAAGCGAGAACTTCTCAAACCCAAGGAGGTGAAAAAGCACCTCCTGGATACCGCCCGAGACCTCTCCAATGACGCATATTTTATCACCATAAAGCGGCATTGCCTTCTTGAAAAAGAGGAAACAGGAATGGGCCATTTCGTCGTTATTATGAAGATAGGGCCACTCATCGAACTCTTTCTCGGATGAAATAGCTGGACCTCGGTACATGTAGGTCAGGTTGCCGTGACCGTCCTGAATGATGTCGTAGTAGAAGCCCGGGCTCACGATAAACGTCTTGGAATCTTTGACGATGTTTCTGATGTCGTATAGGCCCCATATCGAATCTAGTCCGATTCGACGTGCGGCTTCGATCTGCTTGAGGTTGAGCTTTTCGAGGGCGGGATCGGAAATGGCTTTTTTAAGCGAGGGGCCCCAGTGATCAAGAATGAAACGGGTAAGAGGATTGAGGAAAACAATCTTATCCGACAGGATTGGCTTCCCGAGAACCTGCTGCACCGGCCATGGGTCAAGGAAAGGACAGAAAGTCGGCACCCGATCCAGTACTCTTCCTTCAATAGCAGCAATAACTCGCTCAGTTGGATTCATCGATATTCCCCTCTCTTCGACTGTTTGAATTCCCTACACGTCAGCCGCGATACAAGGGATGTCATTCCCGAGAAATATTCGCCCGCGGTTACGGGATTTTAGAAAAGAAAGTGATATCAAGAGTACTGACCTGCCCCCATTAACGGCACCACTGTTTAGATTAGTCCATAGGCTTAGGTTGTATGTTGAACTTCCAAAGGCCACGGGAGTATGGTTCCGGGAGCCGGTGGATGGTAACCATGGGAACTATGCGGCCTGATGGTGTTATACTCCCGCCGCCACTTCACTGTCAAGAGCTTCGCTTACTTAAACTCGAAATAGTACTGATTTTGAACCTATAGCTATAGGACAAATACAAAAAAAGACCCACGCTTTCACGTAAGTCCTTGATTATGCTGGTAGCGGGGATAGAATTCGAACCTATGACCTCAGAAACGGGAATAATGGGATAATAGGTTAACCGTATCTATAACACTTCTTTGAGAAATTTTTTGGTTCTCTCATTACGTGGGTTTGCCAATATCTCCCGGGGCTTGCCCTCTTCCATGATCACCCCTTCATCCATAAAGATAAGCCAATCTCCCACTTCCCGGGCAAAACCCATTTCATGGGTTACAACGATCATGGTCATCCCATCTTTGGCTAGGTTCTTCATAACCTTGAGAACATCCCCTACCAACTCCGGATCGAGAGCGGATGTCACCTCGTCAAAGAGCATTACCTCGGGATTCATGGCGAGCGCACGTGCAATGGCCACCCGTTGTTTCTGGCCGCCGGAAAGCGACTCGGGGTAAACGTCGGCTTTATCCTGAAGACCGACCTTCTTGAGGAGATCCTGGGCCATAGAGGTTGCCTTGTCGCTTGGGATATTGAGAACGCGAATAGGGGCTTCGGTCACGTTTCCGAGGGCAGTCATATGGGGGAACAGATTGAACTGCTGGAAAACCATACCCATTCTGGCTCGGATTCCATTAATATGTCGCTGGAAATCCTTCTTCGAAAGGGAATGGTCGTTTACCTTGACCCCGTCGAGAAATATATCGCCCCCGGTCGGCATATCGAGCATGTTCAAGCAGCGCAAGAAGGTGCTCTTCCCTGAACCCGAGGGGCCGATAATGACCAGGACCTCGCCCTTTGTGATACTTGCGTCAACCCCTTTAAGGACGTGAAGCTTACCAAAGTCTTTTCTCAACCCCCTCACATCTATGATTTTGTCTTTTTTCCGGAGGGAAGACATAGATCTGTTTCTCCATGCTTAAGGGGAGGGATAATCGTCTCCCTCCCCTTTGGGTATTCGTAGAATACTTGCCTAGTTCTTAGATACCAAACCACTTTCCGCTCAGGGTCTTAAACGTGCCGTCGTTAGTAATCTCCTCAACAGCCTTATCTACCGCATCCAGAAGCTTAGCATCTTCTTTCCTGATCGGGATTCCCTCATCTTCTTTGTAGATGAGATCTCCCGCGAGTTTGAGGGGAAGTCCCGATTCCTTAATGGTATACGCGCCGATGTATCGGTCCGTAATGACGGCGTCGATGTTGCCGTTTTTCAGGTCAAGGAGCTCATCCATTTCGGTTTTGTATGTCTTGACGATACAGCCGGGGATCTCTTTGGCCTTCTCCTCGTAGGTCGTGCCGATGGTTACGCCGACCGACTTGCCTTCGAGGTTTTCGATGCCGTTGATCGAGGTATCATCGGCCCTGACGATAAGCTGGGCGCCCGATGAATAATAGGGACGGGTGAAATTAGCCTGCAGCTTCCTCTCATCGGTGATCGCCATACTCCCGATTATGATATCGTATTTCCCGGCCAGAAGCCCGGGAAGTATCCCATCCCATTCCACCATAATTATTTTAGGCTCCACCCCGAGGCGCTTGGCAACCTCGGTAGCGTAATCAACATCGAACCCTATTTCCAGCCCAGTCTTTTCATCCACGAAACTGAAAGGGGGGCTACCGGCGGTTACCGCGATTGTGATGAATCCCTGTTCCTTGATCTTATCGAGCGTATCGCCCTTCTCCGTAGTGCAGGAAAAGGCAAAAAGAAGAAGAAACGCTAAGATGAGCACTGAAAACTTCTTCATTGTGAAAACCTCCGCAAGTGTATTAAGACTCTTTTAGTCATATTATCCTTTTCTTTGAGACACATCAAGCTTTTTCTCGTATCGGTTCAGGACATAGTTCAATACCGAGGTAATCATAGCATAGTAGGCGGCGGCCACAAGATACAGCTCGAAGGGTCTCCACGTTGAGCTTATCAGTCGCTGTGCCATGAGCGTGATCTCCACGATGGTTATTGTCGATAAGAGAGAAGTATCCTTTATGAGAATAATCGATTCGTTTCCAAACGGGGGGATAACAACCTTGAGGGCCTGAGGAAGAATAATGCGGCGCATAGCCAGGCTGTAGCTCATTCCGAGTGATCGGGCCGCTTCCATTTGGCCTTGATGAATCGATTGGATGCCCGCACGGATGATTTCCGAATAATAGGCCCCCGCATTGATGCTCATAGCCATAACGCCGGCTACGAAAGGGCTGAGGTTAATGCCAAACTGGGGAAGACCGAAATAAATGAGGAAGATCTGCACGAGGAGCGGGGTAGCGCGAAAAAACCAGACATAGAAACGGGACGGCCAGCGTATCAGCCTGTTATGGGACATCTTTCCAAGGGCAGCAAAGAGACCTAAAAAGAATCCAATAACAATAGAAAGCGCCGAGATCTCGACCGTCAGGAGACTCGCTTTCAGGAAAAAGGGTATGTACCTGCTAAATATATTGAAGAAATCAAGAAACACTTCCATGTTCGCTTTCCTCTTGACGTTTTATGCGTTTAAGATATCTTTTTAACGCCTATAACAAATCAGTCCGTAGCTCCCCAATTTACATCTTCAAAACCAGCCTATCCCCACTCTCGGATAATCCGGTCTCAATTCGAGGCGTCCTGATCGAGTGTGTCTTGTCATTTCCTGAATCGTCATACGCAATGGGCGGGCGCATGGACAATCATTAGAAATACGATAAGAATTTATGGCTTTATACTCTATGTATCGCTATTTCGTCAAGTTTTTTAATTCAAAGATATGGGGACACCTCCCGTCACCGCCCTTTCTCACGGTTCCTCTAAGATGACATACCGTAATGCTGCTGTCGGCAGCTCCTCAACCCCGGCCGGAGTCTCTCGATGGGTAGCTATCCCTTGAATTAAGCCAGCCGCAGACTGCTTTACCGAAACCCCGATGATTTCGGCATGCGCACGAACCCTCCCGTGGCCTCTGTATATATCCATGTGGAGCATAAAAAAAGGACCCACGCTTTCACGTAAGTCCTTGATTATTCTGGTAGCGGGGACACAATCTTGTGAAAAAGGAAAACCTACAGAGGAGATAGCTCTGAAATCGCTAAAGTTTGTCGTAAATCTTAAATGACCCTGATCCGGACCCCGGGTCTAACTCTCAACACGGACTCGTTCTCAGGGGACAGGTCATTTTCGGGGGGCAGGTCACTTCGTTTCCGTTTTTTTCATTACAATCGCGGTTACCGAACAGGGGTGAAATGAAAGGATCCCTTTCAGTTCGACTTCTTCAGTTTTTTCGCAGACTGTTTCCGGCCGGTTCTCAGAATTTTGAGAAAGATATCCCGACGCCGCCACCGTGTGGATTTCAGCCGTTCCTGAAAAACCGGCTCCTGATATTTCGAGCTCCGCCTCATGGCTTGCTGCATGGTCGCGGTTTATTACGAACACGGTCAGACGATTGCCGTCTATCGAGGCGCTGGCGTCCAGAAGAGGAAACGACTTGCGCTCAGGCAGGTTAATGAGTTTGGGAATGTCGATTGACGGACATGCCGTTTCGCTGCGTACGCTGAATTTTCCCGTAAACTCTCTGTAAAGCTTCAGAATATGGAAAACCGGAGCGAGTATGACGGCGTCTCTTGTCGTTATGATGGGAGGGCTTGCTGCGTTGAGCATTGCGAACATTGCGGCTATCTTCACATAGTTGGCATGACGGTGAAACACGTGGATGATTCCTGCTGCGCCTATGGCTTCCCTCATTGAGCGCCACGGATTGATGAAACTGCGAAGAGGTCCGAGAATGTTCCATTCATCAAAAGAAACGGGGATTGATTTGCCGATAAGTTTCTCAGCAAGATCTTCAATGCATAGGATTTGTTCCTGAACCGCAAGTCCTGATGCAGCGACAGCATAATAATGTTCGGGGGAGGCGTTTATACGAGAAAGAAAGGGTATTCCGGCAGGCGTATACAGATGCATGGACAGATAGTCCATGCTTTCGCCTATTCCCTCTATGATTTCCCTGTTCCAGCCCGGGAAAATCAGGACATCGCCTCCGCATGCGATCAGCTTTATATCCTTGTCGGCTTCTCTCATTTTTCCAGCGAACCTGTGGAAACGCTCCACATATTTACGAGGCCTTAGGAAGCAGCCTCCCGGCTCTACGGGATTCCACTGCTCGTTCCCGACGCTCCAAGCGGGAACGGCTCCCGCTCCGTATCTCTCTTTTATATAGCCGATCCAAGCTGACGCCTCATCAGGATCATCTTCTCCCAGGCTTGCTGTTATGCTTGGCTCGGCGCCGGTTTTTCGACAGAGATTCATGAATTCATCGGTTCCGAAGCGATTGTCTTCAACAGGGCCGACAGGAAAAGGGGGATTGCCGAAGAAATGCTGTGCAAGGAATCTGCCCCACATGCGGTTTTTTACTGTGGGGCGGTTCGCTCCGACGCCGTCTTTCCAGCGATATGAATCGGCGAAACAGCCTCCGGGCCATCTCAGCAGAGACGGATTCAGGCTTTTGATCGATTCCAGGACGTCAAGCCGGAAATTGTCGCCATCCTGAGGGGCCGCCGATCCCGTTTCTGCAATAAGGCCTCCCAGAACCTGCCTGCCCATGTGTTCTATATTCTGGCCGTAAATTCGTGGGTCGACAGGATCCAAGAACTGCGCCTGCGTCAACTTTTATCAGGCATCGGGTCTTCTCCATAATAGCTCCTTGTCATGGAATAATGGAAAAAACAAAATTATAAAGTTTAAAGGATTATAATCTTCCGGCAAAGTGACCTACCCCCGCTAACGGCACCACTGTTTAGATTAGTCCATAGGCTTAGGTTGTATGTTGAACTTCCAAATGCCACGGGAGTATGGTTCCGGGAGCCGGTGGATGGTAACCAAGGGAACTATGCGGCCTGATGGTGTTATACTCCCGCCGCCACTTCACTGTCAAGAGCTTCGCTTACTTAAACTCGAAATAGTACTGATTTTGAACCTATAGCTATAGGACAAATACAAAAAAAGGACCCACGCTTTCACGTAAGTCCTTGATTATGCTGGTAGCGGGGATAGGATTCGAACCTATGACCTTCGGGTTATGAGCCCGACGAGCTACCGGACTGCTCCACCCCGCGATATTATTCAGTAACTATAACAGGCTGCGCCTCCTCTGTCAACTAAAATGGCCGGTTTCATGAATAAAAAAGCCGAACCCGGGATCGACGGAGAACCGACCGAACCGCGGTCGGCACGGACGTCCGGCAGCCGGACAATAGCCGGATACTATTACGGCTCGATCTTCTTACCGCTCTGGTCACCGGGCGTATTGATCTCTTTCTTCTCGTCATCCTCGTTGATGGCCGAAAGCCCCTTCTTGAAGTTCTTGATCCCCTTGCCCAAGGACGCCCCGAGCTCCGGGAGCTTACTCCCCCCGAAGATGACCAGGGCGATCACCAGGATAACCAGCAGTTCGGTCGTCCCTAACCCGAACATAGTGAGACTCCTTTTACATTATTATGGTAATATATCATGCCGCGCATGAAAAATCAATCTTTTTTGGCCGGCCCCGGCTATCCCCCGCGCCTCGCTTGAGACGCGCTCGGGCCCGGGTCGACTGCACCTGTTCAGGACTGGTCTCCCACGGGGTCGAGGAGATGTAGTAATTCGTCCGCTATCCGTATGATCCTGCCTGTTCGGTCCACCGCCGCGTGTACCGTCCAGCCCGTTGCGTGAAGCGTCTCGTCGTCTGCGCCAATAATTTCGTAGTCGAACCTGAGCGAGGCTTTCTTGACATAGGCAAGCCTCGTGACGATGACGATCGCCTCGTCGTAACGCGCCGGCGCGGCGTATTTTACGTGGGTCTCCGTGACCGGGTAGAGCACGCCGGACGCCTCGACGTCCCGATAGGTCGTCCCGAGCTCCCGGAGAAACTCGGTCCTGCCGATCTCAAACCAGCGCAGGTAGTTGCCGTAATAGGTAAAACCCATCGGGTCCACGTCCGCATACCGGACCCGCGCCGGATATCGGCTTATGTGTCCGCGCCCGCTCACAGCGTCCCCGTCAGAAAGCGCCCGATGAGCGCGTGGCCCTCGGAGACAAAAAGGCCGGTCTTGCGGCAGGCCGCCTCCGAAAACCCCGCGGCGCCGCCCTTCGAAAGGCCGGGGCCCGCGGCCGCAAACGGCACCGGCGTGCTGCTGTGGGTCCTGGTCCCGATGGGCGTCGGGTGATCGGGCAGCACCATGCAGCGCCACCGTGGTAACGCCGTCATCCCCGCGAGGATCGGGCCGACAACCTGTGAATCGAACTCCTCGATAGCCCTGACCTTTACCGCGGCCTCCCCGGAATGGCCCGCCTCGTCGGGCGCCTCCACGTGGAGGTAGACGAAATCGGTCCCCTGCCGGAACGCCTCCAGCGCGGCGGCAACCTTACCGGCGTAGTTCGTGTCGATCCAGCCGGTAGCGCCGGGGACCGTGATCACCTCGAGCCCGGAGAGGACCCCCAGCCCCTGGATAAGATCGACTGCCGAGATCACGGCGCCGGGAATCCCCCAGCGCTCTTTAAAGGCGACGAGCGCGGGCCTGTTTCCCTGCCCCCAGAACCAGGGGGACGTGGCGGGGCGCTTCCCCCCGGCGATGCGCCTCCGGTTCACGGGGTGGTCGGCTAACACCCGCTCCCCCTCCCGCATCAGGGAAAGGAGGCGGCCCGCGCCGTTTCCGTGCGGGAGGTAGGTCCCGATCTCCCTCCCGGTGATGTCATGGGGCGGGGTGGTGGCGATGTCCTTATTCCCGTTTCTCCACACCAGGATATGACGATAGGATTTGCCGGGGTACATCCTGAATTCGTGGCTGCCCAGCCCGCGTTCAAGGCTTTCGACCAGCGGGTGGGAATCCGCGTCCGGTATGTGGCCCGCCGAATAGTCGACCATCATGCGCCGCCCGGCCGGCCCCTCCCGCCCGCTCAAAGTAACCAGGTTCATCCGGTAGGCGATGTCCGACGGGGCAAGCTCGATGCCGAGGCTTGCCGCCTCAATGGGCGCCCGGCCGGTGTAGTAGCCGGCCGGATCGAAACCCATGATGGAGAGGTTTGCCACATCCGAGCCCGGCTCAAAGCCCTCCGGGATCGACCGGACGATGCCCGCGATCCCGCCGGCGGCGATCCGGTCCATGTTCGGGGTGTGGGCCGCCTCGAGCGGCGTCCTGCCCCCGAGCGCCTCGATCGGCTCGTCGGCCATGCCGTCGCCGAGGAGGATAATGTATTTGATTGACTCCATGCGGTAACTCAATAATCACGTCCGGCGCGCAGTCACAGCCGGGGGCGGGAGAGCTAAAATCCGATCACCCCCAGCACCTCATCCATCCTGGGCGGGACGATATGGGTCTCGGGTGAAACCTTGATAGCCGTATCGGGGTCCTTGAGCCCGTGGCCCGTCAGGGTGCAGACCACCACGTCGCCCTTTGTGAACAGGCCCTTAGCGGTCGATTTGATGACGCCGGCCACCGATGCGGCCGATGCCGGCTCGCAGAAGATCCCCTCGGTCGAGGCGATCATGCGGTAGGCCGCCAGGATTTCCTCGTCGGTGACCATATCGATAAGCCCGCCCGACTCATCCCGGGCCGCGACGGCCCGCCGCCACGAGGCGGGGTTGCCGATGCGGATGGCCGTGGCGATCGTCTCGGGGTTCTTCACGGGCTCTCCCCGCACGATCGGGGCGGCCCCCTCCGCCTGGAAACCGATCATCTTCGGCAGCCGTTTCGCCTTTCCGTCCCGATGATACTCGGTGTAGCCCATCCAGTAGGCGGTGATATTGCCGGCATTGCCGACCGGAAGCGCGTGGTAGTCCGGGGCGTCGCCCAGCACCTCGATGATCTCGAAGGCCGCCGTCTTTTGGCCAACGATCCGGTCCTCGTTGAGGGAGTTTACCATTGTGATCGGGTGCTTTTCGGAGATTTCGCGCACCAGTTCGAGCGCCTCGTCGAAGTTCCCCTTGATCTGGACGACGGTAGCCCCATGCATCACCGCCTGGGAGAGTTTTCCCATCGCGATCTTGCCCTCGGGTATGAGGACGAAGGCCTTCATGTCCGCCCGGGCGGCATAGGCGGCCGCGGAGGCAGACGTGTTGCCCGTGGAGGCGCATATGACGGCCGTGCTTCCCTCCTCCTTTGCCCGGGTAACCGCCACGGTCATGCCCCGGTCTTTGAACGAGCATGTGGGGTTGAGCCCGTCGTACTTCAGGTAGAGTTCGATGCCGGGGGCGATCCGATCCCGGAGCCGGTCCGCCCGGATGAGCGGGGTATTGCCCTCGAGCAGGGTCACGATCTGCGACCGGTTCTTGACCGGCAGCCGGCTAAAAAACCGGTCGATGAGCCCCTGATACCTCTGCATTCACGCACCCCCTTTCATCGCCGTGTCTTCCACCCGGTACAGGATCGACGGCCGCGCGATAATGTCCAGCCCGTCTATCTCGGCCAGCGCCGCCTTTATGTCCCGCTCCCGGGCCTCGTGGGTCATGATGACGACCGGGACGTCCCGGTCACCCTCGGCCCTCCCCTTCTGGATGACCGAGGCGATGCTGATCTTATGGTCGCCCAGGATGCCCGAAATCCTGGATAGCACGCCGGGCTTGTCCAGGGCGGAGAAACGCAGGTAGTAGTTGGTGATCACCTCCTCCATCTTCTTGGGCTTGATGCGCTCGATGTCCTCGTCCGAAAAGGAGAGGGGGGGCACCCGCCGCTTGATCCCGGAGGAGATATTCCGGGCAAGCTCCACGAGGTCGGAGACCACGGCCGTCCCTGTGGGCATCCTCCCGGCCCCCTGGCCGTACAGGAGGATCGACCCGACGGCCAGCCCGCGGATATAGAAGGCGTTCATGTTGAGGTTCACGTTGGAAAGCAGGTACCGAAACGGAATGAGGGTCGGGTGTACCCGCGCCTCGATCCCGTCCGAGGTAGAAACCAGGATCGCCAACAGCTTTATCTTGTATCCCATCTCCCCGGCAAATCGAATGTCGATAGCCTGGATCTGCGATATCCCCTCAATGTGGATATCCGTGTAGTCGATCTTGACGCCGTAGGTCAGCGGGATGATGACGGCAAGCTTATGGGCCGTGTCGTACCCCTCGATATCGAGCGTCGGGTCCGCCTCGGCATACCCCAGCCGCTGGGCCTCGGCCAGCGCCGCGGAAAACTCCATGTTGTCGTCGGTCATACGGGTCAGGATATAGTTACAGGTTCCGTTCATGATCCCGAATATGTACTGTATTCGGTCTCCCACCAGCCCCTCTTTGAGGGTCCTGATGATCGGTATCCCTCCCCCGACGGAGGCCTCAAAATTGACGTCCACGCCCAGCCGGTTTGCCGCGGCGAAGATATCGTCGCCGGCCTCGGCCAGCAGCGCCTTGTTGGCGGTCACCACGTGCTTGCCGGAGCCGACGGCCGCCATGATGATCTCTTTAGCGATATCGATGCCCCCCACGGTCTCCACGATGATGTCTATACCGGGGTCTTCGATCACCTCCCGGACGTTCGTCGTCAACACCGAGACGTCAACCGGGATACCCCGATCCCGGTTGATATCGACGTCGCAGATCTTTTTTATAACGATCTCCGCGCCGAGGCGCTGCTTTATCAGGCCGCGATTTTCCACGAGGATCCTCACCACTCCCGATCCAACCGTCCCGTAGCCGATGATCCCGACGTTAATCGCCCGAGGCTTATTGGTCATGCCAGACTCCCGCTTCTACAGTATCCGTTTTATCCCCTTGACCGCCTGCGTAATGCGGTGAGTGTTTTCGACGAGCGCGAACCGAACGTACTGGTTTCCCTCAGATCCGAAACCGACACCGGGAGAAACGGCTACCTTGGCCTCCCTCAGGAGGAATTTCGAGAATTCCAGCGAGCCCATCTTCCGGTATTGATCGGGGATCTTCGCCCAGACAAACATGGTCCCCTTCGGCTTTTCGATCTCCCAGCCCGACCGTACAAGGCCGTCTACCAGCGCGTCACGCCGCTTGCCGTAGTTGGCCGCGATCTCGGTGGCCGCGGCCTGGTCCTCCGTCAGCGCGATGATGGAGGCGATCTGGATGGGTTGGAAGATGCCGTAGTCAAAATAACTCTTCATCCGCGCCAGGGCGGCGATGAGCTTCGGGTTTCCCGCCGCAAAACCGATCCGCCACCCCGGCATGTTGAAACTCTTTGACATCGAGGTGAACTCGATGCCCACGTCTTTTGCCCCGGGGATCGAGAGAAACGACGGGGCGACGTACCCGTCGAAGACGATATCGGAATAGGCAAAATCATGCACGACGATCACGTCGTTTTCGCGGGCAAACCTCACCACTTCCTCGAAAAACTCCCGCTCCACCACGCGCCCGGTGGGGTTGTGGGGAAACGAGATAATCATCATTACCGGGCGGGGCCAGATGAGCTTGAGGGCCATCATGAGGTCGGAGAAGAAGTCCCGCTCGGGCGAGAGCGGAATGCTGCGGATGTCGCCCCCGGCGATGATGACCGAATAGGTGTGGATCGGGTAGGTCGGGTTGGGGACCAGGACGGAACTGCCCGGCTCAATCACCGACAACACGAAGTGGGCAAGCCCTTCCTTTGCCCCTATCGTGACGATCGTCTCCGAATCCGGGTCAAGTTCGACTCCGTACCGCCGCTTGTACCATTCAACGACCGCGCACCTGAGCCGGTATATCCCCCTGGATGAGCTGTATCGGTGGTTCTTTGGGTTTGCGGCGGCCTCGACGAGCTTCTCGACGATATGAGGGGGCGTTGCCTTGTCGGGATTTCCCATCCCGAGGTCGATGATATCTTCGCCGCGCCGCCGCGCCTCCATTTTCAGCGCATCCACTTCAGCGAAGACGTACGGGGGCAGGCGCTTTATCCGGTGAAATTCCGAAGGTATTGTCATGATTGCCTGTTCAATTCAGTAAAAAAATCGGTGCACTTGAGCACCACGGTGATTTTAGCATATTCAACGGCGGTGTCAAACTTAATGTGGAACCGCCGCCGGTATCTAAGGATCACGGCCGGCTTCGCGTCTCCCGATACCCCGTATCGGGACGGACTCGGCGGGCGGACGTAAAGAGTGACACAGAACAATACCGCAGCATTTTGGAAATTAAAGGAGAATTGGAATGTCGGACGTACGAAACGGGAAAAGCTGGATCAGCGCGGTCGTGGGCGTGGCCTTCGCGGCCCTGAGTATCTCGGGCCTGGTAATGCTCCTGCACCTCGATATTCGCCTGGATTTAAAATCCCTGCACGTCGTGATGGGGATCGTCTTTATACTGGCCGGCGCCGTCCACCTGGCGCTCAACGGGAAGACGTTTATCACGCATTTTAAAAATCGCTCCGCGATTATCGCGGCGACGGCGGCGGCCCTTGTCGCGGTAGCCCTGCTGTTTGTCGGGGGACCGGAAGGCTCCGGCCCGCACCGGTACGGCAATGGATACGAAAGGACCGGGATCGGCTCCGATGCCCCGGATTCTCCCGGTGACGTCCCCCGGGGATTCGGGCCGGGGGGCCGCTTCGGCAACGGCAGATCGGGCGGTTTCGGCAGCCGGGACAGCGGATACGATCAGTAAGAAGCGGCCGGCCGTCTATTCATCTGTATTACCGGGAGTATAGTGGGCGTTATAACCGTATAGCGGCGTATTAACCGCCGCTTAAGGGTAATTGGATCTACTGGGTATCGGTAGGGGCGGTCCGTGAACCGCCCACACATCCTCTTCACGTTCGTCTCATCGCCTCGACCTTCATCTCTTTAGGCATCAGCTCGATAGCGTAACGCAGCGCTGTGCGGGGCATGGCGTCTTTGTGTTTCACCACGTAGTCAAACACCTCTTTCTGGTGCAGGCGGCTCGCTTCCTTCAGCAGCCAGCCGTACCCCTTCTGTACCATATCGTCGCCGTCGGTCAACAGCCGGTCGGCTATCACGAAGACCTCGGCAAGGTGCTTCCCACGCTTCGCGGGGATGATCAGGGAGACCGCCGCCGCCCGTTTCATCCACCGGTTGGCCGACCCGGTCCACCCGATGATTCGTGGCATACACTCGGGATATATCTCTATAAAATCGCCCACGGTGTGGTTGCAGAAGGTGTCGCACGTGGCCCAATTATTGATATAGCGCTCGATCCAGTCCTCAAATATCGCCAGATCTCCCGGCGTAAACCTATCGGCCATGCGGGGGAGCCACTCGGCGACGACAAACGCGTCCTCGCAGAGGTCCGACCGAAACAGCTCTTCGCAGAGCGCAAATACCTCGCCCTTGTCCAGCGCAGCGACATCTTTCCAGTACCTCTTGGCGATACTTTTAACGGCCGCGGACTTCACGCCGTAACAGCGCACCTCTTCCTTGAAAAACCGTTGGGTGGCGGCCCGCGTTTTTTCGTCGGCGCTGTCGGTTAACTCCGCCCTGAGGTTTTGTATCGTAGTGTTCATGGTTCGCCTCGCGGCCGATCAACGCGGCCGGACGTGTGCGCCCAGAGGGCCGCCGTATTGAACGGAACGGCGATCAGATCGACCCGTTTGCGGCGGCTACTGGGGATTACATCCCCTGCCCTTCTCGTACTGGAGGATAAATCCCCGGTTGTACTGTTCATATACGTTCTGCCCGCCGGTTCCTTCCGGGTTGTAGGGATCGGGGGAATACCAGGGCTGCGCCATGAAGTAGTTGCGCAGGTAATCGGCCTTGAATATCCTCCCGTGTCGTGCGTAGATCTCGTTGCGCAGGATCTTCAGGTCGCCGCAGCCGCAATCGGCGAGGTCGGCGTTTGTCAGGTAACGCGTGGCCTGGGCGGGCCAGGCCGGGCACCCGAAGGCGGCGGGCGCAGTGACGGTCAATAGCACGATGATGAAAAGCACGCCGATGGCCGACCCGTATCGCCGTCCGTGACCGATTCTCATAACAATTTCTCCTCTGCATTCAAACGGTTATGTGATCCCCAACGTTCCCGTTCTAATGGCCCGCCGGGCAAAACAGGTAATCAGCACCCAAGTTCCTCGTATACCCGGCCCACGATCTTGCCGAACACGGCCGGCGTGTGGCGCCGCCATGCCTGCACGAGCTCCGCTATCCCGATCGTCCCGGAAATATCACCGAGCCCCTGTACCACGGACTCATGGGCTATATCGCGAAAAAGGATCGGGACCGCAGAGAGTATCCGCTCATGGGCCCGCTGCCCCTCAGCCGTCGTACCCCGAACGGCAAAACCGTCAGTCCGGTCCGCCCGGCGATAGAACTCCCGCCAGAGGTAGTTCACCCCCTGTTCCAGACGCTCCGGGCTCATGCGGGCCGGCCGAAAGACCGCGTGGGTGGTGTTATACCTCGACCAGTCCCGATTGAAGATGCGTCCCTGGGCCCCGAGCTTCTCGGCCAGCGGGGTATTCGGGTACGGGGTCAGTATCAGGAACTCCGCCTCGACTATCCCGCTTTTCTGAAGGAACTCCAACGTGGCATCGAAGATCGATTCGTCGTCATAATCGAAGCCGAAGACGAACGACCCCATCACCTTGATGCCGGCATCCTGCAGCGTCCTGATGTAGCCCACAGAGCGGGACACCTGCTGCTTAAGCGACGAGACGTCGCCCCTCAGGCCTACCGAGAGCCACGGCCCCACGTCCACGTACATCGACCAACAGCCGGACCGTGCCAGCAGCCCCACGTACTTCTCGTCCGAGGCGATCGCAAGGGGCGCCATGCCCGTCCACCCCCTTTGCATATCGGCCATCCGGTCAAAGAGGCCGGCAAAACTCCTGCGCTTGATCATGAGATTGTCGTCAACGAAATAGATATGGGTGCCCAAACGCTCGATCTCGGAAACGACGTCGTCGATGGGGCGAATCCTGTATTCCCGGCCGAAATTCCTGGGCACGGTGCAGAACTCGCAGTTAAGGGGGCAGCCCCGCGTCACCTGGATAGACCGGATCGGCAGGTAGTTGTCGTCGTTGAGCAGGTCATGGCGGGGGAAGGGCAGTCCCGCAAGGTCGGGCTTGTGCCGACAGACATAGATTCCCTCCGACCGGTTCTCGAAAAGGTCACGCAGGACTCCGGCCCAGATATCCTCGGCCTCCCCCACTACGACGGCATCGGCATGGAGCAGCGCCTCCTCCGGCATCAGAGATGGATGCGGGCCGCCCAGAACAACCGGCACGCCCCGGGCGCGAAACCGGTCGGCGATCTCGTAGGCGCGGGCCGCCTGCGGGGTCATGGCCGACACGGCCACGACGTCTGCCCGGGCATCGAAATCGACGGTATCGCTACGCTCATCCACAAAACCGATGGTGAACTCGGGCGGCGTCAGGGCCGCCAGGGTCAGGAGGCCCAGCGGAGGGATGAAGGCCCGGTAGGCGAGCGGGGTCCCCTCAAATGTGGGAAAGATCATCAGCAGACGCTTGCTATCGGTCGGTCTTTGGTCCATACTTCTGTTTACCGCCTCGCTCGGGTCTTCGGCCGCTCCGTGGGCCCGCCCGGCCGGACACTACTGTTTCCAGAAGGGATAGAACATGTACCACTGGTCGGGATACCGCCTGATATATTCCTCGATGACACGGCCCATGCGAAGCGTAAGCCCCTTGAGATCTTTTTCCCGGTCGCCGGTCCGCTGGCCGTATATCGGCTCCTCGACGATGGGCACGTACCGCTCATCATGGTTGAGGACCACAAATGCGGGTAGGATCGGGGCGCCGGAGATGTACGAAACCAAAAACGGTCCCTTGGGAAAAACCGTATCTCTCCCGAAAAGCGGTATGACGATCCCCTCCCCGTTTAGGGAGCGGTCGCCCTTCATTGTCACGATCTTGTTTTCGGCCAGTAAGCGTATTACCCTGAGCGACGTATCAAAGGAGCTTCCCATCGGCAGCCCGTGGACTTTCTGCAGGTCCCTGGCTTTGCGCCGCGCCTGTTCAAACGCGGTGAAACGGTCGGGCATGTAGACCATGTGGGTCTCTCCCCCGACGCGGCCCAGCGTAATCCCCCCGACCTCCCAGTTGCCGATGTGGCCGGTCAGGATAATCGCCCCCTTCCCCTTTTCGAGGGCCTTGGCGATGTTCTCTCTCCCGACGGGGGGGTCCATCATCTCCGGCCATCGTTCCGGCGGGATTGAGGCTACATAGAAAGAATCGGCAAACGACTTGGTTACGTTATCAAAAACCCCCCTGGTTATCCGCCGTAATTCCCGTTCCGATACGGTACTGCCGAGGGCGATTCTCAGGTTTTCCCTGACCGCCCTCCTGAAACGTGTTCCCATGCAGTAATAGAGAAAGATGAAGGGATACCGGATTCGGTGGACTCCCTTTCGGGAGAACGTCCGCATGACCCACGGGGTTATTTGGAGGAGAAACCGCACGATGACCGAGCGGTGATACCACGAGAAGAACTTTGATTGTCCCTGTTGATCTTTACCCATTATACTATGCTACCGATAATGAACTCGAAAATCAAGCACTTTAGAGGGTGCTTGTACAGATTCGATTGAGTCGGCTATTTACTTTCCCGGGATTCGTGTGGTATGGTTACGCACAACTCGGCAGGAGAAGGTGCGGTCCATGAAAAACAAGATCCTTATCGTAGATGACGTCAAGTTTTTTCGTGACGTGCAGCAGGAGATGCTGGACCGTATAGACTGCGACATCCTCACGGCCCGCTCGGGCCTCGAGGCCCTCAAGGTCATAAAAAAAG
Organism: uncultured delta proteobacterium; assembly: GCA_963735595.1. GTDB lineage: Bacteria > Desulfobacterota > Zymogenia > Zymogenales > Zymogenaceae > JAFGAS01. The sequence continues at coordinate 703,806 of CAVTLK010000002.1, read as the reverse complement.
AAAAGCCGCAGCTGGTGCTCATGGACTATAACTTGCCCGACCTCACCGGGGACAAGGCCTGCGAGATCATCAAGGGAGATCCCCGCTTTAAAGACATCCCCATCATGATCGTCTCCAGCGATCACCAGGGAGACACCCGCGTAAACTGCCTGGCGGCGGGCGCCGACCACTACCTGACCAAACCCATCGACCATGCGGAGTTCATCCGGGCCGTAGGCAAGCTCCTCAAGGTCCGCGGCTCCCTCTATTACCCCAGGGCGCTCCTGAGAACCGAGGTGTACCTGCGGTACGTGGGCGACGTAAAAAGATACGACAGCGTTGATATTTCCGTGACCGGCATATTTGTCGAAACCGACGACCCCCTGCCGGCCAACCAGACCTACACCATCCACTTCACCGTCCCGATCCCGAGGCGGGATATACATGCTGAGGCGCGGATTACGAAAGTTGTCACGGTAAAGGAGCGGGAAAAGCTCGGTCTGTTTTCCGGGATGGCCCTCGAGTTTCTCAACCTTGACCTGGAGGATCGGAAGTATATCGAGGAATACGTGGATAAATCCACGAGCATCAGAAAGCGGACGCTGGGAGAAAGAAACCACAAGATATCGTATATATGATCGCCGCCGTGCGCCCGTTCGTGCAAAAAGGGCGTGTTACCTTCTCAGTTCATCACCATAGTCCGAAAATCGGCAATCGGATCAGCGGAAATTCATATCCTGATCGATGACAAACTCCAGCGGCGTCCCTTCGGCCAGCGTTCGGGCGTAGACGTCAAACGTATCGTCCCCCGTTACCACGACCTCATACTGGAACCAGGACTCCCTGGGCATTGCCACGTCAAGCTCTTTCCAGCCTTCTGCGTCACTCATTTTCCAGGTGATCCGTGTATCCGGCACCTCGGCCGGGTTCGGAGCGCAGGGGAGATACGACCCCCCGAGGGCCTTTCGGTTCCTCTCGGCCCCGATGATGGCGTACATCGTCGTCTTCATCTTCGCGATGGCGTCCACCTTGTCGGGCCAGATCCTGGTCTCTGTGACGGCCGGGGTATCTTTTGGCTCTTCCTGGGGTTTGATCACGAAAAAGTAGATGCCAATGGCAAGCACCGCCATCGCAACGACGGCCCTGAGCGAAGTTCCCTTCATGTGGCTTCCTCCCGCATCCTCCGGTGCTCCTTCATGGCGCACCTGTCCATAACAACCCGAAGACCCTTCGAGAGCGCCAGTTCCCGCGCCTCGTTGTTTACGATGCCCTCCTGCATCCAGATGACCCGTGCGTCGCCCCGGGCGATGGCCGCCTCGACGACCGGCACGACGTCTTCGGCCCGCCGGAATATATCGACCATGTCGATCCTGATCTCGGCGGGAATCCCGGCGATGTCGCCGTACGCGCGCTCACCGAGGATCTCTTCCGCTGCCGGCGTGACCGGAACGATCCGGTAGCCCTGGGCCTGCAGGTACGCGCCGACCCGGTAGCTCGGCCGATCCTCCTTTGGAGAGAGGCCCACCACCGCGATCGTTGTGACCGTTTTGAGTATCTCGTCGATCTCGGCGCTGTCGGGATTTCCAGCCGGGATCTCGCATTGCTGTGTCATGGTAACCTCGACTATAGTTAATTCAGTACGTTTATTCTATCCATTTTCGATCGAATACAATTCCTACCGTTTCCCGACGGCGCGGAAGAACGGACTGCCCACCGGCGATATATTCATGCCTTCGCCTCTCTGCCGAACGGCCCCCGACGTGGCCCCCGACGTGGCTATAGATGCAGCTCGATGACATCGCCGTCGTAGAGGACATCTTCCCGGTTTACCTTCTGCCCCTCGAATTTATCGGGATCCGTTGACCAGATACGGGCGAACTTCAGCGACTTCGCGAAGTCCTTGTGGATAGTCGCCGCGAAAGTCAATCACCGTTGCCCCCCGTTTCAGGACCACCGGCTCGTCGAAGTCGGGTTTCTTGCCCGGCGACTTGGTATATGCCCGGATCATGTCAAGCATCTCGAAGGCCGTGCGCCTGACCTCCTCCAGGCCGACCCCCCGCTCTACCGAGACCCCGATGACCGGGAAATCGGCCCCGTAGAGGTCGGTGACGGCCTTCAGGTTTTGTTCGGCCGCCGCGGTCTCCAGCTTATTGCCGACAACAAAGGCCTGCAGGTGGGCGAAGCCGTCGAGCGTGTACTTCTCCTCGGGACGGGGGCACAACTCGGCCTTGTATTTGAGGAGTAGTCTCTCTGACGCCCTCGATCTGGGCCGCCGGATCGGGCGACGTAAGATCACAGACGAGGATCACCCCGTCGGTATTTCTGATCATCCCCACCATGGCCGGCTCGGTAAACTCCTCCGGAACCGGCGGAAGGTCGACGATCTGGATCTGGACGTTCTCAAAGGACATCATGCCGGGAACGGGCTTGGTGGTGGCAAACGCGTAATCGGCCACCGTGGTCCTGGCGTTGGTCAGTTTGCCGACGAGCGCGGACTTGCCGACATTAACGGCGCCGACGACGGCAAACTGGCCGATCCCCTCGCGCTCGACCTTGAAAGGATTAAAGCGCTTGAGGCCGGATTTCTTTTCGAGGGCCGCCTTGGTTTGAGAGATACGGCGTTTGATATCCCCCTGCATGTGGTCGGTACCCTTATGCTTTGGGATGGTTGCAAGCATCAGCTCAAGGTAGCGCAGCTTTTCCTCGGGGTCTTTGGCTTCGCGGAACTTCCGTTCGTTTTCGCGGTATTCGGGCGTGAGGTTTGCGGGCATTGTTTCCTTTCCTTTTTTACTAAGACCCTTCCATTTGATAATAAGAAAAAAACGCGATAAAATCAAGTCCTAAGTGACGTGATCTATTTGTCTTGACACCGCCCACGTATTGCCGGTATTCTGATGCGGCTGAGTCGCCGGCCCAAACCCTCCACCACACTTGAGGGAGTTGCCATGTCGCCGATCGCCACGTCACCGATTGCCACGTCACCGATTGCCACGTTACCGATTGATATATCTCCCTTTCAGGAAGCGGTCACCAACCGAACAGAGCGTCTCAGGCGGCTGAGACAGACCACGAAGATCTTCGGGTGGTTTTGCACCTATACCCCGGTCGAGATGATCCACGCCGCGGGTTTCGTTCCCGTGCGGGTATCCGGCGGCTCCACCAGGATAGAGAAGGCCAATACGCTTGTCCCGAGCTTCGTCTGTCCCTACCTCCGCGCCAGCCTGGAACACGCGTTGAACGGCCGGTACGACTACCTCGCGGGCGTCATCACCGCTTATACGTGCGATGCCGCCTGCGGGATGATCAACATCTGGGAGGAAAACGTCCCCGCCGAGTTCTTTCAGACCATTCCCCTGCCCTATCATACCAACGCACCTGCGACCGAGTTCTTCCGCGAGACGATGCGTGAGCTCGCCGAGGGGCTTACAGCGGCCGGCGGGACCGTCGACGATTTATCCCTCGCGCGCTCATTAGATCTGTTCGGGGAGATCCGCGCGTCGCTGCGCGAGCTCTACGAGCTTCGGTACGATAATCGGCTGGCGCTGTCCGGCCGGGAGTTTTATACCGTCCTTGAGGCCTGCCTCTGCCTGCCGCCCGAAGAATCCCTCCCGCTCGTGACGGCGCTCGTTAAGTCGGCCCGGGAGGGCAATACCTCGAGCCGTCCGGGCATCCCGATACTCATCTCGGGAAGCCTCATCGAGGATATGCGGATCTTCGACGTCGTCGAGAAGGCGGGCGGCAGGACCGCCGCCGACGACCTGTGCACCGGATACCGCTTTATTGAACCCGCCGACGGTTCGGGCCCCACCCCGATGGACCGACTCATCGACCGCTATCAGCGCCGGTTCCCCTGTCCCGCCCGGTCGGTCGTGGGGGAGCGCACCGATCCCATCAAGGGGCTCATCGAGCGGTCGGGGGCGCGGGGGATCGTCTTCTTCTTTCAGAAGTTCTGTACGCCTCACCTGGCCGACTATCCGGCCCTCCGTGAGGACCTCAAGGCCTCCGAGATCCCCATGCTCCTGGTGGAGATGGAGGAAACCGGTATAAACGAGGGCCAGCTCACGACCCGTCTTGAGGGATTCTTCGAAATGATCGGGGCATAGCATGGGATAAGACTCAGAAATCACATAAGCGTCTTGCCACGGCGAAGGAGCTGAGGCAGGTCGTCGCCGATTTTTATCTCGAGGGGCACGAGGCGAAACGAAGCGGTATCCCCGTCGGCTGGATGCCGCCGATGAACGGCCTCATCGAGATCTTCTACGCCATGGACCTCATGCCGGTCTTTCCGGAAAACTGGTCGCCGGTGTGCGCCGCCTTCGGGCTGACCGAGGGCGACTTTGCGGTCTGTCCGAATCGATGGGATACTCCCAGGACCTCTGCGGCTACCTGCGCAACATCGTCGGCTATATACACGGCTTCATGGGTGCCGACGGCATCCCCCTGGGGGGTCTGCCGGAGCCCGATATGGTGTTTACCGCCGGCGGGGGGTGCGTGCCGGCGCAGAAGATACTCCAGCTCATTGCGCGCCGGTTCCCTAACGCGAAGGTCTTTCACGCCGATCTCCCCCAGGTCCCGGTGGAGAAGATCCGCCGCTACCACATAGATTATGCCACCAGCGAGATCGAGCGGGTCATCGAGTTCGTGACGGAAACGACCGGCAGGAAGCTGGACTATGGATCGGCTCGCGGAGACGGTCCGTCTCTCCGACCGAGGCCTGCGCCCTCTGGGACGAGATCATGACCTTCCGCCGGCATGTCCCCACCCCGATCTCGGCGGCCGAGATCGGGGTCATGTTCGTCATGGTCACCCGGCAGGGAACCCAGATCGCCGTCGATTTCCTCACCAAGGTGCGAGACGAGGTCAGGGAGCGCGCCGAGCAGGGAATCGGGATGATCGAGGAAGAAAAGCTGCGCCTCTTCTGGGACAACATCCCCCTCTGGTACAATATGGGGATATTCAACTACTTCGAGAAGATGGGGGGCGTCGTGGTGGCCGAGACCTACTCGGCGGCCTGGTCGATACGGCTGGACGTCGATAAACCGGTCGAGGCCCTGGCCGTAAAGTCCCTCATGTCCTACCCCCTGGTCTCCTGCGTCTCGATGCAGCGGAGAAAAGAAATGGTCGTCAAGGCGTGCCGCGACTACAAGATCGACGGCGCCATCCTTCATTCCAACAAGTCCTGCGCTCCCATCACGCTGGGGCAGATGGACATCAAGCGGGCGCTCGAGCGCGAGCTGGGCGTGCCGTCGGTGGTCATCGACGCCGACCACATGGACGCCCGCAACTTCTCGACCGCCCAGTTCGAGACCAGGGTGGACGCCTTCATGGAGATGCTGCTGGAAAGGAAAGGGTCGAAGTAGTTGTTCGCCCGATATTCGGGTATGCGGGAGCCGGATGAAACGTATGGAGCGACACAGACGGATACCGGTTGGTATTAACGGGCACCGCAAATCCATCCCTCTTGTCCGCTTGACTTTTACGGCCGACATTGCTGCCTATCGGTCCTTCAATCGTACTTAGTTGATTCGGTATTCTTTTCTCCTCCTTCTGCCATTTCCTTTTTAAATCCCTGCACAGTAAGTAATTTACTAAAAAATCACCGTTCGTACATCCGTTGTATACAGACGCGGTATACTATTACTATAGGTAAGCAGTACCGTAAGGACGGTACGCGAACCCTCGAATAAGATTAAAAGGGAAAACAATAATGGCAAAGATACTTATCAGCCCGCTTTCATGGGGGCTCGGCCACGCCACGAGGGACGTTGCGATCATTGCAGACCTCCTTGATCGCGGCCATACGGTGGGAGTGGCTGCGACCGGCGCCGCGCTGGAGCTTCTCTCGCGTGAATTTGCCGATCTCAAATTTTATGACGTCCCGGATTACCCCTCGCCCTACACGAGCGGCGGATTTTCGATACCAAGAGTCCTGGGGCTCTTTCCCCTCATAGTCAGGGAGATAGCGCGCGAGCACCGCACGATCTCCCGCATTATCAGGCGCGAGGGATACAACCTGGTCATCAGCGATAACCGTTTCGGAGCCTACGCCAAAGACGTACCCGGCCTGTTCATCTCACACCAGATTCGCTTTTCGACACCGGGCAACATCGAGTCAATCGAGCGGATGATGGAGGTCTTCAACGGCCGCTACCATCGAAATTTCGAGCGGGTGATCATCCCCGACAATCCGCCCGGCCCCCGGTCACTCTCCGGAAAACTCGGGCATGCGCAAAGGCCGGTTACCAGAAGAAAGGCATACTGGGCGGGAATAATCACGGATATACGGAGGCAGGACGTCCCCCAGGATATAGATTACCTCGTGAGTATTGCCGGACCGAAGGTGACAAAGGACGCGCTGAGAGAGGTGATAATGGGTCAGATCGGCGGGCTTTCGGGAAGGAAGTTCATTCTGCTGGGCGACCCGGGGGCCGAACCCGAGGAACGGCTCGACGGCGAGACAATCGTGAAGTCCCACGCGCAAAGGGACGAGATGGCAACGCTCATGAACCGAGCGAAGTTCATCATCACGCGCAGCGGCTACACGACCGTCATGGAGCTTGCCGAGCTGGGGAAAAAGGGTATCCTCTTTATCCCGACTCCCGGCCAAACGGAACAGGAGTACCTCTCGGACTACTACGAAGAGATGGGGTGGGTCCATTCAGTCGCACAGCGAAGGCTTGACCTCGTCGCGGACACCGCCGATGCTCAGGCCATGAAGGGATTCCCCGCGATGAGCGGCTCATCAGACAACGTACGCATGCTGTACGAGCGTGTGATCGAGGGGTACCTCCCCCATCCGAAACACTACTATGATTTTAGCTCCCCGTATTCGGGACACGACGGAAACGACGGCAAGCCGCTCCACCCGATCGTGTCGCAGCGGTAGTCCGGGGCGAAGCGGCACCGTATATTGGAGTAAGAACACGTATGCAGTTTATCGATTTCCCGGCGGAAAAACAACACGAGACGAATCCGGAAGTAATACGGATCGTCCACCTTTCAGATCTGCACTATAACGGGGATAACCTGGGTCTTCTTGCCGAGGTCATGGGGCATATTGTTGATATAGGCCCCCGGTTTGTCATTGTAACCGGCGATATCGCCGAAGGTCCGATGGACGATCCTACTATCCCGGCCACGATGATCAGGAGCGCGCTGAAGGTTGTCGAAAAGTACTACGGTTTTACGCCGATGCTGCGCGTCGTGCCGGGAAACCATGACCTCTTCTATAAGGGGACGTACGGACTGAGACGAACCGGTAAGTTCTACAGGGCGTTCACGCCCGAGGAACGCGGCAATTACGCGTCACCCGACAGCCCCGTGATGATCGCGGCCTTTGACTCGAATCAACTGTACGAGCCCACGGGGGGATTCTGGAGGAAGTTCGTTCAGCTTATCCGCTTCATGTCGCACGGCCTCATTATTGAGCGCGACCTGCAAGATTTCTCGGAATGGATCGAGAAGACACTGCCATACCCGGAACGTGAAGACCGTCGAGTATCACTTAAGATCGCCGCTCTTCATCATCACCCGATGCCGATAACCTACAGTTTCCTGCCCCGGCTGGCGGACGAATCCTTCATGATGCTGGAAAACGCCGGTATGTTTCTCGACCGGCTAACCAGAGAGAGATTCGATCTCGTGCTGCATGGTCACCGCCACTACCCCCAGTTCTGTCGAGCTGCGTACTTCGACTATCGGGGGCGGGAGAACCAGATCGCCGTCCTCGGATGCGGGGCGTCGGCCGGTCCGCCGGACGAATGGACCCGGTCAGTGGGCCATAACTTTAACGTCATAACGCTGTTACCGGACGGATCGGTACGGGCAACCCAGTACTTCAAGAGAGGCAAACAGGACTTCTCGCCCGCACTCTGGGACATACAGATCCGCGGACCGCTTGAGGACACTATCCAGGACAGCCCGCCGATCGGGCGATCGACGGGCACCGACGGAAAGTGACGGGAACGGCGGTGAGGCGGGATGAAAAGGGCGGCCCGTAGGCCGCCCCAGACTGCTGACAAAGTCTCGTTTTTTAAAGAGCTGTCATCGCGAGGGGCCTTCAGGCCCCGTAGCGATCTCGGATACTGATTCACCTACTAACATGATTACGGGTAGTTACGACGTTCGAGATTGCCACGTCGGCCCCGATGGGGCCTCCTCGCAATGACAGGAATAGCGTTAATACTGAAAAAGAAGGTTTGTCAATACCTCTGAGGCGGCCCGTGAGCCGCCCCTTGGTATTACAGCATCTGGAACGATACGGCCGCTATTTCCCCCCGTACTTCTCGTGCCAGACGAAATCCTTGATTTCCTTCCGGGGCGGGCTGCCCCCCACTACGCTGGGGTACCCGAGCGGGGTCAGCGCCACGACCCGCACCCCGGCGGGGACCCCGAGTATCTCCTGGGCCTTGACCGCGTCCATGAGCCCCACGTGGACGGTGCCGAGCCCCAGTCCCCACCCCGCCAGGCACAGGTTCTGCATCGCGACACCTACGTCGTACATGAACCAGTCGCCCTTGTCGGTGGAGGGTCTGTCTTTGTAGAATCCGGCGACTCCTTCCTTGCCCAGCGCCACGACCACGGCCGGCGCTTCGGCCACGCCGCGCTTGGCGGGATTGCCCTGGGGCAGCGCCTCCTCGGAAAGCCGGGTCCTGGTCGCCTGGTCCGTGACGACGATAAACTCCCAGCATTGCGTATTGGCCCACGACGGCGACCATCGGGCCGCCTCGAGGATCTCGCTCATCACCTCATCGGGGATTGCGTCAGGCTTGAACCGGCGGACGCTGCGCCTAGTCTTGATTGCTTCCATCACATCCATTTCTGCACCTCGCTTTCCGATCAGATTGTATTAGGATCATCGCTCCACGTAGTCTCGGTTCCGTTGGAGTCGTTCGCAATTTAGATAAACGTAAGTAGCCGCCCGGTCTGTCCGTAGCAGGAGGTTCATGTCGTCAGAAACCAGGCCGTCGAAATTACCCCCGCCAGGATAAACTCAAGGTCCACCACCGCCTCGAACGCGACCCCTTGGAAGATCACCCGGCGGTGATAGAGCCAGAGGGTCAGCAGGCAATAGGCGGGGACCACCATGAGCCACCACCCGAGAGGTGTTACGATCCGGGCCGGCGTCGCCCATACCAGGAGCAGCGCGATGACGCCCGTCAGGATAAGGACGAGCCTTTGTGTCCAGGGTTTGCCGATGATAACGGGAATGGTCTCTTTCCCGACGACGGCATCTCCCTGGATATCCCGGATGTCATAGAGTGACGCCCGGATAAAGACGGCCAGGAAACAAAAAGCGAAAACGGTGAGAAACGTAACCGGGCCTATTCGGGACATATCGGAGAGATACGGCACCCCCGCCGAGACCGCCGCCCACGCCGCGGCCACCAGGAACGTCTTTGACGCCGGTATGTCTTTGATCCGCCGGTAGCCGAGCCGCCGCTGCAAGCCCGGCGGGATGATCTGGGCCGTGAAGACGGGTCCTAAGAGGACGGCGAGCCCCACCAGTATCCCGACGAGCCCGGAAAGACGCCAGCCGAGAAAGACCGCACAGAGGGCCGATACAACCGCGATTACTATAAAGAGCCCCCGCCTCCTCGTGAAGAGATGCTCTCGGCCGGGGTCGTTGAACCGCGTTGCCTCCGTATCAATAACGCGGTTTATGAGGTGCATCGAGAAGACGTAGAGGCCGGAGACGACCGGGACCCACAAAAAGGAGGCCACCCCCATCAGGAGCGACGCGGCGGTGGCGAGCCCCCCCGCCGCAAGTCCCGCCCAAAGATAACCGTTAACCACAAAACGCAGTATGTCGGAAATCGCCTCGACCGGCCCGGAGCGCCGCTCCCGGTCGATATCCGCCAGGCGGTCGCACACCCGCATGATCACCCAGTTGGGCGTGGAGGCGCCGGCGGTCAACCCCACCGTCTTGAATCGGGCAAAGTCGGAGGGGTCGAGCTCCGTTTCGTCTTCTATCTGGAACGATGGCACCCCGCTCTTTAACGCCGTCTCGTAGAGCCGCCGCGTGTTGCCGCTGTCCCTGCCGCCGACCACCACCATCGCGTCTACCCGCTCCGAAAGCTCCCTGACCTCGTCCTGGCGCCGCTTCGTTGAATCGCAGAGGGTGTCCACCGCCTCGACCTCGGCCCGCGAATACCTCCGAGCGATCGACTCGAGGATGCCCGAGAATACCTCCTGGCTGAACGTGGTTTGCGCCACCACAAGGACGCGTTCGGCGTCCGGCAGGCTGGCGACCTCCTCGGGGTTTGCCACCACGACCCCCTTGCCCTCGGTATATCCAAGTATCCCCGAGACCTCGGGATGATCCCTGTCGCCCACCACGACAACGAGATAGCCCTGCTTGTGGTGTTTCTTTGCGGCGGCGTGTATCTTCATGACCTTGGGACAGGTCGCATCCACGATCTTCAGGTGTGTCGTCCGTATCTGCTGGCGTTCCTGCGGAGATATCCCGTGCGCGCGAATGACGATCGTCCCCCGGTCGGTACCCGATACGTCCGGCAACGGACGACACTCCCTTCTCGGACAGGAGCCTGACGACCTGCGGGTTGTGGATGAGCGGCCCATAGGTGTAGATCTGCCCGCTTTCTTTTTTAAGGGTAAGGAAGGCCTTGCTCATTGCCCGCCTAACCCCCATGCAGAAACCGGCGCTCTTTGCGATGATAACGCGCATCTAAACGCTCCGAAGAGGGGGACCGCCCAAGAGGCCGGAAATCCCGCTCGTAATAGAACGGCCGCCGGGGGGCGCCCCTCTCATAATCCGGGTACTCGTTTTATTGTATCATAAATGGACTCGGGCGGCCGCGAAAAAAAGTCCGCTCCCGGCGGCGCGCCTCGCACGGTGCCGCCGCTTCGTCACACAGTTTTTGACTTGATTATTGATGCTAAAATAGGTACGATACCGTCAAAAAGGGGAGGTACGCCGAGATATGTACGTTCTGGGAAATCTCATCTACGCCCTGGCCATGGTCCTGAATATCGCCATTACCGCCTACATCTGGATTATCGTTATCCGGGCGCTCCTGTCCTGGGTAAGTCCCGATCCCTATAACCCCATCGTCAGGTTCCTGACCGCGGCAACCGAACCGGTCCTGGGTCCCATCCGCCGCCGGCTCCCCTATATGGGCGGGCTTGACATCTCGCCGGTAATCGTGATCCTTATTCTCATCTTCCTGCGCTATTTCCTCGTCCCGACCCTCATGCGCGTCTCCGTCGATATGGGCGTTACCAGCTTCTTCGGGCTCTGAGCATGATCGAGATCTCCGAAAAAGGCGGCGCCGTATCTTTCGGCATTTCGGTTAAGACCTCATCGGGTAAGACCCGGATCGTCGGGGAGGAAAACGGCATCCTCAGGGTAGAGGTGAACGCCCCCCCCGTCGAGGGGAAGGCCAACGCGGCCGTCACCAAGCTCATCGCCCGGTCGCTTGACGTCGCCCCCTCCCGCGTATCGATTGTTGCCGGGGAAAAATCAAAGAAAAAGAGGATCTCGGTATCGGGGGTCGACCGGGCGTCTGTCAAGCGCCTGGCCGAGTGATGCTCCCCCGCTACTCTTTGACCTGTTTCAGGTCTATATCGGCTTTTTTGATCTCTCGGGCCAGGATATTGAATATCGCCCCCAGCGTTTCTGCGTATCCCTCCGGGCTCTTCGTGGTGAACTCCATCCTGTCGGCAAACGCCACCATGATGTCCTTTGCGATCATCAGGTAGAGGCCGTCCTTACTTTCGGTCATAGTTTCCTCCCTCGGATGTGTATCGTAAACGCTCCTCCCCGGCTAACGGCCGGTACCCTGGAAAACAATAGTGTAATCGGGAAACGGGTATTCTCCCCCGTCCCCGGAAAGATACCGCTGCATCTTTTCGGCATACGGGTCTTCCGGATAGATCGCCCGGAGGGCCGAGAGATAGTCTTGCGCCTTCTTCATATCACCGAGTTCAACGGCCAGGGCCGCCGCCCAGCGGAACGCCTGGGGCCCGGCACCGGCCCCCAACGCGTCTTCGACAGCCGCAAGGGCGCCGCCCACGTCTCCCGCCCATTCCAGGATGAATCCCTTGAGCAGTCAGAAGGCCCGGGTCCCTTTTTACGGCCAGGGCCCGGTCGATGGTCTCGAGGGCGCGTTTGTCTTCCTCAATGGAGTAGTATTCGATCGCCAGGCGCTTGAGCGCCTCGAAGTCATTGGGGTCTTCGGCGAGCCGCTCTTCGAGGGAGGCAACCGTGTAACCGTATGGAGTGCCGGGATAGGCCGGCGCTAACGAGCGCTCGCCATAATACGACAACAGCCTCAGGCACACCAGAATCAGGACTGAGATGATTATGATCAGCAGCACCCCGATCTTCTTTTTCGGTTTGGGGAGCTTTTCCCCTTTCAATTGTGCGATCCGCCGCTCGAGGCTCGGATGCGAGGCGTTCTCCGAACCCTTCTTGTCAAACCGCCGGGGTATCATATTGAGGGCATATATCTTTTCAAGGGCACCGATAACCGCTTCGGTCTCGCCCATGAGCTCCGTCGCAGTGGCGTCCGCCCGGGTTTCGTACTTTCGGCTCACGGCGGCCAGCAGCAGGATCGCGACGGCAAGGAAGATCACTCCGGCCGCAATCTCGACGACAAAGGCGCTGAGATCAGACAGTATCCAGGCCAATCGGGAGATCACAAACCACAGCGCAACGACACCCGCCGTCATAAGGGTGAGCATAAGGGCGGTCCTCTGTTTCATCGTCACCAGGTGGCCGATCTCGTGGGCGGCGACCGCCGAAAGCTCTTCACGGTTCAGGGCGGAAAGGAGGGGCCGCGTGACATAGATAGTCTTTCCGGGGGCGGCAAAGGCATTATAGAAGGGGTATCCGGACGTCTCCATTACCGATACCCGCACGCCGTTCACGCCCGCGCGGGCCGCCAGCCCGCCAAAGGTTCGCGCCGGCTCCTGGTCGGGGTTGACGGCTGTCAGCATACCGGTGGCGCGGCCGATCAGCCGCATTTGGAATAGGACGACCGCGATAAAAAGGGCGGCGCCGGCAACCGTCAGGACGATCCCCGGATACGAAACCTCTCCCTGCCGATCCACAAAGCCAAGCGGAACGTACGTAAGCACTACGACGACCAGGAAGGCAGACCAGCGGCAGAAGAAGAACGCGAATTGAAACTTGAGGTATCCCCTCAGGGAGTACTCGATCCCCCTGATCTTCCTGTCGACAATTCCCAGAACCGTGACGAGAGGGCAGTAGGCAATGACGACAAAGACAGATCGAGGCGGCGGCCCGTGCCGCGGGGCCAAATCCCGGTATCGGCGCCTCGGCGATCGGCGATGAGCCCGGCGACAATCGCCAGTATCCAGATCGGCGTTTCCCCGGCTTATCATCCGCCAGCGGCGTCGCGCCTTGATCTCGGGATCGTCGATCTGGCGCGCAAGCGTCAGCAGATAGAATACGAGAGCGACGAGCGCCGGCAGTATCATTGCCGTTACGATGACGGGAAATAGCCACATAGTCTTTTCCCATTGCTTTAATCGTATACTACGATGTCGATAAGTTCGTTGTCAAGGAATACCTTTTTGCCGATACGGCGGCCTGACCGGGATTGCCACTGCGGCCGTTTTCTGCTATGATACTAATAGGCTGTGTGCCCAGCCCAGTCCCAAGGATAGAATATATGGCCGACCTTCTTCATCCGCCGGACGGCCGCTCCGCCGGCGCGGCGGGCCGTCCCGTCGATCGCCTCGTCTCCCTCCTCAAGGCCCTTATCCCCTCAAAGACCGGCCGGTATGCCGACCGGCTTGTCGCAAGCCACGCCGTGATACCCGAGCGAACGATGCGGACCATGAGGCTTTCCGAAAAGCTGCTCCCTCTGCCCGATGATCTCCTGACCGATATCGTCAACGATGTCTTTACGCGGGCCAAGCCGGGCGATATCGACCGGGCGCAATTCATCCTGTCGTGCGTGGATATATTCAGTCTTTCGGGAATGCCGCAGATGCGGCTGTTGGCCCTCTACCACCGGTCGATCAGCAAGGGATACGCGACAACCGCGCATATCTTCATGGCGCCGTCACCCAAGAAGATACCATACGGTGAATATGATTTTGTTGAGGGAAGAGATTTGGACTATCTGACGCTCGGCGAGAAGCGGAGCCTTGCCCGCACCCATACGAAGGACCGACTGGATCGGCTTTTATATGACACGAACCCCCTGGTGGTCAGGAATATCCTCGAAAACCCGTCGCTGACCGGGCCGGATGTCCTCAAGATGGCGTCCCGACGGCCCAACCATGAACAGGTGCTCATCACCATCTACCGGAACGACCGCTGGGTATCCTCGTACGACGTCAAGACCGCCATCGTCCGCAATCCCTACGCGCCGGTCCCGATCGCCCTGGGCCTCATGCTGTTCCTGAAACAACAGGATCTTTCCGAGATCGCCGCCGACTCGACGCTCCACGACGTTATCATGACCACCGCGCGCCGGCTGCTTTCCCGGCGGCAGGCAGTCTGATCGTTACTTACCGATCTTTTCTTTATTCGTGGGGGAGATGTCGATCTCGTCTTCGCCCTTGAGCGATTTCTTGAAATTCCTGATCCCCTTACCGACGCCTGCGCCGAGCTGCGGGAGCCTGTTTGCCCCGAAGATCAGCAGGACGATGACGAGGATGAGAATAATTTCTGTAGCACCCAATCCGAACATTTCCTTCCTTTGGGCGGAGCAACACGGGCCTGCCCCGTATTCGAATACCCGCCGATAGTATAATGAGCTGGCGGAAGTGCATGGGAATCGAACCCACCATGGACGTTATTAGCGCCCATCACCGGATTTGAAGTCCGGGAGGCCCACCAGTGACCTATCCACTTCCGAAAACATTATATGTGAAGTTAAAAAAAGAGTCAATGTATTTAGAAGGACGAGTCACGACAGGTCGTGCCCCAGTGTATTGACAAAGTATAGATTCTGAAGGAGTGTCATCGCGAGGGCCCGAAAGGCCCGTGGCGATCTCGGACACTGATCTAAATACTAACATGTTTATCGGTACTTATCGCGTCCGAGATTGCCGCGTCGCTTCGCTCCTCGCAATGACGAGACGAAAGCTACTGCCGAGAAGTAGGTCCTGCAAATGAAAAGGGCGCCCGGTGGGCGCCCTATGAATCGTGATTCGTGTCCTGCTATCTGTCCCGAAACACCATCCCCGTGTCGCACTCGATGACCCCCGGCTCGATGGGGAGTTTACTGAGCACCTCGTTTCCGGTCTCGGTGATCACCAGCGGCCGTTCCAGCCGGAACCCCGCCGCGCCCGGCCGGTTGCAGACGACCGCAATCATCTGCATGTACCCCGGCTCCAGGATGAAGTCCGGTTCGTTGTTGCCGGGAGACGGAGTGTCCGCTACGCAGGGGTACCATTCGTTGCCCAGGTGCCCGATCCCGTGGCCGTAGCCCGGCAGCACCCAGGCGCTCCAGTTGTTCTTGGCCACGAACTCGTGGACGGTCAGCGTGACCTCCTTGAGGGATTTACCCGGCTTCATCTCATCGATGACTTTATAGGCCGTCTCGGTGTAGGCGGTCATCGTCTCCCGCTGCTCCTTGGTGGGCCTGCCCATGATATAGTTGTGGGAGACGTCCCCCAAAAAGAGGCCGTACATCCCGTGCAGGTCCACCAGCACCGGCTCCCCGAGCTGAACAAGGCGGTCGGTTGCCGGCGTGCAGCCGCCCAGCGGCCACCAGGTCCGCTCGCCCGTGGCGATCTCCTGGCCGCCGGTGAACGTCCAGGCAAACTCGCTGCCGGCGTCCCGCATCACCTTCTCGGCAATGCCGGCGATCTGCTTTTCGCTCATCCCGATGGCGCAGATTCTGCCTGACCGCCTCGTGGGCCTTGTCAACGATGGCGGTGGCCTGCCGCATCAGCTTGATCTCGGCCGGCTCCTTGATGATGCAGAGCCGGTCGGTAATGTCCGCGCAGTTGACCAGCTCCGCCTTGGGGAACATGGCCTTCAGGGTCTGGTACTCGTGGTTGGTGATGAATCCCTCGGGCAGGTAATTGGTGGTGCCGTCCTCGATACCGATGGTGCCGCCGTCGGTGGCGATGTCGGCGATCTTCATCTTGATCACGTCGAAAAAGTCGATACCCGGCAGCGCCCCGTAACCCGACACGTCGGTTATCCAGCTCTCGCTGGCAAGGCGGCCGGAGTCCAGAAGCGGGGTGATCAGGGTCGGCTCTCCCTTGGCCGGGATGATCAGCGCGCTGCGCCACGGGACGAACCCGCCCGACCAGTGGGTGATGGTTTTGAGCCGCGTGCCGACCAGGACGTCCACGCCCTTTGCCGCCAGCTCTTCCTGGATCTTCTTGATCCGTTGCGGGAAATTGATGTAGACCATCATGGCGATTCCTCCTTCCGTTTGACTTATAATAAATCCTCTTGCCTATAGGTTGCACGGGCGGATTGTCCATTGCCCGCGGCAGTCAGCACCACGGATACGGCCCGATAAGGGCCGGGGATTATCTGTCCAATCGGCTGTATGCCTCGGCCCCCTTCTCGGTTAACAGCCCCCGCACGGCGATATCGATGAACTGGTCGAACGCCTCCCGCGAAGTCTGGGTGTCCTGTCTCGATGTAGCTTCCGACGATGAACATCTTGTAGACCGAAAAAAAGAGGTGGCTCACCCGGTCAATATCGACGGGGCGAAAAACCCCCGTTTGCTGCCCTTCCTCGATGAGGCGGCGGATCATCGCTTTGGACGCGTCGTTGATCGCCTCGAAATGGTCACCCGAAAAAAGCGGGAATATCCCCGGATCGTTCTTAAGCATGGCCGCAAACTCCGGGTCGTCCGAGAGGTAATCGAAGCTGGCCCGGGCAAGCGCCGTGAGGGCCGCAATAGGGTCGCCGTGGCGGGTAGCGACGGAAAAGGCCGCCTCCTGCCAGCGACTCAAACCCCGGTTTGCCGCCGCATCGTACAGGGCGCGCTTATCGGTAAAATAGCGGAAGAGCGCCGCCGCCGAGATATCGAGGGCCGCCGCGATGTCCGAAAGCCTCGTCTTCTTGAAGCCGTAACGGGAAAACTGGGTAATGGCGGCGTCCAGGATGGCTTCTGTGGTTATTTCGGTAGTACGTGACATGGCAGGATAATAAATAAGTTAATGGACTAATTATTTATTTACCTATATTCCGTGCCGAAGTCAAGGAAATTCTTAATTTCCCGGCCTTATTTCGGTCTTATTTGAACACAGGCGAGTATTTATGGGGGGGAGTATACGGCGTTTTCACTCGATAAAGGCAACAGCGTCCGTCGTAACGGGATTTCGGGTGGAAGGGGGCGCGCGAGTAGAATTACGGTCCGCACCGGCCCGCGGATTACTACCGGTATCGCGGCTGGTCTTTCGTCTCTTCCCAGTAGGCCTCGACGCCGATCTCCTTCATGCGCGTGTTCATCTCGATCCAGCGGACCTTCAGGTTCGGGTCGAAGTTGCTCCTATCGCACGGAAACTCGCCGCACTGGAAACAAAAATCGACGCCCTTTTCGCGGGAACAGGGGCTGACACCGCAGTTGGGATACGCGCAGTCGCCCGACCGGCAGCCCCGGCAGGAGCCGGCACTAAAATGGGCCAGCAGTTCCTTGAAGGCGGGGTAGTTGGAAAAGGCGGGGGCGAATCTCGAGAAGCGTTCGGCGTAACTATCGAAGTCGCCGAGAAGACCCCTGAGTTCAGTGGAGTGGCGCCTGATGTCGCCTTCGGCGTACGCCATGCATTTGACGCAGTTGAGCCCGCAGGGGGCGAGGTTCTTCTTGATCTGGTCGTACGTCACGGTATCGGTTCCTTGTATAATCGGCGGAGTATTTATGCGGCCCCTGTCAATTCCTGTAAAAAGATCGGGGGGCTGATCGCCCCCCTGTCAAACAATCGTATTCTGAAATGCTAAGAAGACGAATACAATCCTCAGATCAGTGTCATATTCCCTTCATCGATGTCGCGATGGCATACAGGAGCGCGGAGATCAGGAGCAGCCATACTCCTGCCCCGACGAACGGGAGTGCCACGCCCAGCAGGGGAAGGATCACCAGGATCGCGCCGACGATCAAAAGGATCAGGCCGATCCACCACGTAATCTTTTTCGGTGCGGAGAGCTTCATAAGACACCTCCTTAAAGGATACTGTTTATTATAACTCACGCCCCATACGGGGCAACCCGCACAACTTAAATATCACAATAACCCACGATAACCGGATACGCGTCGCATATTCGTCCTTTTTATTACGACGGTCCGCGTTCCCGCCCCCTATCTTGATAAATGTTATATTATTTCTTGCCAAATTGCAAGTACTATTTTTCGGCCGTCCTATGCGACTGTCTGCGGCGGACTATTCCTGCCCTTCAGAAAAATATCGCGTTCCCGCCTCTGCACGTGGCCCGCCCACCTGATTGCCGAATGTAGGCACGGGGCAATACAACTTCTTTACATACCACGGTTTTCGTGATATGTATGTGGACAATCTTCAGACCCGCTCACGGGGATCGGGTCGCGGCCGCGACGTAAAGCGGTTTCCAGGCTTTCCGCTATGAGATAGGCCCCGGGCTGCCGACAGGCAGCACGGGTGAAAAAGTATGCAGGCGCTTCTCGCGTTTTTTTTTATTGTCGTCATCCTGTTTGTGGCCATTGTCTTTATTATTGCCCTTCTCGGGGCCTCGTTTCTCCTGAGGGCCCTGAGCCTCCTCTTCTCCCCTTTTAAAAGAAAGGCCGGAAAAAAGGAGGTCGTCATGGGCGCTGACGGTGAGCCCGTGATCGACGTGATGGTAAAGGACCCGGTCTGCGGCCTCTACCTTCCCAAGGGCGACGCCATCAGGGAAACCATGGGCGGCCGGACCCTCTATTTCTGCAGTCAGGAATGCCTGTCCCAATACAAACAGCGCGCGTGAGGTCACGACCGATCGATGCTGTGGCTCATCCTTACCCTGGTCTCCGCCCTTGCGATGACGCTGCAGGACGTCTTCAGCAAGAAGATCGCGGACTCCACCGGAACCCTGCTCATCGCGTGGCTGAGGTGGGCCTCTTCGATTCCGTTCCTCCTGTTCTGCCTGCCCTTTGTCACGATCCCGCCCCTCTCCGGCGAGTTCTGGCTGGTCACGGGCGTCCTGGTTCCGCTGGACGTGTTTGCCCTGGTCCTTTATATGAAGGCGATCAGGATTTCCCCCCTCAACGTAACGCTCCCGTTCCTCTCGCTGACACCCATCGTCATGATCCTGACGGGCTATCTCTTCCTGGACGAAACGCTGAGGCCCGCCCAGATCATCGGGGTCGTCCTGATAGCGGCCGGGGCCTATCTCATCAATATCCACACGATCAGGGACGGGGTCCTTCAGCCCATACTCTCGATTTCAAGGGAGAAGGGTTCCCTGCTGATGATCATCGTTGCCCTGATCTACGGCGTCACGGGCACCCTCGGCAAGAAGGCGGTTGTTTTGAGCAATCCCCTCTTTTTTGGGGTGTCCTACACGGCGCTTCTCACGATCGCGATGACCCCGATAGTCTTCTGGCTCGGGCCTTCACGGCAGGAGTCGGCCGGCAGAATCCGCCGCAGTTGGGGTATCATTGTCCTTCTGGGTCTTGTCGGCGCGGTAAACGTCGTCACGCACTTCTTTGCGATACGCCTGGTCGAGGCGGCCTCCATGGTAGCCGTCAAACGGACGAGCCTGCTGTTCGGGGTATTGTTCGGGAGAATCCTATTCGATGAGCCTCATTTCAGGGCCCGCTTCGTTGGGGCGGCCCTGATGACGGCGGGCGTGGTGCTTGTCTACCTGATGTAGTTTTTCCCGCACCGGCCTCCGCGCGCCCGGTGCGGTGTCACCGTAGGAGGATCATATATGCGACCGGCAGCGGTTTCGATCGTCCGATGCGACGGATATGAAAACGAGACGGTCTACGGAAGGGTGAAACAGGCCGTTGATCTCGTCGGGGGGATCGGGGCGTTCGTCTCCAGAAACGACCGCGTCCTGATAAAGCCCAATCTCCTGGTGGCAAAGACCCCCGACCGCGCGGCGCTGACCCATCCGGCCGTGCTGGAGGCGGCCATACGCCTCGTGCTGGAGGCCGGTGCAACACCCCTCGTGGGCGACAGCCCGGCCCTGGGATCGGCCAGGGCTTGCGCCGAAAAGGGGGGCTTTAGTCCCGTCCTGAAGAAATATGGCGTTCCCCTGCTGGCTTGCGAGAAGCCGGCCACCGTTAGGAGCCCCGACGCCGCCTTCAAGACCTTCGAAGTGGCGAAAGACGCCCTCGAGGTGGACACCATCATCAACCTGCCCAAGCTCAAGACCCACGGCCAGATGGTCATGACCATGGCCGTCAAAAACACCTTCGGGCTGGTGCCGGGGGTGCGTAAGACGCAGTGGCACCTCAGGGTCGGCAATAAGCCCGCCCATTTCGCCCGGATGCTCGTCGACCTACACTACCGGGTGGCCCCCGTCCTCTCCATCATGGACGCCGTTACCGCCATGGAGGGCAACGGCCCCGGGAGCGGCGACCCGGTGGACCTGGGGTTGATAATCGCGGGCGCCGACGCCTCCGCAATAGATGCCGTTTCATGCGGGATCGTGGGCCTTGATCCGTCGCTCCTCTATACCCTCGTCGAGGCCAAGAAGGCGCGCCTCGGCATAACCGAACTTTCCCGCATAACCGTACGGGGTGAACAAATCGAGGACGTCTCGGTGACCGGTTTTCACTTTCCGCCCACCGGCCCCGTCATCACCGCCATGCCCGCGGCGCTGTCACGCATCGCCCGCCGCATCCTGACTCCCCGGCCCGTCATCATACCCGAGATCTGCACCCGGTGCGGCCGGTGTGAGAAGATCTGCCCCGCCCGGGCCATCACGGGGCCGCCGCCGTCCAGGCGGCGCGCGGCGATGCCGCCGGGGCGCATGGCTATCGACTATAGTGCCTGCATCCGCTGTTTCTGCTGTCAGGAGATCTGCCCCGAGGGAGCCGTTACCATCAGAACCGGCTGGTTCATCAGGAACAAGATATGAAGAAATTCGCCGAGCTGGTGCTCGCGTGGCGCTGGCCGATCCTGGCGGCCTTTATCGTCATCCTGGCTTTCTCGATCCACGAAGCCAGGGACATGCGGATCAACAACGCCGTCCGCATCTATTTCGTCAGCGACGATCCGAACCTTGCCGACTATGACCGGTTCGAGGAGACATTCGGGGGCGACGAGTTCGTCGTGATCGCTCTTAAGGACGAGCGGGGCGTTTTCAATACGCGCGACCTCGAGATCATCCGCGACATCGGGACCGACCTGGCGAAGATCGACGGGGTCTCGCGGGTCGCCAGCATTACCGATTCGGTCGATGTCTGGGGGACAACGGACGGCATCGTAATCGAAAAGCTAACCGGTGAAATCCCCCGGTCCGACAAGGAGTTAGCCGAGCTCAGAACGCGCGTCTTCAGTAACCCGCTTTTTATCGGGACGCTGATTTCGGAGGACGCCACAACCGCCCTCATCACCGCGCGGCTTGAACAGGCCGGCTCCATGGACCAGGAGCGGCCCCGTATCGTGGGCGAGGTCCGGGCGGTCGCGGAGAAATACGAAACGTTGTGGGGCGATACCCTTTACGTCGCCGGCATCCCCGTCCTCAACGTGGACATGAACGCCCTCACCTTCCGGGATCTCAACGTCTTTATTCCCCTGACCATCTTCCTTAACATCTTTGTCCTGTATTTCCTGATGGGTCGCTGGTCGACGTCGATCCTATCCACCCTTTCGATGGCCTCCAGCGTCATCATCTCGATGGGGATATACAACGCCCTCGGCTTTACCATGAGCCTGATCACCACGATGGTGCCCCCCCTCGTCATGGTCATCGGCGTATCGGACAGCATCCACATCACCAGCCACTACCTGGACGATATCGGTGCGGGTATGGATCGGAGGGCCGCTGTCGTTGAGACAATCGGCCTGTTGGGGACGCCATGCCTGATGACCGCCATAACGACCATCGTCGGGTTTTCCTCATTTCTCTTTGCCAAGATCGTTCCCCTGCGCGAGATCGGCCTTTTTTCCGGGCTGGGGCTCTCCATTGCCTATATCCTCAACGTCACGTTTGTCCCGATCGCGCTGAGCCTGATGCCGAGGCCTAAGCCGCGGGCGAAAGCCCACCGCGCCGGCGGCATCATCGACCGGCTCACCGCCGCTATCTGCCGTTTCGACCTGAGGCACCCGGTGCCTATCCTTATCGTCGGCGCGCTCCTCTTTGCCGTCTCGGTCTTTTTTATCACCAGGATCACGGTCGAAACGCAAAACCTGGACTATCTCAAAAAGGGCCAGCCGCTGCGCTACGCCTACGGTTTTATCGAGAAGAACTTCGGGCATATTTCGCCGGTTGAGGTGGTTATCGCGGGGGAGCCGGGCAGCGCCCACGACCCCCGGACGCTCGTTGCAGTCGAGAAATTCCAGCGCTTTGTCCTGACCGATCCCAACGTCTCCACCTCGGTTGCCGCCACCGATCTTATTAAGCGGCTGAACATGGCGTTCTTCAACAACGACCCGGAGCGTTACTCCATCCCCGACTCGCGGGAGGGCGTCGCGCAGCTCCTCCTCCTCTACGAGACCTCCCAGGAAGGGGAGCTGGACTACTTCGTCAACTTCGACGCCTCCGAGCTGCGGGTCAGCGTGCGCGGCGGGAGGTCTGACCTCCAATACCTCCAAGCGGCTCATCAAGAAGTTCGACGACTACTTTTCGGCAAACCTCCCCGAGGGGCTGACGGGGCGCGTCACCGGCATAATACCGCTCTATGTCCACATGGTCGATTACATAATCCAGAGCCAGATATCCTCGTTCACCACGTCGTTTCTGGTGATCTTTTTCATCCTGGCCCTCCAGCTCCGCTCCGTCCGTCTGGGGCTGATTTCCATCATCCCCAATATCATCCCCGTGGCGATGACGATGGGGGCGATGGGCCTGTTCGGGATAAACCTCGATACCGCAACGGTGATGATCGCCTCGGTGGCCACGGGTATCGCGGTGGACGACACGATCCATTTCCTCAGCCGCTTCCGGCACGAGGTACGGGCGGGCGCCTCCCACGAGGAGGCGATCGCCACCACGTTCAGGACGACCGGCAGGGCCGCGGTCATCACGTCGCTCACCCTCGTGCTGGGCTTCTGGTGCCTGTTGTTTGCGAGCTTCAGGCCGACGACGTATTTCGGCCTCCTTTCGGGGATTACGATGATCACGGCGATCTTCGGCGACCTGTTTCTCCTGCCGGCAGGGCTTGTGACGTTCCTGCCGAGAAAAAACCGCAGGAAACAACCGGAAAGGCCCGCCAGACTGACGGACAGGGCAGATTGACGGGTTTGTATCCCGCCGGACGGGACACCATGACGGGAGAGTTCCGGCCGGGCGCGGCGGCGCGATCGCTTTTCACGGCTTTTCCCCGATCCCCCAGAAGATCGGCAGGAAGACCAGGCGCGCCCCGGAGCGGGCGGCCTGCCGCTCGCGCTTGATAATCTCGTCTATGTCAAGCCCCCCCCGGGGACCCGGCCGTAAAACAAATACCTCAGACAATCCAGGTACGCCTCAAGCTCATCGCCCGGCGATGGCTCCCATACCGACGGTATTACCCCGACCTCCACCGACCGAAGGCCCGATCCGGCAAGGAGGCCCTTCAGCCGCCGCCCGAAGAAGGGGTCGCCCCCGTCGGCCCCGATTGATTCGGCCCAGGCCCCGGTAAGCGCCGAGAGGGACCCCGGCTCGTCGATCCTGCCGCCGTAATCGGGCTCGCCCGACGCGAGGAACGCCCCCCCGCTTTTCAGGACCCTCGCGGCCTCGGCCATCGCCCGGCCGGGGCGCTCCGTCCACATCAGGGTGAAGTTGGTGATTACCGCGTCAAACGCCCCGTCGTCAAACGGAAGCTCATGGGCGTCGGCCGCCCGAAAGTCGATGTCCGGGTGGTTCCTGCGGGCCTCGCCGACCCGTTCGGGGCGGATATCGATTCCGATGACCTCTCCCCGGGTCCGCGCCGCGATCTCGGCGGTTATCAATCCATCGGCGCACCCGATGTCAAGGATGCGCCGGCGGGCCATAAGCGCGATCCTGCGGTAGAGATGGACGCGCATGGCCCTTGTCCAGCCGGCCTGGAGGCCGAGGTAGGAAAGCTCCCGATCTTCCGTGACGTTCGCCATGGGACTATCATTCCCGCTTTTCTGTTCCCCTGTCAATTCTTTTCCTTTGACAAGGTATTTCAATCAATTCATAATTGTCTGCCAGGAGCCAACCCATGATAGATTACGAAGAGTTCATCTCGGTGGACATGCGGGTGGGGACGATAAAGTCGGCCCGGCTCAACGAGCTGGCTCGCAAGCCCGCATACATCCTCGAGATCGACCTCGGCGACCTCGGCACGCGGATGTCGAGCGCCCAGATTACGAAGCTCTACTCCACGGCAGATCTGGTGGGGCGGCAGGTGATCTGCGTGGTCAACTTCCCGCCCAAGCAGGTCGCGGGCGTCAGGTCGGAGGTTCTGGTGCTCGGGGTGGACAGCTACTCGGGGATAGTGCTGTTGTCGGTGGATCGGCAGGTTGCCAACGGGCAAAGGGTCTATTAGCCGGGTCCCCGTGGCCCTGGATTATCAGGTAAAACAGACGATAAAGCCGCCCACCTTCCGGGCGGCTTTAGTAATTTTTCGGCTTTATTCGTCTTCGCTGGGAAACCCCGGACGGGCACGGTCCCTTTCGAATCGCCTACGGGTTGCTCAGGCTGTCCGGGCAGCAGTAGCTGTCTTTCTGCAGCTCCAGCGGGCAGCCGCCGCCGCAGACATCGAGCTTCTCGCAGGTGTGGCACTTTTCCATCACGAAATCCCGGTTCCTCAACGATACCAGGAGCGGGTGGTTCCAGATCGCCTTCCAGTCGTCCTTCAGGATGTTTCCCACCGGCTCAAAGTAGCTCTGGCAGGGGAGCACCGTCCCGTCCGGCTCGATGAGCATGTTGAACTTGCCGGCCGTGCACTGCTTGATCCCGATGGAAAGGTCCATCGGGTCCAGCTTGCAGTACTGGGTCGGGGTGTACCAGATAAAGCGCAGGTTGTTTCTCGCGGCCGCGTCGGACACCTCCCGCAGCGCCGTTTCGAGCTCTTTCTCGGTGACGGCGTCTTTACCCGACTTGGCCTCGCCGCTGTAGATGATGCCGTTCATGGCAAAGGCGTTGACGCCCAGCCCCGCGATGAAATCGACGGTCTTGGAAAGCGTTTTGATGTTATGCCGGGTAATGGTGGTGTTGGTGATGGTGTAGAGCGCCGTCGAGGCCGCGTTTTTTATGCCCGCGACGGTCTGGTCCCAGCCGTCGGTCCCGACCATCGCGTTGTGGATCGACCTGTCGGCCGATTCGAGCGTGACCTGGAAATAGTCGATGCCCTCGTCCACGAGGGTCTTGAGGAATTTTTTGTCCGAAAGCCTCCTCCCGTTGGTCAGCAGCCCCGAGACCATCCCGACGTCCTGGGTATGGGCCACGAGCCGGGCCAGGTCGTCTCTCTGCGTTGCCTCCCCTCCGGTAAACGAGACGTGGTAGATGCCGATCTCCCAGAGACGGTCGATAACCCGTTTCCAGGACGCGGTATCCATCTCCGCGACCTTGCGGTCCCTGCTCACGTAGCAGTGGCCGCAGCCGTTGTCGCACCGGTACGTGAGGGCGAGGTCCATCCGGTACGGGGCGCTCACCGGGGTGGAAAAGGGCTCGATGCGGGAGACGTCCAGATATGAGATGGGGCAGACGTCGTCGGTTGAGGAGAGGGCATGGACGACGTCCATGAGCTTGTCATAGTCGGCGGCGGCCTGTTTCGTGCCGACCCGGTACCGCCTCGTGATCTCTTTGACGGCCTGCTCCCGCGGTATGCCCTCGATGATGAGCTTGGCGTGCTCCGCCGCAGTCGGGTTGAGGTGGAGGATCTTGGCGGCGTTGATCGAGAGTATCCCGGCGCCCCCCTCTTCCACCCGCAGGTGGAGCCGATAGTTGTTTCCGTCCTCGCCGGTTACCCGGCGGTGGTAGACGCCTGCACCGAGCGGTTTTTCCCTGGTAAAGAGCCCGGCAATCGAGTCAAACATCTTCATGGTCTATCTCCCTCCCCCTGCACAGGCGCACGCACATCCGGCACAGGCGCATGCACAGGCGCATCCGCCCCCGCCGCCGCCGGAGCTCCTGCCGCTGCTGGTCTGTGGCGGCGGGTTGGTCACCCGCGATACCCCGGTCACGAAGCTCTCGACGTTGGTTATCAGTTTACCGGAGA
Organism: uncultured delta proteobacterium; assembly: GCA_963735595.1. Lineage (GTDB taxonomy): Bacteria > Desulfobacterota > Zymogenia > Zymogenales > Zymogenaceae > JAFGAS01. The sequence goes on along the minus strand of CAVTLK010000002.1, from coordinate 677,571 downwards.
AACCCTCCACCGAGGATGACCATATCGTTGGCGAGCTTGGCCCCGGGCATCTCAAACTGTGCCGCCCGCCGCACTCGGCCGGCGTAGCCGGCCCGGAGTAGTTCCCGTACCACCTCGGCATCACCACGTCGCGGCCGTCGAAGGTATCTTCCATCCTTTTGTCGTAGTCCTTATCCATCATTGTCCACTCGAGCTGTTTGTCCCACTCCTGCCCGAGCAGCTCCGGGGTGTTGGCGGCCTTCACGTGCTTCCAGGCCAGATCGACGATCGCGCGGTAGTAGTCGGTGGTCTCTGCGCGGGAGAACCCCTTGAGGGCCTTATTGGTTTCCTTAATCATGTCCACCATGACCGGCTTGAGCGGTCCGGTGTCCAGCGTGCCGTCGGCCTTTACGCAGGCCAGGAAGGCCTTTTCGTACGGCCGCAGCGCCTCGCTCCCGGCGCCGTCAAGCTTGAAGACCTTGGGTGTCGGCACCGTCTCCACGCGGACGATTCCCTTTTTAAGGAGGCCGAACAGGATCATCGTGACGACCTTGGCCAAAGGCGTATCCGTGAGGAGGGCCGCCTCCGGCGCCGTGAGGCCCCGCTTGATCCCCACCCCTTCGATGGCCACGTTTGCCGGCATGTACTGCATCTTGCGCTGCCGTTTGCGAAAGAGATTGAGAACGATGAACCCGATCATCCCTAGGAAAAAGAAGAGGAAGATATGCTCAACGAAAAACTCGAGCACCTTGAGGATAAAGGGCGGGCGATACGGCTCGAAGACGGTCGTGACGTATTTCGCGGGAAACGAGACGCCGTACATATATTGGGACGACGGGCTCCCCGCGGGTTCCCGGAAGGTAAAGACGATGCGCCCGTCCTTGTCGAACGAATAGGTGTCGTACTGTCGGTAATGATAGATGGTCTCTTCGGCCGTTACGCCGGCGGGAAAGTGGAAATTGACCATGACGTCTGTCGTGCCGTAGGTATAATCCGAGCCGTACCAGGTGGGCGAGAACTCCACCGAGGCATAGTCCGGCTTCTCGTCGTCGGTGTAGACCATGTGGGGGTTGTCGATCTGGAAGTACAGGGTGCCGGTCGCGCCCGGCATGATGCTCTGGGACCCCAGGCGCACCTCCACACCCGTATCGATGTAGGTCGATTTGTAGATCTCGGTGATCGGCTGATCGCCGATCCAGGCCTTTGCGGTGGACAGGTCGTAGTTGTCGTTGGGCAGGCCGATGTCGACGACGTCTATGGGCGAAGCCCCGGAATCATTGGCGAAGGTGATCGCGTAGGAGATGGTGATCGACCCGTCCTGGTTGATGAAGACGTCCGAGTGGTTGGACGGGACGGAGAAATAGTAGGTCTGGGCAAACGAGGGGGCGACGGGAAAAAGCAACGGCCGCCGATATCAGGGCGACGACACGAAGTACCCTCTTTATATTCACAGCTCACTCCCCAATATGAATACAGACGGTTATCCGACGAATCCCGGCGAAAGTGCCCGGGAACAGGAACGGTAGTACCATGCGCCGCAGGCCCGGTCGATTACCGAACGCACGGCTGGAATAAACCGACCGGTCCGGTCAGGGGCCGGCATCCTACCACTTGGGCTCCTCGGTGATCTGGTATGCGCTCTTGCAGTAGGGGCAGTTGACGAAGATACCCCCCGCCCTCACCGCCACACTGTCTTTGTCCAGATCGGCCCCGCAGTTCTGGCATTTTAGTTTCGCGGTGTTGACGTTTCCCGCCAGGTCTATCTTCTGGGTCATCTCTATCTGCTGGGGCCGCCGGGATTCCCACTTCGGGATGAAGAAGAGGAGCCCGCCGCCGATGGCTATCAACACGAGACCGATGATAACCCTCCCGGTGGGGTTGCCCGCGCCGGGGGCCGCCAGGGAATAGAGATTGATCAATCCCCAGAGGATGAGGATTACTGCGATGATGTAGCCGAGAATGCCGAGGCCGGAAGCCCCCCGTTTGTTCTGTAGTATCTTCATGGCTAAATCCTAAATCAGAACGCACGAATTGTCAATAGGAATGCCGGCCCGGCAATCGGTAAGCCGAAAAAACCGCTGCTCATCCACATTAGGATTTCCTTTTGTACGCAGATATACTACAATACGGATATTGGTGGCCTTCGCCCACTCGCCGCCTCACCGGCCGCCGCAGTCATTATTATCTAAAGGAATACCGATAGTGGATAAGAACTCTGAAAAGCAATACCTGATCGACGCCATCGGGTCCAAGGACTCATGGCGGATGTTCCGCATAATGGGAGAGTTCGTGGACGGCTTTGAGACCCTGCCGGACGTGACGCCGGCCGTGTCCATCTTCGGATCGGCACGGGTGAAGCCCGACGACCCCTATTATCGGCTCGCCGAGCGGCTTGCGGGAGAGCTTGCAAAAAATGGGATTTCGGTCATCACCGGGGGCGGGGGCGGAATCATGGAGGCGGCCAACAAGGGCGCGGCCCAGGCCGGGGGAAAGTCCGTGGGGCTCAACATAGAGCTGCCCATGGAACAGAAACCTAACGACTATGCTAACGTCAGGCTCTCGTTCCGCTACTTCTTCTGCCGGAAGGTGATGTTTGTCAAGTACGCCCTGGCCTACATCGTTCTGCCCGGGGGCTTCGGCACGCTCGACGAGCTGTCGGAGGCCGTCACGCTCATCCAGACCCACAAGATCAAGCCGTTCCCCGTCATACTGGTCGGCAGTGACTACTGGAAGGGCTTCCTGGACTGGATTAACTCAACCGTGTTGAAGTACGAGAACATTTCCCCCGCCGATATCGGTATCATCAAGCAGATGGACGACATCGATGAAATCGTCAGGACGATCGTCGGTATCAGGGATATCGCCACATAGGCCGCCACGCGTCTCTTCGCGGCCCGGAGGCAAGAACGGCCTTTCCTACCGCTACTATTAGAATATCTTAATTTTTTTCTTGACACGGCTGCTATAGAGATGATAAAAAGTACAACAATGTATTACTGTATTCAGATACCGACATTAGTATGTAGTATGTAGTAAAAAGAATCGGGAGGTAATTGGATGAGGAGACTATTAATTCTTGCGGTAGCAGTTATCCTGACGGTCGCCTTCACGGCCCCGTTGTTCGCGGCCGAAACGACCTTCAACGGGCAGTACCGGATCAGGGCGTTCTCGAACTGGAACTTCGACAAGAAGGCCACCGACCCGACGTCCGAGCGGGGCCTCTACACCGGTTACTTCGACCAGAGGTTCCGCCTGACCATCACGCACAAGAGCAGCGACTTCCTCAAGGCCGTCGTCCAGTTTGACCTCGTCGAGGACACCTGGGGCCAGCAGAGGAACTTCAGGATCAACAACAGCATCACCGGTGAATTCGTTCGGAAGGCGTATCTCGAATTCAACGTGCCCACAATCGGGACGTTCACCGTCGGCAAGCAGCCGGTGACCCTCGGGTACGGGCTCGCGTTTTCCGACAGCCTCGGCAAGCTCGACGGCCTCAAGTGGGCCAACAAGTGGGGCCCCGTGGGCGTATCCGCGATGTACTTCAAGTGGAACGACAACGTTATAGCGGGCGGCGCGAGCGAATTCTATAACCGCGATTCCGAGATCTGGGCGCTGGACCTCAAGTACACCCCGAACGCGAACCACGCCATCGAGCTCTTCGGCGGCTACGTCAAATACGGGACGGGCTACAACATATCCCACGGGTGGGGGGCGACTGCCCCCAGGGCGCACGCGAACCTCGGGTTTGCGGGCATCACCTACACCGGCGAGATCGCCAAAATGGTCACCCTCAAGGGCGAGGTGAGCGGCCTGTTCGGCCGCGAGGATTATCCCGGCGTCGATAACGCGTTCAACGGCGGGATCAACGTCTACCTCGACGCCTCCTATCACAACGACGTGCTGCGTGCCGGCATTGCCTTCATCCTGGGAAGCGGCAGCAACGACAACGACTGGGACGACGAGGTCTGGAACGCCAACTACATACTCGCCGACGCGTTCTACTTCGGCAACATCATCGCGGGCGGATACGGCAGCGGCGGCCTGAACGACCCCTGGGTCCGTGGCCTCGGCTTTGCCAACGACATCGAGAACCTGACGGCGGTCAAGCTCTACTTCGAGACCACCCCGCTCTGCTGCGACGGCAAGCTCACGCTCTCCGCGGCGGTCATCTGGGCCAAGTGGACCGAGCCGGTAGGCGCCACCAGGGCCTATGGTCACCCGATGAATTACTATAATCCCGCCACCACCTACACCCCGTGGTATAACGGGAGCATGGACCTCGGCTGGGAGATCGACCTCGGCGTGAAGTACGTTATCATGGAAGGCCTGACCTACACCTTCTCGGGCGGCGTGCTTTTCACCGGCGATTCGTTCGACTATAACGTCGGTGGCACCCACCAGGAATGGGGCCCGATCTGGATGATCAACAACGTCCTTACCTACGACTTCTAAGCGGTAAAATAAGAGAACTCAAAAACCCCTTCAGGGAAACCTGAAGGGGTTTTTTATTCAGCGATTTACACCGTCCACTCAAAACAATAACGGCTTATTACGGTTTCCAGCGCGGCCTCGTCCAGAGCCATTGGTCGGGATACTTCCTGATGTACTGCTCAATTGCGACGTTCGCGCGCTCCGTGATAATCCTGATATCGTCCTGGTAATCGCCCGTGGAGCTGTCTTCGACCGCCGGCATGATATCGACACAGATGCCCCCGTTTCTTTGCGCGACTAAGATCGGGACGATCGGCGCGCCGGTCTTCTTGGAAAAGACCGCGGGACCTACCGCGGTATACGCAGGCCTTCCGAAAAACGGCACGACCATGGCGTTGCGTTTCCTGCGCTCGTCGGCGATGAAGTAGACAAGCCGGTTGTCTTTGAAGGCCCTGTCAATGGCGGACATGCCCTTGTCCTCGGCGCCGACGTCGATGGATATCACCCCGCTGGCGTTCCGCCAATCGCGCAGTTTTTTCCTGATCACCGGGTTATCGGGGTCCTTGGTAAGCACGACAAAGGGAAGCTCCGACTGGGCGAGCCTCACCGTGAGCAGGAGGAAGTGCGTCATGTGCGCCCCCAGCCCGATCACCCCTTTGCCTTTCTTGAGCGCCTCTTCGATATGCTCCGTTCCCGTAATGGAGATATCCCGGAGAAGACGCCCGCGGTGGTTAGGCGAACCATAGTAGAGGATGTCTCCCGGCATCCTTAAGATATTCCTCATGCATGAATGGGCGAGGCGCCTGACCTGCCGCCGCGTTATGGAATCGCCGTAAATCATGGTGAGATTCTTCTTGAGGGTCTTATCGTAGGAGAGAAGGAACCGGATTAACGGATAGAAGCAGACAAAAATAGCATCGGAACAGCACCGGTTGAACCGGAGAGGAGTCCGCGTCATGATGAAACCGAGGACGAAAAGGAATAGCTCGCTGATCGCAGACCGGATCCATTTCAGCATCATTTTCACCTCTCACGTATACCCGAAATAGGCCGATACGATTGCCGCGCGCCGCGGCGCGCGGCCCCCATACCGTCAGCGTATATTCATCTGGAATGCATTAGCGCGTAAACGACGGACATCAGGCAGGCTGAAGGCGCCCGCATCGGAAGTTTTACGCTCAGGTGATCAGGCTCCCGTCTCGTTTGTATCCTACAGGTCCGAAAGGGCGATAAACCGGGGGCTTCTGTTTTGAAAATAGGCGACCTCACGGACACCAAGATCCTTCAACATGGCGACGACCTCGGGCAAATGATGGCCAATGTCCCCTTTGCGGTGGGCGTCCGACCCCAGGGTAAACGGGATCTTCAGACGTACCGCCTCACGGATCAGGTCGGGCGCAGGCGAAAGCTCCTTACAGGGCTTTCTGAGCGCCCCCGTGTTGATCTCGATAAAGGTACCCGCCCGGGCCACCTCCCCGAGCACCCCGATCGCCTCGTCACGGTGATCGCGCCCGGGAGGATGGGTGTGCTTGAAGACCTTGATGAGATCGAGGTGACCGATGAAATCGGCGATCCCCGACCGCACCAGTCTCACGAGTATCTCATAGTACCGGGTATAGAGGGCGTCGACGTCCCTGCCGTTCCAGTCGTCATGAAGGTAGTCAAATCCCCAGGTATCGATCATGTGGACACTGCCGATGATATAGTCAAAGTTGAACGCCGCCACCTCCGCCCGTATCCACTCCTCCCTGTCGGAGATATAGTCGATCTCGGCGCCGAAGAGAAGCGTCAGGTCTCTGTCTCCGCCCGCCTTGAGACGCTGCACCTCAGAGGCATAGTCGAACCAGCGGCCCGCTAGCATCCGGTGGTTGAAGCTCTCGATCGGGTAATCATAACCCTCGGGCCGCGGGAAGTGCTCGGAAAGGCCGAAAACCGTCATCCCCTTTTCCCGGGCCTGTCGGACCATTACGGACGGCGGGTCGGAACCGTCGCCGAAATGGGTATGGTTGTGGAGGTCGATCATTACGGTAGTTTCCAGTCCTCGGATACAGGAGAAGCGGCACCGGTTTTTTACCGGAGAGTGTATCAGGATAGTCTATTGCTGTAAAGGGTTTGAAAAATAAAAAAAGGGGGGCGGATGCCCCCCCTTAGCAGGCTTTCTCTTAGGCCGACGCAAAGGCGCTTTCGGCGATTTCCATGATGCTCATGTCTTCTTTCTTGATCGCCTTGGCCATCGACTCGACGTGGGGCAGGACGTAGGCGCAGTAGAACTTGGCTGCGGCCACCTTGCCCTGATAGAACGCGGCGTCCTTGCTGTCTTTATAAAGGGCCGCAACCGCCACCCAGTCGTCGTCCTTGACGTTTTTCTCTTTCTTGATAGCTTCCAGCTTCTTTTCCGCTATAGCCCCCTGCCACAGGAGGAAGAAGCCGAGCGTAACGGTGCTCATCAACTCCAAGAACTGGTACGCGTTGCCGATCGGAACCAGGAATTTGCCCGACGCCCCGCACTGTGCGAAGAACCCGCCGATCTCGCCCAGGGTGTTTCTGGCTTTTTCGAACTCGCCCAGGGCATCCTTGAGGGAGCCGTCGACCTTATGCTTGGTGAAGGTCTCGGTCATGAGGCTGATAAAGTTGATAAAATTCATCCCCTTGTTCTGGCCCAGTTTACGGGCGACCAGGTCCATCGCCTGAATGCCGTTGGTTCCCTCGTAGATCGAGGCGATCTTGCAGTCACGCATGAACTGCTCGACCGGGTATTCCGACGTGAACCCGTATCCGCCGTAGACCTGAATGGCGTATTCGGTAACGCGGAATCCGATGTCGCTTCCCCACGCCTTGCAGATCGGGGTGAGGAGCTCAAGGTAGCCGTGCCACTTATCCTTCTCCACCTGATCCTGGACGCTGTGCTCCATGTCGACGGCGTACGCGGTGAAATACATCAGGGCACGCAGCCCCTCTACCTGGGATTTCATCCAGAGGAGCATCCGGCGGATGTCCGGATGGTTGATGATGGAAACGCGCGGCGCATCGGGATTGCGGAAGTTGGCCAGGTCAGATCCCTGGAGCCTGGTCTTGGCGTAATCCACCGCGTGCAGGTAGGCGGCCGTCGCGTGGGCGAGACCCTGCAGGCCGACGCCGAGGCGCGCTTCGTTCATCATGTTGAACATGACGCGCATCCCCATCCCCTCGTCTCCGAGGAGCTCGCCGATGCAGTCGTCCTTGTCGCCGAAATTCAGGGTACACGTGGCGTTGCCCTTGATTCCCATCTTGTGCTCGACGTTCCCGGTGTTGACGTCGTTAAAGGCGCCGAGGCTTCCGTCTGCATTGACGCGGTACTTGGGGACGACGAAGATAGAGATACCCTTCGTGCCCGCGGGCGCCCCCTCTATCCTGGCCAGGACGGGGTGCACGATGTTTTCGGTCAGGTCATGGTCGCCGGCGGAGATGAATATCTTGGTCCCGGTGATCTTGAACTTGCCGTCGCCGATCGGCTTGGCAGCGGTCTTGAGCGCGCCGACGTCCGAACCCGCGCCCGGCTCGGTAAGGCACATGGTGCCTCCCCACTGGCCGGCGTACATCTTGTCCATGTACATGCGCTTCTGCTGCTCGGAGCCGTAGATCTCGATCAGCTTGGCGGCGCCGTGGCTCAATCCGGGATACATGATGAAGGCGAAGTTAGCGGCGCCGAAGAGCTCCTTTGTCGCCGCGTTGATCAGCTCCGGGAATCCCTGGCCGCCGACCTCTACATCATCGGAGACGGTAATCCAGCCGCCCTCGACGAACTTCTGGTAGGCGCCTGCGAATGATTTAGGGATGGTCACCTTCCCGTTTGCGAAGCTGCAGCCTTCCTTGTCGCCCTCGGCATTAGTTGGGAAGATGACGTTGACGGCCATCTTCTCCGCCTCTGAGAGGACCATGTTGAACATGTCCTTCGAATAGTCGCCATACTTCGGATATTTGGTCAGTCCATCGAGGTCAAGCATCTCATATAGATTGAACTGCTGATCCCGTATATCCACCAACAGATTTGCCATAATCCCTTCCTCCTTTGGCTGTGATTACGTATAAGAGCGGGAGACTCTAAATGAATGAGCATTCACTCACAGCGAAGAATAGCACTTCTATCTATTTTGTCAACAATAAAAATGCATTGGCTTTCCTTGACTTGAAAAAAACCATGCCTATATTAGTTACATAGATCAATAGAGAGGTGATTTATCATGACAAAGGCAATAGGAATAGACCTGGGCACCACCAACTCAGTCGTCTCGGTAATGGAAGGAACGGAGCCCAAGGTTATAATAAATGAAGAAGGCGGCAGGACAACCCCGTCGGTGGTCGCGTTTGCCGACGGCAACACGATCCTCGTGGGCCAGGCCGCCAAGCGGCAGGCCGTCACCAACCCGGAGCGAACCGTCTCTTCGATCAAGCGGTTTATGGGCAGGCGGCTCGACGAGGTAACAGAAGAAATGAAGATGGTCCCCTATAAGGTCACGAAGTCGGCCAACGGGGACGTGCGCGTGAAAATAGATTCACACGAATACGCCCCGCCCGAGATCTCGGCCCTCGTGCTCAAGAAGCTCAAAAAGGCGGCCGAGGACTACCTGGGCCAGAAGGTGACGGACGCGGTTGTCACCGTCCCCGCCTATTTTAACGACAGCCAGCGGCAGGCCACCAAGGACGCCGGCACGATCGCAGGGCTCAACGTCCTGAGGATAATCAACGAGCCGACCGCCGCCGCGCTGGCCTACGGTATGGAAAAGAAGAAGGACGAGAAGATCGCGGTCTTCGACTTCGGCGGCGGGACGTTTGATATATCCATCCTCGAGGTCGGGGATAACGTGGTCGAGGTTAAGTCCACTAACGGAGACACGCACCTGGGCGGCGACAACATCGACCACGTCCTCATCGGATACCTGATCGGCGAGTTCAAGCGCGACCAGGGCATCGACCTTTCAAAGGATAAGATGGCCCTCCAGCGGCTCAAGGAAGGGGCGGAAAAGGCAAAGATCGAGCTCTCGTCGGCCATGGAGACCGAAATCAACCTTCCCTTCATTACGGCCGACAGCAGCGGGCCCAAGCACATGACCATAAAGCTCACCAGGGCCAAGTTCGAAGCCCTGGCGGAGCCCATCATCCTTCGAACGATCGAACCGGTAAAAAAGGCGCTGGCCGACGCGGGGATGAAGCCCTCCGACATCGACGAGGTGGTCCTTGTGGGCGGCTCCACGCGGATACCGCGGGTGCAGGAAGAAGTAAAGAAGATCTTCGGCAAGGAGCCCAACAGGGGCGTCAACCCCGACGAGGTCGTGGGCATGGGCGCGGCCATCCAGGCCGCCGTGCTTACCGGCGACGTGAAGGACGTGCTGTTATTGGACGTGACGCCGTTGTCTCTCGGCATCGAGACCCTTGGCGGGGTTATGACCCGGCTCATCGAGCGTAACGCGACTATTCCAACCAGGAAGAGCCAGATCTTTTCAACGGCCGAAGATAGCCAGCCCGCCGTGGACGTCCACGTGCTGCAGGGCGAGCGCGAGATGGCGCGGGACAACCGGACCCTCGGCAACTTCCAACTTTCCGGCATCGCACCGGCGCCCCGCGGCATTCCCCAGATCGAGGTGACGTTCGATATCGACGCAAACGGTATCGTCAACGTATCGGCAAAGGACATGGCAACCGGAAAGCAGCAGTCTATCACCATTACGTCTTCCTCCGGCCTTGCCAAAGACGAGGTCGAGCGGATGGTGCGCGAGGCCCAGAGCCACGGAGAGGAAGACCGGGCCAAGAAGCGGGCCGTCGAGATCAGGAACGAGGCGGACATGCTCGTCTACCAGGCCGGTAAGACCCTCTCCGAGAACCGCGAAAAGCTGACCCCCGCCGACATCGACGAAGTCCAGCACACCATTGACGAGGCGGCGGCCGCAATCAAGGCCGAGGATACGGCGGCAATCGAGCGGTCGGTCGAGGCCCTCAAGGCCGCGACCCAGAGGATGGCCGAGCGGCTCTATGCATCGAGCCAGGGGCAGCCGGGACAGGGATCACACGGCCGGGGACCTTCCGCCGGCGCTCAAGCAGGCCCCGACGACGACGTCGTCGATGCGGAGTTCAAGGACGCGGTGTAAACGCCCCGGAGTTCACGGACATGGTGTAAGATATACAACCAAAGCGGCCCATGATAGTTCATGGGCCGCTTCGTTTCCATCTATCACGTCATATGCCGGAGGCTCCTTCTTGACCGCCTTATTGCTCCATATCCATTACACCTTTTATCGCAGTCTTTCCCGTCATATGCTCGATCTTGATTTCCACCACTGATACGAGGTCCCATTCTTTTTCGATCGCCTGCTTTCCCACTTCCCGGTAGTCAGGGGAGTACTTTTCGATTAACCGGTCCAGGGCGTCCCGCCTCTCGGCGTCGCCGGTCAGTACCCTCGCCGTTCCGAAGACGATGACGCTGCGGTACTTCGTCGCGAGGGCCTTTGGAACGACCTCGTCCTGTTCTACTACGCAGAAGGTTACCTTGTCATTCTTTCTCATACCGTCGATCTTATGGCCTTCCTTTGCGCAATGAAAGAACAGTTTATCGTCGCCATAAACATAGTTGAGAGGCACCGTATAGGGGTAGTCATCGTCGCCGATTAGGCCGAGTATCCCGGTCGGACACGATTGCAGGATTCCAATGGCTTCTTCCCGGGATAATTGCTGATTTTTCCTTCTCATTGTTCGAAACATGCGTACATCTCCGTCAGAAATAGCTGCAGGATGAGGGGGCATGAAACAGACGTGCTCCTATTCTATGCCCGGTAATGTCAGATTGTCAATGTCCGTTCCCGCCAGAATAATTAAAACGTTTGATAAATCGCTCCCAAAGTGATAAAGTAGTAGTGTTTTTGTTTCCACCCCCAACGAGAAATCCCCATGAAAGACAAAATTGATGCAATCTATCGGATCCTCGATTCCACTTACCCGGACACGCGATGTGCCCTCACGTTTACTAACCCCCTGGAGCTCCTGGTCGCGTCCATCCTTTCGGCCCAATGCACCGATGAGCGCGTCAACGAGGTAACTTCCCGGCTCTTCAAGAAATACAAGACCGCCGCCGACTACGCCGCCGCCGAAACCAGCGTCCTGGAAGACGAGGTTCATTCCACGGGGTTCTTCCGCAACAAGGCAAAGGCCATCCGGGAATGCGCCGGCATGATCAAAGAGCGCCACGGGGGCACAGTCCCAAAAACGATGGAAGAGCTCGTGGCCCTGCCGGGGATCGGCCGCAAGACGGCAAACCTCGTGCTGACCTGCGGGTTCAATAAGGCCGGTATCGTCGTGGATACGCATGTATTTCGCCTGTCGCGGCGCATCGGCCTTACCGTTCAAAACGATTCCGAGAAGATAGAGTTTGAGCTGCGGGAGACCATTGCGGAGTCCCGCTGGTCCCATTTCTCTCTGCTGTTGACTTCCCACGGGAGGGCGGTTTGCAAGGCCAAGAAGCCGCTCTGCCCCGTCTGTCCAATCCGCCATCAATGCGAATACTTTGCAAACAACCCCACTGCGTCCTGATCACGGCACCCGTACGGGACGAATACAGTCGCCCGCCGAGCTAAACGGAGCCCGCGCATGAGCACAGACGAATCGGAATTTTTCGCCTATCGTTACACCGGGGGCGTCGTCCGGCGTCCCGGCCCCGAGATGACCGGGGCGCTGAGCAGCAGCGGGGCCGCGGCCGGTATTGATTTCGAGCTCGCCCTGCTCCAGCACACACGATATGCGAGGATTCTTACTGACCTCGGCGTTGACCTTATTCAATTGCCCGCCGAGCCCGCCTTTCCCGACGGCTGTTTCGTGGAAGACACCTGCGTTATGCTGCCGGACCTCGCGGTCATCACGCGCCCCGGGGCCCCCTCCCGCAGGGGAGAGACGGTCTCTATCGAGCGGGAGATCGCACGCCGTAAGGAGGTCTACCGGATGAGCGGCGATGGGACGCTGGACGGCGGGGACATCCTGCGGCTGGGGCGCACCTACCTCATTGGGCTCTCGGAACGCACAGATATCCGCGGTGCCGAAGAGCTCGGCCGAATCGCGAAGGAACACGGCGGCGATGCGCGGTTTGTCGAGGTCCCCTTCGGCCTGCACCTCAAATCGGCAGTCACGCCGCTCTCGCCCGACGCGGTGCTCGGTCTCAAGGCGTTCCTGGCCGATCCGGCGTTTGACGGAACCAAAAAGATCACCGTCCCCGAAGAAGAGGCCGGCGCCGCGTGCGTGCTGACCGTAAACGGGACTATCATCGTGGCCGACGGCTTTCCCGAGACGAGGCGGCGGATCGAGCGGGCGGGGTTTCCGGTAATCACCTGTGATATATCCGAATTCGCCAGGGCCGACGGCGGCCTGACGTGCCTGTCGGTACTCTGGTGAGGCGGCCGGGGACAGGTCAATTCCGGCCGCGCCTGTGAATGATAGACGGTGCCACGAAAGGCTTCTTCAGTCTCCTCTATCCAGCGAGGAATACTAATGAATCGCTATCTCCTGATGATCTTCACTATTCCCCTCTTCCTCGCCGCGGCTCTGATCGCCTTTTCTCACGAGCCTCCCGAGTATAACGCAACTATCACGAGTAACGAAATCTTCTATATGAGGGAGCCGTCCTTCGTCGGCCGGGATTCCGGCATCTTCGAGATGGGGGGGGTAGGCAGCGAGGTCATCGTCCTCTCCCGCACCTCGTTCACCGACCGCATGGCGGGCGTCCCGGAGGACTACTGGTACCTCGTCATGTACCGGCACTGCGGCGCGGAGATAACCGGCTACATCCACGGGTCGGCCCTCAGGATCGATCCGGGCAGGGCAATCCCGGTCTTCGACCCCGCAGGCGCCGCCCCATCGACAACGGCCCCCGCCTTCGTGCGCTTGACCCTGACGGCCTCGATCGATAAGGAGCGTAAGAAGACAACGGGCACGATTACCGTCCCCCCCGGGAAAAGAGCCGTCCGGTTCAGGCTCAACTGGCTTGGCTCGGACTCCTTCGAGTGCCCAGAATGGCTGGACCGGCCGAACGACTGGTTTTCCATTGCCCCGGTATCGCCGCCCGGCGCCCCGCTCTTCGCCTATAAGGTTCCGGTGGATGCCGGCCCCGGCGATTTTGATACGGCGCGGGATACCTTCTTTTCCCTCGACCTGGGGCCGGGGGATTACGTAGTGGACGTCACGGGCGCCCCCTGTCTTGAACTGAAGATCACCTATGACATAGAGGATGCCCCTGGCCCGGCGCCGGGCCTTTGACGGCGGGGGGTATCGCCAAACCAAAAGCTGGAAACTCCCGGCTGCCGACATAAAAAAGGAGCCTTGTACATGAAACGATTATTCCCGTCCCTGGCGGTATTGGCCGCCGTCATCCTCTTTCCCCTCGCATCTCTCGGCGTTGAAAATGGGACCGTCACCGAGGGCTCCATCCCCCTAATGAAGGGGCCGTCCTTTATCGTCGAAGAGGTCCCCGGATTTGCGACGGCCAAGGGGCAGCGCATCGAGGTCCTCTCGCGCACCTCGTTTACCGACTACCTGGCGGCGGTGCCGGATGACTACTGGTACAATGTCCGGCTCGGGCATGGCGGCGCACCGGTCACCGGCTACCTCCACGGCTCGGTCCTCCTGGTCGATCCGGGCGTGACGGTCCCGGTCTTCGATCCTCCCGGGTTTTGCCCCGAAGCCGAAGGACGTATCAGGCGGATACACCGTTAAATCCGCCGTCTCCGAACGGTGCGTGAAGACGGAGGGCACCCTGACCGTTCCGAAAGGGTCGACCGCCACGCATTTCACGATCGCCCGGTTCGATTCGAGCTTCACGCCCTGCCCGGACGGCGGCTACGGCTCCATCATCGGTTTTTCCATTGTCTCGGCGGCGGATCGTAACCGGGAGTTCTTTTCCTACGAGGAATCCATCGCCGACGACCCCGCCGGCCTCCAGTACGTGAAAGACGGGTTCTATTATGCGGACCTCGATCCGGGCACGTACGTCGTTACCGTCCGGGGCGGCCCCGGTACGATCCTCGAAATTACCTATGACCTGATGGTCGCCCGATAGCCGCATAACCGCCCGGATGCCGCGGACCGGCACAGTACAAACCTTCAGTGGAGTTGCACAATGGCACATTTCCCAGCGTACGATCGGGACGGCGCCCGAGACGAGAGCATATCAGAGCAGGTACGCGAGAGCCTCCTCAGGGAGGAGATCAAGAACGAGCGGCTTATCACGCGCGGCAGGCTCATCGTCTACGGTGTCAACCTGGTGCTGCTTGCCGTTATATCGATACTGATAAAGCGGTGGGATACATCCACGGTGCTCAATATCTCCGTCTTTGCCGCCCTTTCCCTCGCGCTGTTCTTTTTGGTCCTTTTCCTGGATCGGTTCTTCACCACGGAGCGGTACCGCCCCTGGCTCACCTACGTCCTGACGACGCTCGACCTCGTCTTTATCGCGGTTGCCATCGTCATCAACAGGAACGCCACCAATGCCCCCACCTATGTAATGTCGGCGGACGCTGCGCCGTTCTACGGCCTGTTTCTCATCAACGCCCTTTCGGGGCTGCGGCTGGATATCAGGCACTCGCATTACTGCGCTGCCGGGTCAATGGCAGTATTCATCGCGTTTTCCGCGATCGACCTGCCCTACGTGGCGGCGGGGGGGCCGGTGCCGATCGTCTCATCGGTCATGAAGGGGGTTCTCCTGGTGGGGACGGCCTACGCGTCCGGCATTATCGGCATCAGGGCCAGGAAGCTCGTGATAGAAAACCTCGAGGAGCAGCAGGGGCGAAACCTCATCACCGCGGTGCTCGGGCGTTACCTCCCGGGGCCGGCGGCCGAAAAGATCCTCTCCGGCGACGTGGAGCTGTCCGGCGAGGAGCGGACCGTCACCGTCCTCTTTTCCGATATCCGGGATTTCACCGGGATCTCCGAGCGGCTCTCCCCCTATGAGGTAGTGGGGCTCTTGAACCGCTATCTCGAGCACATGGTGAAGATCGTCTTTACGCACGACGGGACGCTCGATAAATTCCTCGGGGACGGGTTCATGGCGATCTTCGGGGCCCCCTTCCCGCACGGGGACGACCCCCGTCGCGCCGTGATGGCGGCCGTCCAGATGCGCAGCGCGCTGGCGCAGTTTAACCAGTCCCTGGCCGAACAATACCGGATCGTTTCGCTCGGCATGGGGATCGGGATTGCCACCGGGCCCGCGGTGGTTGGCACCATCGGATCGGTGGAGCGGATGGAATACACCGCCATCGGCGACACCGTCAACACCGCCTCACGCATCATGCAGGCGGGACGCCGGCTCAGGACGGATATCGTTGTGGACGGGGAGACCTACCGCGCCGTGGCCGACGTCGTGTCGGCAAGAAGGGTCTCCCCCACGAGGCTCAAGGGCAAGGACACACCCGTCGACCTGTATAAGATCATCGGGATGAAAGACCTCCCTCCCCTGTCGTAACAACCACACGAAAACAGGGGAGAGCGACACGCGCTCTCCCCTGATAGTCAATAGTATGGCCGGTATTCCGGCGGCTGTCCCATCCGGCCGGGCAACAAACCGTTGCGCGGCCTTTTCTATGCGTACTTACCTGATCAGCGATATCGCATCGTTATAGAGCTTTTCGAGGTCGGATAGGATGAGATCACTGCCGGCCTTTACGTTGTCCCACGTGTCGGCGCCGGCGGTTTTGATCTCTTCGATCTTACTCTTGGCCTCCTCCTGCTTGGCCGTCAGCATCTCGATCTTCTGGTTCAGTTCGTCCTTTACCGTTCCGGACGCTGACTCGGCCTTTGCCTTGAGCTCATCTATCTTTACCTGGTATTCGTCTACCTTGGTCTGGAATTCCTGGATATACTGATCCCTCTGGGTCGAAATATCGTCGACGACGGCCGTGGGGGTCATCGTCTCCGGCGCCTTCTTACACCCGGGCAACACGGCAACTACCAGAAGGACAGTAAGCGCCAGGATGACTATCACTTTAAGAGATTTCATACAGTGCCTCCTCACTAATTACTAATTGGTGTACAAAAGAGTTAAATATTATCACATATAATGTATGATGTAAAGCATTATTATTTATATATAAGTTATAGGCGGCAAGAGGTGTTCGGGCAGATAAACCCGGCACGGGCACCAGCGGGAGATATATGCCGTAGGTTCGTTATTCCTTTCGCGCAGCGGCCCGTGTCAAAGTCCGCGGACACGGCCGGGGTGGGCCCGCGCCTCATGGTCCCTGCCGATAGACGAAAATGCCGGAGCAAGACGTCTTCCCGTAACCGACCCTTCTCGCTAACGGCCGCCCCGCTCCCCCTTCTCTTTTCGCACAAGGATCGTCATCCGCGGGTAAAAGCCGAAGCGCCGGTAAAACCCGAATGCCTCCTCGTTGCCCACGGCGACCCCCACGCTGATCTCGCGGCACCCCGCCGCCGAGAGCCATGCGAGCGCCTGATCCATCAGCGCGCTGCCGACACCGCGGGCGCGGTACTCGTCTTCGATGAATATCGAGTCGATCTCACCGGCCCCCCCGGCCGAGACGGTTGCCACGACATAACCGACGATCGCACCGGAGTCTTCCGCCGCGCGCACGTACAGGCGGTCGTCGGGCAGAGCGAGGAACTTTTCGATCCGCCGCTCAAAGGTAGTGGTCCTGAAATGCTCCTTGAAATCGGCCGACCGTTCCCGGTGGAGCCGGTTGAGCGCCTCCCACAGCGGCCGGATTGACCCGATGTCGTCCCTGGTGAGCGTCTTGTAAGTAATAGGGGTGATAGGGGATGTCACGGCGCTCCCCCCGGGGCGCGCGCCGCCAGTTCCCTGTACGCATCGCACGCCGCTTCGAGTTTCAGCCCGCAGGCGCCTCCCAGGTCGGCCAACGCCTCCGTGCGCATGCCGATCTCGGCCAGCGACAGCCCCCGCCCGTAGAGCGCCGGAGCGTGGTTCGGCCTGAGGGAAAGGGCCGTCTTGTAGTCGGCGATCGCGCTGTAATGGCGGCCGAGCTTCCGGCAGGCGTCGCCCCGCTCGGCGTAGATCTTGTAGATGGAGTGGTACCTGGGGTAAAGCTCGATGACGCGGGTAAGGTCGGCGGCCGCCTCTTCGTAGCGCTCGATCTCGAGGTAAAACTCGCCCCGGTTCAGGTAGACGTACCAGGAGTTCGGCGATTTTTCCAGCGCCGTGTTGAAGGTCACGATCGCCTTGTCATACTCCCCGCGTCCGGCCTGTCCCTTGGCGATGCCGACCAGCATCGCCGACGGCGATTCGAGGCAAAAACCCCCGAAGAGAAACAGCGTCGAGACGACGATAATGCCGGCTATAAGGGTAACCCGCTTCTTCGCCTTCATGGCGTACCTCCGCATCGGTAGCGTATCAGTTTAACAAGTATACTATCACCGCCCCGCCGATACAAACCGAAAATAGGGGCCCGGGGGGGGGCAACCGCGCGTCCCAAAACGGCTCGACCGTATTTACATTTAGGAATAACGTGGTAGAATTGTGACACGTTTCGCGTCGTAATCTCTCATCACCCAGGAGGAGGTGTGGAAAATGAAAAGAATTGCGCTATTTTTCGCGGCCCTCACGATAGTCTCTCTCGTATCCGTCCCCGTCTGGGCGGCGGAAAAAGAGAAGGCAAAAGTCCTCATCGGCATAACCCAGATCGTCGAGCACCCGTCACTGGATGATATCCGCAGGGGCTTTATCGACTACCTTGCCGAAAACGGGTACAAGGAAGGCTCGACCGTCACGTATGATATCAACATCGCCCAGGGCGATATGGGCGCCTCGGTCCTCATCGCCAACAAGCTCGTCGGGATGAATCCCGACCTGATCCTTGCCATCAGCACCCCGTCGTCACAGCCGCTGGTGCGGGCCACCGAAACGGTCCCGATCCTCTTTGCCGCGGTGACCGACCCGGTCGACGCGGGCCTGGTATCGTCGCTTGACGGGGGGAAAAAGAACGTTACCGGCTCCTCCTACGTTACCCCGGTGGACCGGCACTTTGACCTGATCCGCGAGATCGCCCCCGACGCGAAAAAGATCGGGGTCATCTACAATGCCGGCGAGCCTAACTCGGTCACCTACATGACCTGGGCCAGGAAAGAGGCCGCCCGGCTCGGGATGACCCTTATTGAGGCGACCGTCAGCAATTCGGGAGACGTTATGACTGCCGCCGAAAGCCTCGTCGGCAGGGTAGATGTCATCCACATCCCAACCGACAACACCGTTACCTCCGCCTTCGAATCGGTGACGAAGGTGTGCGAAGAAAACCGTATCCCGCTCTTTGCCTCGAGCGTCCTGTCGGTCGAGCGGGGGGCTATGGCCGCCGTCGCCATCGACCCCTATCGCCTCGGCAGGCAGACCGGCGCGATGGCCATACGGATATTGAAGGGGGCAAACCCGGGGGATATGCCCGTTGAGATCCTCAATGAATTCCTGCTCTACGTGAGCCTTCCCGCGGCCAAGAAATACGGGGTGACCATCCCAACGAAAGTCATCAAGCGGGCCGACGTGGTCATCAAGTAACGCCGGCCTTCGCGCGCGTCCCTCGTTTCACCGGCCAGTGGAACGGATCACCAGGTCGCCGGTCAACGCACGGGGAGGGGGCGGCTATGCCCCCTCCCCGTCTCTTTAATTTGATGCCCCGCCGGGGGCAGCCTATGTGATCATCTGCCTGACCACGCCGGCCAGCACGCGCATCCCCACGTTGATCTCGTCCTCGTCAACGCCCGAAAAATTGAGCCGGATCGCGTTATCGCCGCCGTCGCCCCCCGGGTAAAATGCGGTCCCCGGTACGACCACCACGCCGTTCTCCAGCCCCCGCTCAAACAGTGCCGTCGACGAAACGCCGTGCGGCAGCGTCATCCAGAGAAAGAGCCCGCCCTCGGGCCGCGTGAAGCCCACCTCGGACGGGAAATGATCCTCTATCAGCCGTATCATGGCGTTGCGCTGGTTGCCGTATACTTCCCGGATCTCCGTGATATGCTCGTCGATGTCATTGTCGGTCACGTAGCGGTGCAGCACGTGCTGGATGAAGATGTCGGTATGGAGGTCGGCCGCGTGTTTAGCGGCCGTGAGACGCTTCATGATCTGCCGGTCGGCGCAAATCCAGCCGATCCTCAGCCCCGGCGCAATGATTTTAGAAAACGACCCGAGCAGCACCCCCTGTCCCCCGAGGGCGCCCTTTATCGGCGGGAGCGGCTCTCCGATGAACCTGAGCTCCTCGTAGGGGTTGTCTTCCACCAGGAGCGTGCGGGTCGATTGGATGATTTCCGCAACCCGCTGCCGCCGTTTAGCCGAATAGCTGATGCCGGTGGGGTTCTGGAAGCTGGGCACGCCGTAGAAGATCTTTACGCTGCGGCCGGTGAGCGCCGCCTTGAGCGCGTCCGGGTCGGGCCCTTCGTCCGTCATCGGGACGGGGAGGAACCGGGGCCGGTAAAACGAGAGCGCGTCGATCGCCCCGAGGTAGCCGGGGCACTCTATCGCCGCGAAATCCCCCTCGTTCAGCATCACCCGCGCGATCAGGTCGATGGCCTGCTGCGAGCCGTTGGTGATCAGTATCTCGTCCGGGTCTACCGAAAGCCCCTGCTTTTCGTGATAGCGCCCGCAGATATACTCGCGCAGCGGCAAGTATCCCTCGGCTATCGAATACTGCAGGGCCTCGTGCGCGTTTTCGGCCAACACCCTGGCGGCCGCCTCCCCGATTTCGCGCGCGGGGAAAAACCGCTTGTTCGGAAACCCGCCGGCAAAGGAGATGACGCCCTTGGCCGCGGCCGCCACGAAGACCCGGTGCAGCGTCGTTTCTGACCCGCCCGCGGCCCTCCCGGCAAATCGTATATCGGTCTTTGTCTCTTTTGCCATAATCGGCCACCCGATGCGATGATGTGAAGGCCCCGTCGGCCCGATAGCTCCGTTCCGTGCGTCCCGAGGGAGAGCGGGGGCCGCCTCTCTGCCCGCCCGCTGTTTCCCCCCTGATAGTATTAAAGCATTACGGGGACGGATTTTCAATCAAATAGCGGCGCGCGGCCGGGTTCGAAAATGCCCGGTGCGGGGAAGCCGGCTGCAAGGCCAGTGGAGACAAGGAGTGCGTCTACGAGATATATGAGGAGGGAAGGAAGGCGTAACGGAAACAAAGATCCGGTGTACGACGTGCAGGGAGCCGCGGCAACCAGCCGCCCTTCTCTACCGACGAGCGCTTCTTTTCCACCACAATTACACGAAGGCACAAAGGCACAAAGACGGAGTCCTTTCCCCTTCGTGCCTTCGTGGTGAATCCGTCGGTACGGTGCGTCGGGTGCCACGGACAACCTCGTTGTCCGTGAGGAGCAGGCTGCCGGACACGACAACGCTTAAAAACGCCGCCCCCGGCGGCAGTTAATATTGTCATTGCGAGGAGGCCGCAGGCCGACGCGGCAATCCCCTGACTGTCACCGGGAAGCCGCGCTGTAGTTTTCATTTCTCCTTCGAAAACAGCCTCTCCGCCGGGCAGCCGATCTCGCGCTGTTTACAATACTTACAGGCAAACGCCGTGTGGACGATGGCGTTGCCGGCAAAGGAAACGACGACGATCGCCCCGACCAGCGCCGCCCGCCACCACGTAAAATCGATCACCAGCAGCACGGCCCCCACGACGGCGGGGATGATGAAGACCAGGAAGTCGGGGATGAGGGCGGTCCACGAAATCTCGCGCGCGGCAAAACGCGCGGGGTCTCCCTTTGTGAAGAGCCGGGCGCAGAGCCGCCCCTTGCCGGAGGCGCAGGTCGTGCCGTAGTAGAAACAGTCGACGCAGCTCCTCCGCACGACGTTGAACTCGACCCCCAGGCAAAAGATGACGTACAGCCCCACGGCCCACCACCCCGCCGGCGCGACGATCGCCACGCCGAGGGCGTAGACCGAGAGGGAGAAGGCGTTATAGGCGACGACGTACCGGAGGGGAAAGGAGGAGAAGGTTTTTGTCTCGTTCATCTCACAAAACCCTTACGTGATGATAATTATACCCGTGAACGCGGGTTTCTAATTACAGCCGGTAGCGCGACTACTGTGCAGGACATAGAACACAGCTGAACGCCCCCCCGTCATTGCGAGGAGGCCGATAGGCCGACGCGGCAATGCTTAACCATGTCGCCCTTGGCGACGATTACTATTGTCATTGCGAGGCCCCGCAGGAGCCGTGGCAACCACGCCGCCGGAGGCATGAACGACTCTTTGGCCTTTGGCAACGAGGAGATTGCTTCGGTCGCCGGGGCTCCCTCGCAACGACTGATATGGTCCCTGCCTGCGGTACCGCCTGTCGGGCGCCCTTTTACGTCGCTCGGGAGACCAGCTACGTATCGAGGGCCGCCCACTCCCCTTCCAGCTCCGCCCGGTCTATGGGCGGGCTCCCCTTTTCCTTGAGCTTCACGGCAAAGGCGCAGTGCGGGTGTCCCATGGCGACGCACCTGACCTCGTGGCACTCGGCGACCTGCCCGGTGAGCGCCAGGGCGATGCTTTCGCTGATCCCTTCCAAAAACGAGGCGAATATGATGCAGGTCGGCTGTTGAGACGTGACGCCTTCGGATTCAAAGGTGTTCATGCACCGGTAAAACATCAGGTAGTTCCCGTCGGCCCCCTTCGTGGCGGTCACCGAGGTATTTCCCCACCCCATGAGGGGAAAGATGAACCGCACCTGCTGGTCGAGGGCGGCCGTCGTGCTGTCTATGTCGGTCCAGCTGTAGTTGGCCCGCGCGGCGTCCCCCACGGTCATGCCCGCCCGCCTGCCGACGGCCCTGATGATCGCCCGCGCCCCGCGGGGGGTCAGGATATCGGCGGTGACCTCCTTGAAGACGTTGGCAAACTGCACCATCTCGACGAAATAGACCGACGACCCGAACAGGACGAATTCCCTCGTATTGTCGGGATGGGTGAAGAGTTCGGGGATAGTGCTCCCGGCGACGGAGAGGGGAAGCACGAAACCGTCCCTCAGTTTCGCCAGCGTCTCGACAGTCGGCTTTTCGGTGTCGGCGGTGAGCGCCCCCGTTTTTTCGAGGACCTTGCGGATCGTCATCGAGAGGGCGTCTTTCCCCTCGACCTTGAGGATCTCGTCGAAGAAAGAGTCCATGAACCCCTTCCGCATCAAAAAAGCCCGGTGGATCTCCCCCCCGCGGGTCAGGCGTATCGAGCCCTTCTCCGGGTCCCACGTGAGAGTGTTTTCTTGTTCGGCCACGTCTCCCTCCTCAAATTATACAGGTTTTCATATTCAGATAGAACAAGAAAGATTTAGTAGTGGTAGATCGATTAAGAACTCACCCGGAAGCGCCCGTCGGCGCTTCGAAAACCGGCCGGTTTCGGTGTCCTTCTCCTCTCGATGGGTGGATTTTGTATAGTGTATTATAGTACATGTTCGGACAGCTATTCAACACCAAACCGCGGCTTTGTTCATTAAATTTTATGACTAAACGGGGTATTGTCGAAAATGGAGATATTTACGCATGGCAAGGGTGGATATACGAGAGTTGACTGGATTAAGGAATTAAGGGGACACCATACTTAATTCCGTATCGTAATCTCACCCGTCCTCGGCGCCGGGTGCCACGGGCAACCGCCGGTTGCCCGTGCGTGCGCGGGCACGACAAGTCGTGCCCCTACGAGGTGTAAGGACGATTCGTTTCAGTACCCGTAGGGACACCACATGTGGTGTCCGTCTTACTTCACCGCCGGAGGCACTAACGATTCTATCGCCTTTGGCAACGAGGAGATTGCCGCGTCGGCTAAAGCCTCCTCGCAATGACGAATGGGGAATCACGCATCGCATCACGGGGATTTTCGCGCCCCTTGACGCGGGCGGAAAACGGGTATAGTATTTATGGATATATACCGAACCGTGAATAAACAGCGCCGCCTTCCGGGTGCAAACCGGTGCGCATAACGTCACGAAAAAGGAGGTGATACGATATGCCGTGGTTATCGATTATCATCAGCGTGCTCGTGGTCGTGCTTATTCTCTGGCTGGTCAACGCCTACGTCCCTATCCCAAAGAAAGTCAAGCAGATCATCAACATCGTCGTTATTATCTTGCTGATTCTCTGGCTGCTGAGGGTCCTCGGAATTTTGAACATTTAGTCCGGGGCGTTTGACACGTGAACCGATTTCCCACTCCTCGAAAGGGGAGTGGGTTTTTTTCACCAAAGGAATAACCCTCTTATGAAACCTTTTTCTCTATCCTGTCAATATCCTTCCTAATATCCCGGTCAACCGTATCGGTCAACCCCAAGAGATATGCCAGCATTCGTCCCCTCTTCGATACCTTCTGTGTTCCTTTCATAAAGGATTTCAGCTTGCCTTTATTGTAATCAAGCACATCGTCCTTCTTTGATACGGTCAAGTCAACAATAGAGCCTTGGGGATCTCTTATAAACCAATGGCTCGTGTCCTCCCCAAAAATTCCGAGAATGGGCTTATCTACGATGCAGTATGGTTTACAACCATCAGGGGCTATCCCGAATAAATTATAGTTATACAATACTTCTGATATAACGTAGCAGTAACCGTCCGCGGGGTTTTCATAACTCCAATCATCACGATATGCTGACTTAAGGTACCTCTTCCCCATCCTTCTCAACGCCTTAAAAAGCTGCTCTTTCTGGTCTTTTTTTAGGTCGTCAATAGTAATTATCTTCTCAGTCATAGTCTACCTTCTTTAATAGAGTAAATCAGGGCGAACACTCTAATTATATATTAGTTTTTTAGCTCCGGGTTATTGGGAATAAGCGATAAACGGAGACTTGACCCCTTTGTATTTGTTTAATAGGGCACTACTAGAGTATTCCTGCATATGACGTATAAACAAAGTTCATTCCGTATAACAAATCCAGAAGCAGATTAGGCATAACTCTTTCAGCGAGTTTACAAAACTTCGAAATAACCCAAATTTCACCTTTTTCCTTATCGATTACATTTTCATACCAAATATCCGGATCATATCTAACGATCATGCTTAGGAAATATAACATCGCATAATAAAACATGACTTGTGGCCAGGCGTATTCCCTAGAATATATGATCATATGAGCTCTGAAAAGGCCTGATGATTTATCTCTCATAAAAAGCTCACTCCCTGTACTTTTTATAAACTCATCAATATCAGGCCTAGAGACGGACTTCTTTTTAACCTCTTCAAAATACTTATCCTTAAATGAGAACCGAAATCCTAAATCAGTATCATCTATTAGACTAAACTTATCCTTAAGAATAGGAAGATAATTTTCCCATTTAGCAGCAAAATCATCAATAGTTTTTACCTGCTGCTTATTTATGGTGAAACTAAAAGCGCCTTCTGATGATATTTTCGGATCTAACCATATGACATTCGACTGTAGCTCATAATACATTTCGTATGTCTTTTTCATTTCTACAATTCGACTTAGCACTTCCGAAATACGAATCTTAGAATCTCTCTCCAATATGGTATTAGTGCTTTTTGCAAGGCTGTAAAATACACCTTCGTCAACAGAAACTTCCGAATTAAGGAGATTATCTCTATCTATTATGGGTTTCTTAAGTCCGTGGTACGGATTCACGGCTTCGTCTTCTATAGTATAAAGTACAGCCTTAACTAGATTCATGAAGCAGTAGTACAAAAGAAGTGGTCGTGTATGATCAGTTGACCTATTAGCTGCTTCTTTATATTCCAAGGCTTGAGTAAAAGAACCGATGATAAAGTTGAGCCTATCGTCTGTAAACGACGAATTATGCTTCTTAAGAAACTTGTTATACTTCAGAATAAAGCTTAATTCGTGCCAAATTTCGTAAACTGGGTCCTCGGTCGGAACGTAATAAGCCTTTTCAGGTGCTCCTATCCATTTGAACGTCATAATCTTAACTAACTCCGGTACAACAAAAAGGACAGTTTCCTGTTTATCCCCTACTCCCCCACCGTCTCCCTGAAATTCACCAGCGTCTCCAAATCCCCGAGCACCGCCTCGTCCAGCGCCCCCATCTTCCTGATATAGTCCATCGTAAAGAGTGACACGTCGCTGGTCGCCCGCGCACAGAGCACATCCTTGTTGCTGTAGATGAACCCCTGCATCACGCCCTTCCTGTCGCTGACGACGTCGCGCACGCTGCCCTCCACCCGTATCTCGGCCCCCGCGAGCACCGGGCTGATGAACTCCACCGAGATCGTTTTGGAGAGCACGAGCCTGCCTAAAATCACCAGCGCCCCCCAGCCCATCGCCTCGTCCAGCATGGTCGAGATAATCCCCCCGTGGACCAGGGTGCCCCAGCCGCAGAACTGCGGGGGCACCGAAAACCAGGAGACCACCGCATCCACGCTCCGGTTGGTGTAGAACGTCATCTTGAGCCCCGAGGCGTTCTTCGGGCTGCACCCGAAGCAGTTCTGCCTCCCGCTGTTGGGAAGCTCGATGTAGCCTTCTCTCGCGTCTGCCTGTACTATCATGTCCCTCTCCCGTAATCGTGTCACCTCTCCCCTACTCCTTTCCCTTCTTCACCCTGTGCGTGCAGTGGGGCGCGCCCTGCGCCATGCACCGCTCCTCCTTCCCGATCCAGTCCGTCTTTCCCGTGGCCCACTGCACGATGCCCGTCACGAACCCGGAGGTGACGTGGCAGACGGGGTTGTCGCTCGTGATTCCGAAGGAGTGCGTGTTTTCGTCGATGTGGTAGAGGATATCCCCGCCGTCGACCTCGACCCACGCCTTGCTCTGCGTCTCGGCGGCCACGACGCCCGCCGCCAGTTCCAGCGCCGTCTTTGCCGTCTCGAACTCGCTCTTTCCCGCCAGCAGGCTCCGGGCGGCCGTCACCGTATCCGGGTTTTCCTCTAAGCCCCACTTGGCCTGCATCCTGCCCACCTGGAAGAGGATCGCCGCGCTGCCGTTGTCGCCGAAGATATAGGCCACGTCCCGGTCTACCGCCGCTACCTCGGAGACGCGGCATTTGCCCTTCTCGTGGTCGTTGGGGGGGAGGTTGTCGAGATAGTTCTTGAGGTTCGCGTGGTTGAGGATCGTGTTGAGGCCGTTTTGCCCGATGATGTCCTGGATGCCCAACAGCACCACGCGAAAGGTCATGTTGCTGATTAACCGGTCTTCCATGGCGTCACCTCTTCTATAGACAGTAGAATCAGTGCGGGAAGTTATGCGGAAATTTTTTGAGCGGATGAGCCATAGCGTATCGGATAACCGCGAAAAAAGCAATTAAAATTCGCACACGGGAGGCGGTTGGAGGTGTACGGGACGGGTAAAAAGGACGGGATCGTTGATTCCGGCGTCGGGTGCCACGGACGACCGCAGGTCGCCCGTGCCGGGGTTGGATACGGACACGATGAAGCAGAGTCCCCCCGGGCCGTCCACGCCGCGGTTCTACGGAGTCTTATCTCACGTCACCCGCCACTTCTTTGGCGGGTCCGAGACGAGCAGGAAGAACAGTACAAGGCACAGCACCACGAGCAAGACGTCGGACAACAGCACGTCGTCCGTACGGAGAAAATCGCTGACGATGACCACAGCGGGAAGGGCAACAAGCGCGGCCGCGAGGACCCACCACGCCCGCTTGCTGCCTTTCCGGAGCACGATCCCCCAGACAAGCAGTATGACGCACAGCGCCAGCACGGCAATCGTGACGGCCGCGAGCATCGGCTCCTGGGGCCGGGAGCCGAAAGCGGCGGCGACGTTGTAGGCGGCGCCGACCGCTCCGATACCGCCCAGGACCGCGATCACAAGACCAAGGACGCGGGTTCTATTCTTCATGTCGTTGACCCCCTTATAATCTCCCGGAGCACGCCCCTTCGACGAAGAACGGGCAGTGCGTATCACCTCCCCTGCCGCAGGCGCCGCAGCCGTATCAGGTTGGCGATGGCCTTGCCCGCCTTGTGGGGGCTGTTGAACGTGGGGACGCCGGCGGCGTCCGCGTTGGCAAGCTCGGTCGCCCCGCTGCCGGAGTGCGTCGCCATCAGGCAGACGACGGCGGGCTTGCCGTGCCGTTTGGCGATCTCGGCAAACGCGCCTGAGGGAAACTCGATCCCCACGTCTATCCCCGAGCTGTAGCAGGCGCAGGCCAGGTGAATGTCGGGCTGGGAAAGAGCGAGCTCGGCCCCCTTGAGGTACATCGACGTGTCAAACCAGGCGTGGGCGAACATGTCCAGCGGGTTGGCGGGCACCGTGAACTGCGGCGCAAATTCGACGATCTTCTTTTTGTTCTCCGGCGTATAGTCCGGGAGCCTGCCGCCGGCCTCCTCCACGGTCTGGGTAACGATCAGGGCCGGGCCCGGCCGTGTGGGTGAAGATCGCCACGCCCTCACCCGCAATAGGCGGCAGCATCGAGACGGCCTTGGCCGTATCCACCAGCTCCTCGTAGTCGGCAACGAACAGCACGCCGGCCTGCCGGAAGGCCGCCGCGTATATGTCGCGCGACGCGCTCATCGAGCCGGTGTGGGAGAGCGCCAGCCGCCGGGTCGTCTCGGTGAAGCCCGCCTGGTAGGCGATGATCGGCTTCTTGGCCGACGCCCGGCGCGCCGCTTCGAGGAAGCGCCGTCCGTCGTCCATCCCTTCGATAAAGAGGCAGATCACGTCGGTATCGGCATCCTCGGCCAGGTATTCGATCAGGTCGGGGAAATCGAGGTTCACGCGGTTGCCGATGGAGACGAACTTGGACACGCCCACGTTGTTATCCATCATCGTCGTGAGGATGGCCGAGCCCGTCCCCCCGCTCTGGGAGACTACCGATACCCGCCCCCGCTTCATTTGCGAGAGGGGCGAGCCGAACGTCGCGTTGAGCCCGTAGGGGAGGTTGAGCGCCCCCACGCAGTTGGGCCCGATGATTTTTATGCCCAGCCGGTCGGCCGTCTCCTTTATCCGGGCCTGTAGCGCCGCGCCCTCCCCCCCGACCTCGCGGAACCCCCCGGCAAAGATCACCGCGCCGCGCGCGCCCTTGGTCTGCCGCGGCGACGAGCGCCCCCTCGATGCGGTCGTGCGGGACCGCCAGCACGAAGAGCTGGGCCGGCTCCGGGATATCCTCGATGGCCCCGTAGCCGGGCAGGTCCAGCACCGTTTGGCCCTTGAGCGACGGCGAGATGGGGAAGATCTTACCGGCCATCCCCCCCGTCTTGAGGGCGAGCAGCGCCTGGAAGCCGAGCTTGATTGGATTGGTCGACGCGCCCACGACGGCCGCGTTGGTCGGGTAAAAGAGGGCATGGAGCGTCTCGGAGAGCTTCTGATCCATCGGGTAACCCCGTAAGAAAGTGGAAGGCAGCGGAAGGAAACGCGTTCGGACCGGACGCGCGGGCAAAAAAAGAGGCGGTAGCCGGATGTGAGCCCATCGTATCACCGGCACGGCCGCTTGTCACCAGATAAGTGCGCTTTTTTTAGCCAGACTGCTGACAAACCCGTACGCTTTTACACGAGTCTGTCATTGCAAGGGAGCGTTAGCGACCGTGGCAATCTCGGACGATGTAACTACCGATAATTACGTTACGATATAATACAGTGTCCGAGATCGCCACGCCCCCTTCGGGGCTCGCGATGACAATCCTTTGAAATCTATACTCTTTCAATACACTGGCGCCTTTTTCGGCTTCCCGGCCGAAAAAGGCGCACGGGACTCTACTGCCCGCGGCCGGCGAAGCGTCGCCTTCGGGCCTACCCCTTGTGCCAGTCGATCTTGGGCACATACGAGGTCAACAGCCCCTGCTTTTCGCGGTGCCGTTCCATCGCGAGGTCCACCAGCCGCGACAGCAGCTCGGGATACGACACGCCCGAGGCCTGCCAGAGCTTCGGATACATCGAGATCGAGGTAAAGCCGGGCAGCGTGTTGATCTCGTTGAGGAAGACCTTGTCGTCGGCGCGCGAGACCAGGAAATCGACACGGGCCAGCCCCGACGCCGTCCACCGCCGAAAAGGCCTCCACCGCCAGGCGCCGGATCGTGCGTATCGGCTCCTCGGCCGGAGGTCGGCCGGGATGGCGTCCTTCGATTTTCCGTCCACGTATTTGGCGTCGTAATCGTAGAACTCGTTTGACGGGAAATATCTCGCCGGGGACCGACGCCTCGGCCCGGTCGTTGCCGAGGACCGCCACCTCGATCTCCCGGGCGTCCGCCACGGCCTGCTCGACGACGATCTTGCGGTCGTAGCGGGCCGACTCCGGGACCATGAGCGATCAACTCGTCCCTGTTCTTTGACCTTGAAGATCCCCACCGAGGAACCCATGTTGGCCGGCTTGATGAACACGGGATACCTCAGCGCCGCTCGATCCGGCCGATGACCGTGTCCCGATCGCCCGCCCACTCGGACGTGAAGAACCAGACGTAGGGCGCCGTCGGTATGTCGCGCGCGATGAAGAGCTCCTTGCTGACGACCTTGTCCATGGCGACGGACGACGCCAGCACCCCGCACCCCACGTACGGCACCCCCGCCAGGTCCAGCAGCCCCTGGACGGTGCCGTCCTCGCCGTACGGCCCGTGGAGCACCGGGAATACGACGTCCAGCCTGACGCTCGCGCCCCCGTCCATCGTAACGACAGGCCGCCCTCGTTGTCGGCGGAAAGCGCGGCGGGGTAGACGACGTCGCGAGACTCCCCGCGTTTGAGAAATTCCATGACGCCGTTTCCGGCGTACCATTTACCGTCCTTTGAAATCCCGATGGGGACGACCGTGAACCGGTCGCGGGGCAGCGCCCCCATGATGGAAGTCGCCGAGACCAGGGAGACCTCATGCTCCCCGGAGCGTCCGCCGAAAATGACCCCGATTGTGCACCTGTCTGACATACGTATCCTTGATAATATCGTAATAAGCCGTTTTGTGTTGGACACCCGGCCGGCCCGTCCGTTCCACGCCCCTCTCGTCTATCTATCACCGTGCGGCCCTCGTGTCAATCTCCAATCGTTTCCAAAATAGAAACGCCCCCGGATAGCCGGGGGCGTTGAGAAACACAGCATCCGTACGAGGATTTCAGAAGCGCACGGTGATGCCGCCGTAAAACGAGCGGCCGGGGTTGGGATAGTCATAATAGAACCCCCGGGCGTCCCCGATCCGGTAGCCGCCGAAGTCGGCCCCGTAGACGTCCGTGAGATTCCTGACCCCGGCGAAGAACTCGAACTGCCGCTAGGTATAGGAGAGCCGCGCGTTCATGACGAAATAGCCCGCCAACCTCCGATACGTGTTTTCGAGATCGCCGTCGCTGACGCGGTCGCTGCCGTATTTTCCGTCCAGGTCAAGCGAGATCCCCTTGTAGTCCAGGCCGACCGTAAAGCCCACGGTATGCGTGGGGATGAGCGGGATGGTCTTTCCCCGGTAGGGCGACGCGTCGAATATGGCGTCCTGGTAGCCGTAGGTCAGCGAGCAGCTCAGGAAATCGAAGGGCTGGGCCTCGATCCCGAGGTCAAACCCCCGGTGGATCGTCCGGCTCGTACGTATCGTTGACGAAGGTCAGGTTGTTGTAGTAGAGCTCGTTTTCGAGCCCCGACCACCAGAACGTGGCACGGGCCGAGACGACCTTCGGAAAACGCGTGTTCGACGCCGACCTCAAAGCTCGTCACCTGCTCGGTCGGCAGCTGCGTGTTGGTCAGGGTCCAGGACGGAGGGGCATACTGGAAGATCTCGTCCAGGGCCGGGACGCGGAAGCCGCGCTCGAACCGGAAAAAGACCTTCCTGCCGTCGCCGTACCGGTAGGCAAGCCCGGCGCTGACGGCCCACTCCGAGAAGTCTTCAGAGAGAGAGACCGCGGCAGCCGGCGGCCTCGAGGCGGAATCAAACGAGGTATCGATGTATTCGTATCGGTACCCGACGCTCGCGATGAGCCGGTCAAACAGCGTCAGCTCGTCATAGATATAGCCGGCGATTACGTTGCGCTGAGCATCCACGTTCGACCACGATGCCCCACTCCGGCATCGGCCGAATCGCTGTAGTAGCCGATATTCCTGTAATCGATCCCGAGGGTGAGGCGGTTGTCGATGTCGTCGTAGTCGTGATCGAGGATATACTTGGCCGACACGTCGTGCTCGTCGAGGTTGGTATCGTAGAGGTAACGATAGCCGCCGAAGTCCGTGTAGACGTACCGGTACCGGGTGTCGTTGGTCTTGTACGCGTAGTCGAGCTCGATACGCCCGTAGCGTCTGAAAA
Organism: uncultured delta proteobacterium; assembly: GCA_963735595.1. GTDB lineage: Bacteria > Desulfobacterota > Zymogenia > Zymogenales > Zymogenaceae > JAFGAS01. Next base: position 646,060 of record CAVTLK010000002.1, on the reverse strand, counting down.
TCGAGGTTTACCCCTAAGCAGGCCGTAGAAGTTCTCCCCCTCGCCCTTGTCGTTGGGCGTATTGGTGTACCTCCTGCCGTGGGTTCGGCGCTGTGGCGTCGAAGAGCGCCCCCGGGTTGCCCCAGGCGTCCACGGAATAGCCCGTATCGAGCGTCAGCTCGAAGACGTCGGTGGGGAAGAGGCCCGCCGACAGCGACCAGACGTTGTGGTCGTAATAGTTGTTGTCCCGGTAGCCGTCGGTATAGTGATAGCCGCCCGAAAGAGAGATCCGCGACCAATCGTTGCCGTAGCCCATCGACAGCGAGCTGTCAAACGTGTTCTCGGTCCCGCCCCCGGCGGTGAGCTCCAGGAACGGCTTTATCGAAGGTCTTTTTCGTGATCACGTTGATGACGCCGGCCACGGCCTTGTCGCCGTACAGGACGCCGCCCGGCCCCCGGGTGATCTCGATCCTCTCGACGGCCGAAAGCGGGATGATCGACCAGTCGATCTCCCCGAGGGTGGGCGTGTTGAGGGGCACCCCGTTGACCATGACCACCGTATCCAGCCCGCGGGCAAATCCCCGCATCCCCACCGAGCTGAACTTGTCCACCCCCGAAAAGATCGTGACGTTGACGCCGGCCTCCCGCCTCAGGAGATCGGGGACCGACTCGGCCCCCGATCGCTCGATCTCGCTCTTTGTTGATGACCGTTACGTCGGCCGGGATCCGGTCGGGGTCCCGCTCCGTCCGCGTGTAGGTGACCGTAATGGGCGGCACCTCGACGATCTCTTCGTCCTGCCCGAACACCGGCGGTATCCCGCAGACCGTCAGAAGGTCACGAAAAGAAAAAAGGCGCACCGTTTCATCGCTTCCTCCAATAGAATAGTAATTAAATTGATGTTACCGGAAGCGACTCGATCAGGGCGCCTTTGCACACGAACCGTATCGTTTCATGTCCTGCCTCCTTTCCCGCGAAAAGGGTCTGAACAATCCCCGAAAGATCGGTCTACTGGCTCTGGGCGTCCTACCGGCCGCGCCTTCCCACGAATCCACAGGCCCTCGGCAGGCATGGGGCTTCGCAGTGGCGTTTCGATGCGGCTTTCGTTCCCATCACAGGTGCGGGGCAGCGACGGATTCTCACCGTCTTCCCATGCATCTTTGGGGTCTTCCTGCTATCTATCGTCCTCTCCCAGCAGCGTAACCCGCGGCCGGGAAGTAACCGGGTTTGTATCGATGTGGACCGTGGTCCCGTATACCTGTTTGATCGTGCGCTCGGTGATCACCTCGTCCGGCCGCCCGTCGGCAAAAACCCGGCCCCGGTCGAGGATGACGATCCGGCGAAAAGAAAGAGGCGGCCAGGTTGATGTCATGGGTCACCGAGACGATGGTCTTGTGATGCCTGGTATGGAGCCGCCCGATGAGCGCTAACAGCGAAACCTGGTGGGCGATATCCAGGAAGGCCGTCGGCTCGTCCAACAGCAGGATCGGCGTATCCTGGCACAGCGCCCGGGCGATAAAGGCCCGCTGGCGCTCGCCTCCCGAGAGCATGCCGATCGGCCGGTCGGCGAGCCCTGCGATGTCGGTCGTCTCCATGGCCAGGCGCGCCTTCTCGTGGTCGCCCGCGCGCTCCATCTGAAAGCCGGAGAGGTACGGCGCCCTGCCCATGAGGACGACGTCTGCCACCGTAAACGGGAACTGCCCCGACCCCTCCTGGGAAACCAGCGCCATGCGGCGCGAGACCGCCCTCCTGCCGAGGCTCTTCAGCGGTAACCCCTCGACGGTCACGCTGCCCCGCTCGGGCGTCAGTATCCCCGACAGGAGCTTCAGCAGCGTGCTCTTGCCCGATCCGTTCGGCCCGATAACGGCGATCGATTCGTTGCGTTTCACCGCCAGGTCGACCCCGGAGATCACCGAGTCGTCCCGGTAGCGGAACATGAGGCCCGTGGCCTGGATGGCATTCGCGGTCACATCTGCCTCCGGAGCAGATAGACGAAAAAGGGCGCGCCCAGGAGCGCCGTGAGCACCCCCACCGGCAGCTCGAGCGGGGAGACTACCGTGCGGGCGACGGTATCCGACGCCAGCAGAAACGTCCCCCCCAAGCAGGATCGAGGCCGGGATCAGCACCCGGTGGTCGGGCCCGAGGACCATCCTGATCATGTGGGGGATGATGAGCCCGACGAACCCGATGACGCCGGTCGGCCGATACGACGGCAGCCGTCATCAATGAGGCCGCAACGAACAGGACCCGCTTGGTCCGCTCCACGTCCACCCCGCCCGATGCGGCCGACTCCTCCCCGAACAGCAGCAGGTTCATCGGCCGGGCGTAGTAGATAGACGACGACGGACGCCGCCACGGAAGACGGAGGAGACGACGGCGACCTCCGTCATCGAGACCAGCGAGAGGTCGCCCATCAGCCAGAAGAAAATGCCCTGAAGCCCGTTGCTGCCGAACAGCGATACGATGGCCATGATGGCCGCCGAGAAGAAGGCGTTGATGATGACGCCGACCAGGAGCATCGTGTTGGGATAGAGCCGCTCCTTGATACGGGCAACGTAAAAGACGATGAGAATCGTCGCAAGCGCCCCGACGAATGCCGGCAAGGCGCCTGCCGCGTACGAGGGAACGCGTATCACCAGCGCCCCGATGACGGTCCCCAGGGCGGCCCCGCTGGAGACCCCGAGAATGAAGGGGTCGGCCAGCGGGTTTTTCAGGATCGCCTGAAAGACGACGCCGGACACCGACAGCGCCCCGCCGGCCACCAGCGCCATCAGCACCCGGGGCAGCCGCAGGTCCCGGACGATCATCGTGGCCTCGGGGGATACCCGGTCCGGCGAGAAGAAGGCCTTCACGACCTCGGCAATCCCGATCGGCGCCGAGCCGACGGCAAGGGAAATAACGACGGCGGCCGCCGCCGGGACCGAAAGCACCAGCACCGAGAGCCCGATCTCGTGCGCCGCAGCCGCATCACCGCCCCCCTCCCGCGTGTCTTCCTGAAGGCCTCCGGGTGAAACAGCCGCGCCAGCGCCTCCAGGCCCTCGACCATCCGCGGCGAGGGACGGTCCACGATATCCGAATCGACCACGAATATTCTCCCGCTCCTGACCGCCGGCACCGTTGTGAATCGCGGCCACCCGGCAACCACGGAGCGGTAATCCTCATCGGGCGACATCGTCGTCATGATGATGACACTCGGGCGCCCGGACGACCACCTCTTCGTACGTGAGGGTCGGGTACCTGATGAGTTCGGCCGTGGCGATGTTTATTGCCACCCGCCGCCCTGATCATCTCGTCCTGGAAGGTATTGCCGTTTACGGTAATGAGGGGATTCGTGTTGAGCACCAACAGCGCCGTCACCTGCGGAAGGCCGGCGACGCGGGCCCTTATCCGGTCCACGACCTCCTCCATCTCCCGCGCCTTCTCTTCGGCCTGCTTCTTCATGCCCCGAAAGCCGCCCGATCTCGCGGACCGTCGAGACGACCCCGGCGATCGTCCCGGGGTTGATGATATAGACCGCAACGCCGAGGGAGGCCAGCCGGTCTATCTCGACCCGTTTTTCCCCGTCGGCCGTGGCGATCACGAGGTCGGGCTTTAGCGCGATGATCGCTTCGAGATTCGGCTTGATGTAGCTGCCCACCTGGGGCAGCCCGGCGGCCTCGGGCGGGTAGTCGGAGAATTCGGAAACCCCGACGATCGTCATCACCCGCGCCGACGGCAAAGAGTATCTCGGTGATGTTGGGGGCAAGGGATATGATCCTGGTGGGATTTACGGGGACGGTCACGGTCCGCCCAGCCTGGTCGACGACGGTATAGCCGCCGGCGGACGAATAGACGGACGCTAAAAGCACGATAAAGACGGCAAACAATGAGCGGACTATCCGCATAAAAAACCCCGGCCTTCGGCAGGTCGGGGCGTTCGTGCGATGATAGTGATCCCGGCCATCTGGCGATCACTGCTACACGGGCCGCCCTCCCCCTCGGAAGGTCATCATGGCCGTAGGTGACGCCGATAAGGTTTCCTGGCTCGGGGATCGTCTTACTCTCCTCGGCCTTCCCGGCGGCGGCTGTGTGTACCGCCTTTCCAGTGGCGCTGGGTTGAGGATTTCATCCCCCCGTACAGTTGCGGGGCAGCGACGGACTTAAACCGTCTTCCCTTAGTCTCCCGAAGGATTCGGGCGTCACGGGTAAAAAGAACGATTGAACAGGATCAGATTATATTCCTCCGGCGGTCAATGTCAATAAAAAATACGAAAAATACTTCATCAATCTCGCCGTGTGGTGTATACTCGGGACAAGTCACCGGGTCGTCCAACACCGGAAACAGGATAATCTCATGCCGCTTACCTATGAGATCATCGAGAAACTCCGGGAGGTCATCCCCGGCTATAACGTCCGGGCGCTGACGCTGGCCGATTTCGAGGCGCTGTGCGCCCGGGACGGGATCATTGTCGTTCGAGCACCGGATGCCCGCCCGCGGGTGGTACTTCGTCAAGGATGACGTGCCCTTTATCGTCATCAACAGCAGGCTCTCGGCGGGCCACCGGGCCTTCGTGGGGTTTCACGAATACTTTCACCACCGCTTTCACCCCGGCGGCCACCACCACTATACCGCCGTCGGGCTGAAAGACCGGATCGAGCGCGAGGCCTCCACGATGGCCTCCGTGGCCGTCATCCCCACCGCCGCGCTCGAACGCGACCTCTGCCGAAGGGTTGTCGATCGAGGAGAAGTACGACATCCCGAAGTACCTGGCCGAGTTCAGGATCCGGGTCTACGAGCACTACCGGCAGATCAGGATGTTTCGGGACGTGTGAGCGCGAAGCCGCCAGGACACAGCCAAAGCAAAGCCCGGCTTTCTCCGGGCTTTGCTTTATTATATACGGATTCTCTGACGATTATTACGAGTTCTTAATATACCCCCACTTCCCGTCCACCTTCACCGGGGCAAGCCCTTCCACGAACGGTCCCGCGTCCTCGAAGATAAAATCAATCACGACCGCGCCGCTCTTGTCGACGTAGCCCATCTTGATTAAGGGCTCGCCCGCTACCAGTCCCGGCCCCTCGGCGTCCTCGATACCGGGGGCTCCTCCCGTATCCGGGGACGCAACCGTCTCCATAACCCTGTCCACAACCATCAGCCCCTCGGAGAACCACTCGGAACTCGCCATTCCCTCGGCGCCCGCAAACGGGAGCGTCGCGACGACGGCCCCCTTCCGGTCTATGATATACCGTCCCGTCCCGTCGGTCACCTGCGCCAGTCCCTCGGAGAACTTTCCCGGCGCTCTCGAAGGGACCGGGGATCACGACGGCAGCCGTCCGTGTCGATGTACGACCAGCCGCCGCCGGTCATCACCGCGGCAAGGTTATCCGAAAAGGGCCGCGCCATGCCGTAGGCGACGTCGATGACCAGCTTTCCGGTCTTGTCGATATAACCCCAGCGGCCCCACAGCCGCACCATCGCCCGGCCGGAGTCAAACGAGGTCGCCCACTCGAAGGCGGGCTCTACTACAAAGTCGCCCGACGAGTCGATATACCCCCACCTGCCGTCCCCACGGGCCGGGGCCATACCTTCCGAGAAGGAGAAGGCCTCCTCAAGCGACGGCTCGACGGCATAATCTCCCGACCGGTCGATGAACCCGACCATGCCGCCGGAGACGACCCGCGCTACGCCGTCGCGGAACGGGTCGGCCTCCTCGAACGCCGGCCCGATGACGAGCCTGCCCGAGGTGTTGATGTAGCCCCAGCCGCCGGCGGTCTTGACCGGCGCCCGTCCGTCCGAAAACGGCCCCGCCCAGTCAAACGCGGGCTCGATAGCGAACGTCACGTCCCTGATCGGCCCGTCTCCCGCCGCGAAGGCCGCCGAAAGGCCTAAGAAAAAAGCCAACAATAAAGGGGCTGCAATTGCCCATCGCGCGATTTTCATGAACGGTTCCTATTATCCGCGGAATTTCGTAAACGCACAAAACGCCGGTCGAGTCAATGGACGATGGTCACCCTTGTTCCCGCCTTCACCGCCTTCTTGAGGACGAGGAGGTTTTCGCTGTTGAGCCGGATGCAGCCGTGTGAAGCCGGCGCCCCGATCAGGTAGGGCTCGTTGGTGCCGTGGATGGCGTACCCCGTCCACGGCGGGGTGGAAAGCGCCAGGAACCACGGGCCGTAGGCCAGCTCCCCCTCGAACTTCCAGCCGGAGCTCTCCGAGATCGCGGAGATGACGTACGTACCCTCCGGCGTGCGCCGGTCGCCGACGGCCTTCTTGTCGGCAAGATCGGGATTTGCCCCGACGGAAACCGGGTAGCGCACGACGGTCTTCCCGGACGAATCCACGAGGTCCAGAATCCCCATCGTCTTGCGGACGACGATCGAATAGACCTCACCGGCAGCCGGCGTAAAGGCCGGTATCGCCCGGTACGGGTCGCCGATGTAGTCCGGGGCGATGACCACGAACAGGTGTGGTGACGAGACCTCCTTCTTGACCCCGCGGCCCAGGAGGACCCGGATGGTCTCGGCGGTCTTCTCCATGCCCTTCGGGTAAAAGATCGTGGTCTGTTCGGTCATCCCCTTGTTGACGGAAAAGACCGAGAGGACCGGCACGGCCGCCTCGATGCTCTTTCTCACCGACTGGCCGTTGCCGCCCCTGCCGGTTGCGTCAAGGATTATAATCCCCGGAGCGTAGGGCTTCCCGGCGAAAAAGGCGTCGATGGAGTCCGCACCGAGCATCACCTTGATCAGCCCCGGGTCAAGCGTCCGATCCTCGACGAGCGCGCCCACGCCGATGAGCGACCCTATCCTCTCGGCATCCGCCCTGTTGGCCGGACTATAGTGTATGAAGCTCTCGAACCGGAAGGCCGAGACCTCCATCGTCTCCTTTATGCGGTAGCCCGCCCCGGCAATCGCCCGTTTCGCCGCGCCCGTAAGGTCGACCCCGAGATACGTCGAATAGAGCGAGGTCACGTTCTTGATGATGACCTCGGCGGCCGACGCCCGGCCGGCCGTCCCGAGGACGAGAAATGCCGAGATAACGGCTACCGCCGCAAAAAAGGAAATAGCGCTGCGCTGTTTCATGCTGTGCTCCCCCTGGGGTTTCGTCCGGTCCGTGATGCCCGTTCAGAGACATGCAGGTTTACGGATCATCGTCTCACTAACGCGGCAGGTAGTCGTAGTTTTCCACGATGCGCCACGACGTATCCGGCTGTCTCTTAAGGACGTAGAATTCCTTCTCGTTTTCGGTGATGATCTTTCCGTCCTTCCGGTAGAAGGTCATTGAGTACCGCGTAACGACGGCAGCCCGGTCGCCGTAGATCTCGATGCTGTCTGCCGTCCACGTAGCGTCCACCCGGCTGTATTTCGTGAAGGCCTCGGCGCGGTTGGCCTGGATCTGGCTGTAGGTTCGGGTAATTCCCTTCTGCAGGTACTGGACCGCCATCCCATCCCAGACACTCATATAAAGCCCGAGGTCGAGTCTGCGCCAGCCCTCGAAGACCGTCTCAATCGTTACCAATACCACGTCGCGGTCACTGGTCACGTCCGCCTGGGCCCGTGCCGTGTCCCACGCACCGAAGAGAAGGATTATCATGAGCCCCGCGGCTATCAGCGCGCCGCCGACCATCACCCCCGGCCTGGACTTCGCACGCGTATGAATACGTACATTCTGATGCATAGTTTTACTCCTGTCGTGGATGAGGGTACCCGCACGGCACCATCGAATAGAACTGGTCTGATTGTAGCAGAAGCCCGTCGAAACGACAACGAAAAAGCCGGAGGGGTTACGGCGCGGCGCGGGCCGAACGGCCGGCGGTCATCCGTCGTCGTCCTCGACGATAATAGTAATGCGGAGCCGCTGGCGGATACCGATCGTCTCGGAGAGATCCGCCACGGCCTCTGTCCCGGACCGCACGCCGGGGGCAACCCTGACCACGATACTCCCGGCCGGTATACCGCCGGGGCCCGGCACGGCGATCTCGAACGCCCCTCCCCGCCGGGCCTCGGCGCGCGTCAGCGTGATCTCGAGCTCGCGCTCCGGCGCAAAGCCGCGTCCGCCCGGGCGGGCAAAAAGGGAATCCGAAAACGGATCGCGAAAGAAAGAAAAGAGATCCGAAAGGGAGTCGTCCTGGTAGAAAGGATCGTGGGAGGCCGTTCTGCGGCCGGTTCCGGGTGCCGCCCTTCCGGATCGGCGGACGGAGGGCGTAGTCCTCCCGCGGTCGTACCGGGCCCGCTTCTCGGGGTCCGACAGCGTCTCGTAGGCCTCCTGCACCTCGAGCATCTCGTCTTTGGTCATGCGGCAGTCGGGGGAATCGGGATGGCAGTATCTGATGATAGTCCGATACGCCTTCTTGATCTCTTTCTCGTCGGCGTCCGGACCGACGCCGAGGACCTGGTAGTAATCCCGCTCCATCAGACCAGCCCCCATTTACCCGAATGATTTGCCGGGTCAGGTGAAGTCACGCCGTAACCGGATACCGGCCGTCGCGAGTATGACGCCGGCTTTTCGGCCCCAACTGCCCAACTGATATTGTACGCCGGAATCTTTGTGATGGAAAGCGGTTTTGGGATCGCGGCGTAGGTCCCATCGGCACCCGGTTTCCATGAAAATGCTTCCGCCCGCGGCCATAGAGTCTGGCTGCGGGCGGCGTTGCCGACATATTCTTCATGCGGCGCGTGCGGAGTGGATTATTCAGTGAACCTCGATCCTTCGCGGCTTGGCCTTTTCCACCTTGGGAAGCGTGAGGGTCAATACGCCGTTCTTGATCCCGGCGGCTATCTTCTCCTGGTCGATTACCTCCGAGAGCGTGAACTGGCGGTAGTAGTTGCCGACGCCGAACTCCTTGAGGATATAACGGTGCTCTTCCTCCGGCTTGACCTTGCCCATGATGGTCAGGACATTGTCCCGAAGATCTATCTCCAGGCCGTCAGGCTCCACACCCGGTATGTCGGCCATCAGCGTGAGCTCCTTTTCGTTCTCCCAGATATCGACCCGCGGGGTATAGACCGGGCCCTCCCGAGTGATCTCGGCCGCGCTCATGATACCGGACTGTTCCTTGTCTTTCAACTCTATCTCTTTATTCTTCATGCCTGCCTCCTGTTAGCTCGCCGTGATCGTTATTTGCCTGGGTTTGGCTTCTTCGGCCTTACCGACTACGACGGTCAATACGCCGTTCTTCAGGTTTGCCTCAACCTTATCGGGGTTGATCCGGTCGCCCATGGTGATTGCCCGCGAGAACTTGCCCGCATCCCGCTCGCGGCGGTGATAGCTGACGCCCTCCTGGACATCGATCGTGCGCTCCCCCTTGATGGTAAGGCTGCCCGACACCGCGGTGACCTCCAGGTCCTTTTCCTGGACCCCCGGGATCTCGGCGGTAACGTAGTAGTTGTCCCGGTCTTCCCGGACGCTAACGGGCGGGAAAATCCCCATCCCCTCGTGCGATCCGTTCTGGGAATAGGCCTGGTCCCAGAGCCGCGTCATCTCCCGCTGGAGTTTTCCGAACTCGGAGACGAAGGGGCTCCGGTCAATATACCATCTGTACCGTGTCATTGCCTGCCTCCTTTTTACAGATATATTTTATCCTGAGTTTTAAGATAATCATGCAAATCGGCGTGTCAAGGGGGGGCGACCCGTTTTTCAGGCACATAGCGGAGTGTCGGAACTGCTGATAATCGACGCAAGTCCGCGGAGGGAATTAGCGTCACGGGATACCGAGCGGTACGCCCCGGCCCTTGCGTATGCCGTGTTCGGGGGGGCACAAAAGGCGGGAGGGCGGGCCGGAAGGGCTACAGGGCGGCGCCGATTCTATGGGCCCGTTCGAGTTCCTGAGGTTGCCGGCGTATCTCTCCCTTCTCGTAGGCGGAAACCATGATCTCTCCGGCCGGCTCCATGCCCAGGTAGCCGAACGACATGCGGAACATCTCCAGAAGCGGCCCGCAGCAGCCCGGCCCCTCTTCTGAGGGGACCACCACCAGCCCCTTCTTTCCCTTCAGCCCGCCGTCGGCAATGAACGGCCGCAGCCGGTCCACGAAGAGCTTCATCACGGCCGTGGGACCGTACCAGTAGACCGGCGTCCCGAAAATAATCACGTCGGCGTCCCGGAGCCGCGGGTAGATACCGGCCATGTCGTCTTTCAGGACGCACTGGAAGTCGCCGCGCTTGCAGCCGCGGCAGTCAACGCAGGGCCGTATGTCCCGGCCGTAGAGGTAGAGCTTTTCCGCGTCATGTCCGGCCGAGCGGGCGCCGTCAATAACGGCATCCACCACGAGGTCGGTATTGCCCGCCTTACGCGGGCTTCCTATGAGGGCAACGATCTTCATTCGTCATTCACCCAAGGGAATAAAGAGTTGGAGGCATGGCCAATCTTGATAACCGTACCGCATTTATCCCGGTCTGTCAATGACCACAGGGCGGCCTTTTGGCCCGTCAGGCGCGGCTCGTCTCGCAAGGGACCGGCGCCGACGGCCGTGTGTCAAAAAGCCCGTTCTTGTCACCCGATTCGTTCCATTTACGGGAACGATAGTATATTTGACAAATTATCCGGTACCTGCGGAGAATTGTTTGACAAGTCACCCATGACTCCCTATAATAATAGGTATAATCCACCAACGCGGAGGCAATCATGATATCCGAAAAATTCGTGCGGCTCATCAAGGACAACATCGACGAGATCGTTAAGTACTGGTGCAGCGAGATCCATGAGAATGAGACGACCCCCGCTTTTCGCAGCGTTGAAGCGCAAGTTTGCGTCCCCTACGGCACGACGGTGCTGCGCCAGCTCGGCGATTGGCTTGACGAGCAGAAGAAGCCGTCGGAGCTGAAGGACTTGTACATCGAACTGGGTAAGCAGCGGGCCGACGAGGGCCTTCCGATCGAGGATATCGTCTCCGCCCACCTCCTCCTCAAGCGGCATATATGGCTCTTCGTCCTGTCTCACGGGTTTCTCTCAACGGCCTTTGAGCTTTACCAGGTCCTCGAGATAAACAACCGGGTCGTCAATTTCTTCGATCACCTCATCTATTACATGGTCTACGGATACGAGACGAAGACCACCGCGAAGATACCGGGCATGGCGCACCTGTATAAGGGATAACGGCAGCCTCTCGGCCCGACCCGATGACGATATCTCATGGACTTTTCCGACAAAGAGAAAAGAAGGGCCTATCTCCGTGAGCGGGGGATCATACCGATCCGGATTCCGATCCCCCTTATCATTGATCATATCAACGTCTACTATATCGACGGCCCTACGCCCGTCCTCATCGATACCGGCTTTTTCGGCGAGGCCTGTTTCGCGGCGCTCGACGCCGGGCTCTCGCCTTACGGGAAGGACGTGGCCGATATTGGGATCGTGCTGCTCACCCACGGCCACCCCGATCACTCGGGCATGGCGCGCAGGATTCACCGGACCTCGGGAGCCAGGGTCCTGCTCCACGAGCACGACTCCCGGTTGCTCGCCCCCCATTCCTTCTCGGACTATTTCGATCGGGTATTCGCCTATTACCGCGACATGGGCGTCGAGTCCGAGAAGATAAGGCAGATGCGGTCGTTAGCATCCGCCGAACAGGAACACTACCGGGAAGAGGCCGGGAACGACAACAGGGAGATAATCAGCGGCTTTATACAGGCCGACGATCGATTCGAGAGCGGCGCGGGACTGATCCGTGTTGTCGAAACGCCGGGACACACGAAGGGGCTCCGTCTCGTTCCTGCTCGAGGAGGATGATATCCTCTTTTCCGGAGACCTGATATCCACCGCCTACGACCCTCTTGCCCTGGTCATGGTCGAGAGAGAGGCCGACGGCTGGCTCAACATGTACGACGATTACCGCGATTCTCTCGACCTCGTAGCCGATTTCGATCCCGCGCTCCTGTTTCCCGGCCACGGCGGGGCCGATCTCCCAGGCGACGGCGGCTCTCCCGAAGGATCCTAGCTGTCCAGGAGCGCGTAACCGGGCAGGGTGAACAGGCGCTGCGCTCCAACGGAGATCAGACCATCGCGTCCCTGACCGGAATGGTCTATCCAAACGCGTTCGGCCCGCTCCTGACCAATGCCCTTAATCTCGTCAGGGGGATCACGATCCGCCTTGCCCGGCAGAGTAAGGTGCAAATCGACGGGGGATGCGTCATCCGGCTCCACACGTAACCGCGAGATCATCTATTCATATCGAAGGGAGTATCCCATGGGCTATCAGTTCATTAAGAAGGAAATCACCGACGGCGTGGCCGTCATCACCCTTAACAGACCGGAAGTGAGAAACGCCCTGTCGCTGGCGCTCCTCAGGGAGCTGCGCGACGCCCTGCTGGCCGCGGATGCGCCGAGGACGTTGACGTCATCATCCTCACGGGGGCCGGCAGCGGCCTTTTCCGCCGGCATCGACATGAAGGACTTCGACAGCTTCAAGATGGGCGAGGAAGACCCGTCGTTTACGGGCCTGTTTGCCGGGCGAGGAGACGTTTTCTGCGCTTGCGAAGATGAAAAAGCCGACGATCGCCGCGGTCAACGGGTACGCCGTAACCGGGGCGCTGGAGCTCGTGATCTCGTGCGACATCATCATCGCTGCCGAATCCGCGAGGTTTGCCGACACGCACGCCCGGGTGGGTATCGTCCCCGGCGCCGGAATGAGCCAGATACTGCCGCGGCTGGTGGGGCCGGTCAAGGCGCGGGAGATGTCGTTTACCGGCGAATTCATCGACGCCGCCGAGGCGCTGTCGTTTGGGCTGGTCGGCCGGGTCGTTCCGGACGACAAGCTCATGGAAACGGCGCTCGATATCGCCGAAAAGATCCGAAAGACCAACAAGGGAGCGCTCCTGAAAATCAAGGAGATCATCAACGGGGGGCTGCGCCTCACGCTTGCCGACGGGATGGCGCTTGGAGGCCCGGGGGTTCATGAAGTGGCGCGAAGTCATAGACCCGGACCGCTCCCGGGCGGCGCTCAAGGAGGTGGCGAAAGAGAAGAAGTCGTAATCCATCGGCCGCCCGCGGAAACAGCCGGTTGCGGGTGCTAGCGCGGCGCGGACCGCCGACAAAAGAAGGGCGCGTTCGTGCGTAGCCGGAAGACAGGACACGAGACAGGAATACATGCATGGATGCTTTACCCGTATTTTTCTTAATATATAGTATGAGGTAATACATGGACGACATCTATTCCAAGAAGCCCTGGATGAAATTCTACGATCCCCACGTTCCCGAGCACCTGACCTACGACGACAAGTCATACGCCCGGCTTTTTTCCGAGACCGCGCAAAGGCTGCCCAAACGGACCGCCGTGAAGTACATGGGACGGTCGATCACCTTTGCCGAACTGGACGCCCTGTCCAACCGGTTTGCCCGGTTTCTTGTTGATCAAGGGTTGAAGACGGGCGATACGGTCGGCGTCAACCTCCCCAACATCCCGGCCTACTACATCGCCATCGTCGGGATCATGAAGGCGGGCTGCGTCCTCTCCGGGGTGAGCCCGCTGCTTTCGGCAAAGGAGCTCGAATATCAGCTCAACGACTCCGGGTCGAAGGTCCTCGTGACGCTCGATCTTCTATTTCCCAAAGCCGCCGAGGTCGTCGCGAAGACGCCGGTCAAGACGGTGCTCGTTGCCGGTATCGCCGACTTTCTCCCCCCGGTAAAAAAATTCCTCGGGACGCTCCTCAAGAAGATTCCGACCGGCCCTGTCGACCCGATTGAAGGAGTCATGGTCTCCCGGTTTCTTGACGCGATCCCCGGGACCGATTGCCGATCCTGTCGAGCGGGCCGTGCCCGTCGATGCCCCGGCCCTGATGCAGTATACCGGCGGCACGACCGGACCGCCCAAGGGGGCCCTGCTCACCCATGCCAACCTCGTGCGGCACATCGCCCAGATCAAGGCGTGGATGGACCTCGAAATCGGACGTGACAAGGTTCTGTCTGCCTTTCCGCTCTTTCACCAGGCGGGACTCTTTATCGGTATGATGTCCATGGCCCTCGGCATCACCCAGGTCGCCATACCAAATCCGCGTGATATCGACTTCATCATCAAGACGATCAACGCCGAGAAGCCCAACGGAATCGTCAACGTCCCGACGATCTTCCTGGAGCTTCTCAAACGACCCGGGTTCCGCGCGCTCGATTTCTCGTCCGTCGAATGGTTCGTCTCCGGCGCGGCGCCGTTTCCCGCCCGAGTATATCAACGAGTTCGAACGGTCGTGGGCAAGGGAAAGCTGGTGGAGGTGGTCGGCATGACCGAGACCACGCCGGTCCTCACGAGCCTGCCGCGATTCGGCATGAAGAAGGCCGGGTTCGGTCGGTATCCCCTATCCGGACACCGACGTGAGGCTCATCGACCCCGAGACGGGCAAACCCGCCCCCCAGGGAGAGCCGGGAGAGCTGGTCGCCAGGGGGCCCCAGGTCTTCACGCTGGGCTACCACAATAAGCCCGAGGAGACGGCCAATACCCTGCGCGACGGCTGGATATACACCGGCGACGTCTGCACGATGGACGAAGACGGCTATTTCTACGTCGTGGACCGTCTCAAGGATATGGTCAACGTCTCCGGCTTCAAGGTCTTCACCCGCACGGTGGACGACACGCTCATGGAGCACCCCGATATCGACATGGCCGCCACGATCGGGCTTCCCGATCCGAACAAGCCCGGGTTCCGAGATCGTGGCCACGGCTATCGTCCTGAAGCCGGGTATCGAAAAGAGCGAGGCGCGAACGGGAGAAGATCCTGGACTACATGAAAGAGAAGGTCGCGCCCTACAAGGTCCCCAAGCGCATTGATTTCATGGATACGCTCCCGACCAGCGCCGTCGGTAAGATCCTCAAGCGCGAGCTGCGCAAGCAGATGACCTGACGGGTTGATTCTATCTTTCCGGCGGGGCGGCGGCCGCCCCGCCGATTTCTTTCATACGATTGCAGGATTGTATCCATGAAGATTCAGGATATACTCAAAGAGATCGGGCATGAACGGGGGCTCTCCGTCCGCGAGGACGGCTCTCTAGTCGGGATGATCAGCGATTTCCCCGTCCTGGTGCGGTCGGTCAACTACGGCAACTTCGATGCTGTCTCCATTACCATACGGACGGCCCCGGGCGATTTAACCGCCCTCAAGAAGGCCGTAAAGAACACAAAGGGTCTCAAGGCGTCGATGCTCAAGAGTATCGGCGACGGTTCGCTTCAATACCTCATCCCCTATTCGCTGTTCAAGGGCAAGCTCAAGGGGAACGCTATCGCGGCCATTGACTCCCTGATGCCGGCGATTGCCGCCAGCTTCGGGCCGCCGCCCAGGGCGTGCGAGGTCTGCAGCAGGCCCGAAACGAAGAACCTCGTCGTGAAGGGCGGGCTGCCGGCGATCGTCTGCCCCGGCTGCGCCGAGACGCTGCGCGCCAAGCGGGATACGCAGCGGATGGCCTACGAGGCCATGAACCCCGCGTACGTAAAGGGGATCATTCCGGGGCTGATCGGGGCGGCGCTGGGGGCCCTCGCGTGGGCGGCAGTCATCATCCTGTTCAAGAGCACCTATCTCATCCTTTCGATCGGGATCGGCGTAATGGTGGCCTTTTTCATGAAAAAGGCGATGGGACGGGTCGACCGCATCGGGTACGTGATCGCGGCCGTGCTCGTCCTCGCGTCGATATTCGCCGGTGAGATACTCGCCAATATCTGGTTTATCGGCAAGGCGACCGGACGTCTCGATACCTCGTTGGCGTACCACGGCTATATGAACATCATGATGAACAACCCGCGCACCCTGATCTTCACGGTCATCTTCGCTTTAGCCGGCGTATGGATCGGGGTGGCCACCCTCTCGAAGATGGAAAGGGACGCGAAAGGCGATGATCTTTCGTAAGGTGCCGCCCCAGGACCCCTCCCGCCTGCCCATCCCCAACTACGGCCGGGGGGCGTTTTTCGGGCTTACCGCAACGTTGATCTCCGGAGTCGGGTGGGCGATCCTCATCGCGGTTACCGAGGAGTTCAACATGGGGCTCATGCTGGCCATCGGGTGGCTGATCGGCTCGGCCGTCAAGCGGGGGATGGGGACCGTGGACCGGGTGGGCGTGGCGATAACCCTCTACGGCACCCTGCTCAGCATACTGATCGGGACCTGCCTCTACATCGGCTCCATCATCCACGATCAGGGGGGGACCGTCACCATCGAGGGGATCACGCTAACCTTCTTGACCGCCCTGAAAGATTGGAAGTTCCTGGCGCTCTACGTCGGCCTTGCCGTCGGCGCCTGCTGGCTGGGGGTCGCCGTCTGCAAGGAGGGAATGCCGGCCCCACAGAACCACAAGGGGAAAAAATAGGGAAGGTGCGCTGGGCCGGACGCGGGTATAAGGAACCTATGCCGTTGTTTTCTTAGTTAATTGATTGACACGAGGCAACAGTAACGTTATTATTTGTCGAGGCTAATACAGGGCACGACATGTCGTGCCCCTACGGATTATTCATCGCTGTCCATCAAACCCGCTTATCCGTCTTCACAAACAGCGCGTCCTTCAAACCGTAGGGACACCACATGTGGTGTCCGATCCGGATTTGGACGATAGGTATCATGCCCGAAGATATAGTAAAACGATACCTTGCCGAAATGGCCGAAATCAAGCGCACGGGCTCGAACGTACCCGAGACCTCGTTTTACCCGCCGCTGGAAGGCCTCATCACCGACATCGGTAAGACCCTCAATCCGAAAGTCCGTTGCATCATCAACCTTAAGAACAAAGGTGCAGGGTTACCTGACGGCGGCCTGTTTTCCGCCGACCAGTTACGCCGCATCGCCGCGGAATCGCAAGGCGATGATCTCTCCACCGCCCAGAACCCGTCGCGTGGGGTATTGGAAGCCAAACCCCTGAACGAAGAAGTCCGGGCCGTTGCCGAAACCGAGCAGGTAGAGAAATACTTGAAGCGTTACGGCGTGGTGCTGGTCACCAACTTCCGGGGATTCGCACTCGTCGGAAAAGGCCCTTCGGGGCGGCCCACCGCGCTGGAATCCTTCTCGCTTGCCGGCTCCGAGGCCGACTTCTGGCGGCTTGCGGCCCATCCCAAAAAGACGGCGGCCGAACACGGCCCGCGCATGGTGGAATATCTCAAACGGGTGCTGCTCCACAACGCCCCGCTCGCCGCCCCGCAGGACGTTGCCGGCATCCTTGCCTCTTACGCGCATGATGCGCTGCTCCGCATCGAAAAGGCCGATCTCCCGGCCCTCGCGTCGCTCCGTCAGGCGCTTGAAGACGCCCTCGGCCTGCGGTTCGAGGGGGCAAAGGGCGAGCACTTCTTCCGCTCGACCCTTATCCAGACGCTCTTTTACGGGGTCTTTTCGGCGTGGGTCTTGTGGGCCAGAAAGCACGACGCCGCGCCGGACGCGAAAACGGCCTATAAGGACGCTATCCGTGAGTCCGGCGCGACCTCTGTAATGGCGGGCGATTTCGACTGGAAATTGTCGCAGTGGCTCTTGCGCGTTCCGATACTCCGCGCCCTGTTCGTTCAGGTGGCCGACCCCGCCCGCCTCGGCGCGCTGGGGCTGATCGAGGTGCTGGACTGGACGGCCGCCGCGCTCAACCGCGTGGACCGTGCGGAGTTTTTCAAATCGTTCGACGAGGGGCACGCGGTCCAGTATTTCTACGAGCCGTTCCTGCAGGCGTTTGACCCCGCGCTTCGCAAGGAGCTTGGGGTCTGGTACACCCCGGAGGAGATCGTCCGCTATCAGGTGGAGCGGGTGGACGCCGTGCTGCGCTCGGAACTTGGCGTCGCCGACGGACTTGCCGACCGCAACGTGATCGTCCTTGACCCCTGCTGCGGGACGGGCGCGTACCTGCGGGCGGTGCTCAGGCGTATCCGGGAAACGCTGCACGACCGGGGCGGCGACGCGCTGGTGGCCCACGACCTCAAGAAAGCCGCAATCGAGCGCGTATTCGGTTTCGAGATCCTGCCCGCGCCGTTCGTCATATCTCACCTGCAGATCGGCCTTGAGCTGGAAAACCTCGGCGCGCCATTGTCCGATGCGGGCGACGCGCCGGAGCGCGCCGGCGTCTACCTGACCAACGCGCTCACCGGCTGGGAGCCGCCCAAAGGAAAACCAATAGAGATTGCCTTTCCCGGTTTTAAAGACGAGCTGGACGCCGCCGGAAAGGTCAAGCTCGAAAAGCCGATACTCGTTATCCTCGGCAACCCGCCGTATAACGCCTTTGCCGGGGTCAGCCCGGAGGAAGAGCACGGCCTTGTGGAGCCGTACAAGAAGGGCCTTGCTTCCGAATGGGGCATTAAAAAGTACAACCTCGATGACCTCTATATCCGATTCTTCCGCCTTGCCGAAAAACGTATAGCGGAGCACGGCGGGCGGGGGGTTGTTTCGTTCATCTCGAATTTCTCATACATTGGCGACCCCTCCTTCGTCGTTGCACGGAGACGGTTTCTCGACGAATTTGACGCGATCTGGATAGACTGTATGAACGGCGACAGCCGCGAAACGGGAAAGCTGACGCCCGAAGGCAAGCCCGACCCATCGGTATTCTCGACGGAATGGAACCGCGAAGGCATCCGCGTCGGTACGGCCATTGGCCTGCTCGTGAAACGGAGCCGCACGCGGGAAACGGAACCGCAAGTACGTTTCCGCCATTTCTGGGGCACGGCGAAACGCGCGGACATCCTCGCCAGCCTCGATACCACGGATTTCGACGCCCAGTATCAGATGTCCAATCCTCTGAAAAGACAACCGCTGGACTTTCCGGCCGTCGGATGTCTGCAGTGCCTACTCCACTTGGCCGAAACTCTCGGATGTCTGTCGACGGAGCGCCGATCACTGGATTTAAGGAGAATCGTGGGTTTCGCTCTAATCGCTGATCAACCGAGACGATCTTGAGAAGCGGATGCAAGCCTATCTTGACAAAGCGAAACCATTGGAACGAAATAGTAGTTTTTGGC
Source organism: uncultured delta proteobacterium (assembly GCA_963735595.1). GTDB lineage: Bacteria > Desulfobacterota > Zymogenia > Zymogenales > Zymogenaceae > JAFGAS01. The sequence goes on along the minus strand of CAVTLK010000002.1, from coordinate 627,212 downwards.
CTGGTTTTACAAAGGATGCTGCGAGATTCGATGCCCGTAAAAGACACGAGAACGTGTCTAGACTAATGAGATATGTTCAGATAGCGCCGATTGCTTCGATATATGCTCCGGCCGTTTGATCTGCAGTGGTGCTATTACAGTCCGGGTACGCCCCTTATGGAACGAACCGCGACCGTACTACTCTAGACACACCTATCGATGGAAACTCGTTTCTTGTTAGTCGGCCGGCGCAGTAGCGCAGCCCGGAAGGCGTTCCGTTTTACTTGGACGAAAGCGCTTGGTGAACTTTGACTTTATCTCGGGGACATGCCTATCATTTCCCGTTGCGACCTTAAGTAAGGGCCGAATGTAGAGTTGTCGCGGCACAGATAACGAACGCACCTTACCGGGCATGGAAGCCGAATCGGAGAAAATCACCGCTAACTTCTCCCCCACCTCCCGCGCCTATCTCGCCTCCCTCGGCCTGCCCGACCCGGACGCCGATCAGGCGACCGCCGAGCTGATCTGGTATCACGCGCTGGCCGTCGGCTACTCCCCCGCCTATCTTTCCGAAAACGCCGACGGCATCCGGCAGGACTGGCCCCGCATCCCCCTGCCGCAGGCAAAGGACGCACTGATCGCGTCCGCGAAATTAGGGCGGGAGGTCGCGGCGCTGCTGGATACGGAAGCGCCCGTGCCGGGCGTGACTACGGGGGCAATCAGGGAGGAATTGAAAACAATCGCGGTCTTTGAGCGGGCGGACGGCAAACCGGCAAACCCAAACTCCGGCGACCTCGACCTCACCGCCGGGTGGGGCCACGCGGGCAAGGGCGGCGTGACCATGCCGGGCAAGGGGAAACTGATTCGGCGCGCCGACGGCGCGTATGACGTCTACCTCAACGACGCCGCGTACTGGAAGAACGTCCCCGAGCCGGTGTGGGAATACACCATCGGCGGCTACCAGGTCATCAAGAAATGGCTGTCGTACCGCGAAAAGCCGTTGCTGGGACGCGGCCTGACCCCCGACGAAGTCCGCTACGTGACGGACACGGCCCGCCGTATCGCGGCGCTGATCGGCCTGCAGGCGAGCGCTCGACGACAACTACCGGACTGTTACTGCTCGCCCTATCCGTGGCCGAGCCGATAGGAGATCAAACGAAACGCCCCCCCTTTTTTTCCTTCTCGAGAGAAATGCCGTTGCGAATGAGACGTAACGGGAAGGAGGAAGCCATGAAACCGTATCGTTATGTAATGGCGCTCGTATTATCGCGGCGATGCTTATCAGCATCGTATCGTGCAGCAGGTCGGAGTCCACGGCCCCCGAACCGGGCGACCTGTACGCCGGCGCCCCGCCCCAGGCTCCCGCTCCGGCGGATTCACCAGGGCAAGCGGATCATATTTCTGCACCATTCCTGCGGCTCTAACCTCATCGACCAGGGAGGAGTCAGGGACGGACTGACCGCCCGCGGGTATCAGTTCTACGACCACGGGTATAACGATGAGGGGCTGCGCCTCCCGGACGGGTCTTCTGCCGGCGCCAACTTCGCGGTTCCCGACGACAACACCGACCCGAACGGGCTGGCCGCCGTCTTCAGCCAGCCGCTCCATGACACGCCGGACAACACGTTTTCCTATCTCATGCAGTATGACGTTATCATGGTCAAGTCCTGCTATCCGACCAGCAACATCGGCAGCGACGACCAGCTCAACGAATTCAAGTCCTATTATCTCACCATGAGAAACCGCATGGACCAGTATCCCGACAAGCCCTTCATCATCGTGACCCAGCCCCCCCAGGTGCCCAACAGCAGCGATCCCGGGGAAGGGGTTCGGGCCAGGGCGCTGGCCGACTGGCTGAAATCCGATGAGTTCCTCGCCGGTCACCCCAACGTCTTCGTGTTCGACTTCTTCGATAACCTTGCCGGGGCCGATAATTTCCTGCGCCCCGATTACCGGGTCGACGAGAACGACGGGCACCCGAACGAGCTGGCCAACCGGACTATCGGGCCGATCTTTGTGGACTTCATCGATGAGACGATACGGGGACTATGAAGTTAAGGAGTGGCACGACATGTCATGCCCGTTTTCCATCCACGACACTTCGGCTGTCATTGCGAGGAGGCGTAGCCGACGAAGCAATCCCCTGTTATACGGTGACAGTCAGGGGATTGCCACGGCCCTTCGGGCCTCGCAATGACGGAAGGGGTGACGGGTGGCACCGGCTATGCGAAGCCGAAGTCGCGAGGGGCCAAAGGCCCCGTGGCGATCTCCTCGAAGAATACCGTAGAACTTAGACATGTGAAACGGCAATCTAATACGGGCAACCTGTCGGCTCGCCCGTGCCACCCCGCCCGCTTCCCCGGTGACAGTCAGGGGATTGCCACGGGGCCTTCGGCCCCTCGCAATGACAGCCGAAGTGTCGGAGGGCCCTGCAATGACGTCGACAATATAACTTCTTTCTAATAGGGTTTGGACGTCCCTGCCGCCTCTCCCTAATCCGCCATGGCGGAGTAGAATGCGATCCCCGTGATCGTCTCACCCCGCATTGTGAACGTCACCCAGTCAAGCCCGGTGACGTTGTAGTAACTGATCGTCTCGTCCCCGGGCGCGTAGGGCTGCACCGGCGGGCCGAGGACGCGCTGCATGTCCCAAAAGGTGCTCCCCACTTTAACCCCGTTAAAGTCGTATATGGGGTTCTTACACTCAACCGAGTAGACGAATGTCTTTCCGCCCTCGATCTCCCGGGCACCGATCACCAGCCCGGTGTAGGTAAGGGTCTCCACCCCGACGATCAGCCCGCCGGCCTTCTCGTGGACGCGTCGATATCGGCTGCCCGAGGGTTGCTATGACGTCCGGCGTCCCCTTTCCGAACTTGTAGAGGCCGCGCGCGATGAAGCGGCTGACCCGGTCCCCGTAGATATCGTTCGTCGGAAGCGGCAGCACCGTCGCGCCCGGGTCGAGCTTCACGTAGCGCCCGAAGACAAAACCGCCGTACTGCCCGTAGTCGATCCCGTACCAGGGCGCGGCGTAACCGTCGATGGTATCGGTAAAATCGGTCCGTGAAATCACCTCGACCCGCGCCCCCTTGTTGAGCGTCCCCCTGATATCCTCCCAGACCGACGGCTGGGTCCGCACCCGCACGGAGTCCCCCGTGATGACGGCGTTGTCGGCGGCAAGCGCGGGCCCGCAGGCCGAGACGATCAATCCAACCAGCAGGCCCATTGCGCCTGTTATCACAGATCTATGTAGCATGACGTGTTCCTCCCCCGACCCGGTCGGCCGCAAATCTCTTTCACGAATACGGATTCTATGATGACAAATCAGCCCCCGTTATGTATAGTATCACACATATATGCCCCGCCGCCACCCCTTTGGCGTGCCGCCCCGCGCGCACGGGAGGACGCAAAGTATGAAGACCGAGACGATCATGTGGCTCTTTCCGATCATATTTATGATCCACGACTTCGAAGAGGTCATCATGTTCAAGCCGTGGGTAACGAAAAACGCCGGGTTTATGAAGGAGCGTTTCCCGCGCCTGGCGGCGCGGATGCTGCCCCACATGGAGGGCCTCTCGACGTCGTCCTTTGCCCTGGCCGTGGCCGGGATGTTTGTGATCGTGTCTGCCGTTACCCTGATTTCCGTGGAGCGGGACCTCTACGCCCTCTGGGCGGGGGCCGTGATCGGCTATTTCATCCACCTGGTCATCCACGTCACCCAGTTTCTGGTGGTGAGGCGCTACGTCCCCGTTGTTATCACGAGCCTCGTCACAGCGCCCTACTGCGTCTGGGCGCTGATCGTCGTCAACGGGCGGCACCCGTTGCCGGCCGGCCCGACGCTCGTGTGGTCCGTGGCGGCGCTCGTGGTTATCGTCGGGGCGGTCTACAGCATGCACGCCCTGGCGGCCCGGTTAGAGCGGTGGCTGAAGGGGGCCTTCCGGCCGGCATGAGGCGCAAAGGGGTCCGGGATAAGGACGGCCGCACAAGAGGCATCGGTGGCCAAAGTCCTGTATTCTTGAGCATACTACGAGGATTTCGGAGGCACGTATGACGTACGATCTCATCATCACCGGGGCATCCGTCGTTGACGGGACGGGGAAAAAGGCCTTTTCCGCCGACGTTGCAGTCTCGGGGGACCGGATCGCCGAGGTTGGAAAGCTCGACGGGGCGCAGGCCAAACGGACGATCGAGGCCGAGGGGATGGTCGTATCCCCCGGTTTTATCGACATCCATTCCCACCACGACCTCTACATCGTCGACCAGGACCCGGTCAAGCGATTCGGCTCATTTGCCGCCCAGGGGGTAACCAGCTCGGTCGTCGGCAATTGCGGCTGGACGCTCGCGCCCAGCCCGCCGAAGCACAAGGACATGGTCCTGGAGCTCATCAGGAGCATGGGCGTTCCCATGGAGCGGCTTTACTGGGACAGCATGGCCGAATACCTGTCCCACATCGAAAAGGGAGGGCTCCTCCTCAACGTCGCCCAGATGGTCGGCCACGGGGCGATACGCCTGTCGGTCATGGGCGACGATAACCGCTTCTCGACGCAGAAAGAGCTCGAAGAGATGAAGAGGATGCTTAAGGAAAGCCTCGAGGCGGGATGCGTCGGCTTTTCCACCGGGTTGATGTACTACCCCGGCATGTATGCCCATACCGACGAGCTGGTCGCGCTGGCCCGCGTCGCGGCCGAGTTCAAAAGGCCCTACGCCTCGCACCTGAGGGGTTACTGCACGACGCTGCCCAATTCGATGGCCGAGGCCGTCACGATAGCGCGCGAGGCAAAGGTCAGGGTGCAGATATCGCACCTGCACGCCGTCCCCTTCTTCGGGAGTGCGGCCCCGTTTATCCCGCCGATGGTTTCCCTGTTCGAGGCGGTCAATTCCGTCATCCCCATGCCGGGGTTTCCCAACCCCGTCCTCGGCAAGGGCATTGCCGTCATCGATCAAGCGGTCGACGAGGGCCTGGATATCGGGATGGACGCCCTCCCCTACACCCTCGGCAACACCACGGTCACGGTCCTCTTCCCGCCGTGGGCAAACCGGGGCGGACGCGCCCGGCTGCTGGAGCGCCTCAAGGACCCGGATACGAGGGCGCACATCGAGCGCGACATCAAAACGATCGTCCCCAGATGGCCCCACTGGGAAGAGGGGTCGTGGTCCGACCCCTACATCCGGGCCATCGGCTACCGGCCGATCAGGGTGCTGTCCGTCAAGGGGGATAAGAACCGGTGGGCGGAGGGAAGGACCTTCATCGAGATCGCCGACCGCTGGAAGACCGACCCGTTTTCCGCGCTCTGCCGTCTCACCCTCGAGGAAGACGGCGAGGCCTCCTTCGTGTTCGGTTTCCCGGCGCGGCCCTGGGTGGAAAAGATGTTCAATACGATGCTCGTCCACCCGCGCATGAGCATCGGGGCAGATTCCATCCTGCCGGTTGTCGGGACGCCGCCCCCGTCGGCCTACGGGTGTTTTCCACGGGTGCTCGGCCACTATTGCCGTAAACTGAAGCTCTTCACTCTCGAAGAGGCAATCAGGAAGATAACCTCGCTTCCCGCCGAGACCTACGGCCTCACGGGCAGGGGCGTGCTCAGGAAGGGCGCCTTTGCCGATATCGTCGTCTTTGACCCGAAGACCGTGGACGAGGTTTTCGACAACGACGGCCGTCCCGCCCCCGCCGCCGGGATCGCCCACGTTTTCATAAACGGGGTGCCAGTCGTCGACGGGGCGAAATTACAGGAGAAGCTCCGCCCGGGGCGGGTCCTCCGGGCGTGATGCCCTTTATCTCTCTCACAGGTACTATTATTTATCAACGATTCACTAAAGGAGAACAGCGATGGCAGAAAAAAGACGGGACCTCGACGAGTGCCTGTCCATCCGCAACGGCCGGCTCTTTGTCGAGGAGTGCGACACTGTAGACCTGGTAAAGCGGTTCGGTTCGCCGCTGTACGTCATCTCCGAAAACCACCTGCGGCGCAATATACGGAGATACAAAAAGGCGTTCGAAGACCGCTGGCCGGAGGGTAAGGTCCAGATCCTCCCCGCCATCAAGGCGAACTGGATACTGGCGCTGCGCCGAATCCTCTCGGAAGAAGGGGCCGGCTGCGACGTCTATTCCGCCGGTGAGCTCTACGCGGTACTCCAGTCGGGCGCGGACCCGGAGATGGTATCCGTCAACGGCGGCGGCAAGAGCGAGTCACACATCGCAAACTGCATCAACGCCGGCGTTCGCATCACTTTGGATGATATTGACGAGCTGGACCTGATCGAAAAGGTCGCAAATCGACTCAACAAGAAGGCGCAAATCCGCTTTCGGATCAGGCCGGACCTGCCGAACCTCTGGAAGCCCACCGCATTTGCCCTGGAGCTTGCCCCCATCGATATCGGATTCCAGGTATACAAGAACGGCATCCCGACCGAGCACGTCATCGAGATGGGGAAACGGGCCTTGAAAATGAAGAACATCGAGCTGATGGGGTTTCACATCCACCTCGGCCGGCACCACGGCAGCCTCGGTTTTTGGAAGGGGACGATGAAGCGCTACGCCAAACTCATTGGCCTGCTCAAGAAGGAATGGGGCGGCTACGAGCCCAGGGAGATAGACATCGGCGGCGGCATCCCCACGCCGCGGGACCCCTTCGCGCGGATGGTAAACCGGCTTGACGTGCCGGCCTTCGCGGTATTATTTGTCGTTATGTTGCTCTTGAAGCTGCTGGGCAACACCATCCGCTATAAGATCCTCTCGGCGGGCATGAGCCTGCTCTTGAGCAAGACCCCCAATAAGGGCCGTGCGCCCGAGATCGAGGAGTATGCCGAGGCGATCACGGGCACGCTCAGAAAATCGCTGATCCGCTACGGGATAAACCCGAAGGGGATCACGTTCCAGATCGAGCCGGGCCGCAGCCTTTACGGCGATACCGGAGTCCACCTGTCCACGATCATCAAGACGAAATACCAGACGAAACCGGTGAAGTATAACTGGGTCCTGCTGGATACGACCTACTTCTTCATGGCGGGCGGTGTTTTCGAACTCAACCTCCATGACTACGTCATTGCCAACAAGGCCGACGAGAAGAAGGTCATAGCGGCCGACGTCGTCGGCCGGTCGTGTTTCGCCGACCGGATGCTGCCGGAGGTGCGCGTGCCAAAAGTCCAGGCCGGGGACATCTTTGCGATACTGGACACGGGCGCTTACCAGGAGGTCTCCGCCAGCAATTTTAACGGCCTGCCGCGGCCGGCCACCGTCCTCGTTAACGGGGATCAGGCCGAGGTGATCAAGCGGGCCGAGACGCAGGAGGATGTGTTCGCCCGGGATATCGTCCCGAAGCGGCTGTTGAATAATCAGAAACGCGCAAAGACCGCCTGATCGTAATGAAACGGGCCTGCCCACAGATTCTCGGGCAGGCCTGTCAGTGTATCGACAAAGCGAAGTTTCCAAAGGATTGTCATCGCGAGGGCTCGAAAGCCGCCCTCCCTTCCGACGAGCTCCTTTTCCCACCACAAAGACACAAAGGCACAAAGCCTTGTTTTTCCCTTACCCTTCGTGTCTTCGTGCCTTTGTGGTTAATGCGTCTATCCTATCGGCCCTCAATATCCGGCCTTTGTGCCCACCTTACCTTTGAAGACCCGGTAGACGAAAATCTGGTACGCGATGACCACCGGCATCCCCGCCAGCGCGATGACCGACATGATCTTGAGCGTGAGCAGCGACGTCGATGCGTTTCTGATCGTTATCGAGAGCGCCGGGTCGCCGGAGGACGTGATGAGGTTGGGATAGTGGGTCGCCGCCACCATGACCCAGAGGCCGATGAGCGCCGCGGACGATTCCCAGAAGGGTGCGCGTTCGTTTCGCTTCTTGACCGAGGAGCCTATCCCCTTGATCCCTAAGAGCGCCAGGACGGCGCCCCCGATATATACGGGATTGGTAATGCTTCCAGGAACCGCCAGGGCAAAAACGGCAAAAAAGACCAGGAAGACGATCAATTCAATGACCGCCAGTATCGAAGCCGTCCGGTACGCCCGCTCCTGGAGCTTTCCTTCCGTTTTGACGATCGCCCAGGTCGCACCCTGCATGAGGAAAGCCGACACCCCCATGAGGCCGAACATGAGGGGGACGGGCCTGAGCAGGGTCAGGAACGTCCCGGCGTATTCCATGCGTGCGTCCAGCGGAACCCCGTAAACCACGTTTCCGAGGGCAACACCGAACAAGAGCGAGGCAGTGACGCTCCCGCCCGAAAGCGCCCATTCCCACAGGCGGGCGCGCTTTTGGCTGTGCGCGCGAAAATCGAAGGAGACCGCCCGGAAGATCAGGCAGACGAGCAGGAGCATGAAGGCCAGGTAAAAACCCGAAAACGCGGTGGCGTAGGCCAACGGGAAGGCCGCAAAGAGCGCGCCGCCGCCCGTGACGAGCCACACCTCGTTGCCGTCCCACACCGGCCCGATGGAATTTATGAGCGTATCCTTTTCCTCTTTGGTTTTGCCGAGGACGCCGAGCAGCGATCCGATCCCCAGGTCGAACCCGTCGAGGATCGAATACCCGGCAAACAGGATCGTAATAAGGACGAACCACAATCCCTGGAACGTTTCCACGTTATTCATGCCGTTGCCTCCCTATCATTTGCCCGGTCCGGTCCTGACGAGGCGGACGATGATGGATACGAAGACGGTAAACAGAAGCGTGTATATGAGCGAGAACATGATCAGCGAAAAGACGATACTGCCCGCCGGCACCACAACCGACGCCGCGTCGGCGGTCCTCAGCACGTGATATACCGCCCATGGCTGCCTGCCCAGCTCGGCGCTCATCCACCCGGTCTCGTGGGCGATGTGGGGCAGCGGGATCAGAAACGGCAATATCATCAAATACCACCGCGCCGTGTAGAGCCTCCCCGTCGCCAGCAGGATGCCTCCCACGAGCCCCAGGCCGATAAGCAGCATCCCGATGCCCACCATGATATGGTACGTCTGGAAGACGAAATTGACGGGCGGCCGCTCGTCGCGCGGGATGTCGTTGAGTCCCGTTATCTTCGAGGTAAAGCTCCAGTTGTTCAGGAAGCTCAGGAAACCGGGGATGCCGATGCCGTAGGTCTTGTCGTTTTGTTCGTCGACCCATCCCACTATGTACAGCGGTACACCGGCCATACTGGAGTCAAAATGCCCTTCCAGGGAGGCGGCCTTCGACGGCTGCGTGTCTATCACCTGCTTCGCGTGCAGGTGCCCCGTGCCGAGCTGAAGAACCGGGGTAATGAGAAACAGGATCATCGAGATCTTCATGAGCTTCTTTGCCGTCTCGAGGTGCCGCTTTGTGAGCAGCCAATAGGCCGCGATGCCGGCGCCCATGACACCGCACGTTATCCAGGAGGCAAGGACCGTGTGCAGAAAACGCGGCAGTGTCGAGGCGTTAAAGACCGCCTCGGTAAAGCTCGTCAAATAGAGCGTGCCTTCCGGCGTTATCATGAAACCCGCCGGCGTCTGCATCCAGGAATTGGCCACGACAATCCAGAAGGCCGATAGGTGGCCGCCGAGGAAGACGAGAAAGGCGCTGGTCCAGTAGACCCCCTTCGATACCCTGCCGCGCCCGAACAACAGCACGCCGATGAAGACCGATTCGAGGAAGAAGGCGATGACCCCCTCGGCGGCAAGGAGCGGCCCGAAGACGTCTCCCACCATTCTCGAGTACTCCGACCAGTTGGTCCCGAAGGAAAACTCCATGACGATGCCCGTGGCCGCGCCGACCACGAAGATCGCCCCCAACAGCCGCGCCATGAAATCGGTTATTCTCCGAAATGTTTCATCGCCATTGATCAGGTAGATCGATTCGGATATGAGAATAATAAGGGCGGTACCCAGCGTCATCGCCGGAAAGAGAAAGTGGAAACCGACCGTCAGTGCGAATTGAATACGCGCCAGCAGCAGTGCGTCCATATCACACCTCCTCAAATACTGTAAATATTGTAGGTGACGCCGACGTTATTTGCAATAAGTATCTGCAATAACATTTTTCGGCCGGACCTCCGATTCCGGTGTATAATCTACAATAACAAAACCACGGAGCTCGGGAGGTATAGAGATGGATGATCTCGTCCGTTGCAGGTCGTGCGGTTATATCACGAGGAAGTCGCGGGTAAAGGACGTCTGCCCCGCGTGCGGGGTCCCCGCCGGGAACATGCTTCCATATACGGACCCGGTGTCGGCCAAGAGAAGGAGGTTCCTTTCTCTCGATATCCACCCGGTCCTCGATCATTTCCCCCAGGCTTTTACGGTCTCAACGCTGGTTTTCTCTATCGCGGGTCTCTTCCTGAGGGGCAGGCTGGACACGTACCTGTTCGACACCCTGATCACGATATCCCTCTTTACGCCGCTGGGCGTTCTCCTGTCTTTCCTGACCGGCATCATGGACGCCAAGGTGCGGTTCCGCCGCGTCACCACGCCGATCTTGGTCAGGAAGCTGATCCTCGCGATCTCTTTTTTCGTCTTCTCCGTGTGTATGCTCGTGCTGGCGCTCCAGCCCGGTTTCCCCGCCCGCGGGCTGCTCGAGGGGTATGTCCTGCTCAATATCGGCGCCTTTATCTGCTCATTTTTCCTGGGTTTGTTAGGCAAGGGGCTTCTGGAGGCCGAGCTGCCGGGATAGGCCGCGGAGGAACGCGCCGCCGGCGGCAGAGTGAGTTTTTCGGATTGTTGACGGACGGATATAGCGTACCGGGGCCGTCCGGCCCGGGAAGCCCTACTCCCCTTTTCCCGGTACTGCCTCGCGGTACGCGGTCACCCCCGGTATTCGCGCGAGCTGGTCAACGAACGATTTAACGGCTCGTTTTTTTTCATCCAGGATTCCCTTTCTCCCGATGAGGCATCCCGTCGAAACAAAGAGCTCGCCGACGATCTTGAGCCGGTTTTTTGCCAGCGTCGTTCCCGTCTCCGTGTTTTCGATGATCAGGTCTGCGTCCTCGGGGATGAGGGCCTCCGTTGCGCCGTAGGTGGGGATTACCCGGTAATCGACTATGTGGTGGTGCAGGGCGAACCGGTCGGCAAGATTGACGTATTCGGAGGCGATCCTGAAGAAGGGCCGCCCGATCGACCCCTCGGCCAGGAGCCGCTTGAGGTCGTCCATGGACTCCGCGCCAACCTCTTCGTGCACAACGGCCACCACCCGCACCCGCCCAATGCCGAGCGAAAGGAGCGCCTCCACCGGGCTCTTGGGGAAACGGCACAGGTGGTCCAGCAGCCAATCAAGCCCGGTCACGGCCAGGTCGAAGTTGCCGGCCGCCACCTGGCCGGGCATGTCCTGGGGCCGTATAACGGTGACGGCCACACCGCCAATAGAAATGCCCGGCCGCTTCTCCGGCGCCCCAAGCTGGTAACCGGAAAGCGCAAGCGACGTCTTGTCAAAGAGCCCGATCACGTGTTTCTGCTGGTGTCCGTCGGGTAGCGCCAGTCTTATCATGACGCCCCCCCCAGCCGAGAGAGGATATCGAAGAGATCCCTGGTTTCGAACGAGACCCGGTTGGCGATGACGACCGCCTGCGACGTGACGATCTCGGCGACAGGTTCAAGCCCCATGCGTCGGACAGTCGCCGCGTTCGCGCCCCTCGACCACCGCGATATCGGCCGCCTCCGGGAGATAGGACCCCGCCGCGCCCCATACCGGGAAAACCCGGTAGTTGAAAAACCGCATCGACCGCGCGTATGCCTCCGCCAGGTTCGGATATTCGCTCACAATCCTCACCGGATCGTGAGACGTCCCCGACAAACGCGCCGCCGGCCGCGCCGTCCGGGGTCGAGGCCGCGTAGAGGCGTTCGTGACCGAATCCCAACTCCATGACGACCACCAGCGCGATCTTCCGGTACGACGTTATCAGCTCATCAACCCAGAGACGGTCCGATACGCCGATGTCGTAGTTTCCCACCGCCACCTGGATGGGGATATCCCGGGGTGAAAAGACCTTTACGAAGACGCCGGGGGGCGACTGGCTGACAAGCCGATAGACACGGGAGCCGTCGTGGTAGCCCGGGACGACAATGCCGGCCCGCTCCAACAGGTCGGCAACGGGACCGGTGAGCGCGCCCTTCGGCAGGGCCACCTTGAGACGAATATCAGCGTCCGATGAGGTCGGGGATATCACCGATCTTCTCCTTGGGGATGTCCAGAATCTTCCCGGTCGACGAATCAGAAATCCGTACCGTATCTCGATCAACCGTCAGCACCCGGCGGAACATGCCGGAGTCCTGGCCGGTCGACGCGATGTGGGCGGCTATCCCCCGATCCCGGAGGGCAGACACGATCCTTCGGGCAAGCACGCGGTCGTCGCCGGGGATAACCAGCACCGCCCGCTTGCTCAGTGCCGCCGTAAACTCGGCGCCGGCGACGATCCGATCGATCTTGAGCGCCCAGCCGACGGCGCGGGTCGATACCCTGCCCCTGGAGAGGATAGCGGTAAGGTTATCGTACCGTCCGCCCGACATGAGGATATCATTACGGGCCGTTCGTGCGGAGTCGGGATATACCTCCATGACAAGCCCCGTGTAGTATTCAAAATTGAGGGGAAGCGAAAAGCTGATCTCGAAAGGCACGCGGGCCTGCTCGATTGCGGCGATGGAATCGTCGAAGGCGCAAAGCGCCGCCTCGATTCCCGCTGTCTTTGGGAGAAACGCCCCCACGTTTCTGATAAAATCCCGGGATGATGACCGGAGTTCGAGAAGTCCCAGGAGTTTTTCGAGGCCTTTCCTGGCGCAGACTCGCGCCAGCTCATCCCGATTCTTCTCGTGGATGAGTTTGAGCACCGCCTCTTTCTCTTCGCCGGAGAGCCCCGCGGCATCCAGCAGCTCGCGGACCAGCGGCGGATAGCCGAGTCTCAGCAGCGGCGATTCGTAGCCCACCCTGGTCAGGATCGAAACGGAAAGCTCGACAACCTCGGCGTCGGAAGCGGCAGGGCTGCCGCCGTCGTTCTCGATCAGCTCCACACCGCACTGCCGATGCTCGGAGGTGCCGTCCTCGTCGTACGAGAACATATCAGCGATATAGCAGAGCCGCACGGAACCGCCCGGATGACCCATATCGGCAAAACGCTCGATGAAAAGCCGGTTTGCCGGTATCGTACCGTCGGGCCGCAGAACCACGCGCTGTCCGCTCCAGCCGTCCCAGTCCAGAAAGGAGTAGAGGTTATCCAACATGCGCGGGTCAAGCGTGCCGGCAGCGGTGAACAGGGATATCGGCTCCACGGTCGGTGTTCTGATCTCCTGATACCCCCAGCGGATCGCCTCTTCCAGGAAGAGGTCTTCGGCGTGCCGAAACTTGATCGTATCTTTTGGCAGGAGGTCTTTCCCACGCTTCTGTGTATCCATAAACGGCCTCCGGAAGTGAGCCTGTTATATATCATATTTTCGCAAAATGTCAAAATTAAGTTGACAGGTCTCCGGTAAATTACTATCATTGAGTGCTTATGGTGGGTATAGCTCAGTGGTTAGAGTGTCGGGTTGTGGCCCCGAAGGCCGAGGGTTCAAATCCCTTTACCCACCCCAGAAATCATATCAAGGGCCGATAAGGCCCTTTTTATTTCCATCCCCGGCCCGGTTCGTCAGCCTCCGTTCTCTACGGCCGGGACAACGAGATCGTGGCAACGCACGGTGAATCCTTCGGCCCATCGTCTCATCTATACCTGAAATTGAATCACCGATCTGCATCTGACGGAATCTTAGTCCCGTATTTACCAATGATACGCGTATAGATTACAACGGAGTGTAAAATGCCTCAGAGGATTGTTATCGTCGGCGGCGTCGCCTGCGGTCCCAAGGCCGCCGCCCGGGCCCGGAGGCTTGATCCCGATGCCCGGATTACCATCATAGAAAAGGGAGAGACGTTGTCGTACGCGGGATGCGGGATCCCCTACTTTCTCTCGGGAGACGTAAAGGAAGCAAGTGGACTAACGGAGACGCCTCTCGGCGTCGCACGAGACGCGGCCTTTTTCAAGAACGTAAAGGATATTACCATTCTCAACAAGACCCTTGCCGAGTCTATCGATCGGGATAAGAAGGCAGTTAACGTCGTTAATGTCGCCGACGGCTCCCGCTCCCGGATTCCGTACGACAAACTGGTCCTGGCAACGGGTAGCCAGCCGTTCCTGCCCGATATTCCCGGCCGCGATTCGGTTAATAATGTCTTTACCCTCTGTTCTCACGCGTGCGTCGAAGACGCCGTAAAGATCGACCGGGCCCTGATAGAAGGAAAGCTCAAAAACGCAGTAATCATCGGGGGCGGGCTCATCGGCCTGGAGATCACGGAGTCCCTCGTCAGGAGGGGGCTTTCGGTCACCATTGTCGAGATGATGGACCGCATCCTGCCCGGCCTGTTGGACGCGGAGATGAGCGTATATCTAACCCGTCACCTCACCCAGAAGGGCGTAGCCGTCATGATAGGTACCACGGTCACCCGGATAACGGGCGACGGCCGGGATAACGTCGTTTCCGTTGTCACCGATAAGGGCGAGGTTCCTGCCGATTTCGTTCTCGTGGCCGTCGGGATGAAACCCAACAGCACGCTGGCCAAAGACAGCGGCCTTGAGATCGGCCGGTTGGGCGGCATTCTCATTAATGAAGAAATGCAAACCTCGGACCCCGATATTTACGCCGGGGGCGATTGCGTAGAGCAGATAGGCCTGGTGCATGGCAGGCGCGTTACCATCCCCATGGGCTCAACGGCCAACAAGCACGGACGCGTAATCGGGACCAACGTTACCGGCGGCAACGAACGATTCAAGGGTGTATGCGGGACGGCCATCGTTAAGGTCTTCGACTATACCGCGGCAGCCACGGGTCTTTCGGAGACGGCGGCAAAAAAGGAGGGGTTCGTTGTCCAGACCGTCCTTTCCCCCTCTCCGGATAAGGCGCATTACTACCCGGGGGCACAGACGATCGTGATAAAGCTCGTGGCCGACGCCGGGAGCCGCAGGCTCCTCGGCGCCCAGATCATCGGCCCCGGAGACGTGGATAAGCGCGTCGACACGGCGGCCGTCGCCCTCGGTTTCGGCGCCACGGTCGATCAGGCCGCGAACTTCGACCTCGCCTACGCACCGCCCTATTCCTCGGCCATGGATAACATCATCACCGCGGCAAACATCTTGAGAAACAAACTGGACGGCATCGCCAAAAGCGTCACCCCGATGCAGGTGATGGAGCGAATCACACGGGGCGATGATTTCGTGCTCCTGGACGTCCGTACGCCGTCTGAGATCACAACGGACGGGAGGCTCCCCTCGGATAAGTTCATCCACATCCCACTCGGAAAGCTCAGGGATCAGGCCCGGGACCTGCCGAAGAACGCCGAGATCGTTACCTACTGCGCGGTAAGCCTCAGGGGCTACGAGGCCGTCAAAATTCTGGAGGGTCTCGGGTTTACCGACGTGAAGTTCATGGACGGGGGCATCGTGATGTGGCCTTATAACGTGGTGAGATAGGGACGTCGCGATGACCCGGGCCGCCCTCCCCCGCCGGTTATAGGCGCTAAAACACTCCGACGGAAAAAGGGAATGAGACGCGTCCGTTCCACGCCCCATAGGCCTATAAAGATTCTATGCGGCGTCCCCCTGAATACCACCATTCGATTAAGCTAATAAACGTCTTTACATATCCATAGTTTACGTATATGGTGAGCGGTAATCCTGGAATCAAGGAGGCGCTCCCTCTTGACTCGTATAAACCCACGGATAGTGCCTGTCCTTATCGCGGGCATTGTGTTTATTGTGCTTGCCGCTGCGTCCACCTTTCTCCCGGTATACGTGCCGACGAGACTCATCATCATCGTTAAGGGTCCGGAGACGGTCCCGTACCGGGTCTATTACGACACCGGAAGAGGATGGCAGGAAAAGAAATCCGTTACTGTTGATTATACGAAATCCGATAGCTTTACCGAGCTCGCCTTCGCCCTGCCGCCGCGGGAAATCACGAGACTGAGGATTGATCCGGGTAATACAAGCGGCACGATTGATGTCAAGGGCATCGCGCTTGAGAAGTATCGTTTTTTTCGTCACGCGTGGGGGGCGGAGGAAATTGCCCGGGATTTCCGCCCGTTAAAGGACATCGGACAATTTGCCGTCAAAGACGGGGTTGTTTCGATAGAATCAATCGGTAACAGCCCGCAGTTTGAAACCACGGCGGCCTCCTTTATTCCCGCCGCAAACCGGGTCAAACGGGCCTATCTCTATCTCCTCTCGTTACTCCTGTCCCTTCTGGTCCTTCTCGTATCATTCAAAAGGGATACGGTCGTTTCATGGTTCTCAAGAATCCCTCACGTAAGACTTTGCCTCTTATCCATCGTGCTGATATACCTTGCCCTGCTCACTGTCCCGCCGACCTATATACTATATAATCCAGACCTCGATAACTCGTGGATGTATGCCGTTAATTACCTGTATGATGCGGGAACGGGTAATGACTTGATTTGGACGGGTGGTTATTTGGAATTTCTCATATTACCGATACACATCGGCAGGAACCTGGAAATCGCCCTGTGTTTTCAGATTCTTATATGGGTTGTTTTCGTCTCAAGCCATATATATCTATTTAAAAAGGAGACAGTTGGCGTCATGCGGATTGTCTTTTTTACGGTATTATTTATAAATTTTTTTATTATCTCATCTATAGAGTATTTCAGCATCTATACTATTCTGACGTTGTTCTTGATAACCCTTATTGAGAAAGACAGGTGGTACATCCCGTTCACGATAGGGGTCTTATTGTCCGCGATTATCTTCTTTACGAAGTCTAATAGCGGGCTGCTCTTGGTATCCACTGCGGTCCTCTTAGTCATTATAACTACCCTCCTGGATTACAAAAAGGGAATCAGGATGGGGATAGTATGGCTATTGTCATTCGCCATCTGCTTTGCAATCCTGTACCTGTATAAGTACAAGGACTTCTCACACATGGCTTACTTCTTACGAGGCATTTATGAGATTTCGGCAGGCTACAGCGCGGCGATGAGCCTCACCGGCGATAAGGCGGTACTGGCGGCGGCGACAGGCCTCATTATGTTCTATTTCCTGTTCCTGATAAGCACCTTCATAAAGGAACGCGGGGTTTTCTTTTTGCTTCTGCTGTTTTCGATACCGCTCTTCTTTGCTTTCAAACACGGATTCGTCAGGCAGGACGTGCATACTTTCAACTTCTTCGGCATGTTCTCAGGCGTTTTCTCGTTAGCGTTGCTGTCCCTTGAAGATACTCAGAGGATAACCATGAGGTCATTATGCTTGTTTTCTCTGGTTATTATACTGAGCACTGTATTTATAACTGATCGTCAGGGGTATAATCATCATCTTAATTTCCTGAAACGTGGTATTGGGCTCAGGTCATCCTATCATAGAATTGACACGTTGCTCCATCCCGACGTAATGAGAAAAGAGTTTGAGGAGTCCGAAGAAAGGCTTGAAGGACTACGGATACCAAAAGACTGGGCGGACACGATAGGAGAAGAGCCAACGGGGATATTCCCCTTCATGCTGAACTACGCACCGGCCAATCACCTGCGATATGTAAACTTCCCTGTCTTCCAATCCTATTCGGCTTATACCGCTTTGCTTGATACCATAAACTCCAGGTTTCTCGAAGATACCGCAAAAGCCCCGCGGTTCATCCTCATGCACTGGGACGCGATCGACGGACGCCACCCGCTGACCGACGCGCCCGCCATGTGGCTTTCAATTTATAAATGGTACGACGTTGTTAAAGAAAAGGACGACCTCCTCCTGCTGCAGCGACGGGCAAAACCGAGGTTTAGAGACCTCACCGTAACGGATCGCAGGAGATATTCTACTGACAGCATCATTATAATACCCCATTCCAGCCATCCGGTTATAATAAAGATTCCGATCGACTTAACACTATACGGGAGAATCATGGAAGTCCTCTTTAGGGTTCCGGAGGTGAGGATTACCCTGCTCTCGTCGTCACGTATGTGCGATATGAGGATTGTTCCCGATACGCTTCAGGACGGGCTACTGGTAAATTTTCTGCCTGAAGGTCTTGAGGAAACAAAGACACTGTTATCGTACAACAAGAGTCCGAACGAATTCTCGTTATTACGGTTACATGGCGAAGGTCTCCGATATTATAAAAGAGACATTATCGTCGAATATGGTATGCTTACCGATACCATAATTGATACGGCAAATTGAAAATGTATCACTAACCTCTATTCATCAACGGAAATGGTTATTAGAGATATCATCGCAATCGCGCGGCCCCGGCATTACGTGAAGAACCTCTTTATCTTCACGCCCCTCTTTTTTGGAGGGAAATTACTCGATGCCGGGTCCTTTGCTTCCTGCCTCATCGCCTTTATCTCGTTTTGTTTCCTTTCGAGCTCCCTGTATATTTTTAACGATCTCCGGGATATTCAATACGATAGAAACCATTCGGTGAAGAAGAACCGGCCGTTGGCAAGCGGGAGAGTTTCCAAAAGGACGGCCTATTTCCTGATGGCCCTCTTCGCGGGGGCGAGTATCTCCTTTTTTCCGTTTCTCACGCTATCTACGATTGCCCTGCTATTTTCCTATTTCGTCCTGAATATCCTCTATTCCGTCGTGCTAAAGGGCATGCCCATTATCGACATCACGTGTATCTCCATCGGATTTGTATTGCGTATATTTATCGGGATGGAAGAGGCCGATATCGGTCTCAGCAACTGGTTAATCCTCATGACGTTCCTCCTTGCAATGCTTCTGGGATTGGCAAAAAGAAGGGATGACCTATTGCTCATTGGTAATCATAACGATATACGGAAAAGCCTCAATGGTTACACACTCGAGTTCGTTTCCGCCTGTATGGTTCTCATGGCAGGCGTTACGATCGTCTGCTATATCCTTTTCACCACCGAAACCGAGGTCATTGAGCGATACGGGACCCCGTATCTTTACTTGACGAGTTTTGGGGTAATCCTGGGGATCCTCAGATATCTGCAGATCGCACTGGTTGAGCGGAAGACCGGCGACCCGGTTGAAGTCTTACTGACCGATCGTTTTATCCAAGTTATCGTTCTCGCGTGGGTTCTGAGTTATCTATACATTATATATTTTTACTAACGGATAAGAGATCCCCGTATGCAGAGAAAGATCGTTATCACCGGCGCCGCGGGTCTTGTCGGCCAAAACCTTGTATATGGGCTCATGGAAGACGGCGGATTTCTCCCGATCTGCATCGATAAAAACGAATTCAACCTTTCGATCCTGAAACAGCTTCATCCGTCCGTTCAGACAATCTGCGCAGACCTGTCGGTAAACGGCGCGTGGGAAGATTCCTTACACAAAGCGGATTGCCTGGTGGTTCTCCAGGCGCAGATCAGCGGCAAGACCCCCGACGTATTCCTCAAGAATACGCTGGAATCCACCCGGCTGGTGCTTGCCGCCGCCAGGCGTGCCGGTGTGCCCTATATCGTCCATATCAGCTCATCGGTCGTCAAATCGGTGGCGGTTGACCGGTACGTTGCCTCGAAGACCGAGCAGGAACGGATGGCGATCTCCTCCGGGATACCCCATTGCGTCTTACGGCCGACATTGATGTTCGGCTGGTTTGATCCCAAGCATCTCGGCTGGCTGTCACGCTTCATGCAAAAGACACCGATCTTTCCCGTCCCGGGGGACGGAAGGTTCATCCGCCAGCCCCTATACGTACAGGATTTCTGCAGGATTATCATTTCATGTTGTAAGAAAAGGCCGGAGAACCGCGTATACGACATAACGGGACATGAGCGGGTCTATTACATCGATATTATCCGGAAGATTAAAAAGATAAAGGGGCTCCATACCCTCATCGTTCGTATCCCGTCGCGGCTCTTCTTTCTTCTGCTTTCGATCTACGCCCTCTTCTCAAAGAATCCCCCGTTTACCGCCGATCAGCTTGAGAGCCTTACCGCCGGCGATATATTCGAGGGAGTGGATATTACTCAGGAGTTTGGTGTCACGCCAACACCCCTGGACGCAGCCCTGATGGAGACCTTTTGCGGCGAGCCCTATTGCCGTATTGTTTTGAAACGGACTTCGTAACGAGTCATCTCAACGTGAGCACCATGGGAAAGAAGATGTGCGTTATCGGCGGCGGCCCCATGGGGCTGGCCCTGGCATATCGGCTGTTGCAGCACGGCCATGCGGTCGACCTGTTTGAAGCGGACGACCGCCTGGGAGGGATGTCGGCATCCTTTGATTTTGACGGAGTTCGTCTGGAGAGGTATTACCACTTCGTCTGCGGCCCGGATTCCCACACGTTCCGGCTCCTCGACGAGCTGGGTATCGGAGACCGGCTCACATGGACCGAAACCAGGATGGGTTTCTTTTATGACGGCACCCTCTACCCATGGGGCGACCCCGTTGCGCTGCTCGCCTTGCCCCGGCTTACACTAACAGAGAAGCTCCGGTACGGGCTTTTTACGGCCTACGCCGCATCTCGGGGAGACCTCTCGTCCCTGGACGACGTCTCCGCTTACGAATGGATAAAGAAATGGGTTGGCGAAAGGTGCTTTGATGTAACCTGGAAATTCCTGATGGATAAGAAGCTGTTCGATCATGCCCCGTCCGTCTCCGCGGCGTGGATCGCCTCCCGAATCAGGCGGGTCGCCCACTCACGATCGAGTATATTCACGGAGAAGATGGGATATCTGAGGGGCGGCACCGAGGCGTTACTCGCCACGCTGAGCCTGCGCATTACCTCGCTGGGAGGGTCTATATTCCTGTCAAATCCGGTTGAGGGGATTGAGACCACCAAACAGGGGGCCACCGGGGTGCGGGTTTCGGGACGCAATCGCAGGTACGACGTTGTGGCGTCCACCATACCGCTGCCATACCTCCCGGCCCTCGTCTCGGGGCCGCCGTCACAGCACCTTCGGCGTATCGCCCGAATCCGCAACATCGGGGTAGTATGCACGGTCCTCAAGCTGGACAGGCGGTTCTCCGAATATTTCTGGATCAATACCAACGATGAGCGCATCAAGACCCCCGGCATCATCGAATACACGAACCTGCGGCCTCCGGAGCACAACGCTCATATCGTCTATATCCCTTCGTATGTTCCCTCCAATCATAGGCGGTCGAGGATGGGAGAAGACGCCTTCATCGATGAATCTGCGCGGTACCTTTCAATGATAGATCCCGATTTTAGCAGCAGCTCTATTCTTTCGGGGAGAACATTCCGTTACCGGTACGCTCAACCGATATGCTCCGTAGGTTTCGGCGGGCGTCTTCCCGGCTACCGGAGCGATATCCCGGGGCTCTATATCGGCGATACTTCTCACTCCTACCCGGAAGACCGCTCTATTAACGAGAGCGTGCGCATCGCCGACGAAATGGGCCGGGTGATTATCGAGGACATTGAATGAACGCACCGCACAGGGAAAGGAATTGACCATGAAAAATGCCGTTGTCGCCGTAATCAAGACAACTCCCGAGACGGTATTGGCCGATATCGAACGGGCGATGAGATACGCCGGGGCGGCCGATCACCTTGACGTCAGGAAAACCACGATCCTCAAGAACAACATCTCGTGGCACATGCCGTTTCTTTCGGCCAACACCACGCCATGGCAGCTCGACGGGACTATCCAAGCGCTCAGGAAGCTTGGATGCGCCGACCTGGTATGCGTCGAGAACCAGACCGTTGTGACCAACGCCGCCAGGGGAGAGCGGCTCAATAAATACGATGCCGTGCTCGAAAAACATCGTATCGACGTAAAATACAATTTCAAGAAAGCCGATATGTCATGGGTCCCCTACACCCCCAAGGGTACCATGCGGGTGCTCAACAGGATATTTCCCGACGGTATCATGATACCGGACTACTTTTTCGACAAGAATATCGTCCACCTCCCCACCGTCAAGACGCATATCTATACCCGGATGACCGGGTCAATGAAAAACGCCTTTGGGGGGCTGCTGAACACCAGGCGCCACTATACCCATTCATGGATACACGAAACGCTGGTCGATTTGCTCACGATCCAAAAGGAGATCCATACCGGCATATTTACGGTCATGGATGGGACACTGGCAGGATGCGGGCCCGGCCCCCGGACGATGATTCCCGTGGAAAAGGATCTGATCCTGGCAGGGGCCGATAGCGTGGCCGTTGATGCGATCTCGGCGAAATTAATGGGATTTGATCCGCTGAAGGATATTGACTTCATCAGGATGGCCCACGATGCCGGACTGGGCATTGGCGATCCCGACAAGATCGAGGTGGCGGGGGAGGATATCTCCAACATTAACTGGAAGTTCTACGTGGGGGATAACCTTGCCAGCCGCGCGGGACACTTCACGTGGTTTGGACCGCTCAGGTGGGCCCAGAAGCTCTTCTTTCATACCCCGCTCGTGGGGGTCTTCATCCTTGCCTCGTTTCTATACCACGACTACTACTGGTGGCCCCTGCACGGCAAAAGGATCATGGAAGTAATCCGTCACACAAAATGGGGTGAACTGTTCGAGAAGTACTAAATCCCATGCCGGGTAATAGGAGACGACCGGAGGGTAGCTATTATATATAGGATTCAAAGGGAAGGTTTCACCGAGAATGGGCTCAAAGAAACTGCAACACTCGCGACTTCCGAATTGTGCCGGCCTCTCCCTGCCTGTTAAAAATGGTACCCGGGGTTCTTGGGGTCAAAATCGGCGTCGGTCAGGCCGATGTTCGGCTTGATATCGTGATAGTTGTAGGACTCCAGCACTGAGCCGTCCGTGTTATACGACGCTATGGAGACGGGAAAGAGCGTCGAGGTATCGAGGGCTATTTCCGTTTTCGGCGCGTAGCTGCTGTTCTCGATCCTGACGCGGATTACCTTCTTCGAAGAGCAGTAGTCCTCACCGAGATACGTAACCGTGGACCGGCAGACCGCAGCCTTTCTTTCCTTTTCGAGTATCGATATCATCAGGTTTATGGTGTTGGGCAGACCCGCCTCAGTTATGGTATGGCGGCTCTCTCTTTTCGCCCAGACATTATCCGGAGCAACCTTGCCCGAAAGCCCCCCCAGGATACTCAGGCGGCTAACGACCATCTTGTTGTTGTTCTGCCCCCTGACGTAGATGATTTCGCGATCTTTTTGTTTGCCGGTAAGGTTCTTGATATAAACGGAGAAGGGGCGTTTGAACTTAACAAACATCGTTGTCTCGGGCAGCAGTTTTCCTCCTACCCGTTCCTGGCTTGTCAGTGTCAGCGTATAATCGGAGAGACGATCTACGCGGTTCTTAGCATCCAGCAGAAGAAGGTGGGCCTTCTCGTGATCATCGGCAAGAAGCGTCACGGGAACTAAACAACACGATATCATTAGAAGAAAAAAAACGGACCGTTGAATCGACCTGCTCACATATCCCCCCATCGTCACTGGTATGCTGTATATGATAACACCGGTTGTCTGTTTTTCAAACTATTTTTTCTCCGGGGTGCTTTTTGGGATATAATTATCGAAGGGTTCACTGTACATCCGTGTTTAGATAGATTTACCAAAGGATTCATTCTACATCGGTGTTATAGTCCGTAAAGTGAAACACAACAGCCAGCAAGAACACGATAAGGATTTCAAGGCAATGGAGGCGGCCGCCGAAGGCCAAACCTGGGGCTTTGAATTTCTGGTCAGGAGACACCAGGGATCGCTGATCAACTATTTCCTCCGTTTCACCCAGAATATTGATACCTCCCGGGAGCTCTCCCAGGAGGTCTTTCTCAGGCTCTATACGGCCCGGCTTCGCTATCGTCCCGATTCGAAATTCACCACGTATCTCTTCACCATCGCCCATAACCTTCTGGTTAACGAGGTCTTTATAAAAAAGCGGCCGGAATCAACGGCTGACGGCAACGACGCCGTTGACGCGGCCCCGTCGGGGGGCGTCAGCCCGGAAGAGAACCTGATCGGCCGGGAAGAAAAGCAGAAGATCCGTGACGCCCTCGGGCATCTTAATGCGCGTGAGCGATCGGCCATGGTCATGAAGTACACCGAGGGCCTCAGCTACGCCGAGATTGCCGAAATCATCGGTGCCAGCGTTCCTGCGGTGGAATCGCTGCTTTCCCGGGCAAAGGATAAGATGCGCGTCCGCCTCCGCGCCGCGCCGGATAAGGGGCGGGATTGAAAATCCGAAGGTTTTTCTGCCGGTCACGGTTTATAGTATTGAATAGAGAGTCTGCGTGCGCAAAACGGCGCGCCTATTCACGGGGAATCTGAAAGGATTTACCGATAAAGACTAACAAAGGAAGTAAGAGCGATGTTTTTTATCACGCACACAAAATCGAGGATGAGACGGCTGATATCAGTCTATCTCGACGGCGAGCTTGATCAAGCAAGGACGCGGCGCCTCATGGCCCACCTCGACGTCTGTGATCGGTGCCGCGCGGAGCTGGCCGCGGGCAGGCAGCTATCCTCAACGATCGCCTCAGTTCTGCATAAGGTGGAGACTCCCGATATACTCGCCGACGTCCTCGTTGCCCTCAACCGCGAGAAGCAGCGAAGGCCTCATGGTACGGCCCGCCTATTTCATCGAACGTTCAAGCCCGCCTTCGCCTACGGGGCGGCGGCGCTCTTCGGGATCGCGGTCGGCATTATCGCTTCTTCGTCGCTGGGCACTTCAACGACGGCCGCGTCCGACCCGCTCCCGGTCCAGTACCTGTCGGAAGCGCCGCCTGATTCACTGATCACGCTTTATTACGGTGATGCCGGGGAGGTGGCCGATGAGTAGAAAGACGTTGGCGATCATTCTGATTATCTCGATCGGCATTAACCTCGGATTGCTGGGTTTCATGGGCTACGGGGCGGTCAAACACGCGCGTTTTTTCCGGGACCGTGGTCCCCTCCCGAGTTGGTTTGACACGGTAGAGGGAGTGACCCCCGACCAGAAGGACCGGATCAAGGTCATTGTGAGGGAAGGCATTGGGTCGATGGATACGCTCAGGAATGATCTCTACCAGAAGAGGTGTGAGCTGCACCTGTTGATCGCCGAGCAGGACCCCGATCTTGCGGCCATCGATGCGAAGATCACGGAGATATCCGTCATTCAGGCACAGATAGAAAAGCTCATCGTAGGACAAATAATAGACATCAGAGGTGTGCTGACGCCCGAGCAGCAAGAGCTGCTCCTCGACTACATGGGACGATGCATGACGCCGCCGCCCCCGGGCCAGCCCTTCGGCGGCCGGATGGGCCCGGGCCCCCGCATGGGCAGGGGAGGTCACGGCTGGGGTAGAGGCGGACCGAATAGATAACAATTTTGGCTAACCATCGACATGTCGATACCGAGAGTAAAAAAGAACAAGGAGGATACTATGAAAAAGACCATACTTGCTGTAAGTGCTGCCGCAATCCTGGTTACGGGGCTCATGTTCGCCGGGGCCGTTGCGGCCCAGCCATGGGGTGACCGTCCGGGGGCAGGCAGGGACGGTGCCTGGGGATGCCCCTACTATCCGGGCGGCGCGGGAGACGATACGTTGAACCTGACCGCCGATCAGGAAAAGAAGCTGATCGATCTCCAGGAGAAATACGCCGATAAGGACGACGTCATCACCGACGAGATCACCAAGAAGAACCGGGAGCTGAGGAAGCTCTACGTCAGCGGGACGCCGGACATCAAGTCCATCGACAAGGTCGAGGATCAGATCAAGGCCCTGGTGGACAAGCGTTTCGCCCTGAAGAGGGAGTTCCGCAACAGCGCGCGCTCTCTCCTGACCGATGAGCAGCTCAAGGCCAATCCGTATGCCTTTACCGGCCCCGGCTTCTGTCGGGGTGGGGGTGGGTTCGGCGGAGGCCGCGGCATGAGGGGCGGCGGTATGATGGGTGGTTACGGTCCCGGAGGCGGCCGCTGGTAGCAGCGCTTCACGACAATTCCTTAAAAGGCCGGCGTTATGCCGGCCTTTTTTATGTCGTCCATCCGCCGCACCGGTATAGGACGGTTTCGACCGCACCGCGACCCGATCCCGGCCTATAACAGTGGGCGTGCCTACCGGTTTTTCTTCGCGTACTCCTCGGCGAGTTTTACGTATTCCATGAGGGCGTCGGGCGCGGCCGCCAGCGTTCCGTCCACAATGGTCACCATCGGGATCTCCCCCGGCTTGAGCGAGGGCTTGGCGTAGGGCGCGTAGCCAAGCTCGTGGACCCCCGTGCTGCCGCGGCAGGGGGACGGGACCGACAGGTGCGGGGTCGACCGTGCGTATTTTTCGAACAGGCCCGGCCAGTGGGGCGGCCCCCCCATCTGGGTGAGCGGCGTAACCGCCAGCAACGCATCGTACCACCCCTCGCCCGCGATCAGGAGCTCGGGAAACGCCGATTTCAGCTCCGCCTTGATCGCCGTATACCCGCCGTAGAGCGGGTAGTAGGGGTCGTTCGTCCACGCGTTGTCCGTGTCAAGGAAGACGCCGTCGAACTTGAACTGCTTGATCAGGCCGTCGAAGGTCTCCATCAGCCGCTCCTGCCAGGCCGGGGCGGCCGGGTTGAGCCAGATCTGCCAGCCGGGGTCGTAGGAACGGTCACCGCTCCAGTCGGGCTTGTTGCCCAAGAAGACCGCGCCGCTGGCGTCGTGCAGCAGCGATATCGGCCCATACTCGGGGAAGTCAGGATGTTCCCGGTTCGTGCAGTTGGCCCCGAACATCGGCATCACCCGCGCCCCGAGGGAATGGGCCCCCTCGATGAGCCGGGCAAACCCGTCCGGCCCGCCGAGGCGCGGCTCCGGCCGGTAGTCGCCGTACTGCCAGTAGTACCTCCCCTCCCAGCCGGGCAGATAGGCCAGCAGCTGATCGGCCGGCATCCGGTCGGCAAACCATTTGATGACCGAGAGCATCTCCTTATACGTATTGAAGACGTACCCGGAAAAGTGCATTCCGTGTATCGAAAGCACCAGGCTGATCTTCCTCGTCCAGTCCGGGACATCCGGCCGCGTGTCAAACGGCCCAAAGCCGTACGTCTTGGCGATCCGTCCCAAAAACTCCTCCGCGGCCTTTTGCGGGTCGGTTACCCGCGACATCTCCCACGGCGCGGTGACGATCGCGGAGGCAAACCGTGTCGCCGGGGCCTCGTAGATCAGCTCCACGTCCACCCCGTCTCCCCCGGGGATGAAGGAAAACCTTTTGGGAGATACCTCGTCGTCGAGGGATGAAAAGGAGAGGTACCCGTCGTCTCCCTTGAGGAAGACGATAGGCATCTTGAGCATGAAAATATTCCAGTGAGGGTAGTCGAACGTCATGCCGCCCGGCATGATCGGGAAGTCCTCGGAATGATCGCTGGTGACGCTTACTCCCCGCTGCCGGTGTACGATAACCTTTGCGGCGCGCAGCTTTTCGCGATGGGCGGCCTCCAGCTTAAAGGTGAGCCCCGAGGCGGTCTTTTCCACCAGAAACATCGCCCCGCCCTCGCACGATTCAGCGCCGCCCGCCCAGGTCAGGCCCCGGGCCGTGAGTATCGCGCGGTCCCCCTCGATTGTGAGCTCCGTGCGCCCGGGATCGATGCCGTAGACGTTCTCGTGGGTGAATATCTCCAGCGAGAAGGCCGTTCCGAAGATATCATACACCGGGTTCTTCTGATCGTAGCTGAGCCGCTGCATAACAACTCCTCATTTAGTACTATAAGACATCGGGTGGGTATCCACCGCCTATCCCCGCGCCGCCGTCAAGACGGCGGAAAGGCCGACGTGACTACTGAGGTCCCCGACCGCCCGTAAACCGTGTGGGCCGAAAAGACCTCGATACGGATTATACCACAGTAATCGCTATTTTCCACCATTCGGTCGATAGGGCTGCTCCAGGTATTTCTCGGCAAGGATGACTCCCGCACCCTCGATTCCCGTATCTATCGCCCCCCGATAATAGCCGACCGCGTTATCCCTCCTTCCCGAAACGTCCTCAATCATCCCCAGGCGGGCCAGCGCCAGGGGTCTGACCCACGCGTAGTTTTCGTCGTCGACCACGAGCGCCTGTTTCAGTTCCACCGCCGCCTCGTCATACTGTCCCTCGTCCATCAGGAGCTTCCCCCTCAGGTGATGATACCGGGCGACGATGGCCCCGTCGAAATAGGGAAGTCCCTCGTCCATCTTCCGTTTGAGTATCGCGGCGACGGCCCGCGCGGCACCGAAGTCGCCCGTCTCCGACAGCGCGTTGGCGTAGGGGAAATAGAGCTCCGGGTTATCCGGATACCGGGCGATGAGCCGCCGCCCGTAGACAACCGCGTCGGCGTAGCGGTCCTCGATATTTGCCGTAATCATCAGGAGCGCCACCTCGGCGCTCGCCTTCGTATAGATGCCGTACACGGCCGCCGCCTTGAGGTCCTCGATTCCACGCTCCCTGTCGCCCGATATGGAAAGGGCCGAAAGGATCAGCCGCGCCGGCTCGGGCATTTCCGCGACCCCGTAGGAGAGCAGCCCAACCCCGTAGCGTACGTCCGGATCATCGGGGGATATCAGCGCCGCCTCGTCGAGGTATCGCTTTCCCGTGACGGCCGCCCGCGAGGCCTTGAGGTAATCGTGCTGTTCGAGGTATAGCTGGCTGAGGAGCGAATACGCGGTGGCAACCAACAGCTTCACCCTTCCCGTGTCCGTTTCCCATCTGCCCGTCTTCGGCGAGCATTATCCCCTTATTGAGGAGCCGCTCGATCAGTGCCCGGTCGATCCCGGCCATACCCTCCCGGGGAGGGTAGGACATGAGGGCCATGGCCCGGTATATAGAGGGCGCCGGATTTGCGGGGGCCTTTTTTTCGATCGCCGCGAAGACCTGTTCGCCCTCCGATATCCGGGCGTTGAAGATGAGGTCGATCCCCCTGATCAGCTCGGCCCGAAGCCACACCTCCTCGGCCCCCGCAATCGCCGGAAGGGCAATCATGAACATCAGGATGAGGGGCAGCCGGCTCTTCATCTCATGCGCCCAGCCATAGGATGAGCAGGTACTTGCACCCGATCACGAATTTAAGCGCCATCGAATAGAGGAGCCCCCTGGTCACGAACAGCCAGCCGAACATGATGTTGCCGAGAAACGATAACAGCAGGTAGACGACGTAGAAATGGTCGAGTGCAAACGGCATCCCGATGAATTCGAGGTACTTGACGCTAAACAGGGTCGATACGGCCGACATCAGGACGACCCCCGCCCCCTTGCTTTTCGTCATCCCTACGCCGATAGTAACCAGGCCCAGGCGCAGGATCGTCTCGTCAGCCAGCGCGGCCTTGAACGGTATGGCTATCAGGTATACCGTCTCGCGTGGAAACGAGACGGGAGCGATTGTGAAGTAGTAGCGGTCGAATACGACATACGATAGTGTCACCAAGACAATCCCGCCGACGATCAATACCGGCAGCGCGGTAAGAAACCCGCGCACCTTCCCAAAACCGGGGAGGTCCAGCCGCCCCGAGAAGGAAAACCCGATGAGCGCCGAGAGAAACAACACAAGCGCCAGCAGGACAAGCTCGACCGTCATGAAACCCCAGGGGTCCCGGCCGCCCGGGGCGGCGCCCCCTGATACGACAAATACAAGGTAATGAAAATAGCCGGCGGCCGAGCCGACGGCAAGGATCGTGAGGACCGTCGACTTGACGACGACCGATCGTATATCGGCCTGCCGGGTCATAGAGCCGAAGGCCCTGCTCCAGAGTTCGTTCATTGGTTTTTTTGTTTCAGGATAGCAAAAAAGAAGGGGTGAGTCAAGAAGGCCTTCCCTGGCAAACTGCCGGGAATTCAACGGCACGGCGTATCGAGTTTACCCGCCCCGGCCTTCCCCGATGATCGTTTTATACCGCGCCAACAGCTTCCTCTTGTCAACGCCCAGGTCGATGAAATCCCACGGGAACATCTCGTCGTCGTCCCGGGGCCTGGTGACGTAGAAGTCGGGGTTCAAGGGCGTCTCCCGGAAGACGGCATTCAGATCGCCGTCGCCGGTCGCTACACGCTCCAGGATATCGGCGACGCGCCGGTCGCCCCGGGCGATCAGTGCCTGGAGGTAAGACCACTTTGGCGGCTCGAAGATAACCGATATTCCCCCGACCCCCTTGAGTGCCCGCTGGATACGCGTTATCTTCCCCGAAAGGGCCTTACGGTCTTCCATCGCCATCCATTGGAGCGGCGTATGCGGCTTGGGGACCAGTGGCGTTAGCGAGACCGTTACCCTGCCCGTTTTTCCCGCCCCCCTGGTGGCGGCGATAAGCGTATGGCGAATCTTTTTCGCGAGCTCCGAGACGGCCTGGATATCGTCATCATTCTCTCCGGGCATCCCCACGAGGAAGTAGGCCCGAACGCTCATGATCCCTGCCGCCGCGGACCGTTGGACGAGGTCGAGGATCTCCCCGTCGGACATGGATTTACCGATATTTCGGCGCACCCGCTCGCTCCCCGCCTCCGGGGCTATCGTCAAAGTTCTGACGGAAAGCCCCGATAGGAGCCCGATCCCCTCGTCCGTCAAGAGCTCCGTCCTGATTGACGGAAGGCCGACCGATCCTCCGTGTTGCCTGACCGTCTCCAGGACGCGGAGCAGGCCGGGATGGCTCGAAACGGCGGGGCCCAACAGCCCCACCGTCCCGGTCAGGGCCATCCCCGACTCGATATCGGAAATAATATCGTCCTCGGGGCGCATCCTCACCGGGGCATAGAGGGCGCTTGCCACGCAGAACGCGCACCCGAAGGGACACCCCCGCTCCATCTCCACCAGCAGCATGTCGGAAAACTCGGCCTCGCCGGTCACGATGGGCGAACAGAGCGCCATCCCGGAGAGGTCGGCGCGTTTCCGAACCGTCACCCGGTCGCGCCCTCCCGACACGTTGACAAACGACTGAAGCCTCCCCCGGCCGTCGTAGGCCGCCTCGAAGCGCTCCGGCACGTAGACCCCCTCGATCAGGCTCAGCGCGTCCAGGATTTCCCGCTTGTCGCCCCTGGCCCCCCCCTGGTCCCTCAGGACGGCCAGGATATCCGGTACCAGCTCCTCGCCCTCCCCGAGTGCGAAAAAGTCCACGAACGGTGATATCGTTTCGGGATTGATCTGGACGGCCGCGCCGCCCGCGCCGACCAACGGGTGTCCCCGATCGCGCGCGCGTGAGCGCATCGGTATTTTTGATAGACCGAGTATTTTCAGCAGGTTGAGATAGTCGTTTTCGAACGATACGGAAAAGAGGAGGAGGTCCATTTCGCGCAGGCCCCGGCGCGATTCGAGGGTCAGCACCGGGTTGTCAGCCCTCCTGAGGGCCGTTTCGTGGGCGGGATCGGGAAGGAAGGCGCGCTCCGCGGAAACGCCGAATTGCTCGGCCGTCCGCCGAAAGACCGAAAGGAAGCCCAGGTTGCTCATGCCCACGGCGTATCGGTTGGGATAGATAACGGCGGTCTTAAGTCCGCCGCCGCCGGCAGCCCGCAGGCCCCGCTCCCGTTTCAGGAGCTCGATGAGATGCCGCTCATAGGAAGACACGTCCGCGTATCACCCGTCCCTTCAGGCGACCGTCAATCGGCCTTTTTCCGCAAGAACGTAGGGATATCGTATTCCGAATCCTCGCCGTTGACCGAAAGGTTCTTCCGGGTCACCTTATCAATCGCTATGGCCTCCCGATCCTTCCTGATAAAGGTGGGCATATCCAGGTCGCTCTTCGATTGCCCTATCACGGCTGCGGGCCCGATCTTTATCAGCTCACGGTTCAGGCTGTCGTCGGACCTCGAGAAGCCCGTGGCGATGACCGTGACCATCATCTCGTCGCCCATCGCCTTATCGATGACCGCCCCGAAGATAATATGCGCCTCATGGTGCACTTCTTTCTGGATGTAGGTCATGGCGCTCTCGACGTCCTCAAGGGTGAGGTTCTCCCCGCCGGTCAGGTTCACCAGCACGCCCTGCGCCCCGTTGATGGAAAGCTCCTCCAGAAGGGGGCTCGTAACGGCGCGTTTGGCCGCCTCCATGCCCCTGTTGCTGCCTCCGGCCTTGCCGGTTCCCATAATGGCCATCCCGGTCCCTTCCATCACGGTCCTGATGTCGGAGAAGTCAAGGTTTATAAGCCCTCTAACGGTTATCAGGTCTGAGATACCCTTGACCGCGAAATAGAGGATCTCATCGGCCCGTTTGAAGGCCGTGACGAGGGTTACTTCCTTTCCGGCATACTCCAGCAATCTCTGGTTGGGGATACACAGGAGCGTATCGACATGCTTGGCCAGCTCAACGATCCCGTCCTCGGCTTGCTGCATCCGTTTCTTGTTCTCGAAGGCAAAGGGCTTGGTCACCACCGCTACCGACAGCGCCCCGACCTCCTTTGCGATCTCTGCGCAGACGGGCGCCCCGCCGGTGCCGGTCCCGCCGCCCATCCCGGCGGTGATAAAGACCATGTGGGCGCCGGCAAGGCTCTCGCGTATCTTGTCCCGGTCTTCTTCCGCGGCCCGCTTCCCGACGTCCGGATTCGACCCCGCGCCCAACCCCTTGGTAAGCTTGGCGCCGAGCTGCATTTTCATGGAGGCCTTCGAGGCCGCCAGGGCCTGGGCATCCGTATTCGCGCAGATAAAGTCGACCCCGGCAAGCCCCATCTCGATCATGTTATCGACCGCGTTGCCGCCGCCGCCCCCCACGCCGACCACCTTGATCTTGGCCCCTCCCAGACTATTTTCCACATACTCGAACATATCCATGGTTGGGTCCTCCGGGATTAAAAGTAATCCTTGATAATTTCTTTAAATCGATCTGTCACCTTATTGAATACGTTCTTTTCGCCTACCCGAAAGCGCGCCTGCCCTCCGTTCTTGTAACCGTAGAGCACCAGCCCGACCCCCGTCGCGTACATCGGGCTGTTGACTACATCCACCAGGCCCCCGATGCCGGCCGGATACCCGATGCGCGCGGGCATGTTGAAGATCTGCTCGGCCATCTCCCCGATCCCCTCCAGAAGCGACGAGCCGCCCGTCAGCACCACGCCCGACGCCATGACGTCCATGTATCCCGACCGCACGATGTCCCGATGGACCAGGGACAGTATCTCCTCCACCCGGGGTTCGATGATCTCGGCAAGTATTTGCCGGGAAACGACCCTCGGCTTTCTCCCCCCTACCGACGGCACCTCGATGGTCTCGTCCTTGTCCACGAGGGAGGCGAGCGCGCAGCCGCTCTTCTTCTTTATCCGCTCCGCGTCTATGAGCGGAGTTCGCAGACCCACGGCAATGTCGTTGGTAAGGTGATCACCGCCCAACGCCAGCACGGTCGTATGCTTTATGCTGCCCTGGGAGAAGACCGCCACGTCGGTCGTCCCTCCGCCGATATCCATAATGACGACGCCGAGCTCCTTTTCGTCCTCTGAGAGCACCGCCTCCGCGGAGGCCAGCTGCTCCAGGACGATGGTCGATACGTCCATGCCCGTCCGGTTTACGCAGCGGATGATGTTCTGGGCGCTCGTCACCGCGCCCGTTACGATGTGCACCTTGGCTTCCAGGCGCACGCCGCTTATGCCGATCGGCTCCTGAATGCCGTCCTGCTCGTCCACGATGAATTCCTGGGGCAGGATATGGATTACTTCCCTGTCCACCGGTATGGCGATCGCACGGGCGGCGTCGATGACGCGTTTCACGTCGCTCTCGGTCACTTCACGGCTCTTGACCGCGATAATTCCGTGGCTGTTGAAACCCTTGATATGTCCTCCGGCGATGCCGACGAAGACCGATTTGATCTCGAGGCCCGCCATCAGTTCCGCCTCTCCTATTGCTTTCCTGATGGAGGCGACCGTGCTCTCGATATTTATTACCACCCCTTTACGCAATCCCCGCGACGGCGCTGAGCCGATCCCGATTATCTCGATTTCACCATCGACCTGTTCGCCCACAATCGCGCAGATCTTGGTAGTCCCGATATCGAGACCGACGAATATGTTGCCGTTTGCCGTCATCGTATCACCTCCTTGCCTTGAGGTCCGTTACATCACCGGCGCCCCTACTTTTACCACGACCCTGTCTTCGATGTTCATATAGATATATCGGATAGTACCCCGTTTCTGAGCGTCATCCAGCACCCGGGTCAGCCGCGCGATCTTCTCGTCAAAGGGCGGCTGCCCGAGACGTATCTCAATGCCTTCGCTGGTTGTAACGGTATACCCCATAACCTCGTCAAATCTCACCGTCTTCACGTGCCCGTCGGCGATGAGACGTCCGTCCCGTATCAGCGTCAATAGCCGCGCGCCCTCGACGTACTGATCGGGCATGGTCATCCCGGAAAAGGCGGGAAGCCCTCCGATATCCGTATCGATTTCGGACAGCTCCCCGTCCGGGTCGACGAACCGCCGGCCTTCGTCCGTCACGGCCACCGCCACCGGTGCGTGCTCCGTGATTCTGATTATCAGCTTATTGGGAAGGTCCCGGGAAACCTCTACATCCTTGACCCAGTCGACGGCGGCAACGCGATCCCGTATGGCGGCGAGATCCGTCTCCAACAGGGGACTGCCCGCCGAAAACCCTACGGCCGGACCGATAGCGTCACGATCCGCCCTCACGACCCCGATGACGTCGACGTCCTCCAGGCGGAAATATGATGAATCGCCGATCTTCCTGCCGATCCCGGGCAACACCCGGACGGCGGCGTAGAGGATCATACCCACTAACGCGAGAGCGCATACCGCGGCGATCAGGGTCGCCGGGCTCCTTACCGGCCCGTCCTTTGTGACCCGTGCCTGTTCCTTCTTGACGCCGAATTCAGACGGCCCGATATTTTTGAGGTCTCTGGTCACCGGTCCACCCCGACTATCTTAATTTCCGGCTCGAGCTCGATCCCCCGCTCATCGCGGGCTTTCTTAACGATCAGATCTATGAGCGAAAGGACATCGACGGCCCGCGCCCCGCCGCGATTCACTATGAAATTGGCGTGAAGCGTAGATACCTCGGCCCCCCCTGCCCTGGTTCCCTTGAGGCCGAGCTCCGTGATAATCCTGCCGGCGGGCGACCCGGGGGGGTTCTTGAAGACCGACCCCGCCGAGGGCAGAGACAACGGCTGCCGGTCGCGCCGCCAATCCAGTTTTTCCTTAACGATCCGGGAGATTTCTTCCGGATCTCCCGTTTCAAGTGACATATCGACATGCAGGATGATCTCGCTGCTGTCCAGACCGGACGTCCGGTAGGCAAAACCGAGCTCATCCCTTGTCCTATTATAGACCTTTCCTTCCGCCCCCAGGATAGCCGCCGCATGAATGACGCCCTCGATATACGCGCCGTGTGCGCCGGCGTTCATGACGACCGCACCCCCGACGCTGCCGGGAATCCCCGCCAGCTTTTCGAGCCCCGCCAGGGACCACCCAACGCATCGGTTGATCACTTCCATGAGGGGCGCCCCGGCCTGGGCAGTCACCCTGTTTTCGCCCGCCCGCTCTACGCCCGCCATCGCTTCCATCGAGACCACGCTTCCCCTGATCCCGCCGTCCCGCACCAGGAGGTTGGTTCCCCTCCCGAGGATGACAACGGGTATATCGCGCTCCCGGAGGATTGTGAGCGCGGCCCCGAGATCATCGGCGTCGGCCGGCACGATGAAGATATCGACCGGCCCGCCGATCCGGTAGGAGGTGTGCCGGGCCATCGGCTCGTCAAAAAGGACCGTGCCCCTGATCTCTTGTTCAAGGCCTCGCATCGCGCTCCTTCAGCAGCGCCAGGAGTTCCTCTCCTGACCGGTAGATATCCCCGGCCCCGAGGGTGATTACCATGTCCCCCGGCTGGACGATCCTCATCAACTCCGGTGCGATTTCTTCCTTCTTCGGCACGAAGTATCGCTCTCTCATCCCGCGTTTTCCGATCTCCTCGAAGAGGCCTTTCGCATCCACTCCGGGTATCGGGTCCTCGGAGGCCGCGTAGATATCGGTCATCACGAGGACATCGGCCGCAAAAAACGCCGTCAGAAAGGCATCGAAGAGGTCGCGGGTTCTCGTGTAACGGTGGGGTTGGAAGACCGCCACGATCCTGCCGCCCCAGAAGCTTCTGGCGGCTGCCAGTGTCGCCACGATCTCGGTGGGGTGGTGCCCGTAGTCGTCAACCACCGTAACGCCCGCCGCTTCCCCCTTGATCTGAAAACGCCGGTGCGGCCCGGCAAACTGTGAGAGGGCCTGTGTTATCGTATCGAAATCGAGCCCCACCTCCATGCCGACGGCAATAGCCGCCAGCGCGTTGAGGACGTTATGCGAACCCGGAATAGGAAGATCGACCTCCCCCCACGGCTCACCGTGATACGACACCGTAAAGGTCGACCGGCCTCCCCGAAATGCAGTTCCCGACGCGGTGAAATCCGCCTGGGGCGATACCCCGTAGGTTATGAAGCGCCTCTTGACCTCGTGGCATAATCGCCTGGACGTTCTCATGATCCAGGCAGAGCACCGCCAGGCCGTAGAACGGGATCTTGTTGATGAACGTCACGAAGGCGTCCTTTATCTGGGCCAGATCCCGATAGTAGTCCATGTGTTCTTCTTCGATATTGGTGACAACCGCGATGGTCGGCGACAGCAGCAGAAACGATCCGTCGCTCTCATCGGCCTCGGCCACCAGGAACTGCCCCTCGCCGAGCCTCGCATTGGAGCCGATATAGTCGAGTTTGCCTCCGATGACCATCGTCGGGTCGAGGTTTCCCATTCCCATGATAGTGGCGATCATCGAGGTAGTGGTGGTCTTGCCGTGAGTGCCGGCCACCGCCACACCATACTTCATCCGCATGAGCTCCGCCAGCATCTCGGCTCGCGGGATCACCGGGATATTCTTCCGGATTGCCTCCAGGACCTCGGGATTGTCTTTTTTCACCGCCGTGGAGACCACAACCACGTCTGCCTCCGCGAGGTTCTTCTCCGAGTGGCCGTAGTGAACGACGGCCCCCAACGACCTGAGGCGTTCGGTTATGTCGCTCTTTCTGATGTCGGAGCCCGAGACCTCGTACCCCCGGTTGAGGAGGACCTCGGCTATCCCGCTCATCCCAATGCCGCCGATGGCAATAAAGTGGACCTTGTGAAATCCACGGTATGTCCTTGTCTGGTTCTTAATCATGCTGTCCTGTCGTCCCGGCCGGTTATCCATTCGGCGATCCGGCGCGCCGCGTCGGGCCGGGCGGCCTCGCCGGCCCTGTCTCCCATTACCGAAAGGCGCTTTCTGTTGACGAACGCCTCCCGGATCAGTGAGGAAAGCCGCCTGCCGGTAAGGTCCTCCTGCCTGATCATATCGGCCGCCCCCGCCTCCACGAGGTAGGCGGCGTTCTTTGCCTGGTGGTCGTCCACCGCAAACGGATAGGGGATCAGGAGCGAACTCCTCCGGGCCGCCGCCAGCTCCGATACTGTCATCGCGCCGGACCGCGCGATCACCCAGTGGGCGCGTCCGTATAGGTGCTCCATATCCTCCCGGAAGTCGTGGACCTCGGCGGATATCCCCGCCTCCTTGTATGCCCGCTGAACGGCCGCGAGGTCGTTGCCGCCCGCAAGGTGAATAAACGAGAGCGTCCCTTTCATATCGGGCAGGAACGGCAGCGCTTCGGTGATCAGCCCATTGATACGGTGCGCGCCCTGGCTACCGCCGAAGACCAGGATCGTAAACGGCAGCGACGTCTGGTCTGCCGGCGGCACGGAGAAGAGGGCTTCCCTGACGGGGTTGCCGACGAAGACGCCGACGCCGCGGGGGAAATCGGAGGCGGCGCCCGGCAGGCCCAGAAACGCCCGCCGAACGAACCGCCCGAGAACCCGGTTGGTAAACCCGGCCACCGAGTTCTGCTCGATGACGGCCCGCCTGATGCCCAGGAGCGCCGCAGCGGCGACCACCGGCCCCGAGGCGTATCCGCCCACCCCGAGAACGACGTCCGGCTTGATCTTTAACAGCGCCGCCAGCGCACATATCCCGGAAAGCGGCAGAACACCGACGGACATCACCTTCGCGCCGGCCCCGCTCCTGCGGAACTTGACGACCGGGATATATCTCACGTCAATCCCCCGGCCGGGAAGTACCCGCGCCTCTATGCCGTCCCGTGTCCCGATAAAGGAGACCTCGTGCCCCCCCCCGCGGGTAAGGATATCGTACACGGCCGTCCCCGAATAAAGGTGGCCTCCCGTTCCCCCTCCCGCGATGACGACCTTCATTTTGCCTCCCCCTGGGCCGATACGTTGAGGAGCACCCCCATCGCCGCCAGGCTCGTTAGAAGCGAGGAGCCGCCGTAGCTGATAAACGGCAGCGTCATCCCCTTGGTGGGCAAAAGACCCGTCACCACACCGATGTTGAGGATAACCTCAATGGTGATCAGCGCGGTAATTCCCACCGCCAGGTAGGAGCCGAAGAGATCGGGCGCCCTCTTGGCGATCCTGATTCCCCGCATGCACAACAGCCCGAATGCGGCGATGACCGCGACCACCGCGATGAATCCCAGCTCCTCGCCGATGACCGCGAATATGAAATCCGAATAGGCAAAGGGGAGATAGAAAAGCTTCTGCGTGCCCTCCCCCAGTCCGGCCCCCACGATCCCCCCCGACCCGAAGGCCAGAAACGACTGGATAATGTGATACCCGGTATCCAGCGGGTCGGCCCAGGGGTCCATAAAGGCCATAATACGCCGCATGCGGTAGGCCGAATGGACGATACAGAAATAGACCACGGGCACCGCCGCGATCACCGTCGCCGCAAGGTAATAGAACCTCGTACCCGCTACGAACATCATGATGATCACGATCGCCCCGATAGTGACCGCCGCCCCGAAATCGGGCTCTAACATAATGAGGGCGGCCACGATCAGCAGCAGAATGATGTGGGGGACGAACCCCACCGTAAAGGTTTTTATCTTCTCGTATTTTTTCGTGAGCGAGTATGCCAGATAAATAACAAGGGTAAGCTTGATGAGCTCTCCCGGTTGAAACGTAAATCCCAGCAAGTCGATCCATCGGCGCGCCCCGTTTATCTTCTTGCCGACCCCCGGCACAAGCACGAGCACCAGCAGACACAGGCTCACCAGGAATATCGGGTAGACATAGGTTCTCAGCAGATGGTAATCGATCCGCATCATCGCGACCATCGCCGCCAATCCCAGGACGGCCCAAAGAAGCTGCTTCTTAAGATAGAATGCAGCATCCGCGTTCTCGTCGTACGCGACGGCGGAACTCGCCGAGAAGACCATCATGATGCCGAATATGACCAGGACCGCGATCAAAACGATAAGGACCCGGTCATATTCGTACTTGTTACCCATCGCCGAAAAACCTCTTGACGTGCTGTATGAAATCCTCTCCCCGTTCCTGGTAATTCCTGTACTGGTCAAAACTGGAGCAGGCCGGCGCCAGCAGAACCGTATCACCCGAAACTGCCCGCTCGCCCGCGATCCTGACGGCCTGCCCCATGGTGCCGGCGGCAACGATCGGGACAATCCCCGAAAGCTCCCTCTCGATGATCGGCGATGCCTCGCCGATCAGGTACAGGCCCTTGGCCCGCTTTTTAAGCGCCTCCTTCATGGGAGCGTATGCTCCCCCCTTGTCCACCCCGCCCAGGATGACGTGGAGCCCCCCGGCGAAGCTCTCGATCGATTTGAGCGCCGCCCCCACGTTGGTCGCCTTGGAATCGTCGTAGAAGCTCACGCCGGACTCGGTCGTCAGCACGTGCTGAAGCCGGTGGCCGTGCGGCACGAACTGCTGTATTGCGCGCCCGACCGCCTCTCCCCTGCACCCGACCGAGGCCGCCCCGGCGACGGCCGCCATCATATTTTCTATATTGTGTACGCCCTGCGAGCCGGGAATCCCGGGGATCGTAGGAGTCGAGGGCATCGTTGACCGTGCAGACTATCTCTTTCCCGTCATACCATACCCCCCCCTGTTCCTGCCGAGCACGGGAGAAATAAAGCCGTGCCGCGGCGATGTCATGAGCCCGCGACGTGACCAGATCATCGTCCCGGTTAAGCACGGCGATATCTTCGCTCGACTGATGGGCGAATATCTCGAGCTTTGCCGTAATGTACTCTTCGTAGCTCCGGTACCGATCGAGGTGATCAGGGGTTATGTTGAGCAGCAGCGCCACCCTGGGCGCGAACGTCTCCACCGCCTCCAACTGAAAACTCGATATCTCCGCCACGATAAAGTCCACGGCGGGCCATTCCTCCCCGGGACCGGGCACAAACTCTATAAGCGGCGTCCCGATGTTCCCCCCCACGAGGACCTTTTTACCACAGGCTTCGAGGATCGAACCCAGTAACGCGGTTGTCGTCGTCTTCCCGTTGGTCCCCGTTACTGCGACGACCGGAGTATCGAAAAACCTGAAGGCAAGCTCGACCTCACCGATGATCCTGACCCCCTTCTTCCGTGCCTCGGCCAGCGGCTCCATGAAGAGCGGTACGCCGGGGCTGAGGACTATCAGGTCGGCGGACAGGAAGGCTGCGGTGTCGTGCCTGCCCAGGTCGGTGACAACCCCCAGGGCGCGCAGCTCGCCAAGCTCGGTCATCTTACCGGCAAGATCGGACATATCGGTCAGCGTCACCCGAGAGCCCCGTCCGGCGAGAAATCGCGCGGCGCTCATCCCCGTCCTGGCACCGCCGACGACAACGACGTTTGCACCGGAAAGCCCGATGCCGACCCTTTCCCCCGTACGAATCATACCCGCTACATCGCCTCGATCTCTGAAATCATCATATTGTACCGGTCGCTCTCCAGCCTGAGCAGGCTTACTTCCACCCGGTAGACCTCGTCGGCCGAAATCCGCTTGGAATCCCTGACGCATCCGACCACGACAAAGCCGTCAAAGTTTATGCCCCTCGTTTGCCGGCCCGAGGAAAGGTCGATCCGCACCAGCACCCCGGGGGCAAAGTCCCGGATGGTCTTGAGCACGACGATCCCATCGGCCGACTCGACGACATCGGCGCCGACCATCGCGTCCCCGAAGCTGGTAAGCTCGAATTCCTCGAGGAAGACCCGGCAACCCACCAGACCCGCCGCCTTTTCTCTCTGGGAATAATGATGCGCCATGGATATGCCTCCCTATCGTATTTTTAAAGTACTCAATGCCAGAAGGGCAAGGATAATTGATATGATCCAGAACCGCACGATTATCTTCGGCTCGGGCCATCCCAAAAGCTCGAAGTGATGATGGAGGGGCGCCATCCTGAAGATCCGTTTGCGCTTCCACTTGAAGAACCCGACCTGGAAGATGACCGACAACGTCTCCACCACAAAGAGACCCCCCACGATGACTAACAGAAGTTCATGCTTGGTAGCTACCGCCACCGTGCCTATCCCCCCGCCCAGGGAGAGGGCGCCTACGTCCCCCATGAAGACCTCGGCGGGATAGGAGTTATACCACAGGAAACCCATTGCGGCCCCGACCATCGCCCCGCAAAACACCGCCAGTTCTCCCGTACCGGGAAGATACGAAATCAGCAGGTAGTCGGCGATCTTCACGTTTCCGGTGCAGTAGGCAAAGACCAGATAGGTGATGGCGACCGCCACCACGGGGCCCGCCGCCAGGCCGTCCAGCCCGTCGGTCAGGTTGACGGCATTTGCCGCCCCGACGATGACAAAGATCGCAAAGGGGATATAGAACCAGCCGAGATCGGGGTGGAGCGCCTTAAGAAACGGGACCGACAGCTCCGTGTTGTAGTTGGGCGCAAAGTAGAGCATCACGCCCACAACGATCCCAACGATCAGCTCCCAGAAGAACTTATAGCGCCCCGGCAGACCCTTAGG
Organism: uncultured delta proteobacterium; assembly: GCA_963735595.1. Taxonomy (GTDB): domain Bacteria; phylum Desulfobacterota; class Zymogenia; order Zymogenales; family Zymogenaceae; genus JAFGAS01. The sequence goes on along the minus strand of CAVTLK010000002.1, from coordinate 585,661 downwards.
GTCTCTCAATATCTGCTTTCGCCAGTCGTCCATGAACCCGATAACCGCGTACGAGACGGTGACGATCAGCACCAGGATGATATAGAAATCGGCGACGTCGGCCCACAACAGCGTCGAGAGCGTCATTGCCGAGACGATCAGGAGCCCGCCCATTGTCGGCGTGCCTGCCTTTTTGAGATGTGTGGCCGGGCCGTTGCTCCGGATGGGCTGGAGAGCCTGCAATCCCTTCAGCTTTCTGATCATCCATGGTCCCAGGATCAGGCAGATAACGAGGGCCGTCAGCGCCGCGTATATCGCCCGAAACGTGATGTACCGGAAGACGTTCAGGTACGAGAAATAGTCCGAGAGCCATAACGTCAGATGATAGATCATGTGAGCCTCTCCTTACCGTTTATTCAGCGCCTGGGCAATCCGCTCCATCCTCATCGCCCGCGAGCCCTTAACGAGGATCACGTCGTCCGGGCCGACGACATCAAGCAGGTCGTTGATCAGCGTATCATGCGCCTCCCTGGGATAGGCGACTATCGCCCCCTCATCCATACCCGCCGCGATCGCCCCCCGGCGCGCGTCGCCGGCAAAATCCCCGATGACGAACAACAGACCGACCCTGATCCCGGCGGCGGCCGCGCCGACTTCCTCGTGGCCGGACCGGGTAAACGCCCCCAGTTCGAGCATATCCCCCAGGACCGCGACGGCCCGTCCTTCAATCGCCTCGCGCTGCTGCGCGAGAAACTCCAGCGCCGCGCGCATCGATACCGGGTTGGCGTTATAACTGTCGTTGAGGATCACCCATCCCCCGGAGGCCTTCGAAATCTCCATGCGCATACCGAGCGGGCGGACTGCCTCTATACCCTCGGCGATCCGGTCGGCGGGGATATCGAGGGCAATGCCTGCGGCCGCCGCGGCCAGTGCATTACTAAGGTTATGGAGGCCGGGTATGGGAAGGAGCGCCGTAAACGAGCCCGAGGGCAGGACAAACCGCGCCCGGGTTCCCGCCTGCCCGAGGTCCTCGATCTTTTCGGCCCGTACGTCCGACCGGCCGTCCAAGCCGAAGGTGATGATGCGCGCGCGCGTCATCTTCCTGAGCCGGTCGGAATAGTCCGTGTCCGCCTCGAATATCGCGACGCCGTCTTTCCCGAGCGACGCCAGGAGCGCCCCCTTTTCGGCGATCACCCCGTCTATCGAGCCGACACCCGCCAGATGAACCGGCCCGACGTTCGTAACGACGCCGATGTCGGGGCGGGCGATCTCGGCCAGGCGCCCGATCTCGCCCGGCACGTTCATCCCCATCTCGAGGATGAGCGCCTCGGTATCGTCGGGCGTCGACAACAGCGTCATCGGCAGACCGACCAGGTTGTTGAGGTTTCCCTTGGTGTACGCGATCTTTGTCGTCGTCCCGGCGATGGAGGCCGTGATCTCCTTGGTGGTCGTCTTGCCGTTGGAGCCGGTGATCCCCACGACGCGGGCGGAAAGCCGCCCCCGGTGGTACCGGGCAAGCTCTCCCAGCGCGAAGAGCGTGTCGGGTACAGCAAAGACGAAGACCCGCGCGGAGGCACTTATGGCCCTTCCGGCGCTCACGACGATCCCCGAGACACCGTTGGCCAGCGCCGCCGGGATGAAATCGTGCCCGTCGAATTGATCGCCGGCGAGCGCCACGAAGAGCTCCCTCCCAGCCGCGGTCCGGGAATCGGTTGATACGCCCGTAAATACGACGTCCCCCGCCCCCCCCGAGGCTTCGACACCCAGCGCGGTGCGTACGTCTGATACCGAAAGTCGTACGCGGGCCGAATCAACCATGCCGCCTCCTCTCCGTAAGGGCCTCTTTGGCCTCGAGGCGGTCGTCGAAGGGGTATTTTGTCGTCCCGATGATCTGGTAATCCTCATGCCCCTTGCCGGCCAGCAGGATGATATCCCCGCCCTCTGCCCGGGAAACGGCAAACCGAATCGCTTCGTGCCGATCCGGGATGACCGTATAGACCTTTCGGGAATCCCGCCAGAATGAGCCCCCCGGTTCGACCCGCGAATAATCCGTGCCCTCAAACCCGACGAGGATCTCCTCGATGATGACCGCCGGGTCCTCGGTTCGGGGATTGTCCGAGGTGACGATAACCTTGTGGCTTCCGGCGGCCGCCGCGGCGGCCATTCTGGGCCGCTTTTTCCTGTCCCGATCTCCACCGCACCCAAAGACCGTGATGAGGCGGCCTTTCGCCAGCGGCGCCAGCGTCGAAAGGACGTTGGTAAGCGCGTCGTCGGTATGGGCATAGTCGACCAGCACCGAGACGTCTCCGGTCCCCTCGACGGGCTCAAGCCTCCCCGGTACGACGATGCGCCGGTTGATCCCCGAGACGGCCGTCTCCAGATCGATCCCCATGCCGAGGGCGCCGCCGAGTGCGGCCAGGAGATTATAGATGTTGTGCCTGCCCAGGAGATTTGACTCGAATCGGAACTTCCCGTGGGGGGTGACCCCTTCCCCCCGGACGCCGCGGGTATCCGCGGTAAAGGCGGTCGGCCTGATATCGGCCCCGTCGCCTAATCCGTACGTCATGAGCCTTCCCTTCGTCTCATCGATAAGCCGCTTGCCCCACGGGTCGTCGGCGTTAATGACCGAGGTCGTCTCCTTGTTCCGGTTGATCAACTCCCGGAAAAGCCGTGCCTTGCTCTCGAAGTAGTTCTCCATCGTTTGATGGTAATCGAGATGATCCTGCGTCAGGTTCGTGAAGAGGGCGGCGTCAAACATGCAGCAATCTACCCGTCGGAGGTCCAGCGCGTGGGAAGACACCTCCATGACCGCGTGATCGGCGCCCGCGTTTACCATGTCCGAAAGCAGCCTCACCAGGTCCAGCGATTCCGGAGTGGTGTGGGGCGGCGTGATGGAGTTCTTTCCGTACCGGTAGTTGATCGTGCCGATGACGCCGGGGGTTTTCCCGGCCGCCGCGAGTATCTCTTCCACGATATAACATATGGTCGTCTTACCGTTCGTTCCGGTGACGCCCAACAGTTTCAGCTTCATCGAGGGGTAGTCGAAGAACGCGTCGGCGAGCCGCCCGAGGGCGGCGCGGGAATCGCGAACACGGACGAGGACGGCGCCGGCAATATCGACGTCATCCTCAACCACGACGGCCGCCGCACCCCGGTCGACGGCGGCTCCAACGTACCGGTGGCCGTCGGTAACCAACCCCTTGACCGCGACAAAGAGGCCGCCCCTGGCCACGGCGCGCGAATCGTAAAAGATATCGCTGATCTCGATATCGAGATCCCCCCGGTGCGCCAGCACCTCAACATCGCCTATTATACGTCTCAGTTTCATCGCTACATCAGCGGAGTAAAGTCCGCCGATCCCCGTCCGGTGTCGATTACGTTTGACCCGTTATGATACGGCCCGTCGGGATTGACGGTCATACGCTTCATCAACCCCCCCGCGATATTTTTGAATACGGGGGCCGCCACGTCGCCGCCGTAGATACTTGTGTGGGGGTTTTCCAGGACCACCAGGATTATCAACCGCGGGCTCTTGGCCGGCAAAAAACCCACGAAAGAGGCGGTGTAGTCTGTCTCCGAGTAGGTCCGTGTCGCCGGGTCGTAGACCTCTGCCGTACCGGTCTTGCCGGCTACGTCAAAGCCGGCGACCCGCGCGTATACCCCGGTTCCCGACGCCACCACGCCCTCCATCATCTCCGTGACTATCCGGGCCGTCTCGGGCGATATGACCCGTCTCTTTATCTTCGGGGACGTTTTGACGACCGCGTCCCCGTTTTCATCCACGATCCGGTCGACCATATACGGCTCCATCAACAGCCCGCCGTTGGCGATGACGGAGGCGGCCGTGATCAGCTGCAGCGGGGTCAGCGAGAGGCCCTGCCCGAACGACATCGAGGCCAGGTCCACCGGCCGCACGGAATTCTTCGGCATAATCATCCCGATCTCTTCCCCCGGCAGCGTTATCCCCGTCGGCTCTCCGAACCCGAAGGCCGCGAGATACGAGTAGAGCTCATCGGTCCCCAGTAACTGCCCCAGCTTTATGGCCCCGATGTTGCTCGAGTATCGGACGATATCCGAAAAGCTCAGGGCGTCAAAGCTCCCTCCGTGGTCATGAAAGACGGCATTATCTATTTGATACGTTCCGCCCTCGCAATTGAACCGGTCGTTCCTTTTTGCCAGACCCTCTTCGATGACGCCGGCCGCCAGAAAGATCTTGAGCGTGGACCCCGGCTCGAAGTTCATCGTGACCGCCCGGTTGTTCCAGCTCGGCCGTTTTGCATCAAGAAACCTGTTGGGGTCGTAGTCGGGCCGGGAGGCCATCGCGATAACTTCGCCCGAATTTGGGTTCATCACAATCACACAGCCGCCCTCGGCCCGATACTGCTCAATGGCAGCGGTCAGCTCCCGCTCGACGATATATTGCACCATGGTATCGATGGTCAGGTATACGTCGTAGCGCTTCAGCGCCTCCGCATCCGTCGGGTCCACGGCAAAGAGGCTGTTTCCCCGCGCGTCCCTGACGGCGATAAAGTGGCTTACCGTGCTCTTGAGATAGCGATCCAGCTCATACTCTATCCCGGCCAGGCCCTGGGAGTCGGTCCCGACGAATCCGATTACGTGGCTGCAGAGGTTTCTGTTGGGAAAAAACCTCCTATCTTCATTGACAAATCCAATCCCCTCGAGTTTCAGGTCCTTTACCGATTCGGTAGTTTTAGGCGAGACCGTGCGTTTTATCCAGACGAAGTTCTTGTCGGACGTGATCCGTCCATAGAGTTCGCCTTCGTCCATCGAAAGAGTCCGCGCCAGGAGGCGGGCCGCCTTCCGCGGGTCGGTGATCTTGTACGGACAGGCGTATACCGAGTCCATTTCGAGGCTCACCGCCAGGTCCATGCCGTTGACGTCGTAGATGTTTCCCCGTTTGGTCGTATAGGTGGATATGATCCGGTGCTGTTTTTCTGCGTACGAATAGAGCTCCTCCCGATTGACGAGCATAAGCTTGGCAACCCGGATCAACAGCGCCGCGAACAGGATCAGAAAGACCACGAGGATGATCCGCAATCTGAAGTGAAGCCAGATGCGGGCTTCCTTCTTTTTTCGCTCTCGTATCGAACGGTCCTTGAGCACCACGTCTCACCGTACTATAATGACCGACGCGTCGTCCGGATAGGTAAGGGAGTAACGCTCCCTTCCCATCCGTTCGAGATTCGCCGGCGACGTTATCGTATCAAGCTCTATCGTGAGTTCCCGGTTGGTCCGGGCGAGGGCCCGCTCATGCTCTTTAAGGTGAGCTATCTCGTAGTTAAGTGTGGTTACCGATACCCGGGTCCAGAGATAGAGAAAAAGGGAAAACGCGACGGCAGCAAGCGCAATCAGGTACGGCGCAGTAAGCCTGATAAGCTCACTTTGCCGCATCCGATTGAGCCCATCGATGCGGATGATGGAGGCGTATGAGACGGCGTTATCCATCCGGTATCCTTTGAATCGCCCTGAGTTTGGCGCTGCGCGCCCTCGGATTCTGAGCGACCTCGCTCTCGTCCGGCACTATCGGTTTCTTGGTCAGGATCGCGAACAACGGGGCGCTGCCGTCGTCACCCTTGGCCCCAAGCTCGCGGAAAGACATCTTGACGATCCGGTCTTCCAGCGAGTGAAACGATATGATGACCATCCTTCCGTTAGGGGCCAGGCAGCGTGCCGAGGCGCCGATAAATCGCTCCAGGCTCCCCAGCTCATCATTAACCGAGATCCTCAGCGCCATGAAGGTCCTCGTGGCGGGGTGGATGCGCCATCTTCCCGGTGTCCCGATCGCCCGCACGACGATCGCGGCAAGCTCCCGGGTGCTTTCTATCTTCTTTTTCTCGCGCGCCCTGACGATGGCCCGGGCGACCGCCCGCGACCTCCTCTCCTCACCGTAGCGGTCGATTATGCCGGCAAGCTCCTTTTCATTGAGCCGGGCGATGACCTCGCCGGCCGACCGCCCCGCGCCCCTGTCGTACCGCATATCCAGGGGGCCGTCCAGATCGAGCGAAAATCCCCGGTCACCGGCGTCCAGCTGATGCGAGCCTATCCCAAGGTCCATGACAATCCCGTCAAGACGGGCAACCGAGGCCAACCGGGAAATATACTCCAATTGCGTATAATTTGCATGATAAATTTTCGTTCTCTCGCCGAAACGGGCGAGATTTACCTGGGCCGTTGCCGCAGCGTCGGGATCCAGGTCCACACCGATGACCCTGCCCCCGGGCCCCGAGGCCTCCAGGATTGCCGCGGCGTGCCCCCCCATACCCACGGTTGCGTCGAAGTAAACGCCCTGGTCACGGGGCTGGAGGTAGTAGAGCACCTCCCGCACCATAACCGGCCGGTGGAGAGTCTGATCCATACCGGAACCTAAATCCCGAGGGTCTCCCCGATATCGCTGAAGATATCGGAGGTCCTTTTCAATTCATCCTCCCACCGGTCCTTGGCCCATATCTCGACCCGGTTGATCATACCGGCAAACACGACATCTTTGACGAGCGCCGCATGGCTCCTCAGGTATTGCGGGATCAGAATCCTGCCCTGCTTATCCACGGGACACTCAACGGCCGACGAGATGAGGAACCGCTGGGCGGCAATGACGTTTTTCTTAAGCTGGGGAAGATCGGCGATCTTCTGCTCCATCTTTGCCCATTCCGCTTCGGGATAGGCCACGAGGCACCCGTCCGACCGGGATATGACCAGCGTCTCGGCGTAGCTCTCCCTGAGCACCTCCCGAAACCGGGAGGGGATGCTGACCCGACCTTTCTGGTCTATCACATGCTCAAAGTTTCCCCGAAACACGATCCCTCCGACTGTTGCCGCCGCAGGCGGCTTATCGGCCCGGTCCCGATATCGGCCGTAATGGGGCCGAGCGGCCGTCTTGCCCTCTTCACGACGCTATCCCCAATCCGATATGGTTTGCCTCCCCGCCATGTACCCTGCAACCCCGCTGAATGGCTTTTTCTACCTCCCGTCCCCTCTTTATCCCACTTTATGCCACTTTTTACCAAACTATAGCCCCATTTACCCCCACTGTCAAGGAAAATATATCGCATAACCGCCGGTTATTGTCGTTTCCCGATAAATGATGGGCGGCCGGCGCGATAAACGTTAGTCGAAAAGCTCCTGTCTGTCGCAACCGGTCACGCACGTGTAACTGAAAAGGATCGCTCCGATCTCGCTCCCGTGACGCCCGAGCCCGCCCTCGTCGAGATTTCCCCCTCGTTTACATAGCATCAGACTCTAAATCAATTGACTCACGGGAAAATCTTCGATATAATTATCAAAATAACGTAGAGGCACTGTCATGAAATACTGGAGAACGCTGGCCGTTGTCCTTTGTCTCGGCGCGCTGAGCGCCTCATGTTCCCTTTCTACCGGCTCCACCTATACGAAACAGGATAACTGGATTCCGGAAAGCATCGCCACGCCCCAGAGTATGGCCTACTACTACTTTTTGGCGGCGCGCACGTCGCTGTGGAATGGAGACTATCCCCGCTCCATCGCAGAATACGAGAAGGCCATAGAGTACGACCCACAGGCAACGATGCTCCACCTGGAGCTGGCGGAGCTGTACGCCAAGACCGGGAACCTTAACGCAGCGGCGGCCGCGGCCGAAAAGGGGCTGGCCGTTTCACCTCGCGATAAAGAGCTGCTGACGCTCCTGGCGGAGATCTATTCCGGCCTTGGGAACGTCGAAAAGGCCAAGAGTATCCTCGAGCAGCTCATTATATTGGACCCGAAGGATAGGGACCCGTATATACAACTGGCGGCAATCCAGACAGAAAACAAGGAATTCGGCGCCGGCATCGCTACCCTGAGGAGATATCTAACGATCGATCCGAAGAACTCCGATATCTACTATCTCATGGGCAAGATAGAGCTGTCCCGGGGAGATAAGGATCAGGCGGAGAAATACTATCTCAAGGCGCTTTCCCTGGATCCGGAAAATGAGACGGCCATACTCGGTCTTGCCCTTATTTACGAAGACCGGGGAGACTACGAAAAGGCCGCCAAGACCTTTTCGAGTATCCTCACTATCTATCCCGACAATACCCTCCTGAGGGAACACCTGGCAAGGATCTATATCCAGCTTAACCGCCTCGAAGACGCCGTCCGGGAATTCCAGGAGTTGGGCCTTGGGGGCTCCGGGCAGGACGACGTGGCGCTGCAGCTCGGGCTCATTTACTTCGAGATGGAGCGGTATGAAGCCGCCGCCGAAGAGTTCGAAAAACTGCTGGCCAAAAATCCCGGGGCCGATAAGATCATCTACTACCTTGGAGCGACCTACGAGAAGCTGGAAAGGGGCGACGAGGCCCTCACCCAGTTTGACGCGATCCCCAGGTCGTCGGAGCTATTCGTTGACGCCAAGATCCATACCGCCTATATCCGGCAGGAGCGGAAAGACATCGATGGCGCAAAAGAGGCGATCGAGGACGCACTGGCGGTAAAGCCCGGCGACGCCGGGCTGCATCATATACTTTCTTCTCTCTGGCTTGAGGCCAAGCAGTATGATAAGGCCATTGTTGAGATCAACAAGGCGATGAAGCTTGAGCCCGATGAGGTCCGGCACCTCTTCTACTACGGAACCGTCCTGGACCTTTCGGGAGACAAGACGAAAGCCATAACGGTGCTTAAGGAGGTCGTCGTCAAAGACCCCGAGAATGCCGACGCCCTCAATTATCTCGGCTATACCTATGCCGATCTCGGTATAAACCTCGACGAAGCCAAGCAGCTCATTGACAAGGCGCTGCGCCTCCAGCCGGAGGAAGGCTATATCATTGACAGCCTCGGGTGGGTTTACTTCAGGACGGGCAATTACGCCGCGGCTTTCACCGAGCTCTCCCGGGCGTATGCCCTCATGCCGGACGACCCGGTGGTAAACGAGCATATGGGGGACGTGAATTACCGGTTGGGGCAGGTCGATAAGGCCCTTCCCTTCTACCTGAAGGCCTGGGAGCTGGGACCGGAAGATTTCCAGATCGAAAAACTCAAGATGAAGATAGACCACCTCAAGGAAGGCAAGAAGATCGATGAGCTCCTGTAGGCGCGTCCGGTTCCTCACGTCTGTCTTCCTCGTGTTGCTGATCGTCGCCTGCACCGGGGTAGAGCCCAGACCCCAGCTTCCCATTGTCGTCGTAAAAGACGTCTCTGAGCTTCTTGATAGAACGCGCCTGGCTAATCCTATCCACGATACGCTGCGCGCCCAGGCCCGCGTATCCGTCTCCTCCCCGGCCGACAATTACCGCGTCACTGAGATAATCTTCTCCAAAGAAGCCCTCATTCCTGCGGTTGGAGACCATGGGTCCCCTCGGGGAGACCCTCCTCTTTCTGACCACCGATCTCAAGAGGGTCTTTATATATTCCCCGATGGAGAACCGGTTCTATTCGGGCCTGGCTTCCAGGAAGAACCTCTCGCTCCTGATACCCCTCCCGTTCAAGGCGGCCGACATCGTCGGTCTCCTGCAGGGACGGGTGGACCTTTCAGGCTATTTCGCCAGGGGGATGACGTTTGACGCGCTTTCCGGCATGTATGAGTTGACGCTGCTGCCCGAGGCCCCCCCACGGGGCATGGCGGTGTTGACCGTTGACGCAAGGACCTTTTCGATCGTGAAAATGCGGCTCTATGACGCCGACAATAACCTGATTATCGACGGCGTCTTCGACGATTTCTCTCAAACAGGCGGCAAGACCCTTCCCATGACCCTTTCGTATAAGGTCCCCGATGCGGGAACCTTCGTCACGATCGGCATCAGCTACAAAGATATCGAAGCGGGCACGCCGATCGATGATTCCCGTTTTTCACTGGCGCCACCCCACGGGGTGCAGGAGATAGACCTCGATAAATCGATCATAAACTTCAACAGGACGCCCGTTCAATAAGGACAATACGTACAATAGCAACAAACCACTGAAAGGTAAACAACCGGTGAAACGAGCAACAATTATTTGCATTATCGCGCTGATGCTGGCGGCCGCCGCGGCGCATGCCCAGGACCTGGATTCCCTGATGACAACGGGTGACAAGCTCTTCGAAAAGGGAGACTATCGCTCGGCCTCGCTCTATTATGAGGAGGGGCTTTCCCTGGTAACGGCCAAGGCCCCCGAAGAGAGCCTCCTGATCGCGCTTATACACATGCAGCTGGGGCGCTGTTACGTCATGCTGAACAACGACAACACCGCCCTCATCAACTACCATGAGGCGCTTGCCCGCGCAAAGCGCGAGATCGTCACGGACCGGGAAAAGGCCGCCAGGATTATCTTCGGCGCCTACGGCTCGATACTCGATATTTACGACCGGCTGGGGCTGTCCGGGCCGATGCTCGATGTTACCGACGAGTTCATCGGCTTTATCGAGGACTACCGCAAATCGCCCCTGCCGGAGGACGTGATCTCCCCGGCGCAGGTCGATAACTTCCTTGCCTACTGCCTCGCCCAGAAGGGGGATCGCCTTACCGAAGCCCTCACGCTTATCGAATCCGCGCTGAAAACCGATCCGAAAAGCGCCGCCTTCCTCGATACAAAGGGGTGGGTGCTCCTGAAGATGGGAAGGGTGGAGGAGGCCAGAACGGTTCTCAAGGACGCGGTCGACCTCTGCAAGAAGGGGGATGATTCCTGCTACGTCATCGAGCGGCACCTGAAGATCGCGGCGGGTGACGTGAGGTAGAGACGTGCGGCATGACGGCGTTGGTCGCTTCCCTATAACCATACCGCTGTTTGTGATAACCATCCTGCTGGCATCGATTCAATTCTCCGGATGCCTGTCCGCATTCCATAGCACGGCGCCGGTCTTCACCGGCGCCGTTCCCGCTTCTCCCACCGATCGACCCAACCAGCACCCCTTCCAGGATGAGATGAACGTCCCGGGATACCTCGCCGATTCCTTCCGGTACCACGAGGCCGGCCTCGTCAACGGTACCTGCCGAAAAACGGCTCCGCACACGCCCGCCCACTTCTGGCACGAACTCCTCGACACGAGTCTGGCCCAAATGAAGTGGGACTATATCTCGGGCCTCTGCCTTTACTCCACCGGCCCCGAAGCGCACTACAAGCGCGGTTTCCTGATGGATATCCTCGGGTTCAACGACCTGGCGATACTCGAGTATTCGCTCGCAATCGACATCGATCCCGATAATGACCGCTACTACAACAACCGCGGCAGCCTCTATCTGTTGGGGGATAAGCCGTACCGGGCGGTCCTCGACTTTACTATGGCCATTGAGATCAACCCGAATAGGCCGGAGGCCTACTACAACCGGGGCCGGGCGCTGGAACGGATGGGGAAATACGACGAGGCGCGAAGGGACTACGAGAAGGCGGTGGACCTGGGGATCTGCGACAAGCTCCCGAGCCTGAATATATGCAGATAAAGACACGCAGATAAAAAAGGGGGGCTGATGCCCCCCTTTTCGTTATCTAACAGGTCTCGGTTAGTACGTCGCGCTCCAGTTGCCGGCGCCCATTTTTGAATAGACCGTCACGTAGAACGTGCCGCCGCCGGAAAGCTGGATGATCTCGCCGTTGTCCAGGTCAAAATCGCCCAGAACGGTATAGCCGTCCTGCCCGACCACCTTTACCCAGAAGTCCACCGACCCAGCCGGATACGTGAAAGGAACTTCAAGGTAGGTGACGCTTCCGGCGTTCACGGTAAACGTGTACGAGGCGCCGGGGCCGGCCAGGTACCCGCCCTCATAGTGAGAGCCGGGGGCTACCGGACCCATCGGGGGAACGGCCGGTCCGGGTCCTACCGGAACCTCGGGTTCCTTGTTCCCGCAGCCGGGAAGAACGAGGGCAAAAACGACCGCCGCAAGCATAATAGCGGTAAATAGCTTCTTCATGGTATCTCCTTTGAGTTGTTATTGCCAGTTACAGGACCAGCTGCCTGCACCGTTGTTTGAGTATATTGTCAGGTAGAAGGTTCCGCCGCCGGAAAGCTGGATGACCGAGCCGTTGTCCAGGTCAAAATCTCCTAGAACGGTGTAACCGTCCTGGCCCACAACCTCGACCCAGAAGTCCACCGAGCCGACAGGGTACGTAAAGGGCACTTCGATATACGTCTTGGAGCCGCCGTTGATCGTGAACTTGCACGAATCACCGGGGCCGGAAAGGTAGCCGTTGACCGAGTTGCCAACGACGGTGCAGTTGCCGGTGCCGCCCCCGCCGCCTACCACACCGCCTCCGCCGCCGGCAAGGTTATAGGTGGCGGACCAGTTGCCCGCGCCCATCCGTGAATAGACCGTGAGATAGAAGGTGCCGCCGCCGGAAAGCTGGATGATCTCGCCGTTGTCCAGGTCAAAATCGCCCAGCACGGTGTAACCGTCCTGCCCGACGACCTTAACCCAGAAGTCCACCGACCCGACCGGGTAGGTGAAGGGAACTTCGAGGTATTGGACGCTTCCCGCGTTTATGGTAAACGTGTAGGACCCCCCCGGGCCGGAGAGGTAGCCGCTCTCGGTAACTCCGCCGCCGCCGTACGGCATCGTCGGGCCGCCCGGCATCGTCGGACCGCCGGGACCCTGGGGTGCGTTGGGCTGCCCCTTGCCGAAAAGCTTGCCAAACATGTCGTTGACGGCATTACACCCTGAGAGGGTAAGACCGGCCGCCAGGACGGCGATAATAAGCAACAAGGTAACTCTTTTCATACTAATCCTCCCAATTCTCATTCTTATATTAATATGGCTGCTACCATGAACACGTCCAATTGCCGGCGCCCCGGTTGGAGTAGACGGTCAAATAGAAGGTGCCGCCGCCGGAAAGCTGGATGATCTCGCCGTTGTCCAGGTCAAAGTTGCCGAGAACCGTACGGCCGTCCTGCCCTATTACCTCGACCCAGAAATCGACCGAGCCCTTCGGATACGTGAAGGGGACCTCAAGGTAGTTGCTGCGCGCGTAGATCGACCAGCTGCACGAATCCCCGGGACCCACGAGACGCCCGTTTGCCGAGTTGGCGTATATGTTACATGAACCTGACGGGCCCGATCCGCCGCCGCCCGAAAGCGCGTAGGAGGCCGACCAGTTTCCGCCGCCGCGGTTCGAGTAAACGGTCAGGTAGAACGTACCGCCACCGGAAAGCTGGATAATCTCGCCGTTGTCCAGGTCAAAGTTGCCCAGGACCGTTCTCCCGTCCTGGCCGACGACCTTGACCCAGAAGTCCGCCGCGCCCTTCGGCCAGCTGAAGTCTACTTCGACGTAATTAACGCTTCCGGCGTTCACGGTAAAGGTGTAAGAGGCCCCCGGCCCGTACAGGTACCCGCTTTCGGTTGCCGCAAAGGCGTTGGCTGCCGCCAGACATACGATCGGTAACACCAGAAATGCCAGCAGCGCTACCCTGAATCCTTTCATAATTACCTCCTTACAAGACAAAATTTCCACTTACCCGTCATCACGGGGATGTACACGAAAACATAAAGAACGCGACACGAACGGGCTATCGTAAGACCCGGATACAGGGACGGCCCTACATTTCACCGACACCGCTCAATCGGGCCGTGCCGGGTTGCTCCCGCCCTCATGACCGTCAGGATTTCCGTGCTCACGGACTGGATTAGTATAGATAATACTATACGATTCCCCTTCTGTAAAGCCTTGATTTGTTATCTATCGTCCAATCATTCATAAAACCATGACATCCCTCACGTTATTTCGCTATTTTCTCGATCACCCACACGATGAGAACCGCCCAGGCCAGCGCCGGCAGGAGGTTACCGATCTTGATCGAGACGGCCGGCGGCCGCGCAAGACCGAGCATCCGCTCGCCGTTTTCGCCGGTCACGGGAAACGGCGCGCCGGGCGGCCGCGGGCCGCCCGCGTTGGCAAACATGATATTGAGGCCTATCCCGAGTATCAGGAGCCCGCCCGATGCCGTCAGCTCCGCGATCATCGTCTCGGAGAGGAGCGCGCCGAAGAGCATCGCGAGGACCGTCAGCGCCCCCTGATAGAGGAATACCGAGACCGCCGAAAATATAACCCCCACCCCGAGGGTCGAGGCAAAGGCGACGGACGCCACCCCATCGAGCAGCGATTTTGCCAGCAGGATATGCGGGTCGTGCCGGATCCCCTCATCGAGGCTTCCCACTACCGCCATCGCGCCGACGCAGTAGACGAGGCTTGCCGTCACGAATCCGGTGACGAACGTGGCCGAATCCGACCGAAACCGCCTTTTGAGCCGTTCCCCGAGCGATTCGAGACGCTCCTCGATCCTGAAAAGCTCGCCCGTCGCCCCGCCGAGCACCATGCTCCCGATGACGATGAGGATATTGGTGGTCTTGACGGCCATCGACATGCCGATGAGGATGATGGAAAGCGCCAGGCCCTGCATGATGACCGTCCGAAAACGCTCGGTAAAGAACCGCGCGAAAAAGAGGCCGACCAGCGAGCCGATAACGATGGCAACAGTGTTTACGATTGTCCCGATCACAAGGTATCTCCCTTACATCACCGAAAGCCCCCGCGCCAGAAAATCCCTGAAACACAGCGTGAAGTTGGCCGCCGCGTCCCGGTAGGCGTTGAGGATAAATATCCGGTGGTCGATATGAAATATCTCCCCCGTCAGGTTCTGGAGGTCCGGCCGCCGCGGGTACGGGTCCTTCATCCGTTCGAGAAAGTCCTGGTGAAACAGCAGCGCCACCCGATCCCGCATGCGCAGCTCCGTGTCCACGAAAAAGAAGGCCGCCCGGGGCAGCAGCGTATTGACCCGGCCGAGGAACGCCCGCGCCTCCCCGGTTTCGATGCCCTTGGGAGGCGCCGACTTGACCTCGATATAGATCAGCTCATCCTCGAACAGCGAGATGACGTCGAAATCTCCCCCCGATTCGATCCCCCGGATGGTGATACCCCAGATCGAGGGCGAGCCGAACCGGTCTATCATCATCTGCGCCACGAACCACTCCAGGGTGGGGCCGAAGCTCGTGACCGGCCGTTTGGCAAGCCGAAACGAGCCGCCGGCATCCTCGACGATCCCGATGTCGGCCATGCGCTCGATCGTCCGCACACGCTCGGCCTCCCCCGAGAAGCTCCCGAGGTCGGCCGGGGCAAAGCCGTCCTGGCGGGCGATCATCGCCCGCAGTACCAGCCTGACGGAATAGCGCCGCATCGCCTCGTAGAAGGACCGCTCGTGCCCCTCCGGCAGCTGCCCGAACATGAGGTCCCTTGTCGGGCAACAGCGGTGGATCGAAAGCCCCCGCCGTTTGAGCGCCCCCACGATCCGGGGATCTACGGATACGGCCGGCACCGTTAAAATCCCCGGGAGAGGCCGGCCGCCCGCGCGGCGTCGACCGCGGCGCGGTATTCGGCGCGGGTGATCCCGCGGGAGATCTCGGCAAACCGGGAGGCCCGGTGCCGGGGGTGGTACTGGTCCATGATATTCACGTAGGAATCGGGCGAAAGCCTCCCGGCGATAAACGACGCGACCCGGTCCGTGCCGGAAAGCCCCTCGGGCATCACGAGGTGGCGGATCAAGAGGCCCCTTCGGGCGGTTCCGTTCCCGTCGGTCCGGAGCACGCCCACCTGGCGGTGCATCTCCAAGAGCACCTCCGTGATCACCTCCGGGTAGTCCGGCGCGGAGAGGTACGTACGCGAGGGCGTTTCGTCGGCGAACTTGTAGTCGGGCATGTAGATATCGACGACGCCTGTAAGCATGCGGATTACCTCTACGGAATCGTACCCACCGGTATTATAGACCAGCGGGAGCCGAAGACCGTTCCGCGCCGCCAGGACAAGCGCGGATACTATCTGGGGCACGTAATGGGTGGGGGTGACGACGTTGATGTTGTGGCACCCCTTATCCTGGAGGGCGATCATGTATGCGGCAAGGTCCTCGATCGGCACCTCGCGGCCCTCTCCGCCGTGGCTTATCTCCTCGTTCTGGCAGAACACACAGCGCAGGTTGCAGTGGGTCATGAAGATCGTCCCGGAGCCGCCGCTCCCGACCAGCTCAGGCTCTTCTCCGAAATGAGGAAACACGGAGGCGACTGCGGGGAGATACCCGGCCCGGCAAACACCCCGCTCGTCCTTTTTCCGGTTTACCCCGCACCCGCGGGGGCACAGGCGGCAGTGCGAGAGGAGCGCAGTGAGGGCTTCGGCCCGCCGCTCGAGCTCCCCCGACTTAAGAAGCCCCAGATAGGACGGCGGCCCCATAGCTGAATCGTCCATATCCTGAGAATAAAGGAAACCGGCCGCATGCGCAAGCGATTTTTTGACGGCCGGGCCTTACCTTTACCGCCGATTTGTGCTATAGTGAGCGCCAGGGAGGAGCATGATGAAAAGTCTCTTGCTGCGCGTATCGGCGGCCACAGTGCTTGTTCTCTTTCTGTTTCTTGCCGGCTGCCCGGCCCCGAATATCCCGCCCCCGGTTCAAAAGCCGAGACCCAAGATCGGGCTGGTGCTGTCCGGCGGTGCGTCCCGCGGTTTTGCCCACATTGGGGTCATCAAGGTCCTGGAGGCAAACCACGTCCCCGTAGATATAATCGTCGGCACGAGCGCGGGAAGCCTTACCGGGGCGATGTACGCCTACTATGCAGACGCCGCAAAGCTCGAAAAGGCTGCCTGGGGTCTGACGGAAGATACTGTTTTTGATTTCTCACTCCCCAATATCCTGGTGGGGGTGGTCAAGGGGGAGAGCATCGTCACCTTCCTAAACAGCCGGATTCCCGTCAGGAATATCGAGGACCTCAAGATCCCCTTTGCCGCCGTTGCCACGGACCTCGTTACCGGAGAGAAGGTCATTTTCACGAAGGGGCCTATTTCCACGGCGGTTCGGGCGTCTATCTCGATACCGGGGATCTTCAAGCCGCTGGTTATCGGGAAGAAGATCCTGGTGGACGGCGGCGTAGTGGATAACGTACCGGTTGACGTGGCCCGCAAACTCGGGGCCGATATCGTCATTGCGGTGGACGTCTCCGCCCCCTCATATAACGCCGACATCAAGAACGTCATCGACGTGATGATGCAGACGTTCAATATCATGGGAAACGAGATCTCAAAGTACCAGCTGAAGGACGCCGACGTGGTCGTCCGCCCCAATGTATCGAGCGTGGGCATGATCGATTTCGATAAGAAGACCT
This sequence comes from uncultured delta proteobacterium, assembly GCA_963735595.1. Classification (GTDB taxonomy): domain Bacteria; phylum Desulfobacterota; class Zymogenia; order Zymogenales; family Zymogenaceae; genus JAFGAS01. The sequence goes on along the minus strand of CAVTLK010000002.1, from coordinate 568,607 downwards.
TCCTGATTTTCGAGGGAGAGAGGGCCGCGCGGGCCGCCCTGCCGAAGATACGCGAGGCGATCGAAAAGAAGATGCAGTAGGAAGGCGCGTACCTGAATGGCCGGGGTGACGTGCACGGTATTGTGCGCGACATCCCCCCCCAGGGGCGGGCCTACGGGTTCCTCACCGCTACCAGCAGCAGCCGTCCCTCCCAGAACTCCACCCAGGGGTTCGACCCCGAGATTTCGTTGCTCACCCCGAGCGGGGAAAGCAGCGTGAGGCTCGCCTCGCGCAAAGGGAATTTTAGGTCGTGCGTGGTGACCCCGGTCGTGGGGTCGGAAAGCGCGATGAGCGACACCGTGTCGCCGAGTGCGCCGGGTATCGGGTTCACCACGTCGGCGGTCAAAAGCCAGGCCTCCTGGTCCTCGGTAACGATCCGGGCAGTAACGCCCCTTTCCTGGGCAAGCACCAGCAGCGAGATATTTGCCAGCGTGTGATCGAGGCGGCCGCCGAGGGCCCCGCATATCACGATCTCTTCCGCGCCCCGATCCAGTGCGGTCCTGACGGCAAGCTCTGTATCCGTGAAGTCCTTTTCCGGCGGCACCTCGATAACCTGGGCGCCCCGCCCGGCGATCTCGACAAAGACGTCGGCCCCGATAGAATCCATGTCCCCCACGAGGATATCGGGAACCACACCGAGCTTTAACAGCGCCTCGCCCCCGCTGTCCGCCGCGACGATGATTCCGGCGTCCTTAATCAGGCCGCGGTAGAATTCGAGGTCCCGGTAGGACCCCCCGGAGAAGATCGCTGCGATCATTGGTAGAGCCTTTCATTCCCTTTCGGGGGCGGGCCGCTATTCGAAAAGAAGACCGTGGGGCCATTTCCAGGCGGCCTCACCGGCCGGCACATTCAAGCGGCCTTCTTATTATTGTGAGCGTTACCCACCTTTTTCTGTTGAAAGTTTTTCACGGATATTCTATCATAGGCTGGTCTGCTGAAAAAGAGAAATAGCGCGTGAATACCGTTGCGTAATGCCGCATTCCGGGGTAGAATTAACTATATTGCATTCGTAATGATTTAATCGCGCGGACCCCACAAAGAGGAGGGAGTCATGGCACACGCATCGTGCGCCGTCACCAAGGACCAGATATGGTCGGCATCAGAAAAACTATCGCCCCGTGTCAAGAGGCTCAGGGACGAATACTTCAATTTCTACGGCAGGCCCTACTTCCAGAACGAGGTCATGCCTTTTACCACCGGAACCGAGTGGGATGACGTCTTCCCGTATCATCATTTCGCGGTCGTCCCGGACGTATATCCCTTCATGCCCTGCTTTGCCGACAGCCTCCTGGCGTGCGCCCAGAAGGTCGAGGTGCCGGAAGGTTTTTTTGCCATGTCCCTGGAAAAGCGGCGGGCGACCTTCCTCAAGATCGTCGTGGAAAAATACCTCCCGGTCCAGATCCTCGATGGAGAGCTGATCGTCGGCGGCCAGTTCAACACCGCCCTTACCCGCTCCCATTCGAAGGCCGAGGCCAAGAAGGCCAAGAAGCTCCACGACGCCTGGTGGAAACGCGCCAAACGGGCCAACGAGCTGGGCCTCGGCAACTCCGGCGTTACGCCGGGCCACCTGATCCCGAATTATAAGAAGGTCCTCCAACAGGGATTCAAGGGATTGACCGAGTCCTACAAGGCCGAAATCGCCGGGACGCGCGACCGCGCCAAGATCGATTACCTCGAGGCGATGATCATCGCCGCCGAGGTGCCGAAGGTCCTCTCGGACAGGTACGCTGAAGCCGCTGAAAAGCAGGCCGCCAAAACGACCGACAGAACGCGCAGGGAAGAGCTCCTCGATATCGCCCGGATCGCCCGGAAGGTCCCCTGGGAGCCCGCGGGGTCGTTTCACGAGGCCCTGCAGTCTCTCTGGATGACCCATATGCTGGTCATGACCGACGAATCCTACCCCGGCCCCGGGCTTTCACCCGGCCGCATCGACCAGTACCTCTATCCCTTCTACCGGAATGACATCGAGTCCGGGAAGATCACCCGCGAATGGGCCAAGGAGCTCCTGGACTGCTACTGGATCAAGAACAACTACGCCTACGATTTCCAGGGCCGCATCGGCGAAAACCAGGGTATCACGGCGGGATTCGGACAGCTCATCACGCTGGGGGGGATCAACGAAAAGGGTGAGGACGCCTCCAACGACCTGACCTGGCTGATGCTGGACATCATCGAAGAGATGAACATGCTGGAGCCCAAGCCCAACGTCCGCATCCATGCCAAGACGCCGGATAAGCTCCTTCGCCGGATCGCCGAGCTGATCATCGAGACGCAGGGTTCGCCGTTCCTCATCAATTTTGACGAAAACTCCATGCGCTCTCTCAAGTGGATCGGCCTGCCCGAGGACAAGCTCTGGGACTACGCCCCCGTGGGGTGCCTCGAAAATACGCTCCAGGGTAACGACCGCTCCGGCACCGTGGACGTGAACATGAACATCGCCAAAGCCGTGGAGCTCACCCTCAACAACGGCAAAGACATGAAGACCGGCCGTCGCGCCGGTCCGCGGACGGGCGACCCGAGGAAATTCAAAAACTTCGGCCAGTTCATGGCGGCCTTCAAAAAGCAGCTATCCGCGCTCATGAAAGAGCTCATCGAGATATACAACATCTCCGACCAGTGGCGGGCGACATACCAGCCCACCGTCTACCTCTCGACCCTGGTGGACGGGTGCGAGAAAAAGGGGAAAGACGTCAATAACGGCGGTGCCGAGCATAACTACGTCACCGTGGAGGGGATCGCCCTTGCCACCGCGGCCGACTCGCTGATAGCCGTTAAGAAGCTCGTCTTTGAGGACAAACGTATCAGCATGGACGAGCTGTTAACGGCAATCGGAGATAACTTCGAGGGCCACGAGAAGCTGCGCCAGACCCTCATCAACAAGGCCCCGAAATACGGCAACGACGACGACTATGCCGACTCCATCGCCAAGGAAATCTCCCAGTACTGGAGCACCGAGACCACGCACTATACGTCGCCCGTCACCGGCCGCAAGTACCGGGCGGGCTACCTTTCCTGGAACTACTGGATAGCGTACGCCCCCTCGACGGCGGCAACGCCGGACGGCCGCAAGCGCGGGTCTTTTCTCTCCAACGGCGTCTGCCCGGTCAACGGGGCCGACTCGCGCGGACCGACGGCCGTCACCATGAGCGTCGGCAAGCTCGGCCTGGAGACGATCCCCAACGGCGACTCCCACACCATCAGCTTCTCTCCGTCCCTTGTCAAGGATAAGGAGCGGCTGGAAAAGCTGATGTCGTTCTTGAGGACCTACAACGAAAAGGGCGGGACGGCGCTGCAGATCAACGTGATCGATTCCGAAACCCTCAAGAGGGCGCAGGACAACCCCGACGACTATAAGAACCTGATCGTGCGCGTTACCGGTTACAACGCCTACTTTGTCTCCATCGGGCGGGAAATCCAGGACGAAATCATCGCACGGGTGGCAAAGGAGCTGTAACGTTTCGTGACGGACGCGATAGTTTTCAACATTCAGCGGTTTTCCACGGAGGACGGCCCGGGGATCAGGACGACGGTATTCTTCAAAGGCTGTCCCCTCTCCTGCATCTGGTGCCATAACCCGGAGGGCATATCGCCGAAGCCGGAGCTGATGTGGTACGATGTCCGGTGCATCGGGGCGCGCGACTGTCTCGCCGCCTGTCCCGAGAACGCGCTCAACCCTGACGCCTGACGGCATGAAGATCGACCGGAAACTCTGCACCGCCTGCGGTAAATGCGAGACGGCGTGTCCCGCGGCGGCGCTCGAGGTCATCGGGAAGACCTATACGCCCGAACAGCTCTTTGACGAGGTGAAAAAGGACGAGGCCTTCTATCGGAATTCCGGGGGCGGGGTGACCCTTGGGGGGGGAGACGCCGCCATGCAGCCCGAGGCGGCCGCCCAATTGCTCAGGCTCTGCAAGGGCGCCGGCATTGCCACCGCGATAGACACATGCGGCGCGTTCGCCCCGAAGGCCTACGAGACATCCTGCCCCACACCGACCTCATCCTGTTTGACCTCAAGACTGATGGACGACGAGCGTCACCGGCAGGCCGCCGGCCTGGGGACAAAGAACATCCTGGCCAATGCCGAGGCCTTCGGGAAGGGCAGCATCCCGATATGGGTGCGCACGCCGTCATTCCCGGATACACCGACGACGACGACAATATCCGCGCCGTCTCCCGGTTTATCGCGCAAAAAATGCCGGCGGTAGTCCGCTACGAGCTTCTGGCGTTCAACAACCTGTGCGGCAGCAAGTATAAGCGGATGGACAGGATATTCCAGCTGGAAAAGACGCCGCTCGTGACCGAAGAGCAGATGGAGCGGCTTGCCGACATCGCCCAAAAAGAGGGAGTGCCCGACGTCCATTGGACGGGGGCCACCCGTATCGAGCAATAGCCGGCTATATACTAGCCTATTATCAGCGGGGAGGATTCATATGGCGCTTCCGAAAGAATTCTATGACCTCTATTCGGAGCCGATGATCGCAAAATTCATGGCGACGGTTGGCCCGGACAACAGGCCCAACGTCTCCTTTGTTGCCTCGATCGATACCTGGAAGCCGGAATCCGACTTCCTGATCTTCGGCGAGTTCCTGATGGTCAAGACCCAGGAAAACCTGAAACATAACAAGAAGGTCGGGCTGCTGGCCGTCAATCTCGGTCTTTCGTTTGCCCAGGCTACCGGAGATTTCAACGGGGACTGGGTCAACAAGGGGCCCTATTTCGACAAGATTTCCTACAACGACATGTTCCGCTACAACGCGTACACGAAGATCAGAAAGGCCGGTACGATCGCCGTCAAGACGCAGCTTTCAGCGCGACCAGATCGGAAAGCTCACCATCGTCAAGGAACTCGTTTCCGTGAAGACCAGGATGCGCCGCTTTAGAGACGGCGCCGGCGTCGAGATACCGCTAACCGTCAAGAAGAAATACGACCAGATGCAGGCGATCAAGGCCATTGCCTATATCCCCGAGGGCGAAGCCGTATCCCTTCGTCTCGCCGGCGATGTCGGTCTACCCGATCGACCGGCGGTCGCTTGCGTTTGCCGTTTCGAGCTACAACACCGACCTCGCCCGCCTGAAAAACGGGCAGCACGTGGCGGTGATGGTCCTCACCATGGACCCGATCGTCTACCAGGTCAAGGGCACCGTCGATTCGTTCAACGGCACATTCGGCAGGATCGTCCTCACGGAGGCATTCAGCTCCTCGCCGCCGCTTGCCGGTAAGAAGATCGCCTGATACGGCCGGGCGGCGTGTCCGCTGAGGCTGTCGAACGGAGATAGTAAAGACGCGGCGGGTCAAAACCCGCCGCGTTTCTTTTCGTGACCGCGTTTGTACAGACTATCGCCCGGGGTTCTGTTCCCGTTACCGTCTTATTGCCCGGGACCTGGACCCACTCGGTAAAGCTCCCCTCATATATCTTCACGTCCCTGAATCCCAGGTATGACCGCAACAGGATAAACTGGTTGGTCGCCTCCCTTCCGGTGCCGCAGGTACAGATGATTGTCTTGTCCGGGGTAACGCCCGCCTTTTCGAGGATTGCGGCGACCTCCCCTTCCGGTTTGAGGAGCGCCCTGTTGTCGTCGTCCATGAGGGAAGGCCAGGGGAGGTTGACCGCGCCGGGGATGTGGCCGGGCTTCGGCCAGACCCCCTGCCCCTCGTAGACGGCCGTGGGCCGCGCATCCAGCACGATCACGCCGTCCCGATCCTTCAGCTTCAGGAATTCCTCGTAGGTGACGAAGAAGTCCCTTTTGACCGACGACTTGAAGCTCGTTTTCGTCACCGCCGGGTATTCCTGGGAGAGCGGCCGTCCTTCATTCTTCCACTGGTCGAGCCCGCCGTCAAGGACGTAGACATTCTCGGCGCCGTACCGGGCCAGCGTGTAGGCGACCATCGTCTGTTCCAGCCCGTCCCCCCATTTCTTGTACTGCCCCACGCCGGTGTACACGACCACCGGCGTCGCTGGCTCGATACCGGCGTTGCCCAGGACGGATTCGACGATCTCGGGCCGCACCCATACCGTGGGGAGCGACCCTTCGTACGTGCGGAAGAGACCCTCGTTGAGATAGATCGCGCCGGGGATGTGCTCAAGGATGTAGTCATGGATGTTCGGCTGCGTATCCACGATAACGAGCTTCTTGTCGGCGAGGCGTTCCGCCAGCCACTCGGCCGAAACGAGCTTCACCGGCCCCATTCCGTAGGGATAGGTTCTTTTCATTCTATTTCTCCATCATAATTGTCTTCTGTCTTAGTTAGATGCATCTGCCGCCGTAACGGACGCCCGGGATGGCGGGAAATCTTCCGCCCGCCCAGCCGCCCCCATTGTATCCTCGCGCAAACACTGGTATACTCGACCTGGTTCACCCGGCAGCAGACTAAGACAGGGAGTTATCTATGATGCAGCCGTACGCGCAAAAGATCGCCGATAACCGATCGGCCCGGGTGAGGCTCGTTGGCCTTCCCCACGATAAGAACTCGTCATTCCTGAGAGGCAGTGCCGATGGGCCTGCCGCGATACGCCGCGCCCTCTTTTCGGATTCGGCAAATCTATTCACAGAGAACGGCCACGACCTTTCCTCGCGCGACCTAATAATGGACGCGGGAGACGTCGTCTTTGACGGCGCGGACGACTTCGAAGCGATCGTCGCCGCGGCGGCTGCCGCCGCCGACGGCGGACTGCCGATATTCCTCGGCGGCGACCATTTCGTGACCTGGCCCGCCGTTCGGGGCATTGCCGCGGCCTGCCCCGGCCTGACGATCCTCCATTTTGACGCGCACCCCGACACGTATGACGAATTTGCCGGCAGCCGCATCCTCCCACGCCTGCCCCTTTGCCCGTATCATGGAGGAAGGGCTCGCGGCCCGCCTCGTCTCCGTCGGTATACGGACGATGACCGCGCACCAGGCGGAGCAGGCCGCCCGCTTCGGGATCGAGGTCTATATGATGAAGGACTTCGCGGAGCCGCTCCGCCTCGGCCTCTCCGGCCCGCTCTACGTCTCGTTTGACCTGGACGCGCTGGACCCGGCCTTCGCGCCGGGCGTATCCCACCCGGAGGGCGGGCGGCCTCACGACCCGTCAGGCGCTCTCGGTCATCCACGCGATCGCCTGCCCCATCGTCGGGGCCGACGTCGTGGAGATGAATCCCGCCCGCGACCCCCTGCAGATAACGGCCTACGCGACGGCCAAGGTCGTCAAGGAGATCGCCGGGATGATGTTAACCAACTCGCCGAACCGGTAATCGCCTCCACTCCGGGGCTGTATAATAATTATAGTATATTTTACATCGATGTGCGGTATAATTGACTATAAATTAGCGGGGTACCCCCATGAAAGCGTTTTATCGGAAGGTCTTATACGTTCTCTACCAGCCTTATAAGTACATCGTGTTTGCCCCCACCGTCGTAGCCGCAACGTCCTTTTTCGGCTCGCTCGCGATGCCGATCCGGGTCGTATCAAACGCCCGGATAGCGAGCAAGTTCTGCGCCGTCGGGTACGCGCGGGTGTTGCAGCTACCTCACGCCGATCCGGGTGAAGGTCTTCGGGAAAGAGAACATCGACAAGAACCAGTCCTACGTGGTGGTGTCTAACCACCAGAGCCACTACGACCCGCTGGTGATCTGCGGCTGGTCGGGGCTCGATATCAGGTGGGTGATGAAACGGGAGCTGAGGAAGATCCCGATCTTCGGCTACGCCTGCGAGAAGGGCGGCGAGTTTATCGTCATCGACCGCAAGAACATCGACTCGGCCATCGCCTCGATGAAGGCGGCCGCCGACCGCATCAAGAACGGCACCTCGGTCCTCTTCTTTGCCGAGGGCACCCGTAGCATCTCCGGGAAGCTCGGCGAGTTCAAGAAGGGCGCCTTCCGCATGGCCCAGGAACTGAAACTGCCGATCCTGCCGATCTCGGTGGTCAATACCGAAAAGATCCTGAAGGCAAAGAGCCTCAAGCTCTTCCCGGGAACGGCCGACCTCGTCATCCACAAGCCGGTGGATATCCTCAAATACGGGCAGGACCAGCTCGACAAGCTGATCGAGGACGTCAAGGGGACCATCCAGCGTGGGCTGGACGAGTACGCGATAGAGCCGCCCCACGAAGCAGGCTTCGCGGGGGCATCGGGGAAGAAATAGATACTGACGAGACTGAAATTAAACCGGGCGGCGCAATATGCCGCCCGTTTTTTTTCGTCATTACTGGAGAATTAAGGGGACACCATACTTAATTATTGTTCCTTAACTTAAACGGTAATTCAATTAACTAAATATGGTGTCCCCTTAATTCACGTGAGGATCCTATCTCCCGATTATCTTTTACGACACGCCCTACCCCAGAAATAGCCGATACACTAGCACGTTGACCGACGTCAGCCGAACGCCGATCCGGGCAAATCCCCAGAACGTGACCGTCACACCGGCCTTGTTTTCTCGTTTTAGATGATGAAGATGTTGCTTGTGAATCGAGGGATTCTAACTTACGATAGAAGACGGGCGTTCCGAGATTTCACCGCGGATTACGTCCACAACTTTCCGGATTTCCCGTTTAATGGTACTCAGTTTGTTGGTTATGATGTCCCAGACGATCGCCGTGTTCACTCCGAAGTACTCATGGATCAGGATATTTCTTAACCCGACCATCTTGTGCCATTCGATGCCCGAAGTCCTACCCTTTATGTCGTCCGGCAGCGCCCGCGCCGCTTCGCCGATGATCTCAAGGTTTCTGATAACCGCGTCGATCGTTTTCCTGTCCCTCGAAAACGACTCAATATCCATCCCTGAGACATAGGACTCAATCTGTGTTATAGCCTCAAGAATATCATCGAGATATACGCGGGGATCCCTCGGCATAAACGACCTCATCCATGATATACGGCTTCAGGCGCGGTTTAAGCGTGTCGGCGAGTACGACATCCACGGCAACACCGAACGTCTCTTCAAGAAAGAACTTCAGATCCATGTAACGGTCGAATGTCGGCTCCTCGAATTCGACCAGGACGTCGATATCGCTTGTTCGGTCCGCCTCGCCGCGGACGTGCGAGCCGAACAGCCCGATCCTACGCACGCCGAAACGACTACTCATGATCTGCATATGGGCGGTCAGCGTGTTTAATATGGGGTTTTCTATCCGGGTCATTTATACTACCGATCTCTATATATTGTTTATATTCTACCAAATCTATCGCGAAAATCAAGGAAAGACGCTCGTTGACAATGAAGGTAACGTATAATTTGGGTTGTCGTCTGGAGTGTATTTAGATTACGGGGAAAAGGCTATTTTAGATACTTCCTCGGGTCGGCGATCTTGCCCTCGACGGCCGAGGCCGCCGCGGTTGCCGGTGAGGCAAGATAGATGAAGGAATCGGGGTTTCCCATGCGGCCGGTGAAGTTGCGGTTCTGGGTGGACAGGCAGACCTCGCCGTCGCCCAGGACGCCCTCGTGGACGCCCACGCACGGCCCGCAGCCGGGCGCCATGACGGCCGCGCCGGCCTCGACGAATATCGAGATCAGCCCTTCGGAAAGCGCGTCGGCATAGACCTTTCGCGAGGCCGGGATGACGATGAGGCGCACGTTGCCGGCGCCTTTGTCCTTCCCTTGAGGATTGTCGCGGCGACCCGGAGGTCCTCGATCCTTCCGTTGGTGCAGCTGCCGATGAAGACCTGGTCGACCTTGACCTCCCCGACCTCGTCGATCGTGCGCGTGTTGTCCACCGTGTGGGGCAGCGACACCGTGGGAAGGAGCGTCGCGGCGTCGATCGTCACGACGCGCTTGTAGACGGCGTCTTTGTCCGGCCGGATCTCCCGCCAGCAGTCGGCCCGGCCGGCCTTTTCGAGGTAGTCCCGGGTGATACTCGTCGGAGGCGACCAGGCCCGACCTTGGCCCCGGCCTCCACGGCCATATTAGCCAGCGTCAGGCGGCCGGACATCTCCATTCGGTCGATGGTCGTTCCCCCGAACTCCAGGGCCATGTAGGTGGCGCCGTCCGCGCCGATCATGCCGATAAGATGGAGGATCAGGTCTTTCGGGTAGACGCCGAAGGGCAGATCCCCCGTCACCTCGATCCTGATCGGTCTCGGGCACTAAAAACCAGTTTGCCCCCGTGGCCATGCCGACGGCCACGTCGGTGGAGCCCATGCCGGTGGCAAACGCGCGCAATTCCCCCTGCCGTCACGGTGTGGGAGTCCGCACCGATAACCACGTCGCCGGGGCAGACGAAGTCCTCGGCCATGATCTGATGGCAGACGCCCTGACCGACGTCATAGACGGTGCGCGCCGGTTTCGCTTGGCGAATTTTCGGATCGTGATGTGGTCGTTGGAGAGTTCTTTTCGGGGGCTGGGGGCCGCGTGGTCGATGAAGAAGACCGCCGCGCGCGGCATGCGCAGCTTTGCCGAGCGAAAGCTCCCGTACGCTGTTGATGGCCAGCGGCCCCGTGCCGTCCTGGGCCAGCGCCAGGTCCACGTCGATCAGCACGATCTGGCCGGGGAGCGACGGTCGTTACCCGCCTTTTCGGACAATATCTTTTCGGCCAGCGTCAGTCCCATGCGATTCCTATTGCAAACCGTAACGCCCCTAAGGCCCTTGCTCTATAGAAAGGCCGAGATCGCCACGGGCCCTTCGGGCCCTCGCGATGACAATATCAAACCGGATAGGACCGGCAATCGGTGACTTCCGGTCCTATCCCAAATCGATTTTAATGGACAGCTCCTTGAGCTGCTTCTTGTCGACCGAGTCGGGCGCGCCGGACATGAGGCAGGTGACCTTCTGGGTCTTCGGAAACGCGATGACGTCCCGGATGGACTCCGCCCCGCACATCAGCATCACCAGCCGGTCGAAACCCAGCGCGATCCCGCCGTGGGGCGGCGCCCCGTAACTCAGCGCCTCGATCAGGAAGCCGAACTTCTCCTGGGCCTCCTCGTCGCCGATGCCGAGGGCCGAAAAGAGCCGTCGCTGTACCGCGGGGTCAAATATCCTGATGCTCCCGCCCCCGATCTCGTTGCCGTTGAGCACGATGTCGTAGGCCTTGGCCCGGGCGCGCTCTTTTGCGGTCGCGAGCAGCTCAATGTCATCGTCCATCGGCGAGGTAAAGGGGTGGTGCTTGGACACGTAGCGCTTTTCCTCGGCGGAATACTCGAACAGGGGGAAATCGACCACCCAGACGAACGAAAAGGCGTCCTTGTCTATCAGGCCGAAACGGCTCGCCCATCTTCAGCCGGAGGTTTGCCAGCACGTCGTCGGCGATATCCGGCTCGTCGGCCATGAAAAAGAGGGTATCCCGGTAATGCCCGCGCCGGTCTTCTTCTGGACAGCGGCGATCTGCTCGGGCGACAGGAACTTCGCGATGGGCGACTGCCAGCCGTTCTCACCAACCCGCGCCCAGGCCAGGCCCTTGGCGCCGCGTCCCTGGGCAAAGGCGACCGTGTCGTCAAGCTCCTTTCGCGTCAGCGCATCGCTCGCGGGCACCCTGAGCGTCTTGATGATCCCGCCGTTTGCCACCGCCTCGGAGAAGACCTTGAAATCGCCTCTACCCAGCTCTTCGGTTACGTCGCAGAGCGGCAGCCCGAACCGGAGGTCCGGCTTATCGATCCCGTATTGGTCCCGCGCCTCCTTGTAGGTGATGCGGGTAAAGGGCGTTTTCAGGTCGATCCCGGCGACTTCCGTAAAGAGGTTCGCGATGAGCTTTTCCGTCATCGCAATGATGTCGTCCACGTCCACGAAGCTCATCTCGATATCGACCTGCGTAAATTCCGGCTGCCGGTCCGCGCGGAGGTCCTCGTCCCGGAAGCATTTGACGATCTGAAAATAGCGGTCAAATCCGGACACCATGAGGATCTGTTTGAATATCTGGGGGGACTGGGGCAGCGCGTAGAATTTGCCGGGGTTCACTCGGCTGGGGACGAGGTAGTCCCGGGCGCCCTCCGGGGTACTCTTGGTCAAAAAGGGCGTCTCGATATCGAGGAAGCCTTCCTGCGACAGGTGATTCCTGATGTTCATGGCGGCCCGGTGGCGCAGTATCAGGTTCTTCTGCATCTCCGGCCTGCGGAGGTCGAGATAGCGGTACTTGAGCCGGAGGTTCTCGGCCACGGTGACGTACTCGTCTATCATGAACGGCGGCAGCTCCGCCTCGTTGTATATCACGATTTCGTCGGCCAGCACCTCGATTTCGCCGGTCAGCAGCTGGGTATTAACCATCCCCTCGGGCCGCTCCCGTACGGCGCCCTTGATGCCGATGACGAATTCGCTGCGCAGCCGATGGGCTGCTTCGTGGCACTCCTGGTGGTGGTCGGGATTGAAGACGACCTGGGCGGTTCCCGTCCGGTCGCGCAGGTCGACGAAGATGACGCCGCCGTGGTCGCGCCGGCGGGCGACCCATCCCATGAGAACGACGGTGGCGCCGGACTCTTTCCTGGTGACCAGGCCGCAGTAGTGTGTTCGCTTCAGACGGGACATGGTGGTATCTCGGTAAAGTATTAAAGCTCCTGAATCTAACAAAAAAAGGCATGCTTGTCAATGGAATTGTATGGCGGCATAAGGGGCAGGCGGCGCGAAGGGGGAAGTCAGGGGACGGGACGGGCGTCAATCTTCTCTTTTGCCGCGATCAGGAGATCGTACGCGATCCGCGGCACCAGGAGGTTGCCGTTCCCCCTGCCGAGCGCTACCTTCGGTTTGTTGTCCCCATGAAAATCGCTCCCCCCGGTGACAAGGATTGCAAGCTTTCGGGAGAGCCTGAGGAAATACTCTTCCTCCGACCGGGAGTGGCTGTAGTAGTAGGCCTCGAGGCCCATTAACCCGGCTTCCCGAAGCCGGGTCAGCAGCCGCGGCAGCTCCTGCTGGAAGTCTATATTGAGTGTCTTGGGGTGGGCAAGGATAGGGATGCCGCCGGCCTTTCGGATCAGCTCGACGGCCCGCTCGGGAGTGAACCGTTCCTTGTTTACGTAGCACGGGGCCCCCTTTTTGACGAAGCGCTCAAAGGCCTCGGGGATCGACGACGCGAAGCCCTTGTTCACGATGGCGCGGGCGAAGTGGGGCCTGCCGATCTGGTCGGACCCGGCCTCCCGGCGCACGTCTTCCATCGTGATGTCGACACCGCAATGGTTGAGCCGCTCGATAATCTGCGGATTGCGGTTCCTGCGCGCCCGTTTGAGGAAAGCCAGTGAGTCCGAAAAGGACCCGGTGGTCTCGTCGATGAAGTAGCCGAGGATATGCATGGTGCCCGTCGCCGTATACTCGGCGCTGATCTCTATCCCGGGGACAAAGGGCATCCCGATCTCTTCGGCGTATCGGCGCGCCGGTGCAATACCGTCCACGGTATCATGGTCGGTAATGGCCACGGCGCACAGCCCCGCCTCAACTGCGTGGGCGATGAGTTGCCGGGGGGTAAGCCTTCCGTCGGAAGCGGTGGTATGGGTATGAAGGTCGATCATGGGTGTGCCGGGTAGCCTATACTAATGAGGCGGGCAATCAGTCGATCGGCCGCCCGCTTCTGACCGTTGGACATCCTTCGGTCAGCGGATTCCTGTGTGGAGGCGAATCTGTTCGAAATACCGTGGGGCCAAACGTTCGCCCGCCCGCTCCGTATCGGGAAGCCCGGCCAACAGCGTCCGGACGTTCTCGATCCGGTCGTCTATCTGCGGATGGGTCGCCAGAAGGAGTTTTACGCCGCCGTCGGATGTGCCGGAAGCGCCCCTGAGCTTTTCGAGAAACGTCAGCAGGGCCGCCGGATCATACCCGGCCCGGGCGGTATAGCCGATGGACCGTTTATCGGCCGCGTATTCATCGGACCGGGAAAACCCTTTAAAGAGGAGACCTGTTCCAAACGAGGTGGCGGCATTGAAGATCGCGGGATCGGCATGGAGAAGCGTCCCCGCTACCTCATTGCCGGCCTGAAAGAACTGCTGCTTTTCGATCTCGTTGATGATGTCCTTATGGGCCACGTGGGCTATTTCATGGGCGAGCACCGCCGCCAGCTCCGCCTCGCATTCGATAATGCCGAGCGCCCCCCGCGTCACGAAGACGTAGCCGCCCGGGCAGGAGAACGCATTGATGATGTCGGTATCAAGGACCGCGAAGTAGTAGGTGAGGTCGGGACGGTCCGATTTCGCGGCGACCGTTTCGCCCACCAGGCAGATGTATCGGGTCATCTGTTCGTCCATGACGATCCCGTACTTACCCGCAACGTTGGCCGCGATGCTCCTGCCGATTTCGATCTCTTCCTCGGGGCTGATGGGCATGACCGCCGATCCCAGGGTCCTGGTAACGCTGACCAGCTCGCCCAAACCCGGGGGGGTCGGGGCCAGGAAACCGAGCGTAGCGCACCCCGATTGGGCCGCCGCTGCAGCCAGGATCGCCAGGAGCACTATCCGGGCCCTCACTGCCTGAGCCCCCCGCTCACGATAAACCGATCAAGCTCATAATCCGAGATGACGATCGACTCCATGAAGCGGACCGCCTGGTAGTCCTGTGCGTAGAGGCCGGAGTCCGTCTCGGTGATGATGCCCCTGCCTCCCGCCGAGGCCGTGAGCGTTTCATCATGACCTCCCTTAAAGCCGGTCCTGATCCGATCAAGAAAGCCTCCCCGCGAACGATCGGTCTTTCCCATCGTCGATGGAGGGCGATGTCGTGTTCGTGCCCGGTTTCGGGTATCGAGCGGATTCTTCGGGAGAAAGCGCAACCCGGTTGAGCCACCCGGTCATCCCGCTCGTGCGCCTGACCTGAAACCAGTCACCCTCCCACGAAAGCAGGGTGAGCGGCTCGTCGCGCGTGACTTTGCAGAGGATTCGGTATTCGACCCCCGGCCCTTCCAGTAGGTATGCCTCGGGGAGGTCGATCGTGAGCGGCCGGTAGCCGAACGCCTCGGGTGCGCCTGCCCAGATGAACGCGGCAAACAGGACAACCCCTGCCATAAACCGTTTCATCTCTTATACCCCCACTAAACAGTATTTGTTTATCTTATCCCTCTTTTCTTCCTTTTACAACCGTTTTATCGCGTCCCGGCCATTGCCGCGTCCCGGCTATTGGCTATTGCCGCGTCCCCTCGATCACAACGCAGAGCCATTCCCCCAGCCGCGTTACCGAAGGTTCACGGAAGCCGGACGGGCCGGACGGAATTTCCCGATGGATGATCGCCTTCATCTTCTCTTCCTCAGTATCCAGGATCCCCGAGAGGATGATGCTCCCCCCCGCCGCGACGGACCCGAACAGGTGCTCGATCATGGGCTCTATCTCCCGGGCGGTAAGGTTCGCGACGACCAGGTCATATAGGCCTTCGGCCCGCGTAAAGGCCTCACTGACGATCGTAACGCGATCGGTAAGCGCGTTGCGCGCGACGTTTTCCCGCGCCGAAACGACCGCCTCGCCGTCAGATTCCACCCCCCTGACCCGGTCAATCCCGAGCAGGGACCCGGCGATCGAGAGTATCGCCGAGCCGCACCCGACGTCGAGCATGGTCCCGATCAGCCGCCCGGCGCAGATCTCTTCCATCGCCGAGAGGCACAGGCGCGTGGTCTCGTGCGTGCCCGTGCCGAAGGCCGGGCCCGGCAGGATCGTGATCACGATCAGGTCCCCGTCTTCGGGACGCTCCTCCCACGGCGGGACGACAACGATCCGGGGGGTAACCCGCTGCGCCGTAAAGAACCGCTGGTACTCCGTCGCCCAGCCGGGATCGGCGACCTCCGCGACCTCGAAGGATATGACAGCGTCTCCGCCCCAGAGTTCCCTCAGGGAATCGAGATACCGTCGAAGGCTGTCGAGCTTCTCTTTTGCCCCGTCCTGCAGCAGGTAGACACACGCCGGGCCCCGCACCCCCTCCCACTCCGTTTCCTCGATTACCCCGGACGGGGAAAGCTCCGCCAAAAAATCGAGGAGGGCAAGCCGCGCCTCGTCGATGACCTCGACCGTTACCCGCACGAATACCGCTTCGTCCATATCATAACCATAGCACAACAATCGCATAAAAGAAACAAAGAGACCGGCAACGCGTGTCGCCGGTCTCTTTGCGTATTCACGACAGCAGTGGGGCTTGCGCCGCCCGTGCCGTTATTTCTTTATGGGTCCAATCGGGAGGACGACCTTCCCCCAGACCGTGTTGATGATGCCGGCTGCCGACGTGTACCATGCGCCGAGGGCGGTGATGATACCCAGGAACCCGCCGATGACGTTGAACACGGGGTTGCCGAAGTGGCCGATATCAAGCAGGATAAACGTGGCAAGCAGCAGCGTGAAGACGGTAAAGAGGGCCTTGTTGGTCTTCATGCTCCCGACCCACATATAGAATGTAAAGATCGTCCACGCCGTCAAGAACCAGGCCAAGAGCAGGCCGACGTTGGTATCCGGGATGAGTCCCTTGGAAACGAACACCGGGATGAGGCCCAGTGAGACCCAGAAGCCGCCGTACGAGACGAAGGCGGTGGCGCCGAATACGTTTCTCGTCCGGAATTCCCAGAGGCCCGCCAGCACCTGGGCCGTCCCGCCGAAGATCAGGGCCGAGGTTAGCCATACGTGGCCGGCCGCCGCCTTGTCGATGATACCGGCGTTGACCAGGGAAAGGAGGAAGGTGGTCAGGGCAAAGCAGTTGAGACCCAGCGGCCCCGGGTCGGCCGGAGACAGCGTCTCGAAACCGGCGATTTCGACCTTGGTGATCTCTTTTTGTGCCATAGATACGACTCCTTTTTATTCTGATTGGTGACAAACCGCCCCCGGGCGGTGGCAAAAAATGTGGGGTTCATTATACGGATTGAAAGGGGCTTGTCAAGGAGAAAAAATGAGTGAATATTACTCACTAATGCAGGCATCCGTCACGGCCGCGCAGCCATAGTATCGGAAACCGGCCGAGATCACGACGCCGCGACCCGCGGCGGGCGGGCGATCCTGTGAACGCAGCGTCGTATCGCCTTAGGGTCAACAGGAACCTACCTGATTCTTCAAAGCGGGATTACAGGGTCAGCGGCTCTTCGCCTCCCGTTCGAGGACCTCCCGGGCAAACGGGACCATTGCGAAGAACTTCTCGGTCTTGTCGCAGGAAAAATCGGGACACCTGCCGCAGTTGGCGACGCCCCGGGCGACCCCGCAGGCCCTGATCTCGCATTCGGCGCAGTGCCCGCATTTCTTGCCGCCGACGACACATCCGTCGCACCAGACGTCTGCGACCGCGACGTTGACGCCGTATTCCTTTGCCCAGAGCGCGGCCGTTTCCCGGGCCTTCTCCTCGTCGTTTGCCTGGGTAGCTTGATAAGCCGGGCAGTCGGTGCAGACCAGGCCGCAGTAGGCGATCATTGGTTCCATAATAATCCCCGAAAGGCTGTTGTCGCTACGATAACATTTATTTGGCGCTCTTGGCCGCGGAGATCATGTGATACCGGCCGATCTGCTCCATCGTCACGATCCCCACCAGAATATCATCCCGCAACACCGGCACCATCGATATCCCTTTTTCGGCCATCTTTTTATACAGCTCAACGAGCGGCTCCCGCTCGGTCGTCGACATGAAATCGCGCTCCGCGAAGTCGGCCACGCGCTCCTTTTCCTTGTTCTCGTTGATACCCTCGATCAGCGTATCCCGGCGGAGGATGCCCATGAGCCGGTTGCCGAAGAGGATCGGGAAGTCCCCTTGCAGGGTATGGAGGAAGAGCTCCGCGGCATGTGCGAGGGTATCGCCGGGGGAAAGCGCCCTGAAATCCTCCAGCATGACCGATTTCACCGGGGCGTCGGCAAGGGCGTAGCGGAGCGACCATATCCGCTCTTCCCCCTCCGCACCCAGGTAGATGAAGACGGCTATCAGCGCGAGCCAGATGTTGTAAAAGATCCCAACGAAAAAGAGGATAACGGCAAACACCTGCCCCACGAAGACGGCGATCCTGGTCGCCTTCATGTGATCCATGAAAACGCCGAGTATCCCCCTGAGCACCCTGCCCCCGTCCATGGGGAACGCGGGGATCAGGTTGAATCCCGCGAGGAACAGGTTGATCCAGAACAACGAGACCAGCATGTTCCCCTCCCAGAGGGACGCGGCCAGGGGCGAGCCGAGGGGAAGATGAAGCAGGGAGATGACCCCGAAGAGCACGGCCGCTATGACGAGGCTTGCCACCGGACCCATGACGGAGATGACGATTTCTTCTTTCGGATTCTCCGGGATCTCGTCCATCTGGGCCATCCCGCCGATGGGAAGCAGCGTGATGCTTCTGACCTTGTGGCCGAAACGTATCGCCGCGATACTGTGGGTGAGCTCATGCAGTATGACACAGACGAAAACGAGGACGACGAAGAGGACCGCGTACATCCCGCCGGCAACCGTCTTTCCCATCAGCGCCACGAAGGCCAACAGCAGGAGGAAGGTGATATGGACGCGGATCGGAATGCCGAAGATCCTGCCTATCGTAAATGACCATTTCATACCGTATCTCCCGATCGGTTCATGAAAAGAAAAGGGCGACCGCGCCCCGGGCGCCCGTCCTGTCGGTATGGGCATCGAAGCTCGTATACGGGGGCTCACCGCTCACGATGGTTTATGGGACTCCCGGCCGTCCCTGTCCCATACCGTGTACCCGATGCCGAGCTGTTCGGCCAGCTCCGTGACGTGCGGCAGGTAGTTCCCGTAGACAAAGCCGAGGTGGTTTGAGGGCCACTGCCGGCTCAGCACCCGGTCGGTCACCGGGACGTACCCCTCGATGATGGGCCATGCCTCGTTATACGCCCGGTGCCGGGAAATATCGACGTCATAGGTGTCCATGACGGTAGCGGCAAGGTAGAGCCTGCCGTTCTCCACGCCGAGCCGCGCGAGCGTCACTTCCTGCCCCCCCGCACTCCTCATCCTGACGGCCGCCCCCCCGGCGGCGTAAAAATGCTCCTGCCCCGGAAACTCGGTATGCGAAAGCTTCTTCTTAAAGTCCTGTGATTCGTGGTTCGCGTAATAGACCGGATGCTGGCCGCAGTTGACCACGGCCAGCACCGTTTTCTCCCCGTCGGTCTTTACGTACCGGAAGTCGCCGAAGCCGGCGGGCTTGCCGGAGATGCGGCAGAGAAAGAGCTGTGAAAGAAGCGTGGGGAGATCCGTCTCGCATGACGCCGGCAGGATTTCCTTGGCTGTTCCGCCCGGGTCCCGGTCGTTGCCCAGGAACGACGTGGCGATGCAGCAGGTTGCGTAGCGTGACGAACACTCGTCCTGGCACTTGATGGTCACGGCGCCGGCCCCCCGCTCCCTGGCGATATCGGCCGTCGCGTAATAACAGGCAACCTGGAGCGTGAACGTGTCCCGCGGGACGGTCCTCCCGGCCACTGCGGAGAACTTCTCGGGGTGGCGGTCATAGAGGTCCGTCACGACCCGCGCCACCCGCCGGTCGCGGATCTCCGTGATCGGGGACGCCCCCTCCCGGCCGCTCCAGGCCAGCATCTCGAAGGCCCGGTCGAGGAAGACCTGCTGGTCGAGATTTTCGAAAGTTATCCCCCACCGCGCTGTGACCTCCTCGTGGTTGATGCGCGTGGTGGGCATCCTCAGGGAAAAGGAGCCGAACTCGAGGACGTGCTCCCGGTGCAGGTTATCGACGACGCCGGCTACCGTCCCGTGCGCGGCGGCCATCCGGCCGAAGAACCCGATCTCCTGCGCCAGCCGCCCCATAAACTCGGGCGAGTCAAAGTCGCCGTAGACATGGGCATACGGGAGCCCGATCTGGGCCAACGCCCCGCCCGTCGCCATCCCCGAGACCATCCCCGGCACCTGCGTGTCCTGGATGGAGGCCACCACGATCCGGGGGACGAACCGGGGATCTCTTTTTCTCGCCTTGTGGATGAAGCTCGTGATGACCTTCTCGGAGATCTGGGGGAACGTCCAGGTCTGGTGCACGTTGATCAGGACGTCCACACCCTTGGCGGCAAATTCGGCCGCGTACCGGTCCACGAGGTCCATGGTATAGCAGAGCCGGTCATGGCCCTTCAGCTTCCTGCCGGGATAGACGACGTCGTAATCGCCGGAGCGATCAAGCGACGTCACGAACCGTTCGAGTATCTTGATATCGCCCTCGGCGGATTCCTTCATAACCCAGGGCCGCGGATCATATCCTGAAAATACCCCGACCCGTATCCGTTTCTTTGCCATCAACGATTCTCCTGTCTGATTGGTGACTGCCCGCTACAGCCGTCTCGTACGCTCCCGTATCTCGATGAGGTCCTTCATCACGTCAAATAAGTTGTCGGGGCCGTCGGGCGCGGCCCGTTTTCCGAAGGCGTCATGGAGCCTGTGATAGAGCCGGTACAGCCGGTCGTAGGTCGCCGCCTCGTCTTTCCGGGGCAGGTAGACCGTCTCCCGGATTCCGGTCATCTTTTCGGCAGCATCCGGGAAATTATCATATCCTCCCGCGGCCGGGCCCGCCGCGACGGCCGCGCAGACGGCCGACCCGAGTGCCGCGGCCTGCCCCGAGCGGGCGACGCTGATGGGGCAATTGAGGATATCCGCATAGATCTGCATGAAGAGCGGGTTCTTCTCCGCGATGCCGCCGCAGCAGACGATCTCGGAGAGTGCAACGCCGTGCTCACTGAGCCGCTCGGTAATCACGCGCGCGCCGAACCCGGTGGCCTCGATGAGGGCCCTGAACAGCTCTCCCGGTCCGGTCTGCAGCGTCTGCCCGATCACGAGCCCCGTCAGCATCGGGTCCATCAGGACGTTGCGGTTGCCGTTGTTCCAGTCGAGCGCCACGAGCCCCGTCGCCCCGGCGCGAAACCGCCCGGCCTCCTCCGTCAGCCGGGCAAACGCCCGGTCCCTGTCGTCGGGCGTTCCCGAGCAAACGACGGTATCGACAAACCAGTTAAGGATATCGCCGACGGCCGCCTGGCCGGACTCCACCCCACGCCATCCCGGGACGATCCCGTCTGCCACGACGCCGCTGATGCCCGGGATAGCGCCAACCGCCCCCGCCGACAGCAGCGCCAGGTCGCAGGTCGAGGTGCCGATCATCTTGACGAGCCTCCCCGGCCGTATCCCGCTGCCGACCGCGCCGGCGTGGGCGTCTATCATCCCGGAAGCCACGACGATCTCGCCGCCAAGCCCCCAGGCCTCTTTCATCGCGCCGGCGAGCGTGCCGATCGCCTCCCCGGGGGCATAGACCCGCGCGGGCAGGGTCCGGCGGATGGTCCCGAGGCGCTCGCCAAGACCTCCGAAGAATTCCTCGGGAGGGAAACCTCCGTACGCGCGGCCGTACATCCCCTTGAAGCCGGCGGCGCAGGCGTTTCTCTTCACCGCCGCCGGACGCACGTCTCCGGTCAGGAGCGCGGGGATAAAGTCGGATTGCTCCATCCAGGTGGCAGCGGCCGCCGCGACCCCGGCGTCGATCCGGGTAGCACGCAGGACCTTCGCCCAGAACCATTCGGACGAATAGACCCCGCTGTAGGCCGACAGGTAGGGGAGGCTCTTGCCCTTTACCGCCTCGACGATCTCTTCGGCCTCACGGTGCGCGGTGTGATCCTTCCAGAGCCAGGCGCAGGCATTTGCATTGTCGGCAAACCGCCCGTCGAGCGTCAGGCACAGCCCCCGGGCGTCCACCGGGACGGGGGTGCTGGCGGTCGTATCGACGCCGACGCCGATGACCCGGGCGTCCCTGACGCCGGCCGTTTCCCGCGCCTCCTGCATCAGCCCCGGCACGAGCGCGCCGAGCGCGTCGATATAGTCCCGGGGGTCCTGGCGGGCCAGCAGGGCGTCGGACGGGTCGGTTAAAACCCCTTCGGTCCCCCGGGAGTATGGATGGACGTATGTGGCGATCTCCCGGCCGGTTTCCGCCTCGACGAGGAGGGCCCGGGCGGAGTTGGTGCCGAAGTCAAGGCCGATGACGTAGGGTCCCATGAGGTGCTGCTCCCTTTATATGGGGATGGATGCGGATCGTCGCCGGAAGGCGGCAGCCGCGCTGGCGGCGCCCCGGGCCGTACACGTCTATATCTCCGGAAGCGACTCCGCGTACTCCCTGATCTCGGCCAGGACGCGTTTCACGTCCTCGGGGTTCTGCCCCATCGCCCGGATCACGAGGGTCTTGGCGCCGTAGGTCGGGTACGATCCGATGGATACGCCGGGGAACTGCTCGTTGAGCTTGGCAAGGAGGCCGGCGATGCGGGCCTCCACCTCGGAAAGGACGATCTCCTCCGTATACCGGTCGCCCCGCTGTTTGACGTAAGTCCCCTCGATCTGGTCGGTGAAGATCGTCTTGAGCTCCTGGGGCACCCCGGGCAGGACGAATATCCGCGTCCCCTTGAATTCGAAGGTCGAGCCGGGGCAGAAGCCCGCCCGGTTTTCGAGGACCTTCGCTCCCTCGACGACCGTCGCCATCTTCCTGATCCCGTCGTTTATCTCCATCTTCGCCTTGATAAAGCCCTTTTCGAGGAGGAAATTGCTCAGCTCTTCCATGTGGGCCAGCGCTTCCTCGGAGACCTCGAGGCCCCGGCCAGCCGCCCGCGCCAGGGCGGCAACCGTCAGGTCGTCCGGCGTCGCCCCGAGGCCGCCGCAGACAAACAGGAAATCGACGCCGCCGGAAAACTCGGCCACCCATCGGACGATCTCGTCCGCATCGTCGGGTAGCACGACGGCGGCCGTTACCTGCTCGCCCAGGAGAAAGAGCCGGCCCAGGAGCCAGTGCGTGTTGGTATCCAGGACGTGCCCGGAAAGGATCTCGTTTCCAACGGTCAGGATAGCGGTAGACATCGTGATTGGTTACAATAGGTCAATAGGTTAGTAATGAGTGCGGCCGGTGTTACGCGACCCTCGATGATGGACGCGGCCGTCCGCATAAAAAAAAACGGGTTCACGGGACCGGGCCGCTCCTGTCCCCCGCACCTATTCCTTTCGGGCAACCATACGGGCGATCGACCGGGCCATCCCCGCCTCGATAACCGTCCCCTCATAGTAACCAAGCACGCGCATCGTGCCGGCTAATGTGAGTAGCTCGTTGGGCGCCAGATAGTGAGCGGGGTCCTTGAGGGGCGCAAACCTGCGGTTTTCCGTCGTGAAGGACTCAAAGACCAGGTACCCGCCGGCCTTGAGCCCCTCGACCAGCGACGGCATGAGCGCCCGGTTAAGATAGAAGAAGTTCAAGATGAGGTCGTAGCTGCCGGGCCTGACGGCGTAGCTGGCCAGGTCGGCGAAGATCAAGTTCACCGGCAGGTTCACCGACAGGTTCGCCGGCACGTTCCGCCGCCCGACAAATCCCCGGGCCATCAGGAGGCCTTCCCGGGAGTTGTCCACCCCGTCCACGATGTACCCCCTCTCGGCAAGGAAAACGGCGTTTCTCGCCGGCCCGCAGGCCACGTCCAGCGCCCTGCCGCCGCCAAACAGCGGCATACACTCGACGAGAAAGGCCGACGGCCGTTCCCAGACCTCGGGGTCTTCCGTGGGGTAACGCGCGTCCCATCGGGTGTTCAGTGAGGGGAGATCGGTCAACTGCAATTGATTTCTCTTTCCGGGAGCCCGCGATTACTATAGCATATCGGGGAGGCAACGGAAAACAAAAAAGAGCCCGCAGCGGGGCGGGCACCCTGGGTTGCCGTGTCCCGGATACGAAAGCACTTCCCCAGTGGCCACCCGCGCAAGCGCGCGGCCGGCCCCGCCGCCGTCGCTCCGCCACACCCATCACGGGCCGCCGATGGGGTTAAAAGGGAACGAAGATAAAACCGTCGTCGTCGTTACCCACCTGGACCAGCGTATAGTCCCGCGCGAGCCTCACGCCGTCTCTCATGACGGTAAAGAAGACCGCCGTTGACCCCGCGTGCCTCCCCCGAACCAAGAAAGGCCCCGGGTTCCAGGACCCGCCGGGAACGATCCGGTCGATGGCCTTCTCCTCATAGGGAAGATCCACGCCGTTGGAAGGGTTAGAGGTAACGACAAGGGTCAGGCCGGTCAGCTCCCGGTCGGTCAGGTTAACCACCGAGAAGTTGACCTCCGTGGTCATCCCGATATCTGTTGACGGGGCAAAGTTGATTACCGACACCTCTACCTCCGGCGGTACACCGGTCTGCGCGCCGGTTGTGGCGCACGAGGCGGCAACGGCTATCAGCACTATAATGCCCCATCGAAGCATAGTTTTTGTGTTCATGACAATCACCCCACGCTTTGGTCTACTTTTATTATACCACCGGACTCATTTTTTTAAAAGGGCGCCCGCCGGGGTTGACAGCAGCACCCAAGCATAATAGACTAAGGCCAAAGGAGGATCGGCCGATGCGTTTTGGAGGCGTAGACCTGGGTTCACTGACCGCCAAGGCGGTCGTCATTGAAAACGGAACGATTATCTGTCACACCATCATCCCCGCGGGGTATAAAAGCGCCGAGACCGCGCAAAAGGTCATGGATATGTGCCTTTCGTCGGCGTCGCTGGCGCTTTCCGATATCGCCTATATCGTTTCCACCGGCTACGGGCGGATCAACGTGCCGTTCGCGCAAAAACAGATCACGGAGATCACCTGCCACGCCAAGGGGGCGAACTTCATCCGGCCGTCCGCCCGGACGGTCATCGATATCGGCGGGCAGGACAGCAAGGCGATGTCGATCGACGAGACCGGCCGCGTGAAGGACT
Organism: uncultured delta proteobacterium; assembly: GCA_963735595.1. Lineage (GTDB taxonomy): Bacteria > Desulfobacterota > Zymogenia > Zymogenales > Zymogenaceae > JAFGAS01. The sequence continues at coordinate 544,045 of CAVTLK010000002.1, read as the reverse complement.
TCGTGATGAACGAGAAGTGCGCGGCGGGCACGGGCAGGTTTCTTGAGGTCATGGCCCACGCGCTGGAGGTAGACCTGGACGACTTCGGCAAGACTCTCGACCACCTCTCACGACCCCGCAAAGATATCGAGCATGTGCACGGTCTTTGCCGAGTCCGAGGTGATCTCCCACATCGCGGGGGGGCTTCCCAAACAGGACATCATCGCCGGCATCCACGACGCCATCACCAGCCGCGTGGCCTCCATGGCCCGGCGCGTCCCCATTGCAGACGACGTGGTGCTGACCGGCGGCGTCTCGAAGAACGTCGGGGTGGTCCACGCCCTCGAAAAGAACCTGGGCCACACGATCCTCACCAGCGAGCTTTCCCAGCTGGCCGGCGCCCTGGGCGCGGCGCTTCTGGCGCGGGAGGCTTGGGAGAAGGAAAAGACGGCGTAATCCCGCCCGCGCGGCAGCAGGGCCGGCGCCTCGCCGTCCGGCATCTCGGAGGATCGCGGCCGTCCCTGGTTCAACCCTCAGCGTCGCCTGCGGCGTGTCGTGCCCAAAGAAAAACGCTGTCGCCACCGACCACGACGAACGCGACCGCCAACTCGACGATGAACACCAGTAAGTAGCCGTCTATCGACCCGCCGCGCACCCCGAACGCGATCGAAAAGGCGACCCAGTTAAATACCAGTGTAAGAGACAGTGAAAGTATTTTAAAAAGCTCCGCCCGCTCGAACGCCTTGACGAGCCGCTTCAGCTGTTCGAGGACGGTATACAGGTAAAACCACAACAGGACCCACCAGAGAACGACAAGCCCCGCCGTCACCTTGGATTCCAGGAACAGGAGCAGCGCCCCGCCCAGCAGGACCGTGCTGACGGCCGCGAGCCACCTGATCACCGTTCTGAGCATCAATCCCTTCGGCGCTGCCTTCGGTTGCCGGTGCACGATGAGGAGAAAGAGGACCAGCGTCAGCAGTAGGTTCAGGTCCCAGTTTAAGAAAAACGCCGTCCAGTAGCCCTCGCCCCTGAAAGCCCACGTCCCTGGCGGGAAGAGAAGGCCCTGGATCACCCCGGCGGCGACCGCCGCCACGACAAACAGCAGCATGTTCATGGAACGGTTTCCCCAAACAGGCATCGAACTTTCCTCCCGTCAGGCCGGCGGTTTATCGGAAGCGTCACAACGCCCGTGGTCGCGCACGAAAAGCGCGGCCCCGTCAAGTTCACCATTGATCGCCGCTACAATTATATAGTAAAATACCTATAGTGAAAGAGGAAAAAAGTATGCGTAACCGCTGTCCCTGGGCGGGAAGTCCGCTCATGATTGAATACCACGACACCGAATGGGGGAGGCTCACGCTGGACGACCGGGCGCACTTCGAGCACCTGTGCCTCGAGGGATTCCAGGCGGGGCTGAGCTGGGAGACGGTCCTCAAGAAGCGCATAAACCTCCGGCGGCTCTTTGCCGGGTTCAACTGCGATGCGGTGGCCGCCTTCGACGAGAAGACGATCGCCGCGATCCTCCAGGACGCGGGCGGTATCAGGAACCGGGCGAAGGTGAAATCGGTCGTCAATAATGCGTCCCGTTTCGTGGCGCTGCACAACGAGAATGAGACCTTTTCCGGCCTGCTGCTCGGTCTCATCGGCGGTAAACCGATCATCCACGATTATCGGCATCTCTCGGAGATCCCGGCCTTCACCGATGAGGCCGCCGTCGCAAGCAAGGCCCTCAAGAAGCTCGGGTACACGTTTGTCGGCCCGACGATCATCTATGCCCACCTGCAGGCCACGGGGCTGGTCAACGACCACCTGGTGGACTGCTTCGTGAGAAAGGAGGAGGGCTTACCGTGAAATCCCGGGACTCGCGGAATCCAGGGCGACAAGGATGGGAATCGTGTCGGGGGGAGTGATTGTGGTCGCCCTCGGTGTGATCGCCCTTTGGGCGGTACACCTGCCGGCCTTCGCCGAAGGGCCGGCCGACTCGTCGGCGTCATGGTACGAAAAGGGCCTGAAATTAGTCGATACGACGCGCTACGAAGAGGCAATAGCCTGCTTCGACCGCGCGATCGATCTGGATCCGAACAACGAAAAAGCCCTCTTCGCCCGGGGATCGACCCTTCTCGTCGTGGGAAGATTTGAGGATGCGTACCAGGACCTAAATCGCGCCCTGGCGATTGATCCCACCGACGCCGGGGCTTATTACGTCCGTGGGCGCGTGTACGAGCAGGCCAATAATTATGATAACGCCGCGGCCGATTATACCTCGGCGCTGACGATTGACCCGGACAACGTGGTTTGCCTCTTTTGCAGGGGACTGGCTTACCGGGAGATGGGCAATACCGAGGGGGCGGTCGCCGATTTTCGCCGCGCGTGCGAGCTGGGATACAGTTATGCCTGCGATGAAATGAATGCGATGCTCAAGAAAGGGCAGAATTAGGAGAGAACGGGCGGTTCGCGAACCGCCCCTACAAGCTTCTCAAACGTATTTTCTCCCGTAAGCCGCCGCACTACTCCTTTCCAATCTCAGCCCGGCAGCACCTCGTATCGGCAGGTGTCGTCTCCCTTGGCCTTGCACTTAGTCTCCACGGTCCTGACTCCCGTAACGTTCGCCCAAGCGGCGTATTCATCAAACGCGCCGTTGAGCGCCGTGCAGACCGCCGTATCCGACGTGAAGTTGACGCACGCCGTGCAGCCGGGGTTGTCGTAGACGACCACGTCCCCCTCATTTGACGCCTTGCCCCTGCCCGTTGCCAGCGAAAACAGCTCCACCATCTTGAAGAGTTTCTCCGGTGCCGGAAGGTCCTTGAGGGAGTCGAAGATGCCGGTCCCGATAGAACGCTTCCCCGATGATTTTCCGATCATCCGAAAGACCGCCTTGCCCCCGGAGTCTCCCAGGACCTTATACCAGCTGGCGGTCAATTGGCCGTATTCCTGGTCGGTATAGTTCTTGTCGAACGAATAGTCCGGCTTATCCTCGAAAAGGCGTATGAGGCCGCCGTAGTTGAGCATGGCCTTGAGGCCGTTAGTCCCAAGGATATCTTCGGTAGAGTCGAGCACCATTCGAATGACGAGATTGGATACGGTTTTTTCGGACATGGGATCACTCCTGTGGAAGAGGTGGAAGATGAAGCGGAGACTGGATGTGTACTCATGGCGCGGTGTATACTGTATACCAGGGGTACACGGTGAGTCAAGACGAAAAGTGAGCGGCGCTTACTTTTTAGCGAGCGGAAGGTAGAACCAGGGGGTTAAGGGGACGCAATACCCAACCACCGGCGTGTGACCAGGCTGAGATTCTCTTGGTTACGTACCGGGTCCCCTTATTAACCGTTTTTACGTAGTGCGTGGGCGTTTTACGTATTGAGCCACGCCAGGGCTTCCGGGAGCGAGTTGAAGGTCCGCGTTGTCTCCTTCATCTCGTTTTCCCTCCCGACCCTGTCGGCGGCGATCGTCTGTATCGCCTGGTCGCTGATACGGGCCGACCGCTTGACGCCGGCGTTCTTGATCATCTCCTGGACCTTGATGATCGTTTCCATCACGCCCTGGGCCGGAATTTTAAGCTCCCGGATATCCACGACGGTGGTAAACCCGGGGCGAAGCCTCGAAACCAACTTCTGCATATTGGCGAGATAGTTTTTCTTGAATTCCTCGGTATCCGGCCAAAATCCCCGATAGATGGAAAAAGACCTGTTCTCTGCGCTATCGACTTCGAGCTTATAGAATTCGGTATCAGCGATTAGTTCCCGCGCCATTGTTACCTCCTTTCTTAACCGACCCTATTTCACGTTCTGTTACTCTGATACATAGTATAGAGCACTTATCCGCGCCGCACAATTACCCGGTTTTTCATCAGCGCAATGAACGTATCAATCAATGCCATACCGTAAAAAAAGGCGACCCGTTTGGTCGCTTTTTTATCCGTGATGACATGGGGGTGAAATATGAATGCTCGATGGGTGCCACGGACAACCGCAGGTTGTCCGTGTCTTACTATATACAATCCATTTTGTTATTGGCTTAATACTGAAAGCGGCTTACCAGGGTATTGGATCAGTTTCCAGGATCGAAGATGAGCCGCTACGGCAGCGTAAGATGCTGGACCATTCCCAGTCGATCGGATTCTCCACGAGGCCTTTTCTCGCGGGGTTTCCGTGTATATACTCTATCATTCTCATTAGGGTATTATGATCCGTAATATTTCTGTCGTACCCTCCCCCGGCCATCCAGAACCTGAAGACGCGCTTTCCCCTAACTTGTCCGACAAGCAATCTCCTATATTGCACCGGATCATTTTCCTCAAGCCATCGGGCCGCTTTGCGAGAAACCGATTGCTTGACCGACTTTAAAAACAGTGATATTTCGCATTTCGGTCCATTAGGATTAACAATCACGTGCACATGATTTGGCATTATTACGAAGGCAAGGATGGAATAGTCGGTCTTCTGACGAGCGGAGCATAGGGCTTCAATAAACCATATGCACGCTCTTCTCTCTGATAAGAGGGGAAGTCTCTTGTGGCATGAGAAGGTGAGTTCGTGGGCCTGATGAGCCTCATTATGATGCTTTACTTTCTTTCTTCGAATATACTCCATGACGACGGATTCGTTCTCCTGTCCATAAAATACAAGGAGGTACGTCGAAAGTTTCTATTAAGCTCTAACGACTACTCACTGGCAAGCTTCGCTTGCCAGTGGCACCCAGGAAAAGGGTTCTCACCAACTACAGATCACTGCCTGACAAATCAACGGTGCCATAGAGAAATAAGGGTTATCCGTGAGCCGCCATTCAACGCTGACAATCCCCGCATTACCGCCCTATCCCGAACACCCGCATCGTATTCTCGGCCGCGATCCATAAACGCTTGTGCGTCCTCCCCCCGCAGCCGCGCGCAGGCGTCGGCGGTGTACTTGACATAGGCCGGCTCGTTGCGTTTGCCGCGGAACGGTTCCGGGGTCAGAAAGGGGCAGTCGGTCTCGACGAGGATTCGGTCGGCGGGGAGTCTCCTGACGACGTCGTGGAGCGTCCCGTGCCTTCGGAAACGTCACCACCCCCGGCACGGAGATATAAAACCCCATGTCGAGGCAGGTCTTCGCGTAGGCCCAGTCGCCCGAGATGCAGTGGATCACGCCGGGGCCCGCGGACGCCGTAAAGCCGCCCTTTTCGTGCTGTTCGGCCAGAATTCGCAGCACCTGGTCGTGGGCGTCCCGGTCGTGGATGACGATGGGAAGCTTCAGGTCCGCGGCAAGATCAAGGAACTGCCGGAAGACCCGAACCTGGACGTCCTCGGGCGAGAGCCTGCGGTAATAGTCGAGCCCCGTCTCGCCGATGGCCACGACCTTGGGGTCTGAGGCAAGCCGCCCGATCTCGTCGATGCGTATTTTTCGTGACCATCTTGGCGTCGTGCGGGTGCACGCCGAGAACGGCGTAGATGTCTTTGTGGGAGCGGGCGATCTCGAGGGTCTTCCTGGAGGAATTGAGGTCGATGCCGACCGTGACGATAGCCGAAAGCCCCGCGCGCAAAGGCCCGGGCGATGACCTCGTTGCGGTCGCCCTTGAAAAGATCCAGATGCGCATGGGAATCGATCAGCATATCAGGAAAGCCTGCCGCCGGGCGCCGCGTCTTTGTCGACGGTCACCAGCGACAGCCCTTCTTCCTCGTCGACGACGGCCAAGCAGCATTCCCCTGCGATTCGACGCCCATCAGCTTTGCCGGCTTGAGGTTGGCCACGACCACGATGCGCCTTCCGACCATCTCTTCGGGCGTGTATTGTTTGCCGATGCCGGCCACGATCGTGCGTTCTTCGCCGATATCCACCGTCATCTTGATGAGCTTGTCCGACTTGGGGACGGCCTCTGCCGCCGTGACGACGCCCCAGCCTCAGGTCGATCTTCTGGAATTCCTCATACGAAATGAGGTCTGCAACTATCGGTTCCACGTGCGCCTCCGTTTTCTTTGCGTCTTCCCTGACGATGGTCTCTTTGGCGTCCACCCGGGGGAAGAGCGCGTCGGCCACCGTGATCGGTGACCCCCCGGTGAGCCCCCCCCACGCGGCCGTGGAGTCGAGACCCGCGGCGGCGGCCGTTGTGCCGACGCCGAGGCGGGTGAGGATCTTTTCGGCCGTCCCGGGCATAAACGGCGCCAGGAAGACCCCCAGGAACCTCAAGCCCTCCAGCGTGTTGTAGATCACCCGGGAGAGCCGCCCGGCCGTCTCCGGCTCTTGGCCAGCTCCCAGGGCTGGTTTTCGACGATGTAGCGGTTGAGCAGCGACACCAGCTCCCACACCGCGATCAGGGCCTTGTGAAAGGCAAACCCCTCCATCCCCTCGATGTAGTCGGCCCGCACCCGGGCCGCCGTATCGATAAGCTCCCCGTCCGCGGGGCCGGGCCCTTCTTTTGGATCGGGGACGCGCGAATCGAAGTATTTGGCCGCCATCGTCAGCGCCCGGTTGACGAGGTTGCCCAGGTCGTTGGCAAGGTCGGCGTTGAGCCGGGCCACCAGCGCCTCCTCGGAAAACGACGAATCCAGCCCGAAGGACATATCCCGCATCAGGTAGTAGCGAAAGGCGTCCAGCCCGTACTTATCCTTCAGGGACAGGGGGTTGACGATGTTGCCCAGCGACTTGCTCATCTTGGAGGCCTCAATCGTCCAGTAGCCGTGGACGTTGAGGCTCTGATAGAGCGGGAATGCCGGCGGCCATCAGCATCGTCGGCCAGTAGATGCCGTGGGGCTTGATGATGTCCTTGGCCGTGAGGTGGCGGCAGACGGGCCAGAATTTTTTGAACTTCGGGTCGTCCGGATAGCCGAGGCCGGTCAGGTAGTTGATGAGGGCGTCAAACCAGACGTAGCAGACGTACTTGTCGTCAAAGGGGAGCTCGATCCCCCAGCTGATGCGCGCTCTTGGGCCGCGAGATGCAGAGGTCTTCCAGCGGCTCTTTCAAAAACGACAGCACCTCGTTTCGATAGCGTTCCGGCCGGATGAAGTCGGGATTCTTGGTGATGTGGTCGATGAGCCGGTCCTGATAGGTGCTCATGCGAAAGAAATAGTTGCTCTCCTCGATATATTCCGGCGCCGTGTCGTGGTCGGGACATTTGCCGTCCACGAGCTCCCGCTCGGTGTAGAAGCGCTCGCACCCGACGCAGTAGAGCCCGCCGTACTTGGCAAAGTAGATATCGCCCGAGTCGTAGACCTTCTGCAGGATGGACTGCACCACGGCGATGTGGTCGGGATCGGTGGTGCGGATAAAGCGGTCGTTGGTGATCATCAGGTCCACCCAGAGCCCCTGAAAGAGCCCGCTGATCTCGTCGGTATACTGCTGGGGGGCGATGCCCTTTGCCGCCGCCGCCCGCATGACCTTGTCGCCGTGCTCGTCGGTGCCGGTCAGAAAGAAGGTCGTCGGCGCCCGCCAGCCTCTTATAGCGGGTGACTACGTCGGCCACGACGGTGGTGTAGGCGTGGCCGATGTGGGGGGCGGCATTGACGTAATAGATCGGAGTGGTGACGTAGAAACGGTTGTCTTTTTGGCTGTCGGTCATCTGAATCCTCGGTTTGGCGCCCACTGATAATTGATACGGCAAAAGCGGGAGCAGGGGAAACGAAATCCCTCCATGCGCCCGCCCGGTGCCCGTCGTATCCCATCGGCGGGATTCTTGCCGCCGCCCGGAGGTCGGCCGACCCCGGGCGCGCCGGTCCGCCCTATTGAGACTCCTCCACGATTGCGTCCAGCGAGATCTCCACCTCCGAGCCGTCCTCGATCTGGATGGTCACCCTGTTGGCCAGGACGTTCTGCCGAACGACCTTGCCCGTTCCCTTTTCGCTGGAGACGATCTTGCCGATCTTCGGCATGTCCCGCTTCATCGTGAGGTAGGTGTCATATTCGTACTTGAAGCAGCACATGAGCCTGCCGCACACCCCCGATATCTTGGCGGGGTTCAGTGAGACGTTCTGATCCTTGGCCATCTTGACCGAGACGGGCTCGAAGTTGCGTCAGAAACGTGCAGCAGCAGAGTTCCCGTCCGCAGGAGCCGATCCCGCCCACGAGCCGCGCCTTGTTCCGTCACCCCGATCTGGCGCATCTCGATGCGGGTATGGAATTTCGCGGCCAGATCCCGCACGAGGGCCCTGAAATCGACCCGCTCGTCGGCGGTGAAGTAGAAGATGATCTTGCTGCCGTCAAAGAGGTGCTCAACATCCACCAGGCGCATATCCAGGTCGTGCTTCTCGATACATCTTTTGACAGAAACCCTTGGCCTCTATCTCCTTTTCCCGGTTCTGTTTGAGCTTCTCGTAATCGTCGTCGCCGGCCACCCGAAGGATCGGCTTGAGCAGCGTATCGGACGGCGGTTCTTCCTGGTGGCGGGGGACAATGGCGACGGTCCCCACGGAAATTCCCCGTTCGGTCTCGACGATTACCTTTTCCATGAGGGGAAGCTCCAGCTCCCCTGCGTCGAAAAAGTAGACTTTTCCTCCCCCTCGAAAACGTATCCCTGCTATTCGTATCATTGGTTATATTTCAACTCAACAAGTCTGATAAAGAGCGCTTCCAGTCGCAATGCGCATGTTAAGGTGCATCCGGGAGGTCAGGATTCGCTCGATCTGCTGGGCGGCCTCCATGCTTTCTATGAGAGACCGGACGCTCGTTTGCGCCCACAGGCCGCCGAAATCCTTTACGAGCCGATGATAGACGAGATCTCCCTTCCGGTGAGTTTCCCGGCTTATCATCAGGTCCCGATACCAACACTTCAGTATATCGATTATGTCAAAAATATCAACCTTATATTTTGTGACCGATTCGGACAGTCTCTGAATACCCATCGGGTCGTTGAGCTCCCATCTCCGAGAGCGTCCCGATCATCTGTTCCTGTGCCGAGACGAGCCCCCCCGATATCATCGACCGCGCCCGCGACAGGCTCCCGCGGGCCATTTCCGCCGCCTCCTGGGCCTCGTCGCCGCCGCCCAGGATCTCGGCGATCACCGAACGGGCCAGCGGCGAAAACCTCACCTTCTGGCAGCGCGAGAGGATCGTGGGGGGAAGGCTGAAAGCCCGGTCCGGTCACCAGGATGAAGTGTGTCCCGGCGGGCGGCTCTTCCAGGGTCTTGAGGATCGCCGCCGACGCATCCTCGGTCATCAGGTCGGCCGGATCGATGATGATAACGCGGCGAGTCGCCGGAAAACGGGTGATAGGCCACGATTCGCTCGATTTCCTGTATCTGCTCGATCAGGATGCGGGTCTTGTCTTCCGCGATCCCGACGCTGGATCAGATCGGGGAAGGCACCCCGTTCTATCTTGCCGCAGGCATCGCACGAAAAGCAGGGGACCGTCCCTTCTGATCGGCAGAATACCGCCCGGGCGAAAGAGACCGGCGGCGAACCGCTTTCCGACCCCCTCCGGGCCGGAGAAGAGCAGCGCATGGGGCACCCGTCCCGATTCGAGGAAACCCGTCAGTATCCCGACCGCCTGTTTTTGTCCCTTGATCGCCGAAAGATCGATCATATGCAAACAAATCGGCCAAATAAAACGGCCCCACTTGCCGGGGCGGGGCCGTAAACCCTTTATGCGTTACACTTTACACGTTACACGTTACACGTATTTATCGAAGAGACCCCTCACCCTATCGGACGGCCGGCGCCCTTCGATACGATCGCAGTATCGCAGGGAACCGCGCGCTGTATCCGCGCCAGCCCCGGCGGCTGCCAACCGTCCCGATTCGTTACTTCGAGATAATCGTAAAATGAGCCCGTCGGTTCTTTGCCCACGCTCCCTCGGTATGTCCCGGGTCCATCGGCATTTCCTTGCCGTAGCTGATGGTGCGCAGCCGGGCCGCGCCGATACCGAGATTGACCAGGAAGTCCTTTGCGCTGCGCGCCCGCCGGTCGCCGAGGGCCAGGTTGTATTCGATCGTCCCCCGCTCGTCGCAGTGCCCCTCGACCTCGATCGAAACGGAGGAGTTCTTCCGGAGCCAGTCGGCGTTTCTCCTCAACACCTCCTGGGCCTCCGGATTCAGCGACGACTGGTCGAACTCGAAATGGATGTCCTCCAGCCCGTAGAGGGTCCCGTCCAGCCCTTCTCCGGGAATCTCGGTGCCCTGTAATCCCGTGGCCCGGCCCAACGTCCGTGGTTCCCGCTGCCCTTCAACCGACGTATTCGTCGTCGTCTTGCACCCGAACGTCAACAACAAGAAGTATGCTTAGGACGGCTACTAACGGTATATATTTCACTGCCTTCATGCCGAATCCCTCCATTTTTATACTACTATAAACGAATTTAACCGTTCATTCAATACTATTTTCATCCCTCGGCGATCCGTATCCGCGTTAAAAAATCACGCGCCCCGACCAGCTCGGGCGACGTATCATTGCCCCCGGTCGCCGGTATTTGCGTCTGGTCGGTACCGTCGGCCCGCATCCAGTAGAGCTGGGAGCGTCCCGACCTCGTCGAGGAAAAGACGATAAACCTCCCGTCGGGCGACCACGACGGGTCCTCGTTGTCGTAGGTACCCGACGTCAGGCGGGTGGTGCCGGTGCCGTCCTTGTTGACGGCGTAGATATGAAACATCCCTCCGGTCATCCCCACGTAGGCGATCTTGTCTCCGCGGGCCGACCAGTCCGGAGACGTGTTGTACCCGCCCGAATAGGTAATCCGTCCTGGCCGCCCCGGTCGCCACGGATTCATGACGTATATCTGGGGAGACCCCCCCCGGTCGGAGGTAAACGCGATCATGGAGCCGTCCGGCGAGAAAGACGGCGAGACGTCGATATCCGGCCCGTTGGTGAGGCGCTTGAGCCCCGTGCCCGCCCTCCGAGATCATGTAGAGGTTCGGGTAGTAGTCCTTGCTCGACGTAAAGGCGATGCCGCCGCCCACAGGCGAGAAGTCCGCGCCGATATTGATCCCCTCGAACCCCGCCACCAGTCGGTCGGAATGCGGTCTTGATGTTCATCATGAATATCTTGGGCGCGCGCTGTTTGAAGGAGCAGTAGACGATCTTCGTGGCGTCCGGCGACCACGCGGGCGAAAGGTCGATGACCCGGTTGCTCGTCAGGCGCACCTTGTTGTTGCCGTCCAGGTCCATGATGTAGATCTCCTTTTTCCCGTGGAGATCGGTAACAAACGCTGATCATGGTCTGGAAGATCCCCTTTTCGCCGGTATACTCCTAGCATCAGGTCGTCGGCAAACTTGTGGATAACCCGGGAGAAGTCGTTCTTGCCCGCCTTATACTTTCTGCCGAAGACGAGCCGCTCGTTGACGACGTCGACGAGCCGGATCTCCACGAGGATGTTGTTTCCCGACATCTCGTAGGTCGTCCTGATAACGGCGTCTGCCCCCGCCTTCTTCCATACGGCGTAGTTGGTCTTGGAGAGGTATCGTTGCGCCGGATCCGGGTTCGGGGTATACCGCACCGGGCTGACCACGTCGAAGATGCCGGCCATTGAAGAGGTCGCCGAAAGGAGCGCCTTTCTGGCCTCCTCGGCGGCCGCGGTGTCTTTTGCCGACACCGCGATAAAGTCGGGGACCGCCACCGGAAACTTCCTGAAGCCCGGGGCGTCGATATCAATGTAGACCTTGGCCGGGGCGGACCCGAACGTGCCGAACAATCCCGATAAGGATGCCGACCATCACCGATACCGTAATGATGCTTCGTCTCATGCTCCTCACCGCTTATCCGAATGAAACCTGTATTCCCACGTCCATCGTGGTATCCGTATATTTTTCGGGGATGGGAGGAAGCGGGTCGGCCTTCTTGATGGCCCGAAACGCGCTGTCGTCAAACATGCCGTTTCCGGAGCCGCTCTCCATCCAGACATCCACGATCCTGCCCTGCCGGTCGATCCTGATGCCGTACACGGTCGAAAGGCTGCTGGAATTCATGCCGTCGGGCATCGCCCAGACCGAGCGTATCCGCTTCCATACCTCGTTGTAGTAGGCCGAGAGGTCGGCGTCCGGCACGCCGTGAGCCGCTGCCGCCGGCGGTAAACACGTTGTCGTAGCCGTAGGGGTTGCCCCCTCCCGGTTTGCCGGGCGCGGGGTCGTGCCGGCGCCCGCCGGCGGTACCGCGGTCCTTCGGCGTGGCCGGTTGTTTCGCCGTCTCCGGGCCGGTGGCTCGCCGTCTCCTTGGGCTTCTCGGCGAGCCTCTTTTCGTCGGCTTCCTTCTTCTTGGCGGCCTCCTCGGCCTCGATCTTCTTCCTGATCTTTTCGATGGCCGAAGTCAAGGTCTTCGGTGGTCTCGGTCTTCTTTCTCGGTCGATCGGCTTCTTCTTCTCTTCGGTTACCGCCGGTGCGGCGGCTTTTCCGGCTTCTTCGTTCTTGGCGACCTCTAACGGTTTCTCGACCGGGATCGTCACGGTCTCGGCCTCGGTCACGGTCTCTGCCGGCTCGGCGGGCTGGAGTCCGTTCCGTCGATCACCGGCGGCTCCACGCCGTCCTGCCCGCCCTCTCCCGGCTCATCGCCGGAGACCAGGCTCACCGAATAGGGGGGGGAAAAGACGACCGTTTCCTCTTTGTCGGAGGCGACGTTGTAGGCCAGCAGCCCGAAGAGGACCAGCGTGGATGAGCCGCCGACAAGCACGATCGTGAGAGAGAGTCCCGACCTGGGCCGCTGGGTTTTCGATATCGATCTTCTCCTGGGCGTTACTGTTCCTCCTGGAGCGGCTCGGTCACCATGCCCAGGTCGACGATCCCGCCGTACCTCAGGGCCGCCATGACCTCCACCACCGTCCCGTACGAAACGTTCTTGTCCCCCTTCAGCAGGACCTTTTTGTCCGGCCAGAAGCGCCGCATCTGCTCCATGCGGTAGGTCAACTCGCCGAGCGTCACCTCTTCCTGGTCGACGAAGACGCGCCCCTCCTTGGTCACGGTGACCGTCACCGTCGAGGACTCCTTGGCGATCGACTCCGCCCGTTACCTGGGGCAGCTCCACGTCCAGCCCCTCGTGGAGCATCGGCGCCGTCACCATGAAGATGATCAGCAGCACCAGCATCACGTCCACCAGCGGGGTGACGTTGATCTCCGAGAGGGTGGTGAACTCCTTCTTGCGGGTCTCCATCTACTTGATCCGCTTTACGTGCCTCTCCACGATGTTGGTAAACTCCGAGGAGAAGTTGTCCATCTCCGTGGTGAGCACCCTGATCTTGTTCAGGTAATAGTTATACGCCACGACGGCCGGGATGGCCGCAAACAGCCCGAAGGCGGTGGCGATCAGCGCCTCGGAGATCCCCGAGGCCACCACCCCGATCGAGGCCGAGCTCTTGATCCCGATTCCGCGAAAGGCGTTCATGATCCCCCAGACCGTGCCGAACAGCCCGATGAAGGGGCAGGTGCTGCCGGTCGTCGCCAGAAACGTCAGGTAGCTCTCCAGCCGGGTCACCTCCTCCATGATGCTGCGCCTGAGCACCCGGCTGATGCTCTCCACCCCCAGCAGCTCCGTGCTGATGCCGGCGGCGTCCCTGGCGTTGGGGTTGCCCTGCTCGTCGGTACGCGCCTTCGGGATCCGGGCGGCCGAGACGACCCGCTGGAACTCGAGGTACCCCGCCCGGAACACCTGGGCGATGGGGCTCTTCTTGTAGCGGCGCGCCTCCTCGTAGAGGATCGAGAGGCGCTTGTTCGTCCAGAAGACGTCCAGGAACTGGCTCGACTCGTGCCGGGCCGCGTTGATGACGAAGAACTTGTAGATGATGATGCCCCAGGAGACGACCGAGAAGAACAGGAGGATCAGGATGACCCCCTTGACCACCGGCCCCGCCTGCGTGATGGACGTGATGGTCTCGATGTCCTGGGCGTTGCCGAATAACAGGTCGCTGATTCGCTTCGAAAAGATCCACCTCTGCCTCTATTACATATAATGTTTGAAGTAAATTATGTCTATTTTATGCAATATTATATGCATTGTCAACAGGTTTTCGGGAGGCAGTCAATCGCGGCCGACCCCCCTCCCCCACATACCGCCATCGCATAGCGTATCGCGATGGGTGCCACCGGCGAAGCGAAGCTTGCCGGTGCATGGCGATGGGTGCTACCGACAATACATAACGATGTCGCCTCCGGCGACGATTACTATTGTCATTGCGAGGGCGCGACAGCTCCCGTGGCAACCCGGCTTATCGGTGTCCCTCCCGGCACATACCGTCATCGCGAGGGGCCTTTAGGCCCCGTGGCGATCCCCTGACTAACTCCGGGAACCTCCCTCGTCATTGCGCGGTGCATGGCGATGGGTGCCACCGACAAGCAACGCTTGTCGGTGTCCCTCCCGGCACGGGCAACCAACGGTTGCCCGTGGCACCCGGACGCCTCCCCCGCCAGGATAACGCCTCTCTCCCTCCCCTCTCACAGTTAGGACACGCGCCCCCCTCCCCCGGTTCCCCCCGGCCCCGATCTTCCCTGCCCCGGACGGCCCCGGCGCATCGTTAAAATCGGCGCCGACGGCCGCTTTTTTTACGGGCTTTTTCCTTGACATACAATATGTTGGACCGTAGTATATATCCACTACACTACATAGTGATGTAAAGCCGTTTCACGAGCTGTTCCGCTCCGTTATTGCTTCTCTTTCACGATCTTCGAGGTGCACCATGGCACAGATCAAAGACTTTTTCGCCCGCGGACAAACTCGGCCCGATGAAACGAAGACCGGGGACCTCTTTCCCGAGCTTCCTCATCCGGCCCGCCGGAGCAGCCGGGCGGAACCGGCGCGCCCGCCGCCCGAGACGGCGGTGACGGCCCCGAGGCGGCGGCGACGCCGCCCCGGCCGACTCTGCCCCGGCGGACTCCGAACCGGCGGCCGAATCCGACGACCGTGCCGACGACCGTGCTCGACGAGCCCCGTCCGCCGAAGCATCGGCCGAGACATCGGCCGACGCCCCCCCGGAACCGCCCCGCGCGCCCGAGGCGCGTCCCGCCCCGCGCCGTAGCCGCCCGAGCCCGCCCGACCAGATCAATGAATCGCCCCTGATGGAGCCGGCCCTCGACGAAAACGCCATCACCGTGCTGGAGCGGCGCTACCTCAGGAAAGACGAAGACGGGGCGATCGTCGAGCGGCCCAACGACATGTTCCTCAGGGTGGCGCGAAACATCGCCGGGGTCGAGCGGACCTACGACCCGGCCGCGCGACGTGGAAGGCGTCGCGCGCGCCTTCTATACCCTCATGGCCTCGGTCGACTTTCTGCCCAACTCCCCCACCCTCATGAACGCCGGGCGGGAGATCCAGCAGCTCTCGGCCTGTTTCGTGCTGCCGGTGGGCGACTCGCTCAAAGACATCTTCGAGACCGTGAAAAACACCGCCCTCATCCACCAGAGCGGCGGCGGCACCGGCTTTTCGTTTTCGCGCCTGCGCCCCAAAAACGACATCGTGAAATCGACCAAGGGCGTCTCCAGCGGCCCGGTCTCGTTCATGACCGTCTTTGACGCCGCCACCGAGGCCATCAAGCAGGGCGGCACCCGCCGCGGCGCCAACATGGGCATCCTGCGCATCGACCATCCCGGACATCGAGGAGTTCATCCACGCCAAGGAAAACCTGAAGCGCTTCAACAACTTCAACATCTCGGTGGCCCTCACCGAAGAGTTCATGCGGGCCGTCGACGGACGGCAGCGACTACGACCTGAAGAACCCCCGCACCGGACGAAACCAGGAGAAAAAGAACGCCCGCGCCGATATTCGACGAGATCGTCCGGATGGCCCACAAGAGCGGCGAGCCCGGCATCGTCTTCATCGACCGGCTCAACGCCGACAACCCGACGCCGAAGGCCGGCCGCGATCGAGGCCACCAACCCCTGCGGCGAGCAGCCGCTGCTGCCGTACGAGTCGTGCAACCTGGGCTCCATCAACCTGGCCCACATGGTCGCGCCCGACGGCACGCCGGACTTTCGACGAAGCTGGGCGCGCGTGGTCGAGACGCGCCGTGCGTTTTCTGGACAACGTCATCGACGCCAACCACTACCCCCTGCCCGAGATAGACGCGGATGACCAAGGCCAACCGCAAGATCGGCCTGGGGGTGATGGGCTTTGCCGAGATGCTCATCCAGATGGATATCCCGTACGACTCCGAGGAGGCCCTGGCGGCCGCCGAAGACGTCATGAGCTTCATCCAGAGCCGTTCCAAGGAAGCCTCGATGAAGCTGGCCGTCGACCGGGGGTCGTTTCCCAACTTTCCCGAGAGCACGTACGCCGCAGACGGCGTGCGCATGATGCGAAACGCCACCACCACCACCATCGCCCCCACCGGCACCATCAGCATCATCGCGGGGGCCAGCTCCGGCGTCGAGCCGATCTTTGCGCTGTCGTTCATCCGAAACGTCATGGACGACGACGAGCTCGTGGAGGTCAACAAGCTCTTTGCGGCCCGCGCCAAGCGCGACGGGTTTTACAGCGACGACCTGATGAAAAAGATCGCCAAGACCGGCGGGCTTTCCGGCATCGAGCGAAGTCCCGGACCGCATCAAGCGCGTCTTCGTCACCGCGCACGACATCGCCCCCGAATGGCACATCAGGATGCAGGCGGTCTTCCAGAAATATACCGACAACGCCGTCAGCAAGACCGTCAACTTCTCCGAGCACGCCACCGAGGACGACATCCGGCGCGTCTACGAGCTGGCCTACGAGCTGGGCTGCAAGGGGGTGACGGTCTACCGGGACAAGAGCCGCCAGGCCCAGGTGCTCAACATCGGCGAGGTCAACCGCGAGGGGGCGGCCGCGCCCCAGCTCGAGCTGCCGATGGAAGGCATCGCCCCGCTGACCGTCGCCCGGACACCCCGGTCCGCGGGCCGACGTCACCCGCGGCACCACCCGCAAGATGAAGACCGGCTGCGGCGACCTGTACGTGACCATCAACGAGGACGAGCACGGGCTGTTCGAGGCGTTTGCCCAGATGGGCAAGGCGGGCGGCTGCTCGGCCTCCCAGAACGAGACGACCGGCCGGCTGATCTCGCTTGCCTTCCGCTCCGGCATAGACATCAACTCGATCATCAAGCAGCTCTCGGGCATCCGCTGCCCCAGCCCCTTCTGGTACAACGGGAGCCAGATCCTCTCCTGCTCGGACGCCATCGCCAAGGCGCTGAGGCTCTACATCGAAGAATCCGGCGAGCCCCAGATCAAAAAGCTCATCCGCGACGAAGAGCCGCTGCGCTCGATCGTGACCTGCCCCGACTGCGGCTCGTCGATGGTCCACGAAAGCGGATGCGTGACGTGCACGGCCTGCGGGTTTTCGAAGTGCTAAGAAGAACAACCGGACACGACATGTCGTGTCCCTACGAGTCGTATAGACGATTCGCATCAGCACCCGTAGGGGCGCCACATGTGGTGTCCGCAGTAAGATGGTCGTATCGACGGGCGCGGCCGGCCGCGCCCGTATCGTATATCTCGTCACCTGTTCCACCTGAATGCAGCCCCGCTGCCGCGGTTTCCGCTACCTGCCCTCACAGCACCGTCGCGCGCCGCCGGAAACGGCACCGTCATCCATGTTTCAGGGGATAGTATCATGGCCGAATGGATCTTCGACAAACAGGGCCGCGCCGCGCTGATTTTTGACCGGGACTGCTTCCGCAGCAAGATCGGGAAGGTCGTGGCGTGGATCACGAACAATAACGTCTACGGGACCAACGGGAGGCACCGTGGGTGGTTCGAGAAAGGGATCCTCTCGACCTCCAACAACCGGGCGGTCGGCTTCGTCCGCGACGCCACGGGAAGCCTCCCCTCCCGGCCTTCCACCGGCGGAATCCCGAGCACGCCCCCCTTTTTCGCGAAACCGCTCAAGCCGCTGTTTGCCGGCACCCCCAGCAGGCCCGGCCCCGGCGGATGGTCGGACGAGGATTTGAAGGGGTATCTGGGGGGACGAGAGGAGGGCGAAGGTTCGTCCGAGTGCTGACTGGTATAAGGGACAACGTAGTATTCGAGGACTTTCTGTTTCTTTCGGACTCAATCCTTGAGCAATTAGTGGGGCTAGTTTATGAGAGATAGACAGGTAGAAAAAAGTATCGTCTTGCCACTGCTTAACCTTTATAAAGATAATATAAAGGAGATTGATTCTTTATTCAGGACGCATATAGCAAAAGATTACGAGCTACAGGTTGGAGATCATAACCTGGATAGCATAGATGAACTGGAGACGATTGACCTTGATGAGCCAATCCACGAACTTAGATTCGTTAATTATGGGGCCATCGTACTCTCACTCACAGTAAATCCTAGGACATCAGAAATAACTTATCGTGAAGACTCAGTAAAGGTTTTCGGCATCGCAAAGAAACTAGAGGAAGTTCTATTAAAAGCCCGGAAAAGTCCCGCAATAGATATTTTTTACAAAATGTTTTGTACTATTTTTATAGGTATCCCTGTATTTATGGTACTGAATCTTTTTTTCAATATGTTCTTAGGTATTAGATTTATTGGCTTAGATTCATTACCAATACTATATATGATGCTAATCTCAATATTTCTTTTCTTTATCGTAATATACATGCGAAACTACGTGATGGTTAATAAGATTAGTGTGGAGAGTAAGAAGTTAAAGGTTCACTTCTTTAAAAGGAATAAGGAGAAGATTTTCCTAGTATTCCTGGGCTCTTTATTCACAACATTACTAGGCGTTATAGTGTATTTAGTTTTAGAGTACTTCAAATGAAGGGAGGCAAAAGGCGTCAAGTCTCCGTTTGACCCTTACAGCGTTTCTCTGCAAGTAAGGCCGGCTTTGGTTCTTACCCCCCCCAAATACGGACATTGCGAGGAGTGAAGCGACGAAGCAATCCCCTCACTGTCACCATATGATATTACATCATGCTAACCGTTCCGAGACCGTAACCAGGAGAGACATAGCTATGTTTAAAAAAATATTAGCCTGCCTAATCGACAAGTTAAGCCCGTACGTTTATGAGACGCTTATAGTTTTACTATTAGCCGGAGTTTGTTTACCAATAATACTTACCAATATTAGTTGTTTTTCTATTACAGATGGGATTCTATTATTTACGGCCTTTATCATTATTTGGTATACACACGAAACACGTATTATGGCAAAAGCTACTACGTTAAACTTAACTCATTTCGCGAGACCTGACGTTAGTTTTAAGGTCACCACCAATAAGGAGTATCCCTTAGATATAAAGGAGCCGCGAGGGGTCAAGTCTTTCTTGACACTTCCCCCCCCCCACCCTGCTCTGATGCAATTGCCGCGTCGGGCTGCGCCCTCCTCGCAATAACGCGGGCCGTCCTTGGTGACAGTCAGAAGGTTGCTTCGTCGCCTTCGGCCTCCCCGCAATGACAATAGTAATCGTCGCCGGAGCGGCAGTATTAAACATCGCCGCCCCTACAAGCGTCTCCGCGATCCCGGTTAGCACCCGTAGGGGCCGCATTAGTGCGGCCCGCGTACCCCGTAATCCCTGAAACTAAAGAAACCAAGAAACCATATCTCTATCTCAAAAGATATCATATACTTACATGGTTTCTTACTATGCCGGGAAAGAGAAACCAGGGGAACCAGTCCCACGTGCGGGCTCGGCGTAGTTTCTTAGTTTCTTGGTTTCTTGGTTTCTCGGTTACTGACACCGTGCCGCAGGCCTCGGTCTGTTTAAAAAGTAAAAGGACAAACTAAAAGGGCTCAAGTCTCCGTTTGACCCTTATTCATTGAGGGAAACGTTTCGGGTTTCCTGTTAATGCCCTCGCAATGACGGTGAAGTAACGTAAGCGCAAGACGGGCGGCATATATGCTGATAATTATTAAAGGCGGCCATCCTTTCGAGAGAGGGCGCGACGGGTCAAATCTTTCGTTGACACTCTCCCCCACCCTGCTCTGATGCGATTGCCGCGTCGGCCTTTCGGCCTCCTCGCAATGACGGAGGGGGGTTCCCGGTGACAGTCGGGGGATTGCCACATCGGCCCCGATGTGCCCTCCTCGCAACAACTGCGGAGACCCGCACCCCGCCGTATCCGGCGATATCCCTGACCCACCGTATTTCTTACACCACCTGCAAAATATTTTGCACTAATCTGCCGCCTGAAGCCCATCGCACGGCGCTCTCCACCCGGTACGGCCGTCCGGGGAACCCACCCCTACGTAAAAAGCGCCTGTATTCAATATGTTGAACTACGGACACGCCGGCCGGCCGCGTGACAAAAAAAGGCCGCCGTTTTCCGTTATGGCACGCCTATTGCTTGATACTATACTCTTGGTCTGCGTACTACGTATACATCATCAGCAAGAGGGGACACGTCAGCTATGGCACAGGAAAAAACAGTAACGAAAATGGCGATACGGGCTGCCTACGAGGCCGTCTGCGAGATCATGGGAGAAAACGCGAGAGACATGATTTTCAGAGACGCAGGGTTAACGAGAGTCCTGGGGTCGCCCCCGGACTATACCTGGGACAAGGAAGCCACCGTCGAGGAACAGGCAAAAATATACACAGAGACCCTGAAACTGGTCGGGGACGTCGGGGGGCAGGGTATCTTGAGGCTCATCGGGTACAAAAGCACGGAAACCCCCGTCGTCAAGTTCGGAGTTGCCGATCACATAAAAGACCTGCCCCAGGGGGAAAGAATAACAAAGGCCTTCGAGCTTTTGCAGCTTGCGGCCAACAAGGGCAGGATAGTGGCAGAACCGGGCGGGCTTCCGGCGTGGGACGTCCCCGACTGCCTCCTGTGCGTCGGCGTAACCAGCAGGAAGTCCTATTGCTCTCACTATGCCGGGTCCCTCCAGTTCATCGCGGACTGGGTATACGGTAAGGGCGTCTACCAGGTGAGGGAGACAAAGTGCAAGGCGCTGGGGGACGATACCTGCCTTTTTGAGGTAGGGGCGAAGAATTAGCGGGGAAGCGGTTCGCGGGGCCGCCGGGGGCGTGACGGGACAAGGCTGTGGGGACGCCGTTTTTCGTTGTGGCACGCCTATCGCGTAATTCGATATTCTTGGCATCTGTACAGGTATACCTTCACCACCAGGAAAGGATAGATCAACCATGGCACAGGAAAAGACAGTGACGAACATGGCGATGCGGTCTGCGTATGACACCGTTGGCGAGATCATGGGGCACAACGCGCGGGACATGATTTTCAAACGGGTGGGGCTGACGGGGAAATCCTCGAATCCCCCCCGGACTGGACGTGGGACAAGGCGTTCACCAACAACAACAGATAAGCATATATCACCAGGCGATCGACCTGATCGGCGCCGTGGGAGCCCAGGGGGTCCTGAGGCAGATCGGGTACAAGGCGCTGGAAATACCCGTCGTCAAGTATAATATACTGGACTACATGAAGGAGCTCCCGAAAGAGGAGCGGATCGTGAAGGCCTACGAGCTGTTAAAGGTTGCGATCAACCGGGGCACCGTGGTGCCGCAGGCCGGCGGCCTCCCGAAGTTCGACGTCCACGACTGCCTGATCTGTTCCGGCTCCACGAGCACGAAGCCCTTCTGCTCCAACTACGCCGGGTCCCTTCAGTTCATCGCGGACTGGGTATACGGCAAGGGCCTCTACCAGGTGCGGGAGACCAGGTGCAAGGCGCGGGGAGACGACACGTGCCTGTTTGAGGCGGAGGCGAAGGGTTAGCGGGAAGGACATGCGGCACGACTGCCTCCCTGCCGTTTCTTCGCTTGACTTCCACTGATCATGGGCTTAGCATGCTCTAACACCATATTCAGTGAGGATACCATGAAAAAGTATCTCGTTCTCTTCGTTTCTCTTACCATTCTGGCGCTCTGGGCCCTCTCGTCTGCCGCCGCGCCGGTTATTACCCCGGCACAACCGGTGGCCGTCTACAACGCGACGGTAAACGCGGGCGCGGACAAGGTCTACGACGCGTTCGTCAAGTACTTTGCCGACAAGGGCTACGTCCTGGATACGAACGACAGGGCCGCGGGGACGATCACGACGATCAAAACAATAGTTACCGATGAGGAGGTCATCGCCTACTACCGCGACGTTACCGGAGATAAGAGCGGGTATAAGGCAAAGGGAGTGAATTTCGGCTATTGCGACTGCGGCCTGGCCGAAACCGGCGCCAAGAAGATCTGGAAGACCCTCTCGTATACCTATACCGTCGATATAAAGAAAGTTTCCGGAGGCACGACCACGTTCACGGTAAAGACGAGGTTCTGGACGGAACAGCATAAGATGCTCGCCTTCGCCATCCTCGAGTATCAAAACGACTGGGAATGCGCGTCGACGGGAGAATACGAAACCAGGCTCATCGAAGAGATAAAGACGAAGTACCTGAAGTAATAAGGATCGGGCACAAACCCGATACGGCCGAAGGGGGATGCCAAGCATCCCCCTTTTTTATATTCCTCGGATCAGTCGGACACTACGTGTGGTGTACCGACGGGTGTTAAGGGCGTATCGTGCTTGAATCCGTAGGGACACGGCCTGTCGTGCCCGGCAGCTTCCTCACTCCCCCCCCGGGCGAAAACCGGTTCTCCCGTCAACTCCCTCTCCCGAAACTACCCCGAAGGCCCGCTTTGCGACGTGGCCTTTCCGGTGCATTTTGACCCGCCGCATGGGGCAAAACAGACCACGCGGCCCTTCCCCCGCTCCCCCGCCGGCCGGCCGCAAAACCCCTCCGCCGCGCCCCGGGTGCGCCGCCGCCCCCCTGCGGGGCCGCGCGTGCCCCCGCCGGTCCTTTTCCTCAAGGATTTCATACAGTACCGGCGGCGCGGATGCGGGCGGGCCTTCCCGCCGTCCGGCGCCCGGCCATCCCGCCCGCGCGCAGATATTGGCATACGAATTGCTTTTTTGTACAAACAGGAGTAGTCTAATACAGGTACGATTGTCACTGATGTCACCGATGTCACCGGAAACCAAGAGAATCCTGGTGCTGGATACGGACCCGGGCGCCCAGGCCCAGATCGAGCGGATCTTCCATGGCGACGGCCTGACCGTGGATATCTGCCCGCGGATCGTGGACGCCGTCGGGTGCCTCAGGGATGCGCGGTACGCGGCCGCCCTGGTGGACGTCGGCCTGGCCGACACCCCCTGGGACCAGGTGGTGGGCATCCTCAAGGCGGTGGACGGGACGCTCCCCGTCATCCTGACGGCCCGGACCAACACCCGGGAGCTGGAAAGCAAGGTGCGCGAGCAGGATATCTTCTACTACTATATTAAGTCGTTTGACGCCGAGGAGCTCAGGCTTGCCGTTTTAGAGGCCATACGCATCCGCGTTGGAAGGAACCCGTAGCGGCGGCGATACCGTGGACGGCAGGCCCCCCTGACGACCGGGAGACGCTGATGATTGAGAGAGGCTGCCGGCGATGGTAGACCAACAGCTGCCCTACGGCGTTGCGGCGGGCGCTCCCGAGACGATCCTCGTAATCGAGGACGAGACGATCATGCGGGAGGCGTGCCGCGATATCCTCTCAGAACAGGGCTACCGCGTGCTGACGGCCGCCGACGGGGCCGCCGGCATCGAGCTGGCCAAGGCGGACCCGCCCGACCTGGCGCTGGTAGACATCCGCATGCCGGGCATCGAAGGCCTGGAGGTGCTGCGGCTCATCGGGGAAGCCGACCCCTCGATCATCAAGATCGTCATCACGGGGTACGCCACCATCGAATACGCCGTGGCCTCCATGAGAAACGGCGCGTATGACTTTCTCCCCAAGCCGTTCACCCCGGAGGAGCTGCGCCTCATCGTGAGCCGGGGGCTGGAGCGCAGGCGGCTTATCGCCGAGAGAGAGGCGGCGCTTGCCGAGAAGAAAAAGATGACCGATTTCTTCATCTCGATCGTCTCCCACCAGCTCCAGTCTCCGCTGTCGGCCGTCAAGCAGTATTTCGAGGTGATCCTCGGCGACATGGCGGGGCCCGTCTCGCCCGAGGCGCGGGACATCATCACGAAGGCCGACCGCCGCATGGACGACCTGATCGCCCTCATCGGGGACTGGCTTTCGTTTGCCCGGTTTGACCCCGCCCGGGTCCGGGAAGGGTTCGCCGAGCTTGACGTGGCGGCGATAATCACGCGCCACCTCGAGTTCCTGGCCCCGCTGATCGCCGAGAGCGGGGTAACGGCGACGCTGGCCGTCGACGGCGACCCCCCCCGGGTTGCCGGCGACGAGCGCTCCCTCGGGGAGGCCTTCAGCAACCTCATCAGCAACGCCGTCAAGTATAACCGCCGCGGCGGCACGCTTGCCGTCTCCGTAACAACCGAGGACCGGCGATGCGTCGTCCGGTTTGCCGACACCGGCTTCGGGATACCCGAAAAGGACATCCCGCTGATCTTCTCCGAGTTCTTCCGGGTCAAGGGCCCCGACACGAAGGCGATCAAGGGGACGGGGCTGGGCCTGGCGATCGTCAGGAAGATCGTCGAGGCCCACGACGGCACGATCGATTTCCAGACGGAGTACGGGCGGGGGACGACGTTCACGGTCGGGCTGCCGGCCGCCCGCGCACCGCAGTAGCGCCCGGCGCCGCCCGTTTGGTGTAATGTGCAATACCGGATGTTTTGGTCATACTCATACCTATTGTAAAAGGGGGAACAGATGGCAGAGAAAAAAAAGATTCTCCTCGTGGACGATGACAACGACTTCAGGAGCGCAACCAGAACCATCCTCGAATCCAGCGGCTATGTGGTGGTTGAGGCGTCAACCGGAAAGGAAGGTTTCGACAAGGCCAAATCGGAGAGCCCCGATCTTGCCGTCATCGATATCATCATGGAAAGCTTCAGCGAGGGCTTCAATCTGATCAAACGGCTCGGTCAGGACGAGTGGACCAGGGGTATCCCCCGCATCGTGCTGACGAGCCTGGGGCTGCAGCAGGAAATGGACATGGTGACCCCCGAAGAGCTCGGCACCAGGTTCATCATGCAAAAGCCGGTCAAGACCGCCGAGCTCCTCGAACTGGTCGAGCGGGCCCTTAGGAAGGACGCACAACCGAAGAAAGGCGAGCTCGGGGACGTGGGGTAATATCTACCCGGCCGCCCCTGCCGCGCGATGCCCGGCCGTTAACCGGCCGGCCGAAGCCGCCGCATCCCGCCGCATCCCGTCGCATCAATCCAGCCGCCGCCCCTTATAGACTATAGACGGGGCGGCGGCCGTACCGCGCCCCCGGCGCAGCAAAGAACGATTCTTCTCCCCCCCCACGCTTCACCTCATGCATGGCCCGCACAGGGCCCGTGCGTGGTCCATTAATGGTCCATACATGCCCGTACGTAGATTCCCCTCCGTGTGCGCCCCCCCGCGTCGGCCCGGCCCTCACGGCATTAGCCCGGAATTCGTCCCGAATTGGCCCGGCACGGTAAATCTCCCGTCAAAAAATCTCCTTGCGGACGGGCCGGTAAAAAAGTAAAATAGATAGTTGAACGCCGTATTCCGCCGCATACCGCAGCCCGGGCGGCCGATGGGGTATATTTCCCCATCCGCGTGCCAGGCGCGGCGCATATCTGATGGAGATTCCGATGCCGATATCCGATTACGAGTGGATATTCCAGATGGGGGATAACGGCATCCTGTTGCTGGATGAGACCTACCATATCAAGAACGTCAACCGTATGGCCACGGAGCTGACCGGTTACCCCTACGAGGCCCTCATCGGGACCGATTTCTCCTCGCTGCTCGACCCGAAGGGGCGCGGTTTCCTCTTCGAGTTGTGTGAAGGGAGCCCGGCCCTGGAGAGCCGCCGGTTCTGCATGGAGATGGAGATCGTCGTCTCCTCGGGCGACCCGCACCCCTTCGAGGTCTGCGTCAGCACGGCGGGCACCCCGGACAACAAGAAGAAGATCGCCATATTCGTCCGTGACCTCACCGAGCGCATCCTGATGGAGCGGGAGATCCGCCGCTCCAACGAGTTCATGACCTCCCTGATCGAAAGCTCGTACGACGGCATCATCGCCGTCGACATGAAGGGCGCCATCATCATCTTCAACAAGGGGGCCGAGAACCTCCTCGGGTATACCGCCGAAGAGGTGATCGGCAAGATGAACGCCGCCGCCCTCTACCCCCCCGGCGTGGCGCAGGACATCATGCGGAAACTCCGGGACGAGAAATACGGCGGGAAGGGGAAGCTGGCCTCGCAGCGCTACGTGGGTATAGCCAAGAGCGGCGAGCAGATCCCGGTGATGTTGTCGGGATCGCTCATCTACCAGGACGGCAGGGAGGTGGCGACCGTCGGTTTCTTCTACGACCTGAGAGACATCCTCTCGGCCCAGCAGGACCTGCTCGAATCGGAGAAGAACTTCCACTACCTGTTCGAGACGGTGCGCCACGGCCTCTATTTCTCTTCCCGCGAGGGGAGATTCATGGACTGCAACCAGACGCTCCTGGATATGCTCGGCTACACCGCCAAGGAGGAGTTCCTGTCCATCGACATCCCGACGCAGCTCTATGCCGACCCGGCCGAGCGCCTGAGGTTCCAGGAGACCATCGAGCGCGACGGCTACGTAAAGGACTACGAGGTCACGTTCAAGAAGAAGAACGGCCAGCCCATCGACGTGCAGCTGACCGCGCACATGAAAAAGGACCGGTCCGGCACCTGGTATCAGGGGCTGGTCATCGACGTGACCGAGCGCCGGATACGGGAACAGCAGATGCTCCAGTCGGCCAAGATGGCGTCCCTCGGGAAGCTTGCCGCCGGCGTCGCCCACGAGATCAATAACCCCCTCGGCGGTATCTTCGTCTACGCTAACCTGCTGGAGGAAAAGACCGGCAAGGACGACCCCCGCTACGCGTATATAGAGAAGATCCTGACGTCTGCCTCCCGGACCAAGGAGATCGTCAAGGGGCTCCTCGAGTTTTCGCGCCCGACCAAGCTGAACTTCGTCTCTACCAGCGTAAACGACGCCCTCGAAAACGTGCTGGCGCTCCTCGACCAGCAGGGAGTTTTCTACCACATCACAATCACCAGGGACCTTGCCGCCTCTCCACCCGGCGTCATCGCCGACCCGACGCAGCTTGAGCAGGTCTTCATGAATATCATCATGAACGCGGCCGAGGCGATGCAGGGCGCCGGGACGCTGGATATCAGGACGGCCCTCTCGGCCGACGGCGCGTTCCTCGATGCCGTCATTACCGATACCGGTCCCGGCATCCCCGAAAAGGACATCGGCAGGATCTTCGAGCCCTTCTTTACGACCAAGGGCCCCTCCTCCACGGGCTCGGGAACGGGGCTGGGGCTTGCCATCAGCTACGGGATCATCGAGAAACACGGCGGGACGATCACGGTGGCGAGCCCGGAGACGGGGGGGACCGCCTTTACCGTCCGGCTTCCCGTCGAGGTTGAAACGCGCGAAGAGCACTAATAACCGAAACGTCCCGTGGAGGGTGAACGGGGGCCGGGGTTTTTGACTGCGCGCCCAAACGGGCGGGTTGTGATACACGAAAGGTAACACCGGATGAGCGCTCATTGCCGCATACTGGTCATCGACGACGACGCGACTATCTGCGAAGGGGTCGCGGAGGTCATAACCGCCGAGGGATACGCCGTACAGACCGCATCGGACGGCGAGGCCGGCCTTGCCCTGATCAAGGAACACGGTTTTGACCTGATTATCGTGGACCTCGTGATGCGGGGCATGGACGGGATGACGGTCCTGCGCAGCGTCAAGGCCGACGACCCGGACGCCGTGGTAATCGTCATCACGGCCCACGGGACCGTGGAAGCGGCCGTACAGGCGATGAAGCTGGGCGCCTTCGATTTCCTCTCCAAGCCCTTTACCCCCGACGAGCTGAGGATGGTCGTGAAGCGGGGAGTTTCGGTGCGGCGGCTTACCCTGCATAACCGGCTCCTCAAGGAAGAGCTGGAGCACTCCACCGGCATCGAGCCGGATGTCAACCCGATCCTCGGGACTTCGGCGGCGATCGTCAGGGTCCGCGAGCAGATCCAGAAGGTCGCCCCGACCAACAGCACCGTGCTGATCCTCGGCGAGACCGGCACCGGCAAGGAGCTGGTCGCCCGGGCCATCCATCAGTTCAGCGAGCGGCAGCAGGAGCCGATGCTGACCGTCGACTGCGGCTCGCTGGTGGAGACCCTGTTTGAGAGCGAACTGTTCGGCCACGTCAAGGGGTCGTTCACCGGCGCGACGGCCACCAAGCACGGCCGGTTCGAGCTCGCCAACGGGGGGACCCTCTTCCTGGACGAGATCACCAACATCGGCCCCAAAATTCAGGGCAAGCTCCTGCGCGCCATCCAGGAGCGGGAGATCATCCGGGTGGGAAGCTCGCACCCGATCAAGGTGGACGTGCGCATCATCGCCGCCACCAACCGCGACATCCTCCAGGAGGTCAAGGAGGGCAATTTCCGCGAAGACCTCTTCTACCGCCTCTCGGTCGTGCCGATCCACCTCCCCCCCTTAAGGGAGCGCAAGGACGACATCCCCGCGCTGGCCGGCCACTTCCTCGATCGGTTCAAGCGCAAGAAAAAGAAAAACGTAAAAAGCATAGGCGGCAGGCACCATGAAAGCCCTGATGACGTATGGCTGGCCCGGAAACGTCCGGGAGCTGGAAAGCGTCATCGAGCGGGCGGTAGTGCTCACCGAAAACGAGACCATAGAGGCAACCGACCTCATGTTCTTCGGCGGGCAGCAGCCCGAATCCGCGCATTCCGAGGGTGAGCAGGGTGAGCTGGTCGCGCTGGATGCGATCGAAGAGCAGCATATCCGGCGCGTGCTGGCCGCAACCGAGGGCAAGAAGTCCAGGGCGGCCGAAATCCTCGGGATAGACCGCAAGACGCTGCGGCTCAAGATGGCCAAGTACGGCATCGGGGACGGCGCCGAGTAGCCGGGCCGTCCGCCGCCGATGACAGCGATACGGGCGATACCGCCGATCCGCTCCTTTCCCCTAAGAGGAATTTTGCACCACCCGGTGGGGCAAAACGAACCGCCCGGCACCCCGCCCGGCAGCCACATCGCGGGGCCGGGGCGCATCGGGCATCCGGAGGGCCGCCCGGCAGTCGGCAGCGGGCGCCGTCCTTCCAAATCGGTTCCCCTTTTCTCAACGATTTCAGCACGTCGCAGCGCGCCGGCCTGAACCCTGCCGGCGTCGCGTTAAACACCGGAACGCCCCATCACCATCCCCTCTATTGGCATAGGGATTGCTAATACTGTCATAGTATCAATTCCGTATCGAACGCGGCGTCGGCAGGCCGCGGTTATCTCTATCTTTCCGGAACGTATATACTTCTAAAAAGGAGCAGTAATGAGCGAAGACCACGCCTTATTCGTCAAAAAGGTTGCGGAGAAGTATGGAAGGGACCCGACGCGCCTCATGGACGTCCTCCTGGAGGTGAACGCCAAGGACGGGTGGTTCTCCGAAGAGACCATCGGCCATATCAGCGAGGCGATGGGTATCCCGCGGGTCAAAGTACGGGACAAGATCAGCTTCTATACCTTCTTCTCCCAAAAACCGGTCGGCAAGACCGTCATCCGCCTCTCCAACAGCGTCGTGGAAAAGATGAAAGGGGCAGCGGAAATCGCCCGTGCCTTTGAAGAGGCGGTGGGCGTCAAGTTCGGCGAAACTACGCCGGATGGATCGATCACGCTGGCCTATGCCCAGTGTATCGGCATGAGCGACCAGGCGCCCTCGGCGCTCATCAACCACACTCCCGTCGGTAACCTGTTGCCCGAAGATGTCGCCGATATCGTGGAGGCAATCAGAAAAGGGGAAGACATCTCGCAGTTAGCCCAGGCGCTCACGGACGTGAACCTGAGACGCTCGGGACCCGTGGTCTTCGCGCCCATGGACGGCGGGACGGCGCTTCGCGCGGCCATCAAGATGACCCCGGAGCAGGTTATCGAGGAGGTCAAGAAATCCAAGCTTCGCGGACGCGGCGGAGCGGGCTTCCCGACCGGCAAGAAGTGGGAAGCCTGCCGAAACGTCAAGAGCGACTTCAGGTACATCGTCTGCAACGCCGATGAAGGAGAGCCGGGCACGTTCAAAGACCGGGTCATCATGAGCCAGCGGGCCGACCTCGTCTTCGAGGGAATGACGATCGCGGGATACGCCATCGGCGCTGAATACGGGATCGTCTATCTCAGGGGCGAATACGAATATATGCTGGAGGATCTCAAGCGGATTCTCGAAGAGAGAAGAAAGAAGGGGCTGCTGGGCCAGAACATACTCGGCAAGAAAGGCTTCAATTTCGCCATCAGGATTCAGATCGGGGCGGGGGCCTATATCTGCGGCGAGGAGTCCGCGCTCATCGAGTCGCTTGAAGGGAAACGGGGCGCCCCGCGTGAGCGGCCTCCTTTCCCGGTGGAAAAGGGATACATGAACCGCCCCACCGCCGTCAACAACGTGGAGACGCTGTGCGCCGCCGCCCGGATCGTGGAGCAGGGCGCCGAGTGGTTCTCGACCATCGGCACCGAGGGCTCCGCGGGCACGAAGCTGTTATCGGTCTCAGGCGATTGCAGCAGGCCCGGCGTCTACGAGATCGAATACGGCATCACGGTCACCCGGTTCCTCAAGATGGTGGGGGCCGAACATGCCATCGCCGCCAAGATCGGCGGGCCTTCAGGAAGGCTCGTCGCGCCGAACGATTTTGACCGCACCATCTCGTTCGAGGACTTCTCCACGGGCGGCTCGGTCATCTTCTTCGGCCCCGGCAGGGATCTCCTGACCCACATGAGGCAATTTACCGAGTTCTTCGTAGAAGAATCGTGCGGCTGGTGCACACCGTGCCGGGTCGGTACGACGCTCATGCTCAAGGAATTCGATAAAGTCATCGAAGGCCGGGCAACCAGGTCTGACCTCGAAAACATCAAGCTGCTCGGCGAAACCATCAAGACTATGAGCCGGTGCGGCCTCGGCCAGACCGCCCCAAACCCGATCCTCACCAGCATGCAGAACTTCCCGGAGCTCTATGACGCCGCGATCAAGCCGGCCGACTATATCGGGCGTTTCGATTTCGCGAAGGCCGTCGCCGATGGCGCCCAGATCGCGGGCAGGAAACCCCACGGCGAAGAGGAGGCAAACCTATGACTCAGGAAACGGTAACCTTCACGATAGACGGGGTGAAGGTAAAGGCAACAAAGGGACAGACCATCATGGAGGCCGCCGACGCCGCCGGTATCTACATCCCGCGGCTCTGCTGGCATAAGGACCTCCCGTCCGGCGGGAACTGCCGCATCTGCACCGTGATGGTAAACGGCAGGCCCGCGGGCTCCTGCCTCTTCCCCGTGGCCGACGGAATCGTGGTGGAGAATAATACGAAACAGCTCAAAGACCACCGCTGCAGGGTGGTGGAAATGCATTTAGTCGAGGGTAATCACTATTGCCCCGCCTGCGAGACCAGCGGGCAGTGTGAGCTACAGGCGCTCGGGTACTACACCCAGATGCTTACCCCCACGCTCCCCTACCTGAGACCGCAGTGCACGGTGGACGCATCCCACCCCGATATGTATATCGACCGGGACCGCTGCGTCCTCTGCGGCCGGTGCATCCGCGCCTCGGAGTTTCTCGACGGCAAGACCGTCTTTTCCTTCGAAGGGCGCGGCATCCACAAGAAGATCTCCGTCAACGCGGTGCATAATCTCGGCGAGACCGATATGGCCGTCACCGACCGAGCGGCGACGATCTGCCCCACGGGGGCGCTTCTCGTCAAACGCGTCGGATACCGGACGCCTGTCGGTAAGCGGCGGTTCGATATGCACCCGATCGGGTGGGAGATCGAGGGCAAGAAAAAGAGCGGTTAACATTACACAGGGGTACGAGAGATGGCAAAGCCACTCATTGCAACGCAGCATCTGACCAGCTGTTTCGGCTGTCATATGTCGATCCTGGATATCGACGACCGGATACTCAAGCTGGCGAAGATGGTCGACTTTGATCGGTCGCCCATCAACGATATAAAGGAGTTCACCTGGCCCGTAGACATCGGCATCATCGAGGGCGGGGTCAGAACGACGAGCACGTGGAGGTCCTCAAGGATTTTCGGAAGAACTGCAAGATCCTCATCGGCATCGGGTCATGCGCCGTCGCCAATGCCGTCCCCTCGATGCGCAACACGGTGCCGCTCAAGGAATGTCTCGAAGAGGCGTTTCTCAAAGGACCGACCGTCACCGACGGCGGGATCATCCCCAATGACGAGGATATTCCGATCCTGCTGGATAAAGTCTATCCCCTCCACGAGGTGGTCAAGATAGACTATTTCCTTCCCGGCTGTCCGCCATCGGCAGATACCATCTGGAACGCGCTGGTGGCCCTGTTGACGGGAAAGGAACTGGAATTCCCCTATGAATTGATCAAATACGATTAACGCGCCGGGAGGCGGAAATAACTATGGCTACACGAAAGATCGTCATCAATCCGGTGACCCGTGTCGAGGGACACGGAAAGGTCACCATTCATCTGGACGAAGAGGGGCACATCAGCCAAACGCGGTTTCACATCACCGAATTCCGCGGCTTTGAGCGCTTCGTTCAGGGCCGGCTCTATTGGGAGGCCCCGGTCATCGTCGAGCGGTTGTGCGGCATCTGCCCGGTCAGCCACCACCTGGCGGCGAGCAAGGCGATGGACGTGATCGCGGGCGCCGAGAAGATCACCCCGACGGCCGAGAAGATGCGCCGCCTCATGCACTACGGCCAGACGTACCAGTCCCACGCGCTCCACTTCTTCCACCTCTGCTCCCCGGACCTCTTGTTCGGGTTTGACTCGCCGGTCGAGCGCCGAAACGTCTTCGGCGTCATCGAGGCGTATCCCGAGGTCGCCAAGAAGGCGGTTCTCATGAGGAAGTTCGGGCAGGAGGTCATCAAGGCGACCGGCGGCAAGAAGGTGCACTGCACCGGCTCGATCCCGGGCGGCGTCAACAAGAACCTCTCCAAAGAGGAAGCCGACGAGCTCAAGAGAGAAGCCGACACCATGGTTGACTGGGCCGTCGAGGCCCTGGATCTCTGCAAGAAGATCATCAACGCCGACGCCAAGCGGCTCCTTGAATTCGGCACCTTCGAGTCCAACTTCGTGTCGATTGTAAAAGAAGACGGGTGCATGGACCTCTACGACGGTAACCTCCGGGCTATCGACGCCGACGGCAAGACCATCTTCGACCAGGTCAAGCCCGCGGACTACCTCGACTACATCAGGGAAGAGGTCCGCCCCTGGAGCTACATGAAGTTCCCCTTTATCTTGCCCCTCGGCAAGGAGAAGGGGTGGTACCGGGTAGGGCCCCTGGCCCGCATGAACTGCGCCACCTACATAGATACCCCGATCGCCGAGAAGGAGCGTCAGGAGTTCATGGCCCTCGGCAACGGCAGGCCCATCCATTCGTCGCTTGCCTATCACTGGGCGCGGATCATCGAGCTGATCCATGCCGCCGAAAAGATCCGCGAGCTCCTGGCCGACACCGATCTTCAGAAAGACGACCTGGTCGTCACCGGCAAGAAGAAAAACCGTGCCGTTGCATGGATCGAGGCGCCGCGGGGTACGCTGTTCCACCATTACGAGGTTGACGATAACGACCAGATCACCATGGCAAACCTCATCGTGTCCACCACCAACAATAACGAGCCCATGAACCGGGTGGTCAGGAAGGTCGCCGAGCAGTACCTTGACGGAAAGAAGATCACCGAGGGCCTGCTCAACCACATCGAGGTGGGCATCCGGGCATACGACCCCTGCCTGTCCTGCGCGACCCATGCCCTGGGGCAGATGCCGCTGGTCGTACAACTGCTTGACCACAACGGGTCAATCGTGGACGAACAGGTAAGGGGATGAGCCAAAGTCATCAGCGGTCGGTCTTCGTCCTCGGGTACGGCAACCCCGGAAGGCAGGACGACGGCCTCGGGCCCCAGGGCGGCCGAGCGGGTAGAATCCCTCGAGCTGTCTTTCGTCACGACGGACGCCGCTTATCAGCTCAACATCGAGGACGCCGAGGCGATCTCCGGGCATGACATGGTGATTTTCGTGGACGCCTCCATATCGGCGCCGGGGCCTTTTTCCTTCGAGCGGATATATCCCGCCGACGAGGTCACCTTCACGAGCCACTCGGTATCACCCGGCTCGATCGTCAAGCTTGCCGCCGACCACTTCGGCCCCCTCCCGGAGGCCTACGTCATGGGTATCCGGGGATACTCCTTTGAGTTTGAGGAGGGGCTGACGGAGCCGGCCCGGGCAAACCTGGACGCGGCCACGGCGTTTCTCGCGGCCTTCCTGCCCTTATTCGCCCATAAATTCGTTCCGGCAAAGGCACGATCCGAGCGGAAATCGACGGTCGCGTGATAATCCAATAATGCAAGACTTCACTAAACCAGGGGCGGCGAAAGCCGCCCCCTTTGGTATGCCCGCAACGAGTTTCCCGGCCTTTTTTTCTCCCCCTTCGTGTCTTTGTGCCTTTGTGGTGGGCCTTTCCCTAAAGCGACCGTCAAGAGAATCCACCACTAAGACACTGAGACACAAAGGCACAACAAGGAATGCACAGTGTATTGAAAAAGCATGGATTCTGAAGGAGTGTCATCGCGAGGGCCCGGAGGGCCCGTGGCGATCTCGGACACCGTTCTATATAGTAACGTGATTACCGGTAATTACAGCGTCCGAGATTGCCTCGGTCCCGCCACGTCGCTAACGCTCCCCGCGGCTTCGGCAGGGACGCTCCCTCGCAATGACTGAGCTCGTATCGGTATTTAAGGTTTATCAACAGTCTGGAATGTGGAACACCATTACCCTCCTTCCTTCGTGTCTTTGCAGTGAGCCTTTTGCCCGCGGCCAAAATACCCGCGATTCAGTTTGAAAAACGGCTGCGGATATAGTACTATCTTCCTCCATACCGAAAACGAGGCGTACATGCAGCACGACAAGATCCTGTTGGCCCACGGCGGCGGCGGCATCCTTACCCGCGAGCTGATCG
The DNA here is from genome assembly GCA_963735595.1 of uncultured delta proteobacterium. Taxonomy (GTDB): domain Bacteria; phylum Desulfobacterota; class Zymogenia; order Zymogenales; family Zymogenaceae; genus JAFGAS01. Next base: position 509,339 of record CAVTLK010000002.1, on the reverse strand, counting down.
AGAAGGTCATCGTACCGGCGTTCGGGACAAACCCCAAAGGGCTCCCCGACGCCGCGCCCGTGCCGGGCACCGATAACCTCCTCCTGACTACCGATTCCTTCGTCGTCAAGCCCCTCTTTTTCCCCGGCGGCGACATCGGGAGCCTGGCCATCCACGGGACGGTCAACGACCTGGCCGTCTCCGGGGCGCGCCCCCTGGCGATAGCGCTATCTCTCATCATCGAAGAGGGTCTGCCGGTCGAAACGTTGAGGCAAGTCGTCGAGTCCGCCGCCCGGGCGGCGCGGGAATGCGGCGTCGGCATCGTTACCGGGGACACGAAGGTCGTGGCTCGCACAGAGGCCGACGGCCTGTTCGTTACCACAGCGGGCGTCGGCCTGCGGGTGATTGCCACAGACCCGCGCTCGATCACGGCCGGGGATGCGGTCGTCATCAGCGGAGCCATCGCCGAGCACGGGATCGCCGTCATGAGCAAACGCGAGGGCATCGATTTCCGGACGGAGGTCGTGTCCGATTCGGCGTCGGTATGGCCCCTGGTGGAGGCCCTCGTTAAGGGCGGCGTGGCTATAAGGGTCATGCGGGACCCGACGCGCGGGGGGGTCGCCGCCACGTTAACGGAGCTTGCCGCGGACGGCGGCGTTACGGTAAAGCTCATTGAGGATGCGATTCCGATCAACGGGGGGGTGGCGGCGGCCTGCGAGATGCTGGGCATCGATCCCCTGACGGTCGCCAACGAGGGGAAACTGGTCGCCATCGTCGCCGAAAAGGACGCACAACGCGCGGTAAAACTCCTGCGGGAGGTTTCGCCGGGGAGAGGAAGCGGCGGTCATCGGGTCGGTCGTGCCCGGGGGACCGGTCCCCGTGACGATCCAGACCAGCTATGGGTCCGTCAGGGCGGTTGATATGCCCTATGGCGAAGAACTGCCCCGGATCTGCTGACCCCGATTACCGGCGCGCATGGTTCCCGCCCATCGGTCCCGGGAACGGAAGGCCGCGCGTCACTGCCCGTCTCTCCCCCTGCACCCGATCTCCACGAGGCTGATCATCAAGAATACGGCCAGCGCCTGGACGACGAGGATAACGGCGGTGAAAAACCCGGCGTCCCTCAGGGCCAGGGCGCCGAATCCGAAGACGATGTTAACCAGTACGAGGAACGCGACGGTCAGACATCTGCCGCCGAGGACGCTGCTCATGCGGTGGTGGAAATGGTCGTGTCCGGTAAAAGCCAGCAGCTGCCGGAGACCCTTGACCTTGCCGGTCACGATACGCGAGACAGGTTCGTATAGGCCATATCGTATATCAGCACGCCGAAGATCAGCAGCGGCGTTGAGAAAGAGACGATGGGGTCGTTATCCGACCATTCCCCGATGAGGGCGAGGCAGGCCAGCACGAAGCCCAGAAACGAGCTTCCCGCGTCGCCCAGAAATATCCGCGCCGGTTGTTTCGGGCTGAAGTTGTACGGAAAGAAACCCGCAACCGCGCCGAACATCGCGACCGAAAGCCAGCCCAGTTCCGCCTGATTGGTCTGAAAAGCGATCACTCCCAGGAAAAAGGAGATCGTTATGGAAATCCCGGCGCACAACCCGTCCATACCGTCGATAAAATTCATTGCATTGGTGATCCCGACAATCCACAGGAAGCTCAGCGCGTAATTGAGCACCTGTCCCAGCGGCGTCGGGTAAAAGAGGTGCAGCTGTACCCCCGCCAGGGCGACCATCACAAAGGCCACTGCCTGTGCCAGGAGCCGGACCCATTCCGTGAGCCCGAAGCGGTCTTCCAGGATGCCGACCGACAGGATAATCATCGAGGCCGATATCACCGTGATAAGGATGGGCGTGATGACCCCGTTCAGGAAGATGGCAAAGGATAAACGAGCAGAAGACCGCGAGCCCCCCCAGCAGCGGGGTGGGAAACTTCGTGATCCTTCCTGCCCCCCGGAACGTCCATGACGCCCACGCGCACGGCAAGCCTGGCCGCGATCGGGACAAGGACGAAGGAGGCAAGGCACGAAAAGGCCATCAGCCACAACCATCGCTGCCCCGCCTCGGAAAAACACCCAGAACCGGCGGAATCGCGAGGGCCACGGCAAGCAGCGCGGCAATAAACCAGGGTAGGCCGAACATCCGTTTCATGGCCGCCCGTCAAAACCCTGACCACCGCTTTGGCGACCCGCCTCATCTGCGAGGCAGTCAGCGCCGGGTACAGGGGGATCGAAACGTCCCGGTCGTAGGCCCGCCTGGTCCCGGGCAGCTCTCCGGCTGCCTCGTAGGCGAACAGCGGCCTGAAGACCGGCCGACGGGCGGTAATGCCCAGCTCCGCAAGGGCGGCTGTTATGGTTTCCGTCCCCCGGTCGGTCTTCACGACGAACCGGTAGTGTATGTCTTCGCCCGGGCCGGCGGGCGGCGCAAGCTCTATGCCCGCCGAAAGGAAGGTCTCCCGGTAAAAATCGTATATTGCGAGCCTCCGTTTCAGGAAATCGTCGATCCGCGCTATCTGGCTGGTTCCGAGGGCCGCCTGAAACGAGGTCATCCCGCAGGCATACGCGGTGTGATCGTCGGTTCGCTCATCGTACCGGATCGAGTCCCTGACCCGGCCGATAATTCCCGCGTCGTCCGAACAGACCATCCCCCCCAATCCCGTCGTGATGACCTTCGTGGCGTAAAACGAGAAGGCCGACGCCGCCCCCCACGATCCAAGCGGTTTACCCCGGTAGACCCCGCCCAGCGACTGCGCGCAGTCCTCCAACACCGGGACGCCGAGGGATACGATATCGTCCACCGGGGCGGCCCTGCCGAAGAGGTGGACGGTGACAATAGCCTTTGTTCGTTTCGAAAGGACGGCCCGTATGTGGTGGGTCAAGAGAGGCCGGTCTCGGGATCAACGTCGGCAAGCACCGGAGCTGGCGCCGGCGTACCGCACGGCATAGAGCGGGGCCGCGCAGACGTAGGCGGGCAGGACCACCTCGTCGCCCGGCCCTGCCCCGAGAGCCGCCAGCGCCAGGTGAAGCGCCGCAGTCCCGGAGCTCACCGCGCACCCGTGGGCCGCGCCCGCCCGCCGGGCCACGGCCGCCTCGAAGGTCGAGACGGCGCCCCCGCCGACGAGCGTCCGGCTCATCACGGATTGCGCTACGGCCCGGGCGTCGTCCCGGGTAATCGAGGGCCGGGAATGGGGGATGGGGCCGCGCGCGCGTCCCGGTCCGTGAGCGGACGTCGGTCCCATCAGAGATTTATCATCAGCCGCTCGGGATAAAAACCCTCGGCGAAGCGGATCCGGGCCTGAATCCCGCGGTAGTTGGACAGCGAGCGCGAAATCTCGAGGATCGACAGCCCCTCGATATTGGTCTTCATCATCTGGGAGTGGTGTGCTATGAGGGCCTGTTTTTTGACGTCCATGAACTTCTCGATATCGACGAAAACCGTCGGGGTGAAGTTCTGGGTCGAGGGTACCTCGTAGTACATGACGTTTCTGACGTTTCTGCCCGCGGACTTGAGGGCGCTGGCAAGCTCCCGGTGGTCCTGGTGGGTGTCATCGGCGAAATTAACGAAGGTCATGTTGGGTTGCACGTTCTCGATGACCCGCTCGATCGCGTCGATCAGGTCCTTCTGGGCGGGCGGGAAGGTATCCGGGAACCCTCCCCAGAAGATCTTCTTGGCCATGAGTATCTCCCTGGCCTTCTTCTGCTCCGTCGCCCGTTCGTTCCCATCGCCTCCCTTCTCTCCCCTGGTCATGACCATGAGATAGATGTTGTGGCCGTTATTGGCGTACTTCGCCAGAGTTCCGGCGCAGCCGAACTCGATGTCATCGGGATGAGCGCCTAATGCGAGAATGTTCATCGTATTGTTCCCCGCAAGCAGTCAATAGCATTGGGTCCCACGTTGAAAATGAGATCCACTATGGAGAGGTTTGGTGCGAACTGGCCGAACAGCTGTGGATAGACCGGCGCCGAAAACTCCTGAAACACCAGCCGCACCCCCTCCTCGCAAAAGATACCCTCATTGACATAGCCCCTGCCGCCCGCCCCCGATAGATACGTATCGCCTCCCACCAGTTTGACGATCTCGGCCAGCCGTCGATCACGCTGGTCGTCGACACGGGGAAGCTCGGAGGCTACCAGGAGCTCAGTTCGGATACCGAGCAGCCGTCCGATGAGGCGTGCTGCCGCGATGTTGATCTCCGAAATCCCCGTGTAGGAGCCGGCATAGAGCCGCTCGAAATCGCCGAAATAGCGGTCGAAGTAGGGCGCCTTCCCATAACACGAAACGATGGCCGCCTGGTGCTTCTTCGCCCAGGGCACTGTATTGTTTATCGGGACCTCGCGGATTGCCTGGCCGAAATGATACAGCACCGGCACGGTAAGCCACTGGGGTCCCTGGGGGCCTTTGATCAGGTTTCGGTTCTGGAACTCGTTCTTCTTATATTGTACGGTATCCAGAAAGACAAAGGTGTCGGCGGAGTCCATCTTGTGGAAATAGCCGCCCCAGGCCATGTACTGCGGTTGATGGATGGCCACGATCACGCCGTCTCCCCCATCAAATCGCCTGCATCAAATCAAGATAGAGCCGCGCCGTCTTTTCGATATACTGACCGACACTGAAACGAGCCGTGACCTTCCCCCTGCCGGCCCGGCCCATCTCCCGGGCCCGCCCGGTATCGTTCATAAGGCCGATACAGGCACGCGCCAGGTCTTCCGGGTCATCGGGGGAAACGAGAATGCCGTCAATGCCGTCCGTGACGACCTCGGGGATCCCCCCGACGCGCGACGCGACTACCGGCAGCGACAACGCCATCGCCTCCAGTATGCTCATCCCCAGTCCCTCGTTTCGCGACGGCATCGCCAGCAGGTCGGCGCCCGAAAGCAGCCGGGCAACATCGTTGCGGAATCCGGTAAACGAAAACCGGTCTCCCACGCCGAGCCTCTCCGTCAGGGATACGAGCGCCCCGCGCTCCGGGCCTTCCCCGATGACGAGAAACCGGACGTCCCGGCCGCCGGCCTTCGCGATGATCCATGGTGCCGCCGCCGCCAGCACGTCATACCCCTTTACCGGAACCAGCCTGCCGACGCACGCGATGACGAAAACCTCGGCCCCAATGCCGAATTCCTTTCGCATCCCCCGGCGGTCGGCCGCACCCGAGAGCAGATCGGCGTTCACCCCGTTGGGGATTGTCACAAACTGCCGCCGGGCGCCGATACCCCGGCCGAGGTATTCGCCGGCCCCCGCATCCGTCAGGGTCACGATCCTGTCGCACCACCCGGCGGCCGCGCGCTCCGCCAGGCTATAGACGGCCGTCTGATAGCCGGAGAAGTAGCCGGAAAAGATATCGCCGTGCGGCGAATAGACCACCCTTCTGGCACCGGAGATCCGCGCCGCGAGCCGCCCGAGAAACCCGGCCTTGGAAGTATGTGTATGGATGATATCAAACCTTTCTTCCCTTATCAAGGCGATAAGTTTGACGATCGCCGAAAAGTCCCGTGCCGGGGCGATGGGCCTCGTGAGCCCCGTGATTTCCCGTATCTCGATCGGCAGTCGCCGCGCCTCGGGCAGGAGTTCCGTCCCCTCCGGGGCGCGACCCGCCGCCAGCGTCTGGGAGAACCGGTCACGGTCAAGCCCTCTCAGCAGGTCCAGGAGCACGCGCGGCGCCCCCCCTTCCTCCATACGTGTGATGATGTGCAGAATCCTGATTCGTCTTTTCATGGCCCGGTATAGGTAATCAAAAGCGATAGAGCTCCGTGCAGCGGACGCACGCCGGAAAATGTCCTCTCTTCTTGACCTCGCGTCGGTACCCGACGTATCGGTCGTTATTCCATATCGCGCTGAAGGGCTGCTGCCTCACGTTTCCCATCACGACACCGTTGCTGAGGCACGGCCTTACCGTCCCGTCGGGAAAGACGTAGGCCACCATCCAGGGGCTCATGCACGCCGCCGCATAGCTCTTCGGGGCAAACTCGAAAGAAGTATAATAGTCCCTGACCTCGGCCTCCGTGAGATTCGGGTAGACCGATGCACCGCGGCGCGTGATCTGCCTGGTCGCTTCGATAAGGATATCGGGGTCTATGTCGGGGAGCCGATCGACCACAAATCCCTCCCAGTCGCAGACCGGCATCCCATACAGAGACTGCATCAGCTGCCGGTGGGCGGTGTACATGTTGCGGCTGATGAAGATCAAATGGTGAAACGTGACCTCCTCGGCGCCGAGCGACCGGGCCGTATCGAGGGTCTCGTTCATATGCCGGTAATTGAAATCGAAGATCGTGCTGTTGACGTTGACCACGGGCCGGCGGCGGTTAAGCCCTTTCTTGGCTTCGGCTAGCAGCCGAAAGCCTTCGGCCGCCTCCGCGAAGACCCCCGCCCTGTTCCTTACCCGGTCGTGAACCCCGGGCGGACCGTCCAGAGAGAAGATGACCTCGTCCAGGCCAAGACGCACGAGGTCCCGGGCGTGGCGCGAAAGGAGTGTCCCGTTGGTGACAATATTCGTCCGGAGGCCCGCCCCCTTGATGATCTCGAGTGCGCCGATGATCTCCTTGTAAAGGAGGGGCTCTCCGCCGAAGAGCGTGATGGCGGGGCTGAAGCCCCGTACGCCGTCGACGACGGCTTTGATGTCGCCGAGCGTCAGCGACTGGCGCCTGACGTCGTCGGTATACCCGAGGGCCGCCCCGCCTTCCCCCCACTGACCGCACATCGTGCAGCGAAGGTTACAGCGGTAGGCCAACAGGATCGATACCGTTTCGGGGGGGGCGCTCCTGCCGCGGCCCACGTAGTAGGACAGCGCCGAGCGGGCCCGCTTGTAAAGCGCCCGGACGGCGTATCCCGGAAACTCCCGCGCCTTGCGCAGGTTCCTCCTGAGATTGCGAACGGAGATCATCTACTTCTCCTGTCCATTAAGGAACTTGTCGCGCTGCAGGTCATGGGGATAATAATATTTCTGATCGGATTTGAAATAATCCGAAATGGTCCTCAGGATGACCGGCAATGAGACCGCCACCGCCAGCAGGATAAGAAATATAATAAAGTAGATCTTTATCCTTCGTTTTGCCCGGGACATGTCCTACATCACCTCGCGTATTGTATCAATGATTGTCCGGATGTCGGCCGCAGACACCAGTGGATGGGTCGGCAGGACCACGAGCCGCTCGGCAACGAACGTCGCCTCGCCAAACGGGTCGGGAGACCCGCCATAGCCGAGATCGTAGATACGGTGAACCGGGCGCTCCCACATTCTGGCCGTGTCTATCCCCCGCACCAGGAGCAGGCCCCTGAGCCGTTCAATGATCTGCTTGTCGTGGACGACTATCGGCAGGTGGTTGAACGAGGGGACCGCCCCGGCAATGACCCTGGGCGTAGTGACGCCGGCGATACCGGCCAGCCCCGAGAGGAGCGCCCTGCCGTTCATAACCCGCGCCGCCACCTGGCGACGGATCGCACCCAACTGGTCGAGCCCAAGCCGCGCGATATAGGCCGTTGCCCCGGTCGGCTCGAAATGGGTATGGACCGCCGTCGACTTGAAGCGGCCGATAACGGGCAGCAGCACCCCGTAGACCGCGGGCCGAACCGCGCCGGCAAGCAGCGTCAGGGTAGCCAGGAGCCTCAGGTCAAAGAGCCGGCCGGGCGCCCGTAACGACCGCACCTCCCGCTCAAGAAGTGCTCCGATGTCGGGATCGTCCGTCGTGATTACCCCGCCGCGGAACGCCGAAATGATCTTGCCCTTGCACATCGACAAAAAGCCCACGTCTCCCAATCCCCCCACCGGACCGCCGTTCAAAATCGCCCCCGGCGCCTGGGCCGCGTCCTCTATGACGAAAAAGGAGCCGCTGCGGGCCGCCGTACGGATGGGCCCCAGGTCCATCGGAAAGCCGAACAGGTGTGCCGGCACCACCGCCAGCGTTTTGCGATTTACCGACTCGTCCAACCGCCCCGGGTCCATGTTGAGCGTCGCCCGGTCGATATCACAGAGCCTCGCGACCAGGCCCGCGCGGGCAATCGCCAGCGTCAGCGTGGGCACCATGTAGGCCGGCAGCACCACCTCGTTGCGCGTGGAAAACGTCCTCAGCGCCTTGAGGATTACGTAGAGGGCCGAGGTACCTGATCCCACCAGGAAGGCATGCCGAACGCCCACGTACCGCGCGAAGGCCGCCTCACATGTGGCCACGTCGTTTTCGCCGGCCGAGGCGAAAGCCGCCGCGATGCGCGGGACATTAGCGTAAAATGAGTTCGTGGGGACTCGCCTCATCGCCGGGCCTCGATGACAAAGGCACTGGGCAAAAACCAGAACGGATAGTATATCCCGACCTTCCTGACAATCCGAAACCCGTACCGCTCGAGCAGCCGCCTCATACGCCCGAGACGGTAGGCGCGCACCGGCAGCCGTTTCGTCGACGGGTCGAAAACCGTCGAATAGCGGTAGGCCGAGCCGATGAGCGGGTCCCAGGCGTTCCTGATATCGAGGATGAGGCTCCCGCCCTCCCCGACCAGCGCGGCCCCCGCGGAAACGATCGTCTCGACCTGTGACCAGGTCGCCTGATTATGCAGCGTATTGATGCAGACGACCCTCAAAAACGATGACGCCTTAAACGGGATGCGGTCTCCCCGTGCGCATATCACGGCAAATGCATCCGGCCTTCTGACCCGTTCCCGCGCCCTCCTGAGGTTTTCGCACAGAATATCCATGCCGACGAGTCTCTTCATACCCCCCCGTACGACCGCCTCCCGGGCCAGGAGGCCTTCACCCACCCCGACCTCGAGCACCGGCCCTCCGCCCGCCTCCAGGAGTACGGCAACGGCCGCATCCCTGATACGGTCCGAGAGCGGCCCCCGGGAAAGGTCCGAACCGCCGTTCCCGCGCGCGGCAACAAAGATACGGGCGATCAGTCTCCTGATAATCATAGGCCGTCGTCCGTCAGAGCGGTTGAGCGCGTCATATTGCGGCGCGCCAATAGGTGTCGAGCCCTTTCATGAATCCCTCCAGACCCCAGCGGATCACGCCCGTCCGCCGGTTTTTAACCGCGGAAAACGGGAGCCGGGCGGCAAAGGCGGCGCCGAGCACCGGGAAGAACCACCACGGGAAGTTCTTTCGATAGAAGAGGCAGCAGTTGTGGCCGTACCAGAAGAACCAGTCACGCGGGTTTTTCGGACGGCATCCGCCTGCCGGCTCCATGATATGGACAAGAGATGCCGCCGGCTCGAAGACAAGCCGGTACCCCGCTGCACGCACCCGGCACGCCAGGTCGGTCTCTTCGAGGTGCGCGCTGCCCCCGAAGCGGCCGTCAAATCCGCCCGCTTCATTGATTGCTTGCCGGAGAAACGACATATTGCATCCCCGAACGTGGTCGGCCCGCGTCCGTATATCGGCGTCAAAATGGTCCCGGATGACAAGCCCCATGAGCCTGATCTTGGCGATATGGGACTGCCTGCGCTCCACCGTCGTGGGCGCGCCGCCGGCCGCCAGCACCCGCCCCGCCGTCCCCCCTACCCCGCCTTCGGCGTAGACGCCGGCGTGCCCGCTGATGAGGCGGCGGTCGACCGTCACGTCATCGTCAACGAACAGAACCACGTCCCCCCGGGCTGCGGCAACGCCGGCATTGCGGGCGTCCGGCAGGCCGGGTTGCGTCCGGTGGATATACCTGACGCGCCCGTGGTTCTGTTCCATGAAGGTGAGCACGTCCGGCTCAGGCTCGGGGGTCTGGTCCACGACGATGACCTCAAAAGAGGGATAGTCGTTCCCGAGGAGTCCCCGGACCGTCTGCACAAGGAGCCGCCCCCTGCCTATGGTAGCCACGACCACGGAAACAGACCGGTCCGCGTGCCGATCGCGGAGGTCCCCCCCCTTGCCGGTCTTTGTCCCGGTCTTCGTCCCGGCCTTCATCCCCTCGTTCATGGCGTCTCCGTACGGCCTGCTTTTTTTCTCGGCCGGTTTCGCCCGGCGCCGCTTGTATCCCTTTTTGTCATAAGGCTATCGACCGCTTCCAGAACCCGTCCGGCTCCAATCCCCGCGAGGCAGCGCATATCGGGGCAGGAATAACGGACGCAGGGCGAACAGTCTACCCGATCGGAAATCACGACTGACCTCTCGTTGCGCCTCGGGGCGTACCGATCGGGATTTTCCGGGCCGAATATCGCGACGATCCCCGGTTTCTCGGCCGCCGCCGCCAGGTGCATCGGGCCCGTATCGTTGGTGATCATTATATCACATCGCCCGATCGTCTCAAACAGGACCCTCGGCGGCACGTCTATCAGGACGGACGCCCCCGGAATACCCCGTGCAACGGCATCGAGGATGTCCCGCTCATCCGGCGAGCCGCAAACCGCCACCGAAAGGCGGTGACGACGGCCAAGGTAGTTACCCACGGTGATAAATCCCTCCATATCCCACCGTCTCGTGGGACGCCAGGCCCCCGGCACGAGGATGGCGACGCCGTCGTCACCCTTCTTCAGAAGCGAATGGAACAGGCCCCGCGCGGTCCGGGCGTCCCTTTCGGTGGAATAGACCCGCATGGCCCGCCCCGGGACGTTGCCGAAAAGGGCCTCCGACTACCGCCAGCTTCCGGTCCGCCTCGTGGACGCCCGACAAGAGGTCCTCACCGGCCTTCACGTCCAGATAGTCGGCCCACCCGTTCGTATTCCTGCCTGCCCTTCGAGCGGGTGAGATCATATCGACGAGGAGCCTCCTCCTGCGCGCCGCCTGCGGGCTCTCCACGGCCATCAGGTCAACGGCCAGGTCGTACCGGTTCATCCGGAGGCGAATCAGGGTCAGGAGCGAGGCCGAAAGCCGGATCAGCCCGCCGAAACCGGGCCTGCCCGTCAGTACCGACACGTCAACCGTATACACACGGCCGACAAAGGGCGCCGCCTGGATCACGGGCGCCGAACGATCCGCCGTCAGGATGTCCAGCTTCCCTCCTTCGACCCGTCCCGCAAGACATTCGAGTGCCGGGGTCGCCAGCACCATGTCACCGATGCCGCCGATGTTGAGGACCAGCACCTTTTTCATCTTAGTGTCGATTGCCCACCTCGTCGATAACCGAAATGAGCTTTTCGGCCGTCTTTTTCCAGCTGAAATGGTCGATGATAAGCCTGCGGGCGTTCATTCCCATCTTTTGTCTCGTGGCGGCGTCGCCGAGGAGGGTCTCAATGGCTTCGGCAAGGGCCTCCGGTATCGTCTCTTTTATGATGCAGCAGTCTTTGCGATGGGTCAACGAAATACCGAAGGCTGATCCCTTGTTTACGACGACGGCCCCTCCCGACGACATGTATTCAAGGAGTTTCATGCTCCCACAGTCTTCCGAACCCTCGATAAGGTTGATCAATAAGGCCGAGGACCGTAAGTAGTTCGGGACATCGCGGTTTTTTTGTGTCCCCCGGAAGATAACGCGATCGGAAATTCCCATTTTCCCCGCCATCGCCCTGCACGTGGCAAGATCGTGCCCTTCCCCGACCATAAGAAAGTCAATATCGTCGTACCTCCCGACAATCCGCCGGGCCGCCCTGATAATGAGCGGCGTAAGCGAGTGAGGATGGAACGTGCCGACGAAGGTCACGTATGTTCTTGCCGGGTCAAGGCCGATAAGCCGCGCCGCCTCTTGTCTATTGCCGGGAGAAAAGAGGTCCGTGTCAACCCCGTTGGGGACGAAGCGCGCCTTTTCTTTTTCGATGTTGTATTCCTGGCCGAAGAGGTCGATATAGTCCTTCCCGGCAAAAACGATGGAGTCGGCCAACCTGAGGTTTATCATCTGAAAGAATCGAAAGATCGACAACCTCAAGCGGGAGGCCCCGATCATTCGCAAGTCGCCGAGAAGAAATCCGTTTATCTCCATGATGACGGGTATACCCAACAGGCGGGCTACGCACACGACCGGGGCCATAAGGTTCATCTCCCGGCAGTAGAGGGCGTCCGGCCGCCGCCTCAGGCCGAAGAGGAGGATATAAAAGGGAAGTATGGCAAGATAGAGGTATTCGCTGACAATCCTCACGTCTATCGTCGGGACGTATATGACGTCGCAAACCGGGGGAACGGAAAAGGGCCGTATCCGGGGGGCAAAAAGGGTAACCGGTACCCCCAGCTTCTCCCAGTTGTTGACCACCTCACGGATATGAACGGTCCACGCCCCCTCCCGGGTCAGGTCTTCACAGCAGGCGTAAAAGAGATTCTTTTCGCGCCTATCGTCCTTCTTATGTTTCGCGGCCACTACCCCCCCCTCTATTCGCGCAGCCGGAAAATATCTCCATCAACTGACGGCCCACTTGTCTGATTTCAAATTCATTGACGACCTTTTTCCGTCCTTCGATCGAAAACCGCCTCCCATATCGGCGTTGGCAAGGAGGGTACCGATCGCGCCGGAAAGCGACCGGGGGTCCTTTTCCGGCACCAGGATACCGCTCACACCGTCTTCGACCAGCTCGGGTATCCCGGACAGCCTCGTCGATATGACCGGAACGCCGCAGGCCATCGCCTCCATGAGGACGACCGGGATGCCGTCCCTGTGCCCGTCGGGGCAGATCACGCTCGGCAGGACAAAAAGATCGGCCTCCCGGTAGAACCGCATGATCTCACTATTATCCACGACCCCGGTAAACTGGGCCTCGACACCCAGTGACAGCGCCTGCGCGGTCAGCTCCTCCCGGAGCGGTCCGTCTCCCACGATGACCGCCCGGTAGCCATTGCGTTTGAGCGTCGGATCGGAAAGCGCCTCAACGAGATGCCGAATTCCCTTCTGCTCAACGAGGTTGCCCATCGTCACAATCGTCTTTTTACGGGGATGTCCCTCCGGCCCCTTCCCGTCAACGGCGAAGCGGCGCGTATCGATCCCGCAGTGAATGACGTGAAACTTCGTCTCATCGACCCCCGTGGTCTGCATAAGATAGCGGCGGTTATAGTCGGAGATACAGCGGACGAAGGCGGCGTCGGCGCATTTTTGGGTGAGAAACTCCCGGTCTATCGGCTCCTTGAACAGGTCGTAGGCGTGCGCGGAAAACCCGTACGGAATACCGGTGAGCCGTGACGCCGCCCATGCCGCGGCGGCGGGGGCTGTGGCGAAATGGGCGTGGAGAATGTCCGGCTTCTGCCTGCCGACTACCCAGGCCGTGGAAAGCGCAGCCAGAGCTATTTTCCTTCCCGCATACGATGACAGTCTCCTGAAAAGGCCGGACGCGGCAACCGGATGGACAAAAGAGATTGCTCCCGCCCTGACGAGATCTCCGGGAATTGTCCTGGTTCGATACCGGGCATCCACCCCAAATACTTCATAGGTCGCGGGATTGACGGGATGGATGGTAATCTCCGCCCAGAGATCGGCCAGCGCGTCGATCTCGTAGGTGAGCCACCCTCCTTTCATATTCTCAAGTATATAGCCGATTCGCATAGTCGACTATTCCCCGATAGCGTCATCGAAAACCCGGGCGAGTTGTCCTGTCAGGCGCTTTCTCTCAAATCCGTCTATCGTCCTTTTGTCCGACACGCCGCCACCTGTCCCCGCCAGCAGTGGGATCGCGCGGCGCAGGGCATCAGAAAGCTCATGCACTCCGTTTTGGGAGAGGACTATCCCCGCTTTTGCCGTTTCAATGATATGCGCAGCTTCGCCCCGCGGGGCAATGGCCAGAATCGGCTTCCCGGCGGCAAGGTATTCGAAGAGCTTACCGGAGACCATATACAATACCCTTTCCTCGACCGGCAGCGCGATCAGGTTGATGTCCGATTCCATAACGGCTTTCACCGCCTCGGGATGGCTCACGTATCCGGAAAACATACAATGGTCGGGGAGAACCCGCCGAATTCTCTCCTCCATCCCCTTTTCCATAACCCCGATGAACCGCATGGTTATACGTTTTCTCAGGTCCGCATCGTTATTCAGGACCTCGGCCAGGGCATGAATGAACGTATCGGGAAAATAGGTACCGTAAAACGATCCGGAATGAGTGATCATAATCCGGTTGGAGGATGCGTCCCGGCGTCTATAGTCGACGCCGAAGTCAGAGGCATCAAAACCGTTATAGATCGTCACAAGACGTCCCGGATCGATTCCAAAGCCGGTTATATAGCTGTGCCGCGTTGACTCGGTGATGCAAATGACCCGGTCGGCTTCTTCAAGGATCTTCCTTTCGCAGCAGGTATGCACTTTTCTGACCCATCGTGTCGGCGGATTATAGCGAAAGTCACCCGTCCAGGGATCCCGGAAGTCCGCCACCCAGGGTAACCCTGTCATCCGCTTGAGGATAAGCCCGGCGGTATGGGCGCTGTGGGGCGGGGAGGTGGTGTAGATGAGCCTGATCGTGCCTTCTCTGACAATCGTGCGGGCGCATAGGGCCGCCTTGAGCGCCCAAATGATGCGGTCATCGGGGATGAAGATGTTATCCAGGATCTTCCGCGAGACGGCGTCGGAAGTTATCGCGGCAAACAGCGAATATAAAAGGTGGGGCCTGGCAGGAGAGAGCCTCATAACACGTGTGCCCGGAGGGATATCGCTAAGCAGCGTATCGTCCCGCGCCCAGTAGTGGCGGTCCGCTGCTGCCACCACCACCGGCTCCCAGCCGAATTCGGGTAGATATTTGACGAACTTGACACTCCGCTGTACACCCCCGCCGCCCATGGGCGGAAAGTTGTGAGCTATAAAGATTACTCGCTTTGCCGTGCGGTCTCGTCGGGGTGATTGCATTGTAATAAATATTGTGACATAATGGTGCGCATAAAGCAAAGGTAAAAAACCTGCGGCGCGGCGGCCGGGCGATCACGGGCACGGCGTTTTTCGCCACGCACGATGTGATAAAAAGCGGGTCTTTCTATATGAAGACGGGTAACGTCTCTCCAATCGATTCCACCCGAATGCGCAGCGACGTGCCCGCGTGTGCCGAAATCCACGAGGCATTCAGACTCGTCTTTATATCGGACCGGCAAGGATTTCTGGAACTTCAGGAAGCGTGGGGAACGCTCATTGCCGACAGCGGTGCCTCCGTATTCTCATCCTGGGAGTGGCTTTTCACCTGGTGGGAATATTATGGAGGCGGCCGTCGGCCTCTTTATAGTCGTCCTCTATCTCCACGATAAACCGGTGGCCGTCTTCCCCCATTTTATTTCCACCCGCAAGTCTTTCTTCATGTGGCGGTTGAACGCAGTCCATACCATCGGGCAGGATTATACCGCCACCGATTACCTGGACTTTATCATTCGGCGCGGTATGGAAGATCCCGCCGTCTCGTTCTGGGTTCGCTATCTTACGGCGCGAAAACGGGAGTGGTCTTTCATCGAGTTGAAAGATATTGTCGGAGAATCCCCATTATATCCAATCCTGATCGAAGCGGCCCGAAGCGCCGGGCTTATAGTCCACCAGAGCGTTAAAGATCTGTGCCCCCGCGCCGTAATTGACCCGTTGCGATATGGCCGGGACATGAAGGAATCAAAGACACTCCGGCGCCTCGTCGAATATGAGCGCTCATTCGCACGGCACTGCCGGTATCACTTCGGAACTGGTTTGGTCGGCAATGATTTCGATGAGACATTCAGGATATTTCTGACGCTCCACGAAGGGCGCAGCAGGAGGACCGGTAGATTCACGAAACTTACCACCCCGCCGTTCCGTGACTTCTTACACAGCGCGTCCCGGCGGCTTTTTGACGCCGGGAGGCTCCTCTTTACCTGGATATCCGTAGGGGATCATATCGCGGCGATCCATCTTAATTTTGTCATGAACCGCCGCCTCTACTACTACAACGCGGGCATGGATGTGCGGTGGGAAAAAAACCGGGCCGGGCTTGTCCTTTTCCACAATGAGATGCTCCATGCCAAATCTTGGGGAATCGACGAGTACCTCTTCCTCAGAGGAACCGATAACTACAAATATTTCTGGACCGACCAGGAAGACCACCTGATGTTGGCGCATTTCACGCAGAGGGGCATAAAGCGCTTCTGTCTATCGGCCGATTTTTACCTAAGAAGCCTCTGGAGTAGACAGGGTGTCGATGGTTCATAAGGTTTCACTCCTCCCCTTTCCCTATCCCTATCGGGCGATTCTGTCCATCAGCAACGATATCGACGGGACCCCATGGGAGAGTTTTCGCGCGGTGCACAAGGTGTTTGATGACCTCAGCATACCCCTTGCCGATTCGATCTTCGCGTATCAGATGACCGGGGCCGATTATAATGCCTTCTCTCTTTTGGAGTATCCTTCTTTTTCACCCTCGACCTATCTCGCTGCAATTCGTAAGATGATCAAGGCGGAAAAGATCGATAGCCTCCATGCCCTCGGGAACTACTCAGGGGTCGGAGGGGTCGATAGGAAGACAATGGTCAGAGCCGTTGAGGCGCTCCTTCGAGAGGGGATCAGCCTGCCCATCTGGACAAATCATGGGGACAGACATAACCGCCAGAATATTCGAATTGCGTCGGGCGACGACCCGGTGTCCGACGCCTACATTGCCGACCTCCTGGTTCCGATCGGAGTGCGTTTCCTGTGGGTCGGTGACCTTTCCCCCCACGTCGGACAGGCAAGGAAACTGACCATCAAGGATACCTATCGAAACAAACGATTTCACCCTTCTTTCGTCGTAAGGTCGCTGGGGCACCTAAGATATCTTGCCAAAATGATTGTTTCGGGCAAATCGCCTCTCGACCATTCCACCAATGACTTGCTGTTCCCGGTTACTCTTGCCGACAATCAAACTTTCTGGGCCTTTAGACGGTTCGGCCGGTGGGACTGCGCCCATCGCAACAACCTCGGGGAGATACTTTCTGCCGAAAACCTAAAAACGCTGTCCCGGAAGGGGGGATATATGGTGGCCTACATCCATCTCGGTATCCCTCAGGGAGAGCCGGGTACCCTTTTTTCAGACCAGGAGCGTCAAGCGCTCATGAGACTCGTGCACTATTGCGACCGACGGGAAATCCTCGTTACCACGACAGAAAGGCTCCTCTCATACCATCTGGTGCATC
Organism: uncultured delta proteobacterium; assembly: GCA_963735595.1. Classification (GTDB taxonomy): domain Bacteria; phylum Desulfobacterota; class Zymogenia; order Zymogenales; family Zymogenaceae; genus JAFGAS01. The sequence continues at coordinate 492,431 of CAVTLK010000002.1, read as the reverse complement.
GGCACCTTCGCTTTAGGGCCGTACGGACCGGCGGCCATACAGTCGTCTCCATCCAGGGGATCGCCGATCCCGTTTCAGGGGATCGCGTCCCCGATATAACTGATCTTCGGGGAATTTGTTTTCTCGTCCCGGACGTCTCGCGCGCGGTTATCGAGATCAATGGAACAAGGACCGACCACCTGATCCTCGGGCGCGGGCGCCGTTTATCTGGATATATCGGCATCCCTTGGGAAAGCTTCCCGGACCGGAGGAAATACAGTTATGGAAGATGAACGGAACGTCGTCAAGGATTACTGGAAGAAAAGATATGAAAAGAAGTTCACCATCGGCTCCAGCGGTCACGTCTCCTTTAATGAGGGCTATAATTCGTTTGTCTATCGAGCTTACGAACGCGCCCTGAAAAAGGCCCTTTCTCACTACGGGGGGGCTGCGGGTAAACACGTTTTTGACGTTGGCTCGGGCACGGGCTATTGGATCGAGTACTATCGAAAAGCCGAAGCCGCCGGTATTACCGGGGTAGACCTTGTCGACCTAAGCATCTCAAATTTGCGGGTCCTATATCCCCAGTATGACCTTGAAGTGGCTGATATCGGTTCATCTTCGTTCGCAGCCAAGGGGCGTTTTGACATAGTAAATTGCCTTGACGTCCTTTACTATATCACCGCCGACGATGCCTTTGGCCGGGCCCTTTCCAATCTCGCGGATAGTCTGAATCAAAACGGCGTTCTTTTCATTACCGATACATTCCGAGATGCCGGCCCCCCGCGGCCGCCTTACTATTACCAACATCGTAATCTTGAGACGTACCGTAACGCAATGGATAAAGTGGGACTTGTCCCGGAGATAATCATTCCGGTTAACTACCTGCTCAAAAAGCCGATCCCACTTCCTTCCGTCTACTCGTTCGTCAAATGGCAGCTCACCAAGCTCCATGTTGATCTTGAGAGAATCATCGGTGGCCTCATCTACCGGGTTGATCCCCTCTTCATGAGCCGCGCCCGCTCCGATATTCTGCTGATGACGGCTCGAAAGCGGCCCAACTCCGCCGCCGGAGACCGCCGTTGACCGGGAGTTTCAAGGGAACGATTACCGACTCATTTTACTGGGTGACAGTGAGCTCCGCCTTTTCCCGCTCCCTGACGATGCTGACCACCCTGGTGCTGGCCGGTATCCTTGCCCCAGACGACTTCGGAGTCGTATCCGTTGCCAATCTAATCACCGCCTCCCTCGGCCTGTTTCGCGACTTCGGAATGAACCAGGCAATCATCTACCAAAAGAAAAATGTCAGCGAGGCGGCCAACACGACGCTCGTCATTTCCGTCACGATCAGTCTTTTTCTGTTTCTTGTCGGCTGGCTGTTGGCGCGCCCCGCGGCGGTCTTTTTTGGTAATCCGGCCGTTGAAGACGTGATGAAGGTTCTCCCCTTCTCGCTGGTGATCACCGCCTTTTCCTCGATTCCCACCTCCCTGATGGAAAAGGAGATGGCTTTCAAGAGGCGGGCTGTGCCGGAGGTGTTGTCGTTTTTAGCTTACTTTGTTGTCTGTCTTGTTCTGGCGTGGTACGGGTTCAAATACTGGAGTATTATCTTCGGATATCTGGCGCTGTGCATCGTTGGGCTGGTGGCGACGTTCGCCGTGTCGCCGTGGCACCCGACACTCAGATTTCACCCCTTCGTGCTGAGGGAGCTTGCCGGGTTCGGATCATACGCAATGTCCTCAACGACGATAAACTTCGTGATACGAAATATCGACAGCGTCAGCGTGGGAAGAATCCTCGGGACTGCAACCCTGGGGTATTATGATATCGCCTACCGTATAGGAAGTGTCGTGGCAACGCAGATCTCCCACGCGATGTCCAAGGTGCTGTATCCCGCATTTATCAAGATGGGCTCCGACCTCAGCAGGGTCCGGGATACCTATCTGATGGCCTACCGCTGGCTGGCGATCATAAACATCCCGTTGGCCGTCGGTATTGTCTGGTATATCCCGCATTTTTTCCACCTCTTTTATAATGGAAAGTGGGATAAGGCAATTCTGTGCGCCCAGATTCTCACCGTATATGGCCTGCTCCGCTCCCTTTTCTCTCATGCGGGGGCCCTCTTCATGTCGATGGGTAAAGTTCGGGAGGTCTTCTGGCTGAATCTCGGTCAACTTGCCCTTATGCTGATGGGTATTGTGCCGGTAGTACGCTATCTGGGGATTTCGGGACTCGCCTCTTTTATTGCGTCCCTGAATTTCATCTGTATCGTGATAATATGTTTTCTCATGAACGGCTTTTTCCCCGCGATCGCCCGCGAGCTGATCAATCAGGCTATCCGTCCGCTTCTCGTGTCAATCGCGGTTATCGGTCTGCCGTACGGAGTATGGATCTGGAGTGGGAAAGATATGACGTTTCTCTTTTTTTTCGGCCTGATTCTTGTTTCGATACTCCTTTATATTTCGATAATGCTGTTGATTGTAAAGGATATCAAGAAGGAATTGAGGTATCTGGCTGTAAACATTTTTCTCCGTGACGCAAAAACCCCCACGTAAAACGCCTTTCTCTCGTCAAAGGGAGCGATCGCTGCCCTCGGTCACATTCCTCTTGACGGCAATAAGCGAGTTATTTATTGTATCCGTTTCGATATTATTAATCTTATTAAGAAAATAAAAGAAAGCATTGTTGCATGCGTATACTGCCCTGAACAGGAAGCTCCACAACACGCTTTTCTTCTGAATTCTGAATAGATAGTAGTTTACCTGCGCCCCCATCTTCGCCCAAAATCCATCTAACGGTTTTGACTCGATGACCTGCAACCCCGCCCTTTGCGCAAGGTATGAAAGGCCGTTCTTCGTGAACCGATAATAGTCGGTCTTTTCGTCCATGGTGCGCCAGGATTGACTCGCAAAGACAACAAGACGACCGCCCGGTTTGAGAACGCGCTCGAATTCCGAGAAGGCTTTCCACGGCTCCGGAATAAAGTAGAGCGCATCAACGCAGAGGACAACGTCGATGCTTCCGTTTTGAAATGGAAGATGGACTGCGTCGGCCTGCACGTCAATGGCGGTATTCCATAAGATATCCAGGGCGATATACCGACTCACGTACGAGCCGAAAATATCCGTATACGGGTTATCTGCGATTCCAACGTCCAGCAGCACACCTGAGAGCGACGGCGAGATATTCCTCATTTTTTTTTGAGGAAAGAACTTCACCAGCCAGTAATAATCGGATAGCTTCAGCGCCGACATAATGCACACCCAAGCAGCTCATTTATTAACAAGCGGTGCCGCATCTACAGTATTGGTGCAAAATATTAATGCTTTACATACGTTATACGTATACCATATAATTCACGGATCCAGTGAAATATTTAGCGATAGGAAGAGGCAATCGGTGACTGAATCGGTTAGTATTCTGCACATCGAGGACAATTCCTGGGATCGGCGCATTATCTCCGACATCCTCTCCGAGGCGCAATCCCCGCAGTTCGTCCTTTCAACCGCCGGGACCCTCTCCGAGGGATTAGCCGGCATCCGGTCAAACCCGCCGGATATCGTCCTGTTGGACCTGAATCTGCCCGACAGCGAGGGACTGCCGACGTTCCGGGCGGTCGCAGAGGGTCTCAGTCACGAGCCCATTGTGATATGTTCGGCCGTCGACGACGAGGAAACGGCGGTACGTGCCCTCAAGGAAGGCGCCCAGGATTACCTGACAAAAGGGAAAATCACCCCCGATATCCTGGTGCGTACCCTTCGATACGCGTTGGAACGCAAGCGCATCGAGGATTCGCTGCGGGCCGCCCGCGATTCCCTCGAGCGGCGCGTGCGGGAGAGGACGGCAGACCTGGAGGCGGCGAACGAACGCCTCACCCGTGAGGCCGCCGAACGGCTGCGGGCCGAGGCGTCGTTGAGAGAATCGGAACATAAGTGGAGGAACCTCTTTGAAACCTCGACCGACGCCGTTATAATCGCTTCGACGGATCGGGACTCCTTCGAAATCAATCGGGCGGGACTGGAGCTCTTTGGATTCGGTGAGGACGATATCGCTGCGCGCCATCCCGGCGACATATTCCAAGACCCCAAGGCCTGGCCGCTGTTTATGGAACGCATCGACCGCCAGGGCTCGGTAAAAGACCACGAGGCCGTCCTTGTTCGGAAAGACGGCACCCCGTTGGACTGTCTTATCTCCGCCGTCGCTATTAGAGACGGATCGGGGGCCATAATCGGTTATCAGGGGATCGTCAGAGATATTACGACCCGCAAGCGCGTAATAGACAAAACGCTCAACACCGTCGCGGACGGCGTATTCATTATCGACGCGGCCGGAATAATCACCTATTTTAACGCGGCGGCCGAAAAGATCCTCGGGATCCCCCACAGGAAAGCCCTTAAGCGCCATTACAGCGAGACACTCTATGGGGCCGGCAGGAATACCTCCGCCCTTATTCAGTCGTGCGATACGGGCCTTGATCTTCTGGATCAGGATGATGAGTTCATCGCGCGCAATAAGACCGCCGTACCGGTTTCACTTTCGGTTTCACACGTATCCGATACGTCAGGAAAGGGGATCGGCGCGGTAGTAACCTTTCGGGACCTTACGGCCATTAGAGACCTGAAAAAAGAGATCGATGAGAAATACACATTTCTCGATATCGTAAGCAAGAACAAAAAGATGCGCGAGATATTCGCAATCCTGCCGGCCGTTGCGGAAAGCGACAGCACCGTGCTCATAGAGGGGAAAAGCGGCACAGGGAAGGAATTGTTTGCCAGGGCGATTCATAGCCTCTCGCCCCGAAAGAACGGCCCGTTCGTGGCAGTCAACTGCGCGGCAATACCCGAAAGCCTCATTGAATCGGAGCTCTTTGGATATGTGAAGGGGGCCTTTACCGATGCCGTCCGGGATAAGGTCGGGAGGTTTACCGCCGCCGGAGGCGGAACTATCCTCCTGGATGAGATCGGAGAGCTCGCAAAGCCGCTGCAGGTCAAGCTGGTCCGCGTCCTCGAACAACGCCGCTATGAGCCTCTGGGATCGATCACCTCGTACGACCTGGACGCGCGGATTATCTGCGCCACCAACCGGGACCTCGGGATGGAGGTGGGGCTCGGTAATTTTCGCGAGGACCTCTACTATCGCGTCAACGTGGTACGGATAGCCCTCCCCGAGATGAGAGAGCGCCGCGAGGATATCCCGCTCCTTATCACGCATTTCCTCAAGAAGCTATCCATCAGGATGGGTAAGCCCGTTGTGACCGTATCGGATGACGTGATGGATGTCCTGATGAGCCATGAATTTCCCGGAAATATCCGCGAGCTTGAGAATATCATCGAACGCATGCTCGTCGTTTCCTCAGGTGATACTATTACCCGACGCCATCTTCCCCGAGAGCTGCTGCCGAAGGACGGCGAAGAAGACGAGTATACCTCGTTCAAGGACGAGATAGAGGGGTCGGAGAAAAAGATGATCCAGGAAGTCCTAAACCGCTATAAAGGAAACCGGGGGCTTGCGGCCCGCGCGCTTAATATTAATCGAACGACCCTGTGGCGGAAGATGCAGAAGCACCATCTGATTAAGAATAAGGAATAGGCCTTCGAGTAGACCGGTCGTACTGCTGTACCGGCGTCCGGACATGAACGGTCTCGTGGTGTTTCTTTATGTGTAATTGAGAGCAACATTAATGTTGCAGTTTTGAATCTTAACGCTGATTATCACGGCCCCAGGCAACACAATGAATACCCATAATATATACTAAGAATATTGAATAGTTAAATGTCTCTTTCCCACGTGGTCCTTTCCCTGCAAAATAATTGTACAATAGTGCGTATCCCTCTGCAAAAAATGTTGCATTAATAGCACACACGCAGAGCCTTTCATCACCCCGATGAGCTCCCCTTCCGTTAACTAATTGATATAATTGAAGATAGTAAGAATAGCTTATTTGACACGATATCACCAATGTGGCATGTAATTTGCTTTTAATCATATATGTGCTTACAGGATACGTGATCGTTTCGCGCCTGGCGCATGATCCGATAACGATAGATTGACTGAGGATATACGTCCGCGTGGAAATGAGTGAGCTAAAAAGAAATAGACTTATATATACTTATAGTATATATTACTAATATACTGTAATAATATGGACCGCACTCGGAATACGTTCAGTGCGCTCGGATAGTGACGGTATAGGTGAAGCGATGTATGAGAAATATTGGGGGCTGACCGAGGCCCCGTTCGAAAACGTACCCGACCCCTCGTTCCTCTATGAGTCGCCTCAGCACAAAGAGGCCCTCTCGCGGATGCTCTACGGAATATCGCGGAGAAAGGGTTGTATCATGCTCTCCGGCGAGGTCGGGAGTGGCAAAACGACGCTTGCCCGAACCCTGCTCCAGAGTCTGCCCCCCGAAAACTACGAAGTGGCGATCATCGAGAACCCGAGGCTCTCCCCTTCCCTCTTTATCCAGGAGATTATTTACCAGTTTATCGGGCAGGCGGAGGGGAAGAACAAAATGGACCTCCTGCATTCCCTCAACCGGATTCTTTTCAAGAACCTTGCCGCGGAAAAAGACTCCGTCATTATCATTGACGAGGCCCAGCTCATTGGAGACAAATCAACTTTTGAGGAGCTGAGGCTCTTATTGAATTTCCAGCTGAACAACCGTTTCCTCCTGACCCTTATCCTCATGGGACAGCCCGAGCTGAGAGACGTGGTAGGGACGATTCCGCAATTCGAGCAGCGCATCGCCATCCGCTACCACCTGACGCGCCTCAACCATGATGAAACGGTTAGATACATCGGTTATAGGCTCAAGCGCGCGGGACTTGCGAAGAACATCTTTACCACCGAGGCAATTGAGAAGATCTATCACTATTCCGACGGGATACCGCGTAAGATCAATAACATTTGCGATATGGGTCTTTTGGTCGGCTGGAGCGAGAAAGCCACCAGTATAGATTCAAAGATCATCGCCAACCTCATTGACGAGAGCATAGATGGTACGGATATCAGACATTATCAAAAACCAAGAGCTCATCAACAAGCCTAAGGGAACCGGGCAGACCCGCGTATCCATCAGCGACGTCCTGACCGCCGACGATATTATGGGCGAACGGATATCTCCGGGACTGCGTGCTCCTACCACTATGGAAGAAGAGGAGGCCAAGATCTTCCTCGAAAGAACGATTGCGGCCCTCGAACGCGCTTTTTCCGTAATCCGGAATGGAAAGATTTTTTCAATCGATACCTTTGAGCCGCTGGCTGAAAAATTCGTCAGTTCCGTTGATAAATACAACAATATCTACATGCTTCAGGAGTACAGAGATTACGACGAAACGGACTATCTCAAGAATTGCCTCTGGACCGCGTTGATTTCCATCAAGATCGGCAAACGGCTCGGGCTCTCGAATAAAGAACAGTGCAGTCTTTTTCTGGCCGGCCTTTTTCATGACATCGGTATCACCCAACTCCAAAACGGAATACTCGGCAAGAAAGAAAGGTACTCCGACTCCGAACGCCGGCAGATTGAAAAGCACCCGGACTACGGTAAAGAAATCCTGCTCAACCTCCCGGAGCCCTACCGCTACCTCTCGGATACGGCCTATCAGGAGCACGAGCGCCTGGACGGGTCCGGCTACCCAAACGCTCTGGCGGGAAACGAAGTATCGCTCTTTGCCCGGATCGTCGGACTTGCCGACTGCTACGAGGCGATGACTCATATCCGGCCATATCGTCAGCGCGTGCTCCCGCTTACGGCGATAAAGGAAATCCTCGAAAAAATGAGAGGTAAGTTCGACACGAGGATTGTCAAGGCCTTCCTCGAAGAAGTTACTATGTTTCCGGTGGGGAGTTTCGTTCGGCTCAACAATCGGGAGGTCGGCAGGGTCATCGCAACAATGAGCAAAGCCCATTTTCGGCACGTTGTGCAGGTCCTGTTTGGCCCCGACGGCGAGCGCCTGATCAAACCCAAGACGGTAAACCTTATGGAGGAGCATCTCCTCTATATTGCAGAGCCTGTTGACGAGCGAACCTTCACCTAAAGGGACGACATGAAAAGGAACATACTCATCACTATTATGATCTGTGCCGCGCTGGTTATTACTTCCTGCGCTTCAACGAGAAGTATCGAGGCCGACACGCTGTCCTCGACACCCGAAAAGGCCGCGATGTATCAGCATCGGATCACGCCCGGTGATACGATCCATGTCACCATATGGGAAGTTGACCAGCCTAAAGAACTTGAGGCCCAGGTGAAAAGCGACGGTACGATAGACCTCATGTTCATGACCGGCCTCAAGGTGGTCGGCCTCACGGAAGCCGAATTAAAGGAGTACCTGACCAGAGAGGTTTCCACCTACTACGTGAATCCGAGGCTTACCGCTTCTCTCGCGGCAGTCGTCTACCTGATCGGCGAAGTAAAAAATCCCGGGGTTTATGAGCTGGATAAAGGCCGGACCCTGGTCTCCATGCTCGCGGCCGGCGGAGGACCGACGCGGGCCGCGAAACTTCACAATACCCTGGTTATTCGGGGCGATTACAACAACAATCCCACGGTTATCGTTGCCAACGCCTCAAGAATATTTCATAAGGGTGACCTTTCGGAAAACGTTATGCTCCAGGCCGGGGACATCATCTTTGTACCGTCTACGGTAATTTCCGACATCAATTACTTCATTATGCAGATAAAGCCGATCCTGGACATATTTGTGCTTGGCTCGGTGCTTGGTTTATAGGGCCGCCCCATCGGGGGGATTTTCTTCGCGTTACATCTCGCGCTGACCGATTGCCCGGATTGACGCGGGGCAACGCGAACAAACCGAATGTGAGACAATGCTATGCCCCAGTACGAGATACAGCTCAAAGACCTCATCCGTATCCTGAGACGACGGAAAAATATCATTATCTTTTCGATGGTTGTGCTCGGCATCCTGAGTGTTGTCTTTGCCAAGATACAGTCCCCAAACCTTCTCTACCGGGCGGTCGCCAAGGTCTCGTATGACCAGACCAGGTCTCTTGCGGGTATAACGTCGCCCGTCTACTACTACTCGCCCTACGACAACATTAACTCTCAGACCAAGATCATCACAAGCTTTCCGGTTCTCGAAAAGGCCGCACGGAAGCTCGGCTATCTCAACTCGAAGCTCACGCCTGCCGAGATCCTCAAATCAAAGGAGCATATGGCCGTCATCTCGGGGTTAGAGGGCCAGATCGTCTGCGAGATAGAAGAAAACACGAACATTATAAACATCATGGTTACTTCCGTTGACCCCGAGATGGCCGCAGATATCGCTAATGCGGTGGCGGAAAGCTACCGTGACTATAACCGCGAGCAGATCAATACGCGGACGCTCGACACAAAGGAGTTCATAGAAAAGCAGCTCAACCTGATCACCGGACGTCTCAAACAGGCCGAGGAAGACCTTAAGAACTTTCAACAGGAACGCAACATCGTCGTTCTCGATGCGCAGACAAACAACGACCTGAATTCATTGGTCGTCCTCGAAACGGAATATGAAAGCCTCGGACGTGAGAACGACGACCTGTCCGCCTTCAAAAGGAGGCTTTCGTCCAAAGACACAAGCGGTAAAGAACTATTCCCTATCCTCGAGGAAGACGTCCACAGCAACCTCTTCTCGCTGAATACGGAGCTCCAGAAGCTCAAGCTTGAGCGCGACGAGCTCATGACGGTCTATACCGTCAATCATCCCAAGATCATCGATCTCAACGATAAGATCAATAATATCCTTGCGCTGATTAACAGCGACGTCGCCTCGCGAATCTCCTCCAACGGGGTCAGGATGGCGAGCCTTAACAAAGATATCGGCAAGTACAAGGGACGGGCGGCCGAGTACCCCGCCGATAACCTCAACCTGGCAAAATACGAGCGCGAGGTGGAGCTTCAGAGCAACCTGTATGCCGAGCTTTCCTCAAAGTATCAGGAGATCCTTATCCAGGAGTCAGGCATGGTGGTGGAGGTGGCCCTCGTAGCCCCCGCCCTCGCACCGGAAAACCCGATTAATTCGCCGAGGATATTCTCGTCTCTCCTTATCGGTATGCTGCTCGGCCTGTTCCTGGGCATCTTCTTTGCCATCGTCATGGAGAACATGGATACTTCCATAGGAACGATCGAGGACGTGGAAAGCTACCTGGAACTCCCCGTACTCGGGGTAATCCCCTCGATTACGACGGAGACCGAACGAAAGGGGGAAGAACCACCCGTCGATCAGCAAAAGAGCTCCCTTTTGATCATCACGATGCCTCCCAAATCACCGGTGATCGAGGCATACCGGTCGCTGCGCACTAATATCGTATTCCTGCACCAGGAAAAGGGAATTAAAACCTTCATGATCACCAGCTCCTCGCTTCAGGAAGGCAAGACCATTAACAGCATCAACACCGCCATCACACTGGCCCTCGGCGGTTACCGGACGCTGCTGGTGGAGGCCGACCTCCGGCGCGGTACGATCGCCAAAATATTCGGCATCGAACGCTCTCCGGGCCTCTCGGAGGTAGTCCTTGGAATCGTTCCGTGGCGGCAGGTTACCCGGGACATCAACGATATCCTCCTGGGCGGATTGGAAATGGACATGCTGATGAAGTCCCCGGAGCTGGCCAATCTCACCATTATTACCTCCGGCGCCTTTCCGACCAACCCGGCCGAGCTGCTGAGCTCCCGCCAAATGTCGAAGTTTATCGAGGAGGTCAAGGCCGAGTACGACCTCATTATCTTCGACTCGACCCCGGTCCTGCCGGTTACCGACGCGGTCCTCCTCTCCCAAAAGGTAGAGGGCGTCATCGTCCTCTATGAGGTTGGCAAGATCGCCCGCGGGGTGCTTAAGCGGACCAAGTCGCACCTCACCACCGTCAAGGCGAACATACTCGGAATCATTCTTAATAACGTCCGCCCCGAATACGGTCCAGAGTACTACGACTATCACTACCAGTATTACTACGAGGAGGGTAAGCCGCCGAAACGGGCCTCGGACTGGGAGAAGTTCAGGGATTCCCTCTCCCCCCGGCAGCTATCCCGGACCGTCGCGGACGTCGTGGCGAACCTTACCCGGCCGCTAAGGAAAAAAGAAGACAAGAAATGAGCGACGGGCCCGTATCATGAGGATCGGCGGACATAGATCCGAAAAGAGATCGGTAAACCCGTCTATCTTCGTCGTTCTCGGCCTCATGCTTTTCTTTATCGTGCTGCTGGCCTTCCTGGTATCCGGGGGGGTGCAGCTCAAGATGGTGATCCTCATACTCGGGATCATGGCCTCGGCCATCTGTTTCTTCAATACCGAGATGGCCCTCTATCTCATCATATTTGCCATGCTCTTTTCCCCGGAGTTTTCCTTCGGCGGCGATCTTGCCGAGGAGAGAAGCCTCATTTTCCGGGTTGAGGATATCATCATCCTCGTCACATTTTTCTCCTGGGTCATCAAAACCGCGCTCTACGAGGGGGTGGGGCTGATCGTCAAGACACCCCTCAACCGCCCTATCAAGGTTTACGTCCTTGTCTGCTTTGTGGCGACACTTCTCGGGGCGATATTCGGCAAAGTAAATCTTGGGTCCGGACTCCTGTACGTCTTCAAGTATATGGAGTATTTCCTTGTCTTCTTTATGTTCGCAAATAACATCTCGGATCGAGACCAGGTCCGGAGGTTCGTCCTCGCCGCCTTTATTGTAGCGCTGTTCACGGCCCTGTACGCCTTTATCCAGATACCCTTTGGGGATAGGGTTACCGCTCCGTTTGAAGGCACAAACGGCGAGCCCAATACGCTGGGGGGGTACCTCATATTGATAATATCGGTGCTGGCCGGCCTCTGGGCGGTCAATCGGGACGAGCGGCTCAAGATCATCCTGCCCTGCTTTATCGGTCTGCTATTCGTTCCCTTCCTTTTCACGCTTTCCCGCAGCTCATACCTCGCCGCGATCCCGATGTTCATTATGGTGTTCATCTTCAGCAACAAGAAGCTCCTCCTGTCGTTTCTAATGCTCGTCTTTATCCTTGCGACCCCGTTTATTCTTCCGGAAAAGGTCAAAGGGCGAGTCATGGAGACCTTCGTGCCGGACCCCGGTTTCGAAAAAACACAGGTGATCGGCGACGTCGGTTTCGACAGTTCTACCTCGGAGCGGATCTATTCGTTCAAGTACTCGATTAATAAGTGGCGGCAGCGCCCCGTGTTTGGATGGGGAATCACCGGGGTCGGACTTATCGACAGCACCTACTTTCGGTTACTTGCCGAAACGGGGCTGATAGGACTTTTTGCCTTTTTCTATCTCATCGGGGTAATCGGCTTGTATCTGTATGCCGTCTATCGTGATAGCCGCGATCCACTCCTGAAGGGTCTTGCCCTCGGGATGCTCACCGGAACCGCCGCCCTTTTGGGCCACAGCGTCGGCGCGGCCTCGTTTATTATAGTCAGGATCATGGAGCCGTACTGGTTTTTCATGGCCTGTGTCTTTTCGTTGCACCAACTCGAACAGGCCCTATCACCGGCCTTGGAGCGGTGACGACCGTGAGGCTTGTCTATTTCGTTAAATCGCTCCCCTCGAATCTCTCGACCTTTATTTATCACGAGGTTGAGCATCTGAGGACGCGGGGACACGAGGTATACCTTCTGCCCCTCTGGGATACCGACACGGACGACCTCCCCGAGGCGGTCACCGCATACCCGGGGTATAACTACACCAGTTTTTCCCTCGCGTCCCCGGGATGGATCAGGGCCCTTGCCTGTTTTTCCCTGATGAGCCCGGCAAGGACGGCGCGCATCTTCTCGGATTACCGGCAGCTATTGGGGATAAGATTCGTCCTCAAGTCACTAGAGGCGGCCCATTTCCTCAATAGGGTTGCTATAAGCCGCATCCATGCCCACACCCTCTCACCGGCGGCCTCGCGAGCGAGGGCTTGCTCGATCCTGCTTGGAATTCCCTACACCCTTACGGTCCACGGTTCGGATCTTCTCCTTTTTCCCCCGGCCGACGCGCAGCAGTTAATAACGGACGCGGCCTTCGTTATCACCCCTACCGAATATAACAAGTCACGAACCGCCTCTCTTGCCGGCGGCCCGAAAGACAGTATCCGGGTGATCCCCTCACCGGTGGATACGGATTTCTTCCGACCGGAACCGAAGAAGGAGCGGCCGGCCGGCGCGACCAGATTGATCACGGTGGGCAGGCTCCATCCGATAAAGGGGCACAGCCGCATTATCCAGGCCGCGCAGCTCCTCCGGCGTCGGAAAGTCGATTTTACCTTGACGATAGTGGGCGGCGGTGAGTTGGATCTTCCCCTCAAACGGCAGGTAGCCGAGCTCGGCCTCGATGACCGAATCAGTTTTACGGGTGTCCTGCTGGGCGAAGACCTCAGGGATCGGCTTGCCGCCTCCGACGTCTTCGTGATGGCAAGCGGATCGGAGGGATTGCCCGTTTCGATGCTCGAGGCGATGGCCACGGGACTTGCCGTTGTCGTCCCCTCGATTACGGGAATCCCGGAGGTGATCCGGGACGGTGAAAACGGCCTCCTCTTTGCTCCGGCGGACCCGGACGACCTGGCCCTCAAGCTGGGGTCGGTCATCTCGGATAAGTCCCTCAGAAGACGGCTCGGGATCAAGGCGAGAGAAACCGCGCTCTTGCGCTTCGGCCGAGACACAGTATATAATGAGACGTTCAGTCTGATATGCGGCCCGGGACGGTAATGATGACACGACAACCACATTGTCGGGAAAAGACAGGACTCGGCCTGCTCCCGACCCTTGGCGTTCCCCGGCTGAGCGGGGCGGCCGGGGAGAGGCCGGAAGGTGTCCGCCTGTCGGCGGATTCCCGGGAGATCACCGCCAGGGCTATTCGGCTCGTATGGGAGACGATGCTCGGCCGAGATCCCGTGACTCCCCGCGACCTGCCGGATCGTCTGCCGCCAGACCTTATCCCGTTTGCCGCAGCGAAAGGTTCCCTGGGAGCCGTTATGGGCGCCCTCACGCGGTGGGGTCTTTCGGGCGCCCTTGAAGAGAGGGAAAAGGAAAAGGCGCGACTAGCTCTCGCGCGAACTGCCATGGCGACGGCGGCCATGAGGAAGGAACTTGGACTGATACTTTCCAGGTGCGGTGAAAAAAATATTGACATAGTGCTCTTCAAGGGACACGACCTCATCACTGTCTGCTATCACGACAATGCCATCCGGCCCGTTACCGACGCCGACTTCCTTGTCAGGCGGCAGGATTACCCGGGTCTGACAGGGATTCTTTCGGACATGGGGTATCGTCCCAACGGAGGCGAACACTCCGGCACCTGGTCCCGGGGGGGACTGATTATCGACGTTCACTTCGGGTTCGTGGGGGATATCAGGAATCCGGCGAGCGCCCACCTTCCCCGGATTGAATCAGATGAGATATTTGCCGGTTCCGAACAACGGGAGATTAACGGTGTTCCTTATCGCTCCCCGGACCCACGACACACCCTGATTATGACGGCACTGCACGCCCTCACCCACTCCTACATCATGGATTTCTGGTTCATGGATGCCGGGGTGCTGCTCATCAAGAACAGCCGTCCCTCGTTCTCAGACAGCCTGATTGACATCGCCCTCCGACACCGGCTTCTACCCGTGCTGAATTATCATCTCTGGTCAATCCGGGAAATCTTCGGGTATCCCGGGAGTATCCCCCTCCCGGACGATTATCGCCCACCTCGTCCGATCGGACGGCTCATCGGGGCAGCCGTCAGGCGCACCGATTACCTCTTCTTCGGGGACATACTGCTCGGATTTACCATTGACAGCAATCGAAAAAAGTTTTATTACTTTAAGGGGATGGCGTTGCCACACCGGAATATCATCGCTCATGAGATGGGCATTAATCCCCACGACATTCCGGGAGTTTACCGGGCGCGCTTGCTTCACCTGGTTAGATCGGGATTTCGCGTCTTCTTTACCGGTCGTCGATAATGGCAGTTGTCGGCAGAATACTCTCTTACTGTCTCTCTTTCATGCGGCGTGTCTACGAGCGGCAAGTCAGGTTCTCGGAGAGGAGTGTCTTCCAGCTCGTCGATAGAATCCTTGTATGCGAATGCACGCGGGACGAGATTGTCCTCTTTAATATTGAGAGCCGGAGCGTCTATCCCCTCAACCACACGGCCGCGGCGGTCATTCGACTTACCAACGGCACACTAAACCTCGAATGGATCGCCCGGATGGTCGCCTGGGACTTCGATAAGAAAACGAAAGTCGTTACTCGGGACGTAAAAAAGATCTATCGTGAACTGCTTAAAAAGGGAGTCATTGCCATGGCGCCTGACCGCTCGTTCATACCCAGAATCAAACGGGAGACCGTCATCCGGCAAGAAGACGACGGAGCCTTTATATTCGACCCGGTTACCGACGAGCTTTCGGCAGTCAACGAAACCGGGCTCATAGTGATCAGCCAGATAGACGGGAAAAGGACTCTTGCCGATATCATTAATACCGTGGCGTCCGAGTTCTCCCAGGTCGAGCCGGAACGGATCGGCCGCGACGTAGAGGCGTTCATCGAGGGGTTGGTGACTCGGGGACTAATCGGCGTCTGAGGTAACCCGGAAAACGTATCCTGACATGGAAAAACAAACGCGGGAGACAAAATCGTGACCACAGATAGCGCAGCCGGCCGCAACCGGGTCAGAGATATATCCCCCATCCCCCCGAAGATACCGCGGGCGCCGCTGTCCGTCTTTATCTCCATTACGTCCCGATGCAACCTGTCCTGCCTCCACTGCGCCGTTTACGGGAAGGATCATGCCTACGGGCCGGATCTTACGACCCCTCAATGGCTTTCATTTATCGATCATATCGCCTATCTTAAGGTGTTCCGCGTCAAGATCAGCGGCGGGGAGCCCTTCGTACGGGAGGATATCTTCACGATCCTTGATCATCTCTCGCAAAAGCCGATCCGTTTTTCCCTCAACACGAACGCCGCCCTCATCGACGACGGGGCGGCACGGCGCCTTCAAAAGTACGGGGCCAAGCTCTCGGATATCATGGTGAGCCTTGACGGCGGGTCGGAGGAAGTTCACGACGCGCTGCGCGGACCCGGGGCCTTTTATGAGACGGTCCGGGGCCTGGACTATCTCATCGAACGAATTGGCCGAATCTCGGCTTATTGCACCGTGACCCGCCTGAACTTCCGGCGGCTGGAAGAGGTGGCAAGGTTGGCCGAGGAGCTCGGCATCCGGGGGGTGAAATTCAATGACCTCATCACGCTCGGCCGTGGCCACGACAATCGGGGCGAGCTCGATCTCTCAGCTGAAGAACGGCGCGAGGTCACCGCGTCCCTCCGGGAGTTGAAGGAGACCTATCCCTCCGTCTCGGGCACTTTCCTCCAGATAGATGACATCTTTGCCGGCATCCGCTCGGTCAGTGCCGAAGGCGAGGCCCCAAACGATGGGGGCATAAACTGCCTTTCGGGATGCGGTGCGTTGCGCACCGAATGCGCCATCCGGCCGGACGGGCACGCAACTCCCTGCGATCGCCTCACCGAGCTCGTGGCTGGCAACATCCTCGAGACGGACCTTGACACGATATGGAGCAAATCGGCGGTATTCCGGGAATTTCGCAGGCGCTTCGTTACCCCGATCACGAGCCTTCCCACCTGCACGGACTGCAGATATGCCCCTTACTGCACGGCGGGGTGCGCCGCATCGGCCTTTTCCGCCTGCGGCTCAACGCTTGCCCGGGACCCGTCCTGCTGTCTCAAGCTTCGCGAAGAGGAGGGGTCTTATGCGAGCCGATAGGACATCCGCGTATCCTCTTATCCACGCATACCTGTACCTCTCGGGCGAGTGCAACCTCCGATGCGCCCACTGCTGGATATCCCCGACCTTCGCCGCCCGTGACGAGACGGCCAAAGACTCCCTCACGGCCGCCGACGTGCGCAAGGTGATCGATAAGGCGACGCCCCTGGGCCTCTCCCATGTGAAGATCACCGGCGGGGAGCCCTTCCTGAACCGAAATATATTCGAGATCGTCGAATTGGCTTCCGGCAGCGGCCTCACGATTTTTGTGGAGACCAATGGGACACTGATCGACCGCGAGACCGCCGCTTTCCTAAAGAAACACGGGGTAACCTCTCTCAGCGTCAGCCTTGACAGCCACCGCCCCTCCTTTCACGACTCCTTCCGGGGCGTCAATGGCGCGTTTGACGACGCCGTCTCGGGCGCAGAACTACTCACTGCCGAGGGCATTTCCGTCCAGCTCATTATGAGCCTGGTTCGTGAAAACGCCGCCGATATTGAGGGGGTCGTTGACCTGGCGCGGCGGATCGGTACGCCTTCGGTGAAAATCAATCCCGTCAATCCCGTCGGCAGGGGCGGCGCGCTGACGGATCGGGGTGAGACCCTGCAGGTAGAAGAATTGCTGGCCCTCTCCGAGTGGGTGGAGAGGGACCTCTCGGACCGTAACGGCATTGAGACTTTCTTCACTATTCCCTCGGCCCTCAAGCCGATCGGTCACCTGTTCGACAGAAGAAACTCCCAGTGCCGCGTGCTGAACATTATCGGCATCCTTTCCGACGGGGGTATTTCGATCTGCGGTATCGGCCGGGAGGAACCGGATCTGGTCATGGGCAATATCCGGACCGACGATCTGGCGGAGATCTGGGGGAAAAGCCCCGTACTTAAACGGCTCCGGGAGGTCGTCCCACACCGAATGGAAGGAATCTGCGGTCGGTGCGTTATGGCGGGGATCTGCCTCGGCTCCTGCCGGGCGGACGCTTTTGTCCTGTCGGGAAGCGTTGCTGCGTCCCATTGGATGTGCGAGGAGGCCTACAATAAAGGTCTTTTCCCGCCCGGAAGGATGGTGGATCGATGATCGTCACGGTCGGAGGGGTCTCGGTGGATATAACCATCGCCAATCACAGGGAGGGCGAGCCGACGATGAGCATCGGCCACAGGCCGGACGATCCGATCTCCCGTTTCGCGGGGAGGAAAAGAAACCGGGTCTCAATCAGCCTGTCGGTAATGCAGGTCTCCGGGTCATCCTGGGATGAGATATTGACGCCCGAAGACCTCGCGCGGATACAGCATATCGCCCAGGCATTAGAGCGGAGGTTTCCGTTCACCGGGGTAACCTACGGGCGCACGACCGGCCGTAGATTGCCGATACGGCCCGGAACCGTATCGCTGCCGCTGTTGGCCGCGTTTGGTGCGGGAGACGTCTCGGTAATCCCGCGCGCCGGCTTTATCGTGGCGGTGGATCACCGGCTCGGGCGGGCAGACGCCCTTGTAAAAGTCGAAGAAGATTGGGACAGGGAGTCGTCTTTGACACCCGTGCTTCAGGGAGTTCTGGCCCTGTGCGCCCCGGATTACGGGGCACTTATGCTCCATGCCGCATCCCTGGTCCTGGATGGCGACGGCTATCTCTTTGTCGGAAATTCCGGTGCGGGCAAAAGTACGATCGCCCGCGCGGTTGATCCCGGACTGGTACTCTCGGACGACGGGTCGTGGTGTTCGCAAAACGGCGGGACATCTTCCCTCTTCCCGACCCCCTTTTCTCAGGTAGACCCGGTTCATAAGCCCGCAGGCCCGGCTCCCCTCACGCGCATCCTGTTTCTCGAAAAGGGATCGGAAAACCGGATCGCCGATCTGTCGCCGGGCCGGGCGTTGTCGATGCTGCTTTCCAATCACATCCATTTCTTTCGGTTCATGGGTCATAAGCCGGCGGCCAGGGCCTTCAATCTCGCCGGAGAGCTTTGTCGGAGACATCCCGTCTCGACCCTCGTTTTTGCCCGGGATTTTGACCCCAAACCTTTTTTCAGGGGAATAGCCGATGAAACAAAAAAAGCCGTATGAGCCGCCGAAGATCATCGATCTGCAGGTGGACTATACCCAGGCAGTAGGCGCGACGCGGTGCGTCACGGGACCGACCGCGACGGGTCAGTGCGGAACGGGCAGCCAGGCAACGAGCGACTGTAACACCGGTACCGCGGCGACCGTCTCATGCGCCCAGGGCAACTCGGCCACGCCGCAAAACTGCCGCAATGGTAATACCGCGCAGAACTGCAACTACGGGAAATCGCCGTAGGCCCGGTCGCGCTCGACCGTCGCGTGTCGCCAATAGACACGAGATAGACTACAGACGCAAATGGACTATAGACGGATCACATTCCGGGGGTACAGCATGTATCCTGCGCTCCGCCCGGGCGATACCCTGATCCTCGAGATCGCCGCCCCGGACGATTGCGCGCCGGGCGACATCGTCTGCATCGGCCGGGAAAACGAGTATGTTGTGCATCGGATCGTCAAAATCGACAGGAGTCAGGCCCCTCCCCGGATCACCAGCAAGGGAGACAGCCTTACCTATCCCGATCCGCCCGTCCAGCTGCCGACCGGCGGCATACCCAGGGTAGTCATGGTCTCCCGCGCCGCCCGGGGGTTGATCCGCCCACATCGCGGGAAGTTGACGGCCCTCCTCTCCCGGGCTAACATGACTGCAGGTATCATCAAGGGGAAGATCGCACGTTGCGTTCGGTCGGCCCGCGCGCGCTTATTCGCACCAGTTCAGAAGGAGAAACCTTGACGATGAGCGAAACCGGCCGATCATCCGCTCGGGCATCACAGATAACCCAGGCAACCCTCATTAAAACGGCGGCCGCACGCTTCCGCGATCGCGAGGCCGTCTTCTGCTCCATGACAGGCCGGCGGTTCACGTTCCGGCACGTCGAGGAGCGGACGAACCGGCTGGCAGTCGCCCTGATAGGCCGGGGAGTGAAGAAAGGGGATCACTGCGCCTTTCAATGCAGAAACCGGGCGGAGGCCGGAGAGATATACGGGGCCCTCGTCAAGATCGGGGCGGTTGCGGTTCCTCTTCAATGGGGGTTCAGTCCCCCGGATATCGTCGAGTATCTCGGATTCGTCGGGGCTCGGGTCCTCCTGTTTGAGGATATATATGCCACGACAGCCGAGGAAGTCAAGAAGAGCCTCCCCGGCGTCACGACCTTTATCTGCATCGGGAAACGTGAAGCCGGCTACGCGCTCCCCTACGAGGAGTTGATCGCGGAATCCCATGCCGATCTTCCCTTCATCGAGGTCGATTCGGACGATATCCAGTGCATAGATACCACCTCGCGCACGACCGGCCCCCGGAAGGTCTTCCCGCTGACTCACGGCAACGGCCTTTTTGGGCTGGGTTTTTTTACGACGACCCATGACGTCACAAGCGATGACGTGATCCTGACCGTCTTTCCCCTCTACGGCAGGGGAGGGCTCGTCTGGTACGGGGCCGGCTTCCTGACCGGAGCGCGCAACGTCTTTCTCCAGCCGGAAATTACGGACCTCGCCGGAATGCTGAGGATCATCCAGGATGAGCGCGTCACCATTACCAACTGGTCACCGCCTTTAGCATCCCTCATTCTTAGGATTCCGGATCTTGATCGATATGATCTGTCGTCACTCAGGGGCATATCCTTTTCTAACAGCCCGTTTCCCGTCGCCCTGCAGCATGAGGTGATGGAGCGCATCTGCCCCAACATTTATGAGTTCTACGGCATGCATGAGGCGGGTGTTATCACGCTCATGGGGCCGGAAGATAAACGGATCAATCCCGCTTCCGTAGGAACCCGGTACTTCGGGACGGACCTGCGCATTGTGGACGGGGATGGAAAGGATGTGCCGGCCGGCGAGATCGGCCAGATCGTCTGCCGCGGGGTTAGCGTTACCGCTGGATATTTCAAGGACGAGCAACGGAACGCGGATTCGTACCGGGACGGCTGGTTCTACACGGGCGACTGGGGCCGTCTGGATGAAGACGATTTCCTCTACTTCATGGGCAGGCGGGAGGATATGATCGTAAGCGCGGGCAAGACGGTTTTCGCGCTGGGCGTGGAGGAGGTCCTCGCGTCTTGCGAGGGGGTCCTTGACGTGGCGGTCATTGGACTGCCTGACGATACCCTGGGCCAGGCGGTCGTCGCGGTGGTGGTTCGAGACCCGCGTAAAAGCATCTCGAAGGAGGCATTGATCGAATGGTGTCGCGAGAGGGTTACGGCCAACGAGATACCGCAGCGAATCATCTTTTCGACTATGCTGCCCCGCAACAGGGTCGGTAAGGTAACGAAGTACGTGCTGGTGGATAAGTATTGCCGAGAGAGGCCCGACACTGACGACGAAGCTCCCGGCCCGATCTGATAGTGCCGCTGTATTTCGCCCCCCCTTCACGCTCCACAGTACCCTCACCCCGGCACTGCTGGAACTCGACGGCGGCCGCACAAAGACATAAGATCGATTACCCGGGCCGACCGACGGGTCATTCAGCGTTTACCTTTATCCCTGAGCCCGCTAACGATATTCCACAGCACACGCCGGTACCGGAGGATAAACGCCCCGGCTAATACCACCGCAAGGACTATAACAATGACAAGCAGGCTCCGGTCGACGTAGGTGGCGCGCACGCCGGTTTTCTCCCCCATCGCGATCAGCTTCACGAAGCGGAATTCCTTTCCCCTCAGCGGCAGGTCGAAACCCTCGGGCGCCGGCGGCAATCCCGTGTCACCACTCTCCGGCATCTGCTGCTGTTTATTGATGGCCTTTTCGAGGTCATCCTGCCGTTCGTAGACCGTCTTCCTGAGACGCAGGTTATCGGACATAAACGATTCCGTCGCGTCCGGGGCAAGCACCTCCGTGAAATATTCGATTGCCTCCATGTCCCCGCCGAAAGACAGGTACGATGCGTCATCCGGGAGGTAGAAGGTGGCCATCACCTCTCCCGTTGGGATCTCGAGGCTCGGCAGTCCCAGCCCGAGCCGTCCGGCCCACCGCATCCGCGGCACCGGTACGAAGATAACGACCGAGACGACAAAGGGCTCCGCCGCGCTGACCGCGCCCATCGGCAGCGGTATCATGACGATCCCTTCACGGTCGGCCGCCGTCCGCGCCGGAGTCCCCCGTACCGTCGCCGACCAGAAGACCGACCCGGCCGGAAGGGTTATCCTGAGGAACTGGAGGCTCCTGTTGCGGACGAAGTAGTTCGTCCTCACGACCATCTTGCCGTCGGCCGTCACCAGAACGACCGAATTGGCCGAATCGACGTAGGCCGAAAGCGCCGATAGGTCCTTCCCTTTTCCGACCGCTACCGAGAGGGAGAAACCCGGATCGGTAAACCGGTAGGCAAGGATGGGCGGCAGCGCCGAAAGGGAAAGGATCGCCTCCGGAAGCTCCGAGGGATCCCTGGGGGTGAGAAGATTGGTCTCCTTTTCCGTAACCTCAAACCCGCCGCCCGAGACGACCGCGAGAAACCCCGTCGCCCGTTCCACACCGACAGGCATCACCTTTGGAAATGGGAGGACATCGGCCGTTTCTATCTTAGGCCCTTCGAACGTAAGCTGAAGCACGTAGCCGCCGACGACGTCGTATCCGACGGTAACGGTAAGTTCCGAGTGATCTTCCGACGTCTTCCATGACGCGATCCCGTCTCCCGTTACGTCCAGGAGGTCAAAGCCCTTCGGGAGACTTCACCCGAAACGACCGCACGGGTGCGTTGCGTACCTCGCAGGCGATACGGGTCTTGAGGACCACCGCTTCCTCCTGGACATCCATCACCGACACGACTTCGGCGATTATCTCCGGAGGACCGCTCGCCGTCTTTCCGGGAACCGTGGGCCCTTCTGCGGCGGCCGCCGTGTAGGAAAGCGTAATGCCGCCGCCGCCCGAAAGCACCGATGAGATCCTCCCCGGCGCCGAGGAAATAACCACCCCGCCGACCCCCACGTCGGCAAAGCCTCGCGGATAGGTCAGGTCGACCCCCCGGACCGCCGCGTCGGGACCCGATATCGTTACCGTATGGGGCCCGGGGTCTCGGGCGCGTCACTGACGACGACGGCGCGGATCGTCCGCCTGCCCGCCGCCGGCAGCGCCACCCACACGCCGTCCGGCCGGACGAGCGTCACCGCATCGTTCCCGTCGACGGTAACCGAGACCAGGGGCGTATCCCGCCCGGCGACAAACAGCTCGTGCCAGCCGTCCCCGAAGGTCATCGCCTCGATAGTTACCGAAGACTCCAGCCTTCCGGAGGAAAGATTCATCGTATAGGTCGCCCTGCCGATCACAACATCGGCCGGCGGTGGGATCGGCGGCGGGAGAGGCGTATCGCCCAACTCCCTCAGCACCGTAATGAACCAATCCCACGGCACGGTGATCTTCGTATCGGGCATCGACGGGAGCGTACCCGTTTCGGCGCGAACCTGTTGCACCGAGACGACAAGAAAAAGAATCAACAGCGCCGGGAGGACCCTACTTCTCATGTTTCTTTTCCGTAGCAGGACTTTGCTTTTCCCTGTTGGTCCGTTGAGCCTTTGCGCGCCGTGTAATCTCCCTGATTTTTTCAGCCAGGTCCCGGGCAAACAGACCGCCGCCGATGATAATGGCGACGCCGAGCCCCCCCAGACCGCGCCGGTGTCCACTGATCAGTAAAACGGCGACCAGGATGAGGATTACCAGCGCCGCCCCGAGCAGCGCCGCGAGCCTTTGATCAACGACAAGCCGCCGAGCCTCCACGGACCGCCGCGCGGCGATGATCAGGCAGACGAATATGACCGCGCACAGCGCCATCACGATGTAGAAGAGCAGGCCCGAAACCCCCTTCCCCTCATATCTGATCCGCACCGTTGAGCGCTCGCCGGGCCTGACGATTGCCTTGGTAAAGCTCATCTCGCGGCCCGAAAACGGGATGTCGAGCTTTACCGGCAGCACACCCTTCATACCGGTCGTGCCGCCTATGGCCGACAGCCCCTCTGCGTAGATGTTCTTCTCCATGTAGAGCTGTGACTGGAGCTCCTTCTTCTCGACGGCGCCCCGGTACATCTCATCGGCCGCGTCCATCTCTTCCTGGGGAATCGATGCCGGCGCGTTGACTTCCATGTCTGCCCCGTACATGACGGGGGCGGGTGCGCTCGACCTCCATGTCGTTTCCGATGTTCCGGTAGGAATACCGCTCGGGGAGATACACCGTCCACGCCTGTGCGTCGGTCTGTATGTCGATTATGGGAGCGGTAAACTCGCGCCTGCCGAACAGCCTTCCCAGCGGCGTGGTCCCGGTTATATAGACGACCTCCACCGTAAAGGAGGTTAGCGCCGTGTCCGTTCGGGCGGAACGGTCAAGGGGGATGAGGATCGCCCCGTCCTTGTCCAGCGACGGCTTGACCGGCCTGTCGGAAACGTAGGCGCTCCAGAGGGTAGAATGTTCCGGCAGTGTGAGCCGCATGAACTGCTTGACGTTGTTCTTGACCTCGAAAACAGCCCTGGTTACCAGATCGCCCCGGACCGTCAACAGAGAGGCAAGGTCGGCCTTTGTCACCACCGTGGTGAGGCTCGGGATATCCTCGTAGGTCACGACCGAGAGCTTGAGGGCGTAGGGGTGCTTGAGATATTTGTAGGAAAAGAGAATCGGGTTGTCCGACGCGGAGACGAGATCGGGCGGAAGCTCGGTGGCTGTCCAAACCGGCCAGGTTGGCCGAGGATATCTCCTCGATTCCCACCTTGGTCGAGGCGGTAACCGCAAGATAGCCGAACTCCCGGACTACGTCGTTCACCTGGATCTGCGGCACGTCGATATCGGCGGTAGTTCCCCCCATGTTCTGCTCGTAGAGGATCACGATGCTGGTCGGGCCGGAGACCGCAAATCCCGGCGTTTATCAGATCGTCGAGGTGTCGCCGTGCGGGATCCGCCTTCCAATCGCGAACCGCGTCTCCCGAGACGTCCAATATCTCGATGCCGACGGGACCACGATCGAAAACGACGAGAGACTGCCGTGTGAGACGTCGTAGGCTGACCGTCGGTGACTCCCTTCACGATCCCCTCGCCCACCGAGATGATGGTGTTGACCTGTGCCTGGACCCTGAGCGTGCCGGAGACCTCTTCGCGTACCGCGGGGCTCCACGAAATGGCGGCCCTGCTGGTGATCGGAAGCACGGCTTCGAGCATGGTGCCGCCGCCGGAGGCGGTAACCTTCCTGAAATGGGCGGGAGTGATCTGTATATCGAGCCCCGGCCTGGGCACCGAAAACGTAAGGGTGGAAGACGGGACCTCCGGCAGGGGGATATCGCAGGGAGTTCCTTCCGGCGCCGGTATCGGCGGGAACGAAGAACTTCAGCGAAACGGCATGCGCACCCGGCTTATCGGTAATGATGGAATACATGCCGTTTGTGACCGAGAGGGTTACGGGAACGCCGTCCATCGTGACGTCGGAAATCGCGGCCTCGCTGGAGAGAAGCGGCACCGTCACCCATTTCTTCTCGGCCAGGACCGTGACCGCAAACGACGCCGAAAATACGGCGCTGTCGCCCTCGAGCCTCCCGGCGTATTTCGCCGAACTTACCGAATAGTCGGCGGGGGGCGCGGGGGCGACCGGGGCAACCGGGGGCGGGGCGATCAGCTCCTTAATAAGTTCCTTGAAGTCCGACCAGGGGATCGTAACGGCGCCGCCCGGAAGATCGGGCAGCCCCTGTTCGGACCGGGCGGATACGGCCGCGACTTAAAATTACGCGAGCACAATACAAGAAAAGGATGATTGCCTTTTTCACGACAAACCTCCCATATGCACGATTGGCGTGGATATCGATAGTGACAACGATTTTCGATAATTGTTCTGAAGAAGCGACAGGAATTTTCTATTTATATCACCGATGCACCTCTTTTTCAACGAATATGATCGTCGGCCTTGCATTCGGGCGGCCAAAACGGTATAATTTGCTTTCACTTATTACCCCAGGAAGAGAGGTACGGCGTATGGGATGTCTCTTCTGCAAGCTGGTCGCCAAAGAGCAACCCTCCACGATCGTCTATGAGGACGACACGGTCTTCTGTTTCGAGGACATCAACCCCCAGGCGCCCGTCCACGTGGTGGTGGTCCCCAAGGAGCACGTCGACGATCTCAACGCCATGTACAGGAACGGCAAGATGTCGATCATGGAGACATGTACCGCGGCGCCTTCGAGGTCGCCAGGATAAAGGGCATCGACCACCGGGGATTCCGCACGGTGATCAACAACGGCCCCGAGGGCGGCCAGATCATCTGGCACCTCCACATGCACGTGCTGGGGGGCAAGAAGCTCGGCGACAGACTGGCGGGGTAGCTGGATGCTGCCCCTGTTCCTCCTTGCTCATTACCGGGTTACGTTGGTTTCCGCACATCGATGCTAACAGCGCTCGAAAGCCCGGCCCTTTCTTCAGGTCTCCGACTAACGTGCGGCCTGCCATACGAAACCGGTCCTCTCATCACCGGATCACCATCGGTCCTGGGCACCTACCCGCGGCCCCTTGCCCGGGGCTATTTCTTTTGATTTTCGGATAATTCCTGCTATAATTTGTAGTGATATTTTCACTTTTGACAAGATCGGCCCCCACAAACGGCGCCGATCGGACGATAGATGAAAGACCGTAACATGCCCATACGGGTTGTCCTGGGAGCGGCGGCGGCCGTCGGGCTCTATTTGATGAGCCGGGACACCTACCTCCTGTTCCACGTCCTGGCCGAGCTGTTCAGCATTGTCGTCGCGTGGACCGTATTCGTTATCTTCTGGAACACCCGCAAGATCGAGGAAAGCACCTATTTCCTGCTGATAGGCATAGCCGTCCTCTTCGTGGGTTTCCTTGACCTTATCCATATGCTCACCTACGAAGGGATGGGCGTAATCCCCGGCTACGGGACGGACACTCCCACCCAGCTCTGGATTGCCGCCCGTTCGATGCAGGCGGCCACTATGGTTGTTGCGCCCTTTTTCATCACGAGAAAAATCCCGGCCCGGATCGTATTTACCGTTTACTTTGCCGTTACCGCGCTGCTGCTCGGATCGATATTCGTATGGGGGGTCTTCCCGGTCTGCTTCGTGGACGGGGTGGGGCTGACGACGTTCAAGAAATCAGCCGAGTATGTGATCTGCCTGCTCCTTCTGGCCTCGATCTTCTTATTGATGAATAAGCGCCGGTTCTTTGACGCGAATGTGCTTAGTTCTCTGAATTTCTCAATCAGTGCCGCCGTAGGCTCCGAGCTGTTCTTTACCCTTTACACGGACCCGTATCGACCGGCCAATACGGTCGGCCACCTGTTAAAGATCGCCTCCTTCTACTATATGTACCGCGCGGTCGTTCGCTCGACGCTTACGGAGCCCTACGCGGTCCTGTTCCGTGATCTCAAACAGAACCAGGAAACGCAGCGGACGCTCCTGAACGTCACGACAAACAGGGCGGTTCTCCTGTCAACCGACGGAAATATCATCGCGCTCAACAACCGCGCGGCGGCCGATTTCGGGAGCACCCCGTCGGATCTCATCGACAAAAGTATATACGGTCTGCTGACGCCCGGCCTTTCGGCCGGGATAAAAAACGGGGCGGAAGCGGCCGTACGCACGCGGGAACCCGAACGGTTCGAAGAAGAGGTGGACGGCCGCTGCTTTGACATCAGGATCTATCCGGTTCTCGACTCCGAAGGCGCGGTGACCCGTTTGGCGCTCTATAACGAAGAAATCACGGATAGAAAAAAGATGGAACGGGAATTGATACGCCTTTCCATCACCGATAACCTCACGGGGCTTTTCAACCAGCGTCACTTTACGGAAAAGATCAGGGAAGAAGTGGATCGGGCGCGACGGTCCCGCCATCCGCTGTGCCTGGCAATCTTTGACGTGGATGGTTTCAAGCGCTATAATGACCTGCACGGACACCTCAAGGGAGACCAGATTCTCCGGACAATAGGCGATATTACGCTTCGCTCGATCAGGAACGGAGTGGACGGCGGCTTTCGCTACGGCGGGGACGAATTTGCCCTGATCCTCCCCTATGCCGACCCGGTAATGGCCGAAAATATCGTTAAGCGTATCAGCATCAAGGTCACCGAAAAGACAAGGGGCGTAACGATTACCTACGGTATCGCCGACCTTCAGGACGATATCTCGATCGACGGCCTCATTACCTCGGCCGACGACAAGATGTACGAAAAAAAGAACGAGATGCTGCAGAAGCAAACCGTCGGTCAGTAGACGAAAGGCGGCCGCGGCGGGCCGATGCTGCGCCGGCCGGTGAGGCAAGAGGAAAGGGTCCGCCTGCCGTATTTTATGCCGTCTTTATGGCCGGGCGGGAAATAGCCCGATCCCGGCCCGAAAAGGGATACGGGTTGTCCCCGATACGCCGTCAGGCGATCACGAAACGATACGGGAGGTAATCTCACGCATGCGACAGTTAAAAATGCCGGGCGGTAACCCGGCCCGCTTCTCTCAACCGCGGATCATGGGGGAACCGCAGTCATGAGCGAGCTTCCCATCGTCGTCCATAAATACGGCGGCTCATCCGTGGCCGACCCCGATAAGCTCAAGCGGGTCGCGCAGCGAATCATCGCCGAGAAAGAGCGCAACAAGCGCGTCGTCGTGGTGGTCAGCGCGATGGGCGACACCACCGACCGGCTCCTCTCGCTGGCAAAAGAGATGGTCGCCACCCCCACGGCCCGGGAGCTCGATATGCTGCTGTCGGTGGGGGAGCGCATCTCGATGACGCTGCTGTCCATGGCGCTCAACGAGATGGGCCACCCCGCGAAATCCTTTACCGGGTCCCAGAGCGGCATCATCACCGACACCCGCCACTCCAACGCCCGGATCGTGGAGGTACGGCCCCGACGGATCGTGGAGGCGCTCCACGTCGGGCCTGATTGCCATCGTGGCGGGCTACCAGGGCGTCAGCATCGAAAACGAGGTGACGACGCTCGGCCGCGGCGGGTCGGACACGACGGCGGTGGCGCTGGCGGCCGCCCTGGGCGCCGAGTACCTCGAAATCTGCTCGGACGTGGACGGGGTCCTCTCGACCGACCCCCGGATCGTGGCCGATGCCAGGAAGATCGATCGGCTCTCTTTTGACGAGATGCAGGAAATGGCCGCGGCCGGGGCCCGGGTCCTCAACACGACCGCCGTCGAGTACGCGAAGCGGGCCGGCATCACCATCCGTTCGGTCTCCACCTTCGGGACGGGCAGCGGCACCGTAGTGGGCGATTTTTACGAGGAGGCGCGCACCGGGCCTTGTCCGGGCGGTGGTCTTCGAGCGGGAGATTGACCTACGTAGTCTCCGACGACCTTTTTTCCCGGGAGGAGATCACGGGGCTCATGGACTTCCTGGATGACGAGGCGGCCGACTACAAGCAGTTCGACCTCAAGACCTACGGCGGACAAGGATTTTCGTTTAGTTTCATCCTGTCGCTGGAGAACGTCCATGGCTATCGGGGCATGAAGGAAAGGCTTGCCTCCCGTTTCCCGAAACGGATCACTCTTCTTCGAGGAGTGGGGGGCGCTGTCACTGGTCGGTGAGGGAATCAACAATACCGGCCAAAACGTGAAAAAGACCATCTCTCTATTGAGCGATCGGGGCATCCCGGTGCACGACGTGCACACCTCGCGCTTCCGCATCAGCGCGCTGGTCGATCGGGCGGCGATCGACGAGGCGGTGCGGGTCTGTCACGACGCCTTCATCGCCGGTAAGTAACCCGGCCAGCCTTCGTCGGCGGTCTTGCGGCCGTCCGCACGTAACCATTGTGATCAAAGAAATGCCGCGGTGGAGGTTACCCCTCCACCGCGGCATCATCTGAATCGTGGCGGTTGAACCGCTCCGGCAAAACGAGTGGTTTACGGAATCTCTTTATGCGTGGAACTGGCTCTTCTTGCGCTTGTCCGCGCACGGAGTCCGTGGGCCGCAGCGATGATGCCTCGCCGGTGAAGAGCTTTTCGATGCCGATGCTCTTGACCCCCTTTCGCTCGCATCTGCTTGCAGACCGGGCATTCCTCGTGGTCTATCACCGGTTCCGTGTACGAAGATATGAATCCCTCGTAGTTGCGGAAGATGATCTTGTGGTCGCTGCGGGATATCATGTACTGGGGCATGACCGGGATCTTGCCGCCGCCGCCCGGGGCGTCCACCACGAAGGTGGGGATCGCCAGGCCGGACGTGTGGCCGCGCAGCCGCTCAATGATCTCGATGCCCTTGCCCACCGAGGTGCGGAAGTGCTCGATGCCCACCGAGAGGTCGCACTGGTACAGGTAGTAGGGCCGCACCCGGATCTTCATGAGACCGTGGACGAGCGCCTTCATGACGTGGATGCAGTCGTTGACGCCGCGCAGCAGCACCGACTGGTTGCCGACGGGGATGCCCCCGCGGGTCAGACAGGTCGCAGGCCCGGGCCGATTCCTCCGTGATCTCGTTCGGGATGGTTGAAGTGGGTGTTGAACCAGATCGGGTGGTACTTGGTGAGCATATCGACCAGCTCGGGGGTGATACGCTGGGGCAGCACCACCGGCGTCCGGGAGCCGATGCGGATGATCTCCACGTGGGGGATCTTCCGGAGCTCGGCGATGATCCACTCGATCTGGTCGTCGACCAGCGTGAGCGGATCGCCGCCCGAGAGGAGCACGTCCCTGACCTCCGGCGTCTCCCGGATGTAGTCGATATCGGCCGAAAGCTCGGTCTTTGACTGCGCATCCTGTCGTTGACGCCGACCATGCGCCGCCGCGTGCAGTGCCGGCAGTACATGGTGCACTGGTCGGTGACCTGGAAGAGGACCCGGTCGGGGTAGCGGTGCGTGAGGCCCGCCACCGGGGAGTCCTCGTCCTCGCTCAGCGGGTCTTCGAGGTCCTCCGGCGCCTTACATGTCTCGCTGATCGTGGGCACTGGCCTGCTTACGAATGGGGCAGCAGCCGTCGTCGGGATCCATCAGGGAGGCGTAGTAGGGGGAAATGGCCATGCGAAAGCGCGCCAGCGTCGTCCTGATCCCCTCCTCCTCCTCCGCAGTCAGGTTGATGACCTTCTTGAGGGCCTCGACGGTGGTGATGCGGTTCTTGACGTGCCAGCGCCAGTCGCCCCACTCCTTTTCGGTGGCGTCCTTGAATAATTCTATGTCTTTATAGTTTCTCATGGGTTTGTCCGTTCATCATAGGTAAAAGGCCGGTAGCCGTGGCCCGCCGAGAAAACGCCCCCGCGGTCCTCGGCGCCCTCGTCCGCGTACGAAGTGCCTATCCGCGCGCGAGCGGCATCAATCCGGTTTATAGGCCCCGGACTTGTATCCGCCGGTCCCGATCCGCAAAAGACTCAGCATCTTGATAAACCAGACGTTCATGGCATACGGGTTCCGCCCGTGGGCATATTCCCCATCCCGGTGTTACCTCTTCAATTCCTTTCGCGCCGCCCGGATCGCCTCGGCGATCACCGAGATCCCCTCCATCAGCGGCTCCGGCGTGATAGTCAACGGCGGGTTGACCTTTACGGTGCCGCCGCCCGGGCCCAGGGGCGCGTAGAGCATAACGCCCGTCTGGATACACCTTTCCACCACGGCGAAAGCCAGCGGGTGGTCCGGCTCCTTGGTCCCTTTCTTGACAAAGAGCATCGCCGCCAGCAGTCCCTTGCCCTGGACCCGGCCGATGATATCGGATGCTCGTCTTTAAGCTTATTGAGCTCGTCATGAAGGATTTTGCCCATCTTTGCGGCGTTTTCGACAAGCTTGTTCTTCTGGAGCAGCTCGATGCTCGTGAGCGCCGCCCGGCAGGTCAGCGGGTTGCCGCTGTGGGTTGAGGTCATCTCCCCCGGCCCGTAGATATCCATGAATTTCGAGTTGCCGATGACCGCCGATATCGGCAGCCCCCCGCTCATCCCCTTGCCGCAGCAGATGATATCGGGAACGACGCCGTAGTGTTCGATGGAAAAGAGCTTTCCCGATCTCCCGAAGCCTGCCTGCACCTCGTCGTCGATCAACAGCGCACCGGCGCCTTCGCACCATTTCCGCAGCTTTTTGACGTACTGCTCGGGGTAAAACCCGGCGATGCCGCCCTGGTAGGATTCCATCATCACGCCGCAGACCCGATCCTTGCTGATTCCCTGATCCTTGAGGCTCTTCTCGAAGACGTCAAAACTCGTATCCTCGAATCGATACCCGTCCGGGAACGGGACGTTGACAAACGTGGGGTCGAGCCTGCCGATCCACTCTTTCAGGGCCGGGATGCCGCCTGCCAGCTGCGACCCGAGGGTGCGGCCGTGAAAAGACCCGGTAAAGGTTACGATCACGTTCTTGTTCGGCCCCGCGGTGCGCATTCCCCACGTCTTGGCCAGCTTGATGGCGTTTTCCGTGGCTTCGGCGCCGGTGGTCAGCAGAAAGACCTTGTTCATCCCTTTCGGGGCGATCTCGATCATCTTCTTGACGAGCTGTGCCCGCGGCTCGTTGGGGAAGCAGTAGGAGTGGATCATGCCCGAGTTGATCTGGTCCACCAGCGCCCGCTTCATCTCCGGCGGGAGGTGCCCGCAGTTGGCCACGAGCACACCGGATGAAAAGTCGATCCACTTATTGCCCCAGCGGTCCCTCACCGTGAAGTTCTCAGCGTTATCCCACACGACCAAAGGCTGGCCGCTCATGGAGATCGGCTCGTATTTTCTCAGCTCCTTGAGTATCGGTATCGACTCCGGCACGGGGATATCGGTCGCTATCTTACGGAACTTGGTCGTGATCCGTTCGGTCTTTTTTGAAACCAGCTCATAGTTCATGTAGGCCATCGGTAAAACCTCCCGTTATGTCTTTATCGTCCGCTGAAGCCCTTTCGGAGTAACGCAGACGCCCTTGGCCCGGGTAACGATCACCGGCTCGGGCAGGAAATCGGCCGCCGAAGCGCCGACGTCCCGCCGTGCGGCCACCACCTTGCGGGCGCAAAATTCAATCGTCCGCGAGGTGCCGCCGACCTTCGTTATCGTGCCTGTCGCCTCGATGTAGTCCCCCTCGTATACCGGGGCGATGAACTCGACCTCGTCGTAGCGCAGGAAGAGCCCCTCGTCGCCGTCGAGCCGGATAAGCAGCTCCGTGGCCACGTCGCCGAAGAGCGCCAGTATCCCGGCCCCGTCAACCAGCCCGCCGCCGTAATGGGCGTCGGCGCTGCTCATCCTGAGGCGGATCGTCGATTCAATACCCGTATACGTAACCGTCATATGAAAATCCATTTATTGCCGACTATGCATCATACACCATCGCCGCCGGCCGGCGCAAGTGCTGTCAAAAAGTGCGTCGCGCCACCTCGGGCGCCGGCCCTTACAGGCGCGACACGAAATCCGCCAGGGCCACGGTTCCGCGGGCGAACTCGTCCCGCTTTGTCCCCACCCCGATCCGGAACTTGCCGCCGTCCCCGAAGACGTCACCCGGCAGGATGAGGACATCCTTTTCCTTGATGAGGCCCAGCGCGAGATCCCGCGTTGTCATCCCCGGCACGTTGAGCGAGACAAACCCCGTGTATCCGCCCCTCGGCCTCACCCAGGAGAGCCTTCCACCGGAGTCCTTTAGGATATCGTCGAACAGCGCGATGTTCTCGGCGGCAATCCCGACGTTGCGTTCAAGGATCGCTTCTTTGTGCGTGAGGGCCAGTATCGCCAGGTGCTCGGACGGGCCCGCCGCACACATCGTCGTGTAGTCCTTGAGGGCCGAGGCCTCCTCCAGGATATCGTTCCTCCGGGAGGCGAGCCACCCGATCCTGAGCCCCCCCAGCCCGTAGGGCTTGGTCATGTCGCCGATGGTCATGACGTTTTCGGCGAGATCGGCAGCATGGGGGACAACGTCCGCCTCGTCATAAAAGGCCCCCCAATAGACCTCGTCGGAGACCAGGAGCGCACCGTATCGGTCGCAGATCCCCACGATCTCGGCAAGCAGCCCTTCGGTCAGGATCGATCCGGTGGGGCTGTGGGGATGATTGATGACGACCATCTGCGCCGGCTTTTTCTTGAGCAGGTCGGCGAGGCGTCCCGGGTCCGGCACGTAATCCTCCGATTCAAGGAGGGGGAGCCACTCCACTTCAACGTCGTGATCCTCGGCTATCTGAAAGAGCGTCTGGTAGAGCGGCGCCTCGGCTATGATCCGGTCTCCCGGATTAAGCTCGGTATGCATCAACAGGAAGATGGCCTCCGAGCCCCCGCAGGCGAGCTGTATATCATCGGCGGAAAGGTTCTTGTACTCGGCGGCGATTAAATCCCTGAGCTGAGCGTCGCCCTTGTTCTCCCGGTACCCGAGCCCCAGCGAGAGGTATTTCTCCCTCTCGTCTTTCCCCGCCATCGCAAGGAGTTCCGCCGTCGTGGTCTCGGCGCCGCACGAGGCGCTGATATTGGTTCCGACCGCAAACTCCCACTGGACGTAAAAACGCTCCAATGCGCTGGGGGTTGTCTTCATGCCCTGCCCTCCTTTTCGATGAGCCTGTTCAGGATAAACCAGGCCACGTGCGACGGCAGCGTACCCCGGCCGAATCCGCCGTCAAAGCCGAGCTCCTTTGCAAGCTCCCGGGTGATCCGCGGCCCCCCGACGATGAGGATAACGCGATCGCGCACGTGCTCGGCCTCCAGCAGGTCCACCAGTCGGGTGAGATTCCTGACGTGGACCTCCTTCTGGGTCACCACCTGGGAGACGAGGATGGCGTCGGCCTTTTCCCGGACCGCCTCTCGCACGACCTCCTCGGCGCTTACCTGGGCGCCCATGTTGATCGCCCGGAAGTTCTTATACCGCTCCAGCCCGTAATCCCCGGCATAGCCCTTCATGTTCATGATAGCGTCGATCCCGACGGTATGGGCGTCGCTCTCGATGCACGCCCCGACCGCCGTGATCGCGCGGCCCAGCCGCTCTTCGATCATATGGTCGATGACCTTCATGTTCGGTATCTTTTCGGCGGCCCGGTCAAACCCCTTGATCCGGGTGATGTCGACCGAGTGCCGGAGCCTCCCGTAGAGGACGATAAAGGTCATCCCGGAACCGATGTCGTCGCAGTTACTCACGAACGGGTCGTCTATACCCATCTCGCCGGCCAGGCGGCGGGCGGCCTCCTCGGCTATCTCACCGGAGACGCCCGGAAGGGTGAACGAGACCTGCACGGCGCCGTCCCCCATGGCGTCGCCGTACGGTTTTACGATTCCTTTCTTTACCTGCGCCGTCATTTCATGCCTCGGCAAACGGGTTGTAATAGTTCTCGCCCTTTTCGGCCACGCCGTCGATCCCCTTGCCCCCCTTGGGGTCCCGGTGGATATCAGCAAACATCCCCCGGGCCAGCGCCTCCACCAGCCCGATATCGACGATCTCGGCCAGCATTACGTGGGCCTTGCCGAGGACCTCCCGCGCCCGCCTCCGGATGAACCCGTCCGGCGCAAACGTGATTTCGTCGCCGATCCCGCGCATATTGTTCTTGGCGTAGCGCGCCCCCGATAGGGACAGGTACCGGTCGCCGACAAACGGGGTATGAATAGCCTCGGTCAGCATGCCCAGCAGGTGGATGGATTGGCCGGTCATCACGGAGCAGACGTTAAACATCATGTCCACGAGGTGCGTCTGGAATACGTTCCCGGTCACGTGTTTGGTGGGGGGCATATACTTGATGGGGGCCTCGGGGAAGATCTCCCTGATCATCTGCGCCTGGGCGAGCTCCATCAGGAAGCCCCCCTCGAGCGAGGGGTCAATCTCGAAGGCGTGGCCCAGCCCCATGAGGCGCGGCGGGAGCCCCGATTTATACGCGAACGACTCGTTGAGGAAATCGCTTGCCAGCACCGTATGGGCCTTCTCCACGGCGTCGGCCGTGGTCAGGTAGTTGTCCTCGCCGGTATTGATGATGATATCGGCCTTGGCATTGATCATCCGGGAAAAATACTGGTCGACGAACGTGCGGTAGGTATTGATGTTGCGAAAGATAATACCGTACATCGAGTCGTTGAGCAGCATATCCAGCCGCTCGAAGGCCGCGGCAGCCGCGATCTCCGGCATGCAGAGGCCCGAGGCGTAGTTGACGAGGTTAATATAGCGGCCCTCCCGCACCATCGCTTCGTCCAGTGCGCTGCGCATGATCCTGAAGTTTTCCTGGGTGGCGTAGGTGCCGCCGAAGCCCTCGGTGGTCGCGCCGTACGGGACATAATCCAGAAGGCTCTGGGCCGTTGAGCGTATAACGGCGATGCAGTCGGCCCCGTTCTTCACGGCGCTGACCGCCTGGGTCACGTCCTCGTGGATGTTGCCGGTGGCTACAATCACGTAGAGGAGCGGGGGCCCGCTCATCGGATAGGCCGCCCTCAGGCGGTTTCGCTCATCGACACGGTCCTTGATCCTCGCAAGCCCCGCCTGGGCCAGGGGCCTAATAATCGTAATCCGCCTGTTTCTGTCGAGCACCGGAACGTCCGCAAGTCTGAGCTTTTTTTCTGCGATCATTTTGACGGCGTCAATAAGTGCCCCGCCTGTGTGCGCGATGAGGTCGGCCGATGCCGCCGCCGCTCCCTCACCGAGCCCGCGCGACTGCTTGACCGCGTCCATCAGCACGTTCGGATACGGGGTGCCGATCCGGTCGGTCCCGTCCAGCCCCAGGAGCCGTGTTACCGCCCGCTCCACGCTGTCGGTCGTGTGAGACCGGATAAACCCCATGAGGTCGTCGGAGATCTTTTCCGCAAAGCCCCGGCATTCGTCGATAATCGCCCTGTCAAGGCCGAGTTTGGATTCCACGCGCTTCCTCCCGCACAATATCAAAAACCGGCACGTCCGGTATCGCCGCTCTCATCGCCGCCAGGAAATCGTCGGGGTCAAAATCGATCCCCTCCGGGTTATGGGGATTGACCGTCAGCGCGATGAGCCTGATGCGCCGTTTAACCCTCACGGCGCCGCCGCCCGCGGTGTAGCGGGCCAGTGACCGGCCCGACGCAAACAGCCGTGTTGCGTCCTGCGCGATCACGACCGGGAAAAGGCCGCGCTCCGTAAACGCCTCCAGCACCTCGTCGGTAAGCGCTCCAGAGACATAGAGATACCGGGCGCCCTTTTCCAGCATCCCCATGACCGGGGAAAGGTCGGTGATTACCGATCCCTCGCGTATCGCCCAATCCGCCCCGTCGGCGCTTACCGCGCAGAGCCGGGAGACGCCGATATCACCGGGTACGGCCACGGGCGCTTCCCCGGTCACAAAGAGGTCCACCGCGTGCCGGGTCTTTCGCACCGCCGTTTCCATATCGGGCCCCAGGATCGCCCCCACCGCAAGGATCACCCCGTCAGAGACGCCGGGGGCCGCGGCGGCGATCCGGTCCAGCGACCCGTCTATGATAACGTATCGGGCGCCGTCCTTCTCGATGAGGTCGGTCACCAGCCGCCCCATCTCGGTGGCCGTCGCCGGTCCTTCGAGGACAACCCGGGCGGTTTTCTCGGCCCGAACGATCACGATCCCGCCGGTGGCGGTTGCGTAAGGCGTATCGCGCACCACCGATACGCCCGGCCCCTGGTCCAGTGACCGCTGGCCGACGGTCGCCAGGGTCCCCTCCTGTACGGTGACGGACGGCTTTTCTCTACGAGTGATCTCGTCGATTGCCTCGCCGTCACGCCCAGTGGAGGTCAGGGCCAGCACCCCGGGCTCAGCGCCGAGGCGCCCGGCGAGGTAGATAAGCGTCGTGGTCTTGCCCGTGTTCTTTGCCAGACCCACGACCGAGATTATCCGCGCCCCCGATTTCTCGACCAGGTCGAGCAGCGTCTCACGCATAGAGCTTCATAAATATCTCTCTCAGCGCCGAGCATTCCCTCAGGATATTGAGAGAGATCTCGGCATGGCCCTTGGTATAGCCGTTGCCGATAATCATGGTAGCGTCCGAGCCGATACCCTCCGCGCCCAGGGCGGCCTTGGTAAAGCTCGTCGCCATCGAGAAGAAATAGATAAGCCCGTCGTTTTTCGTGGCGACGATGGAGCCCATCTCCGTGTTGGGGATATTGACACAATTGATGGTGACATCTGCCATCCGTCCGCCGGTTAGTTCGCTTACTTCGCGCTCCACCTCCAGTGGATTGGTGGCGTTCACCTGGATAACGTGATCGCAAAAGCCGAGTTCTCTGATCCGCCTGGTGCTCTCGGCGGAGTGTCCGGTGCCGATAACCATGCCGGTGACGCCCGCCCGCCGCTGGGCCTCGTAGGCGCACAGCATCCCCGATTTACCCCCGGCGCCGATGATGAATACGGTATCCCCCGGTTTGACGAGTTTCGCCGTCTGGGCGGCGGCCCCGGCAACATCAAGCACCGCCAGCGAAACCGACTGCGGCATGTCTTCGGGGAGTTTGACGTAGATCCCGCTCTCAAAGAGGATCGCCTTGCCGATGATATCCACCTGGTCCCGGTCCGGCCTGATCTCGACGATCTTTTCGATAACCAGCGGTGTCGTCGAGAGGGAAACCAGCGACGCGATAAAATCCCCCGGCTTAATGGAAACCGTGCCTTTGAGCGCCGGGCCGACCTGTTCGATCGTCCCCATGAACATCCCCCCGGACCCGGTGACCGGGTTGTGCTGCTTGCCCCTGCGGGTTACGGTGTCCATGATGATCCGGCCGATCTTGCCCGTATCGTGACCGGCCTCTTCTTCGATCTGCGTGAACGAGGCCGAATCAACGTTGAGTGTCTTGACCGAAACGAGGATCTCGTTATCGTAGATCTCCATGGTGTTATCGATTTTATCGGCCGCCTGGGGAAGCACCCCCTTGGGCTCAATCACCCGGTGGGCGCCGTATTTATCTCCCTTTTTCATTACGCCTGCTCCTCATAAATCCTTTTATACGAATAACGAACAGCCCGTACTATCCTTATTACTACGCCAGTAGTAATTAAACACGAAACGCCCTCCGCTGTCAAGCAGATTCGGCAGTCGTCGGCGCCAAAAAAGAGCCGTTCACCGTCGGATCGCAATCGACCGCCGCACCCGCTACCCCGCCAGCCGGGCCTACCGTCGTTTTATAGGACCTAAAAATACGCATCCCTTTGCCGATAATCCTTGACAGAATAGTTCACTTATAGTTAAAATAATATCGTGAGATAGCATGTAAAGTCGATAAGCAGCAACGGCAGCAACGATTATTCTTGCCCGGTAAGACTTCGGCATCCCTGGTTCTCACATTGCCGTCTCTACATTTCGTAGGTAACCGAATCAATGGAGAAGACAATGGAAGATAAGAAGAAGAAAAAAGACGAAACGGGGGCCGCCCAGGTCAGGAAAGACGAAAGACTCTCCCGGCGCGAGGCGATGAAGCGCATGGCCAAGGGGATCGCCCTGGTCGGCACGCTCGGCGTCGCCGGGGTCGTTACCCAGGGGCAGGACGAATGCTCCGGCGGGTACGTGAATCTGGTCCCTCCGGGCTACTACAACTACTCCAATGCCGGCTACTATGATTATTCGAACGCGTACTATAATTATAGCAACGGGTACTATAATTACTACAACACGTACAGCGACTACTACAACTACAGCGACTACTACAATTATTACAATCATGGCGGCGGGTACTTCAACTATCACCCCTGGTAACCGGGGTTACATAGACAAGCCAAAGGGGCCTGAACGGGCCCCTTTATATTTTTTGCTGGGACAGGCCTTAATTCCGACTATTATACTAAAGATACTTACCAATTTGCTTGACTCACATCATGACTGGTAATAAACTATGACAGTAACGGTATGCAAGACGGGCTTGCAGGAGTCAGGAAGATAAGAAGCTTACATGTAATATAAGTCCCGGCGGAGCGACACGTTGAGTATTCACCACCCTCGACCTGTCATGCCTTCCTCTTTACGATAAGACGGCTCTGCAAGGAGAAGACGATGAACGACGAAAAGAAGACAAAGAAGAAAACTCAAGAGATCGACACCACAAACAAGGAAACGCTTACCCGGCGGGAGGCGATGAAGCGCATGGCCAAGGGGATCGCCCTGGTCGGCACCCTTGGCGTCGCCGGAGTCGTTACCCAGGGGCAGGACGAGTGTACCGGCGGGTATGTGAACGGCTACAGTAACTCCTATTACAACTATTCGTACTACAACTATTCAAACATGTACACCGAATATTCAGCATACTACTATAATTATTCTGATTATTACAACTACTCCGATTATTACAACTACTCCGATTACCAGAACTATTACGATTACTCCGAAAATTACGGCAATATAATTTGGCACAACTAAAAAAGAAGTGCTGTTTGTATATCACCCCTCCTTTCCGGTGGAGCGATTTGACCGTTAGACTCGGGCCCACGTCCGCCGTACGATGCGATAACCGCCTCTCCTCATTATTACCGTTCGAGGAGCAATCGTGACCAACCTCCTGATGACATCCCGCTGCGTCCGTTCCTGCCCCTACTGCTTTGCCAAGCGGGAGATGGAGGGGTCCCCCTCGGGCGACATTGTCAACTGGGAAAACCTGATCTACCTTGCCGATTTTCTGGCCGCGTCCGATCAGGATCGCCTTTCGCTGCTCGGCGGCGAGCCGACCCTCCACCCGGAGTTCGTCGATATGGTGCTCTTCCTTATCGAGCGCAAGTTCCACGTAACGGTGTTTACCAGCGGCATTATGGCCGATGCGCGTCTCAGGGAGCTGGCCGATCACCTGTCGGCGGTGCCGCCCGCGCGGCTGAGCTTCGTCGTAAACCTCAATAATCCCGATCAGACCCCGGCCCCCAAGCAGGAGGGCACGCGCATCGCGAAGTTCCTTTCCCTCATGGGGCCGTGGTGCACGCCGGGCTTCAACATCTATCGAACCGATTTTGACATCGGGTTCCTCTTTGACCTGATTGCGCGATACGGCATGCACCGGCATATCCGGCTGGGCCTGGCCTCGCCGATGCCGGGAGTTGAGAGCGTCTATCATTAAACCCGACGACGTGCGGACGGTTATCGACCGCCTCTATTCATTTCGGCCGGCGCTGGATCGGTTCGATATCAAGCCGGGGTCTGGACTGCGGTTTCCCGCTCTGCGGGTTTACCGACGAACAGCTCGGCTGGCTTATGCGCCAGTCGGCGAAATTCAAATTCGGCTGCGGGCCGGCCATCGACCTAACCCCCGATCTGAACGTCTATGCATGCTTTCCGCTCTCGGGATTTCACAAGCGGCTCCCTCTTCGAGTTCAACTCGATGAAGGAAGTACACGACTTCTACCAGGGGCTCTTCGACCGCGTCCGCTCCGAGACCGCCGGGATTTACGAAGAGTGTGACGGTTGTATCCATCGGGAAGAGGGCCGGTGTGCGGGCGGCGGGGCCTGCCAGGTCATGAACCGCTTTGTCGGCGAGGCGCCGGTTCGGCTCCAGGAGATAGAACGTGGGCTTTCCAAACCTTGTATTGCCGTTTAGCGAGACGCTGATCGCCGACTTATCCGAGCGTGTCCTGGCGGTACGGGTCGATGAGCCGTCAGACGTCGTCAGGGCCGCCGAGTGCGTGAGGTCATCGGCCAACCGGCTTTCGATGGTCATCCTGGATTCTCGCATCCCCCTGGACGAAGTCCCCTTCGACGACGCCTGGGCCGGGCATCAAGCTTGCCGTCTTTGCCCCGAAGATGGCGCAGTTCCGCGGCCTCGTCCCGGCGGCTGCGAACGGTTCGGGATCTGAACCCCATGATTTACCTTTCGGCCGACGATCCCGGGAATCTCACCGCCCTCAGGATTCTTTCGTCGGTCAACATCCGATGTGCGGCGGTCTTCGGGGATCGCGGGACCCGTCGATTGGGAAGGCTTGGCCGACCTCATGACTTATTCCCTGGTCGACAGCCGTACCCCACGGCCCGATCGAGCCCTTTTCGACCATTGCGGGGCGTTACCAGTCAGACGGATGGATCGAGTGGGGCCCGGTCTTCTTCGACGACCCCAAGGACTTCCTCCACCTGGACCCGGACGGCCGCATCGCCCTCTCGCGCCGGGAACTTCTCGACGAAAGCTTCATCGAGAACGATATCGAGCGGCTGGACGACAGTTATCGATTCCGAGACGTACCGGGAGCGGATCGACGTGCGCCGGCGCCTGTTTCTCGCATATCACCCCTGCTCGCGCTGCCCGGGATGGAAGGTCTGCCTGGGGAAATTCGATCGAAACGGGACGGACAGGACGGGATGCGCGGCCTTCTCCGTCGAGATGATCGCGCTCCTGGATGACCTCGACAAACGGCGCGATGAACCGAGAAAGGAGCGACATGACCACCGTCATAT
Source organism: uncultured delta proteobacterium (assembly GCA_963735595.1). Classification (GTDB taxonomy): domain Bacteria; phylum Desulfobacterota; class Zymogenia; order Zymogenales; family Zymogenaceae; genus JAFGAS01. The sequence goes on along the minus strand of CAVTLK010000002.1, from coordinate 450,510 downwards.
TTAAACCGACCGAGGCGTGCAACGGCAACTGCGCCTACTGCGACGTGGTCAGGAAAGACCGCGAAAAGGGCGTCACGGCTGCCGCTGGAGACCCTGGAGCGGTTCTTTGTTCGGGTCAATGAATACCTCGCCGATCGCCCGGACGAGCGGTTCCAGATCATCTGGCACGGCGGCGAGCCGCTGCTGCTGGGGCCCGACTATTTCCTGAAGGCCCATGAATTCGAACAACGGCACTGCCCCGGCACGAAAGGACCGCATCTCCCACGATATCCAGACCAACATTACCCTGCTGTCGCCGGAATATATCGAGGTCTTTCGGACGCTCGGCATCAACGGCGTCAGCACGAGCTACGACCCGATCCCCGACGTCCGGGGTCTGGGCAGCACTATCGACTCGGCGGCCTATAACCGGCGTTTCATGGACGCGCTGGGCCTTCTGGAGGAAAACGACATCAATTGGGGGATGATCTACGTCGTCACGAAGCTCTCTCTGGACGCCCCCCTTGACCTCTTCTACTTTCTGACCAACCTCAACAAAACCGGCTCCGTCAAGTTCAACTCGATCTACTCCTTCAAGCGCAAGGTCGCCAAGCTTGCGATAACCCCGGAAGAATTCGTGGAGTTCCTCGGGGCGATTTTTCCGGTCTGGTGGGAGCGCCGGGATCGCTTCCCGAGGATTCGTCCCTTCATGTCGTTTGTGGAGGCGATCATCGAGAGAAAGGGCGGCCTGGAATGCGCCGAGTCGGGGATGTGCGCCGATACCCACATGTCCGTGGGACCCGCCGGCCGGTATTCTCAGTGCGGCCGCTCGTCGGACTGGGGCCTGCTGGACTACGGCCACATCCACGAAAATTCGATAGACACGCGTCCTCAAAGACCCCCAAAAGGAGATGTATCGCGCCCGCCAGCTGCACCTCGAACAGGGTGAGTGCAAGGGGTGCCGCCTCTGGACTGTCTGCCACGGCGGCTGCCCGCTGGACAGCTACGCCGAGACCGGCGACTGGATGAGAAAATCGCCCCTGTGCGCCTACAAGAAGGGGTTCATCGAGAAGTACTTCGAGCCGATCACCGGCGTCCGCTTCGAGCCGGACGGCCCGGCGGCGTCCCCGGACCGCACGGACCGAAGCGTCCCCGAGCCTCCCGTCCCGCCGGCCAGCGACGGTCGTCCCGTTCAGGGCGCCGCCCAAGAACCGTCCCCTCTGGATCAGCCCCTTCGGCGGCTACGGTGACACGATCATCCTTTCGGGCGTCCTGAAGGCCGCCGTCGATCAGGACCCGCGGCGGCGTTTCTCTCTGGTCACCCGAACCACCTACGGCGAGATCCTCAAGGGCCACCCCGCCGTCGAACGGATCGGCAACCCGCCGCCCGGATCGGCCGTCGTCGGGACCGCCTACTGGGATCACCCCGGACTTCGGCGGACCGAACGGCCGCCCCTTCAAGATTCTTGCCGAGATGCTCGGCGTCCCGATGCCGGCCGCCGAACGCCTCTTCGTGCCGTTTGAGCCGGTCGATCGACGAGCTGCTCATCAACAGCATCCCCCTTTCCGATAAAAACGTCCTGATCTGCCCCTGGTCGCTCTCGCCCCGCAAAGACATGTCATCGCCCAGTGGGAAGAGCTGGTCAAACGCCTCTCCGCCGAGGGAATCTTCGTCGCCCAGGCGGGCGCCGCGCGCGACCGGTATATCCGCGGGGCCTACAGCCTCCTGGGCGTCACCACCGTCAGGGAGGCAATCGGGCTGGCGGCCCGGTTCGACCTGATCGTCACGACCGATAACCTCTTTGTCCACATCGCCCGGCTGGTCGGCACGCCCGCCGTAACCCTCTGGGGGGCGACAGACCCCGCCACCTACGGCTGGCCGGGCCAGACAACCCTCGTCGGCCACCGGATCTGCCAGAACCCGGACGGATGCCTGACGGAAACAAGGAGCGGCATCTACGGAACGCCCTGCCCCATGGGACCCAACCACTGCATGGACCGTATCGACGTAGAATCGATCGCAAAGGCCGTAAAGTCGGCACTCAGTGCAAATCACGCCGGGGGCAAAACGCGGGTAACCGGCAAGAAGCCATAATGCACCCGATCCTCCGTACCATCGCGTGCCTCGTACAACCGGAAGGTTCGTTCCCGCTGTTGGGAATAGTTCGGATCACTGACAAGCTTCGCTTCTCAGTGCCACCCTCGAAATTGCACGAGTCAATAGCGATTCTTGCCTGCCAGTGTCATCCCGTACGATATCAGGTAGCAGCTATTAGTTATGCATCCCATCCTCTTTACCATCGACGGCCACATCGTCTGGTCGTACGGCTTTTTCATAACGGCGGGTTACCTTGCCGGCGTGGTCCTCTTCCTCGTCCTGGCCCGTCGCGACGGCCTTTCGGCGTGGACGGGTGTCGATATCATCCTCTGGATGCTGCCGTCGGCCCTGGTCGGGGCAAAGCTCCTGTTCATCCTGACCAACTGGGCACAGTTCATCCGGCATCCCTCCCCCATCGCCTCCGGCTGGTCGTTCCAGGGGGCTCTCTTTGGGGCGCTGATCGTGGCGCTGATCCTGTTTCGTAAAAGAAGGCTCGATCCCTGGCAGTGGCTCGACACGGCCGCCCCGGCGCTGGCCCTGATCGTGGCCGTCGGACGCGTCGGCTGTCTCATGGCCGGCTGCTGCTGGGGCGCCCCCACCGAACTGCCCTGGGCGGATCGTCTTTACCGAATCGAAGGCCGCGCCGCTCAATATCCCGCTCCACCCGACCCAGGTCTACTACCTTGTCGCAAACCTCGTCATCGTCGTAACGCTCTTGATCCGCCGGAAGACGGCCGCCTTCCGGGGTGAGCTGATCCTCCTGTTCGTCCTGATGTACGTCACCTCCCGCTCGATCATCGACCCCTTCCGAGGGGCCCCGGAGCGGGCGTGGTTCTTCGGGACGCTCACGACCTATCAGCTCATCACGATCGCGGCGATTATTGCGGTTACGGTTTTCTATTATCGGGTAGCGGATGAAAAACCGGATAGGACGAAATAACTGAGTATCTATCCCGCTGACATCGCGGGGGAGTGAAATGACCGAAGCGATCTCATCCTCCCGTCCGGTTTCCCTGCGGTTGTTTCTTCCTTATTGAGGCGGGGCCTCCGGCGGCGAGGAGATTGCTTCGTCGGCTAACGCCTTCTCGCAATGACGAGTTGGGGTTCACGGTCACAGTACGGGGATTGCCGCGCTGAGGCCTGACGGCCTCCCCGCAATGACGGAGAGCGAGGGTAATTCGATATAAAGGACGCCCCGACGGGACATTTCCTCGCCCTTCCCTACCGCTCATCGCTTACCGGCGGCTTGAAATACCCGTCGACCGGGCGCCAGCGCTCCGTCGAGCGGGGCTCGATGCGGTAGCCGATGTCCTTTTTATCGTCAAAGACGTGAAGGGGACGGAAGGCGTCGCCGTCGGTGATCTCCCAGATATCGAGTTGTGGATCGTCGTCGAGGTTGGCCCAGGCCCGGGCGACGAAATGACGTGCAGTCCGCCGCGATGATCGCCCATTCGTAGCGTCGGGACGTATCCGGGTCAAACCCGAGGCGGCCGGCATCCGCCGAAAAGCAGTGGTGTCGGGCGAAGTAGCTCATCTCGGACTCAAAGAGGTCGGTAAGGATCGTTTCGCGCCTCCTCCTGTTTCGGCTCGGTATAGGCGGAACGAAAGAGAATTGTAGTAGTCAGGAAAAAGCCGGCCGCAAGGAACGCCAGGATACCGATCCCCACCCACACGAATGCCCACACCCTGGCAGGGCGCCCCTTGCTGCGATTCCCCGTTACCGGGGATTGTTCGGTATCAGATTTCATAGCCTTAAAGCTCACGAGCGGTAGTTGCCCGGCCAGATCCCCACGGGGATACAATCGGACTACGCGCTCCCGCCGTCGCCGTTGCTATTGCGGCCCGCCCGCGTCGCCCGGATCATGGCTGCGGATATACGTCGGTCAGCTCGTCCCGGGCGGTTTCGGCCTCCGGCGAGAGCTTCTGTCCCCGAAACGCAATCAGTTCGTCGAACGTATCGACACCCAGAAACTCTTCGGCCTTTCCGATCAGTTCCGGGGGGATCTCGTCGAAGTTCCACCGGGCCGTGCGCAGGTTGAAGTAATAGTACTTTCCGATATCAAGCTCGTCGGTCATGATGTGTATCATCGGGTTTTCGACGAGCTGGATGTAGCAGACCTTGTGTATCCTCATGAGATCCCCACGCGGCATCGTCGGCCGGGACCCGCCCGTTAGCCTTATTCAGTATAGATGCACGCCGGAAAAAAAGGGGCGCTGTTACGCGCCCCTTTATCATCGCTATTGACGGTCTGCCTACTCGTCTTTGGCCAGCAGTTTTCCCGTCACCTTCTTGGAGTATCCCTTCTGATCGAGGTACTTGGTGATGCCGCCCATGAAGAAGGGCCAGCCCGCACCCATGATCATGCAGGTATCGATATCCTTTGCGTTACTGACAACGCCCTCGTCCAGGATCATGCGGCACTCTTCTGTCACCCCCGTCAGGAAGCGGTCAATGACCTCCTGCTGGGTGAAGGTCTTTGAGCCGCGCGGCCAGTTGGCCACTACGTCCGGATCCTCGTTGCCGTTCCAATCGTAGATACCCGGTTTCTTGAGCTCGACCAGTTTCTTAAATCCGGGGGAGATGTAGAAGCGGTCGCCGAAGGCCCTATTGAGCGTCTCGGCTACGTGCAGGCCCACGGCGGGTCCCACGAGCGCCAGCAGGGCGAACGGGGTCATCGGGAAACCGAGGGTCACGCAGTATTCGTCGATCTCCTTGAACGAGTTCTTGCCTTCGTCGACGACCTTTATGATCTCGCCCATCCAGCGCATGAGGAGCCGGTTGACCAGGAAGGCCGCGGAGTCTTTGACGAGAACCGAGGTCTTCTTGATCTTCTTACCCATCGCAAACGCGGTGGCAAGGGTCACGATCGTTGGTCTTGCCGCCCTTGACGATCTCGAGCAGCGGCATCACCGCGACGGGGTTGAAGAAGTGGAAGCCGACCACGCGCTCCGGATTTTTCAGGTCTTTTGCCATCTCGGTGATGGAAAGCGACGAGGTGTTGGTGGCCAGAATCGTCTCGGGCTTGATGTGCGCCTCAACCTCGGCAAAGACCTTTTTCTTGAGGGGCATCTCTTCGAGGACCGCCTCGATGATGTAGTTGCAGTCGGCAAAGTCCTTGTAGTCCAGCGTACCCTGACCAGCGATTTCAGCCAGATCCCCTTGCCCTCGTTGACCTTTCCCTTCTTGACGAGCTTATCCACCTGGTCGTGGACGTACTTGAGGCCCTTGTCGACGAACTCCTGCTTGATGTCTTTCATGACGATCGGGCACTCGTAGCGCTGCAGGAAGAGCGTGGCGATCTGCGCGCCCATGAGGCCGGCGCCGATGACGCCGATCTTTACGATCTTTGCGGGCGGGACTTCCGGCACGCCGACCGGTTTCTTGGCGCGGCGCTGTACCAGGTCAAAGCTGTAGACGCCGGCGCGGCACTGGTCGCTGATGATCAGCTCCCCGAGGGCCTTGCTCTCCTCGTCAAATCCCTTGTTGAGGTCCCAGTCCTTGGCGCCCTTGATGAGTTCGAGCGCCTTGTACGGGGCGATGGCCGCTCCGTGTACGTTTCCGTCGATGAACGCCTTGGTCGTCGTTATAGAGATCATCGAGCTTCGACCAGTCTACCGGTTTGCGGTCGATCTTGACCTTGCCGTCGATGATGTCGACCAGGAGATCAAAGGACATATCGTAAAACTCGCCGTTGGGGAACATCTTGTCGGCGATGCCCAATTCCAGCATATCCTTGGCCTTGATCATCTTGTTGCGGTTGAGCGGGTTGGTGATGATGATCTCGATCGCCTTTTCCGGTCCGATCAGCTTCGGGAGGAGCTGCGTGCCGCCCCATCCGGGGACCAGGCCCAGGAAGCATTCCGGCAGCGCGGCGATGCCGACCGCGTCCGACACACTGCGGTACTTGCAGTAGAGGGCGATCTCCATACCGCCGCCCATGATCGCGCCGTTTATGGCCGCCAGCGTCGGGATCTTCAGGTCGTAGATCTTCTTCATGGCGTCGTGGCCGGCCTTGCCGATCTTGTATCCGTCGTCAGCGGTCTGTGATGTCCGCGGTGCCGTCCAGGTCCGCGCCGACCGCGAAGATGAAGGGCTTGCCCACGAGCATCATTCCCTTGACGTCCTTTTCCGCGTTTACCTTGTCGATCGCTTCCGATAGAGAGGTCAGGCCGCCGTAGCCAAAGGTATTGGGCTTGGTGTAGTTCTCGCCGTTGTCCATAGTGACGACGGCGACCTTCCCCGCCCGGGATTTATTGAAGGTCACGTTGAATTTCGTGACTAATTCTTGATAGGCCATTTTATTACCTCCAGAATGTCAGCATTATTAAGAGGAATTAGGCCAGGAGGTTTTCGCAGAAAACCGTCCCGCCCTGCCCGAGACCGACGCACATCGTTGTCATGCCGTACTTGACGTTCTTCCTTTCCTGGAATGCGTGCATCAGATGTATCATCAGCCGGATTCCGGAGGAGGCCAGCGGATGCCCGAAGGCGATCGCGCCGCCATAGATGTTCATCCTCGGGTCGTCCACGACCTTCAATCCAAACTCGTTCATGAAGGCGATCGCCTGAACGGCGAAGGCTTCGTTGAGCTCGATGAGGCCGAAGTCCTCGAATTTCATGTTGTAATTCTTCAGCGCCTTCTTCGTGGAGGGGACGGGCCCGTATCCCATGATCTTGGGCGGTACACCGGCAAACGCCCAGCCGAAGATCTTGATGACGGGTTTTAAGCCCAGTTCTTTTGCGAGGTCCGCCGACATCAGGATAGCGCCGGCCGCGCCGTCGTTGAGGCCCGACGAGTTACCGGCCGTAACCCGGCCGCCCTCGCGGAACGGGGTCTTGAGCTCGGCCAGGCCCTGCATGGTCGTCTCGGGCCGGGGCTGCATGTCGTAATCCGCCCGGGTCCAGCCGTCCTTGGTGTAAACCGTCATGGGGACTATCATCTTGCCGATCATGCCCGAATCCAGCGCCTTCTTGGCCTTCTGCTGGCAGAAGATGGCGTACTCGTCGCACGTCTCTTTCTTGATATCCGGGAACATGTCGTGCAGGTTCTCCGCCGTCTTTCCCATGTTAATGTCGTCAACCGTGACGATGTTCTCCTGGAAGAGCCGCGGGTTGGGGTCAGCCCCTGCGCCCATCGGGTGGTGCCCCATGTGCTCAACGCCGCCGGTGATGATGCAGTCGGCCGCGCCCATCGCGATCTGGCCGGCGCCGTAGGTCAGCGCCGTCATACCGCCCGCGCACATACGGTCCACCGAGCAGCCGGCCGTCGAGACGTCGAGGTTGGACGTGAGTACCGTCGTCCTGCCCATGGTGATCCCCTGGTCTCCCGTCTGCGTGGAGGCGCCCCAGATATTTTCGTCGACCATATCCGGTTTGATCTGCGGGTTGCGGTGAAGCAGTTCGTCGATGACCTTGGTGACCAGGTCGTCGGCGCGGGTCAGCCAGAAAAAGCCCTTCTCCCCGGCCCTGCCGAAGGGGGTCCGGATACCGTCCACCATAACAACATCCCGTAATTTTTGAGCCATTGCTTCCTCCTTATTATTTTCGATAGCTTATTTTGGGATATCTTGCCGTTAGGTGAGTGATGATAACTAACTGAAAACACATGGCATATCATCTACTCTCATCAATCCATCAAAATACTGAATGAATATACATTCAGTTTTTTTAAAAAGCAAGGAGAATTTTTATGGGGCGTGCTTTTTTCCGCGGACGGGATATAGAGTGCGGGACCCTTCGTAAGTCTGCGCAACGGCTGACTTTAAACAAAAACCCCGTTTCTTCCGAAACGGGGGGAATAGACGGATACCGGTGAGGGAGGGACTAAACCTCCGAACCGGACTTCGCTGCCTTCTCGGCGGCCTTCTCCGTAGCCTTCTCGGCGGCCTTCTCCACAGTCTTCTCGGCCTTGGCCTCGGCGGTCTTCTCGGGCGACGAAGTGTCCTTTCTTATGTCGACGTCTTTGCCGTGGTCCCCATGATCTTTATGGTCGGTGCGCTTCCCGTTGCCCGACCCGTTGCCCGAGCCGTTACCCTTCTTGGCGTAGTCGGTGGCGTACCAGCCGGTCCCCTTGAGGACGAAGCTCGTGCTGGATATCATCTTGGCAAGCGCCCCCCCGCACTGGGGACATTTCTTCAGCGGCGGGTCGGACATCTTCTGCATCGCCTCGATGGTCTTCCCGCATTTTGTGCATGAATATTCGTAGATCGGCACAACACTACCTCGAAAACAAAGTAATCTACTTATAATATAACCATATTGATGGTAATTACAAGGAAAAAATAATAATAAAATCCGTAGAAATCGGCCCGCCGACGATACCGAACTGTATCTATATACGCCCCCTTCACATATACCGCCCGGCCTATTTCCCTACATTCCGCTTGACACTAAAAACGGCCGGTGATACGGTACGGAATACGGTCACCGGCGCGTCGCTTCGTCTCCACCCTCTACGGAGAGGCCTTCCATGAAATTCATCGGACAGTCCCCCAAGCAGACCATCATCGACCTCTTCGCGGAGCACGTCAACTCCGGCAAGGCCGCCTTCTTCAAACAGATGGGTATGGACTTCGTCTTCGGAAAGCGGGAGGGGATCTACGTCTGGGACGTGGCGGGCGAAAAGCGGATCATCAACTGCCACTGCAACGGAGGGGTCTATAACCTTGGCCACCGCAACCCCGAGATCATCAAGACGCTGACGGAGGCGATGGGAGAGCTTGACATCGGCAACGGGCACCTCATCAGCGAGGCCCGGGCCATGCTCGGAAAGCGGCTGGCCGAGCTTGCCCCCGGCCCCGAGCTGACGCGGACCTGCTTTGCTTCCGGCGGGGGCGAGGCGGCGGATTTTGCCATCAAGCTGGCCCGGGGATACACGAAACGCCCCCGCGTCGTCAGCGCCCGGGGAGGATACCATGGGCACACGGGGCTGGCGCTGGCCGCCGGCGACGAAAAATACCGCGCCCCCTTCGGGCCGATGCCCCCCGGCTTTTCTCAGGTCCCCTTCGGGGACAGCGAAGCCCTCGAAAAGGAAATCGACGCCCAGACCGCGGCGGTCATCGTCGAGACGGTGCCGGCGACCCTCGGGATGCCGATCCCCGACGACGACTATTTCCCGCAGGTCAGGGATATCTGTACCAAAAAGGACGTCGTCCTGATCATGGACGAGGTCCAGACGGGCCTCGGCCGCACCGGAAAGCTCTGGGGGGTCGAGCACTTCGGCGTTGAGCCGGATATCATGATCATCGCCAAGGGACTCTCCGGCGGGATCTTCCCGATTGCCGCCACGATGTTCAGGGAAAAATACGAGCAGTTCTTCCTGGATACCGACCCCTTCATCCACGTCTCCACCTACGGCGGGGCCGAGGTGGGCTGCCCCGTGGCCCTGAAGGTCCTCGAAATATCGTCCGGGCCGGCCTTTCTCAAAAACGTCCGCGACATGGCCGCAATCTTCGAGAAGGGCTTCGTCGGCCTCAAAAAGAAACACCCCGAAATACTCGTCGGGCTCAGACAATTAGGCCTGATGATGGGCATCGAGATGGTCAACGAGTACTGCGGCCCGGCGATGTCGCTGACCTGCTACAATAACGGAATCCTCTCGGTCTACGCCAATAACGACAAACGGGTAAGCCAGCTCCTGCCGCCGCTCATCACGACCCAGAAGGAAGCCGAAGAGATCCTCGACCGGCTGGACGCCGCCCTCGGGGACGCCAAGAAGATGCTGGGATTAGCGCAGTAGCGGGCGGTCATACCGCATTCTCATTATCGGGATGACAATGAGTATCGTTCGTCGATTCCCCGATTTCATGAAAAACCCGGCCAACGCAGTGAGCGCCGCGTCCCAGAGCACAGGCGTGGAGGGGTACGTCTTTGACGGCGCTGATGGGAGCCAGGCGGCGTTCTGGGAATGCCGGCAAGACGGCGTATCGGGCGAGCATACCCACGATTTCGACGAGTATTTTATCGTAATCCAGGGGTGTTACACCCTGATCATCGACGGGGGGAAGACACCGGTCCTCCCCGGGCAGGAGTACCATATCCCGAAGGGCGCACCCCACGCCGGGGAGTTCGTCGCCGGCACGCGGACTATCCACGTCTTCGGCGGCAGGCGTGCCGAGCGGGAGCAGGAAGGTGATATGAGCCGCGGCCGCCAACCGCCATATTCCTGTATCGTCGGCGCGGCCGCTAATTTATGGGGTCGGGAAAGGGGTATTCACCACAAAGGCACGAAAGACACAAAGGAAAGTAATAAGGGGCTCGTTTCCATCTTCGTGCCTTCGTGTCTTTGTGGTGAATTCCTCGGTACGCCCGATCTACGAATACCCCACGAAGAGGCAAAGACACGAAGGAGTCTGTCTCCTTAAACGAGCACCAAGAATTACTACCATTATACGGAGTCATTCATATGAAGAGTCTTTCGATCGACAAGAAGCTCCTGGCCGCCTTCGAGGAGGGGCTTGACCCGCGCCATCCCGACAGGAGCACAATCCCGGCCGAGGTCCTGGGATACGGGGAGATGTCCACGGTATTTGCGGTAGGGAAAGAAGGCCACCGCGACCTTGCCTATAAGCGGATGCCGATCTTTTTGACCCGGCAGGAAGTTGCGCGCTACGAAACGATCTACAACGATTATAACGAAATCCTTACAAATCGGGTAGGTCTCGAGCTGCCCGATTTCGATGCGGCCGTCATCGAGACGAACAAAGGGCGCCTCGTGATGTTTGACGTCCAGAAACGGCTCCTGGCCGAATCCATCGGCAACCGCGCCATTCACACGGTCAGCCCGGACGCAGGTCACGCTCCTGGTCAGGCTCGTATTGAGGGAGCTCAAAAAGGTCTGGGTCTTCAACGCGAAAAAGACCGGCATCGAGATCGGCATCGACGGCCAGATATCGAACTGGTCGATCGTCGGGCTTTGACCCGAAAAACCCGAAGGTCACCGACAAGACACGGCTCGTCTATTTTGACACGAGCACGCCGTTTCATCAAGAAGAAGGGGACCGAGCAGCTCGACCCGGAGCTCTTCCTGAGGGCGGCCCCGTCGTTTCTTGGTCTGGCTCATCCGCTGGCTGTTCCTGGCCGACGTGATGACCCGGTACTACAGCTTTCACCTGGTTGCCGTTGACCTGGTGGCCAATTTCTACAAGGAGCAGCGCCCCGAGCTGATACCGGGGCTCGTGGCCGTCGTTAACGACTTTTTTAAGACCGAGGCAAAGGAGCTTGCCGTTGAACCGATAACGGAAAAAGAGGTCGCCTCCTATTACAAGGAGGATGCCTGGATCTGGCGTCTGTGGCTCGCCTTCCGCAGGATCGACCGGTTCCTGAAGACACGCATCCTCATGCGGCCGTACCCCTTCATCCTTCCGGGAAAGATCAAGCGATAAGCAGCTGTGTGGGAGGATTTCCTTTGCGTGTAGCATGCCAAGGGAAAGGACAGTTATATGAAAGACTTCAATAATGAGATCATTTACGTCGTCGGCGGGTCCATGGGGATCGGCTTTGCCGCCGCCAAGCTCTTCGCCGAGCGGGGGGCGCACGTCTCCATCTTTGCCCGCAACGGGGAGCGGCTTAAATATGCGGAAAAGCGCGTCGCCGGCCGGGCGAAATCGGCCGGGCAGCGTTTTGCCTCCTATTCGATGGATGTCGCCGATCACAAAGAGGTCGACCGGGTCATGAAGCGGGCGCTCAAGGAATTCGGGACGCCGACCGTCCTCGTCAACTGCGCCGGCCAGGCGACCCCCCGGATCTTCGTGGAGATGGGCTACGAGCAGTTTGACGAGACGATGAAGATCAACCTCTACGGCACGCGAAACACCATCGCGGCGCTCCTGCCGGCGATGAAGGCGCGGGGCTGCGGGGCGATCGTCAACACGTCGTCGATCGCGGGTTACGTCGGCGTTTTCGGCTACACCGACTACAACGCGAGCAAGTTTGCCGTCCTCGGCTTTTCGGAGGCGCTCCGCTGCGAGCTGGCCGGATACGGGATAGAGCTCTTCGTCCTGTGCCCGCCGGATACCGACACGCCGGGGCTGGTCGTCGAAAACCTGACCAAGCCCCCGGAGACGAAGGCCCTCACCGCCAAGGCGAAGCTCATGACCCCGGAGGCGGTGGCCGCCGCGATGATCAGCGGAATGGAGAAAGGGAAGTTTATCATCCTGCCGGGGTTTGACGGTAAGTTCACGGTGCTTGCCCAGCGGTTCATCCCGGGCGTCGTGCGGTGGGTGGTGGACGGGACGGTGAGGAAGGTGCAGAAGAACCGATAGGCTTTTATCTGTATACACGCGGGAGGGTACGTATGGGAAAAGGACTATCCGAACAAACAGTCGCGGTTCTCGAGATAATCACCGGCCTCGGCATCATCCTCTTCTGGGTCGGCTTTTTCACGGTGGGTCTGGCGCCGGCAAACCCGCCGGACGGCTATTTCGTGTTCGAGCATTCGTTTCCGCCGCCGGACTCGGTCCTGGCGTTAACCCTGATTGTGTCGGCTATTTATTTGCTGCGCGGCAAACCGCTCGGCCGGTCGCTTTCACTGGTCGCGGCGGGGGGCACTGATATTCCTCGGCGTCATCGATTTTTCATTCAATATCCAGAACGGGATGTACTCGGGTCTCGGCGCTCGATACCGTGCTCAACGCCTTCATCAACCTCTGGTGCGTGGGCTTCGGGACGTTTCTCGTCTTCCGGTTCGCACGGCAGTAGGAACGTCTCTCTATATCCGCGAGGCACGGCATGCCGCGCCCGTTTCGCTGCACGATAGCGGAAATTCGCCGATCCCTTAAAAAAGGGCCGCACATATGCGGCCCTTACCGTTTTCGTCACCGATAGGTCCGCCGTACCAACCTACCGCTTGATCACCGCGACCTCTTCCCATGCCTGGATGTCCGGCGCCCCGTCGAGGATTTCCCCCATAGAGCCGCTGAGCTCGGCGAAGTGCGGTGACTTCGCGTGAAATTCAAACGCCTTCCCGTCGGTATACTTCTCGTAGATCAGGAAGACCGTCGGGTCGGCCGCCGAGCGGTGGACCGTGTAGGCCAGCGCGCCGGGCTCCGTCGCGACCTTTTTTACCATGTCGGTAAGGAGCTGTTCCATTCTATGTTCACTGCCCACTTTTGCCTTGAGACGGGCGGTAATAATCATCTGATGTCTCCTTAAACTATCTAATCTGAAAAGCTGTCCGCCGCCTAACTGAAGGTCAGCTTGGTCCCGACCATGTTGAGGATAAAGCTGTTCGGCATCTCGCGCTCAATCGCCCCGATTGCGTACCTGCCGGTGCAGTGGGTCGGGATGACGTAGGCCGGTTTGAATTGCCTCAGGCCCTTCGTCGTCTTTTCGACGAGAGGTTCCATCCCCGGGCCGGAGAGGTGAAAGCCGCCCATAATGGCAAACACCGTATCGACCCCCGTCGCCTGCCGGGCGTAGGTGACGGTATTGACAATGCCCGAGTGGGCGCATCCCGAGATGACCACGAGCCCCTTGTCCGCGCACGTTCATGACGATTGCCGAGTCGTCGGCCAGGTCGTCCCACGTTTCGTTTCCGTCCTTCTCGTAGAAGAAGTTGGGCGCCCCCGTCTCGAAATCGGTCTTTCTCGGGACTTCGCCGAGAAAAAGGACCGCGTCGTCGAGCAGGCCGTAGGGTGTGGTTGTCTCTGTCGCCGTAAGGCCCGCGTCCGTCACCTGCTTGCGCGTCAGCGGCGGGAACTTTACTTTGAACTCCTCAGAGAATTTAATATAGCGCGGGTTCCTGAACGCCTCCGGGTGGAGGACGAGCGGTGTCCCCTTTTTCCCGATGAGCCCGGAAAGCTCGGCAATGCCGCCCACGTGGTCGAGGTGGCCGTGCGAAAGGACCGTGGCCTCCACGTCCGAAAGGTCCAGGTTCAGCGCCCGGGCGTTGAAGGCCGCCCCGTGGGCCGAAAATCCGAAATCAAAGAGGATGCTCCGGACCGCGTCGCCCGCGCTTACGCTAACGAGCGCCGAAAACCCGTGCTCGGCCAGAACCGAGTTCTTGACCTCCATGTCCTTGAGCGGCATCGCCCTGAAACGACGTCGGAGTTGTCCCGCATGAGCAAATCGATATAGTTATCCTGAAGGGTCGTAATCTCTACCTTATCGACTTCCCGTATCTTCATGGCATCCTCCCTTTCTTCAGCAGTTACGTGCAGAGTCTCTTGACCATATCCGTGACTATCTCGGGTCCCCGTGATCATGTTGTCTACGGAGACCTTTTCGTCCACCCCGTGGATCATCCCCGTCACGTCGGCCATCGGGACGACCGCCGGGAAGATCCCGTAGGTCGGCACCCCCTTGTCGCGGTAGAAGCGAGAGTCCGAGCCGCCCGTCAACAGCGACGGCGTGACCACCGATCCCGGGCAGTGATGCTCCATGACCTCGGTGATAATCCGGTACTCCTCGGTGTCGAAGGGCGATTCGTTGGCGCGCGACGTATGCAGGTACTTGACCTGGATCTCGTCGTCGGCCAGCGTCTTTCGTATCCACGCCACGAACGACTCCATGTCCTCGTCCGGGCAAGAGGCGCGTGTCCAGATGCGCGACCGACCGGCCGGGGATGGAGTTTGTCTTGTCACCCGCGTTCATGACGTTGAGGCTGATCGTATTCTTGAGCATCGCCGAAAGCTGCGGGTTGGTGATGAGCCCGGTTTCGGTCAGGAGCCGTATCAGCGTCTCGGGTCGTCCGTCGTCCCCGAAGGGCTTGAGGAAATCCCACCCCCGCGCCAGGTTCCTGAAATATTCGGCGACCGCCGGCTTCACCTCGTAGGGAATCGGGGCGGTCAAGAGCCGGGTGAGCGCCAGGTTCAGCAGTTCGAGCGAGTTCTGTCCGTGGGGGGTGGAGCCGTGCCCGGGGGGCCGGTGCGGGTAAGCTCAAGCCAGCAGAGACCCTTTTCGCCGGTGGCAACCATGTGGAGGTTCTTGCCGCCGATGAGGTCCGATACCCCGATCCCGCCCTCGTTGATGACGAAGCTCGCCTTGATCTGGTCGTAGTGGTTCTTGACGAGCCAGTCCATGCCCCAGTCCCCGCCCATCTCCTCGTCGGCAACGGCAAGAAAGACCAGGTCGCGCTTTAGCTTAAACCCGTCGCGCTTGGCGGTCAAAAACGCCATAAGCTCCATAATCCCCAGCCCCTTGGTATCCAGCGTCCCGCGTCCGCAGACGTACCCGTCTTTGATCTCGCCGCCGAAGGGATCAAAGCTCCACTCGGCACGGATCGGCCGGGACCACGTCGCTGTGGTGCATGAGCGCCAGCGGGCCCGGGTCCGGCGTCTTTGCTCCGGGATCGCGGGGGATCCTCGCCATGATCGAGCCCCGGCCCGGCTTTGACTCCCATATCGTGTGGGCGATGCCCTCTTTTTTGAATATATCCGCGAAGAACGGGCGGCGACCGTCTCGTTTCCCGGCGGGTTGGTGGTGTCTATCCTGAGATAGGCGCGAAAGCAGATCGATCGTCTCCTGCTTCCGATCGTGCGGTTGTGTCATAATGGAACCCCTCAATACTGGATAACTGTTTTTCGGACGATTTCCCGTTCTTCCGCCCTTTCTCCGGGAAGTCCTCGCCGATCTCGTGCACTTCGTCGGCCGTGGCCTCAAGCCGCCTCCACCGCTCGTCGACGGCCCGCTGGGCCGCCTCGATCATTTCGTCGGTCAGGTGCCCGAACCGTCCCTGCATCTTCAGTATTCGGCGACCGGGATCTTCCCGTCGGGCCGCTGGGAGACGACGAGTCCTCATGCCGTCCTCTATTTCCAGCAGCGGAAAGGCGCCCGCTGGTGACCGCGAGCCTGGCCGCGGTAATCGTCATATCCTGGGTCATCCGCCAGCCCGTGGGGCACGGACGAGAGGATGTGAATAAATTTCGTGCCCCGAAACCTCATCGCCCGACGGACCTTTGTCTTCAGGTCCTCCGGGTAGGCGATAGAGGCCGAGGCGGCGTACGGGATCCGCGTGGGCCGCCATGATCGCGAGGATGTCCTTTTTTTCTCCGAGTTCCGCCGGTCGGGGTCGTGGTCGTCCAGGCGTTGAGCGGGGTGGCGGAGCTGCGCTGGTTTCCGGTGTTCATGTATGCCTCGTTGTCGTAGCAGACGTAGAGGATGTCCTCGTTTCGCTCGGCCGCCCCGGAGAGCGCCTGCAGCCCTATGTCAAACGTCCCGCCGTCTCCCGCCCAGGCCACGACGCGCACGTCCGGCCTTCCGGTTGCCTCCAGCCCCGCCTTGAGGCCCGTGGCCATGGCGGCCGCCGTCTCGAAGGCGGTGTGGACAAGGTTGACCCTGAGCGGGAAATTGGGAAAGGCCCCGCTGATGATGGAAAAGCAGGAGGCCGGCAGCGCCACGACGCTACGGCTCCCCAGGACCGAGAGCACCCAGCTCATGGCGAGCGTCGCCCCGCAGCCCGGACAGGCCAGATGCCCCGGAGTTATCGGACCATAGTTACGTTCGGTGTTCATCCGCTGTCTTATCTCCATCCGGTTTCATGCCCAGGAAGATCGGGCCCCGATCGGTCTTTCCCGAAAGGAGCCCCCGAAAGGCATCGGTGACGACCTCCACCGTGATATCCCTGCCTCCCAGTCCCCCTACAAGGCCCGTGAGCGCCGGTGATTTCGCCAGGCCGTAGAGCGCGGCCCTGGTCTCGGTAAAAAGCGGCGACGGCGCGCCGGGAAAGGCGCTCTTGTCAAGGACGCCAACGCGCCCCGTGGCCCCGATCGGTGCCAGCAGCTCACGAAGCGTCATTTTCCGGAAACGGGCGAAACGTCCTGACCTTTACCATACCCGCACTGGACCCCCTCGTTCCTCAGCCCGTCGACGGCCGCCCGGATCGTCCCGCACACCGCACCGCAGGCCACGATCACAACCTCGGCGTCGTCCATCCGATAGGGCGAAACGTGGGGGTACGACCGGCCGAAGGTCCGGGAAAACTCCTCGTTCACCTCGGTCATAACGTCTTCGGCCTGTTTCGCGGCACGCCACTGCCGATACTTGAACTCGGTAAAATGGTCGGGTCCCGCCACGGGGCTATACGCGCGCGGCCGGTCGATGTCCAGGGCATAGGGATTATCGAGCGGCGGGAGGAACTTATCCACGGCCGCGGCGTCCGGGACGTCGACGATCTCCTGGGTGTGGGAGAGGATGAAGGCGTCCAGCACCACCATGCTGGGGATCAGGAGCCGCTCGGACACCCGGTAGGCCATAATAACGGTGTCGAGGCATTCCTGGTTGTCCTCGCAGTAGAACTGGAGCCAGCCGGTGTCGCGCTGAGACATGGAATCGGACTGGTCGTTCCAGATGTTCCAGGGCGCGGCCAGCGTCCGGTTTACGTCGGCCATGACGATGGGAAGCCGGGCCCCCGAGGCCCAGTGGAGCAGCTCGTGCATGAGGGCCAGCCCCTGGGCCGAGGTTGCCGTGAACGTACGGGCGCCGGCGGTGGCCGCGCCGATACAGGCCGCCATGGCCGAGTGCTCGCTCTCGACCTTTATGTAGCGGGCCGAGAGCCTCCCGTCGGCCACCATCTCGGCCAGCGCCTCCGAGATGTGGGTCTGCGGGGTGATGGGATAGACCGGTATCACCTGTGCCCGGGAGAGCATCACGCCGTACGAGACGGCAAGATTTCCCTCAAGGAGTTTCTTCATCGCCTATACCTTCTCTCCTCTCACTCTTTCCCGCCGTGTGCCGCCGTCGACAGGGTAAACGGCGCCGCTAATCGTCCGTTCGGGTTGCGATCACCCCGCGGGGGCATTCCCGGACGCAGATGCCGCACCCCTTGCAGTAGCGGTAGTCGATCTGCGCCGAGTAGTCCCGCACCGAGACCGAGAAATCGGGGCAGAACGTCGCGCAGACCTCGCACCCGGCGCACGACCCGCAGACAAAACACCGTCCGGCCTCGGCGATCGCCGCCTTTTCGCCGTATGTCCGGGTGACCTCGGCAAAGGTCCGAACCCTCCGATCGGGCGCGATCCTTTTCGCGGCGACCGACGGCATCCGTTCAAAATAGTCGGTGTTCAGCTCATCGAAGCGAACCGGCTCGGCCGGCACTACCGACCGCTTCTCCCAGTGCGCCCGAAAGCCTCCGGCGGCGTTCTCGTCCGGGTCGGTCGCTTGGCCGGAAATGCATCCGGTCTATCCGCATGGCGGCCCTCTTCCCCGACGCGGCGGCATCCGCCACGGTGCGCGGCCGCCGGCCGCGTCACCGCCGATGATAATCGGGCCCGCGGGCGGCCGTGCCCCCGACTTCGACGAGCGCCGGGTCGACCGTCTCGCCGACGGCCGTAATCAGCCCGTCGCCTCGACGACGTGCTCGGACCCGGCCATCGGCACGGGCCGCGGCCTGCCGGAACCATCGGGAGCGCCCGGCCTCATGGAGATCAGGGTGACCAGGAGCTTCCCGGCCTCGCCCCGCTCGACTTTGACCGGCGCCCTGAAATACTCGATCGGGACGTTTTCCTCCAGCGCCTCATTGATCTCGTCGGCAAAGGCGGGCATGTCGTCGCGGCCCCGGCGGTAGACGACCGTGGGCCGCCCGCCGAGACGCATGACGGCCCGCGCCGCGTCCAGTGCCGTATTGCCGCCGCCGACAACGAGATAATTCCCGCTCAGAGCCTTTATGATCCCGGCGTTAACGTCCCTGAGAAAGGAAAGCCCCCGGGTTACCCCGGGCAACTCCTCACCCGCGATCCCCATCATTGCCGACGTATGCGCGCCCGGGGCGATAAACAGGGCGTCGTGAGAAGACGAGAGGCCGGCGAGGTCTTCGGGCCGTATCGCACGCCCCGTCTTGATTGTCACGCCCATCGTGCGCACCCGCCAGGCCGCGGCGTCGATAACTCTCCGAGAGAGCCGGTAGGCGGGGATGCCCAGCCGGGGGATACCGCCGATATGCCGTTCTTTCTCGAATATGGTGACGGCGTGCCCCATTATCGCGAGAAAGTAGGCCGCCGAAAGCCCCGCCGGGCCGGAGCCGACGATCGCGACGGATTTGCCGGTCCGCTCACCCTCGACGGGAGGGCCCTGCCGGGACAAACGGTCGCCGACGAACCGCTCGATGTCCCTGATCGAGACGCGCTCGTCAAACTGCGCCCGGTTGCAGTCGGCCATGCAGAAGCCGGGGCAGACCCGGCCCAGCAATGCCGGAAAGGGGTCTTCCCAGTAAAACGTATCCGCCGCGCCCTCGATATCCCCCTCGGCAAACCGCCGCATTATGCCGGGGATGTCGTTTTCGAGGGGGCAGGCTCGGCTGCAGGGGGAGGGCCGGGGAGAAAAGGCCGGCGATGCGAAACGCCAGCTTCCGGTCTCGTTAATCAGCATCTCCCCCTCGGATACGGGGACCTCGGGGTAGTCGGCCAGCGTCTTGAGGATGATCTTCTGGGTCATGATGGTTCGTGAATCGCCACCGTTTCATAGGCCTCGCGGGCGCCGGCCTTGTTGGCCTCGGCCCGTGCCGCCGTCATGGACTGCCCGATGGCCGAAAGCAGCGAGTCGAGCGAGACGACCCCCGTCATCCTGACCAGCGCGCCGAGGATCGTCGTGTTGATGAGGGGAAGGAGCCTGTTACCCAGGCCGTGTTTGAGCGCGATGTCGCCGGCCGGCACCGTCCCGACGGTAAATCCGGCGGGGATTGCCAGCGACTCGGGCGGCTGCTGGCGTATTGACCAACAGCCCGCCGGCCGGTTTTAAACCCGCGAGCGTCGGTGCGGCGCCAAGCAGCGTCGCATCCATAACGGCGATGAAATCGGGGACGTATATCGCCTGCCTGATGGTGATCTTCTTGTCGTCGATGCGCAGAAACGCCGCAACCGGCGCGCCCCGGCGCTCCAGCCCGAAGGCGGGGAAGCTCTGGGGGTACTTGCCTTCGAGGAAAGCGGCTAGCGCCGTGATTTCCGCGGCCGTCACCGCCCCCTGTCCCCCACGTCCGTGAAACCTGATCTCGAACATAAAAAAAGCCCGTTACAACAGGGCCTCACTCTACCACAGATGGCAATCGTTTGGCAATAAAAGTCGGCGGAAAACGCGCCCCGCCCCGTATCTGTTTGACCGAGTATCTATCCCACCGCTTCCACTATTCCCCCCTAAAACACCCGCAGCGGCGCTCGGTGAGGATACGCCGCTGCTCCGGGATAGTAGTGACAAAGGAGTCTTGGACCGTCCGCCCGGTCGCCAGACCCTCGTCGAGCGGGCTCTCGTGCCGCCAGCCCCGCCGTGTTATCTCGATGACCTCCTCTTCGTGACGGCGGTGGAGAGCGGCGAGCTTCCCGACCCATCGTTTGGTCTCGGGATGGGTGCTGTACCCTCGCTTTCCGAGCGTGATGATGTTCCAGACCGCATGGAGCTCCCGGTGCTCCCCCAGCAGGTGATTTTTACACAGTTGATCGACCGGCACGTCCCATATCCGCGTGGTCGCCTCCTCCACGTAAGCTGCCGACCCGCCGACCTATACCCTTTTCAACCGGCAGAGCGTCTCTACGTGAAACGTCTGGGGGAACATATCCAGCGGTACGGCCGAAACGAGCCGCCAGCCCTGCTCTGTCAGGACCGAGAGGTCCCGCGCCAGCGTCGGGGGCGAGCAGGAGATATAGATGATCTCGTCGACCGTGAAATCCGATATCCGCTCCACGACCGCCCGCGCGCCCGTACGGGGCGGATCGAGGACGATCACGTCCCACTCTCATCTGACTGATCGACCGGTTCCGAGAGGACAGCGTTCACCTTCCCGGTCATGAATTTAACGTCGGTAAGCCCCATCGCCTCCACGGTCTTCCCGGCGTCCTCCACGGACGTCCGGGACGCCTCCACGCCGGTCACCAGTGCGCGCGCCGCGGCCATCGGGACGGTCAGGTTGCCGATCCCGCAGTATAGTTCGAGGACGTCTTTGCCGGCGATGTCAAATGAAATGAGGCGGTTGATCAGCTCACGGTTAACATCGGGATTTGCCTGGACAAATCCGGAGGCCCGGCAGAAGAGACTTGCCTGCCCGGTCCCGTCCCAGCCGGGATAGGTGACGACCGGGTCCCCGACTGACCAGCAACCACGCGGCGTCGTAACCTCGAGACCCGAAAGCCCCGCCTCCCCGCACAGCCGCTCGGCCTGACGACGGCTCTCGGTCGCCGATCTTTTCAGTATGAGGTTGCCCGCGACCCGGTTGTCGATACCGGCCACGAGCCTGATCTCCCCGGCCTTCCCGATGCGAGCGGCCGCGATCGCCTCGGCAAGGCGCGCGATCCGCGCATTGATCTCGTCGGCGGCAACGGGACATCCCGTAATCGGGACGATCTCCGATCCGCGCGGGGCATAAAAACCAAGCCGTACATCCGCGCCGCCGGTATCGAACGCCAGATCGACCGCGGCCCGCCATCCGTACGGCCGAGGCGAGCCGACCGCGGCGGAAACCGCCGCCTCTTTTTGATGCCCGATCCTCTCCAGGGCATCGGCAAGGATATCCCGCTTTGCCTCAAGCTGCCGCTCGTAGCCGATGTGCTGCCACTGGCAGCCGCCGCACCGCCCGAAGACCGGGCAGGCCGCCGCAACCCGCGCCGGTGAAGGAGAAAGCAGCTCCACGAGCGTTCCGAAGGCAAAACGCCCCCGATCCTCGGCAACCGCGCACCGGATGACGTCTCCAGGTGCGGTGAGGGGGACAAAGAGGACCTTGCCGTCGTGGCGTCCCACCCCCCAGCCGCCCGCGGCAAGTCCCTGTATCGTAAGATTAAACTCCATTGCGCTCACATAAAAAGGGGCGGCTGTCTCCGCCCCTTGGCTCACCGCCCCCGCGTCGGCGTCTACGCCGGTGCGGTTTCGGTTTTAAGTTCTTTCCCAAGTAGCCGTTTCAGTTCGTCCCCCTCCAGCACTTCCACTTCGAGAAGACGTCGGGCCATCCCGTGCAGCCGGTCGATCTCCCTGGTCAGGATGGAAGTGGCGATCTTATGGGCCTCGTCAACCATCCGCTTGATCTCGCTGTCGATCTCCCGGGAGGTATCGTCGCTGTAGTCGGGAGGCGCCTCCATATCCACGCCCAGGTATCCGGTCGGGCCGCGGTCAAGGGTCACCAACCCGATCTTTTCGCTCATCCCGTATTCCTTGACCATTCTCCGGGCGATGTCGGTCATCTTCATGAGGTCGTTGTGGGCCCCGGTAGAAGCCTCGGAAAATACGATTTCCTCGGCGGCCCGTCCGCCCAGGAGCATCGCGAGCTTCCCCTTCAGCTCCGTCACCGTCATGAGGTACCGGTCTTCCGTCGGCGGCTGCAGCGTATAGCCGAGGGCGGTGATCCCGCGTGGTACAATGGATATCTTCTCCACCGGGTCGGCGCCCGGAAGCATCGAGGCGACGATGGCGTGCCCCACCTCGTGGTACGCGACCCGCTCCTTCTCCTCCTGCTTCATGAGCCGGTTTTTCTTTTCAAGGCCGGCCACGATCCGCTCGATGGCCTCATCGAAGTCCTCCTGATCGACGGCGTCCTTGCCGCGACGCGCCGCCAGCAGCGCCGCCTCGTTGGCGATATTGGCCAGATCGGCCCCGACAAAGCCGGGGGTCTTGGCCGCGATCTTCTCGAGGTCCATCTCTTTGGCCAGGACGAGGTCCTTGCAGTGGATCGTCAGGATGTCCAGCCGGCCCTTCTTGTCGGGCTTGTCCACCAGCACGTGGCGGTCAAAGCGGCCGGGGCGCAGGAGCGCCGGATCGAGTATCTCCGGGCGGTTGGTGGCGGCCACGAGGATAAGCCCCTTACGGGCGTCGAACCCGTCCATTTCGACCAGGAGCTGGTTGAGCGTCTGTTCCCGCTCGTCGTGGCCGCCGGCGGGGTTGAGACCCCGCGCTTTGCCGAGCGCGTCCAGCTCGTCGATGAAGATAATGCAGGGGGCCTTGAGCTGGGCCTGGGAGAAGAGGTCGCGCACCCGGGCGGCGCCCACCCCCACGAACATCTCCACGAACTCGGAGCCGGAGATGGAAAAGAACGGCACGCCCGCCTCGCCCGCCACCGCCCGGGCAAGCAGTGTCTTGCCGGTTCCGGGAGAGCCGACCAGGAGGATACCCTTGGGTATCTTGCCCCCGAGGCGCTGAAACCTTTCCGGGTTCTTGAGAAACTCAATGACCTCGCTCAGCTCCTCGATCGCCTCGTCCACTCCGGCCACGTCCTTAAAATTGATCTTTACCTGGTCCTCGGAATATATCTTGGCCTTGGATCGTCCCACCGACATGAAGTCCGGGCCCCTGCCCGACCTTCGCATGAGATAGAACCAGAAGACCCCGAGGATGATGAAGAGCGGAACCCAGAGGAGGATCTGCAGCAGGAGGGTGTTCTGGGCCTTGCCGGCATACGTGATCTTATTGTCGTTGAGGAGCTTCACCAGGTCGGGATCGTCGACCTTGATGGTGACGAACGGCGTTTCCTGCGGTTTCTTCTTGTTGCCGGTAATGAGCGTGCCGGCGATTTCGGTGTCGGATATCGTGATGTCCTTTACCCGTTTCTCGGCCACGTATCGACGGAACTCGCTGTAGGTAATCTCCTTCGTGCCGGGCTGCATCAGTAAAGTGGCGGCCAAATAGACGACGGCGATGATCAGGACGATATACCAGGGTGAGAATTTCTTCCCGATATTCTCGGCGGGCATTCCCGTATTCTCCTTTGAAGATGAAAGTAGATAGTGCTGGTATTAGTATACCCGATGAGGACAAAAAAATATACCGAAAAAGGGCCTCATGGATAACGGCCGGGCGGCCTTGGCGAGGTGACGGGCAAGCTCCGACGGTAGGGAGCCGGTTCGGACGGTACTGCGTCCGTGCTGCGCTTCTTTACCGGTGCGTGCTCTTTATCGGTTGACAGTGCGGCCGTTCCCCGAGGTGCGCGCCCCCGGATTGTCCCCGCCATGCCGTCGGTTCTGGGGACGCCTCGGTCTCCCGGCCGTCTATAGTAACCCGTAGTCCTTCAGCACCTTCTTGAGGATAACCATGCCCCCCTCCGACAGGGGAGCCAGCGGAAGCCGCACGTCCGGCTCCATCTTCTTCATCAGCGCGAGCGCCGCCTTGGCGGGAACGGGGCTGGTCTCGATGAACATCGCGCGGGCCAGCGGCAGCAACCGGTAATGGAGCTTCGCTGAACGCGCCCGGTCTCCGGTAAGATAGGCGGTCACCATCTCGGTAACGTCCCTGGGGGCCACGTTGGAATGAACGGAGATAACCCCCTTGCCGCCCACCGAGAGGATCGGCAGCGTCGTGAAATCGTCCCCGGAAAGGATAACAAAATCGTCGCCGACCAACTCAATGATATCGGATATCTGTCGGAGGTCCCCCGTGGCCTCCTTAATCCCGATGATGTTGCCTATGGTTGAAAGCCGCGCAACGGTCTGCGGCAGCATGTTTACGCTGGTCCTGCCCGGGACGTTATAGAGGATAATGGGGATCTTTACCTGGCGGGCCACCTCTGCAAAGTGGAGGAATAACCCCTCCTGGGTCGGTTTATTATAGTAGGGAGTGATGAGGAGCGCGGCGTCCGCGCCCGCCTGTTTGGCGTGGGCGGCAAGGCTCACGGCCTCCGCCGTGCAGTTGGACCCGGCTCCCGCGATGACCGGCACTCTCCCACGCGCCTGTTTGACGACGAACTCCACGACCCGGTGGTGCTCTTCGTGGGAGAGCGTAGACGATTCACCGGTCGTCCCGCAGGGCACCAGCCCCGATATCCCCTCGGTAATCTGGAATTCGACCAAGTCGGCCAGCGCATCGTAATCGACGGCCCCCTTCTTGAAGGGGGTCACCAGGGCGGTAAAGGCTCCGGTAAACATGTCTCTACTCCACTAATCCAATGCCTCAGGATTCAACGTTCCTCGATATATCAGCCGGGCGTCGCCTTCCAGCGTGACATCGGTGACGGCCGGCGTCTGTCGAAATCGAACGACGAGCGCCGCGCCCGAAGGCGGCACAAGGGTCACGGGAGGAATGACGCTCTTTCTTAAAGAGGCGGTCACCGCCGCCGCCACCGCCCCCGTCCCGCAGGCCATCGTCTCGGCTTCAACCCCTCGCTCGTACGTCCGTATTCGGATTATGCCGTTATCCGAAATGTCTATGACGTTTACGTTTGTGCCGTCCGGGGCGAATGCCTCGTGACGGCGAATCTTCGGCCCCAGGCACTGTAGGTCGAACAGCTTCACGTCGTTGACCGTGATAACGGCGTGCGGCACACCCGTATCGATAAAGTCGTACGCGATCGCCGCGCCGTTAACAACCATCTCCCGGTCCAGGGAAGCGGGACCGGGGTCGGTCATCCCGATTTCGACCCGCCCCGAATCATCCACCCGACCCCGCACGATCCCCGCCCCCGTAAGAAACGAGACGGAGCCGCCCGATATGCCCAGCAGAAACGAGAGGCGCGCGGCGCAGCGTGCCCCGTTGCCGCACATGGAGGCGTCCGACCCGTCGGCGTTGAAGAAACGCCACCGAAAATCGATCCCCTCGCGATCAGGCTTTTCAATGAGGATAAGGCCGTCTGCCCCAACCGACATCCCTCGGCGGCATAGCCTGCGGACGGCCGATCCCACGTCCGGGAAATCGAAGACTCCGGTCCGGTTATCCACGAGGATGAAGTCATTGCCCGCCCCGGACATCTTATAGAATTCAATTTCCTTCATACGTCATCCTCTGTGTCTTTTGACACAGGTTTTCTGCCCCGGTTTCGTCGTACAGTAAATATAATCAGGCCGTAGTCTCGCCGCGGATCAGGTCCTCGTACCGCTCCCGCTGCCGGATGATCTCGATATGACGATCCGTCCACCATCACTTCGGCCGCCCGTGGGCGGGAGTTGTAGTTGGAGGACATCGAGAAACTGTAGGCCCCCGCACTCATTACGGCCAGAAGGTCGCCACGCTCGATGCCCGCGAGGCGTCGATCCTTGGCCAGATAATCCGTTGATTCGCAGATGGGCCCCACGACGTCCACCTGTACGGCATCTCCCTCGCGCCTGATGACCGGCACCACCTCATGGTACGAATCATAGACCGCGGGCCGGGCCAGGTCGTTCATACCGGCGTCCACGATAACGAAATTCTTTTCGGCCTCTTTAGTATAGAGCACCCGGGTCAAAAGGATGCCTGCGTTTCCGACCAGCACCCTGCCCGGCTCCAACACGAAGGTCACCCCAAGGTCACCGGCGATCTCATCAATCGCCCGTCCGTACGACGAGGGATCGGGCGGCTCCTCGTTCTTGTAGGTGATCCCGAGCCCCCCGCCGAAATCGAGATACCTGATGGAAAAGCCGCGCTCCCTGAGGGTCACGACCAGCTCCTTGAGCTTACCGAGGGCATCGATAAACGGGCCCAGCTCCGTTACCTGGGAGCCGATGTGACAATCGACGCCGACGACCTCGATGTTTTTGAGGCGCTGCGCCTCTTCATAGTCCGAGACTACCTTTTTGATGTCTATGCCGAATTTATTGATTTTGAGGCCCGTTGATATCTTCGGGTGGGTCTTGGGGTCGACGTCGGGGTTTACCCTGACGGAGATCCTGGCCGTCCTGTTCATCCCCCGGGCGATCTCGTCGATAACTCCCAGCTCCTGGAACGACTCCACGTTAAACATCAGGATATCTGCCGCCAGCGCCTGCCTGATCTCCTCGTGGGTCTTCCCGACCCCCGAGTAGACGACCTTTCCGGGATCGACGCCCGCCGTGAGCGCCCGAAAAAGCTCTCCACCCGAAACGATATCCACCCCCGCCCCCATGGAGATGAAGAGCTTGAGGATCGAGAGGTTCGAATTGGCCTTCATGGCAAAACAGATCAGGTGGGGTAGCCCTCCGAACGCGTCATCGAAGACCCGAAAGTGGTGGGCTAGGGTCTTTTTGCTGTAGATATACGCGGGAGTGCCTACCTCCCGCGCAAGCTCCGTTAACGGGATATCCTCGGCCGCCAGCTCGTCGCCGCGATAGGTGAAGAAATTCACTTGACCCTCGTCAGCGAGACAGTCATGTCATTCGAGGTCCTGCTGAAGTTTCCGGCCGAGTTGTAGGAGATCACGACGTAGGTATACTTGACAAACGGCGACAGGGACGTGTCGGAAAAGAGCACGGCTCCTTCGGAAATGACCGCCTTTCCCGGGACCAAAACGGTAAAGTCGGCGATCTCGTTGAACTCACCCGTACAGGGGGGACAGTCCACGTCTTCGTCGGGAACGTCTTTCCTGAGGACCTTGAAGCCCACGAGGTCGGTCAGCGCCGTGCCGTCCGTGTTGGTCGTCGGAACGGTCCATTTAAGGGTGACGCCGCCCTCGATCATCTTTACCTTCAGGTCTTCTATCCGCTCGGGGACCACCGCTTCCGGGGGAAGGGGGGGGGCCTTGAGCCCGCAGGACGCAAGGAAGAGGGCCGTTATGAAAAGCAGCAAGACACTTTTTTTCATGGTAATCACCTGTCTTGAATAGCTATCAATATCGACTATCGGGCCGGCCGTCCACCCGGTCAGGCAGCGGCCCCTCTTTCGGCTATGGCGTATCCTCTTTTTCGACGGCCGTTGCGCGCTCGATCATCTCGGCCACCCGGCTGGGCGCGGTCCCGCCGAAGACGGACCGGGCCTGAACCGACGAATCGACCGTGAGGATTTGGATGACGTCC
Organism: uncultured delta proteobacterium; assembly: GCA_963735595.1. Lineage (GTDB taxonomy): Bacteria > Desulfobacterota > Zymogenia > Zymogenales > Zymogenaceae > JAFGAS01. The sequence goes on along the minus strand of CAVTLK010000002.1, from coordinate 422,852 downwards.
CGGTCAAACAGCGCCGAGAATTCCCTGAGACGCTCCGGGGAAAGGCTCTCAAATCCCTTTCCCTCTTTTTCGAGTTGCGCCACAATCCGCCCAACCGTCTCGTGGGCTTCCCTGAAGTTCATCCCCCTGCCGACCAGATAGTCGGCACAGTCCGTTGCGGTGACAAATCCCTTCGCAAGCGCCCGGTTCATCCGGTCGGTGTCAAACGTGATCTCGGCCAGCATCCCCGCGGTAACGCCGAGACAATCGATTACCGTCCGCGCGGCGTCAAACAACGGTTCCTTATCTTCCTGGAGGTCCCGGTTGTAGGTCATCGGGAGCCCCTTCATCGTGACCAGGAGAGAGATCAGGTCGCCGTAAACCCGGCCGCTCTTTCCCCTGACGAGCTCAGCGGTATCCGGATTCTTTTTCTGCGGCATGATCGACGATCCGGTGGCGTATCCGTCCGGGAGGATAACGTAGCCGAACTCGGCCGTCGAGAAGATGACCAGCTCTTCCGAGAGCCGCGAGAGGTGCATCATGGTGACCGCCGCGGCAAAGAGGAAATCGAGGATAAAATCCCGATCCGAGACCGCATCCATGCTGTTTGCCGTTGGGCCGGAAAGGCCCAGGAGGCCGGCCGTATAATCCCGGTCAAGGGGATAGGGCACCCCGGCCAGGGCCCCGGAGCCCAGGGGGGATACGTCGGCGGCGTTTCCGGCCGCCCGAAACCGGGCGGCGTCGCGGTGAAACATCTCCCAGTAGGCCAACAGCCAGTGAGACAGCAGCACCGGCTGGGCCGGCTGGAGGTGGGTATATCCGGGCATGACCGCGCCGATGTGCTGTTCGGCCCGATCCAGGATAACCAGTCTGAGCCGCTTGAGCCCGTCCATTGCCCGCCCGGCCCTCTCTTTGACAAAGAGCCTCGTATCGACCGAGACCTGATCGTTGCGGCTGCGTCCCGTATGGAGCTTGCCTCCCAGGTCCCCCAGCCGCTGCCTCAGGGCGTCCTCGATGTTCATGTGAACGTCTTCGAGGTCGTCCCGGAACGTAAAGGTGCCGGCCTCGATCTCGGCGCCGATCTGGGTGAGGGTCCGCTCAAGGCGGTCGGCCTCGTCGGCCGTCAGCACCCCCGCCCGCGCCAGCGTCCGCGCGTGGGCGATGCTGCCGGCGATGTCGTATGCTGCAAGCTGCCGGTCAAAGGCGACGGAGGCGGTGAACTCCTCGACCCTTTTATCGGTCGTGGCCCTGAACCTGCCTGCCCACGGTTTCTTCATGACGGCGTGTCCTTACTATACGGTCGTCATTCGATGCCCATGAGGGCCTTGATTCGAAGCCTCAGGGCATTGAGCCGGATAAAGCCGGTGGCGTCCCGCTGGGAGTAGACCTCGTCCTCATCAAAGGTGGCAAATCCCCCGTGATAGAGCGTCTGGTCCGATTTCCGGCCGGAGACGACGACGTTGCCTTTATAGAGATCGAGCCGTACGTGGCCCGAGACGTTCTTCTGGGACTCGTCGATGGCCTTCTGGAGCATCTCGCGCTCCGGGGAAAACCAGTATCCGAAGTAAACCATGCGGGTATAGGCCGGGATCATCCCGTCCCGGAGGTACATTACCTCCCGGTCCATGGTGATCGATTCCACCGCCCGGTGGGCCGCATGGAGGATCGTGCCGCCCGGGGTTTCGTAGACCCCGCGGGACTTGATGCCGACGTAGCGGTTCTCCACCATGTCCACCCTGCCGATTCCGTTTTCTCCGCCGACCTTATTGAGGTAGATCAGTATCTCGGCGGCCGACATCTTCTTGCCGCCGATCGCCACCGGGTTTCCCCGGTCGTACTCAATTTCGACGGTGGTGACTCTATCCGGGGCATCCTGGGGTGACGTGCTCAGCATGAACATGTCTGATGGGGGGGCCGCCCAGGGGTCCTCGAGGATGCCTCCCTCGAAGCTCATATGAAAGAGGTTGCGATCGGTGCTGTAGGGTTTCTCGGCCGTCACCGTGATGGGGATTTTGCGCTCGCGGGCGTAATCGATGAGCGACTTGCGCGAGGTGAACTCCCATTCCCTCCAGGGGGAGATGATGTTAATATGGGGCTCCAGCGTGAGGTAGGCGATCTCGAAACGTACCTGGTCGTTGCCCTTGCCGGTGCAGCCGTGGCAGACGGAGTCGGCGCCCTCTTTTCGGGCGATCTCGATCTGGCGCTTGGCGATCAGGGGCCGGGCGATCGACGTGCCGAGGAGATACGTCCCCTCGTAGATGGCGTTCGCCCTGAGCATCGGAAAGACGAAATCTTTCACGAATTCTTCCTTGAGATCTTCCACGTACACCTTGTCGGCTCCGGTGGCGATTGCCTTTTCCGTAAGGCCGTCCGTTTCCTGGACGCCCTGGCCCACGTCCGCCGTATAGGCGATGACCTCGGCGCCGTAATTCTCTTTGATCCAGCTGAGAATAACCGAGGTATCCAGCCCCCCGGAATAGGCCACCACGACTTTCTTTACGTTACTTTTCACCGATTTTGTCCATCCTTTCGCTCAGAATATCCATAATCGCTTTTTGAACATGAAGGCGGTTGTGCGCCTGCAGAAATACGATGGAGTTTTTACCGTCCATGACGGCATCGGTGATCTCCTCCCCCCGGTGGGCGGGCAGGCAGTGCATCACCTTCACGCCGGCCGGGGCCGCGGATACCAGCTCATCGTTGACCTGATATCCCTTCAAGAGGTCGAGCTTTTTCTTCCTTTCGGCGTCCTGGCCCATGCTCACCCATGTATCGGTATAGATAATATCCGCCCCCTCCATTGCCTCGAACGGGTCGTGGACGACCTGCAGCTTGTCGCCGAGCTTCTTCTTGCCCGTGTTGAATATCTCTGCTATCGGGCATGAGCTCCTTCGGGCAGGCCAGCGTGAGGCCGAACCCGAAGAGCGCCGCCGCGTTGATCCACGAGTTGGCCAGGTTGTTGCCGTCGCCGATGTAGACAACGGTTAGGTCCTTCGAGGCTGCCCCCCCGCCCCTCGGCGACGGTGTATACGTCGCTCATCACCTGGCAGGGATGAAGCAGGTCCGTGAGCCCGTTGATCACCGGGATAGACGCATAATGGGCCAGCTCCTCGACCATGGCCTGGGAAAACGCCCTGATCATGATCATATCGACGTAACCCGAGAGCGTCCGGGCGGTGTCGGCCACCGTCTCTCCCCGGGAGATCTGCAGATCGTTCGCCGACAGGTAAAGCCCGATTCCCCCCAAGCTGGTAGATCCCCACCTCGAACGAAACCCGCGTCCTGGTGGAGGGCTTTTCGAAGATCATCGCGAGGCTCCTGCCCTTCATGGGAGTATAGGTGATCCGGTTCAGATAGCGGGTCTTGATGTCCTTTGCCCGCTCGATTATCTCCCACCCCTCGTCCGGCGTCAGGTGTGATATTCTCAGGAAGTCCTTGGTCACTGTGCATTCCTCCTGGCAATCTCCGGAAAGGACGTCCGACAGTGTCGGCGATTACCTCGTCCACGTGGTGGTCGCCCGATAATAAGCGGCGGTATGAAGCGAAGGACCCGCTCGGCGGTGAGGTTGACGAGGATGCGCCTGTCTCTCATCTGCTCGACGATTTCCTTCCCGTCTACCGGTCACCTCTACGCCGATCATGAGTCCCCTTCCCCGCACCTGTCGAATACTATCATATTTTTCCGAAAGTTTTTCAAGTTTTTCCATAAAATAGTTGCCCGCTTCCCGACAATTTTCACACACCCCGTCCTCGATGGTCGCTTTGAGGCGTGGCCGTCGCCGCCGCGACCGCGAGCGGGTTGCCGCCGAAGGTGGACGCGTGGGAACCGGGAGTGAAAACCTCGGCGCACGCGGGCCGGCAAGACACGCCCCCATCGGCAGGCCGGAGGCAAGGCCCTTCGCCAGCGTCATGACGTCCGGCACGACCCCGGCCCTCTCGTAGGCAAACAGCGTCCCGCAGCGGCCCATACCGGTCTGGATCTCGTCGAAGATGAGGAGACACCCCTTCCGGTCGCAGATCTCCCGGAGGCCCGGGAGGAACTCGGGAGGCGGGACGACAACGCCGCTCTCCCCCTGGATCGGCTCGACGATAACCGCACAGGTCCGCTCGTCGACCGCCGACGCGGCGGCCGAGAGATCGCCGTAGGCGACGTGCACGAAAACCTGGAACGAGCGGCCCGAAGCCGTCATGGATTCTGCCTTGGCCGGTGGCGGTCATTGCGCCGAAGGTCCGGCCGTGAAACGAGCCCTCAAACGTGACGATACGATGGCAGTCGGGACCCTTCTTCTGAATCCCGTTTCTCCGGGCCAGCTTGATGGCCGCCTCCATGGCCTCCGTGCCGGAATTACAGAAGAAGACCTTCTCGGCAAACGAGTGCTCGCATAACATCCGGGAGAGCTCGGCCTGCCCGGGGATCCGGTAGAGGTTGGAGACGTGAATGAGGGTCTCCACCTGTTCTTTGATCGCGTCGACCACCCGGGGCGGGCAGTGGCCGAGGTTCGTTACCGCGATGCCCGCGGTAAAATCGAGGTATCTGTTGCCGGAAGAATCCCAGACGTATGCCCCCTGGCCCCTTACCAGTTCCACGGGCACGGGGGCGTAGGTGTTCATCAGGTGCGAGTAATCGGTCGGTTTCATCGTACGTGATCTCTTGTCGGTTTGGAAACCGTGCAATAACCGGAAGGCGCAGGCTCGTCGTCCGCGCCGCCCGAATCCCATCGACACCCCGGTGATTAACCGGGCACGATCTGGGTGCCGACACCGCTGTCGGTAAATATCTCCAGCAGAACCGAATGGGCAAGCCTCCCGTCCACGATGTGCGCCTTTGCCACGCCCCCGGCCAACGCCGAAAGCGCGCACTCTATCTTGGGGATCATCCCGCCCGATACGTCTCCCCCGGCGACGAGATCGCGGGCCTGGGCCGCGGTCAATGTGCTGACGAGCTTGCCGTCCCGCATGACGCCCGGCACGTCGGTGAGCAGGATGAGCTTTTCGGCCGAGAGCCGGGCGCCGAGTGCTCCGGCCACCAGGTCCGCGTTGATATTGAGGACCTCCCCCTGTTCCCCGACGCCCACCGGCGCAATTACGGGTATGAAGCTCTCGCGATCGAGGATCGCCAGCACCTCGGTGTTGACGCTTCGTTACCTCGCCGACCCGGCCCAGGTCGATGATCTCGGGGGGGCCGTCATCCCCGTTCATTTCGGCGTGGACAATCTTCCTGCCGACGATGAGGTTGCCGTCCCTGCCCGAAAGCCCCACGGCGTTCCCCGCCCAGGCCGTTGATCAGGCCGACGATCTCCTGATTCACCTGCCCCACGAGCACCATCTCCACCACGTCCATCGTTTCCTTATCGGTGACCCGCATCCCCCCGACGAATCTGGACTCCTTACCGAGCCGCTTGAGGAGATCGCTGATCTGGGGGCCCCCGCCGTGAACCACGACCGGGTTAATCCCGATATACTTCAACAGAATGATGTCAAGGGCGAAGTCCCGTTTCAACTGCTCGTCGACCATGGCGTGGCCGCCGAACTTGACGACAACGGTCTTGCCGGAGAACCGCCTGATATACGGGAGGGCCTCCAAGAGGATGGTGGCCCGCTCCCGCGCCTTTTTGGGACCGGCACCCGGTATATCGGGAGCGCCCGCCGGCCTATCGGCTGATTTGGTATCCATAGACTGCTCGCACGTTCACATGGTTAATCGGAGTGTATCTATCCACGCGGCCCCCGTGCCCTGCGCAGGCCCCGTAGTCGTATAGCCGCCCGCCACACCCGATGCCTGGCTGGTGTGAGAGGGCCGTCACGGCCCGCCGGCCCGTCCGGGTATTACAGGACAAATCGGCTCAGGTCCTGGTCCTCGATGACGTCCTTGAGGCGCTCCTGGACGTAGCCTTTGTCGATCGAGATGGCCTTGGTCGTAAGCTCCGGTGCGGTAAACGATATCTCGTCCAGCAGCCGCTCCATGATCGTATGCAGCCGCCGGGCCCCGATATTTTCGCTCCTGCTGTTGACCAGCGCCGCCATCTCCGCGATTTCCCGGATTGCGTCCTCGGAGAAATCCAGGTCGATCGACTCGGTCTTCATGAGCGCCCGGTACTGGGTAATGAGGGCGTTCTTCGGCTCGGTGAGGATTCGCACGAAGTGTTCCTTGTTAAGCGGTTCAAGCTCTACCCTGAGCGGAAATCTCCCCTGGAGCTCGGGTATCAGGTCGGAGGGTTTTGAGACGTGAAAAGCCCCCGCGGCGATAAACAGGATATGATCGGTCTTCACGATGCCGTATTTCGTATTGACGCTCGACCCCTCGACGATGGGCAAGATATCGCGCTGCACCCCTTCTCGGGATACGTCCGGCCCGTGGGAGGTTTCCCGGCCGGCGATCTTATCGATCTCGTCGATAAAGATGATCCCCGATATCTCCACACGCTCCACCGCACCGGAGACGACCTTATCCATGTCCACGAGACGCTGGGCCTCCTCCTGGGCGAGGATCGCCAGGGCCTCGGAGACCTTCACCTTTTTGCGCTTCGTCCGCTTGGGGAAGAGGTTTCCGAACATGTCTTTGATGTTGATGTCCATCTCCTCCATGCCGGAGCCCGAAAATATCTCCACCATGGGGATATTCTTTTCCCTGGTCTCAAGCTCCACCAGCCGGTCGTTGAGTTTTCCCTCCCGGAGGAGTTTCTTGAGTTTTTCCCGGGTATTCTTCTGGGACTCGGTCTCCGCAACGGCCGTCTCCTCGGTGCTCCCCGTGCTCTCCGCTCCCTCCTGTTCGCCGTCGGACCCATTAGCCGGAGGCGCGGCGGACTTGCCACGCGGCAGGAGGATATCGAGGATCCGCTCCTCGGCCAGCTCCTGGGCCTTGACCTGCACCTTGGCGACTTCCTCCTCTTTGACCATGCTGACGGCAAGCTCCATGAGGTCGCGTATCATCGACTCCACGTCCCGCCCGACATAGCCCACCTCGGTGAACTTGCTGGCCTCAACCTTCAGGAAGGGGGCCTGGGCGAGCTTCGCCAGCCTGCGGGCGATTTCGGTCTTTCCCACACCGGTAGGGCCGATCATGATGATATTCTTCGGGGCGATCTCGTCCCGGAGGTCCTCGGGAACCCGCATCCTTCTCCAGCGGTTCCTGAGTGCGATGGCCACGGCGCGTTTTGCCTTGTCCTGGCCGACGATATATCGATCCAGCTCCGAGACGATCTCCCGGGGCGTAAAGGTCTGCATTCGGTTATCCTCCCTTGGATCAGGCCCCTGCCCGACCCGGACGAAATTAACTATAGAGATCTTCTCATCGGGCGCCCGGGGTCAGGCGTTACCGCGGCCCCGCTCCCATTCATTCTTGATTTACAGGACTTCGACCGTGATCCGGTCGTTGGTATAGACACAGATCCCCGCGGCTATCTTCAAACTCTCCTCGGCGATCTCTTGAGCCGAGAGCGACGTGTGGCGGATCAGCGCCCGCGCCGCTGCCTGGGCGTAACCCCCGCCGGAGCCGATGGCGATGACCTCGTCGTCCGGTTCCAGCACGTCGCCTCCGCCGGAGATAACCAGCATCGTCGTCCCGTCGGCCACCAGCAGCAGCGCTTCCAGGCGTCGAAGGTATTTATCGGTCCGCCATTCCTTGGTCAGCTCGACGGCGCTGCGCATGAGGTTTCCGCCGTATTGCTCCAGTTTCATCTCAAAGCGCTCAAAGAGGGTAAAGGCATCGGCGGTGGCCCCGGCAAATCCGGCCAGTATCTTGCCGTTATAGAGCCTTCTGATCTTCTTTGCGCCATGCTTGACGACCGTCTCGCCCATGCTCACCTGGCCGTCCCCGGCCATAGCGACCTGCCCGTCTTTCCTGACGGCCAGAACCGTTGTCGAACGAACAATGCTCATAGCTTACTCCCTTTCCTTCCCGACCTCGGATGGGCCTGGTCATATATCTTCATCAGGGTATCTACCGTGACATGGGTATACCGCTGGGTGGTGGAGATGGTCTCGTGTCCCAGCATCTCCTGTATGTCCCGCAGGTCCGCCCCCATCTCCAACAGATGGGTGGCAAATGCGTGACGAAGCTTGTGGGCGCTCACGTTGAGGGTAAGCGCACCCATCAGGATATATTTCTTGATTATCCGATTCACGCTCCGGTCGGTCAGCCGCCCTCCCCGCCGGTTGATAAAGAGGGCCACCGGGTCGATTGCCGAGCCCGGCACGCCCCATCACACCGGGTGTTCTCGCCTCCACATAGTGCCGGAGGCTCGCCAGCGCCGGGCCGCCGATCGGGACGATCCGTTCCTTCTTTCCCTTCCCCATTACCCGCACCACCGACTCGTCCCAGGAGATATCCGGGGCGTTGAGGGCCATTAACTCCCCCACCCTGATTCCGGTGGAATAGAGGATCTCGAGGATGGCCGCGTCCCGCTTCCCCGCCGGCGTCGTCCGGTCAGGCAGCGTACAGCAGCGCAAAGACGTCATCCACCGTGAGATAGGCCGATAATCGTTCGCCGATGCGCGGGTACGATACGAGGGCGGCCGGGTTGTCATCGCGGTAGCCCTTCCTGATCAGGAAGCGATAAAACGTCCGAAGGGTCGAAAGCTTGCGGGCGACCGAGCTCCTCTCCCTCTTTCCCACCAGCGTGCCGAGCCAGGCGCGGATGTCGTGGTGGGATGCGCCCACCACCCCCCTGCCCGTATCGGCCGCATCCCGGTCAAGGAAGGCAGTATATTCCGCGAGATCGGTCAGATAACTCTTGATGGTATGGGCGGATGCCCCCCGCTCGTAGGTGAGATAACGGGAGAAGAGATCTATGACGTTTTCCTGACTCATTAAAAAGATATCGTATCATACATATGAGCCGTAATCAATAGAAATATGGTACACCGCCGGCTCACCCATCCCCTGCTGTCCGCATTCTCCGCGGACCGGACGATTCCGTCCGGGATGCCCCGGCTCACCGTTTCCCGGCGTCGTACAGACCGAACCGGGATATCACCATCGGCAGGATAACGAACGTCGCAAAGGCGCTGATCATCATCGTCGCGGCAACCAGCCATCCGATATTCATGATCGGTTTGAAGTTGGAAAGCATCAATACCAGGAAGCCGACCGCCACCGAGACCGCATTGAAGAAGATCGGACGTCCCGTATTATGCAGCGTCTTGATCAGCGCCGTGTCCCGGTCTTTTTCCCGCGCGATCTCTAATTGATAGATCGAAGTAAAATAGATCGCGAAGTCGATCCAGTCGCCCAGGCCCATCGAAGCGATCATGGCGGTGGCCACGTCGAGGTTCGTCCCGGTGATCCTCATGAGGGAAAAGTTCGCAAGAATCGTAAAGACGATGGGAAGGATCGCAAAGAGGCCGGCCTTGACCGACCTGAAGACCACCATGAGCATGATGAGGACCGTAACGAGCGATGTGGCAAGGTTGACCATCTGGCTCTTTATGATATAGCGGGAGATGGCGACAACCAGGTCCCCTGCCCCGGTGGTATGCGCCGATTCTCCGTCCGAGAAATTCCGGTCGATGTAATCCATCGCCCGCTTCTCGACGCTCGCGATATCCCCGGAGTAGGAGGATTTAAGGAAGACGACCACATTGACCTTCCGGTAATCGAAGTCAACCACCTTGTCGATATCACGGCCGCCGGAGCTTTCATAGAGCAGGATATACTGGGCGACGACATCCGAGCCGCTGACCGTTTCCTCGCGGACCGTTCCCATGGGATCGAGCTCGTCGGAAACGGTCACGGTCTCCACCGCGCCGGGCAGACGAAGATAGGCCGGATCGTTGTCATGCAGGACGTAGTTCATCCGGTATACGAAATCGACGATCGACGTGCTCCCCCCCACGAAGGGGTCCGACTCGAGATCGCTGCAAAGCCCCTCGACTTTCTTGAGAAACTCGGGGTCCTTGGCCCCGTCGGGCCGGCCCGAATCGATGATCACGTTGAAGGTGACGGTACCGGGGAACTTCTCGTTGATCTTATCGTCACTGACCCGGATCTCGCTTTTCTTCTTGAAGTCTTTCACGAAGCCGTACCCGACCGTCACCTGCGTTGTCAGGACGATAATCAGGATAAAGGCCGGGACAAGCGCCGCAAAGACCAGGAATTTCTTCTTTACCACGATCCTGCCGATGGCGTCGATGAACCTGACGATCGGCGAGTTGTCGGAGCTTCGGTCCACCGCCACCGAGAGTTTCACCGGGACTTTAAAGAGCATGATAACCGCCGGGATCAGGGTGATGGAAGCGAGCACGGCGGCAAATATCCCGAACGTCGTGAACAGGCCGAACTCCCGAATCGGCGAAAGGTTCGACGTGGCCAGAGACCCGTAGCCCACCATGGAGGTCACGGCGGTCATGATAACCGGCGAGGTGATCTCCTCCATTGTATCGACCAGGGCCTGCCTCTTTTCGGCGCCCTGGGAGATGCGGCCGTAAAACTGCGTGGTAATGTGGATTCCATAGGCGCACCCCATCGCCACGAGGATTACGGGCAGCGCGCTGGACACGATCGATATCGGGACTTTCGCGAGCGCCATCAGCCCCATTGTCCATACCACGCTGACGAGCACCACCAGCAGCGGCTGAATCATCCCCTTGACGTTCCTGAACACCAGAAAGAGGCTCCCCATGATCACCAGGATAACCAGCGGGATCAGAAATGCCATGTCATCCTTCATGTACTTTGAGTCGCGGCTCATAATCATCGGGGTTCCCGAGAGGTAGTAGCTCTCCGGCCCCCCGAGTTCATCGGTGATGCTCCTGATCCCGTCGTAGAGGGCCATCATCCGCGACTCATGCCCTTCGAAGGTCGTGTTCGCAAACACGATCGTGGCCGTCTCATCCTCCGAGACGATCTTCCCGGAAAGCATCCAGTTGGCCAACACCTTTTCGCGGACCGCCCGGCACCCGTCGTCGGTCGTCGGCGGATATTCCATGACGGGACCGGTGGTAAGTATCCCGTTTATATTCTCGATATTCTCGACCGACGCGATGCCCATCGCGTCGTCAAGCGGGTCCAGGGCGACCGTGATATCGGTCAGGTCCCAGATGACCGAGGGATCGGCGGTTGGGGCTTCCGACAACAACCGTATCGCTTCCGAAAGAAGCCCGATATCGCCCCCGGTCAGCCCGTCCTTTGCCGCCTCCGACAGCAGGTCGCGTACTTCCCCCTGTGAATTGTCAATAATCCGCTGGAGGGTCGCGGCGTCCTCCGGCGTCGTCAGGTTTATCTCCTCCAGACGCCGGGTCAGCTCGTCGACCTTGGCCAGCGACGCGGGATTATAGATGGTGCCGGGGGCGACCACCGCCACGATCGCGGCGTCCGATTTACCGAAGAGCTCTTCCACCTCGTTCCAGTAAACGACGGCGGGGTCCTCGGCGGGGATCATCTTCCAGGGATCGGGATCGATCTGGAGGGAGACGGCCGCGACGCCAAACAGGGCCGTAATCGCCAGCATGACCGCAATGACGGTTTTAGGGTATTCGGTAACAAATAGGGCGAATCGCCGATAGTAGTGGTGCAGCTTCATGGGTGTCAGTACCTTCAGGACGTTAGGTAATTCCGGCAATCGGCCCTGTATACCGGAAAACTGCCGACTTCGTAGAATTGGAGATGATCGCCGGCCACTATGGGACGATAATCCCGGGCCGTCCGATTATGATCCCCCGGATAGGGCCGTGCTTCACCGATTTTCCCATCGAGAACCGGCCCTTAGTTGATAAAAATCCTATCAAACGATTGATTGAATGTCAAGAGGATAACACTGCGTGGGCCAAAAAAGGCACGGCGGCCGGGAAAAAAGACTTGTCTTTTCCCGAGAGCCGCGATACCATGCGGAATATATGAAAAGGCCCTTGACAAACAAAGAATATTCTACTATATTAGTAGTGAAAGAAACTTGAGCGGAAGGAGTTACGATAATGGCTGATACGAAGAAGATCACGGCGGATATGTCCATCGATGAGGTCCTGAAATTATATCCTGAGACAGCGGACGTATTTCGGAAATATTTCCACGGCGGATGTTTTGCCTGCCCCGCCGCCCGGATGGAGACGCTGGGCGACGGCGCCATGGTGCACGGGCTGGACGTGGATTTTATCGTCGGTGAGCTCAACAAGAGTGCCGGCGGCGGCGAGGAGAAAGCGGCCGCAAATTAAGCCCTGGCCGACAGGGGACTATAAAAATACCCGGACGAAATCCGGGTTTTTTTATAGGCGGCCATGACGCACTGCCCCGCACAGTGCCGTGAATAGCACGATCGTACCGTATTATTTGCCCGCATGGTAAAGAGCGCTATTCCACCACTCCCCGTCTTCTGCTATAATCATTTTGGTTGAAGGAACGCTGTCCGGTCGCAGGCCGATCGAGTCCCAAAATCAATACAGGATAATCACCGTGATCATCGACGATCTCCCAATCCACATCGACCGTGAAACGCTGCTGAAAATAGCCGGCTATTCCGACAAGCGCCCCGCCCCTCCGCGGCTGGTTTCGGCCGCCGACCGGATCGTCGAACGGGCGCTGGCCCTTGCACATCCCCGGGCCGTCTACGAGGTTCATGAAACGGCCCGGGACGACGACGGCGCCATAACACTTGGCGGCGGCAGGTTTACCGGAAAGATCCTCGCCCGGGTTCTCAAAGGCTCGGACCTGGCGGCGGTATACGCCGTTACGCTCGGCCCCGAGCTCGATACCGAAGCCTCCGGGTTTGCCGCAAAAGGCGACGTGCTCTCGTCGGTACTCCTGGATACGGCGGGCACTCTCGTGCTGGCCAAGGCCTCCATTGACCTCATAGGAAGGATTTTTAACACGGAGGCCGCGCCGCGCGGTTGGGCCGTTACGCCCCCCTTCGGGCCCGGCCAGTGCCGGTGGGACCTCGCCGAACAACGGGTCCTTTTTGACCTCATCGTACCTCCCCGAATCGGGATACGGCTCACCGATACCTTCCTCATGATCCCGAAGAAGAGCGTCTCGGGTCTCCTGGGGATCGGAAAGACCGGCGAGATATCCACAGATACCCCCTGTCAACTCTGCGACAGAAAGGACTGCCCCGGGCGATCAATGTTCGAGATCATGGGGGCGTCCTGGTGAGCCGCAAGAGATCTTCTCTCTTTCTGGGTATCGATACCGGCGGGACATTTACCGACTCTGTACTTTTTGACCCCGCGGCGCGAAAGATTGTCGCCAAATCGAAGGCCCCGACGACACATCATCGCCTCATCGACGGCATCGTTGATTCCATTGCCGGGCTCTTGGAATACGATCCGAACGCAATCAGCCTCGTCGGCCTCTCAACGACGCTGGCCACCAACGCCGTAGTCGAGAGGAAAAACCGCCCGGTGGCCCTTCTGATCGTCGGCTACGAAAGGGACCTGTCGGTACCCATTGCCGGCGTTGTGACGCGGCACGTAACCGGAGGGCACACCGTAAGGGGCGACGAGGCGGCTCCGCTCGACGAAAAGGCGGTAAAGGACTTCATTACTGCGGTAGACCGGGACGTTTCGGCCTATGCCTGCGCATCATATTTCTCCGTTCGTAATCCCGCCCACGAAAACCGAATCGAGGCTATCATAGCCCGGGCCGTTAAGAAGCCGGTCGTCCTGGGTCACCGCCTCTCGATGGACCTGGACGCCGAGGTGCGCGCGACTACCGCGGCGCTCAACGCCGGGCTCATCCCCCTGATTGCCGGGCTCCTGGACGCGGTCCGTGGCGCGCTTTCCCGCCTCTCGATCACCGCGCCGCTCATGGTAGTCAGGGGCGACGGCTCTCTCATGAGCGAGACGACGGCCCGCTCCCGCCCCATCGAGACGATACTCTCGGGACCGGCGGCCTCCGTCGTGGGGGCGCGAACCCTGGCGCCCATTCCGGGCGGCATCGATACGATCGTCATCGACGTGGGGGGGACGACCACCGATATCGCGGCGCTCTCGGCGGGCTCGCCCCGCCTCTCACCCCGCGGGGGCCGGGTGGGGGATTACCGGACGTTCGTCTCGGCGGTCGATATGTGTACGACGGGACTGGGGGGCGACAGCCTCATCGACTATGCAGATCGGAATTCCCTTTCCGTGGGGCCTGTCCGCGTCCTTCCGATCGGCAGGCTCGGAGAGCGCTACCCCGGGATCATCGAGCTGCTCAACCGAATTGAACAAGCCCCGGGGTCCGCGAAAAGGTGCCTCCCCACCGACTTTTTTACCGCGTGGACACCGCCCACGGCCGATCGGTTCGCCGACGAGTACCGCGAGATCCTAGAGCGTGCAATGGAGATGCCCATTCGTGAGTCCGACGCGGACGATGTCCGGGAGCGCCTTTTTCTGGAGCGGGCCTTGGATCGCCTTACGGCCGACGGAAGCCGTCATACGGGCCGGGCTGACCCCCACCGATGTCTTCAATGCCGCGGGTCTCTGCTCGATAGGCAGCGTTGCGGCATCAAAGGCCGCGTTGTCGGCGGCGGCGCGTTTTCTCGGAATCGGCCCGGAGGAACTATCCCGGAGGGTCATAGACGAAATTGACCGACGGCTCTTCTTCCTAATCGTCGCTTCCTGCCTTGGGGCGGAGACCGGAAACGGGTATAGCAATTTCGGGACGCTGGCGGAGCCCACGGCCGCATGGCTGGCGGCCGGGCGGATGCGGGGGGGATACGTCTTGACTTCGCCTTAAAAGAACGATTATCGGGGTCGGGGCGCCGGTGGGCCTTTTCATTACCCCCATCGCCCGAAGGCTCGGGGCCGATTGCGTTGTGCCGGATAACGCGGCCGTGGCCGGGCGCCGTGGGGGCGGTATCCGGTGTGGTGCTGGCGCACCGCGAGGCCGTCATCCGATCCTTCGGCGACGGCTACCTTCGTCCTTTTTACCCCCGAGGGAAGGAAGAGCTACGGGCGGCTGGCCGATGCCAAGGCCGCGGCGATGGAACAGCTCTCGGTCCTCGTCAGTGACGAGATCGAAACCGGTCCCTCGCAGTCGAATCGCGGATAACGGGCGACTGGGAGGAGCACTGGGGCGGCAGACGAACCCAATAAGATTCTCATCGAGGCCAGGCTTACCGTACGGGCCGTTGGGAGAAACGCCGCAGCGACCTGATGTGATATCGATAAGATCAGTAGCACTTCCCCGCCCTGTCCCGGTCCCCGTTGACAAACCGTCCCCTTTTTACTATAATTTTATTATACTGTTTTATTTATTTCCAATTATCTATATTGTGAGGCAGCCGTGGAAACCCGACTATGGCACTCCTATTATGACGAGGGTGTAACGCCCACCATGGATATCCCCGAGATCACCATCTATGACGTGCTCGACCGGGCGGTACGGAAATACCCGAAAAATCCCGCCACCTATTTCATGGGCCACGTCCTTACCTACGGCCAGCTCAAGGATCATGTGGACCGGATGGCCGCGGGACTCTCGCGGATGGGAGTCAAAAAAGGGCGACCGCGTGGCGATTATGCTGCCCAACTGCCCCCAATCGGTCATCGCCTTCTACGCCTGTTTCAGGCTTGGCGCCGTTGCCGTCGGTTTTAATCCCCTCTATGTCGAGCGGGAGCTGACGTTTCAGTTTAACGACTCCGGCGCCGAAACCCTGGTCACCCTCGATATCCTCTGGGAAAAACGGGTCAAGGGGATCATGGGCGAGGTCCCCCTCAAGCGCGTTGTCGTCACCAACATCCGGGACTACCTCCCTCCCCTCAAGGCCCTCTTCTACCCCATCGCCGCCAAACGGCAGGGGATGTGGGTAACGGTCGCGCCCGGACGAGCGGGTAGCGTGGTTTAAGGACATCATCAAGTCCAATCAACCGGCCGGCACGCCCCAGGCGGCCACCCCCGCCGACCTTGCACTGCTGCAGTACACCGGCGGCACCACCGGCACCCCCAAGGGCGTCATGCTGACCAACCGGAACATCATCGCCTGCACCGTCCAGATCGGCAGTTACTTCACCAACGCGGTCGAGGGAAAGGAACGGCACATCTCGGTAATCCCCGCCTTTCACATATACGGCCTGACGATGTGCACCGTCATGCCGATATGGCAGGCCGCCCAGATCCAGCTCATCCCCCGGTTTGACGTAAACATGCTCCTTTCGGCAATCCCGAAACTGAAGCCCACCTATTTTTGCGCCGTGCCGACGATGTACGTCGGGATAATCAACCATCCGGAATTGAAGAAATACGATATCTCATCCATAAAGGGGTGTTTTTCCGGGGCCTCGGCGCTGCCCGTTTCGGTGATGGGTGAGTTCGAGAGGCTCACCGGCGGCCGCATCGTCGAGGGTTACGGGCTCTCAGAGGCGGCGCCCGTCTCCCACGCCAACACCTTTTTCGGGAGGCGTAAGCCCGGAAGCGTCGGCTTTCCCATCCCCAATACCGATTCGAAGATCGTCGATGCCGATGACGGCGTTACGATCAAGAAGCCGGGCGAATCCGGCGAGATCCTAATAAAGGGACCTCAAGTTATGGTCGGCTACTGGAACCGGCCCGAGGAAACGGCACAGGTACTGAAGGACGGGTGGCTCCATACGGGGGATATCGGTGTGATGGACGAAGAGGGATTCTTCTATATCGTCGATCGCAAGAAGGACATGATCATCGCCGGGGGGTATAACATCTACCCGAGGGAGATCGACGAGGTGCTCTACGCGCACCCGAAGGTCAGGGACGCCGTGGCGGTGGGAATTCCCGATCCGTACCGGGGGAAACGGTTAAGGCGTTTATCGTCCTGAAAGAGGGCATGACGGCCACGGCCGAAGACATCATCGCCTACTGCAGGAAGAACCTCGCCGCCTACAAAGTCCCCCGGATTATCGAGTTTCGCGACGACCTGCCCAAGAGCATGATGGGAAAGGTGCTAAGGAAGACGCTCAGAGAGGAGGAGATGAAACGGCAGGAGGAACAACGGCCACCGGGCAGTTAGAATCGAGTATAGTAAAAGTCTGTATTACAACAATGGAAAGCTCGAAATAAACCGGTAACAGATAGTACAGATACACGTAAAGGGTCTTGATCTTAACCAGCCAACGAGAAATTTTCTATGCGGTTGTATTGACCGGAAAGTTGGTAACTTCATAATACAATACAATCGCCTTGCCAAGTCCGGATTAGACATCAAAGGAGGAATCACTCGATATTCTTAGAGCATCCTCAAAAGGAACTTTTGTAATGATTTCCTTCGGCAACCTACTCTCGGGAGATACATTATACACTTGTATCTCCTTATTGAGGATTAGGTCCCGAACGATTTCAAAACAGGGTACTATAGATCTATCAAAACTCTGATCGACCCAAGTCGGACGGCTATTGTTTGTCTTCTCATAAAAACGTGGATTGGGTCCCGAATAATTGAGATCCATCCCTACTATGAAAAATCTTCTGTATCCTATAAAATATGCGATCTGTAGAGATGTATATAGGATGTTCTCGCCATGAAAGTACCCCTTTAATAAGTTCCTGCTAAAGCCGACTTTATCATTCATCTTTCGTTTTTCACGATGTAAAACAAAGTCAGTGTCAAATTCATTTAATTTATCGAAATCTTCGTCGTCCATTTTAGGGATGCCATATTTCTGGCTTATTGGGTCTGCAAGAAATATCTGTGCATTTTTAAGTAGAGATATATCATGTTCACATATCTGACTAATACCCCAAAAGGGGAAAAAGCTCTGTATTCCTTCAAGCATAACTTCTCGAACCATCTCAAAGCGATTAACAAAGAAATCATAGGTAGATACCGCATAATATTTCGGTTTAAAATATAGTCCAGAGAATTTTGCGATAGCACCATTTACACCAAAACACGTCTTCTTTTCGAGTAAAGAAATATCTATTTCATTTATAGATGGCCCAGTTCCAATCAAAAAACAATCACCGTAGTGGCTGTTACGAATATTATTTAGGTTAGATGTTCTATAGACGTGTCTTCCTTGCCAGTATACATCAGCCTCCCCATTATCATTTACGCGCTTCAAGCTAAATTTTTTAGATGCCCAAGACATATGCTGGTATCTGAATAAGAAGACCTCGTTCTTGTTAAATATCTTCCTTAGAAACCTTATTACTATTTTAGTCCCGACTACTATCCCTTCAGGGATTACTCTTTTAACGATTTTCTTGCATCGGAAAATAATCCTAAAAAAAGCAAAAAACGCAGAGTCGACAATACTAACCTTCAAGATAGAAACTCCATAATAGAATCGCGTCTATACCGTGAAAATGAGCTAGCTCTTATTAAGAATCTCTATATATGCCGATTGCATTTTTCTCATGATAAATTCATGATTCCAATATTTTTCCATCCATCTTCGGGAGTTTTGCCCGATCCTTTCTATTAAATCAACATTCTCAATGAGCTCACTAAGACGTTCCACTATATCCTCTTCAGACGCCTCGAACCAAGGCAATTCTTCCACCGGACATCCCGTGAAATTTGATAGGAACTCCTTCGTCGTTGTATCTGGGTTGGCGATTGTCGCCGAAGCGTGCGCAAAACCCTCAAGACTTACCATATGATAGCCACCCGACTTAATATCATCAATAGTAATATGACATTTTTGTTTCATTTGTATACACTTTTGTAGCGGAATCCCCTGAAGAATATGTATACTGACTTTTTCCGAATAGCGCTCCTTAGTTATTCGTAACGCATTGAGGATCATATTCATGCCTTTGTCCCTACACAGCCGTTCATATGATTGCGCGTCTCCAGCGGGACTATAACTAATATGAATAGTGTCAATGTCACGCTGAACTACCTGATACTCTGGAAGGCGAATATCCACGACATTGGGAACAGGTATGGCGTTTGGATAGAAACGAGATTGCTTCTGGGCAACAACGAATGTTGGTATGTTCTGGAAATCCATTGCCTCTCTTATAGATATTCCCAGCCTGTGCGCGATTTCATCTGGACCGCTGTGCCATTGTACGCAAACAGGTTTACTGGAAGGTATCTCCTTGAAAATTCCGAAGCGTTGATGATACGCTTCATTGTGAAAATGAATAATATCGCACTCTTTAATTAATTGCCTCATTAGCTCAACATCTGACTCTTTGGCTTTAAACGGCTCATATACAATATCATAGTCGAACAACCTACCATCATCGTATGTATTCTTACGACAAATCGAAAGCGCCGAAAAATACTCACCGCTATCTAACAAACGACACATACGAATAGGTGAACCCGCAAGTGGAGTGGAAGCAACGTGAAGAACCTTTATTTCCGCGTCATGGAAGCTTTTTTTATTTGGAGCCGGGATCTCCTGTAATAATGGAAATATAAACGATTTATCGTTTATTACTTGCTTTAATCGATTATACCCATCTGAAGGATGAGTGAAGTAATAGAGGAGCTTAATAGCATATTTAGTAATATAATGGGTTTTAGAAATATCTATTGTCTCAATTATAGAGTCTTTTGACTTTATTATACTCTGCAGCTTCTTATTCTGCTGTATCAGATCATCTTTTGCCACTAATTCTCTCTTCTGAAAGCTCAGTTTTATGAATTCCGTTTGTATAATTAGTTCCTCCAAATCTACACTACGGCGTTCCTGAAGATTGGGTAAAACCGACGCGGGGAAATTCTTTTTTGCCAGGTTGAAAAGCTTTTCTCGGGGCAAGTGAGTTTCGTCAAATCGCTTATTTGATTTTTTACATAGTTCTTTAGACATAGCGAGTATCTTTTCAGTATCGTACGCATTCAAATAGCAGTAACCTTGTTCTGTGTATCATTTGAGCAAGTATTTCATTTTTCGGCGTATTTCCAGAAAGCATTACAGCGGGCGTGTTTGAAACAATCGCAATCGTATTCACATGGAATCTGCCGGAGATAGCTACATTTGCCTGTTTCATGATCCAAATAAATTCAGCTGGACTAACGGTCTCCCTGAAGCAATTAATATACTCAAATTCAGACCGTAAAGCCAGAAACAGATCATAATCCCTTCCCATATCCGGCTGAGCAACAAAGAAGCACATCGATATTCGATAAGCTCTCTCTTAGACCTCTTAGAATATTCAGATAGTTTTCGGCCCAAAGAGACATTGAAGCTTTCGAGATTGCCGAGCTTCCAGCAAGGATTATTCTAGTCTTGATATTATCCCTTTTCCACAAGGGGTGCTTCTTTTCAAAATAGCCCGCTATATCCTTATTCATCCTATGCGGTAATAGAAACGTGAGGTCGGTGGCATTCACGACGTTTTTAGTTCCCATTGCTTTGACCGTTTCATAGCTCACCGAATCTTTAGCGCGACATGATCCGCTTTTTTAAGCATTTTCGCGCTAAACCTGCTAAAAAGCTGGTCCCCGGAAAAAAAGGATGAATTTATAACCCATACCGGAATTCCAAACTTCTCCTTTGCAATATGAATACACGCCAACCAGTACCAGACCCTGTTGTTATTACTAGGCCAATGTAATGTGCCTTCTCCATTTATTATCAACAAGTCAGCCTTCTTTAGTTTATCCAAAAGGAAGCTATTATTTTCGAGACTGTCCAAAACGATACTAAAACCACGCTCAGAAAAAGGAATATCGCCACCTACAGCATGCGTAGTTGAGAACATATAATCAATTTGTAGGTGCTTTCCAAACCGCTTCTTGAGTTCGTTTTCCAGTATATAGCTCGCCGATTGGCAACCGACGTGAAATAATGCTCCGGTATAGTTAGCAATACATACATTGCTAATCTGTCGACTAACCTTCTTCATCCATCCCTCTTTTTGATATCAGCAAGGAATAATTTTCAGTATCAGCCTAAATCAACAATAGACTTTCTTAGAATAAGCTGATGATTGAAATAGTCGATGATTTCAAAATCATCGTATTTATGAATGAATTCCTTAATCGCTTTTGCTGCGAGTTTTTGATACTCCGGAATATAGTCATCCAGTGCAAGAATTCCCAACGGGTTTATCCGAGGCCAAATCCATTCTAATGCATCTACGGTTGGTTTATAATGATCAAGATCTATAATTACAAAAGAGAACTTCACCGAAGCATCAACACTCTTGAAGCAATCCGGAACGTAACCGACATGGAGTTTATACATATTTTGCGAAACACCATATTCGTTCATGATACTAACGAATTTCCCGGCCCTCCAATATCAAATTTGCCTTTAGGATAATGCCCAAAATCCTCCGCAGTGGGATTAGCCATCCCCCTAAAGCTGTCGAAGGCGTGGGCCATCTTATTCTGTTCTTTTGCTATTAGTGCAACCTTATTGAATGTTTTTCCCATAAAAACGCCGATTTCCCCAAAATCACCTTCGACATCCTTGACCTTTGCCGTAAGGATACCTATATCAGCATGACTCCATACGCCAGATTCTCTCCTAATATCGCATTTACTATTCCCTTTCTTGGGATAAAGAGGTGTTCCCGATTTATGACGTATAGAAGAGCCGTTGGTAATTACTTTAAATGGCCTCGCCATACGTGCGATGATACGGGATAGTTTGTATGAACGGGAATTCTTTATTAAGTTAAGCTCGGCGAGCGCTTCCGAACCCGCAACAGTCAGACCTTTTTCAATACCGTAGACACTACGTATATATGTGACAATCTTTTCCGTAAATCCCTCGCCCTTAAAAAAGATCCCGATAACTCTCCCATCAGGAATCATCACTTTAATACGATACCACTCCTCGCCCATATCGGATTCGCTCCAAGTGGAAAGGTGTGCGTCATGGGGATTTCGACCATATGCTTTTCGTATCCAGTCTTTTCCAAGTGGTATTGAGATTATGGAGTTTTCTGACCAGGTAGACGACATCCTTTCAATCAAATCTATTCCTTCATGCTTTGGTATGTGTTCTATTATATCGCATGCTATTAGTAGGTCATAATGCTTTTTCGGCTTAAATGAACGAGCGTCCTGATAATAGATATGGTTATAGATATATGGTTGTATTACTTCATGATACTGCGGAAAAACTTCTACACCTTCAACTACTAATTTCCACTCATCTTTCTTTACTCGATCGTGCCAGATTTCAAGATATTCTCGGCACATGAATCCCCACTTACCAAATCCAACTCCTATATCTAAGACTGAAGACGGATTCAGCATTTTTATTAATGTAGCGATGGGCGTTATTAATTCAATAGCACTTGAAGCCATGTTCTATTCTCCTTAGTGAACCAAGCCAAATGGCGGGGTAGCAGAGAGTTCCGAAATATCTACTTAATATAGTAGGACAGGAATGAATTCGTATCGATGGGAAACGTAAATATGATATCAATACCTTATTAGTTATATTTGATAATGCGTAACGCCGTACAGATTTCCTCTGACAGTAAACGAACAATATTGATTTGCCAGTATAAGATAGGCAATATTATCCGGACTATTTAACACGAATGTCAAATAATACTTATTATCACGTAAACTTATATTAGGGAGTTTATCTTCATAAATATTCCTTCCTTTTCTAACATTGAGTATATGCTGATAGTTCGCCGCCTTCCACTCCGCGACATTCTCACCATATTCATCCACGATAATCACCCGGATATTGCAGTTGTCTATAGAAGATTCGGCATTAAACTCTACTCTAAACCGTAGGTCATCTTTCCATTTAATAATACTCCTATCAACTGCAAATGATTTTAGTTGAAAACCGGGAGTAGTCTTTACAAAAACGTCATCATTATCCAGCGAGCAAATCGAGTTATAGAGTCTTATACCTTCCAGTGTGTCACCATTATGAACAATCCTTCCTTTGTCACAGACAATGACTGAAGTACAAATCCTTGAGATCTGATTCATATTATGGCTGACGAAGATCGTCGTGCTGTTAGCACGCAATTTAGCAATCCTATTATAGCATTTCGCGACAAATTTCCTGTCTCCTACCGCGAGTATTTCGTCAAGAAGGAGTACGTCAGGGTCGATCGCTGTCGAAATCGAAAAGCCAAGCCTGATCCTCATTCCCGAGGAGTACGTCGAAACCGGTGAATCAATAAAGTCTCCAATTTCCGCGAAATCAACTATTTCGTCAGATTTAGAAATGATCTCACCTTTTGTCATCCCTAGTATAGACCCGCTTAAGAGAATATTTTCCCTGCCGGTCATATAGGGATGAAAACCTGCTCCAACGGCAATTAATGCGCCGATTTTCCCTTTTATCGCGATTTCGCCCTTATCAGGGGGGAAAATGCCGGCCAGTAACCGGAGAATCGTGGTCTTCCCGGAGCCATTTCTGCCAACTAGGCCGAGAACTTCGCCTCTTTTTTGTTCAAAGCTAATATCCTCAATCGCCCAAAACTCGTCTTTTCTTATTCTAGTTGAATCAATTCTTCTCCCCAGCAGATTCTTTGTAAGATCAATAATTCCATACGCCATACTACGTCTCAGGTTTTTACAGAATTTCTTAGATACACTCTTGACAGATACAAGTGTATCATCGTTTATTTTAAGCTTAGGCATTTTATGAACTCGATCAGAGCGTATTGAGTCTCTAAAACATGCAACGACTTTATCGTGTATAACATACTTATCTACAAATTCTTGGATAGCGAAATATGTATAACTGTTACGCCATTTTATATCATTCTTTCAATTAGCTTATCTTCCGAAACAAAGAAAAGCCTCCAAGAAATTAGGAATAAGATCAATGACGCCGCAGCACAAATAAAGAAACCCTTTACATCATATAGCTTTCCGTAGATTATGATATCTCTAACAGAACATACAAGGTATGTTAAGGGATTCCATTTAATAACCGATTGAATGAAGTGATTATCAAATTTATTAGAATAGACAATCGGGGTAATCCACATCAGTAGAGAGATTCCCGTTGAAATCATCTTTTCAATATCAATGGCCACGATCTTTATCATAGAAACGAGAAGCCCTATTGACGTGCCAAGGAAGAGAAGAGGTAACGCAACTACTGGAAAAAAGATAATCTTCCAGCTTGGCGTAACGCCAAACGCGAGTATTACCACGATATTTATCAAAAATGTTATCAAGAAATTCGCGAGGTATTCTGCGATTTGTTTGAATAATAGTGTTTCATGAGGATAATTTACCTGCATAATAAAACTTAGTCCTGCAGATAGAGTAGCACTCGCAGAATCATAAAATCCGGTGAACATTCCCCACATGGAAGTACCAATGAGGACGTACACTGGATAAGGTATTCCAAGGTCTCCGGGATCCAGCATGCCGGTCATATTCAAGAATACCCACTGCACAACTGCCATTATCGGCGCGATGAATATCCATGTTATACCAACAAAAGACTTCTTATAACTTGCCAAGAAGTCTCGCTTAAACAACTCCCAGATTAGCCTTTTTGATTTTCTAATATTGTTAATCATAATAATCCATACTTTAAAATATCCCAAATCATGTCTTTGATTTGGTCTATATATATGGATTTGGATTTCGGGCTTATGTTCTGTTTTCATTTCTCTATGATTCCCGTAATAATCTTATGTCCCACTATCTACTAACTAAGATTATTGAATATATCTATATACATTTAGCCGTTGTTTTAGTTTCCTTCGAAAACTCAGCCCTATTCGAACAAAGGTAGACAAGCAAGTATTTCAACAAAAAATTCTATCGTCTTAGCTGGAACAAATCAAGCGTAAACTGCACTTTAGGAGTTACGTTATACCCGCTCAATGAAACCATATAATGGGTGAGTTTAGTAGAATGAGGACCTATCCTCGAATAGGTTTTGTTGGGAAAGCATTTCATAATAGAATGATTAGGTTCGGTAACATGCTTATACGTTTCTGTTTTACGAAGATACAAACGGTTTTGCTAGTTCCTATCTATTGGAGGCCTTTCCAATTAAACCCTATCTCGCTTATTACAAAACGAACTGATTGACTCCCGAGATCGAACTAACATATATCAAAATTCAAGATATTCGGAAAAGACTTTACTATTATAAAATAGTGTGCTATTTCAAAAACCAGTTATGGGCTATTTGCTAATCGGAGCACTTTGGTTTATGTTGCATTAATCAAGAATATGGCTCTAACTAATTACTAATGAGACCCCATAATAAAAACGCGTTGTGTGATATCATCCTCGTCGCATCTGATCCATATCTTTACATTTTCGATACAATAGATAGTCTGTCACGCACAATACGAAATGTACCTACAAACCTTATGGTAGTAAGTAACGGTATAGAATCGTTTACACATAAGCAGTTCGATAGACATTTCAGGTATTTTAATAGTATCGAGATACTGAATCTCGATGAAGCATTGCCCTATATTAATGCAGCTATGTATGGTTCTACCCATGGAAATGCGGATTTTTTGGTAACAGCGCCCATGGGATCCCTATTCCCATCAGGATGGCTTTGTCAGTTACTCTCAGTTTTGGAGGCGAATAAAGATATAGCTGCTGCTAAAACCCTGACTAACATTAATGATTGTAATTTTACGCCAGCTTTGGTTCCAGGAGTAACGGTTTATGAGTTTTCCCAGCTCGTACAGAAAATCTCGCCGAGATATCTACCAAACGGATTTATCATTCCATGGGTGCCAACGATCTACCGTCGCCCTATCCTAGAATCGGTTAGGCATTTCGAAATTATGAACGGAAAGGACCTGCTGCCAAGTCTTCAAGAACTTTTAATAGATTCAGGATATCGTGTTGTACTTGCAGATGACGTTTATATTCACATTCGTGGCATAGATAGAACGCAGACTAACAACAAGATTGTGGCAACCAGAGATGAAAAAAAGGCGATTCGAAAGCTTATAAATGCGCTTACTCGAAAGACTCGCCGTGTCCGCTCTCTCTCGTTTAGTGTCTTGGAGCATACAATCAGGGCTTTTATAAGGGGTGTTGTCAGACCCTTTGCAAGATTAGGCACCCGGGAAGTAATCTCGCGGACATTTGAAGCGGTATCTATGCTCCCTCCAAAAAGAATACTAAATTCTGAATGCGCCTTTTTCTCCGGTTTTCGTCAAAGAAGGAATTTGAATGTTGTTTATATTCTTGACAGAATGGTTATATCCGGCGGCGCTTTGGTAGTTGTTGAGATAGTAAATGAGTTAATTCTGTTAGGAATTAATGCCCGTATCGCCACTTTGGCCCGTTACCCCGAGACCAGAGAATGGGAATGTCTCAGCGAGCCCTTGACTTTCAGAAGTGCCGAGGAACTTATTACCGATCTCCCCCGCACCGATATTGCGGTTGCCACATTCTGGAGGACCGCGCCGTGGGTACACCAACTCGCCACCCAACGCACTGAACTCCTTCCAGTCTATTTCCTTCAGGACTATGAGGCATGGTTTTACGCCGAATCGAAGAAGAGAACAAGACATCAGGTTATCGAGACCTACAATACCATTAGAAATAAAATCGTTACAACCGGATGGTTAGCTGAGAGACTCGCCGAACACGGGCAAGACACTACAGTAATACCTATCGGTGTAGACATAGAGGGTTTTCATCCCAGAAAAAGGTTCTTCACAGATAAAGTTAAGATTCTCGCGATGGCCCGACCTTCGACACCTCATCGAGGATTTGAAACAGTTATCGAGACTATGTCACTTGTTATTAGGCGAATCCCTAAGGCTCAGGTAATTCTTTTCGGAGAAGAGAATCTCGCGAGCAAACATATACCTTTCCCCTTTATTAATATTGGTGTAGTTCGGGATAGGAAACAGATGGCGCTTCTTTACGCTGAGGCTGACGTCTATTTCGATGGCTCGTATTTTCAAGGATTTGGACGGCCTGCTTTAGAGGCTATGGCATCAGGTTTGCCTTGTGTCCTTACAAGCGTCGGCGGTGTTAATGAATATGCTCAAGATGGTAAGAACGCTTTACTTGTACCGCCCCGTAATCCCGATCGAGCAGCCGAAGCTATCTGTGATCTAATAATTAATAGAACAAGACGTCAACATATCGCTCGAGCGGGTCGGGCTACAGCTCTTCACTTCTCAAATCGGGAAATCGCAAGAAGGACCCTTGACTTCTTTCTAAGGAATTTGAGAAATGAAGCCAGTAAGAAGAAATAGCTAAATAATTTATAGTTGCTCTTACCGCTACACTTTTCCATTTGCGTGGTAACTATTTTTCTTTTTTTCTTTTAAGGAAAATAACGCCATGAGACTGTAAAGTTTTCTTATTTTTGCCTCTCGCGCAACTAAAGGTTGCCAATACTCAAGAGATAGATACAACGAGTATGTATGTAAATATTTAGCAAAGCTCGCGACCTAAAGGGTCACTCACATACATTTCAGCAATCGGGTTAACTCCCCATGTTTAAGCAGGTATTTAATAATGGCTGCTTCGGGAAAATATTAAGGTTTAGCAAACATAGCAGGAGGTTATCGCGGTGATCCGGAAGGTAGTTGTTAGTCTATTGGTTCACAATCACCGGGGGTATCTCCCTAAATGCATCCGCCATATAGAGGAGCAGACCTATAAAAATACTAAGTTGGTAATAAGTGATAACGTTTCAACTGACGGATCAAAGAAGGTAATCCATGATTATAAAGATCACCATCGAACTATCCTTCATACGTCCAACCTTGGCTTCTCCGGTGGGCACAACCGGGTCATCAGGGAAGGCGGCTTCGACTATTTCATGACCTTAAATCCCGACCTCTTCATGGAACCGGACTTTATCCAGAAGAAGGTTGCCGCTTTCGATCGGGACGAAAGGATCGGGATGGTCGCCGGAAAGGTCCTGCGGATAGGCGGTCAGATCATCGATAGCGCCGGTATGGTCCTCAATAAGAGCCGCAAGAATGACGACCGTGGGGCCGGGGAAAGCGACCGTAAGGAATTCGACGAACCCGGTTGGGTATTCGGAATCATGGGCTCGGAAGCGATGTTCAAGCGCGAGATGCTGGAAGATATCAGGATTGGCGACGAATATTTCGACGAGGATTTCTTCGCCTATCGTGAAGAGGCCGACCTCTCGTGGCGGGCACAGCTTCTTGGTTGGCGGTGCTACTACGAGCCGCTGGCAGTATCGTGTCACGTCCACGAATACGCGACCAAGAAACGGTCCGAACGGTCAAAGATGGCCCGTTACCTCCAATTCAGAAACCGTTATCTTATGTTGATTAAGAACGACACGATTTCAGATTACCTCATGCATCTGCCGTCGATCGCACCGTATGAGGCGGCGCTCTTCGTCTGGGCGTTACTGCGCGAGCCGTTCCTGCTGCGCGCCTATTGGGAGGCGGCCCGGATGGCGCCGAAAATGAAAAAGAAGAGGGAAATCATCCAGGCCGCCAGAACGGTCTGCCCCCGTGAAATCCGCAGACTGATGGGAGAGGAGTTCATTCCCTACTCCTAACGTGATTTGCCGATAATCGATCGGTTAAGGCAGACGTCAGGAAAAATGCGAAATCTCCGCGGCGCGGGATAGCCGATAACACCATAACCCGTTTTTCCACACGGTTCGGCCCCGCATAGAGGCCTTCTTACGACTCACGTGATCTGCTTATCTCTTCGATCGGCGATAATAGGCCCTTTCCTTATTCCCCAACCCTCCCCCCAATCCATTAGCGTCGGATACCCGAGGATACAGCCGCGTTCTTCCCGTTTTCCATAATCTCCGTGACAAGCTACGGCAGATATGATATGCTCTGCCCAATGAGACTGGCCGAGACCCGATTCCACGATCGAGATAACGCGCTCCAAAAAGAGGTGGCCGTGATCCATGAAACGGTAGTCGTCGAAGGTATTGGTATCGCGAACCTCGGCCTGAGAGAGCTTTTGGGAGTGGTGCATGAGTACATTACAGACGGCAAAACTCACCTGATTATGTACGCGAACATCCACACCATGAACCTCGCTCATTCGGTCGGCCCGATGAGGTCGGCCCTCGCCAATGCCGACCTTATCTACTGCGACGGCTCCGGCGTCCTGTTGGGCGCCCGGATACTCGGAAGACGGATCGAGCAAAGACTTACCGCAGCAGATTTTATCTATGACCTCTGCGGGACGTTCCAGCGCGAAGGACGTTCCCTCTTTATCCTCGCCGGCGAGCCGGGCGTCTCCGAGAAGGCGGCCGAAACACTGCGGGAAAAATACCCGCGTCTTTCCATCCTCGGGACACACCACGGCTACTTTGTCAAGGACGGCGCCCCGAGCGATGCGACCATCGCCGCCATCAATAAGCTGCGGCCCGACTGCCTCCTCGTAGGGCTTGGCTCGCCTGTCCAGGAGATCTGGGCGGCGCAGAACCGCCGCAAGCTTAACGTCCCATTGGTATGGTGTGTGGGGGCCGTTTTCGATTTCGTTTCGGGAAAGGTCAAGAGATCGCCCGCCTGGATGAGAACGATGCACATGGAATGGCTTTTTCGGTTTCTCATAGAACCGGTACGGATGTTTTCGCGATATATTCTGGGGAATCCGGCCTTCCTGCTGCGGATGCTCGCCTTACGTTTACGAGGGAGGAAATAAGGGCAATGAAGGTGATGATTGCCTATCCGGCCCTCTCCGGTAAGGGGAGCCCGATGCTGACCCAAAACCGCCAGTTCCAATGGTATCATGAGCCCTCCTATATCTACCCGGTTGTCTCTGCCTCCGCCGCTACGATCCTCTCACGGGCGGGCCACCGGGTAATCTGGTACGATGGGATAGCCCATAAGAGAGACTATCCCGATTTCATCAAGACGGTCCGTGAGGAAAGGCCGGACCTTATCGTCATGGAAAGCAAAACCCCCGTCATCCGACAGCATTGGCGGATCATCGACGATATTAAAGACATCGATACGAGTATCCGCGTCGCCCTGACGGGCGACCACGTTACCGCCCTGCCGGGCGAATCGATGGAGCGCTCGTCGGTCGATTTCGTATTGACCGGTGGGTATTATGACTTCGCCCTTTCCGAACTCGTGAAGAATCTCGATGGCGCGGGTGATCGGCCGCCGGGACTCTGGTTCCGAAAGCAGAACGGTGAAATAGGGGAAACCGGCCCCTTCCGTACGGACTACCCCCTCGAAACGGCGCCCTTCATCGATCGGGAGCTGACTCGAGGCTCATCTCTATGGCGAGAAATGGAAACGCCATACCCCTTTTTTCTATATCATGGCAGGCAGGGATTGCCCATGGCATCGATGCACCTTCTGTGCCTGGACAATACTTTACCCGGAATTCCAGATGCGGCCGGTTAAGCATGTCCTGGACGAGATCGGTTATTTGATCGACAAACACGGGGCGCGGGAAATCTTCGACGACACGGGCACCTTTCCCGGGGGGCAATGGCTCAGGGACTTCTGCGACGGGATGATCGAGAGGGGCTATCACAAGCGTATCCTTTTTTCGTGCAATATGCGCTTCGACTACCTTACCGATCCGGAGGTTCCCCATGCTCATGAAACGGGCCGGATTCCGGAAAGTCAAGTCGGGGTTAGAGAGCGCAAACCAGAAAACCCTGGACAAGGTATGTAAAGGAATCACGGTCGATGACATCGTTACCGGATGCCGGAATGCGGCACGGGCCAAGATCGATGTCCACCTTACGGTCATGGTGGGATATCCCTGGGAGACGCGCGCCGACGCCCTTACCACCCTCGGGCTCGCCCGCAGCCTCATGAGGGACGGATACGCAGAAATGCTCCAGGCCACGGTGTTGGTTCCCTACCCCGGCACCCCCCTCTACAAACTGGCGGTGGAAGAAGGGCTCTTCAGGTTTGATCCCCAAGAATACGAGCGCTTCGACATGCGCGAACCCGTATTTACGACCCCCGACATGAGCCCCCAAGAGGTAATGGCGATCTGCGGCGGGATATATAAATCGTTCTTTTCCCCCAGGTTCATTATACGCAATGTCAGGAAGATACGATCGCTCAATGACGTACGATATGTCCTGAGGGGCGGGCGCGCCGTACTCGGGCACCTGAAGGATTTTTTGCGAAAAGGTAACCAGCGATGAAACGAACATGGTTTCTACCGGCCGTTTTTGTTGTCTTTTTCGTTTTAACCCTGGCCGTTCGAATGATCTATCCCTCGGCGGACGCCCCCTTTGATATTTCGTGGTCACAGGGGCCGAGCACCGACGCCGCATACTATCTGTCCCCGGCGGTTGACCTGGCCAGGGGTGGGGACTTCAAACCAATATCCAGCATATGGAACGCGCCGGCCTATTCCCTTCTCTACCTGCCCACCCTCCTGATTTTTGGTGTGGGGCTTGCTCAGGTAAACCTTACGACGGTCGTCCTCTCGCTTGTGGCCTTTGTCTTCTTCTTCTTGATCCTCAAAGAGATCAAGGATGAGAAGATAATCTGGCTGGCCTGCCTTTTCTGGGCGTTCACCTATATGTGGGCGATGTTCAATCGAATACCGATCATCTATACGGCGATGGTAATGTATATGCTTATCGCCGCGTGGCTATGGATAAAAGGCGCCAAGCAGCCGGTTTATTTCATCGGCGCGTGGATGGTCCTTTTGATTGCGGTATTATTCATCAAGATCATCGCCGCGGCGCTGATACCGGCCTTTCTCGTTGGGCATCTGATCATCTATCTTTCTCACAGGAAGCCGGTAAAATCTATGGCGACCACGGGCATTCTGGTCGTCCTGTTTACGGGAATCGTTGTCCTTCTCTTCGCGCTGATGGCGAGGTTTTTCGACCTTTCACCAATCGACGTTGCCGCGGGAAAGCTCAGGACTCACATGAGGAAGGACCTCTTCGATGATAATATCCTCCTCTATATTTTTAATTTTGGGGCAAGCGGAGGCGTCATCGAAAGGAATCCCGTCGTTTCGTTTCTCTCGTATTGTTACCTTATTTTCCTTACCAAAGACCTCTTCCAGAAAAGGATCCGTCTGACGGAAGGGAAGGACTTGATCATTGTGCTCTTTGTAGTCTGGCTGGTCTTTGGAGCGGCCGCCACGGTCTTTTTCAGATACGCGCCGCCTCGGTTCTTCCTTTTTCTCTATCCGCCGATGTTTGTCCTTGCCGCCGCCGCCCTCGCCCGCTTCCTCAGCCCAACGCCAAGACAGGACCTCGGTTACACTTTCTACCTTGTGCTTCCGTTCTGGCTCATCTTCCTTGTATTCAGGCTATTGATAGTGGCGCTGGTTTATACTGCGGAGAATTTCGAGACATTCGTCAACGGGTTGCGGATATCGATTCCGATGGCTAAAAACATCCTCTCAACCCTCAATTTCGCCAGCTCGTTCTATTTTCTTCTGTCTCTC
The DNA here is from genome assembly GCA_963735595.1 of uncultured delta proteobacterium. Lineage (GTDB taxonomy): Bacteria > Desulfobacterota > Zymogenia > Zymogenales > Zymogenaceae > JAFGAS01. The sequence continues at coordinate 390,747 of CAVTLK010000002.1, read as the reverse complement.
TCGCTGATCATCTCCATTATTATCACGGCGGCTAACTTTTCTCGCGGATAGAAGGATCGAGCAAAAAAAACAGAAACCCTTTGTCAGGAGGAGTCTCAGAATTGCCGTAGCGGGTGTGGTTGTTTTCGTCTTTCTCGCAGGCCAGACCACGATGTTTTGGACCTGGTTTACAAAACCGCGCCACACGGCTTTCAAGGCCTCTCGGGATATCGGTGTAATGGTCGGAAACGATGCGAAGATCTCGGGATCGTATGCGCATCCCCTCACCATGGAGAGTAACCTGAAACGCGTCTATATGACCTTTACGGACCCGAAGCGCACGCACCCGTGTGAGCGATTCGAAAAAAGCAGGACGACTCACCTCGCTATCGATACCGTTAATGGTCTGGCCTATATCGAGGCGAACTACCCCGAGACCTACGACTGCCTGGTCCTCGTCGAAACGTTTTACATTCGGGGAAATCCCGTTGATCTTTACCGTTATACCGGCGCCGATGACTACGTTCCGACCGAATACGAGCGGGCCGTTTTACTGATGAAATCCGAAGACTGGCGGGCGGCAGCCGAACTCTTTTCCCGGGTTAATGAGCGTTTCCCGGACTCCGCCCCGGCATACGTGTCGCTGGCCAGATGCCTGATAAAACTCGGGAGATCTTCAGGGGGCCGAGGAGGCTCTCATGACGGCTCTTTCCAACGATCCCGATAACCTGATGGCCCACTGGGGTCTCGGACAGATTCTGGAGAAGAACGGCGATTACGGAGAGGCGCTTGCGCACTATCGGGAGGCCTCCGATCTTTTCCCGGCAAACAAGAGCATCAGGAATCGGCTGGCGGAGCTTACGAACCGTGAGAGATAGCGGCCTTACCTTCCTCTTTTCCGGAAAGCGCGGGCATCGCACGATTGTCGTGCTTCTTGTCGTTTTCGATGCGGTGTTTATTTGTCTCTCCTGGTTCTGCGCCTATTGGCTCCGTTTTTCAGTGCCTTTCTATTTTCTCAAGCTCATAAATCCGTTTCGGGTCTATCTCCTATTCACTCCAATCATGGTGTTGGTCTGGATCTCCGTCTGCTTCTTTTTCGGGCTCTACCGCCGCGTCGGCCAAGTATCCCTTGTAAGGGAGTTTCGCGCGATTTCTAAGGCCTTCCTGCTCGGACTTCTCGTGAGCATGTCGTTGGCCTTTTTATTCAAGGACCTCGATCTCGGCCGGTCGGTCATCATCTTGATGGGAGGGTTGTCGCTCGTTACCCTGACGATGTCTCGGCTCATTGTTCGAGGTATTGAGACACGCCTGTGGCGCCGGGGCCTGTTGACGGTTAAGGCGATCGTTATAGGCGCCGGGGAAAGCGGAATCCGGACCGTCCAGAAGCTTCAGGATTCGCGAGAGATCGGCTATGAGGTAGTCGGATTTATTGACAAGGACGAGAAGAAACACGGCGCGGTTGTGGGGGGATTGCCGGTTCTTGGCGGAGAGAAGGACATCAATACCATCATCATCAAATACGATATAGACGACGTCTTCTTTGCTATCCCGAACATCAGCCACCACCGGATATTTGACATCATCTCTTCCTGCCCGCGCAGAAAGACCTCTTTTCACATCGTCACCGACGTCTTTGAAGTGATCTCTGACAATACCCCGATCGACATGATCGGGACATTCCCGGTCGTGGATCTTAAAGGGGGAGGTGCGGGGATCGGATACGAGGCCATTAAACGGGCGATGGATATCGCCATATCGGTCGCGTGCATTATTCTGAGTTTTCCCTTGTGGCTTCTCATTGTCCTGTGGATTAGGATCGATTCACGGGGGCCCGTCTTTTTTTCACAGTCCCGGGTGGGAAAGGACGGTAAGCTCTTTAACATGCTCAAGTTCAGGACGATGTACTCCGAGACGGATGCGTATGCTCGATCCCCGAAGAGTCCCGCCGACTCCCGCATTACGCGGTTGGGACGCTTCCTGAGAAAGTTTTCGCTGGACGAGCTGCCGCAGCTCATCAATATCGTCGTCGGTGATATGAGCATCGTCGGCCCCCGGCCCGAGATGCCGTTTATCGTGGCGAAGTATAAGGAGTGGGAAAAGAAGCGGCTTTCCGTCAAGCCCGGACTCACGGGCCTCTGGCAGGTGATCGGGAGAAAAGACCTCCCCCTGGAAGAGAACATACAATACGACTTTTATTACATCAGGAATCGGTCTCTTGTCCTGGATATTTCCATCATCATGAGGACACTCCCGGCCATTCTATCCCGGAGGGGGGCCTACTAGAATATGCAGAAGGATAAAGACCCGACGCGGTGGCCCGAACGAAGACTTCTTCGCGGGGTTATCGGTATCGTGGGGCTTTTGGCCGTCATCCTGTGTGCGCGTTGGTTTTATCAACGGCATGGCGCGAGCTTTACCGCCGAAACCGAGGTCAGCTGGCCTTTCATTATGATCATGAGTCTGCTCATCCTCTCGTTTCAGTTTCTCGGCGGGGTGCGGATGAAACTCCTGACAGGAATGTTTGGTCTCAGGCTCGCCCCATACGAATGGATGGGGCTCGCCCAGATGACGACCTTCTTTAACTACCTCCCGTTCAAGGGAGGCGCCGTCGCGGGGGCCGTCTTCCTGAAAGCGGCGCACGACTTTTCTTACGCCCGTTTCCTGGCGACGGCGGCGGCAAGCTCGGTATTGGCGATCGTAACTTTTTCTACCGTGGGCGTGATCGGCCATGAGCGTTTTGTGGCTCTCATCCGGCGTCTTTTCGTGGCCGATCATGGCTATCTATGTCATACTGATTATCGTACCGCTCATCTTTTTTCTGAGGATCGACCGCCGGACCGGGCGTGTAAATAACCCTCACGTCCTTCGCTTCCTCGAGGGATGGCGGGTAATCAGGACGGGGGGGAGGCGATTGGTGTTGCTTATCGCGACCGACCTCTGTATGGTATGTATTGACTCGATGAGGATCACGCTGTGCCTTGCGGCCGTCGGATTGACGCCGAATTACGCGGCCGGGCTTTATCCTTGTTCCATTGTCCAATATCCTCGGCCGTTTCGAGCATGGTGCCCGGAGGGCTGGGCGTAAAGGAATTCGTTATGGGACTCTTGGGCGGAGGACTGGGGATCGACTTTCACCCGCGTAGTATTCGCGGCAACCCTTGATCGGATGATCCTCTTGCTGTGGGTACTTTTTCTCGGCCCTCTTATTTATCGCCCTTATCTTCTTTAATCGAGGCCTTAAGGTGAAAAACACTTGAAAAAATCGGGAAAATTTGATAGGTTTATATCATAATACGATTATCATGAGGCAACTGTGCCGATTATGCATTCCCGATGGGGAGGGGCGCCGCGTTTTTAATTGTCGTCGCGGCGATCCTTATTTCCCTGTACACCATCCAGAGAAATCTCGATACCCTACGCAGCGATTGGCCCGAGAAGGAGGAACTCCTCTATCTTCCCTCGGGCAATATGATTACGGTCATAAGCCTCGGATTCGATCAGCTGGTCGCCGATATCCTCTATATCAGGATGATCGACTATTTCTCCACGCACCTTATGACCGATCACACCTATGTCTGGTTCTATCATATTGCCGACCTTATAACGACCCTGGACCCTCAGTTCAGGTTCCCCTATATGTTTGCCGGGCTTAATGCTCAACCTCGAGGGAGGGCAGTTCGAAAACGCACGGAAGATCCTGATCAAGGGTCGAGCGGGTCTTTCCCAACGACTGGTATTTCCCGTTTGCCCTCGGGCTTAACTATTTTTTCGGGAGTGCGGATTTTGAGACGGCGGCGGGCTATCTCGAAAACGCGCACAACCTCGGGGGACCACTCTACCTCAAAGATTTCGCGGCAAAACTTCGCGCTAACGGCAAGACGCGGGAGACAACACTCGAATTTCTCTATATACTCTACGGCAATTTCCGCGACCAGAAAATAAAAGAGATTATCATGGACAGGATCAAGGAACTCGAGACCGGGAGACAATAATGGTCCAAACCGCATTGGAGCTTAGAGGAGTGTCCAAGACCTTTCGAACCGGTTTCACGATGAAAGCGGTTCAGGCCTTGAAGGGAGTAAGCCTTACCATTAATAAGGGGGAGATTTTCGGATACTTGGGGCCGAACGGCGCCGGCAAGACGACCACCCTCAAGATCATTGTCGGTATTATCTTCCCGAGCTCCGGGTACGTCAGCGTCCTTTCCCATCCCCCCGGTGACATCGGCATCAAACAACAGATCGGCTTCCTCCCGGAGAGCCCTTATTTCTATGAATACCTCAACGCCCAGGAGTTTCTCGACTTCTACGCGCGTTTGTTCGGGATTCCCCTCGGCGTACGGCGGGAACGGATCAGAAGGCTGCTCAAAACCGTCGGCCTCGAGAAAAAGGCCTCCGAACCGCTCAGGAAATTCTCCAAGGGCATGCTCCAGCGGATCGGTATAGCCCAGGCGCTCATCAACGATCCTGAGCTGATCATCCTCGATGAGCCGATGTCCGGACTGGACCCCCTTGGCCGCGCCCAGGTTCGCGAGATCATTCAGGGATTGAAGGAGGATAACAAAACCATCATATTCTCGTCCCATATCATCCCTGACGTGGAGGCCATCGCGGATCGGGTGGGCATCATTATCGATGGCAGAATCAGCGATGTGGGAAACATCGATCAGCTCTTGAACGAGCGAATTCAGTCGGTGGAGATTACCGCCCGCGACATTGACGATAAGCTTCTTGCCCGGCTGGCCCAAAAGGCGGTGGTCAAACGGATCGTCGGCCAGCATACCGTATTTATTACCGACGGCCCCGAGCGGGCCAATGAGGTTATCGATATCATCAGGGCCGGCAGGGGCTCCATTGAATCGGTGGAACCCATCAGGATGACCCTCGAAGATCTCGTGCTGAGTCAGATAAAAAGGGACGCGTCATGATACCGTCATCAATACGGAAAATCTGGGCCATTATCATTAATACGTTTCGTGAGGCCGTAAGAGACAGAATCCTGTATGCCATTGTCTTTTTTGCGGTCATAATCCTTTTGTTGTCAATGGTAATGGATATTATCACCATCGGTCAGCGGGCCAAAATCATCATCGACACCGGCCTCGCCTCAATTTCCATTTTCGGAACACTGATCGCGATCTTCGTGGGTATCGGATTGGTCTATAAGGAGATAGACAAGCGAACGATCTATACGATCGTCTCAAAACCGGTGGCGCGCTGGCAGTTTCTCCTCGGCAAATATTTTGGGCTCGTACTTACCCTTCTGGTCGAGGTGGCCGCGATGAGCGCAATCTTCTTTATTATCGTCATAAACGAGCTGGGAACCGTGCCGCCGCTGCTGTTTCTCGCCGTGGGACTGACCTTTATTGAGCTCATGATCGTGTGCGCCGTTGCAATACTATTCTCGTCTTTTTCCACACCCATCCTGAGCGGTATGTATACACTGGGCGTATATCTGATTGGACATCTAACCCGAAACCTTTACCAGTTCAGCTTTCGATTCGAGGGGACGTTCCTGCAGAAATTGATGCTCTTTCTCTACTACTTCTTTCCGAACCTTGATAACTTCAACATCCGTTCTCAGGCGGTCCACGGCCTGCCCGTTGATACGGGTTATATCCTCTTTGCGGTCGGCTACGGGATACTGTATATCACGGTGCTGCTCGTCATCTCCTCGTATATTTTCTCACGGAGGGATTTCAGATAACAATGAATGAATCATACAAGTTTACTACGTTTTTACTGCTTCTGGTTGTGATTCTGGTGATGATTATGTCGCGGGTCTACCTCGGCTCCGCGGTGGAATACAGGCGGGCCGTTGAATCCGAGCGCCAAGATAAAATAGATCTCGCCATAGCCCACTACGGCCGCTCGATAAAATGGTACGTCCCTATGAGCCCATGGGGTAAGCGATCCCTGGCGGCCCTCTGGGACATTGGGCAGAGGTACTGGGCTGACGGAGATACCGAGACGGCGATTTTTGCCATGAACACGCTCAGGAGCGCCGTCTATTCAGCACGAGGACCCTTTACTCCGTTCAAGGGGTGGATCAATCGCGCCGATACATGGCTTGTCTCCCACGTCCCCGAGGCGCATCCCGAAATAAGCGGTGAGAAGATTGCCGAAGTACTGAGCCGGGAACCGTCACCAAACCGCCTGTGGTCGTTTATCGTGGGAGTCGGGCTGCGTCGGCTGGATATTGTCGGTCTTCGCCTTCATCTTTACCGTCCTGCCGGGTCCTAACGAAAAGGTGAGGAACGGACGGGCGGTTATTGTCGGTCTTTTTGTCGTCGTATTCTACGGTCTATGGATCACGGGGCTCTATTGGGCCTAAGGGACTACGCATATGTATCCACTATTCGTAATCTTCTTTTCCCTCTTCTGTCTCGCGTTCGGTCTCTACCTCTATATGAGGCGAAACGGTGCCGCCTCCCTCATAGGGAGCATCTTCTGAGCGTGGTGGGGCTGGTCCTTATCCTTATTGCCGTCATCGCGTGGCTGCTGCCCGCGATTCTTTTATAACATCTCATGAACCCGACCATCTTATATACTATCGCCGCCTTTATTTTCGGCTGCGTGATCGGAAGCTTCCTGAACGTCTGCATCTGTTCGCCTCCCCGAAGGGCGATCAATCGTCCACCCTGCTTCGGCCTGTCCCCGCTGCGCGACGCCCATCGCCTGGTACGACAACGTTCCGCTGATCAGCTTTATCCTCCGAAACGTCGATGCAGAAGATGCTCCCTGCCTATCTCGTGGCGGTACCCCTCCGTCGAGCTTCTTTCCGGTGTCCTTTGCCGCCCTCCTGATCTGGCGCTACGGACCATCGGTCCGTTTTGTCATCTACTACGTCCTCGTCGCGGCGCTCATCGTCATCACCTTTATCGACATCGATCACCAGATCATCCCCAACGAGATTTCACTGCCCGGCATCGTGATCGGTTTTCTCTCCTCATTCATCAATCCGGATACCGGATGGATCAGCTCCGGCATCGGGATTATCGTCGGAGGCGGTTGTCTGTTGCTGGTAATCGGCATATACTACTTATTCACAAAACGTGAGGGGATGGGCGGGGGTGACGTAAAACTGCTGGCCATGATCGGCGCCTTCCTTGGTATAGGAGGAGTCTTTGTCACCGTGCTCGTAGGCAGCATCATCGGCTCGATCGTGGGTATCCTTGTAATGCTACGGCGGGGCGAAAACGGAAAAATGCCTATCGTGTTCGGCCCGTTCCTATCGCTCGGGGCGTTAACGTATGTCTTGATCAACGGTCTCCTCATAGATCACTTCTTCCTTCCCCTAATTCTGAAATAGCACCGGACGACCGGCCGCACGGCCGGCCGCACCCCTGCCGTAAATAAATAGAGGCCATTCGCATCAACGGGGGGCGCCCTTTCGGAGCGTATCCTCCCCGTTAACGGTGAAAGATCAATAACGACCGGCATAAAAAACCTTGACCGCGTGTTCCTCGGGGAGATACAATAGGAACGATGTATGACGCAATAACGGATGTCCCCGGTGTGCTGGTAGGACATGCTCAAAACTATGAGGCCATGACGGGAGTCACCGCAATCCTTACCGAGGCGGGCGCCGTCGGCGGGCATCGATATTCGGGGAACGGCCGCGGGAACCCGGCAGGCGGACTCTCTATCGGCCCTGCACATCGCGGGCGTGGTTCACGCGGTAACGCTGGCCGGCGGCAGCGCCTGGGGGCTTTCGGCCTCCGGCGGTGTGATGAGATACCTCGAGCAAAAGGGGATCGGCCTTGACGTCTTCTACGCCAAGGTCCCCATCGTACCGGCCGCCATCATCTTTGACCTCGGGTATCGGAGATGCCGCGGTGCGCCCGGACGAGGCGATGGGCTATGCCGCTGCGGAAGCTGCGGCAACGGTACCGTCGCCGAAGGGAGTGTCGGAGCCGGAACAGGGGCTACTATCGGTAAACTCTACGGCGTAGCGAATGCCATGAAGGGCGGCGTGGGAACCGCGTCCGAGTCTCTGGGCGAGATCATTGCCGGGGCGCTAGTGGTGGTTAACGCATTCGGTGATATCCTGGACGCGAAGCAACCGGCCGGGTCATGGCCGGCGCCCGGGACCCTCATGACGGCCGAAAGCTGGCCCATAGCGCCGAGCGGATTAGGAACGGGGAAGACAGACTTCCCCCCCCGGTCAGAACACGACGCTCGCCGTGCTGGCGACCAACGCGCTTCTGGACAAACGGGAGGCAATCAAGATCGCCCAAATGCTCCAGTCGTCGCTGGCCAAGGTCATCTCTCCCATACACTCGACCTTTGACGGCGACGTGACTATCGTGTTGTCGGTGGGGGCGTCCAAACGCATCGGCATGAACACCCTGGCCATGATGGGGGAGGACGCGGTTATCCGGGCGGTAACCAACGCGGTTACCAAGGCTGACGGTAGAGAGTTCGTGCCGTCGTATTCAGATATGCGCGACAAACAATGATCAAAGACAGAAAAGACGCCCTCATCGGTGCCCTCAAGGACCAGGACGAATCGGTGAGGACCGAGGTAGCCGCCACCCTCCTCAAGTTGGAGGGGCTGGTTGAACTCCCCGAAATACTGAAGGAGTTCCGATCCTGCTCGAAGCGGGATAAAATGCGCTTTATCTATGCGCTGGCGCATATCCGACACGACAAGTCCCTCGTGCCCCTGATTCACTCCGTCCAAAATGAAGATGAGGATCTAAAGCTCGCGGCCGTGCGGGCGATGGGGGAGTTGGGGAACCCGAAGGCCGTTCCCACCCTCATGGATGTCCTTTCGGGCACAAGTGAGCTTATCAAGATTCAGGCGGTCGAATCGCTCGGCAGGATTGGTGACCGGTCATGCGAAAAGGCCCTTATTTCGCTGATCCCCTCCGGTGACGAGGAACTCGATGAGGCTACCATCCTTGCCCTCGGGAAGCTTCAGCACCAAGAACGCCGAACAGCTGCTGATCGCTTCGCTTGTCTCCCAGGCCCCCCGGATCAGGCGCGCTGCCGCCTGGGCGCTCGGAGAGCTGGAGCTCTGATCTGGCCCTGCCCCGGCCGGCACAGATACCGTCGCCGGCCGCGCCTTCGATAACCAATCCAAGAAAGAGATACCGATCATCCGAAAGATCACGCACTGTCTTGGGATAATCCCAGGAAGGGCGGTTTTCCACAAGAAACTCGGGCTACCTTGCATTAGGCCAGCATCTGGTTGAGGTCGATGTTGCGGATATTGATATCGACCTCGGCAACGATGGAGCGCACCGGCATACCCGATTCAGTATCCATATCGTTCAGGTCTGCCTCGAAAGGCTCCTCGAGGAGTATTCCGTCCCTATCCATGAAGACCTTCACCTGCGGGGATGGGCGTTGCGGAAGATAGCGGGCCACCAGCGCGATCTCGTTGGTATCAAGCCGTACCGACGTCCCGATCGGGTAGATGCCCATCATCGCGACAAACGTCTCCAGGATATCAAGGTTAAAGTCCCCCGTTTCCCTGCTCATCTTCTTCATGCGCTTGACGGCATCAACCGGGGTCAGGGGGTCCTGGTACGGCCTGAGGGTTGTGCTTGCATCGTAGGTGTCTGCCACCGCAATAATCTGGCTCTCGGCCGACGGTTTGGCGCCTTCCTTCGGGTGCGGGTACCCTTTCGGGTTAGGTCGCATGTGGTGCTCGTAGACCATAGTCACCGTTCTGGGACTGACCCCCTTCAATCCCTTGAGGATCTCGTACCCGAAGTATGGGTGTTGTTTCATCGCTTCCCACTCCGTGGCGTTGAGCCTGCCCGGCTTGAGAAGGATACCCAGCGGCGTCTTAAGCTTTCCAACGTCGTGCAGCAGCCCGCCCAGCCCGATCTCGGCAATTTCCTCGTCGGAATACCCTAATTCCTCCGCAAGCGATGCCGCAAGAATACAGACGTTGACCGAGTGGGAATAGAGATAATCGTTATAGTTCTTGATCATAGACAGAGACAGGAGCGTATTCTTATCGATCAGGATGCTGTTGACGATCGAGCGGACAATGCGCTTACTCTCGTATATATTCGGGGCCGCGCCCCGCCGGATATCGCTGATGGTCTTGGTAACCGTATCGATGGCTGAGAAGTAGGTCTCCTTGGCCCGCTCATTGAAGGTGACGTCCTTTATAAGGATGTTCTTGACCTCATGGCTTTCAAGATACCGGTTGATATCCGAGATATCGGCCTCCTTGAGTGCCCCGCTCATCACATAAAGAAACGGCACCAGTTCTTCCTTTTTGAGGCTCGACTTGATTATGATGATCTCTATGCCCCTATCGATCAGGATGCTCTTGAATGTATTGATATGAATGGTGCTCTCGTAAACCGGGACCCCGTCGACAACCGGGATGTTGCGCGCGAGCGCGAGGATGAGGCGGTTCTTATTATCAAGCAGGATGCGAAGGGAATCGTCCAGTTCCCCCATTTGTTTGGTTACGGAAGGATGCGAATTCGGGTACAGCTTCATACTCGAAAGGGCGCCGCCCAGGTGTTTGGCCATCTCGATGAATACGGCGCTCGTATTCTTGTCGTCTAATGCTGAAGTCATGATTGCATTCCGAGGGCGCTGAGCGATGCGGTTGCCGCCCGCTTGATATTTCGATTACGGCTCGCCGCCGCCTTGCCGAGCAATTCCACTGAACGCTCGCCGCCGATCCTGCCCAGCGCCCTGACGGCGGTGATCTGGAGGTCCTCGTACCTGACTCCCCCGAAGAACTCCCTCTTGGCTATAATCCTGCCGAGGGTCTCTATCGCCTCATGGCTGCGCAGCTTTGCCAGGGCGTTGATCGCCTCCTTCCTGAGCTCGTAGTTCTTGTGAAACAGGTCTTTCTTGAGCGCGATTTCAATAAGGGATTGCGTCGCCGCGGGGTCTCCCAAGGCGCCGAGAGAGTTGATAATGATAAGTGAAAACTGTTCCTGTACCGTCGGCAGGAGGCGCAGCAAAAACGAGGATACCTTCGTGCCGCCAATTCGCGTCAGGGCCTTGATCACTTCCCTTTTAACTCGAAAGTCCTCGTGATTCACGGCACGGGACAGGGAATTGAGAGACTTTTCGCTCCGTATCTCACCCAGGATGACGGCCATGTTACGGACCACATACCACCGATCGTCGAAGAGATATATCTCCAGCTTAGGTCTGGCTGCTTCTCCGAAGCTGACCAATAGGTTGATGAGATTTCTCCTGAACTGGCCATCCTGGCTGTCAATAAGACGCATGAGGGCCGGCTCGATGGACTCGTCACCGATTATCCTGAGCAGCCGGTGGCACAGCTCCCTGGCTTTTTCGTCTTGTGAAACGTAGTTGTTAAGAATAAGGGGGATAGTCGGAGCCGTCCGGCATTTTCTAATTGCCGTGACGCACATCCTTGAGAAGGATTCGGGGCGTTTGCCGGATACGATCGTTTCCCTCGTTAAACCGGTGAGAATCGAAACGGCATACTCCTTCTTTTCCTCATCTATAAGTTGTTCGTGGAGCCGGATAAGGCTCAGGACGACCTTTTTGAATCGGTCGGGATCAGTTTCAGTACCCAGAAGCGATAGATAGTGATCTATCTCCTTCTGTAGAATATCTTCTTCTTGTTCCGGCGCGGGCTCGATCCCTGCAAGACCCTCCTCCGGTGGGGTTTCCTCAGGCGCGCCTTCAGGCGCCGGTTCTGCCCCCTCTTTCTCAATCCCCTCCCTCTCGCCCGCGGCGCCGTCCTTGAGCAGGCCGTCGTATTCCATCTCCTTGACGGCGATTCCCCGTATCTGGTGCTGAGAAAAAAGCGATGTCGCGGTGCCGAGCGCTCTGAACTTCCTGTTATCCATCGCAATAAGGGACACGAAAGACTCGAATTCCTCCTGGATCATACTGTTCCTAAACGTAAGCCTGAAGATGTTCTTCTGAATAAGATCCTGGGAGAGCCGCTTGACGGCTTCATTTCCTCTGGTAAGCGGCGCCTCTTCGTAGTCTATCCCTTCCTTGTCCGACGTAAAAGAGAACTCACCAACGGCATCGAGGAAATCGCGAAAGTAGTGGTAACTGTTTTCGTATGATTTTTTCAGGGAAGGATGTCCGGGAGGATACATAAAGGAACTCCTCATGGACTTCACCAGTTCGGCGAGAACCTTCTCCAACACACCGGCTCGTTGCTCTCTTGTTTCAAGATCCATCGGCTATTATACAATCAAGAGTTGTATCGACGGGTAGTACGCGTATCGGCTTATCAGGCGTTCCTCGTGATCACATAGTCAGCCAATTCTATGAGCGCCCGCTTCTCGGCGGAGCCGGGGAAATCATCAAGCCGGCCCTTCGCGTTATGGATAAATTCCCCGGCCTTTTCCAGGGTATAGGCGATTCCTCCCTCGGCAGTAATCAACTGCAGGATATACTGAAAATCCTGTTCGTCTTTCCTTTCCTTATGGAACCGTCTTTCTACCTCTTTTTTTTCGGCCGCATCGATCTTCCCGAGCACATAGATAAGCGGAAGCGTCGCCTTCTGCTCATCAAGATCACCGCCCACAGGCTTACCCGTTTGGTCGGGCCTGGATGCATAGTCCAGGATATCGTCAACCAGCTGGAAGGCCGTACCGAGGTCCTGCCCGAATCCCGCCAACCGCTCTTCCTCTTGGGGCCCGGCCCCTCCAAGGGCGGCGCCGATCCTGCACGCTGCCGAGATAAGCGTCGCCGTTTTATTGGTGACAAGGCGCATATACTGCGCCTCACTGATGTCAAGGCTATGGCCGAGACTAAGCCCGAAGACTTCACCCTCCGACATCCGCTTGGTAGCGTCCGTCAGTATCTCAAGAAACCGGACGTTACCGGCTCGCAGCGCGGTAAGGACTGCCTGCGAAAAGAGGAAATCACCGACGAGGATGCTCGCCTCATTTCCCCAGACGACATTGACCGACCGTTTGCCTCTGCGGATGTCGGCCCTGTCCACAACATCATCATGCAGCAGCGTCGCGGTATGAATCAACTCGATGGATCCGGCCAGCGTAATACATCGGGTGTCCCCGGGTTTGAAGAGGCGGCAACAGAGGATGAGGAGTGCGGGACGAAAGCGTTTCCCCCCCGAGAAGAATATATGCTTGCCGATTTCCGGTATAAGGTTGACGTCCGACGAAATACTTGCCAGAATCTCTGATTCAACTTGTTTCAGATCTTCATGTATAAGCGCGAAAGGGGTTGTCATTGATCTGTATTAGAAGGGGATATCATCATCATCGGGGGGAGTTTTCGGCCCGGCGGGAGGGCCTTTTTTACCCTGGTAGGCGTTTCCCTCGGAAAAATCCTCCATGGCACGCCCGGCGCCCGATGCACTGCCGAGCATAACCATATTCGCGGCTACGACCTCGGTCATATACCGTTTATTTCCGTCCTTGTCGTCCCATGATCGCGTCTGAAGTCTCCCCTCGATATAGACCTGCTTTCCTTTGGAGAGATACTCGCCGCATATTTCCCCGAGTCTCCCCCATGCCACGATTCGATGCCACTCGGTGCGTTCCTGCCGCTCTCCGGTGTTCTTGTCGTTCCACCGCTCGTTGGTGGCGATAGAGAACGTGGCAACGGCGCTGCCGCCGGACGTATATCGGACTTCCGGATCGGCCCCGAGTTTCCCGACTAGTATTACTTTATTAACGCTCAATTGATCACCCTGTGGCCGCCGTCGCATTAGGTTTAGTAGAAAACGGCGAAGATATTTCAGTTTCGGTCGAAAGACGTTTACGATTTTACCACCGGCACTAAACAAGTCAAGTCCTTTTTTCCCGGTGCCGCGACCGTTTATATTGACTTGCCGGGAGAGATGTCCTATAATTGCGGTATGAACCACTCCGCCTCGGCACCATGCCGGCGGTGGGAAAGAGAAAATCCGGACAGGACCCTTGTGACCGGTCTGCACCAGGGGCTCAAGGAAACCCACCGACTCGATATATCGCCGATTACCTGTGAACTCTTTATCAATCGCGGCCTTGCCGATGTAGATGACGTATACAACTTCATCTTCCCCGAGCTTTCCTCCATCCCCGATCCCTCGCTCATGGCCGACATGGAAAAGGCCGTAGACCGTATCGTCCGGGCGGTGGCCTCGAGAGAACGGATCTGGATATACGGCGATTACGACGTGGACGGAATCACCTCAGTGGCGGTTCTCTTCCTCTTCCTTTCGGCCCTCGGGGTCGAGGCCCGATATTACATCCCCGACCGCGTCAAGGAGGGTTACAGCCTCAATCCCGACGCCGTCCGATTCATACATGCCCAGGGCGCCGACCTCATTATTACGGTTGACTCCGGCATTTCCAACCATAACGAGATCCAGCTGGCAAAAGAGCTCGGGATGGATGTGATTGTATCCGACCATCACGAGGTTGGTGATACCCTTCCTCCCGCCGACGCGATCCTTAATCCAAAACGGCCCGATTGCCGCTTTCCCTTCAAGGATCTGGCGGGGGTGGGAATTACCTTTAACCTCGTAATCGCCGTACGCAAGCGGCTCAAAGAGCAGGGAGGGTCTCACGATCTCCCTAATCTAAAGAGATTCCTTGATCTGGTGGCCCTTGGGACCGTGGCCGACATCGTCCCGCTCCGGGGCGAAAACAGGGTATTCGTCAAATACGGCCTGATGGAGCTGGGTGAAGACGTACGTCCGGGGATTATCGCGCTCAGGGAAATGGCGGGAGTCAAGCGCGGGAACGTGGATTCTTCGGCCATCAGCTTCAGGCTGGCACCCCGCCTCAACGCCTCGGGAAGGATCGGCAGCGCCGATCGGAGCGTGCGGCTCTTGATCACCGACGACCACACGGAGGCGCTCTCCCTGGCCCGGGAGCTCGAATCGGAGAACCAGAGGCGCCAGCGCATGGAGGAGGAAGTGCTCAGGCACGCCCTCAACCTGCTTGAGGGCAATGGCATGTTGCAGGAACGCCGCTCGATCGTTCTGGCCCACGAAGGGTGGCACCCTGGAGTGGTGGGTATCGTTGCTTCCAGGCTTGTGGACCGCTACTGCCGCCCGGTCGTCCTCATGTCTCTCAAGGACGGTATTGCCAAAGGCTCAGCGCGCAGCGTCGGCGGATTCCATCTCTATCAGGGGCTCTCGACCCTTGAAGAGCTGATGCTGGGCTTCGGCGGACATAAGTATGCCGCCGGGCTGACAATTCGGGCCGAGAATATACAGACGTTCGGGGATCGTTTCGACCAGGTCGTCGCTTCTATGACAACCGATAACGATTTCGTACCGACCATCACGATCGACTCAGAGATAACCCTTGCGGATATCAAGAAACACAACCTCCTTCACGAAACCAAGCTCCTGGCGCCCTTTGGGGCCGGAAATCCCGAGCCGGTCTTTCTCTGCCGGGGGCTTATCCCTGGGGAATCGCGGATCGTGGGCGATAACCACCTCAAGCTCGTCTTCAAGGAAAAAAACGTCCGCTATAACGCCATTGGGTTCGGATTGGGGGGGCTGTCCCACGTCGCGGCCGATATGGTGGACACCGTCTTTTCCGTCAGAGAAAGCCAGTGGGATCGGGGCGGGATTTGCGAGTTGTTGATCCGCGATTTGAAGGTGATCTGACCTCCCGGCCGGCAGCCCTGCCGGTGGAGATGCCGGTGGGCCCTTAGATGCGGCCGGGCGTTTCTTTGAAGCGGTTACGGTGCCACGGGATAATGGAATAATCTCCGATAATCCGCTTTCTCCACGCAGGGTCATGGGCAAGACGGGTATCCCGTTGTATCGGGAAAGACCGCCTGCTATATCGTAAGGTACAAGTCCTGCCCTTGCCGGTCCACGTATTTTTCGATCTCCTGTCTGGCCTCGGGCAAGAACCGCGCGGGGATCCTCCCGCTCCTCACCATGCAATAGAAATGCTCACCTTTAATGGAGAGGGTCTCCGGAAGGAGCTTGTCGGTCGTCCCATCCATGACCGTTAGTATCAGGGAGTGCTCATCGTCGGGGTCCCGGGCAACACCGGTGATCACAAACGGCACATCCTCCACGATGACCTTGGCCGGTCCAAAACTCATGGCGATAAAATAACCTGAATCGTCAAACCTGAGGTTATGCGTCAGATAATAGAGAGAGGCATCGGTGACTTCTTTACCGTCGGGACCGAACCACCTGCCGGAAAAATCTACCCGAAACTCTATTCCACCCTGTTGTGACATACAAGCGCTCCACAGAAAATTATAAGGCCGTGTATCGGGACACGCCGATCCGCTCGGCCTTAGTTTAAGATGATGCCGGCATGTGCGAAACCGCGATACTCACTATTATTTGGTAGTGCTCCCGCAGGGCGGTCGTTGCCCGTCCTATGGCGCACGGCGGTCCTTCAGTATTTTCCGCGCCCGCTCAATCGTCGCGGCAACGTCGGGCGTCTTTACCCCGCCCGGGTAGTGGAGCGATAAGACATAGGGCACCTGTCGCAGCGCCTCGAGCGTCGCCAGCCGGTCGAGTCGGAGATAATCCGGGGCGATGCGCAGCAGTTCCAGCCGATCGGCGTCTTTTACGACGCGAAGTTCAATGGGTGCGTCCGGGTCGTCCTCGCAGTCGTCGTGCCGCGCGATGATCAGGCAGATGAGCGCGCGATCCGAGTGGATATCCAGTCTGTTGAGGATCTCCCGGGCCAGTACCGCTCCCCGCCGGCCGTGGGAAGGATCGGAAAAGATATTCACCCGACCGATATCATGCAAAAGGGCCGCGGCCTGGATGACGAAGAGATCTCCGCCCTCTACCCGGCCGATCTTCCCGGCAAGGTCCATTGTATTCACGGCGTGGCGCATGCCGTGGGAGGCCTCGTCGCCGACGATGGCTTGGACCTCATTGGCCAGCAAGTCGAGGGATCGCTGTTCTGACGCGGCCATACGGGGCACCGGCACACCTACCCGATTACATACACGTTGTTTTTGCCCCGCGCTTTTGCCGCAAGGAGCGCTTTATCGGCGCGGGCTAACAGGTCAATCGCCAGGTCGGTCCCCTTGAGGGTTGTAACACCCGCCGAGATTGTCACGGAGCTGTCGGGTCTTTCCTGTACGACAAAGATGATTTCCTCGATCGTCTTTCGGATACGCTCGCTGACTTCATTGGCCTCGCGGATAGTGGTGTTGGGCAGGATAACGGCAAATTCCTCGCCTCCGTACCGGGCCGGAAGGTCGCTAGCCCTGGCGTTGCGCTTGATAACGGACGCTATCTCGGCCAGCACACTGTCCCCGATGGTGTGGCCGAAGACGTCGTTGATTGACTTGAACTCATCGATATCTAACATGATCAGGGAAAGGGACCTGTTGTTCTGTATGGAATCCTTGACTTCCTCCTCGAGGCTTTCGTCGAAGAATCCGCGGTTATAGAGGCCCGTGAGGGCGTCGGTAATGGCCAGGCGCTCCTTATGCTCCAGCCTCCGTTCGGTTTCGCTCAGGTTGATAAGGATACGCCTGAGGGAGGTCTTCATTTCGTAAAATCGGACAAAGACGGCCGACGCGCCGATCATTACGAGGACGATCGCGGCAACCGACGAATACTTCACGGAGGTCGGAGGGATAACGCCCGTCTGCATCAGGATCTCAAGGACGCCCAGAACAAATAGAATGATGCCGCTGGCGATATACAGGGCGGAAAACCGAATCTTCGGCCTCCTGCTTCCGGTCACGAGCGATTCGATAAGAACGTAGACCAGATATAGGGCGGCCCCCGCTAACAGGACTATGGCGAACAGGGCGCCGAAATGGGGAATAAAGATAAAGACATCCTGCGGGATCACCGTAAACCTTCCGAAGATCGGGAGGAACACCAAAACGGCAAGGCCGATAACGATCGAAAGGAAAACGTAGGTAATCGGGGCATTGACCCGCCTGTTGGTAAGCAGGTTGAAGAAGTATACTGTCATGAAGATGACGGGCCCAAGGGCCGCGAACTGAACCCGGTACCAGAAAAACGACTGATTGACATCAATAGGGAAGAAATGCCCCTGCATACCGGTGGCGAACTGGTTGACGGCCAGGACCAGCGCAAGAAAGAAGAATCCGAAAAATGATCGGTCTCCCTCCATGATGAGGGTCATAATGAGAAAGTGTATCGAGAAGATCAGGCAGATCGACGCCGCGATAAACGGCAGTATTGATGCAGTGAAATCCATACGAGCCTCCTGCGCTCAATCGACGATGGTTTCGTCCCGTTTTTTCGCCCCGCTCTCCCTGATATCTTCGATATCGGGTGTCATGAGCGTGATCCAACCCGTATCACCCTTGAGGTACACCTCTTCGATCCCCACTTCGATGAGACGGCCCCGATAGATAATACCGTGTGCCACCACTTCGACTTCCCTTCCGAGCAGGTATCGTATCTCACCCTTCATTGGCTTTGCCCCTGGTAGATGATGGTGTGGACCGTGCCGCCCGAGCGGACGAAATATGAATCGTATCTCTCGTCATACTCGATATACTCGGCCAGCATATAATACGCCTGTGAGGTGAAGCGGGCCCTCATGCCCTTTCTTACCGTGCAGTAGGGAATATTGTTCCGATTTATTTCCAGGGAACCGAGGTCGAGCGTTTCCTCGGTCCCGTCGGAAAGCCCGATCGTAAAGCCGGCGAGCTCTCTCTCGCGTTCGATCGGTCCTACCCTCCGCACGACAAACGGGGTGTCCTCGACTTCGATATACGCAATATCGTCTTCTACCCTCAGGTAGTGGTTGTTATCTTCACCAAGGAAGAGACCGTCGTTGAACACCTTCAGGACGTTGGGATGGATGATCTGACTTCCGTTATAAAACCAGTAGCCTTCCCGATCGATTCGGATGACGTAGTCCTGGACCATCTCGCGAGCCGGCATTCGGTCAAAACCTCTTCTTACTGTCGATAATGAAGGTTACGGGACCGTCGTTGACCAGCAAGACCTCCATCATCGCCTGAAAGACGCCCCCCGAAACGTGTACCCCTCCCTCTTTTGCCAGGGTCATGAAAAGCTCGTAAAGCTGCTCTGCCCTTTCGGGCTCTTCGGCGTCCACAAAGGAAGGACGCCTCCCCTTGCGGACGTCGCCCAACAGGGTAAACTGGGACACGACCAGGAGGGAGCCGCCAACGTCAGAAAGGTGGCGGTTCATCTTACCATTATCGTCCTCGAAAATCCTCAGGTTTACGATCTTTTCCACCAGATATCGGGCGTCTGATTCACAATCGCCTTTCTCCACGCCGAGGAAAACCAGGATCCCCCGATCGATGTGGCCTGCGGTCTTCCCGTCAACGGTGACCGTGGACCGGCTTACCCGCTGGATCACGGCCCTCATGACGCCTCACGGTAGGCCGATAGAAAATTATCCATGCATCCCTCAACGATCCGGTGGGCGTCGTCGAATTCGTGCCGGGTTGCAAAATCCGACGCAAGGCTCAGGAATATCCTGTGATAGGGGGACGGGGGGATCGAGAGCTGCCGGGCCCCGAGTTGCCTTTCCAGCCGGTATTCGGAGATGGAAAAGGAATATTTACCGAACCTCTTCTCCTTTGAGGAAAACGGCCAGGACTCCTTGAGGGAAAAAAAGGCCAGGGCCGCCTCTCTGACCCTGCCGTCAGCCAGCAGATCGGCCCGTACCTCTTCGCCGAGGGTGTTCGCGAGTATCGTGAAGAACTCCTTAACAAGATCAATATCGCAGATAACCAGCCCATAGAGGTACCAATCGTCTATCACACAGGTTACGGCACGCTTTTCGGCCTCGGTGAGGTACGAGAAACTCGGGCACTCGTGCCCGTTGCAGATCTCGGCGCCGTACAGCGATATGTCCCTCAACTCCCTCCCGTCGTTATTGATCGGGTGGATCATACACCCGACCCGACGCCGCTGATTATCAACGAAGCCGACAAAGGGGCAGTTGTATATGGGGCCGAAGAGTTTGTCGGGAGTATCTACTGAAAGAAGTAACGCCTTGGTGTCCTTAATTGATCTCCCGCGGCGCATCCCCGAGACGAACGTATCGGTTCGCTCGTGCATCAGCCTCGATATCCGTTCCCGGGAGTGATCAACCCAGTTATAGAGGCCGCAGCATGCGCCGCACGATTTCAGATCGTCAGGATGGCAGAGTGTAATAATGCCCATGGATTCCGAATAAATAAAGCAATCATTTTACTATAACGTATCGGAACGTCTATTTCAAGAAAAAGCGTTATCCCCGGAATCACCGAGTCATGTGCAAAATAGTGAGGCAGATCACGGGAATTGGGTAGTCAACCGTGTATTTACTTAGTTGCAGCGCACGTGGTATACTGCGTTCCGAATGTATCGGAATGTCCCGGTCCTCGCCATTGCCGCACTATTGCGCGAGTACCAACTCAGGGCATATCGGCGCAAGCCGGGAGTTATCCGTCTATTTTTTTAAGGTCAGGAGGCCACAGGATGAAGAAATTATTGGTCGTTATCTGTTTGGTATTGGCGTCGGCTCTCGCCTTGTCGGGCTGTGACGCGGTCAGGGGTTTGTTCGGCGGTAAGGCCCAGACGGGGCCCGGCCAGCCGGGCGTAATAAACCCCGGGGGCGGCGTAACCGTGACTCCCGAAATGACCGCCGCATCCGTCAACGGTAAGTACTACAATCTTCTCATAACGCTGTACGTTCCCCAGGACCAGGCGAGCTACGGCAACTTCTACGACTGGGGATACTACACCGGCACTTCATACGCCGGCTACAATAACATCCCGCCGGGGTACTGGGTTTACGTCTATCCCAACTGGTACGTCTGGGGGAACACGCGATAATAGAGAGGGGGGGCGCAAGCCCCCCTCGGTTTTTATGGGAGCCTATGGCACGATACGAAAGCAGCACTCGCCGTCACGCCGGCCGCCGCCCGCAGGATAGTCAGCGACACCCCATCCTTGCGTGAGGAGTTCCGCTATCTGATTCGTATCGGATTTACTATCTGGTTTGCCCCGGAGGAGTGTTTTCGCGGATCGGCTGCTCGGGAGACTGGTTTTGTTTATACAAATAGATGAAGCCAAGCACCACAGAAATAATCAGGATAAAAATAACTAACGTTCGACACCCTGTCCCCGTTGGTTTCATCTGGGTCGCGTCTATTCGGGTATGGGGTGACGACATTGAAGGAACGTCGCCATATACGGCATCCCGGGTTTCTTCCTGTTCGTCGTTATCGTTGTAGGTATCGTGGTTCTCCATGGTTCGCCCCCGTCTAAAACGTCCCGAATATACCGAAGAAACACAGACCCCCCGCAATCATCGTAGCCAACGCCATGACCCAGATAGCGGCGGTGACAAGGGGGGTGTTCGCATCACCCTTTGCCCTCGCTATTATTCGGGGAAGTATAATCATATCGACGGCTCCGGTAATTACCAGAATAATCCCGAGAAGTTTATAGATCTCGATCATCAGGAGGTCTCCTTCATAGCTCGATCACGATACGTACAAGGTCATCGGATGAAAAACCCTTGAGGTGTTTGAGGGTAGCCATAACCGTATCGTTGACGATCTGCGCGGCAAAGCCGGCAAGGTCGATGGGCGCGCCGTCTGCCGTGATAGCTACGACGCCTTTTTGAACCGTAAATTCAAGACGACGGGGAATTTTAATCCCCCTGAGGGAATTGGCCACCCCGGCAAAGACATTGCCGACGTACAGCTCAACGAATTCGTTGAGGCTGATCTCCTTTCCGCCGACGAACGCCTGCACCTTCATGTGCTACTCCGCCAAATATCCAGAAACAAGTGGTGCGCCCGGCAGGACTCGAACCTGCGCACCAGCGTCCGGAGCGCTGTGCTCTATCCCCTGAGCTACGGGCGCGATGAAACAAAGATCTTGAGGAAAGGTTATCATACGCTTTCCTGTTAGTCAATCGTTCTTTGTCGTTTTTTATTGTTCCCGTTAAATACTGGATCGCATCGACTGAAACCCGCTCTAAACTTCCGGCACCCCCCGCATCCTACCCGCACTCTCGAGCGGTAAAAGTAGGCGTAGGTCAGATCGCGGCGGATATCCCCACAGACGCATACGGACGCCTCGGCGCGGCAGGGGCCCGATATACAGGCCGGTACCGGAAACACTATCGCTTATTGGTGTCTTTTGCCGTTCGATCTATGTTATCTTGTTTTAAGCCTATGCTCGGAATAGTGATGAATCTAAAGCAATCCACAAAACGGGCATAAAAAACCTCCCCCGCTTTTAAGAGCGAGGGAGGAGCATATCAATTGGCTTAACAAGAGATACAGTATTGTGTGTCTCCAGATCTCGGCCCGATCTCTATTTGGGCGCAACGCGTAATAGCCGTCTCAGTTGAGATCATGCGAGGTCAAAGCGGTCAAGGTTCATTACTTTGTTCCACGCTGCTATAAAGTCGTGCAGGAACTTCTCCTGGGAGTCCTCACATCCGTAGACTTCCGCCAATGCTCGGAGCTCGGAATTCGAACCGAAGATGAGATCGACACGGGTAGCGGTCCACTTGAGCTCGCCCGTTGCGCTATCACGACCCTCGAATACGTCTTCGTCTTCTGAGGTTGCCTTCCACGCCGTGCGCATGTCGAGCAAATTCACAAAGAAGTCATTGGTGAGCGTCTCCGGCCGCTTGGTGAAGACGCCGTGCCGGGACTGTCCGAAGTTGGCATTCAGGACGCGCATACCGCCAATGAGAGCCGTCATCTCGGGAGCGGTCAGCGTCAGCAGTTGCGCGCGATCAACCAGCATTTCCTCTGCCGAGACGGCGTATTTGGTTTTTTGGTAGTTGCGGAATCCGTCGGCTTTCGGTTCCAGGACACTGAATGACGCCGCGTCGGTTTGCTCCTGCGACGCATCAGTGCGTCCCGGCGTGAAGGGAACCGTCACATCGTAACCGGCATTCTTCGCTGCTTGCTCAACGCCCGCGCAACCGCCGAGCACGATCAGGTCCGCGAGTGAGACCTTCTTGCCGCCTGACTGCGCGCCGTTGAACTCCTTCTGGATCCTCTCCAAGGATGCTCAGCGCTTTCGCCAGCTGGTCAGGCTGGTTAACCTCCCAGTCTTTCTGCGGCGCGAGGCGGATACGCGCCCCGTTCGCGCCGCCGCGCTTGTCGGAGCCGCGGAACGTAGAGGCCGACGCCCAGGCGGTCGATACCAGTTCCGAGACGGACAGTCCGGAGGCAAGGATCTTGCCCTTGAGGTCCGCGATATCCTTCTCGTCGATGAGTTTATGATCGACTGCGGGTACCGGGTCCTGCCAGATGAGCTCCTCCGCAGGCACTTCCGGGCCGAGATAGCGCGAGCGGGGGCCCATGTCGCGGTGGGTCAGTTTGAACCACGCCCGGGCGAAGGCGTCCGCGAATTCCTCGGGGTTCTGCAGGTAGCGCCTCGCGATCGGCTCGTAGATCGGGTCGAAGCGCAGCGACAGGTCCGCCGTGGTCATCATCGGCCTGTGTTTCTTGGACGGGTCGTGCGCATCAACCACCATGTCCTCTTCGTCCACGTCCTTGGCCA
Source organism: uncultured delta proteobacterium (assembly GCA_963735595.1). Taxonomy (GTDB): domain Bacteria; phylum Desulfobacterota; class Zymogenia; order Zymogenales; family Zymogenaceae; genus JAFGAS01. The sequence goes on along the minus strand of CAVTLK010000002.1, from coordinate 367,356 downwards.
GCCACTGATGCGCGCCGGCCGGGCTCTTGACCAGTTCCCACTCGTATTTGAACAGCACCTTCAGATAACCCATGTCCCATTTGGTCGGGTTCGGCTTCCAGGCGCCCTCGATGCCGCTGCTGATCGTATCGCCGCCTTTGCCGCTTTTGAAACTGCTCTTCCAGCCGAGACCCTGCTCTTCGATGGGGGCGCCTTCAGGTTCGGGACCCACATGTGACGCAGGCGCCTGCGCCGTGGCACTTGCCGAAGGTGTGGCCGCCGGCGACGAGCGCGACCGTCTCTTCGTCGTTCATCGCCATGCGCGCGAAGGTTTCGCGCACGTCACGGCCCGAAGCAACCGGATCGGGGTTCGCCATTCGGCCCTTCCGGGTTCACGTAGATCAAACCCATCTGCACGGCGGCAAGCGGATTCTCCAAGTCCCGATCACCGGAATAGCGCTTGTCGCCGAGCCAGGTGTCCTCGCTGCCCCAGTAGACATCCTCTTCCGGCTCCCAGATGTCCTGCCGCCCGCCGCCGAAGCCGAAGGTCTTAAATCCCATCGACTCAAGCGCGCAATTGCCGGCGAGGATCATGAGGTCGGCCCAGGATATCTTTCTACCGTATTTCCGCTTGATCGGCCAAAGCAGCCTGCGTGCCTTGTCGAGGTTTACGTTGTCCGGCCAACTGTTGAGAGGCGCCAGGCGCTGATTGCCCGATCCTCCCCCGCCCCGGCCGTCGCCCATGCGGTACGTGCCTGCGCTGTGCCACGCCATGCGAATGAAGAGCGGCCCGTAATGACCGTAGTCGGCCGGCCACCAGTCCTGCGAGTCGGTCATCAGGGCATAGAGGTCCTTTTTCAGGGCCGCCAGATCGAGTTTTTTAAACTCTTCAGCGTAGTTGAAATCTTCACCCATCGGATTGGACTTGGAAGAATGCTGATGCAGGATGTGAAGATTTAACTGCTTCGGCCACCAATCCCGGCTCGAGGTGCCCCCCCCGGCAACGGGAGTTTTCTCGTGGCCCGTTACCGGGCATATTTTGTCGTTACTCATGTGGTCCTCCTTTCTTTCTTTTTTTCGCGCCCGGCTTCTCTTCCGCGGCGCATTTGTGGCAGATTCCTTTTACTTCTACCTGGGTTTTTTCGGCGTGCCCAATGGACAGGACGTAGTCCGGCAATTCTAATCTATCCAGCTCATCGCTGTAGAAATCCTGCGTCAGTCCACACCGGGTACACACAAAATGATGATGGCGGCTGAGATTCGCATCGAACCGGACTCGCTCTCGTAAAGGGCCAAGTGCCGTGATCAGATCCAGGTCTTGGAGCCACCAGAGCGTTCGGTAGACCGTATCCATCGATATCGTCGGCATTCGCCTGCGTACACCTTCAAAGGCTTTTTCCGCATCGGGGTGGCCGTCGGTTTGCGCAACTTCCCTGAAGACTTCCATGCGCTGGTGGGTCATTTTTGCGCCTGTTTTTCTGCAGACTTCCTCGAAACGAGCCATTCGCTGTTCGAAATCCTTTCTTGAAACTTTCACTATCAAATCCTAAATCGGAATTGTTTCCTAAATAATAATATTATACTAATATAGAATCAATGTCAACTCTAAATTGAGCCTTGTGGCCATCCTCGTACGCTCCGCCATTGTTTGCCGTTAACTTCCTCAGAAGTACGAATAACCCTGCGAAACTGAAACAACTCCCTGGTCACTCGACGATCAAGAGCGCCGAGCAGTATTTGAAATACCCTGTCGAGGATACTCGGGAGGAGTATGCCGAGGCCTCCCGATGGTAGACGGTTATTGTCGTCAGCGTATATGCCTTTGAGCCTTACTGACGCCGACTTATAGATAGGCCCGAATTACCTTGCTTACAAAAGGTCCCCACAGTGCAAATTGACTCTGATCAATCTTCGATGACAGGGCAAAAAGGTGCGTGCCGTTTTGATATTGACGGAACCAGTCTGCTTCCATCAGACAAACACCGATGGCAAAGCCGCCTTTTGTCTGAAGTCAATTCCATCCCTTTTCCCATTAAAAAATCAGACCCGGACTGATTGCCGGGAAAAGCGTCTGAGAGTAGAGTGTCACTACAAAGAAGAATAGGGAATAGAGATAGATCGTGTCGTCTACCGACCAAACAAGGAGTGGGGCAATGGAACGAAAATGTACAGCCTGTGGAAAAAAAGAGGCAAAAACGGAATGTGACAACTGCCGAACGGAGATATGCGGCGATTGCTGCAAGCTGGAGATATGGGGCGGCGGTGCTGAAGATTTGAGCGCCCGCTATTTTTGCCCGACCTGTAAAGATGATCCGAATGTCAATCCATGGGGGGCTTTCAGCAACACGGACGGCAGGCAAACGGGGGATGCCCGAGCCGCCGTCTCAAACAGCCGGTTACGCGTTGAGAGGGAAAGGGCGCAAGGCAACGGAAAAAAATTATACGCGACGTGCAAAGAAGCGGTGGCCGGGATACGTGACGGCGCAACCATCATGGTCGGAGGGTTCACAGCAAGGGGGACACCGTCAAATCTTCTCCTGGCCCTGCGCGATCTGGGGCCGAAGGACCTTACCGTCATCCGAAACGACGCAAGCGGAGGATGGAAAAACCCCATAGACGTGGATATTCTCATTCAGGCGGGGATGGTCAAAAAGGTTATCACCTGTTTTGCCGTGTTCGGGTCGCCCAAAAAAGTAAGCGTGCTTGAGCGTGCGGCAATGGAAGGCCAGGTCGACGTCGATCTCGTGCCCCAGGGAACCCTCGCGGAACGAATCCGGGCGGGCGGCGCCGGCATCGGCGCGTTTTATACTCCTACGGGGGTCGGCACGGAAGCCTCTGAAGAAAGGGAAACACGCGTCATTGACGGCCGTGAAATGCTGCTCGAATATTCGCTCAAGGCGGATTTCGCGCTGATCAAGGCCCATACCTCCGATACACTGGGAAACCTCGTATACAGGAAATCGGCGCGCAATTTCAACCCGATAATGGCCATGGCGGCAAAGACGACCGTAGTGGAAGCTGAAAACCTTATCGAACCGGACGCCCTTGACCCGGATCAGGTCATGACTCCATCTTTGTTTGTAGATCGTATCGTGTACGTTCGAAACGGGAGGTGCAACTAAGAACCATGAAGGAAAGAATATCAGAAGAGCAGATGGCCAGGCGCGTGGCGCGGGAACTCAAAGATGGATTTTGCGTTAATCTCGGCATCGGGATGCCCATGATGGTTGCATCGTATATCCCTCCCGGCGTTCACGTACTTATCCATTCCGAAAACGGGGTGCTGGGGGTCGGCCCCCATGCTGCTGCGGGAATGGAAGATAAGGACCTCGGCAACGCAGGGGACGAAAACGTTACGGTGATTCCGGGCGCATCATTTTTCGACAGCGCCGAGGCATTCGCCATGATCCGGGGGGGACATCTTGACGTTACGGTGCTCGGCGGGTTCCAGGTCTCTGAGAAAGGAGATCTGGCTAACTGGAAGGTCCTCGGCAGGAAGGTTGGAAGCTATGGCGGGGCGATGGATCTCGCCTCCGGCGCCAAAAAGGTCATTGTCATGATGAAGCATACGACCCCGCAGGGAGAACCGAAGCTTGTGACCGACTGTACCTACCCGATCACCGCCCGGCGGTGCGTATCGATGGTGGTGACCGACGTCGCGGTTATCGATATTACGAAAAACGGATTGCACCTTCGGGAAATGGCTCCAGGCTGGACGGTACAGGAGGTTCAGGACATTACCGGCCCGCGTCTCAGTGCGGATGCGGCTGTTGAATGGGCTGCATGAGGGGTGCAATTGCCGAAAATACGTCTTCAGGATGGAGAAGCCCCTGCGTCACTCCCGGCGGTGATGAAGGGATATGCGGCGGCTACCCGACGAGTTCGTTCTGTACTGCGTACAGGATAATTTCGGCATTGCTTTTCATCTTCATCTTTTCCAGAATGTGGGAGCGGTAGGTGCTGATGGTTTTGACGCTCAGATGCAGAATCTCGGCGATTTCCGAAACGGTCTTTCCGGATGCTATAAGCTGCATGACTTGATGCTCGCGATCGGACAGGGTTTCGTGGGGTAGTTTCGTCATGTCGGTGTCCAGATAGTCGGCCAGCTTTTCGCCGAGGGACGCGCTGATGTAGCGTGCGCCTGCGGAAATCTTCCGAATCGCCGAAATCAATTCATGGGGCGCGCTTGCCTTTGTCAGATAGCCGGCTGCTCCCGCCCGCAACGCCCGGATGGCGTATTGCTCTTCGGGGTAAATGCTGAGAATAAGAACGGGGAGCTTCGGATAGTCGACTTTCAACTCCCGCAGGATTTCCAGGCCGTTCTTCCCGGGCATTGAAATATCCAACAGGACGACATCGTATTGTTTCTTTTTAATACACGCGAGGACTTCCTGCCCGTTTCCCGCTTCGTCCTCGACAACGAGATCAGGCGTTTCTGAAAGAACCTGCTTGAAACCTGCACGGACAATGGGGTGATCGTCGGCAATAAGGATTCTGATCTTTTTGTCTGTCATGATCTTTCTCCCGTCTTTGGCAAGGGGATGCTGATCGTTATGGTAGTGCCCCGTCCGCTTTTCCCGACGATGGCCTCCTTTCCTCCCCAGTGATAGACCCGTTCCTTGATTCCCAGCAAACCGAATGAATCGGGTTTTTTCATCTGACGATGCGTGATGCCCTTGCCGTTATCCTTGACAACAAACTCGAGACGGTCGTTGGTTGCCTTCAGACGGACAGTCACTCTCGTGGCCTCGGCGTGACGCTGCACGTTCGTCAAGGTTTCTTGAAAAATGCGAAATACAGTCGTCGTTAAATCCGGATCGACAACCATATCTTCCGGACTGAAGGATACATTGCAGGCGATGCCGGTGCGTCTGGAAAATTCCTCTGCCTGCCAGGCGATAGCCGCTGTCAGGCCGAGATGATCGAGCATGCCCGGACGCAACCCCATATAAATCTGCTTGACGGTCTTCATTGTCAGATCAACGAGGGAGGAGAGGCTCTCAACTCTGTCAGACAGCACCGTCTGCCCAGCCGGGATCTTGTTTTTCAGCAGGATGATGTCCGTATTCATTGCCGTCAGAAGCTGCCCTAACTCATCGTGCAGCTCACGTGCGATGCGGGTTCTTTCCTTTTCCCGTATTGATTCAAGGTGCGCCGATAATTTGCGCAACTGCTGTCGTGACAATTCAAGTTCTTGTACTGCCCGTTTCCGGTCCGTAATATCCTCATAGGTAATAACCACTCGTTTTTCTGTTAATTTTTTACCGATTCGCGCTGCGTTGATCATGCATTCTATTTCCGTACCGTCTTTCCGTACACAGGGGAACTCCATGCTGGCAATGGGCTGCTTTTCCAGAACGGAATAGAGTTTGCCGGCGATCCTTTCATAATCCTTTTCCGTCCGGTACAGAAGACGGGTATTCCTGCCGGTCAGTTCATCCGATGTCCAGCCGAATACAGCCGTGACCCCCTGATTGACAAAAATAATCCTTCTATCCTGCAACCCGATGACGGCGTGAGGTATCGCCTCCAGGATGGATGCCTCTAAGACCTCCATCTCGGCGATTTCATTGCGCGCCTTGATCAATTCTTCGATGTACATGGAGTTTTTTGTTTTGTCGATATGCGATTGATAGTGATAAGAACTTCCCTTTTTTCGGCGTGACGTATGGTCATGTCAGGCAAATATATGTTATACAATTTACCACAGCCCCGTTGACTAGTCAAATACCCGGTAACGAGAAAAGGAATAATCACGCCCTATCTGCATCGGGCGACAGGGAGAATGAACGGGTTCCCGATAGTATGGCCGCGTCTTGAGGCCGACGATTCGGATACAGCTCCTCGGACTGGTAACGGGCTCGGGGGTCGATCATTGAATGCAAGATGCCGCCCGGGAGGTCCGTTTTGAATGCAGGGAACTGTAATTGTGGCAAAAAAGCCCGTCTTTTGCTATACTGCACGGTGAAAAGCGTTTCTCATGAGAGAACCCGCTGACTCGGATTCTCGGTCCTAACTAATAGTGATGAAGAATGATTGATCGGTGCAGCCTTTACGACCTGCCGGAAATAGCTAATCCGCGAGGCAACCTTACGTTCATCGAGTCCGGACGTCATATCCCCTTCGATATCCGCCGCGTATACTACCTGTACGATATACCCGGCGGTTCGGAGCGCGGCGGGCACGCGCATAAGGCCCAGCACGAGTTTATTATCGCGCTGTCAGGCTCTTTTGACGTCCACCTCGACGATGGGCACTCGAAGAAAACCGCCAGTATGAACAGGAGCTATTACGGCCTCTATGTCTGCCCGATGATCTGGCGTGAGATAGATAATTTCTCTTCCGGTGCGGTGTGCCTCGTGCTGGCCTCCGACTATTTCGACGAGTCTGACTACTACCGGGACTACGGCCAATTCACTGGTGACGCACGGAGAAAGAGAAAATGAACCCGGTTCCGTTCCTTGATCTCGGCCGACTTCATCGGTCCATTCGTGAGCATCTCGATGCCGCCTACCGCCGGGTCATGGATTCCGGCTGCTTCATCATGGGCCCCGAGCTGGGGGCCTTCGAGGCCGAATTTGCCCGGTATTGCGAAGTAAAGCATTGTATCGGCGTCGGCAACGGGCTCGAAGCGCTTCATCTTCTGTTACGCGCCTATCGGATCGGACCCGGCGATGAGGTAATTGTACCCTCGAACACCTGCATCGCTACCTGGCTGGCCGTTACGGAGTGCGGGGCAACCCCGATTCCCGTTGAACCGAATGTGGACACGCATAACATTGACCCGGCGCTTATCGGCGACGCCGTCACCGGCCGAACACGGGCGATTATTCCCGTACACCTCTACGGCCAGGCAGCTGACATGGACCCCGTCAACGCGCTTGCAGCCGCGCGCGGCCTGATCGTGATTGAAGATGCCGCTCAGGCCCAGGGCGCACGCTACAAAGGACGCCGCGCAGGGTCACTGGGACATGCGGCCGCCACGAGCTTCTACCCCAGCAAGAATCTGGGGGCGCTCGGGGACGGCGGCGCCGTGCTTACGAACGATGATGCGGTCGCCGCAGAGGTCAGGCTCCTCCGCAACTACGGTTCTGAAGTAAAGTACCGGCATGACCTTGCCGGTTACAACAGCAGGCTTGACGAAATGCAGGCGGCATTCCTTCGGGTAGAACTGGTTGTGCTGAACGAATGGAACACACGCCGCGGAGAAATCGCGGCTCAGTATTCGAGTCTGTTGGCGGGCGCGGACGTCGTCTTGCCTTTCGTTCCGGACCACGCCGATCCCGTGTGGCACCTTTACGTCATCCGCAGCAAACGGCGCGATGCATTAAGAGAGTACCTGGAACAACAGGGGATTTCGACCGGCATTCACTATCCGGTCCCTCCGCATCGCCAGGCCTGCTATAGGGACTTCCGGGAATACGAATTGCCCATTGCGGAGATGTTCGCGGAGGAAGTGTTGAGTCTTCCGATATCGCCGGCGCTGGAGGCATCGGAAATCGAGTACGTTGCTGACGCGATATTTCGCTTCCGGCGATCTATAGAAGGTAGGCCGTGAGAGTCGTCGACTTCTCCGCCGAACATGAGGAAAAGTGGGATGCGTGGTGCGCGGGCGCCGTCAACGGTACTTTTTTGCATTCGCGGCGCTTTCTCAATTATCACCGCGGCCGCTTCACCGATGCATCGTCACTCCTCCTGGAGGCAGCGCGTATCGTCGGGGTGTTTCCCGCGGCGATTGCAATGGATGATCAGAAACTCGTCGTCAGCCATCCCGGCGCGACGTATGGCGGTATCGTGCATCACGGACGGCTGAGAGGGACGCGAATGATCGAGGCGCTATCGGCCCTGCGCTCTCATTACTCGAGCCGGGGTTTTCATACCCTGCTGTATAAGGCGGTGCCGCATATTTATATGCTCGTTCCCGCCCAGGATGATATTTACGCCCTGGCCGGACTGGGCGCACGTAAAACTCATACCTACCTGTCTTCCTCGATCGATCTTGAAAACCGTCGCCAGACGACCGAACGGTTATGTAGAGGATTGCGCAAGGCGCAGAAAATCGTTACAATCTCCAATGATATTTCTCTGCTCGGTGAATTGTGGACGGTGCTCGAAGATAATCTTGAGCGTAAGTATGGTGCCAAGCCAACGCATTCTCGTGAAGAGATTGCGGTGCTGCAAAAACTATTGCCGGACGAAATCCGTATTCGCTGCGCTCTCCTGGATGGAAAAGTGGAGGCAGGCATCGTGCTTTTCAATTCCCCGCAGGCTTGGCACACGCAATATATAGCATCGAGCGAACACGGTTATCAGGTACGGGCGCTCCTCGCCGTTTTAGAATCGGCGATAGAGGAGGCAAAAGAGAACGGCGCGCGGTATTTCGACTTGGGGACCAGCAATGAAAAAGGGGACACGGTTTTAAACGACGGTCTCTACCGCTTTAAGACTAAGTTTGGTGGGGGAGGAGTTGCATACGAATTCTACGAATTGGATTTGACTAATTGAGAAGGAACTGACCAATCATCGTTTCGCCGTATGTATAGGGAACGATTTCAGTTTTCCCCTGGGTCCTACAGCAGGCAAAGAATTACGTATGAATAACGTGAAGACGTATTTAGGACGTGAAGATTGAATAAACTAATCATAAACTTCGCTCCGACAGGAATGATTCCAACAAAGGAAATGACCCCCTACGTTCCGCTGAGCGTATCCGAAATCGTTGAAGAAGTTCATGCCGCCTGGGATGAAGGTATAACAATGCTGCATCTGCATACCCGGGACCCTTTGACAGGTGAATCAATCCATACAAAGGAAGTTTTCGCGGAGATAATTGAGTGGATACGGTCGTTTGCTCCCGAATTGATAGTGTGCGTATCCCTGAGCGGACGCAATACTCCGGAATTCGAATTACGCGCGACCCCGCTCGAGTTGGACGGTCGCCTCAAGCCTGATATGGGAAGCCTCACGTTGAGCTCACTTAATTTTAATAAAAGATCGAGTATCAACGAGCCGGAAGTCATACAGAACCTGGCGCAACGGATGCTGGAGCGCGGAATACGGCCCGAACTGGAGGCGTTCGATGCCGGCATGATTAATTATGCCAAGTACCTCCATAAGAAAGGGTTTCTTGATCCCCCTTTCTATTTTAATCTTATTATGGGAAACATCGCCTGTGCCCAGCCCGATTTGCTTCACCTGGGGGTCATGATCAACGATCTCCCTCCGGAATCTCTCTGGAGTGTTGGCGCGATTGGGGATTACCAGCTTAAGATGAACTCCGTTGCCATTGCGATTGGCGGAGGCGTACGGGTCGGGCTGGAAGACAACGTCTGGTTTGACCAGGAACGAACCACGCTTGCCCGTAATATAGATCTAATAAAGAGGATACACGTATTACGCGAAGCGAATGGACGTGAACTCATGACGGCGCGGGAGCTCCGCGATATCTTGCTTCTGGAGCCGGGAAATAGTGGCCGCTACGGTGTGAGGAAATAGAAAAGCGGCCGACGGTGATATTTCACGCCGGAACAGTTTCCGCCCCGATATGCCGCGAATTGTCGAAACGGTACCGGATACTCGTGTATAGACAGGATGTCCAATGAAGAAGCTGATCATCTATGGAGCCGCGTACGTTGATTTGATCAAGTTGATCGACGCAATCAACAGACCTTCCCCCACCTGGGATCTCTTAGGCTTTATTGACGATACAAAGGACCTCCAGGGTAAATCCTTTTTCGGCTACCAGGTCCTGGGCACCCGTGAATTAATCCCCGGTTTGGCACAAGACGATACCGTCTTTTTTTATAACAACGTGCACGGGCACTGGACAAGAACGAAGCTTGTCGCTGACCTGCTCGATTCTCACGGTTGTAGAATCGCGGATTTAATTCACCCGTCTATCGACATGAATTACGTAGAAATCGGCAGGGGCTGTATATTTCCGGATGGTTGCATAGTCGGGAGCAACGCTAAAATCGGCGATTTTATAGCGGCACGGCTTCACGCAGTGATAAGCCATGATGTGACTATTGAGGACTACGTCTTTATCGGCCCCGGCGCCGTCATCGGCGGCCACGCCACGCTTAAACGGGGATGTCTTATAGGCGCGGGCGCGACCGTAATGAAGACCCGAACGATTGGCGCCGGAAGTGTCGTTGGAGCGGGTGCGGTCGTAACCAGGGACGTATTGCCGGAAACGACGGTGGCCGGTAATCCGGCAAGGGAATTGACTAAAACAAAGCAAACATGACCCTTAGCAGACATGAGAAGATATAAAAGCCTGTACTCTTTCAGACAAGACGTATCTCGTCTGATTGACGCGGGCGAGATTGATAAATCATTGCGGTCAATCCACGATATTGTGGAGCAAATCATTACCGAGCCTTTGTGCACCACACAGGTTTTCGGCTCCAAGTCGCTCGATGACCTGTGCCGACGTATCGGGAAAGCCAGCCTCGAACAAATCAGGCAAGGGATTGACGACACGGGACACGATCATTCGGATCGGCCGGTCTTTGTTTACATTGTCACCCGGCTTCAAAAATCGGGGGGGCACACGCGCGTTATCGAGGATTTCATCGGGGCACAACCGGCCGGCCGGCACATCATCCTGTCGACCGAGATGGCTGGAAGATCTGATGTCAACTACGTGATGAAGGGATTGGCCGGGCAGGCCTCTGTCGTCTTTGAGCGGGCACCGAAGGTAAGCTACCGGCAGCGGCTGACATGGCTGCAGGAACGCCTGTTAAGAATCCGCCCCAATAGAGTATACCTGTTCAACCATCATCAAGACAGCGTTGCCGTTGCCGCCATACAACCCGAGATGAAACTCGATGCCTGCTTCTATCATCACGGAGATCATCATCTATGTTTGGGGGTATATTTATCTCACCTCAGGCACATCGACCCGCACCCGGTGGTATACCATAACTGTCGAAACGTGCTGGGTATAGAGAACACCTACGTTCCGTTTACCGTCGAGGATAGGGGGGCACGGCCCGTTGATCCGCCGTTTTTATCTGAAGGGACGCTCACCACCTGCACGGCGGCGCGGTTAAATAAGATCGAGGTTCCCTATTTTATCAGCTATCTTGATTTAGTTCCGAACCTCTTAAAGGCCACCGGGGGAAAGCATATTCACATCGGGTTATTGACGCCATGGGCTCTTTTCAGGATTCGTCGCGGACTGAAGCGTTACGGCATTCGGCCCGATCGATTCATCTACTCGCCTTGGGTGCCCAGTGTCTGGAAGGCCCTTCATCATCATCGGGTTGACCTGTATATTGCCTCTTTTCCGTACGGAGGAGCGTTGACGCTGATTGAGGCAATGGGGGCGGGTATACCGGTGGCCCTGCATAGGCGTATCTCTTCACGAATCCACAGCGGGATTGACCTCGCCTGCCCCGGCGCTTTCAGCTGGCGATGGCCGGACGAGCTGCTGAATTATTGCGTTTCATTAACCCCCGCCGATCTCGAACAAGCCGGCCTTTCGGGCCGTACGCACTACGAGAAATTCCACTCCGGGGGCAGGCTTCACGGTATTCTCAATACGCTGGGTGACAACGGTCTAAGGCCTCATGATTTAGTTGATACGTTTTCTATCGAAAGCGACGAATGGGCCGTTTGGACGGAACGTCAGGTAAGTATAAGGAATTTGCTGCTGAGAGCCGCCTACCGGGCTTTTTTACGCCTCAGAGCACGGTGGTGGTGAAGAAACAGGCCTTATTTATCGTGGCCGAAAAATTCGGCCAGTTTATCGGAATGGGTATCGACTCCGATGACGGTATGGCCGCGATCCAGGAGCCGTTGGGTTAAATGAGATCCGATGAATCCACCTGCCCCCAGGTTTAGTATTCTCATGGGAACTCCTTTCTAAATTCCGGACGCAGTTGATTAGCCGTTAGGATTACGGTCCGCTTGATAGTCTCGACCTATATCGATAAAAGCCCCCCCTTTACCGCTTTGCGATTATAGCATAAAGAATCCCCCGATCAATGAGCTTGCCCATACAAATCGTATATGGTCCCGGAGAAATCCAACCCTGCCCAAGAAGGGGCAACCGGAACGACAATCAATATCGGGCTGCTGCCCAAAACAGGGTTTTGTCATATCCCACGTAGAATAGGCCGGCAATGAGGGCCGGACGACGTCGGGAAAAGGTATTGAGTGCAAAATATTTATCACCGCAAAATAATACGCAATCACACAAACCATTCGCAACCGTCTCTAACATATTGTTATTACGAGATAAATGTCGGAGCCAATAATACCGCCCGCCGTCAGGCGCAAAATAATCTTCACTATTACTATACAGTTTTATTCTTATTCACCGGTGGATCGTTGATCTAAGGTAACGTATTGATACCATTAAGCAATGCCGGCACGTGTATGCCCCCGCTAACTGCAAAATATTTTAACACTGGCACGTAACTTGCTAATGTATGCATTGTGTAAAACCAATGGCCTTCTTACCCTTGTGAGCAACCGGTTATGGCAAAAATAAAAAAGGGCGCGGCGCTTCTGCTTGTCAATGAAGAAAACACATACTCGCAGTTCCTTAAAAGGAATATCGTCGGGGTTTTCCCCGAAATACATATCGAACTGGCCAACAGCGGCGAAACCGCCCTTCAATTGCTTGGCAAACAGGAATTCTCCCTTATTATTACCGATTCAGTGCTGCCGGGTATGGGTGGCGTGAACTTTTTTCTGGAGGTAAGAAGGATAAAGCCGACCGCGAAGATAGTCCTTCTCTCCAATAATCTCGATAAAGGGGCTAAGAAGTCTCTCGATCGGGAAGGCCTCTTTGGCTACCTTCAAAAGCCGTTTTTGATGGAAAGCCTCTCCGAGCTTATCGCCAAGACTCTAAACGAAAACGAGGATATCCGCCCGAATGGAAGGAAAGCGAATCAGGGCGGTCGTCATTGACGACGCCGAGTACATGAGAAAAGCCATCACGAAGATCCTCCAGACTGATCCTCAGATCGAAGTGGTTGGATACGGAAGGACGGGAATCGACGGCATACGGGAGATAAAGAGGTTGCGACCGGATGTAGTAACACTCGATATCGATATGCCCGAGATGGACGGGATCCGCGCACTCAGACATATAATGATCCACGTTCCAACGCCGGTCGTCATCGTGAGCGCCCTTACCCACCAGGGTGACATAACCTTCGAGGCGCTTCGCCTCGGCGCGGTGGACTTCCTGCCTAAGCCGTCGGGATCGATCTCGCGGGATATCGAGGTGCAGAAGGAGGATCTTATCAACAGGGTCAAGATCGCATCGACCGCCGATATTAATATGATCAGGCGGGCCCGAATCCTTCACAGAAAAGGCGGTAGACGCACGGCCGCCCCCGCGTGGACGCACAATAAGATCCTTGTCATCGGAACGTCGCTGGGAGGTCCAAACAGCATCATTCGCCTTATCTGCAGGCTTCCGAAAAACCTCCCCTTTCCCATTATCGTAACGCAGGATATCTCTCCGGTTATCATAGACTCATTCGTGGAAAAGTTTGACGCCGTGGCCCCATTGGCCGTGAAGAGCGCCAGAAACGGCATTGAGATCGAGGCCGCTACAGTATATATCAATTCCCTCGATCGGTATCTTACGTTCACTCGCAATACTAATAATAGCGTCTTCATGGAGCTCGGGCCGTCGGGCGGAAACCCGATAGACGCGATGATGATATCCGGCTCCGAGACCTTCGGCGCCGGGACCGTTGGTATATTATTCGCCGGAGTAAGACATGACGGCGTATCCGGGTTTTCGGCCGTCAATGATCGCGGAGGGGTGACAGTCATGGAGGATCGATCCGGCTATTTTCTGCCCGATTCAAACGAAGAGATATCACGGCAGGGGATAGCACAACACGTCATGGACGATCACGCCATGCCATCTTTTGTCGCAGGTCTGCTCAAGGAACAGTAGGAGCCGTGTATGTTCGCAGATGAAAAAAGGACGATCCTGCTGGTCGACGACGACCAACCGTTGCTGGATGTCGTCAAGACGAACCTTAAGCGCACCTACCAGGAGGCCTCGATCTTAACGGCATCGTCTGGCGCACAGGCCCTTGATATCATTAATAATATTCTGATAGACCTTTTGATAACCGATATATATATGCCCGAAATGAACGGATTTGAGCTTATCGTTTCCGCCAGGCAAATAAATCCCGGTATCGGCGTCATCGTCATGACTGCACACTCGAGCCCTGACGTCACCAGGGAAGTCCAAGGCATGGGATCCATCGGATACATCGAAAAACCGTTCGTAGTCAGGAATCTGGTGAGCCTTATTCAAAATACGTTTTCTCTGCCAAAGAAAAGCTTTGACGGCGCCATAGAAGGAATCCAGGTCACGGACATAATCCAGATCAACTGTATATCCCGCCTCAGCAGTGCTGTCTATATAAATGACAGCAACAGAGAAGGGGCGGTCTTCTTCGAGAACGGGGAAATCGTGCATGCGCAAACCGATACGCTCGAGGGGGAGCAGGCGCTCAAGGATATCCTTTCCTGGCAGAGCGGCTCGTTTTCCACCAAGAGAAACACAGCCGCTCCCAAGAGAAGCATTGTAAAGAAATGGGAGCAGCTCCTCATAGAATCCCTGGTCTCTATTGATGAATCCCACCGGGGCGATTTCGTGCTCGAACAGGATATCTTGACGGATTTTGAACCTGCCCCGGACAAAACGCAGAGCGCGGCTATCCGTGTTCTTGTCGTCGATGACTCCGCAATCATTACAAAAGGGATCACCGATATTCTTTCCCAGGATGAGCAGATACAGGTTGTCGGCCAGGCAAAGGACGGCAAGGAGGCCGTTGAGAAAGTGGCGCACTTAAAGCCGGACGTGGTGACTATGGATGTCAATATGCCCGAGATGGACGGCCTGACGGCGCTTAAGCACATCATGATCATGCAGCCCACGCCGGTGGTCATGCTCTCAGCGTACACGCAGGAAGGAGCCGCGGCCACGTTTGATTCGCTGCGTTTCGGGGCCATTGACTTCATCGCAAAGCCTTCTACACGTCAGGATCTGAGCCTGGAGGTCCAGAAGAAGAACATCGTCGAAACGGTCAAAAGGGCGGCGAATGTCACGATCTCCAGCGTGCAGCACATCCGCCTGAGGCAAAAAGGGAAAAATACAAGGACCGAGGGCAAACGGCTGAATGCCGATTCCGTAATTGCCATGGGAACGGCGCTGGGCGGCTACAGCGTCCTCTTGAGAATACTCCCTCGATTCCCCGAGGACCTGAAGGCCGCAGTCCTCATCGTTCAGTATATGCCCGAAGAGGTTATCGGGACGTTCTGTGAATACCTGAATTCCTACTCGCCGATCCCCGTTAAACCGGCTCAGGACGGCGAGATTATGAACAACGGCGTCTGTTACTTATGCTCCGACAGCCGCTACATGACGGTCCTTCGGGAAGGAGCCGCCAGTAGTATCAGGCTCAACGATCGGCCGTTTGATTTTGAGCACCGCAATTCATTCAACATGCTTCTGATGTCCCTGGCCGAAGCGTTCGGTGAGAGGGCGATCGGCGTGGTCCTGACGGGGGAAGGTGTTGACGGGCTCGAGGGCGCCCAGGAGCTCAAGCGGGTGGGCGGGACCATCATCGTTCAACAGACGGATACGTGCCTTTCACCCGAAATGGCCGGACAGGTCATACAAAAAGGATTGGCAGACAGAATTGTCCCGGATTATCTCCTGGCCCAAGAGATTGCCCGGGCGCTCATGGTCAAGTCATAGGTAGGAGCGGGGAGAATATGTCTCCACACTTGTTGGTCGTTGATGACTCAAAGGTAATTCGAGATTCGATCCGGGTAATCTTCAAGACGGAGGGATTTGCCGTCGATACCGCCGAAAACGGCGCCGAAGGCCTTTCGTTGGCCCGCTCCAGGTGTTACGACGGGATCATCACCGACGTATTCATGCCCGTTATGGATGGGTATGAATTCATCAAACAAATCAGGACATTTGACGGGTATCAGTCGGTCCCGATCATTATCATCACCGTTGAGGAAGAGGCGGCGCGTCACAGAGAGCGGGGATTGTCGGCCGGGGCAAACATATACCTCATAAAGCCGACTGAACCCAAAAGGCTCGTTACGCATATGAAGATGCTGTTGGGAGGAGAAGGTGAATAGGGACGGAGTCGACATGGTCATGGACTACGTCCAGGAGGTCACGGGAGTGACAATACTCAACGGAAGGGCCAAGGTCTTTAAGAAGAAGGTCGCCGAGCGTCAGAGGGAGCTCGAAATTGAGAATCCCTTCAGCTACTTCCTTTACGTAAAGCACCGGGCGCCCGACACCGAAGTCGTTGAGCTCCTTGACAGGCTGGCGGTCAGCGAGACCTACTTCTACCGGGAGGAAGACCAATGTATCGTATTCCAGGAAGAAGTGTTGGGTCGGCTCTTTGAATCGGGGACCGCGCTCGACCGAAGAATCAATATACTTTCAGCAGGCTGTTCCACCGGTGAAGAGCCTTACACCGTGGCGATGATCGTTCTGGAGCGATTCGGAAAGATACTGGAAGCCGGCGACCTTAAAGTGAAGATCGTGGGCTGTGACATCAATACGAAGTCCCTGCGCCATGCGCGGACCGCGCGGTATGAAGATTGGTCGGTCCGTCATCTCCCGGAGGAGTATCGGGTGAAGTATATGATCGAAGACGGCGGATACTGGCAGGTCGATGACCGGGTTAAACGGTTAGTCGAGTTTTACCCTGTCAACCTCAACGACACCCGGTCGTGGGTGCGTCGACCCGCTTTCTCGTTCGACGCCGTCTTCTGCCGTAACGTCTTAATGTATTTTTCGAACGATCGTGCGCGCACCCTCGTGAATGGGCTTTCCGATGTATTGAATCCGGGCGGTTTCCTTTTTACCGCCTCTACCGAATCGGTCCTCCGCCATACCGACCGGTTCATGCAGGAGCGCGTCAATGACGTCTTTATATATAAGAAACAGTAGCGAAGATACGTGGAGGTGACAGTTATGTCCGAAATATCGCGAAAACCAAAGACAACGCCGACCGGCGATTTCCAGATAGTGACCTTCTTCTTAGGCCAGGAAGAGTTCGGAGTCGATATCCTCCTGGTGCAGGAGATCATACGGCCGGCACCGGTAACCGAAGTCCCCAATACCCCGCGGTTCGTCGAGGGGGTCATCAACCTGCGCGGAAAGGTAGTCCCGGTTATCGACCTCAGGAAACGGCTCAACATTCCCACGATTGATGCCGATAAGGCAACGCGTATCATCATTATCGAGCTGGAAAAACGGGTTACCGGTTTTGTGGTCGATTCGGTATCGAAGGTCATAACCGTGCCCGCGGGGTCCGTGCAGGGCGCCCCGGATATGATCATGAGCGGGGTGGAGGGCGAGTATATCACCGGTGTAAGCAGAATCGACGACCGTCTGGTTATTCTCCTGGATTTCTCGAAAATATTGACGGCCGGCGAGCAGCGGCAGCTCTCCACCCTGTGACCTATTAACAAGGAAAAAGCAAGAAAGGATAAAGGAGGCAACAAATGAAGTTTACACTGCGAACCAGGCTGATCATCGCGATCGTCCTTATGGCCCTCGTACCGGCGCTGACGATCTCGGTCCTGGCATATTACCGGATCAAGTCCGACACGGAAAATCTTACCCGGGAACGTCTAACGTCTTTGGTTGATTCAGCGGACGGTTTGGTGCGTTCTTTCATGTCAGAAAGAGGACATGATCTTAACGACTTTCCGACGGACCTCGAGTTTACGTCGTCGCTTGAATCAGGAGATTATGCGCTGGCAAATATCTTTTTCGGGGCATTGGTTAAAAGCAGGGCCGACTACCTTGAAGGTATCAGCTACTGCGAGGGGGGCGGCGGTTATATAGTGGCGGACAGCGAACCGAGGTATATCGGGACAATTACGATCAAAGAGCGCCAATATTACAAGGACATAATGAGCGGAAAGGCCGAACGACAATACGAAATGGTTTTCAGTAACCGTACCAAAAACCCGATTCTCGTACTCGCCTCTGCCGTTAAGAGGGGCAATACGACAGTCGGCGTCTTTGTTGAGCAGGTCAACATGAAGTACCTCAGCAACCTCCTCAGAGAATCTATGTCCCTGGGAGAGACCGGTGAGGTGTATCTGATCGACGCGAGTACGGGATTGATGATTTCGGAGTCACGTTTTGTCGACGAGCTGAAGAAAGAGGGCATGATCAAGGAGAGCTCCATCCTCGAGCTCGATTTGAGCAAAAGCGACGCCTTCCTCAAAGCTAAGTCCCTCCCCGACGTGATCTCCGGCAAAGAGGAGGGAGGCGGGGAAGACCTCACCGTTGGGCGGTGGAAGAACTATCTGGGCAACGACGTCTTCGGGGTTGTTGATTACCTTGCGGATTACAACTGGATCCTGGTCGCTGAGCAGGGTGAAGACGAGGTCCTCGCGTCATTGAATGCGACACGGAACTACGCAACCCTGATGACCATCCTTATCCTGTTCATAGCGGCCGGCGTCGGCTATCTGCTTGCCCGCGCCATTGCCCAGCCGATCATCAGGATCGCAAACGAGATGACCGCCCTGGCGGGCGCCGGCGCCGACCTGACCAGGCGGCTTCCCGCCGCGGGCGATGACGAGATCGGGATGCTTGCCCGGGGATTTAACGAGTTTGTCTTCAGGCTCGAAGGCATCGTGGCCAGGGTCGCCAGGAACGCCGGCCTCGTGCGTAGCTACAGCGAGTCGGCTGCGCCGCTGTCTGCAGACAACGCGGGCCTGATGGGCGCGCTCAGGGGATCGCTTGAGCGGATCACGAACGTCACCGACGAGGCCGCGCGCAGTTCTCACGAGTCGCTGTCTCTGGCGGGCGAGGTGGCCAAGGCCTCACGGCAGGTTCAGGAGCGCGCCAACGCCCAGGCCACCAACGCGGCCCAGACATCATCGGCGGTCAACGAGATGGCAGCGTCGCTTACCGAGGTTGCCCGGGAGGCCGAGCGGGTTCGTATAGGCAGCGTCGAGGCGGTCAAGAAGCTTAACGACGCCCTGAATATCGCTAACACCGTGTCCCAGGAGGCGGCCAAAGCGTCCGACCGCGCCGAGGAGGTCATGGGTATCGTGCAGAAGGGCCAGGAGGGTGTGCGGCTGAACGAGGAAGGCATGAAGGCCATTACGGAGTCGACCGAGCAGGTGTTTGAGATCGTCGAGGTCATCAACGACATCGCCGAGCAGACCAACCTCCTGGCGCTTAACGCCGCCATCGAGGCGGCCCGTGCCGGGGAACACGGCAAGGGCTTTGCGGTCGTCGCCGACGAGGTGCGGAAGCTGGCCGAGCGCAGCGCCGACGCAACCAAGGAGATCTCCGATCTTATTAAGAACGCCAACAAGGCAGTTGAGCAGGGATCAAAGGCCGCCGGCGACATCGCCCAGACCCTTTCCACCATTCTGAAGAACGTCGAGACCAACCGCGAAGTTACCAGGACAAACTCCGGACTTGCCAAGCAGGCTGCCGAGTTCCTGCAGATCGGTGTGGATGGTGGTAACGAGGCCGTCAAGATCAACCAGATCGTTGCCGACGCCATGGCCCAGCAGCTGAGGAGTATCGAAGAAGTCCTCAGGTCGATGGACGACCTGGCGTCTCTTGCGCAGGAAATCGTGGAGATGACCGGCGAGTCGGGACGCGCCACTACGACCGTGGAAAAGAACATCGAGTCGGTCGTTAGTATCGCCGATACCGTCAACAAGTCGGTCGCAGACGAATCCAGGAACGCGGAGCGCGTTGCCGCACAGGCATCACAGGTGTCCGAATTCCAGCGGAACATCGTGGAATCATCGGGCGCCAACGTCGGCTTGATGCAGCAGTTCAAATACCGCACCACCGAGGAAATAGAGAAGGAAGAAGCGATCAAGGCAGCCGGGCAGTAAGACGTCCGGACCGGGCTTGTCCCGTTCTCGTGTTTGAGATACGTGTTAACGTAACGGATACCGACGAGCGTCGCCTCGCAAAACGAGGCGGCGCGTCAGAGGGACGGGGCCGGCCGACACCGGGTGTGGCGTTGTCGACAACCCACACGTTACCGAGAGTGAGGAGTGCACTATGGCTAAGAGGTTATTGGTGGTGGATGATTCGTCGTTCATGAGGAACCGGATCAAGGAAGCGTTGGACGGCGGTGAACTGAAGGTGATCGGAGAGGCAAAGGATGGCGACGAGGCGGTCGCGCTATTTCGCGAGCTCAAGCCCGATCTGGTAACCCTGGACGTCACCATGAGAAACACCGACGGTTTTGCTGCGGCAGAACAGATCCTGAAGGAAGACCCGACGGCCAGGCTGGTACTCCTGACGTTGCGGCAGGAGGAAGAAAAGCACTTCCTTGAAGAAGCGGCCCTCAAGATGGGGATCAAGGCGGTCATCCTCAAGCCATTCAAACCGGAAGAGCTCAGGGAGCGGATCGTTAAAATTCTGGAAGATTAATGGCTGGGGCGCTCTCCACAAAAGGGGCCGCGCCCTTTACCGGGCAAAATATAACACTACCGACGGACATGGATAGAGCAAATGACGTATAAAAACGGGAGTCCCGATTGGGATGGAACTGATCGGAGAAAAACAGAACGCAGAAGCAGCCTTTTGCTGCGGAGAAAACGCGCGGTCTTCACCAACCTGAAGAAAAAGCTGCTCATCTATTTTCTGTTGATCGTGGCTGTCTCGATCTCCATGAGCCTTGAATTGATCTGGGAGATCGGGGAAGCCAGGCTTACCAACAAGATGCAGGGCAATTTCGTCGCCGAGGCCCGGGCCCAGAATATCGAGGGGTCCGTAGAAGACCTTGATTACGAGCAGGTTTTCGCCCCCCTCTACCATCTCCAGAAACGGATGCTCATTATCCTGGCCATCACCATCTTTTGCGTCGGCGTGGCGCTCTGGTTCTTCATCAAGGAGGTGGCCGGGCCGCTGGACGAAATGGTACACGCCGCCCGGGAGATATCACGGGGAAACCTCTCCACGACGATGCCGGTCTACACGAAGGACGAGATCGGCCAGCTTGGCTCTATCATTAACGATATAACCGCCGATTTTCAGGAAGTACTGCTCATGGTGGGTAAGATCAATAATTCGGCCGTCCGGTCGGTCGACAGCGTCTATAACAGCGTTGAGGTCCTTAAGGAAAAGGAAATTACCGAAGATATTCGACGGGAGTTGAACACACTTTACTCCAATATCGGCGAGCTGAAGTCCCTGGTGGAATCATTCAAGTTCTATCAGGTCGATCTAACGAAAGTGTAAAGGGAAGGATCACATGGAAGCCGTTGGTCACTACATCTGGTCTGCGACGACTCACTACTGGTTTATGTTTCCGGTGGCTATCCTGGCGGCATCGATGGCCACCAGCAGCGGGTTCGGGGGCGCCATTATCTTTTTCCCCATTTTCGTCTACGCACTCAAGATGAGCGTGCCGGAGGCGATAGGGACCGGCATGGTCACGGAGCTCTGCGGCATGACGTCAGGCATGGTCGCGTACACCAGGCAAAGGCAGATCGAGTTTT
Source organism: uncultured delta proteobacterium (assembly GCA_963735595.1). Taxonomy (GTDB): domain Bacteria; phylum Desulfobacterota; class Zymogenia; order Zymogenales; family Zymogenaceae; genus JAFGAS01. The sequence continues at coordinate 345,852 of CAVTLK010000002.1, read as the reverse complement.
CCATGGCGTTCCCGATGGTACTGCTGACCATACCCGGCGTCGTTATCGGCCTGCACCTGGTGATGGTGCTCGATGAGGCGATCCTTAAGATCTTTTTCGGACTCGTCGTAACGTGTTGCGCCGTCTGGACTTTCGCATCTATGGCGGAAAAACGATACGGAGACCGCGAAGGTTTTTTGACTGAGGAAATCTACCCCTTCGCGTGGGTTCCGTTCATCGGGGGTATTTCGAGCGGTCTTTCCTCCATCGGTACCGCCGAGACCTCGTTTCCCCTCCTGGAGCGGGTATACAAGATGAACGTCCATCGGGCTATTGCCACGACCGTGGTCGTGGAAGGGCTGGCCGGATGGGTGGCAACATCCATCAATATCTGGGAGGGCCAGATCCGGTGGGAGGTTGCGATCTTCACGATGGGCGGCGTCTTGATCGGAGGCCAGCTGGGTCCGATCATCAACAGGCTCGCCAAGGGATCTCTTTTGAAGACGTTCTTTTCGCTCTTCGTCTTTCTGACCGGCATCAAGATGATCTGGGACAATAGAAACGTCGTGTTGGGTATATTTATATAACGATGAAACCAACGAATACAAGAACCGTCACGCTGACCAGGAGGATGATGATATACGTCTGTATCATCGTCTTTTCCTCGTTAGTGCTCGGATTTGAGTTTCTCATTGACATCAACGCTCAGGAGCCGAATCGGGGTTTGGGACCCGGTTCCCAGGGTCAGTATCAGGCGCAAATGGGTAGCGGCCCGGCTACGGCCCCCATCGATCAGATAAAGAGAAAGGTGATTTTCCTGATCGCGATCCAGTCCTTCGTAACGGGCGTTGTACTGATTCTGTTCGTTAAAAAGATTACCATACCCCTCCGGCGTATGTTTGCCGTTACGGCGAATATGGCACAGGGTGATTTCGGGAATCCGATCCCGGTCTATGTGAACGATGAAATCGGGAGACTGGGACGGTTTATCAACGACGTCGTCTCCGATTTCGGTGAGGTTATTGGAGTGGTGCGTATTACGGGCAACAGGTGCCGTGAGCGGGTCCGGTCCATGAAGGCGGCGTATGAGAAAGGCGACCACGAGGTCGTACTGGCCGATATGGAGCGTATCTCTGAAGAGATGGAACAACTCGATGAGATGACAAGGGATTTCAACCTCGCCAGGGCTGATTTATCCCGGTTGAAGAGATAAAACCCTATGGAGCAGTTTCCGTTTACGATCTTCCTTTTTGGGATTGCCATTTCCACGGTAGCCGTTATGCTCGGCATTGGAGGGGGGATCTTGTGGTCGCCCGTGCTAATCCTCCTGTACCGCATTCAGCCACCGGAGGCCATCACCACTGCGCTGGCTATCCAGGTAGGGGGGATGGGGGTCGGGACCATCGCATACTGGCGGTCCGGGAGGGTAGACATCAAAGTGGCTCTCTTTTACGCAGGCCTGGCGCTGCCGATGGTAATAGCCGGCTCCGTCGTGGGCACGTACCTCCCCGATAACGTGCTGAGGCTGGGACTGGGAACGGCGGCCGTCGGTTTGGCCATCTTCTTCCTTTCCGGCCGGGATTGGTATATGGACAACGAGCTCCGACGCGTAGGCGTAAGACAGGCCGCCCGTGTCGGGTATATCCCGTTCTTCTTTTCGTTCCTGAGCGGTCTCTTGTCCATCGGCGTCGGCGATTTTATTGTGCCGTCCATGGTCAAAAGGCTCAACTACAGTATGGAAGTGGCCGTCGGCACGGCCCTTGCGGTTATGTTCATCGTTGTCGTTATGGGCCTGACCGCCCATCTGTCGCTCGGCGGGAGCCTGTCTCCTATGGCGGTTGCGTGGGGGCTGCCGGGCGTAATTATCGGATCGTATCTCGGCTCTCAGATATCGCGGCGTATGCGCACAGACTCGCTCAGGGAGTTCTTTATTTTCGTAATGTTATTTGTCGGAATCCATATACTGTATACGAGCATATAACCGAATTAGAAACGGGGAAGGATAGTAGGATGCCCCGTCAAAAACGATAACCCGTGGGTATTGATAACCTCAGCACTATAAAGGTGGCGTCATGTATGACGAAGAATTGCTCAAGGAATTCATTATAGAGAGCAACGAGCACCTGGCGGAATTGGAAGAATCGCTCAACCGGATCCTCGAGGAACCCCAAAACAAGGAGGTCCTCAATCAGATCTTCCGGTCCATACACACCATCAAAGGCTCGGCAAACTATATCGGCCTGGTAAAACTCGGTGATTTCCTCCACGTATTGGAGGGGTGTCTCGAGCGGGTTCGCCAGGGCAAGATCGAGATAAACCGGGAAATCATCGACGTCCTGTTTTACGGAAAGGACGGTATCGATTCTCTTCTCAATGACCTCTCGACAACCGGCGAAGAGTTGACCGATACCGACCGGATCATAACGAAGATCAGGGGCGCGTTCGAATCTATGGGCGAAAAAGACCTTATAAGTCCCGCAGGCCCTGTTGACCGGAGTCCTGAGCCGGAGATGACGCCTCCCACACGTGACGAGCGGAAGAATCAGGACATACCGGACGATCGCGCGGGCGGCGGCACGGGCCAGACGGATATCTTCGACGAGGGTATCGGGGAGATCGTTGCCCATCACATAAAGGACCTTGAGCGGGGGCTCGGGACTCTTGAAGGCAACATGACCATCGAGGAGCTGAACCGCTTCCTGGATCTGGTGAGCAGCTTTTCCTCCTCGATAGAGTATTTTGGCTACGATGAGCTCAAGAACGTACTGGCGGGGATGAGGAATTCTGCTCTGGCGCTCTTAGAGGAAGGCGAAAACATAAACAGCACCGAGCTCCTGAGTTTCTACAAGGCATTAGACCATATTAAGGACTTTGTCAGGAAACACAAATCCGGGCAGGGAGGGATAGCTGAACAAAGCTCAAAAGATACGGGCGGCGATCTCTCCCTCGACCAGGCCATAAAGGAGTTTACCATCATACCGGGGGTGGGCGGCTCCAAGGTGAAACTCCTCTATAAGGCCGGCTTTCGTTCCATAGGGTCGCTCAGAAATGCGCGTATTGAAGAGCTGGAGTCGGTCAACGGCATCAGCCTCAAGCTCGCCAAGGACATCGTGTCATTCTTCAAGGACGACCATACCGCGCGCGTAACTCAGCCGATTCAACCGAGTCAGCCGCGGCGCAGCGGCTCGCCTGCAGCGCGCGGCCCTCAGGCAAACAAAGAAGTTGTTGAAGATCTGACAGCCGGTCACGACGAAGAGCTGATCGACATCTTCCTGTCGGCGACCGTCGATCTCTTCTCGATAATAGATAAACATCAACAGAAGATCCGGGAGAGGACGGCCGACCGGGAGTCGCTCTCCGAGGTGCTCGATGTCCTCCAGAAGCTCAGGAGATCGGCCCACTACATGGAATACGACACCATCGTAGAGCGCCTTGACTCGATTCGTACGCTCATCGATACATACATGGCAGACAAGGAGGGCCTTAAGCAGGCCGATTTGGACCTTTTGATAAACGGGCTCATCGATCTCAAGAGCGGGCTCAGGAAATCCGTAGTTAAGGCCGAGACAGTGGACGTTACTGAGCCTTCGGAACAGGAGACCACGGAGGACGAGGAGCTCCTTGATATCTTCGTTTCTGCAGCCGGCCAGCACCTGGATACGATCAATACCTGTATCTCCCATATCAAACAGAAGGCCGACGTTCCCGAAAGTATCGAGGTATGCAAGAAGGCCCTCGAGAGCCTCAAATCCTCGGCAAAATTCATGGGATACTATTCGATGATTGATATCGTCGATAAGCAGCTTACGATCCTGAACAACGGATCGGCGGTTACTGACGATGGGTTAACGATTCTCCCCGCCCTTGAGGAGTCTTATGCGAAATTGAAGGAAGAAATCGGTTCGCTGACGGGCTCCCAATCCCTCCCGGTATCCGGTAAAACCCGCCCCGATGCCGAGGGTCTGCAAGACGCGGTTGATGCCGCCGACGAGCCGTCCCCCGAACACATCGGCGGCGATCGTATGGACCTGAGCGGTATGTCGGAATCGGTATCCATCGATTCCGCTGAGCAAACCCACGCGGGCGCCGGGCCGGGAGGCGCCGATGGCGGTGAGCCGACCGGAGACGACGGAGAGCTTCCCGCAGATGCTCCATACTCGCGACAGACACTGCGTGTCGAAACAGAGCGTGTTGATACGATCATGAATCTTGTAGGAGAGCTCGCCGTAAACAGGGCGACATTCTCCCAGCTGACCGGGGTTTTCAGAGACGTATATCGGGAGATGTATGATCTTGATAAACTCAATAAGCGGGAGCTTTCCCTGCTTCGGCAGCTCGCCCTCGATCTCGAGTCATCGGCAATGGAGTTGGGACGGATCAGCAACGACCTGCAGGAGGGAGTCATGCGGGTCAGGATGGTCGGAATCAATCAGCTTTTCTCCCGTTTTCCCCGGCTCGTGCGCGATCTCGCCGACGCCATGGACAAGGATATCAAACTCGTGATTACCGGCAAAGAGACCGAACTGGATAAGTCGGTCATCGAGGAAATCGGAGATCCCCTCATCCACATCATCCGCAACTCGATAGACCACGGCATTGAGTCCCGGGAAGAACGAAAGAAGAAAGGAAAACCGGAGGAAGGCACGCTTTCAATCTCGGCGTACCATCAAGGTAACCAGGTCATCATAGATATAAAGGACGACGGAAAGGGAATCGACCTGGAAGACGTGAAGAAGCGAATGGTAGCCGACGGTGAGGTTGCCGCCCAGGAGCTTTCCCGCGTGTCCGACCGTGAGGCCCTTGACTACCTCTTCAAGCCGGGGGTCTCAATGGCCAGGAAGGTCAGTAAGGTCTCCGGCAGGGGAGTTGGGCTTGACATTGTTAAAAGAAACATTGAAAAGCTGAAAGGAACCGTCGAAGTCATGACGGTGAAGGACAACGGAACCTCTTTTATGATCAAGCTGCCGCTGACGCTGGCGATTATTCAGGCCCTGATTGTGGGGATATCCGATCGTGTGTACGCGATCCCTCTGGTGTCTATCATTGAGACTGTCCGCATCGGTATCGAAGAGATAGAGACGATCGAGAGCCACCAGGTCCTGAGGATACGGGACAAGGTGCTGCCCCTTATCAAGCTCAGCGAAATCTTCAAGGCCAATATGGGCTGGCAAACCGGTGACGCGAGTCCGCCGACGCATCTATTTATCGTTATTCTTTCCGCCGAGGGCAGAGAGGTTGGACTGATGGTCGACCGGCTGGTCGGGGAAGACAATATCGTCATCAAGTCACTTGAAAAGAATTTTGCCAACACCAAGGGAGTTTCCGGCGCCTCAATCATGGGGGATGGTTCTATCTCGCTGATACTTGACGTAGTGGAATTGGTAAATCTGGCCATAGAACGGGAAAAGGCAATACGTAAGCATCAGACGCTTGAACGCTACAAACCCAAACGAACACCGGCGCCGGATCAACCGGAAGAAGAACTATAGACGGGTAACGCTGGATCGAGTTGAAAATGGATAGCAAGAAGATAAGGGTCCTGGTCGTAGACGATTCCGCGATTATCAGGCGGGCTATTACCCAGGTCGTCGAAGAAACACCCGATATCGAGATCGCGGCGCTGGCGGCCGACGGTAAAGAGGCGATCAAGAAGTACATTGAATTCAAGCCCGATGTCGTGACCATGGACGTGATCATGCCCACTATGGACGGTTTGTCGGCATTACGGGAGCTCGTCGAACAATACCAGGCGCCCGTCATCATGCTTTCCGGACTCACAAAGGAAGGGGCCAATATCACGATTCGGGCTATTAACCTCGGCGCCGTCGATTTTATCACGAAGCCTCAGAAAGGATCGATGCTGCTCAACTTTCAGTTCCTGAAGGAGGAGCTCATCGCTAAGATAAGGGCGGCCGCGGCTATCAACATGGAGTATTACCTGTCTATCAAGGGGGCAGAAGATGCGGCTATGGACGCGCGGCTGCATGATGAAGCACCCAAGAGGCCGCTGTCAGGGTACACCAGACAGGAGCTGATGCAGCTGTCCGACAACAAGGTAGTCGTCATCGGCGCCTCGACGGGAGGGCCAAAGGCCGTCGAGTTTATCCTGAGCAAAATCAGGGATAATTTCCCGGTCGGCATCGTCGTCGTTCAGCATATGCCCCGTTTCTTTACGCGCTTCTTCGCGGAAAGGCTTAACCGGGTTTGCCATCTGCCGGTCGTGGAGGCCCAGGATGGCGAAATCGTGGAGGGCGGGAAGGTTCTGGTAGCCCCCGGCGATTACGATATAACGATCAAGAAGTCTTTTCTGGCGCCGCAAATAGGGCTTCAGCAGGCGGGTACTGATCAAGCGAAACCGACTCCCTCGATCGACACCCTATTCTATTCGGCCGCGGCGATTTTCGGCCAAAAGACGATCGGGGTTATCCTCACGGGGATGGGCAAGGACGGTTCGCGGGGTTTCAAGGCGATCAAGATCATGGGAGGCAGGACCATTGCCCAGGACGAGAAGACGTCTCTCGTCTTCGGAATGCCGAAATCGGCCATCGCAGACGGCGTTGTCGATACGGTCCTTTCCCTCCAGCAGATCCCGGCGATGATCGACCTTATGGTCACCAACGGACATTGAGCCGTTTATGAGAGGTGCGGTCGTATGGGCATTGTCATAACGATAGCCAGTCAAAAAGGTGGGGTTGGGAAAACCACCACGGCGGTTAATCTTGGCGCTTCCCTGGGCGTGTATGAGCGCAATACCCTCGTGGTGGGCATTGATCCCCAGTGCGGGCTCTGGATCAGCTTCGGACGGGATCGGGAGCAGCTTCGCGGCGGGATGTACAACGCCGTTATCGATAAGGCCGAACCGAAGCGTCTCATTCACGGAACCGAAATCGAGTATCTTAGTTTCATCCCCTCAAACATCTGGACAAATGACGAGGAGACGCTCTACCTTTCCACAATCAACGACGACCTGCTCATCATAAAGCGAATCCTCGACGTGCTCAAGGCGGAATACGAGTTCATCATCGTAGACTGTCCCCCTTCGCTGGGCGCAGTAACGATGGCCGGTATCGCCGCGGCCGACTACCTGCTGGTTCCCGTACAGAGCGAATACTTCGCACTCAAGACTATCGGACGTCTGATGAGGATGGCCCGCGTCGTGGGGGGAAGATATAACCCGGATCTTAAGCTCCTCGGATTTCTCCTGACTATGGTGGACGGAAGGACTACAACATCAAAGGAGGTGGCCTATGACCTCAGACGCGACCTCAAGACCAAGGTATTTGAGACGATCGTTCCCCGTAACTCCCGTCTGGCGGAAGTCCCCAAGAGGGGCAATCCGGCGGTCCTGTTTGATGTCAGCTCGGTTGGGGCGCGGGCCTATCTGAACCTGGCCAAAGAGATCCTGGAAAAGGTATGAAGGAAGGACAAGCGAAGGATCAATGAGAGGAGGATATCCCCTTTCTGTTACGTCACATGAAAAGAAGTTCTGTTATTTTCCGAGGCGATCTATAACGCCTTGAAACCTGATGTATCATGACTAATTTATAGTAAATGGCTCTCCTTGATGGTGCTTCGAACAAAAATCCCACAGATACATGACGTCTTGGAGGTGGGTAGTATGAAATCGATTGAATATGTCAAGAAAGAAGAACGGGTCATAGAATCCCTGCTCGAGATGCTCGATCACTCCGCCCGGCGGATGGAACAGAATAAGGAGGTTCCACCTTATATGCTCAAGGAGATCATCGAACTCCTGCAGATGTATATCGATGTCTCCCACATGAAACGGGAGGAATTCCTTCTATCGCTCCTCGGAAGCCCCGGGGTGGAAACTCTCAGACAGGAATGTGAAGAAACCCACGCAAGCCTGTGGAAATACGAGCGGTTTCTCCTCAAGGTCATCGAGGCCTATGACCTCGGCTATCAGGGTGCGCGGGCGGTCTTTCCTCATTACGCTACACAATACATCCACATCCTCAGACAGCATCTCAGTCTCGAAAGCGATCTCCTCCATCGGTGGATCGTCGGCCACGACCAGCGCGATGCGCAGCTCCTCAGCGAACTAAAAAAGATAGACGGCGGGATCAAAAAAACGCGGGAGCGCGGGCGTATCCGCATGGAAACGCTCAAGCGTGATATGAGAATGGTAGCCGCCTAAGCAATACTATTCCTATACCCGCTCGATCGAAAATCAAACGGCCGGGGGGCATGATTGCTTCCCCGGCCGCTTAGTCTATTCCACGAGCGTGCTCGCCTCCCGGAGGTTCTCGTTCAGGTTGAGGCGAAGCCGATGCGGCCCCCTGGCGACGGAAACTTCCCCGGCGGGAAACGGTGTGAGCATATACGGGCTATCGTACCGCGGGTAGTCTCGCAGTAAAACCTCCGCGTCGTTTTGCGTCAGCGGGCCCCTCCAGCCAAAACGAACCCTGCCTACCGATGGGCTGTCATATATGACTGAAAACCCTCGGAAGGAAAGCGGCGCTTCGGCAATCCGCCGGGTGAACGCACCGAAATCGCCGTCCTTCTGCCTGTTTCCCATCTCGCAAATCCAGATGTTCTTATTTCCCTCGGCGATGAGCTCGCGCCCCGCCTCGGGCCCCTCGGTCTGCCACCGGCAGTCGTTCCGTGAGCGCAGGGCGAGGTAGCCGTCGTCCTTCCTCGCGAAGACCCACCCATCCCGCTCCAAAACCTCGTCGAAGGCGTCCCTCGGAAGCCATGCGTGGGTGCAGAACAGCTCGTTTGTCATGTAGAGGCCCGGCATCCGCGAGGCGTTGTAGCACGCAATGACCACGTTTTCGATCTGCGCCACGCGCGGCAGCGTTCCCGACCCGACCCAGTAACCCGCGCTGGTGTTCTTTGAGTGCCCCGGATGGGTCGTGAAACAAACGGCCGTCGGGGAAAGGGTCGCCTGCCAGATATGCTGCTGGTCCCCCCCGAACCCTGCCCGGTAGTCCTGGGCGCTGCAAAGCATATAGTCGGGGGTCCTGCACGTGTAGAGGTTTACCTCCTCACGGGTGTTGCGGCAGAGGTCCTTTTCGAGCACCCGGGCCAGCACCGGCATCAGGCCGAGGGTCCTGAGGACCCGTATGAGCACGCGGTAGGATTTGAAAGGGGCGAAGAACTGGTTATCCCACCACCGGTAGGCGTCAAACATCCGCAGGACAAGGTTGACGGTCTTCGGGTGGAGATAGGCCTCCAGGGTCAGGAAATGGGCGCCGGAGTCCATATCGTCATACGAGAGCCCCCACCGCGCCGCCTCTCTGAGCCGGATTCCCATGCGCTGCCGGTTTATCGTGAGCGCGCTCTCACGGTCATTGGCGATCTCGTAGATGACGCGTGGCAGCCGGTAATTGTTTCCCAGCGCCAGCGACACCGCCCCCATGTTGTCCGCGCCGGCGAATATCCCGGTACCGAACATGAGTTTTGCCGTATCGGTCGTCGACTCGATCGTGGCGTTGCGCTTTTCCTCCCCGTAGCTTCGCCCGTGCGAAGACCCGAAGGCGCCGCGATACGAATTGAGGGCCATGTCCAGAAACAGGAGGTCAAGCACGATCTGGGCCCGCGTGACGATAACCTGGTCTCGGGCAAAATCAATGAGGTTGGCCAGCGCCGTGATGTCCTCGTCGTAGTAGATATGGGAGAGCCACTCCGAAAACCCGGTCCGGTACCGCAGGTCCAGCCATTCCAGTATGCGCGGCTCGGCGCGAGCGCTCCGCCGGCGGCCGGTCTCTTTCGAGTTGGTGAAGACCCGGTCGGGAAAGAGCTGACCGGCCAGGTACTGGTTGGCGGCGAACATGATGTAGTGGTTCTCGGTCCAGTAGCACATCGAGTCGATACCGGGCTCGTCCGGCGTGTATTTGAAGGAAAGCACCGTCCGCTCGGCATGATCCAGGAGCCGTTGACTAACGAGCCGCTTGCCCTTGAGCTGATAGAGGAGGCGGACGATCCCCAGCATGACAAAATCGGAACAGTCCCGGCGCTCGTCGATATAGTCCAGCGCGGCCTCTATCAACGACTCGTGAACGGGCCCCTTGTCGCACGCGATACGCACCAGCTCGTAATAGTAACCCTTGATGTTCGGACCGGCCGGGTTTTTCAGGCAGTGGTCGATCAGGGCATCCCTGCGCTGCCGATACGAATCGGCAAACGGTTCCTGGGAGTATGTATCGGGCGCGGGCTCCGGATAGCCCCTGGGGGGCGAGCCGGCGTTCCTGAAGGTGAAATCGGCCATCCCGGCCGTATCGGCAAAGTCGTGCTGGAATACCGCTTCGGTCTGATCGGCGTGTTTCTTTGATCGTGTCATCATTTCCGTTTCTCGAGAATTTGTTTAAGCTGCCTTTCTTCTTCCCGCATGGCTGCCGTCGCCGTGGCGACGGTCCTCCTCTGCTCGAGGTGCTCCTTTATGCGCCTGTGCAGCGAGGGCGACAGCGAGAAAAAGAGCGCACTTGCCAGGCAGAGGGCAAGGAGCACCACCGGCACTGCCACAAAGATGACCCTGAGCACGAGAATGAACTGGTCTGTCTGGGTCTGCTGGATACCGTCAACGGGCGCCTGATAGCCGGCCCACCCGATGACCGCCGAGACAATAAAGAGGCCCGCGGCAGAGCTGAGCTTGCGCATGAAGGTGAACATCCCGGAGTAGAGCCCCTCGCGCCGGGCGCCCGAATAGAGCTCGTCCACGTCCGGGACATCGGGGAAGATCGAGTAGATCATGATCACGACCCCGCCGGTGCCGGCCCCCACCAGGGCGCCGAACAGGTATATCAGCCACGATGGGGAATCGGGCCCGGCCGCGAAGCTGAGCGACATGGAACAGATCCAGACGACGACCGCACTGATGTATGCGACCTTCTTACTGGTGCGCTTGCTCAAGAGGTAATAGAGGGGTATGACCGCCAGCTGCACCACCAGTAATACCCCGAGCACGTAGTTGGTTTCGTCCTGCCTGCCCACGTAGTAGGTCATAAAGTATATAATAACCGACATGACCATATCCATCGCCACGAAGGCAAACAAATACATCAACAATACGTTGATAAACGTCGGGGTCTTGAACGGTTCGATAAACGTGCGCTTGAGACTGAACGGCACCGCGTCCTGTTGAAACTCGGGACGCTCACGCGTCGTCAGGAACGTAGCGATAAACGGGAGGGCGAAAAAGAGGCCGAAGGCCGTAGCCATGACGATGAATCCGGTGTCGACGTTCGGCTTAAAGGCCTTGACGATCTCCCAGGGCACCACGGCGCAAACCAGCGAGGAAAGCCCGGAAAAGAAGATCCGAAAGCTTGTCAAGGACGTCCGCTCGTTGTAATCCGGGGTAAGCTCCGGGACCATCGCGTTGTAGGGAATCATCACCATCGTGATGACGCTCGAGAAAAAGACGTACGCCACCAGGACATAGATGAACCGGTGCATCTCCCGTGAAAAGTCAATGGGGTACCACATGGCAAAAAAGGACAGGAAAATAAGGACGATTCCGGCCAGAAAATAGGGGCGCCGCCTCCCGAAACGGGTCCTGGTCCTGTCGGAGATAACGCCCATGATCGGGTCGGTTATCGCATCCCACGCCTTGCTGACCAGAATAACGGCTCCCGCCAGCGCCGGCGTCAGGAGCACCACGTCGGTAAGGAAATAGAGATAATAAAACCCGATGATCATCATGGAACCGCCGCCGTAGATGTCGCCGACACCGAAGCCGATCTTGGTCGACAGTCCGAGTTTCCCTTTGGTCAGTTCTTTCATGGCATCCTCACATGATAGTGATAAACTTTATAAATAACGATGGCAGCCTCAGGTCGTGGTGAAGCGCAGGTAGCGGTCGTCCACGGTCTCGCGCCTGCCGCTTGCCGCCGAGCGGTAGAGCGCCTCCACGACCGCCAGGACCCGAAGGGAGGAAGGGGCCGGGATCAGGTAGTCGACGTCGTGCTGCACCCAGCGCCGGAAGCCTTCGACGCTCCGAAACAACGCGTGCAACCCCCCCACCGGGACGCGGTGGCGCGTGGGCTTCGTCCCGAAAAACCGCACGGATGAAAACGCCGATCCGGTATAGATGCCCGTGCCCGCGCTCCCGTATACCTCGATTGTCGCCGGCCGTTCGGGTACGGCGATCATGGAGCTGCTTATCGACAGCAGCGCGCCGTTGGACAGCCCCACGATCCCCATGCCGAGGTCCTCCACCTCGACGTCGGAAAACACCCGCCGGGCTATATCTGCCCGGGCGGTTACCGGCTCCCCGCCAAGCGCCAGGATGGCGATATCGATGATATGGCTTGCCTGGGTGATCAGCGTGCCGCCGCCGCTCGCGTCCTTGCCGGCGTGCCACGGGGCGCCGGAAAAGTAGTCCGGTCCCCGGTGCCAGGGGATATTGCAGCGGCCGTACAGGGGCCTGCCGAGCGCACCGGTCTGGGCGGCCCTGAAAAGCCGGTAGCACCCGGTATCGTACCGGTATTGATAGTTGATCCCTATCTTGATCCCGGTCTCCCGGGCAAGCCGGCAGATCGCCATCCCGTCGTCCAGAGCAGTGGCGATAGGCTTTTCGCACAACACCGGAAGCCCCCGGGCAACGGCCTTCTCGATCATCGCCCGATGCAGGTGGTGGGGTACGGCCAGGTAGATGGCGTCGGCCCCGGCGCTCTCAAGCATCAGGTCGTAGTCGTCAAATACCTGCCCGATCCGGAAACGCCGCCCGAACGCGCGGGCCTTTGCTTCGTCGCTGTCCATACAGGCGACCGCCGTAATCTTTCGGTTGATCAGGCATCCGAGCGCGACGTACCGGGCAATATCGCCACATCCGACGATCGCCAGTTTAAACCTCTTCATTGCTTGCCTTCCGATCGGGTTCCTACGATAAATGAGAGGGCATCCGTTATAATCTGTCTTACCTCCTTGCCCTTGAGAACCTCGCTCACGTGTCCCAGGGAGATATAGCAGACCCGCCCCTTCCCGTGCGTCTTTGTCCAGACCACCGGCTCGGTACTGCCCGTCCTCTCGGTCGCGTAGTGAACGGTCACGTCGCTGTCATAGCGGTGGATATAGAGCTCGTCGATGACGGCGAATGGCTCGGTAACGGCAAACAGGGGGTCGTCTCCCCCGATCCTGAACACCGTATACGCCTCTATTTTACCGTGGCCCACGAACCGCCCGCCGAGGATGTCGAAATACCGTGGGGTCTTCTTGAAGGAGGCCGATGCCCCGTGGATCGCCAGCAGCCCCCCTCCCCCCTTCACGAACCGATCCAGGACGCCAAGCGCCCTGTCGGAGATGTGCCGCCGATGAAAATAGAGGACCGCGCCGGAAAATTCATCCCGGTCCAGGCGCGTGAGGGCCTCGACGTCGCGGACGGTGGTATGGTCGATTAGCCCGTATGCGCTGATAATGCCCTCCAGATGCCTTCGCGCCGAAAGACGTCGGGTGAACCAGGCCCGCCGAGACCACCAGTACCCGCTTCTTCATGGTTTGCCCCCGTCAAAGGGAATATCGCGATAAAAGGCGCCGTCCCGGTACGCGGCCCACGTCCGCTCGAACGGCGCGGTCTCGTTGGGGATCGGGCGAACGCCGACCAACCGGACGTGCGGGCTAAGGTCCCCATCCAGGACACATTCGAGAACGCGGTCGTTCATCGACTCGTCCGGGAACACGTCCGGTGATCTCGTGCCGGCTCGGCACTTCGTTAGGGCCTCGATCATATCGCGCCGCCCGACCAGAAACGACCCTCGCGCCCCGGAGAGGACACCAAGGAGAAACTTCGCCGAGGCAAGGCACGCCCGCTCACTTATCAGGAGGTCCTCGTTCTTGACGAACGCAAGGAGCTCTTCCCGGCCGCTCAGCCCCCCCGACCGGTGGGCGTCGATCATCTCCCGGTTCTCCTCGAGGGCGTGGGCAACGTCTTCGGCATTTCGGACGATCCCCATAACCCGCGACATACGCCGCTGGATACGGTTCCGTTCCTTGTCAGTGTCGATACGGTTAGGCCGGGACGAAAGTCCCGAATAGATTCGGACGAGCCTCTCCAGGGCCGTTGCCGTGGCCCGTCTTCCCGACGCGCCAGGATCGCTTTCCGCCATTGCGATGGGCGATCATCTGGGCCGCCCTCAGCGAGCCGACCTGGCCGGCGTTCAGGGCGGCCCCGCCCGGCCGATAGATGCCGTGGCTGCCGTTGCATTCGCCGACCGCAAACAGGTTGCGAATCGTCGTCTCCCACCAGATCGAGCCGGCGAGTCCGCCGTTGGTGTGCTGATGACGAGACCGCGATCGGCACCCTGTCCGTGGCGAGATCGATGCCGTTGTCCAGGAAAATGCTCGCGGGCCGGCCGGTTGAGGGTTTGAAGCCGGCCCACCGGGGTATCGGCGGCAGCACCGGACGCCGTGAGGTATTCCCTGACGACATCGGGGGCTGACTCCATCGAGAACGATACGCCGCCGTGGGCGGGATTTTGGGAAAAGTCGGCAAAGGCCCGGCGCCCCCGTATAACGGTCTCTTCAAAGACCAAAAGGTCAATCAGGGACGAGCCGTAATCCGAGAGCTTGCGCACGTCAAACGGCCACTGGTAGCCCTTCAGAAACTGGGCGGTGAAGAGGCGATCGGCGTCGGGGAACCCGGCGTTGAGAAATTCCCGGGCATCGCCGCCGGCCGGGTCGGTAGAGATATATCGGGGCAGCACCTGCTGGTAACTGCCGGAGAGATTCCAGCGAAAGCCCGTCGAGGCGATACCAAACTGGGATTCCGTGAGGTTTACGGCGACCGCCCCCGCCGCCAGCGGCGCGCCCAATCCTCCGACCTGGTCGGGCGGGTAGACGCTGTCCCGAAAAGCCCGCCGGGCCCGCCGACAGCGTATACGACGTAATCTGCCATAACCGCCGTTAGTCCGAAGGTATCGTCCCGCCCGATGCGGGGCCGCTCCAAACCCACGAGCCCCGCCACCCGCGTGGCGCCGTCCATCGAGTCGGTGATAAGCTCCACGACCGTCAATCCGTCCACGATAGGAATTTTGAGACGGCTCGACCTCATCGGCCAGCCGCGCGACCATCTCGATCGAGGTCCTCCGGCCCCGCCGAAGTCCCCCGGTCCGCCGTGTCGTGGTCGGTGCGGTAGCCGGGGTAGACCCCGTATCGGTCGTGAGGGAAATCCACGCCCAGCTCCGCGAGATGATAGAATTCCCGCTCCGACAGCGCCGCCTCCACCAGGGCGATATCGCCGTGCATCGCTCCGCCCGAAAAGAGCGTTCTCGGCCGTTTCCCGGACCCCGTCTCCGCCGGCCGCCGCCGGGTTTGTCCGATAATAGGTCTGCTTGTCCGAGCCGGCGTTGGCCGAGACGCCCCCTCCCACGCGCTCGGTCACAATGATCACGTCATCGACGCCCAGATGACGAAGATGCACCGCGGCATTGAGGGCCGCCGCCCCGGAGCCGACGATACAGACCCGGCTCTCGATGACCGGCACGCGAGGTCCCCCCTGCGGCAATGACGCCCCGGCGCATTGTTAGAGCCTCCTGATATGAAATCCGCCGTCCACGTCGACGGCGGAACCGGTGCTGTAGGGATGGTATCCCAGGACGATCCCGACGCACGGCCCGGGCCACGTCCTCGGGCGTTCCCCAGCGTCCGATAGGAAGCAGCCCCTCCGCGATGAGACGATCGTATTTTTCGGCCGCCGGTTCAGTCATGTCGGTCCTGATAATGCCGGGCCGCACCTCGAAGACGCGGATGTTGTCGGCCGCCAATCGGTCGGCAAAAAGCGCAGTCATCATCGAAACACCGGCCTTCGAGATGCAGTAGTCGGCCCGGTTCGTGGAAGCGGTATAGGCCGATATAGAAGATACGTTAATGATATAGGCCGGCTCTTGTCTCCCGTTCATGAGGTCGGCTAGGGCGGCCGAGAGGAGGAAGGGGGCAATCAGGTTAACCTTAAGGAGACCGACTATATCGTCCTCGGTCAGCTCCAGCATGTCCTTCCTGTCCCGCGTGGTAACGCCGGCATTGTTTACCAGGACCGTCAGCGTTTTGTACTCTTCCCTGATTGTCTTCACCAGGTGGTCGCGGCACGCCGCATCGGCGATATCTCCCCGAACGTAGCGGCACCGGTCGGTCCCGGCGGCCTCGTTGAGGCGCCCGACGAGCTCGGCCGCCTCCCGGTCGGGCCGCCGGCCGGAGATCAGGACCGTGTATCCCTCGGAGGCCAGCGCCAGGGCGACCGCCTTTCCGATACCGGCGCTTCCGCCCGTGACCAGGGCGGTCCGGGGCTCGCCTGGTTGTTTACCCATTGGTCCCTCCTCGGGTGGTCGATTCGCCGACTATCAGGGTGCCGTTTACCTCCAGCTGAATCCTCCGGGACTCCCGGTGCTGGATATTGTCCCGTAGCCAGCGCGCGGCGAAGAAACCCATCTCGAACGTTGAAAGGCTGATCGTCGTGATCGAGGGTAAAAAGACCCTCCTGAGCGGGGAGTCGTCAAAACCGGTCACCGCCATATCATTGGGAACCTTCCTGCCCATATCCGAAAGCCCCATGATGAGCCGAATCGCGAAGTTGTCGTTGAAACACATCACGGCGTCGCATCCCCGGCCTACGAAATGACGGGCCGTCTCCTGCGTTACCTCTCCCACCGAGGCAACCTCGATAGTCAGTGACGGGTCGATTTTTCCCGCGGCCTCAAACGTCCCCGTCAGATACCCGCGCCTCCGATCCGCGTTTACCGGGATTGCCTCGCAGCCGAGGTACCCGACACGTTTATACCCTCGGGCCGCCAGGTGTTCGGCAAGCCGCAGCGTCCCCTTATAATGATTGCAGGAGACGTAGTTATTGTCATCCAGAACGCGGTTGAGAAAGATGTACGGTATCCTCGCAGTGTGAAGCGAGTCCAGAACCCGGCGGTCGACGTCTCCGAAGGCGAATATGACACCGTCGGCGGATTCAAGGGAGATCCGATCGGGGTCAAACAGCTGGGAAAAAGAAAAGGTCTCAATGGTCTTCTTTTCCCCGGAGAAGACGCTGCCCACCGATCTCAGAAGCTCGCCAATGTCGAAAAACGGATTGTCCATGGTAACCGACGCATCGGGAACGATCAAGAGCAGCCTGAGTTGGGAGCGCGAGATCGGACGCTTGCGCTTGCTCGGGGAAAATTTATACCGCTGGACTACCTCCATGACCCGCCGTACGGTCTCTCTGGATATGCCCGGCTCGTGGTTGATCACCCGTGACACGGTGCTGACGGAGACGGAGCAAATTGCCGCAATATCCTGGAGATTTTTTACGGGTTCCGTCATGGTAACAGTCCTTTCGGCTTCGGGCGGCTGCGCGAATATCGCGTGGAATCGACGCCGGTTTCGGGTAGAATCGGCCGCAACCGACGTGAACCGTACATCACGTCCGCTCCCGCCGGTTCGGCCCGTATGTCGTGCAAAAGACCGTCTCCTGTTTCTTGAGGAGGCGCGAACACCCCCCACACAACGTACAGTAGTCTATCGTGTCGGAACCGGAAAAGAGCTTTCGGGGGAAAAGGGGATCGGCCAGATTTTGCCGTCCAAATCCCGCAAAATCCGTATATCCCTTCTCGATGTTTTCCCCGGCGTACCGGGCAGCTTGTTCGTGCCCCGCCGAATAGGCCGAACCTATGACGGCGGTGCGCCGGAAACGATCTTTGACATCCTTCGTGTAACGGAAATGGTGGTAGAGATTGACGTCGCTCGCGACTGTCGGACGGGTCAGGCCGGGGGTCAGCGCGGGGATCCCCGCCGAAACGTTAATGAAGTCGGCCCCGGCGGCAACAATGGACGAGACGACATCCAGTATATCCGAAAGATCCTCGATCACTTCCGCCGGGCCGGCGGTGCCGCATCCGCCCCGTATCCCTTCGAACAATGATACTCGGCTTCCCGCCAGAAAGCCGGTATGGAGCCGCTTTATTTCACTGATCACGGTGGCGACGTACCGGGCGCGGTTTTCGGGCCTGCCCCCGTACCGGTCGGCCCGCCCGTTGGCCGGGCGCAGCAGCTCTCCGCCCAGGTAACCGTGGCACGCCTTGATGTCCACCCCGTCGGCCCCTGCCTCATGCGCCAATAAAGCCGCGGCTACGCAGTCATCCACCGCTTCATTGATCTCGTCTTCCGAAAGCACCGGCGCGTCGGTCAGGTCGTCCTCATACGCCTTGACCATCCTTGAAAAAGCGCCGCTCAGCCGCCCGGAGTGGCTCAGCTGAAACAGGAGGAGCGACCGATCGTTTGCCTTCCTGAACGCTTCCACCAGCCGTTTGAAGCCGTCCAGGCGGTCCTTTGTGATGATCAGACCGCGTTTGCGCGCCAGGTGCCGTTCCGTGATCGAAACCGCCTCCATAAAAACAATGCCCCAGCCACCCTCGGCCAGCCCCTCATACCTGCGGATGATGCCGGGGGTAATCCCGCCCCCTTCGGCGCAGTTTGTCTCCATCGCCTGGGCGACGAGACGGTTGGGCGCGGTGTGTGTCCCCAACGCGTGGGGCGTGGTAAGGATATCGGTCATCGTCATATTACACCAGGGGACCCTTTTGAGAAAATCCTGAGACTCACTATATTTGTATACTATTCATGCAAATTATGCAACTATTTTCTTGTCCTTGGGATTGTTCATATAGGCTCCGCCGATACTTCTAAAATCCCCCTGATTCCTCATTGTCATCCCGCAGGAAACGCGTCCGTGCGTCCCCGGGGAGCATGGTGCCTTTTTTCGAAAGATACGGAAAACACCCGGCTATATCCGTGAACGCCGAAAACAGTTGCTTTTTATCAATGATTACGGTATATCTATGCCAAAGGGAGATCACCCGGTTCTTTGGCATCGACAGGTAACTCGTATATGAGGGAAACAGTCTCACCGTCGCTCACGGCCCACGTTGCCCGGTCGCCGGATATACGCTCCTCTCTTTACGGGCCGGTTCTTTATATTCAGTAATTATACTAAATTGACGGCCGTTTCGAGTGATACTAAACACGCGGTTTTCGCGTATTCCCGGACGGACAAGACAGGGACATCACCTCTATAATCCTTGTTTCTCACAATCTGAAATAGTGTGGCGCTAAATCCATTCTTCCGTGCGTAGTATTAACAGGGAAAACGAATGGTCTATTTTGGATCAAGATTCCGTATCGGTTTAGCAGCAGACTAAAAAGAACGTGATAAATCTCAGCACCAAGAGAATAGCAGTAACCGGGGGTGCCGGCTTTCTTGGCTCCTATGTAGTCCAACTGCTTCTGAAGAGGGGCGCTAAGAAGGAAGATATCTTTATTGTTCGGTCTAAGGATTTCGACCTCACCCGAGAAAAAAAGGTCGAAGAGCTCTACGAGGCATTAAGACCCGAGATCGTCATTCATCTGGCTGCGGTCGTCGGGGGTATCGGGATAAACCGCCTTCACCCGGGCGGTTTCTTCTATAAGAATCTCATCATGGGAACGCTGCTGATAGAGTATGCACGGCGTTTTAATATAGAAAAGTTTGTTTCAATCGGGACGATCTGCGCCTATCCGAAATTCACTCCCGCCCCCTTCAGGGAGGAGGATATCTGGAACGGCTACCCGGAGGAGACTAACGCCCCCTACGGACTGGCCAAAAAAATGATGCTCGTCCAGTCGCAGGCGTATCGAACCGAATACGGTTTTAATTCCATTTACCTCCTCCCCACGAATCTATACGGACCTCGGGATAACTTCAATCCCGATTCCTCCCATGTGATACCGGCCCTGATCAAAAAATGCTTTGACGCAATGCTCAATAACGAGCGCCAAATCACCGTATGGGGCACCGGGAGTGCTTCCCGAGAATTCCTTTTTGTGGAGGACGCTGCCGAGGGGATCGTCCTTGCAGCCGAACATACGACGGTATCCAACCGGTTAACCTGGGATCGGGAAGCGAAATATCAATCAGGGAGCTGACCGATCTCATTGTCCGGTTAACCGGGTTTAAAGGGGAAGTCGTATGGGATGCATCAAAACCGGACGGGCAGCCGAGGAGGAAGCTGGACGTATCACGGGCGGCGCAATACTTCGGCTTTACCGCACGGACCGACTTGGAAGAGGGACTGAAGGAAACGATCGAATGGTACCGCCGGTCTCGTCTTACCTGCTAACGGCAAAGGTCCTCAATGAATCAGAAAAAAGGACCATTTGGACGAATACGCGACGTCTCACGGACGAAGAGCTGGTCATTAAGCCGTCCAGTGGCTTTATCCCGATTAACCTGAGAGACTTTATCGTATATCGGGAGCTGTTTTATTTTTTTGCCTGGAAAGAGATAAAGGCCCGTTACAAGCAAACCGTCCTCGGTTTCGCGTGGGCCTTCATCAAGCCGTTCATCTCGATCGTGATCCTCACGGTTGTTTTCGGGGGAATCGTAAAGGTCCCGTCTGAAGATATACCGTATCCCTTGTTCTGTCTTTCCGGACTGGTGCTCTGGAATTACTTCTCATATTCGCTTCTCAATTCGAGCGCCTGTCTGGTCAAGCAACCAGTCCCTCATAACGAAAGTATATTTCCCCCGAATAATTATTCCCTGTTCCTATAGTCTTTCGGGCATCTACGACTACCTAATATCACTTCTATTCCTGGCGCTGCATCATGGCTCTACTACTCGTACCCGCCCAGCATATATATTCTTATGCTTCCCGTCATCCTGATCACATCGACGCTGACGGCAATAGGACTCGGGTTATGGCTTTCCGCGCTAACGGTAAAGATTCCGTGATATCCAGCATATTATTCCCTTTTTCATCCAGTTGCTCCTCTTCATCACACCCGTTGTCTATCCGACGAGCATTGTTACGACGAAATACCGCTTTCTTATCTACCTGAACCCGATGTCGGGAGTCATTGACGCGCACCGTGTCTGCATATTGGGCAACAAGGATATGGACCTGCAACTCCTCGGAATATCAATGGCGGTTTCGTCTGTTATCTTCGTCTCGGGGCTCTACTATTTCAAAAGAATGGAAAGATATTTCGCCGACATAATTTGACCGTCACGGGAACTACATGGAGTTTGCATCGTTTCGGAAAATATCGGAAAAAAATACAGGATCTCTCATCGGCCGACGGATCGCTATTCCACCCTCACCGAAAAGATAAACTACCTTACAAAGACATTCTAAGAAGAGCCAGGAAAGACTTACGCCCGGACGCTGTAGAAAGGTGTGAGGATTTCTGGGCGCTTCGGAAAACGTCTCTTTCCAAATAGAAAGGGGCCAGACCGTCGGGATCATCGGAAAGAACGGCGCGGGCAAATCGACACTACTCAAGATCCTGTGCAGAATTACCGAGCCGACGATCGGAACCGCACGAATCAGGGGACGCCTGACGAGCCTCCTGGAGATTGGAACCGGGTTTCATCCCGACCTGACGGGGCGGGAGAATATCTATCTGAACGCGGCAATACTCGGAATGAGAAGGGCCGAAATAAACAAGAAGTTTGACCGGATCGTCCATTTTGCCGAGATCGAAAAGTTTCTCGACACGCCGGTAAAATTCTACTCAAGCGGCATGTATGTGCGCCTCGGCTTTTCAATCGCGGCGCATATTGAAAGCGAGATACTGATTCTAGATGAAGTCCTGGCCGTTGGTGACGCCGAGTTTCAGCGCAAGTGCTTTGAGAGAATCCAGAGTTTCAAGAACGACGAAAGGACGATCCTCTTTGTGAGTCATAACATGACGCTGGTACGAAAGATCTGTCCCTCCTGCATGTATTTTGTCGACGGAGAACTCGTCTACTTCGGGAAAACCGACGGGGCGATCGAACGCTATCTGAAGTCGTAAAATCCGAAAGAGCTAAACCGTTACTATCGGTATTCGTCGGTCTTACCCGGCGCGGGCACGTTGAGGGGATTTCCCCCTCTTTTCCATCGGAGAGGGTTATGAAAAGAATAGATAAACCGTGGGGATACGAAATCCTTTACGCCCAATCCGAGAGTTACGCGGGCAAGATCCTCCATATTTACAAAGGCGAGTGCAGCAGCCTGCAATTCCACAACTTCAAAGATGAGACCATCTTGCTTTCTCAGGGCTCTATGGAATTAGCAGGTCGAGGAAAACGGTAGGCTCATAAGCATCCTCATGAAACCGGGACAATCATACAGGATCATGCCGAAGGTACGGCATAGATTTATCGCAATCGAGGAATGCGACGTCCTTGAGGTTTCCACGGCCCAGCTTGACGATGTCGTGCGTCTCGAGGATAAGTACGGCCGTATAAAAAAGAACTACTACGCCGTTATCATGGCCGGGGGCCACGGAACGCGTTTTTGGCCCAGAAGCAGAAAAAAAATGCCCAAGCAGCTGCTCGATATAATCAGCTCCGAGCCGATGATCCGCGAAACGATCAAAAGGATCAACAAGGTCATCTCCGCAGACAATATCTATATCATCGCAAACGAAGAACACCGGCACGAGCTCGAGAAACTCCTCCCCGAAATTCCCACCAGAGAATCTGATATTTGAGCCGATCGCAAAAAATACCGCCTCCTGTATCGGACTGGCCGCCATCCTCATAAACGAAAAAAATCCACACGGGGTGATGGCCGTCTTTCCCGCGGACCACCTTATTTTGGACGAGGACGGTTTCTACAAAGGCAATGGAAGTCAGCTATGATCTGGCCGCTCAAAAGGATTGTCTCATTACCCTCGGGATGAAGGCCACCTATCCCGAAACCGGATATGGGTATATAAAAAAGGGCCGTCGATATACGTCGTTCAACGGCCATGACTTTTTTGCCGTCGACCGTTTCGAGGAAAAGCCCGAAAAAAAACTGGCCGAGAAATTCCTGAAGTCCGCCAGTTACTACTGGAACGGAGGCATCTTCATCTGGAAGGCCGGCGTGATCCTCGATTCCATCCAGAAGTATCTGCCGGATAACTACTCGATTCTCATGGAAATCCGGGAGAGAATCGGCGACGGAGAAAAAATCGAGGACGTCCTGGCCGAAACGTATCCGCGCCTGGAATCAATATCAATCGACTACGGCGTCCTGGAACATGCCGATAACATGCTGGTGCTGCCGGCCGACATCGGGTGGAGTGATATCGGCGGATGGGCCGCGCTCGATGCCCTCATCAGCAAAAAGACCAAGGACAACAACGTCACATGGTCCAGACACATCAGTATAGACACGAAGAACTGCATCATCTACAGCCCCAAGAAGCTCGCGGCAACGATAGGGATCGAGAACATCATCATCGTCGAAACCGATGATGTCATCCTGGTGGCCAACAAGGACCGAAGTCAGGACGTGAAGATGATCATCGAGAAGCTCAAGGAATCCGGGCTGGAAGAATACCTATGATCGAGCAAAGAAATCTTTCGTGAATATGACATCCGGGGTATCTATGGAAAAAACCTCGACGAAGAAACCGCCCGCGGCGATCGGATGGGCGTACGGGAAAATCCTCATCGACCGCCTAAAAACGGACGGTGCCTCCCGGTGGTCGTGGGAAGGGACTGCCGGAAGAGCTCGGAACCGCTCTCGCGCGCGTTGATCGATGGGCTCTCTGCGTGGGGAATTGATATTGTCGATATCGGTTTATCCCCGACCCCCCTCCTCTACTTCTCCCTTCATCGCATGGCGGTCGACGGGGGCATAATGATCACGGCAAGTCACAACCCGCCGGAGTATAACGGCTTCAAGATATGTATCGGCAAGGACACGATCTTTGGAGAATCGATACAGGAACTCTATCGAGTATCCAAAGACGCGCCCGCCATTGAGCCCGGGCGAAAAGATCGTTACCGGTCTGGACATCGCGGAACCGTATACAGACTATATGCTCGAAAACCTCGGCTCGCTCACGGCTGCACCTTCGAACGGTACGATCACCTGCGTCGTCGACTCCGGCAACGGGACGGCGGGCCTGGTCGTCCCGCGGTTTGCTGCGCCGCTTTGGGATCAACGGTCCACGAGCTATTCTCCCAGCCGGACGGCGATTTCCCGAACCACCACCCTGACCCGACCGCCGAGGAGAACCTGAGCGACCTCATCGCAAAAGTGCGAGAAACGACGGCCGATCTCGGAATCGCGTTTGACGGCGATTCCGATCGGATCGGGGTAGTGGACGGAACCGGAAGGGTCATCAGGGGAGATCTGCTGCTGCTCATCCTTGCCGAGGATGTCATCGCCCAACACCCCGGCGCAACCTGCATCGGAGAGGTGAAGTGTTCCCGCGTAATGTACGACGGCATCAGGCGCCTGGGCGGCAACCCCATCATGTGGAAGACAGGCCATTCCCTCATCAAACAGAAGATGCGGGAGACCGGGGCGCTCCTCGCCGGGGAGATGAGCGGCCATATCTTCTTCAAACACCGCTACTTCGGGTATGACGACGCCATCTATGCAGCGTTACGGCTTCTGGAAATCCTGGCGGGGAGACAGGCCGGAGGCCGGAGAAGCCTCGCCGATATCGTCGACCGCCTCCCGAAAATGGTCAATACCCCCGAGATTCGGGTTGCCTGCAACGAGTCGGATAAATTCAGGATTGTGGACGAGATCAAGAAGACGCTTGACGGTTACCACTTCCACGACATCGACGGGGTGCGGATAGAGTTCCCCGACGGCTGGGGCCTTATCCGGGCCTCCAATACGCAGCCGGCGCTCATATTACGGTTCGAGGCCGATTCACAGGAGCGGCTTGATGAAATCCGCAGCCTTATTGAACAGAAGCTGGAGATAGCGACGAAAAGGATTACATAGGGACTATACCATGAAAAAAAGGGCGTTGATCACCGGGATAACCGGCCAGGACGGATCCTACCTTGCGGAATTCCTCCTGGAAAAGGATTACGATATCGTCGGCCTGGTCAGACGGTCAAGCACCCCCAGTCTCACGAGGATAGGCTCCATCCTCGACCGGATCAGTCTGGTGTCGGGGGATCTGACCGACGAGTCCTCCCTGATCTCGATCATCGAAACGGCGCAGCCCGACGAAGTGTATAACCTGGCGGCGCAGAGTTTTGTGCCCGCCTCATGGGACCAGCCGATCTTCACCTCGGACGTGACGGCGATTGGGGTATTGCGGCTCTTGGAGGCCATCAGGGCCGTTAACCCACGCATCAAGTTTTACCAGGCTTCATCCAGCGAGATGTTCGGAAAGGCCCGGGAGGTCCCCCAGACCGAGAAGACGCCCTTCTATCCCCGTTCGCCGTACGGAGTCTCAAAGGTGTACGGACACTGGATTACCGTCAACTACCGGGAAAGTTACGGCATGTTCGCCTGCTCCGGCATCCTGTTTAACCACGAGTCGCCCCGGCGGGGCTTCGAGTTCGTCACCAGGAAGATCACCCGCGCCGCTGCGCGGATCAAGCAGGGCCTCGACCGGGAGCTCTTCCTGGGTAATCTCGACGCCAGGCGCGACTGGGGCTTTGCGGGTGACTACGTAGAGGCGATGTGGCTGATGCTCCAGAAGGATGAGCCCGATACGTACGTCATCTCCTCCGGGCAGACCCACAGCGTCCGCGAGTTCGTGGAGGCCGCGTTCAACTGCGCCGGCCTGGATTACCGGGAGTATGTCAAGGTGGATCAGAAGTTCTTTCGGCCCGCGGAGGTCGACATCCTCCTGGGTAACCCGGCTAAAGCGGAGCGGGAGCTCGGATGGAAACCGAAGGTATCGTTTGATGACCTGGTCAAGATGATGGTGGAACACGATTTGGAGGTTGTGGAAAAAGACGATGAGATACTATAGTCCAATGCGTCGCATATACCAGCATCAGGGTGAAACAGCCTTATTGTGCGGGTCATTTGGATCAACCGACTAACGATATCGAGCAGGAACCTGGACTTTGAATATCTTGGTCACTACCGACAAGAATTACATGAAGCATGCGTACGTAATGCTCGTATCGCTGCTGGAAAATAATCGTAATGAGCGTATAAATCTATTTTATTTCCATTATGATTTGGACGATACTTCGATCCATAAATTCAAGAGATTTTTCAATAAATATGATGTAACGGTCAACTTCATAAGATGCGACTTCCGGCGAATCGAGGGGCTCAAAACCGGCCAATATTTCACGGAAGCGGCCTACCTCAGGGTTTTGTCCACCGATCTACTGCCCAAAGCGGTCAAGAGGGTCCTGTATCTGGACCCCGATATCATCGTGACGACCTCCCTGGCGGAATTGTATAACACGGATCTGGGAAACTGCTACTTCGGCGCGGTGGAAGACGTGGATTCGGGAGACGACAAGTATAACACGCTGAACATTCCCGCCAAATACGGGTATTTCAACAGCGGTGTCCTGTTGATCGACATGGAAAAATTTAGAAAACATCGCATCTCAACTCAGGTAATGCGCTACGCATCCGCACACCCCGATAAGATACAGTGCGCCGACCAGGACCCGCTCAACGCGGTGCTCTATGACAAGCGTTTTTCACTGCACCCCCGATGGAATCTGCAGATACTGCCGTTTCCCAGGCACAGGGCAAGGCCTCAATCTTTATATACGGAATTCCAGGACGCCGTGTCCCAACCGGCCGTTATTCATTACCTGGGCGCAATCAAACCGTGGCACTATCTTTGCGATCACCCGCGCAAGGAATTGTACTGGCATTACGTAAGAAAGACTCCATATAGATTCTCTGAGCCCCTGAAATACTGGTACAGGTATATTCTGTGGAAACCCAAGAGCATAGCGGGTTCAATCCTGCGGGGATTGATTTTACATTCGCCGGCAGCGGTGCGGCGACTGGTGCCTCAGGCGCTAAAGCACAGGTTAAGAATAGACGCCGCCTGAAGGCCGTGAGGCGGCCTCTTCTATTATTGACAACGTCTGAAGCCGCATGCATAATACCCGGACATCATAAAGGTACCCGTACCTCGTAAAACAGGATACTTCCATGGCTAAATCGATCTGGTTTGATATAACCAGAATATACAACTGGAACGGACCCATAGTCGGTTTCGTTCGAGTAGAATTGGAAAGTGCTCGTCATCTTCTTATTGAATTCAAGAATCAAACACGTTTTTGCCGCTACGACAGCGTAAGGGGGTACCATCGCGAGGTGTGCTGTAAAGAAGTCGAGGCCCACATCCGGCGATTGGATAGTTACGCCGAAGCGGTGCGTTCCCATCAGCCAGAAGGATCGGGTTGGAGCATAAAAGGTTTCATCAAGGCAGCAATTCGTCGTCTGCCTCGACGATTACAGGACGGGCTTATCCGATATCTCTTAAAACAATGGCGTATCATGGCAAAGATACGGCAAGCCCCGGTGAGGCTTATCTTCACGCTTCTTAGACAGAGAGAACAGAGTATAGAACCGGAGCTTCGCCGGGGAGATGTCTATGTTACCGTGGGTTTGAATTCCGAAGCCAATATATTCCCGGGCCTGTATGCCATCAAGAAGAGGACGGGAATCGGCGTGATGGCGATATGCTACGATCTCATTCCGGTTAAATTTCCACATTTTGTTGAGAGCGATCAACTAAAAAATTTTGCCCAATTCACGGAAAGCATGGCTACCTGTGCCGATAAGATCCTCTGCATTTCTCAAAACACCCTTCGTGACCTTGAGCTGTTCCTTTCGACGGCCAAAATACGTTGCCCGGACCTGGGGGTAATCCGGCTTGGGGCGGACATAGGAATCCGAAAAGGTCCCATCGGCCCGCAGGTACGTGTTATCTGCCGGACACCTTACATTATCTTTGTCGCCAATATCGAGCCGCGAAAAAACCATGAGATCCTCTACCGTGCGTACAAACAGCTAATGAGAGAGGATCTGCGACACTTACCCAAACTCGTGTTCGTTGGCAGGACGGGATGGGGGACGGATTCCTTCCTTTCTAATCTCCGTCTCGACCGATCGGTACATGGTCTAATTCTCATGCTAAACCACGTCAGTGACTTCGAGCTCTCTTACCTGTATCGTCACGCCCTCTTTACGGTTTACCCGTCCCTTTATGAAGGTTGGGGGTTGCCGGTTGCCGAAAGCCTTGTATATGGTAAGTTCTGCATCGCTTCTTCCTCTTCCTCGTTGCCCGAGGTCGGGGGCAGATTCGTCGAGTATCTTGACCCGCGGGATTTATCTGCATGGGTTGAGCGCCTGGCCTACCATTTTAACCATAGAAAGGCCATCCGCGATAGAGAGGCGGAGATTCGCTCACATTATGGAGTCTATACGTGGGCAAAAACCGCACGGACACTGGCAAATCGCGCCTTGAGTCTTTAATAGTAGACCGAGGATCGCTTCCGTAAAAGATATCGATGTCTTGTATCAGGGCCAAGGACCAGGCGCTATCTTAATGCTTCTTGCTCATGTTCGCGTCTCCTGGCCTGCTCCTCGCTGACAGGTGCGTTCTATGCGTTACGATTCATTAGAGGACGGACTCGGAGAGGGATTTATGGGCGCCATATATACCGTTGAACATTGCGTGAAACCCGCGACGTACAGGTATAGTGAATATACCGATACATATCGGATTTCCAACGAAACAGTATGGATAAGCTTCTTCATAAATAGCGCGGTCAAAAAATGACTGAAATATCGGTTGTCGTTTGCACCTATAACCGTGCCGAGTGGCTCCGGTCATTACTGGGAACCCTGTGCAACCAGAGTCTCGATAAATCCCGATACGAAGTAATCATTTCTGACAACAACTCCACGGACGACACCCGTTCCGTTGTCGAGAGTTTTAACGGCCGTGGTAATGTGCGCTACGTTTTTGAGACGAAACCGGGACCGTCTCACGCGCGTAATGCGGGCGTGCGCCTGGCGCAGACTGAATACGTGGGCTTCACCGACGATGATTGTAGGGTACCGGAGAACTGGCTGGAAGTAGCTGTCAAGATAATCGAGGATCAATCTCCGGATATTTTTGGCGGGCCTTATTACCCTTTCTATTTGAGCAAAAAGCCGGCCTGGTTTCAGGACCGATACCAGTCGCTTTACCTCGGCCCTGAAACGAGGACACTATCCCATACTGAGTACGTGCACGGTCCGAATATGTTTTTTCGGAGGAGTCTCATTAACAAGCACGGTGGTTTCGATCCCATACTTGGACATCATGGTGATGCCCTGGGATACGGTGAAGAAGCCGCATTAATACGGAAAATCAGAAATAGAAAACCGGATGCCGTGACACTCTACGTACCGGAGCTGTATACATTCCACCTCGTGCAGCCGAAGAAAATGAAGAAATCTTGGAATATATACAACGCATTTGTCTTGGGCCGTTATTCCAGTTACGTCTTCCTTCCCCAGAATATAACGGTCTTCCATAAGTTGTTATACCTGTTGGAAATTTTCGGTTTACTGGCGGTGATATTCGCCGACTGCATATATGGGCTAATCTTTCGAAACCGGACAAAATTTCCTTTCTTATTCAACTATATCAATGAGCATACCGAAAAGTATATTTATATCCTTGGCGTTCGCTACGAAAGGATTGTCCAGAAAATTAAAGAGAAGTATCAGACACCATAGGACTTGGAAACGTCACCTAATACTAATGAGCTGATCGTACGGTAATGTTAGCCTACGGGTATATCGATGGCGCATAAGAAGAACATAGTGCCCTGTGTGCTGTTTGCCTATAACCGGCCGGATATGTTCGCCCGGATAGTGTCCGCCGTTAAAACCCAGGATGTCGATCACGTGATAGTATTTATAGATGGGCCGAAAAACGAAACGTCCGTTGGTCCCGTCGAGGAGTGTAAGAGGGTCGCCAAGGGAATTGACTGGGCCGGTGTCGATTACTTTTTTAAGGATAAAAACGAGGGATTAGCAGGGGTCGTTGACAACATATATTCGGTATTTCGATCATATAGCTCAGCGATTTTTCTTGAAGACGACTGCCTCCCAATGCCCGGCTTCTATTCCGTAGTGAAAAGGGCATTGCAGCATTACGAAAGGGACAGCAGGGTTTTCTCGATTGGTGGCTATCAACAAATAGAGGATAGTTTTTTTAAGTCGTATCGGTACAGCTTTGTGAGCTCCGCGCGGTTTATGGGGTGGGGATGGGCCACATGGAAGGACCGCTGGGATATGATCTCCTCCCATTTCTCCGGGGGCGGGGCGGATTTGCGGGCCTACAGGGACATCCCGAATACCGCGGGAAACGATCTCGTATTGTTCGCGCGGGATTTTTCGAGGAGAAGAAAGAAGATCTGGGATACGTCTCCGGCGTGGGACGTTAAGATAGCTATCCTCACGCTCTATTTCCATAAGGTCCATTTGCTCCCGACAAAAGGATTTATAAGAAATATCGGTTTGGATGCCGGGTCCCATTTCATATCGGATCAGGCAAATGATATATTTTTCAATAGAAACATACACGAAAGCACTGTCTCAAAAATTACGTGGCTTAACGATACCAGCCCTCATGATGAGTACAATAAGGCGTTGAAGGCGTCCGTTGACGGCATCCGCGAATATTTCCTTGAAAAGGCCGTATCGGCCGAGTTTAAAGCAAACCCCATGACATTGAGTGACGTCATCGAGAAGACGCCGGATATCCTCAGTCAGATAAGGGACAATCCCGCGCGAACGATGAAAAAGATATTCTTTCGAGCCTTATGGAGGCCCATCAACGACCTATCAAAGTTCAGGAAACAGTACTCTTCCGACACGAAAGAGTGACAGCCTCCGTTCACGGGATGATTTCTGCATCCCGGGGATAGGCGCATATATCCTGTCTGATATGCCGGCCAACCTTTAATGAAATAGATAATGAAAATCGGCGTTAATTGTATCAATCTCGAGGATAAGATCGGGGGCTTGAGAGTCTATTTCAGCAACCTCTTCGATTTCCTGTTGGAGAACGATACCGGCAATGACTACACCTTCTTCTTTACGGAAGACAACCTCCGCTTCCTCAGTGCATTGAAAAGTAATAGATGGGCTGAACGGGGCATTCAGGTTGCGCGTCCTTCGGAGATCCTGGGGCATGTCAGGAAGCTCGATCTCTATTTCTGCCCCGTTGGGATATTGGAGCCGAGGCCGGTGCCCATTCCCAGCGTCTACACCCTGGCCGATATTCAGGATAGCTTTTTTCCGCAGTTCTTTACCGGACGGTCCCTCCTGGCAAGAAGGATACACTATAAGAACTCCGTGACAATGGCCGACAGGGTCATTACCATATCGGATTTTTCGAGAAATGCCCTCATCGAACGCTATGGCGTCGACCCCCGTAAGGTAGTACGGATATACCTGGGCGCCGAAAGCGACTTTTACGCCGATTACGGCCGGACCGGGCCGCCGCGGCCGGACGGGATTCCCCGGCAGTACGTCTTTTACCCGGCAAACCGCTGGAAGCATAAGAACCACCGCACGCTCCTCGAGATGATTCGGATACTCAACGAACAGTACCGGGACGATGTCTCCCTCGTCCTGACGGGCGAGGACCCCCGGGACGGCTTTGATGTCCTCGCGGAAAGCCGGAGGCTCGGCATCGCCGACCGGGTCATATCGCTCGGATTCGTTGACAAGCCCGACCTCATATCCTTGTACAAGAACGCGGTATGCCTGTGCTATCCGTCGTTGTTTGAGGGATTCGGCATACCGCTGGTTGAGGCGATGGCCGTCGGCTGCCCGGTAATCTGTTCGAACACGACGTCCATCCCGGAGGTGGTCGGCGATGCGGCCCTGCTGATAGATCCGCTGGATTCGCACGGGCTCGCCCAGGCGGTTCATAACGTCATCACCGACGGGCAGCTGAGGGCGGAGCTTTCGAGGAAAGGGAGGCGGCGGGCCCGGCTTTTCTCTCCCGAAAATACGGCCGGGGATCATCTCAGGGTCTTCGAAGAGACCCCCGGTTGTTTCGACCGAAAACGCTATTTCTACTACACGCTCCCGTTCGTTGACCCGGTGTATAAATCTATGAAGCTCCTTTCATGGATAAAAGGCCGGGTAACGTCGCGAAGAACAACACAAGAAGGCCCCCGTCCGAATAGGACAGGTGGGACGTAACCCCAATTATCCGCATTATTGCGATGAAATGATGACCGGGATTCTGATAGTAATACCCAACCTCAATCAGGGGCGGTATCTCGCACGAAACCTTGAGCGCCTCTTTGCGGAGCCGAGCTTGGATATCTCCGTCGTGCTCATGGACGCGGGGTCAGCCGACAATTCGCTCGATATCATAAGGGAATATGGAGAGAGATTTAAGTACTGGAGGTCCCGCCCCGACGCGGGCCAATCGGCGGCCGTCAACGAAGGCGCGCGCATGGCCGACACCGAACGATACGTCTGCTGGGTAAATGCCGACGACGTGGTGTTCCCGGAAAGGCTCACGGACCTTGCGCGCTTTCTGGACGAGCACGAAGAATGCGTTGCGGCGCACGGGCACGGGGAGATCATCGACGAGAACGGAACCGTCATCGGTGCGCACTACTCCCGGCCCTTCTCTCCCCGCATATTCGCCTCGTTCAATACCATCTGCCAGCCGGCGTCATTGATCAGGCGGCAGGCGTGGGAGCGCGTTGGGGGGCTTGACGAGGCCCTCCATTTCGGCATGGACTACGACCTGTGGTGGAAGCTTGCGCGTATCGGGGAGATCGGCTTTGTCAACGAGGTCGTCGCCCAATACCGGGAGCACCCCGAAACAAAGACACGCAGCCGATACGACCAGGCGCTGAAAACGGCGATAGATATAGTAAAAAGATACTGCGGGTACGTGCCGCTCCTGTGGGTCGCCCGGCTTCGGTATCTGCGCAGAGCATCATCGAAAAGACGCACACCCCCGGGACATATCAATCAGACCACGCCGTTCGAGAAAATCGTGATCGCCGCCGGTTCCGTCAGGGATTTCTTCGTCATGAACCGCCTGCCGGGGCTCATTAACTGCGCGGTCTTCCTCCTGTTCCCCAAACGCGCAATTAAAGTGATCCGCGACTCACGACGAACGGATACCGTTTCGAGGGGATAATCGGGCGCGGGCGGGATTGTGTACCAGGCGCGTGTCAGGGCAACTGCGGTCGACGCTCTTCAATCATCCTGAGCGTCATCTCCCTGGCGTGGCCCTTGAGGATTGAAAGATACGCGTCGGAATTAGGGTCGATCCGAAAATACCTCGCGATAAACTTCGGCTGGACAAACAGGCCCCAGTACATGAGGCTTGCCGAGAGGAAGAAGAGAAAGAGGTTCATCGTCCCGAGGCGTTTTGTATCGATTTGAGACTCTATCCGCTCCGACCAGACCCGGAGTGTCGGCACCAACGTATCGTCCTCCACGTTCCTGAGGTCAAGATCGGTAACCAGCAGCTGGCGAATAAAGAGCCGGGCGTAGTTGGGGTGCGCATGCAGCATATCGAACAGCTCATCGATAAGCCGGGTGACGGACTCCTCGAGCATCCCGGCGTCGCCCAGGTCTTTGCCGAGCATCCCCTCGACGTGCCGATTGACCAGCGCCGTAACGGAGACCAGGGCCCGCTCCAGCACCTTTTCGTAAAGGTTTTTCTTGCCGCCGCAATGGTAGTGCAGTGTATTGATCGAGACGTCCGCCGCCTTGGCGATCTCGCGGGTGGAGGCCCCGTCGTAACCCGCCTTCGCGAACAGCGTTTCGGCGGAATCAAGAATACGCCGCCACGTATCGTCCGATTGTTTATGCCTGGTCATGTTTTTGATATATCATAGAAGCCGGCACTTGTCCAAAGGATAGGGCCCCTGACGGACCACTCCGCTCATCTCCGTGCGGGCGCTATTTCAGCGCCACCATTTCGTGGAGGGTTTGCCCCGTGCGGTGAAACGCTTCTTTTTTATCGACGACGGTAAGGTCGAAATCCGACTTGAACCTGAAATAGCCGGGCCGGCCGAAGGTTGTATTGATCCCCCACCTGAGGAGAGGATTCAGGCCTTCGAGGAAATCATGGGCGTCGATTATCTCTTTCACGTCCAGCCTCAGCGAAAACTCCCCCGGCGCGTCTATCGTCACGTACCGCGGGTAGTGCCGGTTGGCGACGGCATTAAAGACGGACGGCCCCTCCGATAGCTCCCATTGCCCGGTACTATAAATTATCCGGTCCTTATGGGCTATCATCAGCGGCTTTGAGCATGCGTTCCCGAAACGGCGGTTTGTCCGTACATAGGCATAGATGAGGGTGAAATCATCGGCGTAAATCCTCCCCCAGTACCAGTGGGTGAGGATCCGTTTCATATCGGCCGTTCCCCAGTTGTGGTCATGGTACCCGATTCCCCGGGCGGCAATGACCGTATCGTTGATCCTGATCGTACCTTCCACACGCGCCCTCGGGATCGGGACGATCCAGGCAAAGTAGCCTTTCTTGCCGTAGGTTGTCTTACCCAGGCCCGGCCTCCAGCCGGGGACCTGAACCGTGAAGGTCAATTTCGCCTCGAGATTACCCTCGGCAATGTGGATCGTATAGACCGGCGGGGCCCCGCCCTGCGGGTACGTAACCGACGCGCTGTTGTCCCCGACCCGAACGTCGCAGATATCTTCCGAGATCCGCACGTCCGATACGTCATAGCGTTTGATTTCAGACAGCTTTTCGCCCGAGGGCAGATAGACATGAAGCTCGACGCCCGGTTTGCGGCTCAACAGCTCCGATGCCTGTAAAAAGCCGATCACCACGTGCCCGGTCTCGAGGATGGCGTCGAAATACCACCACTCCAGGTAGGTCCTGCCGTCCACTACGTGAACCGCGTTTTCTTTCGGCTCGATCAGCTGGATTTCCCTGTCCCTCTTGCCGGGACCGGTCCAGGCCTCGAATACATCTCTGCTCATGACGGGTCTCCTCAATTACGTAATACTCCGGCTCTTCGGCCGTTATGTGAGCACGGGAACCCGCGCCCCGATGCGTCGCGCGGCCCGGTCGGTCGCCGTCCGAACCTGCCCGCATCCGCATCCGCCTCTACGCGTGGATTTCCCCTCGGTTACGGCTCTCCCTCTTCCGGCTCGGCGTAGAAAAAGGGATCCGAGGCGTTGTTCGGATCGAGGGCCTTCTTTATCTTGCTCTGCCAGACTTGGTAGTTGCGGCACGCCGGACCGAGCCGGGCGTTCATGACGCTGCCCATGCCCGCGATGGGAATCCCCATCGCCTTGTCTATCGTGGCGTCGATCCCTTCATTGATCAGGTCTCCCGTATCGATAATCGACTGCCGATCCTTCGTGTTGTAGAGTATGATCCCCTCCACGTAGCCGAGGTGGCCCCCCTCGTACGTGCCCCCGCAACCCAGGTCGCCCCCGTCGTCCACGATATGGCCCCGTTCGATGTACTTCCGCTTGGCCCGGGCTATCCACTCGGACTGCTCCACGCCCAGGTCCCACGTATCGAATGACCCCATCATCGTATTCATCCCCTGGGAGGGGCGCGAGGTCGCCTGCGTGTTCACGGCGTTTCGAATCAACAGCCAGAAGAGCCGCGAGTACGTTTCGAGGCGGTCCTGCTTACCGACGGGAAGACGGTTGACGATCTCCTGCAAAAAGGGAAATCGCCGCAGTATAGCCAGCGGGTCCTTGATCCCGTCGATGAGCCATCCGGCAAGCGCGGACCGCCTCATCGCGTGAAGCGCCTCAAGCATCTTCGGGGTGGGTTTGAGGGACATGGGGATCGACACGCCGCCGGTCTCCTTGAGTATCTGCCTCATGGCCTTCATCTTCCACCGGCATTCCCGGTCGGAGTAACCGACCACCGCATTAACCAGGACATATTTCGCGATCTTCTCGAATATCCCGGTCTCGAGCGCGGTCTTGAGCTGCTCGTTGTTCTCGGTGAGTCCCAGCGCAACGAAAAAGGAGGGGGTGCGAAACTGGGCGTACTCGATGTTGGCCTCCCCGAGCTTATACCCCGCGTCCTTCATGGCCTGGGCCGAGGGGAACGAGAGGATGTTCATGAACACCTTGCGGGGATAGTCGGCCAGGTGGTAGACCGGGGCCTTCCCGCGCACCTCCCACTTGTCGGGGCCGTCCCACGCATAGAGTTTCACCGCACACTTCGTGAAGACCCCCAGTCCCCCGAACGTCCCGGAGAATCCGCGGAGGATCCCCCGCATGGACGGCCCGGGGCCGTCGGCGGTAAACCAGCCGGCGCCCGCCCCCGCGCTTCCCAGCGTGAATACCTCGCCTGTCGGCAGCACCCACTCCACGCCCAACAGGTTCCTGCCGCTGTGGCTCGTCCACGGCCCGGAAAAACCGTACCCCCATGCGGCCGCGTGGGACGCAAGGATCGAATGGTTGCTGCCCGACGATATGATGTGCACGTTAAGGCCGTGTTTGAAGAGTTCCGTCTGAAGCTCATACGCCTTCACGTAGGGCTCGACCACGGCGATCTGGTTCTTTATATCGATATCGATGATCCGGTTCATGCGTTTCAGATCAAGAATGATCACCCGGTCCCGCGAGGCCGCCGCAACGGTATGAAACCCCGTCGAAAGCGGCTTTGCCATGAGGTCGCTCTTGTTGCAGAAGCGCATGATCTCCTGGACCTGCCCGGTCGATTCCGGCAACACAACGGCTGCCGGTCGGGGGGCCCAGCGGCCGCCTTCCCGGTTGAGCGTCTCCGGATTCATGTACATGGCGTAGGTATCCATCATGCACGGCGAGGTAAATACCCACCGGGGCGATACGATGTCCTGAAGGGTTTTTCGTTCTTTATCCGTTATCATTCATGACTCCTGTCTCGCTAACGCTCAAGCGCTCCCTTGTGACCGGCCGAGGTCGGACCTCGCCGGACGGATCAAAGGCCCCACTTACCCCTGTTGAGCACCCGGCCGGGATCAAAAATCGTCTTCACCTTCTTCATGAGCTCGTATTGGACCGGGTTTTGCGCAAACACGATATCCCGGGAGGCGCCGTACGGCCTGCTGAAAAAGGCTCCCGCGCCGATGAGTCCCGTGACCGCCGCCTTCTCCAACGCCCGCATGCGCTCAATTACGCCCGGCTCGTCCCGCTCGAACGGCACCAGTAGTTCGACGTGGCACGAATGATTCTGCACGACCGGCTGGACGTAGATGCCGACGTCTCCGGCCTCCACCCCGTGCCCCTTTGCCGTATCGGAAAAGAGCTGTATGAGCGGCGGGGCTTTATCGAGCGTCGTCAGGAAAAATACCGAGAGGCAGTCTCCCGTAAGCCCGTGCCGCCAGTCTACCTCCCCGCACGGCCGGGTCGATGCATCGAGCAGGTCTTCGGCCGATACCGCGCCGAGGGCATCAACCGGCGATAACGTGTGCCTCTTGGCGATCTCACGGATGTCCCGTTCCTGATACCGGGCCCGTTGCCTCGGGAGCCGCTCGAACCCCGCGATGTTGATAAGACAGCTATACCGGGGAAGGTTTTCGTATGTGCCGCCCGGCGCCGCCCCGCCCGACCCGGCCATGAGCATGCCGAGGGATCGGTCGTTCAGTATAAAGACGTGTTCCCCGAGTCCGGGCCGCTGCACCTCGTACACAAACCCGGTCAGGGCATCAAGGCTGTCGGTTCCGATCAGAAACGGCTTCTGGACGGTAGGCGCTAACTCAGTGCGGATGGTGATCCAGGTGACGATCCCCATTGTACCCTGGGATCCCTGCACCACGCGGTGGAGATCCGTCTGGGAAGGGCCTCCCGAGTATTTTTGCGCGCCCCCGGCGCTCCGCTGCCTTTCCAGCGTGCCGGGCCCGCCGGCGGACCCCGTCCTGAACAGCGAACCGTTGCCGAAGATCACCTCGGTGCTTCCCACGGGATCGCCCCAATCCCACTGCTTGTTGGGCCAGGTCGTGGGCTCACGATCCGTTACGGACGCGACGACGCTCTTGCCGCTGCGCGGCGCCATCGGCATCGGGATGACCATACCCTGTTCCCGTGCGGCCTTTGACAGCTCCCCATAGGTGACCCCCGGCTGGATCAGGGCGACGCGGTTTCGGCGTTCGATGTGTTCGATTTCCTTCCACGCCGAAAGGTCGATGAGGGTATTGTCCTCATCCGCAGCAATCCCCCCCCTGGAGTGGCGCCCCGTTGATGAGGTGACCGTCAGGTTCAGCCCCGTCTCGTTCGAGAGCCTGACCAGCTCGGTCAGTTCCTCAACCGTCCCCGGACGGACGATACAATTCGGGGCGGCGCCTCTTTCGATCAGCGGGTTTTCGGTCAGCGACCCCGCGATCTGGCCGGCGTCCCGGCTGATATCGCCGCCCGTAATAGCGGCGGTAAGCCGTTGATTCAGTTTCGAATTCATGGTCATGATCACCTCTCGATATCGGCGGCCTCGTAGACCAGGTCGATGACGTCCAAAACCGGTAAGGAGGTACCGGATAACTCGGATTGCGCCTCTGAAAGATTTCGTCTGCAGGATTGGCAGGCCGTAACCAGGTATTCGGCGCCCGTCGACCGGGCCTCGTCAATACGGTGCAGCGCCGCGTTTGCGGCCAACCTCGGGTACGCCTCCGGAACGCCGCCACCCCCTCCGCAGCAGAAGGCATATTCGCGGATTCGGTGCATTTCCACGAGATCGATCCCTTTGATGGATTCAAGGACGCGCCTGGGCGCGTCAAAGACGCCGTTTACCCCCCGGTTGAGCGGCTTGGGCGGTTGGTAGTAGGTCATCACCCCGTGCGTCATCTTGAGCTGTCCCTGCCATTCGTTGGGCGGCTCGCTCTGGCGGCCGAGGTAACACGGATCATGGTAGGTAACGAGATGCCGGACGGCCCGGGGCAGCTTCAGCCTCCGCTTGGTGATGAGCCGCTCGAGGTATTCGGTCGCATGCAACACCTCCGGTTTCAACCGGACGCCGTACTCGGGATATTTAGAGCGCAGCATCCCCAGGTCAGCGCCGGACACCGCGACAACGGCCTGCACCTCGAGGCCGTCTATGGTCTCCGCCAGCCGCCGCGCGCCTGCCACAAACAAGTCCCGGTGGCCGGTCCAGTATGCATAGACCCCCGTATCTACGGGGCCGTCCCCCAGGACACCTACGTCCACCCCGGCATGTGACAAGAGGCGGGCGAGCTTTGTAGTGGCATCCATCACCCCGGCGGCACGCCCCTCTTCCGACCCGGGGATGAGCAGGACATCGGCCTTCTTTCCCGGCAACACCGTCAGGCCCGATCCGTCCGTCCGCACCCGGTAGAGCGAAACTGTCCCGTTCGTCCGGTCCTCACGCTGCCGCCTTGCGAGGACCTTGCGGTGCGCGGGCCTCTCGAGGCCCTCGTCAACGAGGTGCTCCCTGAGGGCAATGTTCACGACCTGCCGTTCGGAATCCATGATGAATT
This sequence comes from uncultured delta proteobacterium, assembly GCA_963735595.1. Taxonomy (GTDB): domain Bacteria; phylum Desulfobacterota; class Zymogenia; order Zymogenales; family Zymogenaceae; genus JAFGAS01. The sequence continues at coordinate 306,734 of CAVTLK010000002.1, read as the reverse complement.
TGCACGCGACGTCGCATAACCCGCATGTCGTGCAGGCAAACGTGACCTCGGCCAGGGCTTCGTCGGCCGTGATACGGCCCTCCAGCAGGCTCAGCGCCATGATGCTCTTCCCCGATCCCGAGTACCCGTGCACGTGATACTCGCGGTTTGCCGGGCACCCTTCCGCGTACCGCGAATCGGTTATCACCGGAAGCGGCACCATCTTGCACAGCGAACACCGGAAGCACGTCTTCATCTCGTCTTCGAATGTCCGCAGTCGTTCTATGGCCATGATTGGTTCCTCTATGTGTCGGTAGAAACGCGCCCGCAGTGACGCCGTGTCGCGCCTTCGCCGTTACGGTTTCCCGGTTCCCTGTCTCCCGCTAATGCCTATGAGCCCTGGCCAGCCACGCACATACCGTCTGTCGCCAGTCGCCGTCAACCGGGGGCGAAAAGGTCATCGGGTCACACCGTTTTTATATCATTCGATTGATATAATAAAATATCGGCCAAACCGTGTCAAGAAAAAAGACTCAGTGGGATGAAATATCTGACCGTAAAAGATGGAACGGATTGGAATTGGTAAACGGCGGCGCGATTGCGGCCCGGCGGGCCGCGTGGTCTAATCCCTTATTCGATCCCGGCACCCTCCGGGACTTGGCATTTCACTCGGTACGGTTCTTTTCGGCACTCACTCCGGCGACCCCGGATGAGGCGCCTATTTATTTAGCTCTCCTATTCCTTTCTCAGTACCGCCAGCACCTCCATGGGCGCCGGGCCCAGGCACGTCGTTTTCTCGTAGGAAAAGTATGAAAGCTCCTCGACGGAAAGTCCCGCCGCCGCGGCCATCTGCCGGATACGCTCGTCGGAAAAAAAAGAGATGTGCAGCAGGAACGGAAACGCGTAGCCCTCTTCCTCTTCCCGGATTCGCCCGGTAATCCCGTTGGCGTCCGTCGGGACGGTAATGAGGAGCGGGGCGCGGGGTCTAAGCGTTCGAGAGACGGCCGCAAGCACCGTCTCCGGCCGCGTCGTATGCTCCAGCACGTCGGTCAGTATGGCCCCGTCAAACGGGCCGATATCGGCCGGCAGACCAACGAGGTCGCCCGATACGCACAGGGGCACCGAGCCCGTAACCGGGGGGATCAGGGAACGATCAAGCGAGAGCCCGAAGACGCTCGATTCCCGATCGATGAGGTCAAGCACCCGCGAAAAGAAACCGGGATCACGGCGGCACGCCTCGGACATCGCCGCGGCGCGCGCGGCGCGAAACGGAGAAAAATCGATGTAGGTCACCGGCCCCCTTGTCGACAGCACGAGTCCCGCGAAACCCGACCCCCCCCCCGCGTCCAGGAGATGTCCCTCCCACCGGCCGGCCCTCCCGAAGACCCGGTCGAGAAACGACGCCTCCCCCCCGGAGGAAAATCCCATGAGGTAGACCATGGAGTAGAGAAACGACAGGACCGGGCCGCTAATGTCCGACAGAAATGCCCGGCGGAAGGCGTTTCTCGCGCGGACAGAGGCCGTCATGGCCGTGGCCGGCGACCCCCCGTCGGGGACGCCTGCCTCCGCGAGAAACGCCGCGCGCGTCTCGCCTGAAAAAAGCGAGACGATCCGGTCGATCACAAAGGGCCAGATGAGGGCGGCCGGCTCGTTGTAGGAAAGGACGAACCGTCGGTCGCGCCCCGTTTCCATCAGGGCCTCATAGTAGGCAAACGATTGCTCGATGTCGCCCCTCGTCCGGCCGGTGAGTATCCGCTCCCAGAAGAGTGTCAGCGCTTTGGGGTCCGTCTCCCCGTCACGGGAAAACTTCCGCCTCGCCTCTGCCGGGAGGCATGTGAAGTAGGCCGAAAGGATCTCGCGTATCTCGAAAGGATAGTCCATAGGCGTTTGTCGTGGGAAAGGCCGCGGGCGCACACGGCGTCCGGCCTTTCCGTCGGGCGCGTCGCGCTTATTTCCTGAGCGTGATCACCGCCTGAAAGTAGAGGGTTTCGGGAACGATCCATCTCATCGGCCCTTCATCAAGCCGGGTCAATAGATCGGCCAGCGCGGCCGGTGAGACGGCCGAAGAGGGGGATATTTCTCAGGGGATGGCAGAACCACCGGGCGAAATTGCCAAGAAATCCGTACGTCGTGACGGTTCCCTTCCCAAACGGGATCTTGCCGATCATCCCGCGGAGCTCTTTCGGGTAAAACGTGGTGAGGTCCGGCGGGGCCGAGAGGCCGTCCACGAACTCCTCCTCCACGACCCAGATCGGCTTTTTCCCGCTGATGCGCTCCCTGATTCCCCAGACGACCCCCCAGGTCCACCGCATCAGGCCGAAACAGAGGGCCGTCCCGTACCGGGTGGGCTCAAAGACCAGCGCCCTGCCCCCGGGGCGCAGCAGCCGATGAATCTCCCCGAGGACCGCCTCCGGATGAGCGACGTGGTGCAAAACCGCGTGGCAGGTGATGAAATCAAAACTGTTGTCCTGATACGGAAGCTTCTGTGCGTCCGAGACCGAGAGTGTCACCTCCCTCCCCACCGCGTGGGCGTTTTCCCGGCACACCCGGAGCATCCCGATGGAGATATCAGAGCCGTGAGGCGTCCCCCATGTCCGGGTAGAGGGAAAGGTTGACGACGGCGCTGCCCGTCCCGCATCCGACGTCCAGGTAACGCCCGATTGCGCCCACCGGGCCGCCGAGGTAATGGGCATATTCCGAGACGATCTTGTTCATCTCGGCGGTGGAGTATTGCTTTCCCCATTTCCAGTCATAGACCTTGGCGTCGAACTCGTCGTGGAAGACGATATTGGAATCGGTGATCTCTTTGTCCGTATAGTGTTTTTCGTCCGTCATAATCCTCGCCTTCGACAAACCGTGTCATTCGGTGCGTTTGGGTTGTGTTACCGGGAGTTCCACGATAAAGGATGCCCCCCCCTCGGGGCGATTGATGATATCAATATTACCGCCGTGATTGATGATAATCTTATGAGTGATGGCGAGCCCCAGCCCTGTTCCCGATTTCTTGGTTGTGAAGAACGGCTTAAAGATACTGCCGATAACGTCGGAGGTGACGCCGGGCCCCGTATCCCGCACCTCCGCCCTGACGTAGGGGACGGCGCCGATCTGCTCGACCGTTGTGACAACCGTCATCTCACCCCCTCCCTCCATCGCCTGCACGGCGTTATAGAAGAGGTTGAGGAATACCTGCCGCAGCTGATCCGAATCTGCCTCGATGGACGGGATGTCCTGGAGAAACTCGGTTTTGAGCCGTATCTTCTTTGCCGCAAGATCGTCGACCACCAGCCCCAGCGTATCCCGGATTACCTCGTTAAACTCGATCGTTCTGATCGAGCCGGCGGAATATCCCGCGGAAACGAGAGGATATTCTGAAGGGTATGCTCAAGCTTCATGACCTCCTTGACGACGATCCGGCTGTACCGCGAGAGCTTGGGGTCGTCCCGGGCCGCCTCGGAGATCTTTCGCGCAAAGCCGCCGATAGACACAAGCGGATTCCTTATCTCGTGGGCCATCTCGGCGGCCATCTCGCCCAGCCCGACAAGCTTGGCCTGCTGCAGCAGCTTTGCCTGGGCCTCCCGAAGCTCCCGGTTGATCCGCTCTTTGTTGGAATAGACGATCGAGTTCTGGATAGCCAGCCCCGCCTGATTGGCAAACGCCGTCAAGAGCGCGATATCTTCTTCTCGAATCGGTTTTCTGTTAAAGACGTTATCGACAAGTATCGCGCCGAGGGGCCGATCCAGCGCGACGATCGGGATACAGGCAAATTCGTCTCCTCCCATAAGGACCCGCTTCATGACGTCATCCACATGCGGGTTTGTCCTGGCGTCCGTGACGATAATCGGCCGCTTGTCGAGGATAGAGCGCACGACGACATCGTCTGTGCGATCCAGGTCAATCGAGATTCTCCGTACCGTCCGGTTCTGTATGGTACCGGGGGAGCCGTGATTTTCGAAGTCCTTCCTGGACGATTTCGAAAATGGAAGGCTTCTGGCGCTCGAGCTCTCCCCATATCCTGCCGGCCTCCTCCGCGCTGATCGGCCCCACGGCCATCGTCCCCGCGATGGTCTTTTCGTCTTCATCCACGAGGAAGATAGCGGCGCGGTTAAACCCGAAAGTCTCCCCGAAGGTCGCGGCCGTCAGCACGATATAAAGGAGCTTATTGAGCTCGATGGTCGTCAGCAGCGCTCCCGACAGATCCATGAGCAGCGACAGCTCCCCCACCTTGAAGTCCTTCTCGCCTGGCAAGTCGATCCGCCCGCTCATAGACCAGGGCGTTTTCCACCGCTACGCCGATAAGATTACCGATGGAGACCAGGAGCTTCATGTCCTGGGTTATCGACGCCCGGCGCTCGTAAACGCCCGCCGACAGCGTGCCCAGCGTCTTATCCTTTGACCGGACAGGAACTACGATCACCTGGTAGAGCCCCTCCGTCATAAGGGCCGCCTGTTTCTCGGGGGGATCGGGATGTCCCGGCTGGAAAGATTGGGGCACACCGGTCTTGACGACCTTGCCGGATATGCTGGCTTCCACCGGCATCCGGCGGTATTTGTCGAGATAACCCTGGGAGACCCGAACGTGGGTCTTCAGGACCAGCTCGGTTGTCTTCCTCGTTCAGGATCCTGATAATCACCCAGGTCCATACCCATGACTTCGAGGACCTTAACCAGGCTGAGTGAACAGCAGCTCGTCCAGCTCGATGGTTTCGGCCAGCGCAGTCGAGACGGCATAGAGCGCCGAGAGCTCGCGGTTAGTGGAAATGAGCTTCTCGCGCATCTCCACCTCTTTGGTGATGTCCTGGATAATCCCGACAATATGCGCCGGTTGGCGATTTTCCGGAAAGAGGAGGGATGTCTTGAGCCGGACAACGAATTGCGCCCCCTGGTTTCCGACGGCGCTCATCTCACGCTCCCAGCTCCCATTGATGGTATTTTCCAGGATCTCGTGGGAGAGGCTATCGTGATCGTGAGAGACAAAAAGCGCCGTGATATTTCGACCGATCATGTCGAGATCGTCGTAGCCGAACAACGAGCGAATCGCCTCGTTGACATACACGATCGTCCCGGATATATCCGTAATGACAACTCCCTCTCGAATGCTCTCGACGGCCTTTTCGAGAAAGCGAACCTCCTCGGACCCACCGAGGAGGCTTAACGGGTCTTTCATGATAAAGAGACGTACGGAGGGGAAATGTCCGTGGCCGCCGAGCGTGTAGCCGGCAAGCCCCGTCGAGACGGCTGTTCCCGTCCTTTCTGATAAGCTCGATCTCCGGCAAGAAAACGGATGTCGATTGGGCGAGCGCGGTGAGAATCTCACCGGACTTCCGATACCCGGTCTTCGGCGAAGAAACGGGCCAGCGGCAGGCCAAGAGCCTGCCCGGCCCGATAGCCGGTCAGCCGTTCCGCCGCCTCGTTGAGGAACAGGACGAACCCGTCGGCATCGGTAACCAGGATCGGCTGAGGCGATGCGGTGACGCCGACGGTGGTCTCTCTTTTTGATCGCTTTGTCATCTGCTTTGAATAAACGGCGGCGACGGTCCCAACACCTCCGACGGTACCCGTCATTCGATCTTCTCTTTTATCGCCTCACCGTAGAGCCGCTCGTATTTCTCCGCCGACGCCCGCCACGAGAAAGTCCACGGCCATGTCGTTTTTCATCATCGTCTCGCCAATGGGCCTTCTTACCGTAGAGAAAGACCGCCCTCTTGACCGCGGCAATCAGCGACTGGGCATCGTAATCGGCAAACGTAACGCCGGTTCCGGCCTTCGTCTTTTCCCGGTAGTCCGCTCACCGTATCCGAGAGCCCCCCCGTATCCCTTACCACCGGCACCGTCCCGTAGCGCATACTCATCATCTGGTTGAGCCCGCACGGCTCATAGCGGGAAGGCATGAGAAACATATCGGCCCCCGCCTCGATCAGGTGCGAAAGCCGGGGTCAAAGGCAAGCTTGACCCCAAGCTTGGTCGGGTAGCGTTTCCCCAGCCGGGTCAGCAGCTCGTGGTAGCGCGCCTCACCGGTCCCAAGCACGACTATCATCAGATCCATTGCCATGATCTCTTCCATTGCCTCTGCCAGGATGTCGAAACCCCTTCTGATCGGCAAGACGGGAAATGATCCCGATCAACGGCGTTTCCTCCTTTTGGGGCAGGTAGAATGCGTCGAGCAACGTCCTTCTTATTCTCGACCTTATCCGCCGAGCGTCTCGGGCCCGTACTGTTTCGTGATGAAGGTGTCCGTTTCCGGGATTCCAGATGTCGGTGTCGATCCCGTTGACGATGCCGAACAGATTGTCCCTGCGCGTCCTGAGCACTCCATCCAGTCCGAACCCGAACTCGGGGGTGGTAATCTCCTGGGCGTATTTTGCGCTGACGGTATTGATGAGGTCCGCGTAGACGATTCCGGCCTTGAGAAAGTTGATCTTTCCCCAGAATTCGATCCCTTCCGGGGTAAAATAGTCCCACCCGACTCCCAAGAAGCGGCATATCCAGGTGCCAGAAGAGACCCTGATAGCCGAGATTATGGATGGTCAACAGCGTCGCCGTTTTTTTGAAGTATGGATCGTGTTTGTAGACCGACTCGGAGATAGAGCGGGATCAGGGCCGACTGCCAGTCGTTAACGTGAATGACGTCGGGCTCGAACTCGAGCTCCCTGAGGCAGTCCAACGTGGCCCTGGAAAAAAAGACGAAGCGGGAGGCATTATCGGGAAAATCGCCGCTCTTGTTGCCGTAGAGATCATCCCGCAGGAAGTATTCGTCGTTTTGAATAAAGACGGCAGTAAAATCGTCCTGGGAAGACGTGAAGATCTCGCCCCAGACGATCCTGTCGCCGATCGGTACCGAGACGCTGCCCCCGGTCCTCACAAGGCCGAACTTCGCCGCATCGACGACCTTGTACTTGGGCACGATCAGCTTGACCTCGTGCCCGGCCCGGGCAAGCTCCTTTGGGAGCGCGCCGGCCACGTCCGCCAGCCCTCCCGTCTTGGCAAACGGCACGGCCTCCGGCGAGACGATCGCGATCCTCATAACTCCACCTCCCGCAGGAACTGGGCCGCTTCTTCCGGCGGGGTCGGGTTGATATAGAAACCGGAGCCCCATTCGAACCCGGCGACCTTTGTGAGCCTCGGCATCACCTCGATGTGCCAGTGATAGAGGTGGCTGGTATCTCCCGAATGGGGATCGTTAAAGGGAGAAGTATGAAGAATATAGTTATAGGGGGATTGCGCAGCGCCTTATTGAGCCGGAGCAGCAGCTCGCTGAGTATATGCGCCAGCGATTCGTATACCTCCCGCGGTCCCTCCTCGTAGCGGGACAGGTGTGCCTTGGGAAAGATCCACGTCTCGAAGGGAAACCGGGGGGCGTACGGGGCTATCGCCACGAACTTCGGATTCTCGCAGACAAGCCGGGTCCGCCGTGGAAAGCTCTTCCGAGATGATATCGCAGAATATACAGCGCTCCTTGTAGGCGTAGAAACGCTGGGCTCCCTCGATCTCCTCGAGGACGGCAATCGGAACCTCCGGCAGCGCGATGAGCTGGCTGTGGGTGTGCTCCAGTGAAGCGCCGGCGATGCTCCCGTGGTTCTTGAAGACCATCACGAACCGGAATCGCCCGATCTTTCCTGAGGTCGGCCATTCGGTCCCGGTAGGCAATCATGACGTCGGTAATTCGCGACAGCGGAAGATCGGCCAGGGTCGATGGCATGGTCCGGCGTTTCGATAATTACCTCATGGGCGCCGATGCCGTTCATCTTGTCGTACATCCCATCGCCGCGGCGGTCCAGTTCTCCCTCCACCATCAACGCGGGGAATTTATTGGGGACGACCCTCAACTGCCATCCCGGAGAATTGGGGGCGGTGCCGGGCTCGCGGATCGCCGTGATCTCCCGGGGGGTCTTGTCTTCATTGCCGGCAGTCAAACGGGCAGAACCCCCCTTTCCGTTCTTCCTCCTTTTCCTCGAATGTCATCGGCCGTTTGCCGCGTTCCGTCGAAATGATCACCCATCGATCGATGACCGGGTCTTTCCTCAGTTCCGGCATGATAGTTCCTCCTGTCACGGGGCGTCCGATCTCCACAGGCCGATATCCAGGTCGGCAAACGGCCCGTCTTTCATCTCCATGTCCCCGACAAACTCCCAATCCCCCGTGCTCGGCTCGGTATTGTCGATGATGCGCCGCGCGATGCCGGCGAGTCTCGTGAAATCGTTGAAGTGTTCGGAGAAGCGCATCTCCGCGTAGTCCCGTGCGCTCCAGGTGGAAATCAGGAACTGCCAATCGGAGCTCTCCAACAGCAGCAGCTCCCGCGCCGTCTGGGCCAGCACCCGTTCGAGGCCCGGGTCGTCGCTTCTTGCGCGGAGGCGTCCACGAGGTCTACCATTGTCTTCTCGGCCTCGTAGATATGCCGCCAGGTCCACTTTGTCCAGTCGTTGAACCAGATCCAGTGGAACCCCCCCTCTCCCCAGGAGCCTTCGGGAATAGTGACGACCCTCCGGGGCGGGTAGGCCTCGTGGTGTTCGGTCAGCGTGGTCAGGCGCACCCCCGGGTTCGTCGGCTGAATTCCCTGATGACCTGATAGATGAATCGGGGCCCCTCGAACCACCAGTGGCCGAAGAGCTCCGTGTCGTAGGGCGCCGTCACGATCCCGGGACGGTGATGGGTGCCAGAGAAATCGGCCAGTGTTCGCCGCACCAGCCCGGCAAAATGCGCGGCGTTCTCCCTGATACGTTCCGGAATGATGCCGGGATCATAGATCTGTTTCTCTCCGAGATCGACCTTCGGCCCGGTGACCTTCCAGTAGCGGTTGCCGCCGGGAAAATGCTTCTTGTGGAAGTCAAGGTAGTTGCTGTCGCCGGGATATCCGTGTTCCCCGCTCCAGACCACCAGCGCGCTCTTGGGATCGCGCGTGAAGATCGAGGCGGTCTTCGGCCCACCCTCCGACGAGACCGCGTACGATTCGTAGGGCGACCGCGGCTCGTCGACGACGGTTTCCCGATACTCGGATATAAAGCGGTCCCAAATCTCCTTGAGGCCCTCGAAACGGTCGAGGTAGGCGCCGACGGCCTTGCCCCCCTCGAGGAGGTGGGAGTCCACGACAAAGTAGGAAATCGAGGCGTCCGAGAGAAACTCCTCGATGCCCCGGCGCCGGTACCCCTCCCCCGCGCCCTCGACGGGGAATTCCCAGAGGTATCCGGGACGGTAGGCGCACTCGGGAAGCCAGATGCCGGCGGGCCTCGTCCCGAAATGCCGCACGTGGGTTCGGGCGCCGGTTTCGATCTGCGCCCGGACGGCCTGGTCGTATCCGAGGAGCGGGAGGTATCCGTGGGTCGCGGCCGACGTGATGATTTCTACGGCCCCCTGTTCCCGGAGCCGTCTCAGTTCGCCGATAATGTCGCCGCGGCAGCCCGATACGAAGCCCTCGTAGATATCGACGTAGAATGATTCCCACATGGCGGCAAGCCCCGCAAGCTCCCTCTGGCCGTGCCGCTCAAACTCCCTGATATCGTCACGCGATGCTTCGATCTTCTGCTTAAGGTAGGAGATAAACCCGTCCGCGAACAACGGGGACGACAACTGCTCGGCAAGTATCGGCGTGACGCCGAGCGTTATCTTCGAGGCAATGCCGTCGGCCGCAAGGCGTTTGATGACGGAGATAAGGGGGACGTAGGTCTCCGCGGAGGCCTCATTGAGCCAGTCGGTGCCGTGCGGCCACCGCCCGTGGGAAAGAACGTACGGCAGGTGGGAGTGGAGCACAAAGGTAAAACAGCCGATGCCTTCCATGGCCTTCACTTCTCCCCGACCGGCAATACGGTCATCGTGGTCTCGACTTGGTATTCCCCACCGCCCGAAAGGACTACGGGAAACTGTGAGACGATACAGGTCCCCTGGTATGTCCGCTCCAACCCCCCCTCGGAGTTGGACGCAGTCTCTACGCCAAAGCGGGAAAGCCGCGCCGGCCGGGAGTGTCGAAACGAGACGCGGAAACCCGAAAACTCATCGACAATCGAAAAGGCGTCGATGCCCTCGTCCTGCCCCCGCGCATTCATCGGGTATCGCGTATCGCCGGACAGCAGCAGGTACCGCGCGGGGTCGTCGCCCGCCAGCAACGTGTAGTTGCTCTCGATCCCAAAAGAGAACGAGCACGTTTCCAGTCCCCGATTAATGAGGGTATAGCCGACGGTTACGGAGGGCGACCCGTTTCGTATAGTATATCTCTTTTTTATTCCGAGGCAAACCCTTTTCGAATCGACGACTATCGACCCCTCCCGAATAAGCTCAATTGTGATCCCGTCTTGTGTCCTGGATGCCTCGCTTACCGCGTATTCACCCGTCACGAAATCCCCCGCCTCGTCGTACCGCCCGGCGATCAGATCGTCGACCGTCACGGCGTCGTTAAACAGGTGATCCATGAAGCTGTATCGGGGATTGCGGTCATAGGTAAGTATATCAATAAGTCCGGCTTCCTTCAGGACCATGCGGTCGTGGATCGACTCGGGCTGCCGCCCGTCGGCCTTTGCCGACGAGGCCGCGCCGGGCCTCGTCGTGGTAGGCCTCGAACACCCGGGACATCGTATTGGTCAGGCAGAAATCGAAATCGACAATATCCAGGTGAAAGAGCGAGCCGCCGAGCGCCGGCGAGATGCCGGCATGAAGCCCCGGTGTGGACACGAGGATTTCCTCATACCCGTCCGCGTCATAATCGAGCCGCTCGAAGGTCGGCCCGCCGCCCTGCTCCACGATACGCTGGGCCGCGCAGAGGTTCTGGTAGACCGCGTGGCGCAGGTAGTTGAGGTAGAGCCCCCCGAAGAGGCCGTGCCAGTAGGCGCAGTTGCACTGGGCCGACAGCAGAAACGGCGTCCGCCGCCTTCCGCCTGTCGTCCGGCGCCGCGGCGACCCTTCCGCTCACGAACAGCATCCGCTTGTGCATGTTGTTTGATTCGCGGTATTTGGAGAGGAAATTGGCGAAAAACCCGCCCCGGATAAAAGGCCCGGCCGCCTCCATCATCCCGGCGTCCGTGAGCCTTTTTCTGACCTCCCGGTACTTTAAGAACGGCGTCGGCCGGGAGCGCCCACTCCGCCATCTCCTCGTAGCTGGCGGTAGGCAGGTATACCCTGCCGGTGGGGGGAAACCGGTCGAGGTATTCGGAGAAGGTCACCAGCTCGATCCAGTCCCTGTTTTCGAGGATCGTCTCGAAAAACCGGACGAGCCAGCCCTCCTCGTAGACCCACCGGTGGGTGCCGGGCCACAGTCCGAATTTTTCCCCGTCGTCGCCGTAGACGACTCCCGCCCCCGGCCTGTTCCGGGCGATCTCCTTGAGCCGGGCGATCGTCTCCTGCGGCTCGCGAAAGGGGATCGTGTACCGCAGGCCCCGGTCGATCGGGAAGACCGAAAGCGTGTGCCCCGAATACTCGGTGACGTAGTAGCCGAAGAGCTCGTCTGTCGCCAGTCCCCGCGTAGCGAAAGTGGGTATCGTCCAGAAGCGTATACCTGATTCCCGAGCGGTCGGTGATAGCCGGAAGCGTCGGTTCCCAGACCCGCTCGGTCATCCAGATACCCGCCGGCGCCTTCCCGAACCGATCCTTGATATAGCCGCTCATGCGATCGATCTGGGTCGCGGCATCTCGTCTCGGGGATGATCGAGAGGATCGGCTCGTAATAGCCCCCTCCCATGATCTCGATCTGCCCGCGATCCGCGAGCTCCCCAACGGTATTAAGGTACTCAGGCCGGTTTTGTTCCATCCAGTCGATGAGCGGGCCCGAATTGTGGAGGGTGATCCTGATGTCGGGGTATCGTTTGAGGACATCGAGGAAGGGGCCATACGACCGATCGAAGGCACCCTCGAAGACCCAGGGGAAATTCCCTACCGGCTGGTGATTGTGGACCGCGATCATTAGATAAACGCCCATCGCTACACACTCCAATTCTCCAGCTCAAAATTCTTATCGGGTACCTTCGTAACAAGGCTCCCCCGACGGGGACAGCGCAGGATCGATACGCCGTCCGTCCTGATCTCCGCGAGAAACGAGAACGCCTGCCCCGGGCTGAGGCCAAGCTCGCCGAACGGGACGAAAAACTCGGCGATCTTGCCGACGCCCGCCCGCTCGTATTGCCCGGTTGGCTCAAACGCGCCCGTACCCGAAGAGGCAAGCATGGTGTAGGTCCGCTGCCCGGCGACAAGCGGCAGCACGATCTCGTAGTCGCGCCCGGCCCGAATAAAGAAATGGACGACGTATTCCTCGCCGTCGGGCGGCTGCCGGTAGTCGATACGGATGAAGAAGTCCTTCGGGGAAAAACCGAAATAAAGGGACTCGACGTCGGTGATGCCGCCGAACATGACGCCCGCGGAAAGATCTACCTCGTAATGCCCGGCATTGGCCCATTCGTAGAAGTCGTTGATGGTCCCATCGATTATCGGGCTGATAAAGCCGATAGGCGGGCGCGTTTCGGGCACCCGGCGCGCCCCCTTTATCGGCTCCGACAAGAGCTGGGGCGGTTCCTGGCCGAGGATTCGATAGACGTTTCTTAACCGCTCGCGGAAGAGATAGTCGAACTCCTCGGCCTGCTCGGTTGAAAAATCGTCGCCGAACCACCAGAACCAGTCGCTCCCCTCCGCAGCATATATCTCCTCCCATGCCCTCTCTATCGTTTCCCCGGGGACCGACGAGGCGTCAAACCTCGCCAGGTAATCCCTCACCAGCGAGAGCGTATCCCAGGCGGTGTTATCCTCGGGGTGTCCGATCCATATCGCGAAGTTGTGGTTGATCCACGATCCCGAAAAGAGCGGGTCGACCGTCCGGGTGGGACGATGTTCTTCCAGGTAGTCCCCGATGGTTGTCGAGCGGGCGACGGACCCCTCCGAGAGGGCGGAGTATACGTGCCTGAGGAAGCCCTCACCGGCGTCCGGGTACCCTTCCCAGGGGTTTTCCCCGTCCAGCACCACCGTCACGAGGGCGGATCGGCCGTTTCGTCCTTCACCGATCCGCTGGATATGACGCATGAAATCCGCCGCCGCTACCTGGGGGACATTCTGGGAATAGGAGAAGCTGATCAGGTCGGAAAGCTTCTTGTCACGAAAGACGACCGAGACCTCGGCGCCGTCATGGACCGCCCGATAGGGGGTGTACAGGTCGGCGGGGGAGTCGTCCCGGAGCCCCGAGTTAAAGAGGATATCCTGGTCGGTGGCGATCCACCGGATGCCCGCATCGGACAACGGCCCGATAAGCTCCGGGCATACCGAACCCTCCGACGGCCAGAGCCCTCGCGGACGGCGGCCGAAGGTCTCGGCAAAGAGATCTATGCCGGCGTCAACCTGCCGCCGGGCGTCCTCCGGGTGCGCAAACCTCCGGGGAAGGATAAGGCCCGGCAGCGCCCGCCGGGCCGTGGTGTTGTCGATCAGAAGCGGCAGGATCGGATGATAAAAGGGGCTGGTCGACAGCTCAACCCTCCCGGCGTCCGAAAGCTTCCGGTAGAGCCCGATGAGCCTGGCCATGACCTCCCGGTGCACCTCGATGACGGTCCCCTTATCCTCCTCGGTAAAATCCCTCCCCTTTTTTATGAGCCGGTCGATTTCGGGAAAGTCGCGTCTGACGAAATGGCCTGTCCACGTCAGGTTGAACAGGAGCTGCAGGTCTCTGATGTCTCGATCCGAAAACCGAGAGCAGACCTCCCGGGGGTCTTCCGCCCCCGGCGCCGTGCCCCGCATGAAAAGGAGCTCACGATAGCGCGTATAGGGTGTTACATGGGTCTCCCATCGGCTCATAAAAAAGTTCTTGATGACGAAGAACTTTTCCGTCGGCGTGAGGTCCCCGGCCGGGGCGAGCGTCAGGTCGATAAAGACGTCGCGGGCCGCGCCGTCTGCGTAATCCTTGATCTGGGATATGAGGGAAGGGACGAGATTCACGGTCACCCGGATGTCGGGAAACTCCTCCGACAGCCGCGCCATGTCATAATACCCCTTGGTGCCGTGAAGCCTGACAAATGGGAGTATATAGCCGCCGCCGGCAGGGTCCCTATAGCTGGGCTGATGCATGTGCCACAGGAAGGCGACACGAACGTCCGTCACGACCTCCTCCGGTTGTCGTGAATGAGACAGACCGCCCCGTCAAAGAGGGTTGGATCTGTCCCGATCTCCCGTATCTCGCGGGTGAGGGAAACTTCGTAGGAGGCGGACTTGCCCGGGGGGATGACAAATATCGGCGATATCTTTGCCCCGGATTGGTGGTAGCCGAGACGCGAATGATCCTCGAAGACGTACCCCTGATAGAAGCGGTGGACGGCCGGCGATATCTCCATATCCTCGAGGAGGTCCGTCGTTGATTGACCGAACCGGTAGGTGTGGATATCGTAAAACCGGCCGTAGAGCGGGGTCTTGATCACCAACCCGTAGCGCAGCTCCCGGGGCTGGAAGACCGTCTCCGCCACCTCGTGCTGGATAAACCGGGGCGAATCGGGAGAGAATGTCGTCACCTGGTAGGTGAGGCCGATCTTTTTTGCCTTACCATTGGGGATGAGCTTGACAAAGGACTCGAGCTTGCCGTCGATGTCGTCTGCCGGGGTGACCGAGTTGACCAGCTCCGGGACGAACAGGATTCGGTCCCAAACGGGGTCCTCTTCTTTGGAAAGCTTGGTGACGACGAACTTCACGTCGAAGCGGTCCTCCGATACGGTAAAGACCTTCTTCAGGGAGACGGAAACGGTCTCGCACCCTTCTACGGTAAGTTCCTGGGCCGCCTCCATCGTGACGATGAGGGTCGTCCCGTCGATAGACCAATCCGCGAGATCGAATATCCGGTAGTCAAAAGAGCCGACCACCGTAAGCTTTCCCTCGTCGTCCTTGACCACGAAATTAGCCCGGTAAGCGTCCCGGCAGTGTTCGACCCGGGAATCCTCCTCGAGGGTCACGCAGAGCTCGCTGTCGGGCTCGGTATGGATGAGGCACTGGCTGTAAAAGCCCGTAGCCGGGAACATCGGCATCTCGGTAACGAGGGACTCGGCGGCCGCCAGGATCTTACCGAAATCCATCCCCTTGAAATACGGGGAGTGGATCTGGTGGTGGATGACGGTGCCCGCCACCTTGCTGATGACAACGAACTGCTGGTCCGTATTGATGACGACCTCGTCGTTGCCGTCGTAGTCCCAATCGATGACTTCAAGCGTCGTCTTCGGGAAGAGCCCCCAGGTCTTGGATATCTCCGCCAGGAGATAATCCGCCAGGCGGTGCGCCACCGCGATATAGGCCAGTCCCGTCAGGTCGTAGTACGTGCACGAGCCGAAGTTGGGGTGCCGGGAGGCCCACCGGGGGTCCTCCTGGTAGGCGATGTTTCGTATCGTCTGGATCAGGTCATAGGCCTCCAGGGCCTCTTTTGAATAGTACTGGGCCATGAATACCCGGATAAGGTCGTAGCGATTGGGTGACACGAGCACCTGCTTGGTGACCTCATGGAGTAGGATGTGGGGAGACAGAGTCTCAACCTCGGACTTGACGCGGTCCATGACCGCCCGCTCTACCAGCTCCTGGGCCTTTTCGAGGTCCCTCAGGCACGATATGACCCTCCTCAGCTTCGGGTCTCCGAAGGTAACGCCCCGGATGCCCCGCTTCATCGTCCAGTTCTCAAACTCGGTATAGCTCGTGCTTGTCTTGATCGGGTAGGTATCGATATAACCGTATTTTTCGAAGTACTCGCGCAGCGAGATGAACGAGGCCTCTGTATCCGCCGCCACGAGCCGAAAGAACTCCTCCAGCCACTCCCGGTCCGCGGCGGGATCGCCGCTCCATTGGCCGAAGAGCTCGGCATCATTGAAGATAAACATCAGCGGTGGGGTCCGTTTGTTGGACTTTTTATAGATGAGGTCCGCGGCGTTCTTCGCCTTTTCGCGGATGAGCCCGAGGTACTGCTCGGGGCTGCAGGTAGGGTCAGGGCCGAAGATGGGACGCCGTTTCAGTAAAAAATAACGTAATTCGCTGTGTATGGGGACCACATAGAAGGGCCGCCCCATGATCTCATCCCGGTAGATCGAAAAGAGGGCGTCCCGCGTGAAATAGGGCATCGTCGACTTGAGCGCCGGGTCGATCACCCCGAAATGCTTCAGGGAGAGGTTTTCCTGCTCTGAGTCGAAATAGGGTGTAAAAAAGGTCTCCACGTCCAGGTAGTAGATGGGCAGGGCACCCAGGTCGCCGAGCCCCGTGGAAAGCATCTGGAGGAGCCCCTCCCCGACCTCCCGCTCAACGATGTGAAACCCGTCCCAGCCGGCGGCGGGGACGCCGAAGAAACGCTCGGTGGCAATCCCGTACCTGAGCGTCTGGAAATAGACGTCATCGCCGCGGGAAGAGAGCTGGGGGAAGGATTCGTCAATGAGACCGCCGACGATCTTGACGACGCCCCGGTCCACCTGGTCTTTCATCCGGTTAAGGAATTCCTCTTCATGGCGGGAGGCATAGTTGATAAGCGGGCCGGAAACATGAAAGTTAAGCTTGAGCGCGCCGTCGGGGTCCTTGATTCCTTCAAGCATCTCGAGCATTGGGTAATAGCAGCGGGCAAAGACCTGGTCCCTGACGCTCTTCAATTGGAAGTGCGGCTGGTGAAAATGGAGGCAGAGGGTGATGTAGTACTGATCGGACATAAGCAGGTTTCGTTTTTCATCAGGTTATGAGAATCCGGTGATTATACTCCGTGATGAGGCGTGTGTCAAGGAAATCGGGGAACCCCGGGGATCGCATGTGGCTTCGTCGTTTCCTGAGAAAGATATCGAACCGCAGTGATGAATTGGATTGACTTCCTGGACTAAAATGAATAGTATTTATCATCCATTGTTATACCGCTATCTAAACAGGAGATTGTTATGAAATACCTCAGATGGTCTCTCTGGATTATTCTCGGCATCGTTATCGTGGTTTTTGTCGTCGCGTACGGCTGGCTCAGGGCCGGCCTTCCCAGCTATAAGGGAGAGGTAACGGTCGAGGGCATCACCGGAAACGTTACTATCATCCGGGATTCCTTCGGTATGCCCCACATCTACGCCGATAACGACAACGACGCGTACTTCGCCCTCGGCTACTGCATGGCTCAGGACCGGCTCTTCCAGATGGATATGCTCAGGCGCGCCATCCGGGGCAGGCTCTCGGAGATTCTGGGCAAAGACATGATCGGCGTCGATAAGCTCTTCCGCACTATTACCGCGGCAAAGCCAGTCGATGACCTCTATGCGGACTACCCGCCCGAAATCGTGGACGGCATGACGGCGTTTGCCGCCGGCGTTAACTATTACCTCGATACGCGAACGGGACCGCTCCCGGTCGAGTTTACGCTTTTAGGATATGAGCCCGAGCCGTGGAAACCCAGCGACTGCGGCGCAGTCTATTATTATATGGCCTGGGACCTCAACAGTTCCTTTGACGTAGAGCCACTCTATGATCTGATCAAACAAAAGGTGGGCGAAGAAGAGGCCCGCGAGCTCTTCGTCGACTACCCCGCCGGGTACCCGACGATCATGTCGGGAACCGAGGTGCTGTCGTCGGTCAACACCGGGCGGATGCTTGCCGTTATGACCCGCGCGCGGGAGGTCCTCGGGACCGAGGGGGGCGGCGTCAGCAACAACTGGGTGATCTCGGGAAAGAAATCCGAGACCGGAAAACCGATACTTGCCACCGATATGCACCTCGGTCACGGGCTCCCGGGAATCTGGTATGAGACGCACCTTTCCACCCCGTCCATGAACGTCTCGGGCGTGGTGGCCCCCGGCATCCCCTTTATCATCGTGGGGGCCACCGATCACGTTGCCTGGGGATTTACCAACACCATGGCCGACGACTCCGATTATTACCTTGAGAAGATCAACCCCGAGAACGAAAACCAGTACGAGTATAAGGGAGTCTGGGAAGATATGACCATCAGGGAGGAGGTCATCAAGGTTAAGGGGGGCAAAGACGTAAAGTATACCGTCAGGCTCACCCGCCACGGCCCGGTCGTTGACGACGTTGACAGATTTGATGAACCCGCGGGGAACGTGCTGGCGATGCGCTGGACCGCCCCGGAGCTCGGCACCGTCCCTCTGGCCCTGTACGCGTTCAATCGGGCCGAAACCATCGACGACATGGAAAAGGGTATCGCCTATTTTAAGTGCCCCGGACAGAATATCGTCTATGCCGACGATCAGGGGAACATCGGCTACTGGGCCGCCGTCGGCATCCCCAAACGGGAAGGCTTCTCCGGGATGGAGCTCCTCCCAGGATGGGAGGGAAAATACGAGTGGAACGGGTACGTGGCGACGGAAGACCAGCCCCACCTCAGGAACCCCGATAGCGGATGGATCGCCTCGGCAAACAACAAGCATACCGGTTCGGGATCAGCCTATCCTATCTCCTACTACTATGCCATGCCGGACCGCTACCTCCGCATTACCGAGATGCTGACGGAAAAGGAGAAGCTGTCGGTAGCGGACTTCGAGCGGATGCACGCCGATTTCGTCGTCGTCCTGGCCCGGGAGTGGGTGCCTATCTTTATCGATCACCTTTCAGATAAGAAACTGAACGAAAACGAGGCGGCGGCCCTCGAGATGCTCAAAGAATGGGACTACACGGCAGCGCCCGAGGCAACGGCGCCGACCGTCTTTCACGCGATGGTCCAGACGCTTGCCAAGAATACACTCAAGAAGCGACTCGATACGGAGCTGTACGTCCGGTATCTCGGCAACAGCTATATAGTCATGAATGCCCTCCGGGGGATGATCAGCAGGGGGGACTCCGTATGGTTCGATAACCCCGACACGAAAGACGTTGAGGATATGGATGCCGTCATCACCAAGAGTTTCAAAGAGGCCGTTACCTACCTCGAAGAGGCTATGAGCAAGAAACCGGATCGCTGGGCCTGGGGCAAGCTTCACACGCTGACCTATCACCATGCGTTCGGGAGATCGTCGGGGATCCTCGCGTTCTTCCTCGACCGCGGCCCCTATCCGATGGGCGGGAGCATCTCAACCGTCAATCCGATGCCGTGGCACCTCGAAGACCCCTGGGAAGTGTATCACGGGGCGTCCGAGCGGTGCATTTTTGACCTCTCGAACATGGGCAATTCCCTCAGGGTCATCCCCGCCGGCATCTCCGGGAACTTCATGAGCCCCCACTACGACGACCAGATCGACCTCTGGCGCACGGTGACCTATCGTCCCTTCGTCATCGACCGGAAGGGTGTCGATGCCGACGCACGGTATGTCATGACGATGAAGCCCGAGGAATAGTATCACGCATAAGAGCATTATCGGCCCTTTCATGGAACAACGCCATGAAAGGGCCTTTTTATTGGGAATCCTGGAAAGCCGCTAAAATACATGACACGCGGGCCGACCTGTGATAAAACATATCTATGAACGGATGGAAAAAGTTTACCCTTCTCACGGTCATACTCATCGCAATTGTCGGGGCCGCCTTCTTTATTCGGAGGTTATTGGAACCGCGGCCGAGCGAGATGGAGCGCCTCTTCGACGGCACCGAGGTCCTGTTCGTCGAGGGCAAAGACCTCCTGGCCGCCTGGCGTGCCGTCAGCCAAACCGAATACTGGCAAAGCCGGACATTCGAGGGGCTTCAGGAGCTGCCGCCCATACGTACGCTGTTGGATTCGGTCAACGGTGAAGACGGCAACTGGACAGAAAGGATCACTATCGATACCGTCATGTCGGCCGTCGGCAACGAGTCGGCCCTCGGTATCTATGCCGGGGAGGTCTCGCCCCGATTCCTGTTAGTCTCCCGTGTTGACCCGAACTTCCTGCTGGTTGACCGGCTGCTTTCCTTTGCCGGGACCGATGCCGGGATTACGGTCACGCCGTACCGGGGGTTACGGGTCAAGGAAGCGGCGCTCGACGCGGGGCGGTCCCTGCTCTGGGCGCTTGACGGGGATCTCCTCCTGCTCTCGAACGACGCCGATATCCTTTACGCCGCCCTCGACCGGCACATCGACAAGACGACGGGAAGAATCGCCTCGAATCGCGATTTCCGGCGCATGAAAAAGGACCGGGAACCCTCCCGGCTTATTTCGGGGTATGCCGTCACCGGGCGGCTGATGTCGATTGCCGGCGCGTCCGAAACCTTCCCGAACGCCGCCCGGGCGTCACTGACCGGGTCTATCCTCTTTTTTGTCTCGTATGACGAAGGCGTGTTGGCCCTTCACGCCGAAGGCGCAAGCGGTATCGACCTCCTCTCATTGTTCCCCCACGATCGATATCGCGGTAAACGGGAACCTCCGGTCTTGATCGATAGCGTGGTCGCCGCCGTCAGGGTCGGACGAATCCCCCCTCCCGGAGGGGACGTTGCCGACCCGCCCTCCCTTGAGGCGGGACTGGCGGGCATCTTCCCCTACCTCTTTCCCGACGGGTTTACTCTACTTCTTCTCGGGCGACCCGGAGTGCAGCGGGGGGGCGGGGCTTATCGGCGTGGGGGAGAGCCGGCCGTCAATGGAGACGGCGATCGATCGGCTCCGCCTACCCGGCATGACGGAAAGAACCGTGACGGGCGCCGGAACCGATTGCCGGGTCCTCGAGAAGGACGGGGTTACCTACATGGCATGGACCGGGCGGGGCGGCCGAACCGTCGTTTCCGACCGCTATGAATCCCTTATCGGCGTGCCGCCGGAAATCCTTGAAACCGGCGGCGGTTTGGGATATACTACTGCCGACGGGGAGATAACACTGGCGCTCATGCCGAGGCGCATGTACCGGGAGTTGGAACGCTGCGACAGGCCCCTCCCGATACCCTCGGTAACCCTCTCCCTCGATCAACAGCGACGGCTGTTTGCGGCCCTATACGCCGCCGAGCGCGTCGACGGGTATGCGTCGATCGATGGACGCACACCCGTAATCGACATCGCCATTCACGTTGAGGATGCGATACCATGAAAAAGATGACCACGCTAATCCTGATACTTCTCCTGGGCTGCGCCGCAAAGACGAACGGCGATATCGGGTTTTCCACTATTGCCAGGGACGATAACGCACCGGGCATCACCTACCGGCTCAACGAGGTAGTCACCGACCCGATCAGCTTCGAAAGACTATGGGCGGGTATATACGACGGCATGGACCCCATCCCCGATATGCCGAAGATCAACTTTGCCGAGGATATGGTCATCGCGGTCTCTCCGGGCAGAATGCTGACGGGAGGATACGACGCCGAGATCGTTGCGGTCCAGGACAAGGGGAACAAGCTCGACGTGACGATTCTCCTCACCCGTCCGTCCGGCGCCGTCACGGAGGCGCTCACCCAGCCGCACCATATCATTAAACTCAAGAAGAGCACTGCCCCCATCATCTACAAGTGGGTGGAACGCTGACGGGGGATCGGCCGATGGAGGATTGAATATGGCCGAAGCGGGGAAAAGAGGGGCCCGGCAGGGAACCGGCCGTCTGGTTCATCATCGTGCTGGGCGCCCTGGTCCTGGCGATCGGGCTCGTCTCGCTCTTCTTTGAGCTTCTCGGAACATGGTTTTATGTATCGGTCTTCCTGACGGTCCTTGCGGCGGCGGGATTGTTCTGGGGCAATCGCCTCTACGGACACGGAGCAGGGGCTTCCCCGGCCCTGGGCGTAGCGGTCATCGTGCTGGCGTGTATCCTGATCTTCCTTGACGTTATAAGCATCAACAAGATGTTCGGCAGGCCGCTCTCGTCGTTTTCGTACATCCTCCTTGTGACGACCGTCGTCTATTTCATCGTCGCCTACGTGACGGATATCGGGCTTGTCCTCGCCATGAGCGTGCTTTCGCTCTTTTCGTGGCTCGCCTATCTGGGCGGCGGTTTCTGGGGTTGGATTCCGTTTTTCAAGGGCGGTGTGAACAGCCACAGCTTCGTAGCGGCGGCAAGCCCCTTCGTCATCGCGGCGGGTTTTGCCCATGAGCGTCTCGCATTGACCAGGCTCAAACGGTATTCGGAGTTCACCCCCGTCTACTACTTCCTCGGCTTCCTGTTTCTCAATACCTCTCTCTGGATGCTGTCGCTCTTTGGAAGGGAGGCGCGGCTTTTCGGCGGCGGATCGGGAACGAGAGAGATCGTTATATTTACCGTCCTCTTTTTTATCGCCAATATCGCGACCATTGTCTTCGGCGGCCTGCGAAAACAACGCTCTTACATCACCCTCGGCGTGATCTTCCTGACCGTCAACGTCCTGACCCGTTTTGGGGACGTCTTCATACAGGGCCTGGGCCGATCGGCGACGTTCATCATCGCCGGCGCAATCGTCATAGCCATCGGGTTGGTTCTTGAGCTGCTGTTGAAGAAAAAGTCCTGATCGGGCTGATGTGACGGACGCCGTTACAATCCCCCGCCGCGCCTGGTTTGCCCGCCTATCCCTCCAGGAACCGTACGACTTCGTGGACCAGAAGGTATCGCGGCGTCTCGTCTTCCTCGATGGTCATAAACCGCGGCACTTCCTCATAAAAGACGTTGTCGGCAACGTCGTCATTGACGGTTGAGACCTCCCCCACGATCACGTCGCCCCCCTCCGCTCAGAATGAATGGTAAAGAAGGGGTGAAAGCGTGAGGCTCTCGCCGGCGGCAAGCCGCAGGACCTCTCCGGGCCCGCACTCCCGGCTCATCCCGTCGGACCAGACCGAAAAACCATCCGGTGAAAACGAGTGCCCGTCCGATACCGCCCCCGGTTCGGCCCCCGACATAGCCCCGGATAAAGCCCCGGATAAAGCCATATAAAGCTCGAAACAGAGCGTGCCGCCCCCCCGGTTGATAATATCCTCGGTCTTGGCGCGGTGGTAGTGCATCGGGCAGGTCTGGTCGTTGCGCACGTGGATGATCTTTTCACAGTAGGTCTTGCCGGCGGCCGCCGCCGCCGGCGTCCCACCGTTCCTGAGCGTAACCAGCACGATCCCGGTACTTTTAAAATCCCCGAGGTCAAAATCGGTCACGTCCCAGCCGAGCCCTGCCCCGATGACCTCGGCAAGCTCGTCACGGCGCCTCCCCCATTGGTCCGGCGCCACGCGGCAGAAGGGCGGAAGGGGAAAGCGATGCGCCGCGAAGAACGCGGCGCTCTCGTCGATGATGCGGTTTATCTCTGACCGTTTCATTATCGGACCCTGCTGTTTGTGCCGGACAATTCACTCCAATCCCGACTCGAGGCTGAAAGCGATGTGGATATCTCCGATTTCCTTTTCGGTGAACGGGATATCCATCCCCGTTTTAGCCATCGCCACCACCAGGCCGTTAATGTCCATGAGCGGGTCGGACTCCTCGGCCTCGGCGAGCTTACCAACCTCCCGGTAATGCACCAGGGCCTGGTCCCGGTTGCCGGAAAGATCGTATGCCCGGCCGAGCAACAGGTGCGTCATGGCGGTTTCGTTTGGCGCCTGGGGCAGCGTGAGCGCGCCGATAAGGAGCTCCACGGCCGTTTGGTAGTCCCTCAGGTGGATGGAAAGGATACCGGCCATGCGGGCATAGATCGGCTCGGCGGGGTCGGCGGCAATGGCCAGTCTGAGATATTCGAGCGCGGTCGCCTTGTCGGAGAAATCCGCCTCGTAGGCGATATAGGCCTTCATGTAGAGCTCAAAAGCCGCCCGTCTCGCGAGGTCCTCCCAGGAGTAGCCCGAAAGGAGAGCGGGGCGTGGATCTCCCGGTTCGCCGGCAATCTCCGCGGAAAAATCATACCCGACGTAGTCGTTTATACACGCCGGCTCGCCTCCGCCGGCCACCCAGAAGAGGCCCGATCCCGGGACAAAGACCGCCGAGGTGACGTTGTTGTCCGAACAGACGGTGATCCCGGTGCCCCGCTCCGTCCCCATGATCACGTCCACGTGATCGCTCATGAACGTCGCGGCGAGCGCCGGCGTGATCGCCCCCCGGTGTAGCGCGACGAGCCGCGAGAGGCGCTCGTACCTGCCCATGACGTTGCGCAACAGCAGGTTGTAGCGGAGCAGGAGGTCGACCGGCTTGAGCTCCTCGGTGGTCGCAAAATTGGTCAAGATGATGGCCCCGTTTTCCATCCGCCTGACGCCGAGGCGTTCCGCGGTGGATTCCACGACCGCCGCTTCCCTTCGGGCGCCGTCGCCGATGATGAGGCCGAAGGAACCGCCGCGGCGCGCATCCTCGAGCAGAGCGATCGCCTCGTCGAGCGTACGCGCCTTTCGCATGATCTCGTTTTCGAGGACGGTAAACGAGACCCCGGCCGGGTCGGCCCCCTCAAACGCCATGAAGTGGCCGGACACGACGATCCCGGCCTCGTTCATGGCCGAATTTGCCTTGATGAGCCCCGCGCTGCCGACGTTGACGTAGCTCAGGCCGCCGGCCGGTTTATAGAAGAAGATGGTCTGGTACGGACCCCAGCGGCCCTGCCCCGAATAGTCGGTGTTGCGGCCGAAAATGAGCGCGCCGCCCTCCACCGCGTCGCCGGCGGCAACGAAGGCGCTGCACTCGGCGCCGATGCCCAGTTCCGCGGCCTTCTTGTTGATGACCCCGGGGGTCATGGCCATCGTGAGATCGGAAAGGAAATTGGCGATGAAGACCTCCCTGAAATCGAGGCCCGCGCCATCGGCGATACCCTTGATCTCTTCGAGATATTCACGCGGGGTGTTCCGTTCGATGGGGCCGTAGACGGAAAACTCGAGATAGGTAAGCAACAGCTTCCTGAGCCATGCGGGTTTGCCTGCAAGCGAGGCGTTGTGGGAGACCGGATCGGCGAAGACCGGCACCGCACCGCTTGTGATCTCGTCAGCCATGAGGACGCCGTGCTGATAGCCCATCTCGTAGGGTGTCCCCGAAAGGTGCAGCAGGTAATCGGCGCCCCGCTTTTCGACCCAGGCGTCGCCGAACCGTTTTACCCTCCCTTCCTCGGTTACCGGGAGACCCGTGACCGCCTCGATCACCTCCCGCGGCGGCAGGTAGTCCGAGCCGTCCGAAACCGTGCGGGTATTGACGAACACGACCCCGCCGACGACCGCGACGAGAACGATAATCCCGATGATGACAAGCGCCTTTTTCATGATCCCCTCCGTCTGTGTGACTCGGCGTTGCACACCGTATTGTCCGTGCACCCTAAAGCACAATACCAAGGGTCTGCACGATTCATCTTGCTTAAGCGCGTTACCTGTCCTTCGTGCCTTTGTGTCTTTGTGGTGATACTCCCCTGCTCCTCACCGCGTCTTCTTCGCGACCGCTTCGACCAGATCCCCGGTGAAATCGCAGAACCGCCCCACTTCCTCCTGATCCTTCAGGAGCGGGTTGATATAGACGGCAAGGCCGCCGGGGCAGATCATCAGCGCGAACCCCCGTGAGCGGGGAACCCGATTAGTCATGACGTCGGTTACTTCCCGGGTAAAGAAGCTCTCCGGGTCGAATCGCTCATGCTCGGCCCGCATGCGCCAGCCGCCGGCGAGCGTCGGCGGCAGCCGGTCGGCCGGCACCGGGGAAAACGCCCCCGTCTTGAACACGCGAAAGAGCCGCCGCCTCTTGAAACCCGCAAATGGAAAACGAACCGGCGGATGGATAAACAGGCCGCCGTCGGCAGGTGTCTGAATAAGCACGGCGATAAACTGGCGCTGGTTTTCCCGCGCTTTTGGCATGTGTGAATCGGCGTCTGGCTGCGTCGTGAAGAGATACCCTTCGCCGTTGGGCAGGACAAGCCGCACGATATCGAAAAGATCGCCCCTTGGCAGGGGAAGGTGTTGCCGGAGCCTCAGACCGACCGACTCCCCCTCCGAATCGGGGATGACCGAAAGGTCCCGGGCCCGGGCGAGTGCGGCCGACGGCGACGGCTTCTCCATCGACCTGATGATGAGGAAGTAGAATACGATGTCAAGCGCCAGGAAGACGATGATGATGATGACGGCGATTATGATATTCACGGCCTGTTGCCTATCGCCTATTGCCTGTTGCCTATTGCCTGTTGCCTATCGCCCGTTGCCTATCGCCTGTCCCCACTCCGGCCCCGACGGCGCCGCCGCCCGCGGCCTCCGCCCCGTCCGATCATGGCCTATCCCCGGTCGAGCGCGCGGGCCAGATCGTCTGTCCACTGGACGAAGAGATCAATATCCTGCCGGCTCTTGAGCATCGATTCGATGTCAAGGCCGAAGCCCTTTGGCGTAAACGAGAGGTTGACCGGGTCCTTGCGCGGGTGTGCCATGAGGCAGGAGACCACGCCCGACGAGAGGATGACCGATCGCGCCCCCTTTTCGTCCTCGGTGAAGACGTTGTAGACCTTGGAGAACTCCGGGTAATCGGCGGTCGTATCCAGGTAGTGGATGCCCTTTGCGCCGAAGGCCTTGGCCAGGACGAATTCGACCAGCTGCAGACCGAGCCCCCCGCGCGGCATGGGGACCGCCTTGGCGGCAAAGCTTCGGCCCTTGATCGGAATATCAATAAAGACGACAATGTACTGATGGGGCGAGCCGGTCGACGAATGGGGATCGACGTTGTTTTTTTCCCGTTCCGGCGCCCTGGTGAAGAGCCACCCCTCGCCGGACGAGAGGGGAAGCTTGACGATATCCTGATAGATCCCCCCCTCGGGAATTCCGAGCCGTTCCACCACCCGTTGTTCGAGCTCGTTACCCTCGTCTATCGGCCGGACGGCAAGCCCGCGGGAGGCCGCGAACTCAGCCAGCGACTTCTTGGCCTTCTTGCCCGCAAAAAAGAAGATCAGGACAAACACGACGACGATAAGGGCAAAGAGCCCAAGGCCGATAAACGTACCCGAATTAGTTGACTGCATACCGACTCCCACCAATAATGAAATGCGGACGGCCTACGTGGCCACCTCGGCCCATGCATCCCGGATGACCACGTCGCCCCGGTCTACCTGTGCCTCAAGACCCACGATGCGGTGCGTCCCCGCGTCCTGTTTGAGCCAGCCCGAGGTGGAGACGGTATCGCCCGGCAGCACGTTTCTCGAAAAGCGGACTTTGAGTTTTTTAAGTTTTGTCGGGTCTCCGCCGGCGGCGTTGTCGATAACCGCCTTCTGGACGAACGCCATCGTGCACAGCCCCTGCAGGATGATGCCCGGCAGCCCCACCTTGACGGCGAAGTCCGGGTCCACGTGGATTGGGTTATGGTCGCCGGAGGGTTCGGCATAGATATAGGTCTGGCCGCGGAGAACCTTCATCGAGGCGGTAAAGAGGGGTTTGCTCCTGTCCTCGGGGGCCTCCGGGGTCTTGGGTTTCCTGGGGGCGTCGGGCCGCCGCTCGAAGAAGCTGACGACCTGGCTGACCACGAGCGTTCCCTTCTCGTCGGTGCAGTCCACCTTCATCTCCAACAGGTCGCCCGTGCCCTTGTCGATGATGTCCTTGATCGTGGCGGTGACCTTCATCTTCGCGCCGGGGATCAACGGCTCGTTCCATTCGAAGTACTGCTCGCCGTGCACCACGAAGGCGTAGTTGAGCCCCAGTTCCGTGTCCTTGATAATCTCAAAGATCCCCTTGCCGCCGAGGTCCTTGCTGATGGCGTACATCGGCGGGGCCACCGTGCCGCCGGGACGCGCGCCGTCTATGTACCATTCGTTGGGGTCGTTGGTGGCAAGGGCGTAATACATCGCCTCCCTGACGTCCACCACGCCGTCCACCGGGCCGTATTTCTTGCCGATCAGGCTGCGGTTCATTGCCATGGCATAACTCCTTGAATAAAATGCGTGCGAAATCGACTATGCAAAAGATACCAGATGCCGCCGGGGGTGTCAAGCAGAAGCGCCCCCTTGACCGCCCCGGCGCCGTGTGGTAAGGTAAAGTCGTCCGAGAAGAGGAGAATCTACCATGAAACGTCTGTCGATCGTTCTGCTGTCGGCCATGCTGATAGTCGCGCTGCTCGCGCCGGGGTGCAAGAAACCGGTCAGCGAAGAGGATAAGATCAAGGCGATGATCAACGAGACGGCCGACCTCGCCGAAGCAAAGGATATCAAGGGCATCCTCGAGAACGTCTCCGAGGGCTACAAGGACCCGGAGGGCAACAACCGCGATGCACTCAAGGTTATCCTCTTTGTATATTTCCAAGGATACGAGAAGGTGGGCGTCTTCGTGCGGGATACCCAGGTGACGGTTGAGGGCGACGAGGCCGAGGCCCAGGTCAAGGTGATCCTCACCGGCGGGGAAGACCCGGAGACGATAGGAGACGTAGTCCCCGCCTCGGCAGGCGGCTACCTCATAGATATAAAGCTGGTCAAAGAAGACGGCGAGTGGATGGTGATCCGCGGCACATGGACGGACATCGGGTTCACGAACGCGCTGTAGAGGACGCGCCGAATAGGCCGTATCTCGCTGTTTGTTTTTACAGATACTAACGTACATCCCGATCATTCACGAGTGAGCACGGAAGCGCCACGGCGATCTCGGCGGGTATCCCGCGCAGTACCGTTTCGGATTCGGCCGCTATATTACATGAGCCTTACGCCGACATCAAGAGACACGCCCGCGATCTCGGCTTCACGCTTACCGGGATCGTTTCAACCGGTGACGTGGAACGGATCGAGTTCCCTCCCGGCCGCGGCCTCAGGCGGCCGTCCGAGGTCTACCCCGCGGCACGGTCGCTGATCGTGTTGGGGATCGTCGTCTCCGACGAGGCCCAGAACACCTCGGTCTCCATCCCCTCCTCCTACTACCCCGGCCTTACGGAAGAACAATACTTCAATTTCTATTACGAGATCACCGAAGCCCGGGCCTGGCGGCTGGCCGACCGGCTCCGTAAAGAGCACGGGATCGGGTTCCGCCCCACCCACCGCGTGGCGCTCAAGCCCGCGGCCGCGCTGGCCGGTCTGGGCCATATCGGCCGGAGTACCCTCCTGATCACGCCCGGCTGGGGGCCGCGCGTGCGCCTCGTGGGACTTTTGACCGAAGAGGAGCTGACGGCGGACACGCCGTTTACGCGCGACTTATGCGCCGAACAGCCCCTCTGCCGGGAAAAGCCGCTCTGCATCGCCGCCTGTCCCTACCGCGCCATCGCCCCGGGGGACTCAAAGGGAGTACCGCCCGGCGAAAAGGTCACGATCGAGCGCTGCGTGGTCTACCATGTCAACGACCGAGAGATCAAAAGACCGTGGGACCGGTTCATACGGCGCGCGTCGGAGCGCGGTTTCATGGAGTGCACGCTCTGCAACATCGCCTGCCCCTACGGTGAGGGTAACGAGATAAAGGGGATGCCGGGGGTAGCAGGGGCGATTTGAGGGGCAGGGGGAAGTACCATACCTGCCGGGCCGCAGCGCATAACAATGCGCGCTCGGCGTCTTTTCCGTCATGCGACCGGAGGCAAGGGGAGTATTCACCCGCGGTTTATTCTAAACAGCTTCTTTATAACGACGCAAGAGGAAAACAAGATGAATCCTACGGAACGAATTATTGCGGTAATCGATGGAAAAGAGCTGGACAGGGTCCAGACGTATTCCGAAGGTCTGGACGACTGGCCGGTACAGCAGGTTCTTGGCAAACCTGTTATCCCCCCGAGAGTCATATTTAGGAATCCTCTCTTTCTCCAAATAGTAAAATGGCTGGGCATGCATTCCGAGAGGTCCATACGAAACGATCTGGACGAAGCGACGAGAGTCAAAAGCGCGGAAAAGGTGAAGAAGTTCAAGAAGCTCCTCGTTGACTCATCCGTGACGAGTAATCTCATGAAGAGAGTACAGGCCGCGGTAGCCCTGGGATTTGATTCAATTCACGCCGGGTTTGACGGACGCTGGATGATCTGGGATGAAAATACCCTGGCGATAAGCACCGGGTCCTTCTACGACTGGGTAGACGACGGGCACGGCAATATATATTATATGTACCGCGGCCCCGCGATTCCCACGTCCAAGGCCTTTGACGAGTGGCCCTATTTCCCCGATACCGACGACATGGCCCACCGCTGCTATGATTTCTATCGATACGCGCTGCCGAAGTATGGCGATAAAATATGTATCGTCGGCGATATAGCCTTCGGCATTCATGAGACCCTGTACGCATCCGTGGGGTTTGAAAACCTGGTCATAGCTATCAGGAAGGACCCGCAATTCATCCGGCGGTTTATCGCCTACAAGGACGAATTCATCTTCAAAAGCGTTATGGCCATGATGGATGCAGGCGTTAAGGTCATTCTCAAAGGGGATGATATGTCCTTCAAATCGGGCCCGATGCTCAGGCCTCAGACGGTCGACGAGCTTTTCGGGCCTCCCTATACGCGGCTCTGCAAGGCGGTGCACGACAGGGGCGGAAGGATCATGAACCACTCGTGCGGCGACAACACGAAGCTTTTTGACCTGTTTATCAAGTGGGGATTCGACGGCGGCCATGCCTTCGAGACAACCTCGAACGTCGATATCGCGTACGAAAAAAAGACGCACGGCGACCGGTATACTATCGTTGGGGGGATGGGTGTTGACTATATTCTTACATCCCGCTCGAAACCCGAAGAAGTCCGGGAAGCCGCACGGAGCGTCATAAAAACGTGCGCGCCGGGCGGGAGGTTCCTGCTCGCCATGGCGCACACGCATCCTGAGCTCGATGTTGAAAAGATAAAGATCATGCTCGAGGTGGCAAAGGATTACGGGAGATATCCGATAAAATAGGCGTGATAACGGATATGGGCCCCGCCCCCCTCAAGCTTTCGGCCGGTGGATGACAAACCGGCACACGGGATCGCCCTTTGCGATGCAGTGGGTTTCCTCGACTTCGGTGTCGCGCCCGAGCACGAGCCTGGCCGTGGCGATGTTGAACCCGATCTCGCCGTGGCAGATGGCGGTTTTCGCCTTCACCCCGCGGCACCAGAAACAGGGTCCGATCTCGTACGCAAGCTGGTCGGTTCTTTCTTCCCTCTTATAGATGTCTTCCCCGAACAATCCGCCGGCCGCCGCAATCATTATTCCCTTTATCCGTATCAGCTCATCGAAGAGCTTATCGGGTGTCCTCTCCTCGATCTTCAGCCCGTCGATGTTGAACAACGACGGAAAATCGCGGTGCATTATCTCGAAACCCTTTATGCCGCCCCTGAGCATGAGAGACTTACAGCCCCCTTCGCCCATTATCTTGACGAGCCCCGTGGCCAGCTTCGTGAAGTCGATGGAGTCTATTTCGAGGTTGAGGTCGTTGGGCGGGTAGTTCCCGATGTACTTTTTCAGGCCGGCGTAGTTGAGGATCGAATTGATGCCGTTCTTACCCATCACCTCTTCGACGGCGGTACACGCCAGGTATAAAATCTGGTTCGGGACTTTTTCCTTAAGGGGCATTGTGATCTCCTCCAAAGTGGGCTTGCTTTCCCGGTAACGGAACATTAGTCAACAATAGAATAGTAGCTTATACTATAATAAAGGCCGTCGGTCAATACCTATTATCCATGCTTGAGCCGGAGCGGATATATTTTCGTAACTGTAAAAAGTATGATAGGTCTAAACTCGAACCAAAAGATGCGATCCCTTCCCTGCTATCGGTTCATCAGGAGGGCGACGAGAGCGGGGCTTCATGGAGTGCACGCCCTGCAACCTCGCCTGCGCCTGCGGCGAGGGGAACGAAAAGAAAGGGATTCCGGGGTTTCCAGGGGCGATATGAATCGGAGATGGTTCTATATATAATCGGAGAAGTGTCAAACCCTGGCGAGATCCCTCCAACCGTGTCAAATTACATTAAAATAAATTTATACATATTTTAATTTGCAGAAAAGAAATATCCCTTTTTTCATGGTATTATTAGGGTATCAGGAAAGCATTACTGCACGGTTTTCGTATCTGGCAATGATTTGCTTTGGAAGTCAAAACAAGAGGAGAAGAATATGTCTAAAGACGATCCAGCAAAGAGCCGCAATGCAGAAATCAGCAGCATTGTAACGCGGCGGGAATTCATCAAGTATTCAGCCGGAACAGCCGTATTTATCTCCTTAGGCACGTTCAGTGTTGCATACGGCAGCGGCGGAGATACGCTGGTCTCCGGCTACCCGATTGACTCAGCCGTCTATACGACCCTCCAGAAAACGGTTAAGCTCACTCAGAAATTTTCGGGGACGATTGCTCCTAAAGATCTTCAGAATATTTTAGAATTTGACCTGAAAGGCTATGGCGTATGGGAGGACGGCGGCCCGCTTGCTTCTGTACCGCGCAAAGACATCATGGCGGCCGGTTATACTTTTCCTTCGGCCAATAAACCCGTGAAGTTTTTGAAGTTCTTTACCATAAGCGATATCCATATCACTGACAAGGAATCCCCCTCCCAGCTTATCTATATGCAGCAATTGAACAAATACGGTTTTGAGGCGACCGTCACTTCGGTATATTCGCCGACCATGCTCTACACAACCCATGTGCTCGATTCGGCAATCCAGACGGTAAACGCCCTTCACAAAATTGACCCGATCGATTTCGGTATTTCACTGGGGGACGCCTGCAACAGCACCCAGTACAACGAGCTGCGGTGGTATATCGATGTCCTTGACGGCAACGTCATTACCCCCTGTTCCGGAGCCCGTGTGGGGGCCGACACTATAGACTATCAGAAACCCTATAAGGCTGCCGGGCTCGATCCGTCGATCCCCTGGTATCAGGCCGTCGGCAACCACGACCATTTCTGGCTGGGTTCAATCCCGGTGGAGGCCGGCGGCCTTAAAAAGTCCTCCACCAGCGACGAAGTCATCGCCATGGGAGATCTCCTGGCCGAAGCCTCCAACATATACAGCAAAAAGCCTCCCCTCTACTATATGGGCGTCATTGACGGCTCCACCCCGACCGGAAAGATTATAAAAGCCGGCATGGTCGGCGCCCCCGGCTTCACCAGTCCGCCCAAGGTCGTCCCCGACAAGGACCGGCGGTCGCTTTCCAAGGCAGAATGGAGGCAGGAGTTTTTCAACACGTCGAAGGGTCCGGCAGGGCACGGCTTTGGCCTGGTCCCCGCTGACCAGGACGATGATTTTCTCTGCTATAGCTTCGTGCCGAAATCAAATATACCGATCAAGGTTATTGTCCTGGACGATACCCAGAGGGACGACGACGGCGTTGCGAGCATCCATGGACGCGGCTTTCTGGACCAGGCACGCTGGGCCTGGCTCAAGAATGAGCTTGCCGCCGGTGACGCCGCCGATCAGCTCATGATCATCGCCTGCCACGTCCCGATAGGCGTCATGCCTCCCGCCGCTCTTTCCGGACGTGATAACTACATGGATTGGTTCGATAATTCCGCCAATCCTTCCGGTATGCAGAATGCCGTCGACCTGAAGGGCCTGCTTGCCGAGCTGCACAACCATCCGAATCTCCTCATGTGGATCGCGGGCCACCGCCATGTCAATACCGTTAAGGCGTTTGTAACGGACGATGCCGCCAGGCCCGAGCGGGGCTTCTGGCACGTTGAAACGTCATCGCTGCATGATTTCCCGCAGCAGCTGCGAACGTTTGAGATCAACCTCAACAGCGACTATACCGTTTCAATCGTTACCACAAACGTCGATCCGGCAGTCCGCGAGGGCACTCCCGCCTGGACCTCTCGCAAATACGCCGTTGCGGCGCAGCAGATAGCTATGAACCCCCTGAATCCTAATTTCAAAGGTTCAGATCCAACTGTCGCGGGCTATCCGAATGTTGTCGATCCGTCTATCGCTATAACCAACGAGGGGATCGACACGAATATCTATTCGTACAATGCAGAGCTTTTCAAACAATTGAGCCCGGCAATGAAGGCAAGGATGCGGACGCTGTACCCGACAGTGTAGGCAGGTTCATCAGACAGAGTAGTGCGAAAAACAAAGGGCGACCGGATGGTCGCCCTTTGTCGTGCAGTTTGATTGGGTGGAAGATAATGAATATCGGGGGATTGCCGCGGTCGCCGTCGCTCCCTCTTGGATGACGGTGAAGACGGGCGGAAGCGGGAGGGGTGCCACGGGCAACGTGTAATAATGTCGCCCCTGGCGACGATTATTATTGTCATTGCGAGCCGCCGAATGGCGGCGCGGCAACCAGGTTGCCCGCGCCGGGGGAGAGCACTGCGCACCTACAAACCCTATCACTGCGGATTATCGGAAAGGATAGAGTTAGTAGGGGGCATCTCATCCCAAGTCCTACCTTCAAGGGACCTACCATTCTTCTTCTTATTGACACCACCCCATTGCTTGAAAAAGAAAGGTACTCTGTCACGTGCGCACACATCTCTGATTTCTGTAACCCATTCAGGCTTCATTCCCCTTGCCCCTGGTCCAGACTCACCGCCTACTATCGCCCAACTAATCCCATCTAGTTCCAGATTTGAGATTGCATCTAAGAGAGGTTCGAAAGAAATGAACTTAATCTTAGCTTGCGTCTTTCGGAGATCATCTATACGGAATTTATACTCTGGGCTTTCCACAGTAACACCCATCCACACATTCGGGGGCCATTCTATTTCATTTCCCATTACTACCAATCTCTCGGATCTCTTTGTGAGTAGTTGAAACCTATGCCAAAAGGATTCCTTCATCACTCTAAAGACTTCTAATATGAATTCTTCCGGTACGGCCTCATGGAACAAGTCGCTCATCGAATTAACGAAAATATTTCTTGGTTTCCTCCACTTAAGTGGTGCTTCGAGTAAATCCTCGTGCAATGTTAATCTAAATCCATTAGCGTAGCTCGGATTCCCAATCGCCTGGAGGCGTATAGAGAGTCTTTCTGCGTAACAGTTCTTACAGCCTATGCTAATCTTTGTGCAACCAGTTAGCGGATTCCACGTGGAATCGGTCCATTCTATTTTAGAAATTTGTGCCATCTTACCGACCTTATTACCTATATCTAAAATGAAAAGGTATGTTGAGAAGAACTCGCTTTCTTGGCTTTCTTAAAGAAATCAAGCCCCCGTTCATGACGGCAAAA
This sequence comes from uncultured delta proteobacterium, assembly GCA_963735595.1. Lineage (GTDB taxonomy): Bacteria > Desulfobacterota > Zymogenia > Zymogenales > Zymogenaceae > JAFGAS01. The sequence goes on along the minus strand of CAVTLK010000002.1, from coordinate 272,009 downwards.
GAAAGCTAGATGATAAAGGGGCGCATTACGTTTATTTCGAGCAAGATGTATATCTTCCTTGTCACACATCTTAAAACCTAGAACTTCCATGCTAGAGGCGAACTGGTTCAAGATGAAGAAACCGAAAGTCCATCTCCTCTGGTCGATTTCTTTCCAATCGTTGCGCCAAGATGAGATCCCTAGGAAACGATCAACAATAGCATTCCCACTTGATAAATAGGTTTCAACATTCCTATTGGCATCCATATATGACGGTATCAGTACCAGAAAGTCAACGTATAAGTTTGAAATCTGTTTTATCGTGTCAAAAGCGAGGTTTTCCAGACTATAAGGATCTACTAAACAAAATGTGAGTACTTTATAGTCGCTCGAACCTTTTGGCACCGAGACTACTATTTTCTCGACACAGCTATTAACGTCTCCGGGGATATATCGTACGTCAATTTCAGGGAATAATCTCTCGACCCTCCTTCCCAGAGCATCCATCTTTTCTACGTTTGATTCACAAAATATGTATCGATCAAACTTGTCTCTTATACCTAGTGCTCGGAGAGGTGAGGCCGCTACTAGCTTTGAAGTATCACGATTTCTTGCCAGGCCCGGTCCAGAAAACAGATCAAGATATACTCGACAATCCCACTTTCTTTTCATCCCAGTAGCAAATATTGCAGCGTAATTTCCTATTAGGCTGTACTTCTCGGTAGACCACGGCCCTACTTCTTCTATAATGAGACCATCATCTTCCATTTGAATCTAACCACCATTAAATACTATGAACTATACCAGTCTCTTAGAGTACGGTGTTCCTCGACACCCCACTCCTCGGAGCTCTCTTATCCCTTCCTCTTCCCCGGCTCTCCCTTCACCACTTCGGCCATCTTCCTGATATGCTCCGGGGTCGTCCCGCAGCACCCCCCGATGATATTGACTCCCAGCTCCTTCAGCTGCTTGGCGCTTCGTTTGAAGTAGTCCGGGCTCTGCGAGGTTTCGCGGGAGCCGTCCTTGTACCGCGGGGTCCCGGCGTTGGGCTGCACCGATATCATCCCGGTAAACGAAGGCGGCAGCGAACCCAGCAGCTCGATCATCTTGTGCGGGCCGAGCACGCAGTTCAGCCCGACCACGTCTGCCCCGAGCTTTACGAGCTCTTCGAACGCCCCGGCAAGCTTATCCCCATACACCGTTGTGCCCTGCTCGGTGAACGTCAGCTGGCAGACGATCGGTATATCGGTCGTCTCCTTGCAGACGAGCACCGCCTCCTTTGCCTCCAAAAAGCTCGCCATGGTCTCCAGCATGATGAGGTCGACGCCGCCGTCGACCAGCGCCTGGATCTGCTCGTGGAACGCGGCGTGCGCCTCGACGAGCGAGAGTTTGCCGTAGGGGCTGATCTTTTCCCCCAGGCCGCCTACCGCGCCCGCCACGAAGACCTGAGACGCGGTCGACGCGGCCTGCCCGGCGGCCTCCCGGGCGATCCGGGCGCCGGCCAGGTTTATCTCCCATACCTTTTTGGCCATCCCGTGCCTGGTCAGCTGAAAGCGGTTTGCCGCAAAGGTATTGGTCTCGATTATCCGCGCCCCGGCCTGGATATACTCGGTGTGAACCTTCCTGACCGTGTCGGGATTGGTGAGGTTGAGGGATTCGGGGCAATCAACACTTCCGCGGACCTTGGTCCGTAAATAGGTCCCCATTGCGCCGTCGGAAAGCAGCACCTCCCCGCGCAGGGTATCGAGAAAGGCCGATTCGGGCCGTTTCCTGTCCGTTTTGGCGGCCTCGGCGATATAGTATCCCCTCTGGAGGTTCTCGATCCTGACCTTCTCGTACTCCCGGTCCACGTCGATGTTGCGCTCGCGCAGGAGTCTCTCCATCATCTCGACCGAGTGCTCGAAGTCGACGAACTCGTTGAGCCACTGTTCCGGCCGCTCCTCGTTTCCCTTGATCTTCGCCCTGAGGCCCAAAAATTCCTGATTCACCTTGTCGAACTGCTCGGTAAGCCCGTAGGCGGTCTTTATCCTCGGGAAGCGGAAGAAGTCCAGCAGCCCCTTTTTGAAGTGCCGCTTGAAGATGAGCTTATCCACGTACCAGAAGACGCAGGCAAGGCAGAACTGGTTTAAGAGAAAAGCCGGGATGGTGTGTATCCCCAGCAGGTCGGAAAAGAAATACTGGACGATCGCCCCGGCGATCCCCGATATGACTACCCATCTGCCGAACACGTAAAAGAACCATTCGCGTGAAAACATGGTGTTGACGCTCCTCTGATTAATGATACGGAATCAAGGGGACCGTAAACGCAGCGAGAATCCGGGGCCGGTACGGTCGTTCAAACAGGCCCGTGTCTCGCTGCCGAATAGCCGGTAACACCGCGGGTTATACGAGGCCGCCGCACGCTATTCCTGCCCTACCACGAACCGGTCGATCGAGTCGTGGATTTCCTCCATGATGCCGTTGAGCTCGTTGAGCCATTTTGCCCTTACAACGAACATCTCCCCGCAGTTGGGGCAAAAGAATGCGTCTCCTCGTTTGGGTTTTTCCGTGCTAAACCCGGTTTTCTCGATACAATCCGGACATTCCATAATAAGGATCATGTTTTGTGTCATGACCGACACCTCTCTCGAAACGGTGGATAAAAAGAGTGCGTTCCGGCCTTGCGGGCATCCGCGGCAGACACGGCCTCAATCGCGTACCGCCCGCCCCCGGTTCCCCCCCGTCTTTTCCTCACGGCCGCCAGATCGGGAACACCAGCTGCCCCTTGGTGCTCCCCATGATCGAAAAGGCCGTATCTTTATCCACGAACTTGATGATATCCCTGGGTTGGCCGCCCTTGCCCGTAATGACCACGAACTCGCCCGTCGAAAAGGGGTTGTGCCCCTGGTCGCGCAGCCAATCCATCGTCTCCCGGATCTTCTGCAGGCTCACCCGCGCCGCCCGCAGGTTGAAGATCACGGAGGCCTCCTGGATGTTCTTCGGCGTCCAGAAGGTGGACTTGCCGTGCTGCCCGCCCCCGCCCACGTCGATGAGCCGCTGCTCCTGCAGCCGCATGAGGCTGCGGTAGTTGACGCCCAGCATCTTTGCAACCTCGGTGCCGGGGATTCCCTGCTTTTCCATCATGGCCCTCCATTGATGACATTGTTACATTGTCAATCTTACGGCGGAAAACAACGGGTGTCAAGAAAAAAGATGGGGACGGTTAACGGATATCGTGACTGGCGGCCGGGGGCGTTTGGAGGGGGATAACATCGCCGCTATGTTGATGTTACGTCTTTGAAGCCGTAGGGGTCGCTATTCTTAACAGCGTCGCCTTTGGCGACGATTATTATTGTCATTGCGAGCCCCCTTTAGGGGGCGTGGCAATCAGCGACCCGCAACCCGTGTAAAAAAGAACAGGCGGCGAGATTGCCACGGGCCCTTCGGGCCCTCGCAATGACAACCTATAATAGTCGCCAAAGGCGACCGTGTTTGGAATAGCCGCCCCTACGGGTTCTATCACGAGACTCCCAATTACTCGCGAGCGGCACGAGATATCGAGCCCTAATCGCCGATGGCCTCTAACACTCCCCTACTTCGTCTGTTCCCAATCGTCCGACGTAAGAATCCAATGGCCGCTTTGATACTCGTAGTTGAGGACATGTTTGACCGTCTTGAGGTAGGTGTAATCGTCGGACTTGAAGGCCGCCTCCTTTGACGGACACGGAGGCGTGACGTACCGCACGATGTTGTAGGAATAGGTGCCCGTATAGGGGGCAATGATCGAATCGGACTTGAAAATGTTAAACTCGTACTGGAGGTTATCCTTTTCGATATACTTACACCAGCCGTCCGGCTTTCCGGCAACCATGACGCCCGCCGCGTTTTTCTTGAGCGTCTTTTCGGTCTCATAGGTGAGGGTATAGTCTTCCTTGTCCCGGTCGCTGTCGATGTGCTTCTTGATGACCTGCAGGAACTCGTTCTTGATATCTTCTTCGCTCTTGGAAGTCGTGATCTTATAGTATGTGAACGAAGACCCCGCGACGAGCGCCAGAGCAACCCCCGCAACAACGAGCCGCCGGATCAGCCTTTTCCGCGCCGAAACGGGCTGCTTCGGCCGTGCGACGTGGAAGCGCTCCTTACACTCGGGACAGGTAACGGACTTGCCCTCCGCGGGGATTACCTCCGAGCTGATCGTCGTCTCGTAATGACATGACGGACAGGTGATTCTCATCTCCCCTCCCCCAATAGCACCAATAGCACCAATAGCACCGATAATACTGCATTACTCCCCAGTTTTTGCTTTATAGCGGATTTTTATCGACAATTCAAGGGAAAAATATCAGGAATGAATAAAGGCCCGGGTCCGCATGGTCGGGCGGCGCGGCCGCAACACCGTGCCTCACGTGCAACAACCGCCCGCGGCGCACCGGCCCCGCTGCGTCCCGCAGTCCAATAGCCTAATAAACTAATAGGGTCAGGCCTGCCGCTCCCGGAGCTTGCGCACGTCCCCCACGCGGATGGTCACCCGCTCGGAGTCGAAATACTCGAGCAGCGGTATCGTATATTTTCGCGACGAGCCGGTCAGCTCCTTGAACTGCTGCGTCGTAAGCTCGCCGGCCTCTTTCAGGTGGGAGACGAGGCGCTGCTTGAGCTCGGCGATCGTCTCCCGGTCAAAATAGAGGTTGTCCTTGACCCGGACGACCCGGCCGTCACGCACGGCCACCGCCAGCAGCTTCTTGACGTCGGCCTCTTTTGCCGAGAGGCCCTCGGCAAGCTCCGCCGTCGTCGGTGGGGAGAGCCTCCCCTCCACGACGGCCTCCACGGCCTTGCCGGCCAGCCGCTCGTCTCCTCCGGCCAGCCGCACCTCGCGCCCGAACGTTGCCACCCGGTCCCCCGATACCGTCACCGCCTTCGCGGAAGAGAGGTCCATGAGCAGCTTTCCCAGGAGCCGCCCGTCCACGCCCCAGGGGAGCCTTCCCAGCAGCTCTTCCTTGTTGATCCCCGGCTCCGTCGGGTTTTTCTTATGATAGAGGCCGATGTGCCCCTGGATGAGCCCGGTCAGGCGGTTGTAGGCCGCGGCCTCGATCCACCGGCTCTGTTCCTTGTCAAACGTAACGGCGGCGCCGTCGGCCCCGATCTTTTTAAGAATCCGGCCCGCACTGTCTTCCGCGACGCCCATCCGCCGGGAGAGCCGCTCGGCCGTCACCCCCGCATAGCCGGCGTCCTTGATAAAGACAATCGCCCGCTCTTCTTCTTTTCCGAGGGCCAGCATCGAAACGTCGTGGATGACCTCCTCCCGAAAACGCTTGTGCTTCCTGGCGACCGCGTTGAGCACCTCGCCCCCCCCGATGGTGACGACGGGCGAAAGAAGCCTGATGATAAACCGGTCGCCGGGAAGCGTCACGGCGGGCTCCGTGAGCCTGATCTGTACGAACCCCTCGCGCCCGGGGACGATCTCGTCGGAATCCAGGATCACGACGTTGCCGACGATCTCGCTGGTCCCGAAGTAGAATTTCACCTGCTCCCGGTTCTTGAGGTTGCGCGCGTTTTCCGAAAGGTAGAGGAGCCGGGCGTCTATCATGTACGAGGGCTCTATCGACCCCGGCGAAACCAGCACGTCGCCCCTCGATACGGCATCCATCTCCACGCCCGAGAGGTTGACGGCGGTCCTCGTCCCCGCGACCGCCTCGCTTTCGGGCTTCCCGTGCACCTGGATGCCCCGGACCCGGGCCGTGGTCCCCCGCGGCATGATCGCCACCTCTTCCCCCGACCTGACCCCGCCGGACATGAGGGTCCCCGTGACCACCGTCCCGAACCCTTTCATCGTGAAGACCCGGTCGATCGGGAGTCGAAAGATCCCCGACCGCCCTGCCCCCTCGATGGCGGCGGCCATCTCGTCCAGCGTTGCGACAAGCGTATCGATCCCCAGGCCCTTCACCGACGAGACGCCCACGACCGGGCAGCCCTCAAGAAACGTCCCCCGAGTGAAGTCGCGCACCTCCTCGGTAACCAGGTCAACCATCTCGGGCTCGACCATGTCGATCTTAGTAATGACCACCAGCCCCGCGCTGATCCCCAAGAGCGTCAGGATTTGCATATGCTCCCTGGTCTGCGGCATGATGCTTTCATCCGCGGCGACGATCAGGGCCACCAGGTCGATCCCCCCGGCGCCGGCCACCATGTGCCTGACGAATTTCTCGTGTCCGGGCACGTCCACGATCCCCAGGAGCACCCCGGACGGCAGCGTGAGATGGGCAAACCCCAACTCGATGGTGATGCCCCGCTCCTTTTCTTCTTTCAGCCGGTCGGTATCGATGCCGGTGAGCGCTTTAACCAGCGCCGTCTTGCCGTGGTCGATGTGCCCGGCGGTGCCGAGGATGAGTCTCTTCATGCTACTTCCTAAAAAACGGCGGTGCCCCTTCGGCGGCGGCCTATGCCGCCGCCGGATCAGCCGGCGAAAACGAGGCCATTGTAATGGATTTGGCCTGCCGATGCAAGACAATCCGGCCCGGATAACCGGTCAAGAAAACGTCCCGGTTGTCAGACAAGAATATTCCCTAATACACTAAAATGTGACTAATCTCACAGTAATATCTTTTTTATCGTTTATATTCGGAACAAAACGTGATAACCGTCATCTAAAGTAGCAGGAAAGGGATTGGTGTGTTATCCGCATCACACAAATAGGGCGGGGAACCGTTTATAAATATAATCAAAGAGAATGGTCTATGACACCTTGACATTGAGCTTTTCATGATCATTTTAATTACAAATGGCTCTCTTTGATGATGCTCGGGCGAAAAACCCACGGCTAAACGATATAGTGGAGGTGGGTATGATGAAATCGGTTGAATACGTAAAGAAAGAAGAACGGATCATAGAGTCCCTGCTTGAGATGCTCGATCATTCCGCCCGGCGGATGGAACAAAACAAGGACGTTCCGCCCTATATGCTCAAGGAGATAATCGAGCTGCTCCAGATCTATATCGGCGTATCCCACATGATGCGGGAAGAATTCATCCTGTCGTTATTGGGAAGCCGCAACGTGGAAGCGCTCTCGCAGGAGTGCGAAGACATCCACGCCAGCCTGAGAAAACACGAGCGGTTTCTCCTCAAGGTCATCGAGGCCTATGACCTCGGCTACCAGGGGGCGCGGGCGGTCTTTTCCCGCTATGCCACGCAATACATTTATATCCTCAGGCAACATCTTACGCTCGAAGCCGACCTCCTCCATCGGTGGATCGTCGGCCACGACCAGCGCGACACCCAGCTCCTCAGGGAATTGAAGAAGATGGACGGCGGGGTCAGAAAGACGCGGGAGCGCGGCCTTGTCCGCATGGAGTCGCTCAAGCGGGATATGCGAATGGTAGCCGCGTAATAGATTCGCCCGGGCGCATCCGAGCGTCCCGTACTATATATGAGCAAGGGAGGCTAATGCCTCCCTTGCTGCTTTTTGTCTGATGATAATCCCGGTCCCGGCCGGCGTCGGCCTATGCCTACAGGTCGATGGAAGTCAGGAAACCGTCTACCTCCGTGTGAAACCGATCGGCGGCCTCGATAAACGGCAGGTGGCCCACGCCGTGAATCATGACGACCGTGGCCCAGTCGCCCATCGCCCGCTTCGCCCTTTCGGCTCCCGCCGGGGGCAGCACCCGGTCCCCGTCGCCCCAGATAATGAGCGTCGGCAGCGCGGCGCCCCGCGCCCGCCTCGTCAGGTCCGCACTGAGCACCGATTGCGCCATGCGGACCAGGGCCATGATCCAGAGGCCGTAGTCGCCGCGCCCCTTCATCTTTTCGTAGGCCGCGCGGATCTTGTCGGCGGCGGGGTTACTCTTATCGACGAAAAAGGCCGCTACCCGGCCGGGAAGCCGCGCGGACATCGTCGCGATGACCTTTTCCCTCGGCAGCAGCATCCGCTGCAGGCCGACGATCCAAGACAGAAGGACGTTTCTTCCCGAAAACCCTACCGGCGCCGCCAGGACGAGCGCCCCGACCGCCTGCGGCCTCAACAGGGCCGCCTCCAGCGCAATCGCCCCACCCATCGAGCTTCCCACCAGCACCGCCTTTGTGAGATTCAGTTTGTCCAGCAGCTCGGCGACGGCCCGCGCCATGAAGGGGATGTCGTAGGGTGCGTCCTTCTTCTCGGAGAGGTAGTAGCCGGGGTAATCCAGTGCGATGACCCGGTGGTTCTTGATGAAGTGGGGGTAACTTTTCGCGAAGCTGGCCAGGTTGACCGAAAAACCGTGGAGGAACAGCATCGGCGTCCCGCGTCTGCCCTCGTCTATATAGGCGCAGTCGTGGTCGGCCAGCGTGATCCGTTTTACGGAATAAGGGTAAAGCTCTTCAAGGGACATCTCTATCTCCCCCCGGCGGGCGGCGACTTCCGCCCGCCCCGCCTTTTGTCGGGCCTATTTATGCAGCTTCGCGATCCGCGCCTGCACGGTCGCGTAATCGGCAGAGAACAGCCGAATAGCCGCGATCCCCGCGACGATGACCAAAACGTACGCAATCGGGACGACCAGCAGTCCCTTAAAGAGGGAGGAGGACAGGTCGCTGATCCAGCCGATGAGCGGCGGGCCGAGGGAATAGCCGATGCCGGTCTGCAGCAGCAGCAGGAGCGCCATCCCGACGCCCCGGTCCTGGGGTTCCACGAGGTCGACGATGACCGCGGACAGGATCGGGAACATCGCGATAGACAGAATAATCGCGATAAAGATTGCCGGTATCATGATGGCGTTGGAGACGGCAAGGTAGCTGATGATCACGAAGGGAATCGCCGCCGCGGCGGCGATGGTCTGGACCTTGAGCCGGGCGGTTTTATCTTTCCTGAACCAGAGGTCTGCTATGATCGCCCCGCCCAGCGCCCCGACGATCCCGCCGGCCAGCATCGCGATGCCGGCGAGCTTGCCCGCCGCCGCGATGTCGTACCCCCGCTCCCTGACCAGGTAGGTCGGCATCCAGAAGGCGTATCCCTGTATGCCGAGCTGGATGAGGGCCGTGGCGATGTAATGGTAGACGAGGGTCTTGGTGGAGAGGATCTTTCCCACCTTGGTGAAGAAGTCCTGCCTCGATATACCCTGGCGGTCGGCCGCCGTCAGCCCCTCCTGCACGCCCCGCACCGGGTCACGGGTCAACAGGATAAAGGGGATAAGGATGAGGCCGGGGATGGCGTAGATGAAGAAGGTCTTCTGCCACCCGTATTTCTGGGCCAGTATTCCACCGACGATCAGGCCGATGCCTGCCCCTAACGGCACGCCCATCTGGAACACGGCGATGGCGATCGTCCTGACCTTTTGGGAGAAGTAATCGCCCAACAGCGAGACCCCCGACGGATGGGCCGACGACTCGCCGGCGCCGGTCAGCGCCCGCGCGGCAAAGAGGCTCCCGAAACTGCCGGCCAGCCCCGTGAGGAAGACCGCACCGCTCCAGACCAGGATGCCGGCCGAAAGCACGTATTTTCGCGTGAAACGGTCGACCGCCGCGCCGATCGGCAGGGCCATGATGGCGTAGAATAGCGTGAATGCCAGCCCGCCGATGATGCCGAGCTGGGTATCGGTGAGCGAGAGGTCTTTGCCGATGAGCGGCGCCAGCACGCTCACCACGGCCCGGTCCATGTAGTTGACCGAGTTGATGAGCACCAGCACCACCAGGGCATAGATCGCATGGGATTTTGTCATAGATGGGGATGTACCGGACATATGAGTCCTCCTCTATTAACATTAGATACGGAATTACGGGGACATGTACGTAATTAGTACATGTTCCGTTTAAATTGAGAAAAGGTAATTACGTACGTGTCCCCGCAATTCCGTATAACAAAAGATAGTGCTTCGATTATAGTGGGGGGGACAGGGGCTGTCAACGGTAAAAGGGAGGGGATGCCCCTCTCGATGACGGGTAAAACACAAGACGGATACCATAAATGGTGTCCCTACGGGTAACATGCTTATCGCCCGTAGGGACACGACTTGTCGTGTCCGGCAGCTCACCTAAGAAGCGCGTTTCCGCATTACGGTGACGCCTTAATGCTCTGGGGCGGGTATACCGCTCCCTAACGGGAAACGTCCACGATGAAGAGGACACGCCCCCGCACGTATCCGCTCTGGGCCGCAACGGGCGACGAGCGTATCTTGTATGTCCGGTCGCCGATCATGATCTCCAGGTGGCTCTGGTCCGTATCGTCCAGCAGGCTTGTCATCCTCGACCAGTTGACGGAGGCCTCCTCGACGGTCACGCCAAGGGCATGGAATCCGGGGGAAGCGAAGAAGCGCGTGGCGGCGGGGTTCATGTCGATAATCTTATTGGCTTCGTCCATCAGCAGAAAGCCGTCGCTCATCATTTCCACCACGACATCCCGGGCAAAGGCCCGAAGGTCAAATATCTTGTAGCGAAAGATCGTCAGCGAAAATATCAAGCCGGCCACGGTAAAACCGAAGTGTGTCAGGTCAAGCCCGGGCACGGGGCTCAACCCCGACACGTACAGGACGTTTCCCGTCAACGGCAGCAGCGCCCCGATTACCACGAGGACGGCCTGGAGCCGGTAGAGCATCGTATAGTGCCGGAAGGCCCTGAGAAGGAGTATCGTCCCGAAAACGAACGTCGTGTAGTTGTATGCCACCAATAGCCAGAACCACGGCCCGTGCCGGTAGACGAGCAGGTTGTAGACGGAGACGGAATCCGGGCTGATGCTCGTCCATATCAACCGGTGGAGGTCATTGGTAAAGACCATCACGATGGTCGCCGCCGGGATCGCGGCAAGCAGCAGCAACCGTTTTTTCGTAAACCATTGCGCTTTCCGGGCGAAGTCGGCGGCAAACAAGAGCCATAACACCCCGGTTGTGGCGATCCCGAAGTAGGCGACCTGCGCCCACAGGATCTTCACGACCCGGTCGACCGCCGCGGCCTCCAGCGACCAGGAGAGGCTCCACATCCCGAGGGCTACCATCAGGAAGGCAAAGGGCCTCCCCCCCGGATTCTGGCGCCTCGACCAGGCGAAAAACGCGAAGAAGACCGCAGCGCACGCGTTGATGACGAACGTAAAAACCAGCGGGGTAAATTGATAGGTCACGCCGTTAGCCCTCCAGATACGGGATATTTCGGACTATGTATCGATCCATACGAGTATTCATGGGAAACCGGCATCTGCCGCCGTCCGGGGCTCTTCTTTGGGAGCGGCGCGCCCCGGAATGCTCCCCTACGCCCACCTGATCGTTTTCGGCCGTTTGGGGCTGCCCGGCGGGCCGCCGCCGTAGCCGGGCCCCAGCCTCTTGACAACCTTCGCGGGGTGGCCCAGCACCAGCGTGTTGTCCGGCACGTCCCTGGTCACCAGCGACCCCGCCCCCACCACGGCCCCCTTCCCGATGCTCACCCCCCCCAGAACCACCGAGTACCCGCCGATCCACGCCCCGTCCCCCACACTGATGGGTTCGCTGTAAAAGTTGCCCGCCCGGAAGTCCTCCGAGCCCATCTCGTGGGCCATGGTCAGGAACTTCACGCCGGGCCCGATGGAACAGCGGTCGCCGATCACCGTCCCGGCGTAGGCCTCGCACCGGTAGTTCATGTTGACGTCCGACCCGATCGTCACGGGGCCGACGAAGATGCTCTCCGGGCCCAGGAAGCTGCGCGCCCCCACGGTGAGCCCCCCCTTGACCAGCACGTCTTCCCGCACCACGGCGTCCGTATCCAGGAAGACCCGCCCGGGGTCTTCCATGGTTACGCGCTTCATGACAAACCGCACGCGGCACGGGCCCGCCATGAGCGGCGAAAGGACAATCCCCCGCAGGGCCGCCGCGTACATACTGCGTCTCGGAAAGATCAGGACGTTGGAAATAAACGAGGCTATCGCCGGGATAACGAGCCGGAGGTCGCCTTTGAGGGTCCAGGGGGAAAAGAGGTATATCGATTTCATTTTTGTATGGATAGTAGTCAAATGTGTGAATTATATCACATACTGATAATAACGGTATAATAAAGTGTTGTCTAATTATACCGTCATAGTGTACAATTATCTCGGTATCTATTCAATACTTGGTTTGGCATAAAAAAGGAGTAAATCATGGCCAATAAGATTACCGAAGTCACCACGAAAAGCTGGGGAAGCAAGATCACCGAGTCGATCAAGGGGGTCGTATTCGGCATCATCCTCTTCCTGGCGTCCTTCGTCGTCCTCTGGGTAAACGAGGGAAGGACCGATATATCCAAGGTCGCCATGAAGGAGACGGTCCCCATCGACGCCGCCGTACTGGACGTCACCCACGAGGGTAAGGGCGTCTCGGTAACGGGAATGCTCTCATCCTACGAGACGATCGGCGACCCGGAATTCTTTAATCCCGGCAAATACCTCACCCTGACCAGGAACGTCGAGATGTACGCCTGGGTCGAGAAGTCCGAATCCACGACCGAAAAGAACGTGGGCGGCAGCGAGACCACGACCACGACGTATAGCTACGTCCAGGAGTGGACGTCGTCGCCTGCCGATTCGTCCACGTTCAAGGACCCCGCCGGCCACACCAACCCGCCCATGCCGTATCAGGATCAGGCCTTTTACGTGAACACCGCCTTCGTGGGCGTCTACCCCGTGGACGTCAAGGGCCTCTCGCTTCCGGGACAATCGGAGGTAGTCCTCAATACCTCGATGGTCAATTCGAAGTTCGCCGGCTCCCTCAACGGGAACTACATCTTCATCAAGCCGGGCGGCTACGGCTACTATGGCAGCAGCACCGCCCCGGTCGTCGGCGATTTACGGATACACTACACGGCGCTCGCATCCGATATAAACATGACCGTCTTCGGGCAGCTCACCGGCGGGCAGATCGTCCCCTTCATCTACAAGGGTGAGGACAGGCTCTATCACGCCCGCTTCGGGACAAGGGAAGAGGCGATTGCAACGCTGTCCCAGGAACATAAAACCGTCGGATGGATCCTGAGGCTGGTCGGCTTCCTGATGATGTGGATCGGCCTGGCGATGTGCTTTGCGCCGATCAACGCGGTCCTGGACGTGCTGCCGTTTCTCGGAAACGTCGGCCGCGGGATGGTCGCCATCGTCATGTTCTTCGTGGCGCTGGGGCTTTCGATTGTCACCATCATTGTCTCGATGATCGCGCACAGTCCCATCGCCCTGATAATCACCCTTGTAATCATTGCGGGCCTCGTATTTCTCATCGCGCGCCTCATCAGCAAGAAAAAGGCCGCGCCGAAGCCCGCCGCATAGACGCGCGCTATCGAGCTTTATCGGGCGGGAGATCGTCTCCCGCCCTTTTTTTTACGGGATTTCACGCCCCGCGCCCGGCATAAAGCGAGGCGGCCCCCGCGAAGCGAGGCAAAAATGGGAATCGGAAGGGAGTTCCAGGAGGAAACGAAATATACCCGCGGAAAGATCGCCGCGGGACACTACGGGACGGAACAGGTCCCCGCTCCGTTCAAGACCTACCCCGGCGCCCCGAAAACGCCCCTGCCCCCGGCCGCGGCTGAGGGAGGGATGCCCCTCTGGGAAGCGCTGGGCAAGAGGAGGAGCTCCCGGGACTTTGGCAGCGTCCCTCTGGGTCTGGAGGAGCTGTCCCGGCTCCTCTGGGCGGCGTCGGGGGCCACCGGGACGTACGGCGGCTACGTCTTGAGAACGGCCCCCTCGGCCGGCGCGCTGTTCCCCATCGAGACATACGTCGAGGTCCGCGCCGTGACCGGACTCGCCGGCGGGATCTATCACTACGGGGTGAAGGACCATACGCTGAGCCTCGTGCGCGAGGGCGACCTGTCGGCACGGCTTGCCGAGGCCGCGCTCGGCCAGTCGATGGTCGGCGGCGCGGGCGCCGTTTTTCTCTGGACCGCGGTCTTCGGCCGATCGGCGGCCAAGTACCTGGAGCGGGCATACCGGTACGTGTATCTTGACGCGGCGCACATCGCCGGCAATCTCCTCCTGGCGGCGGAGGCACTGAACCTCTCGGCCTGTCCCGTCGCGGCGCTGTATGATGACGAGGTCAACGAGATCCTGGGCGTTGACGGGCGGGAGGAATCGATACTCTATCTGGCGGCCGTCGGGACGCCGGCCGGTGGGACTGGTGAGGCTTAGGGGAGACGCGGGACCCGGTCCCGGGGAGAAAAAACACTTGACAAAACCCGCCGGTTTTATTACTATAACAATTCGCAAAAAGCCGCGGTAGCTCAGCTGGTAGAGCATCGGACTGAAAATCCGAGTGTCCCCGGTTCAATCCCGGGCTGCGGCACCAATTGACTAATACTATTAAGGGGTTAGAAAATTATCTGGCCCCTTAATAATTGGTGTTACAAAAAGTGTCATAGAAAATAGTGAATCCGAAGGAATTTGAGGGAATTGTAGAGCATTCCAGGGAATCTTGGAGATATATAATGTCGTTTATGTGCGTCATGACCTATTTATCCGAAGTCCGGTAGTCATGTCTATAGGGAGCAGAAACAGCTCTATTTTTTACTTTGCAGGAAAATTCACGGAATCGATCTTCTCCCACACGCTTACCTCATTGCCTCGCTAACAACTTTCTCAACTGTCCTAGAGCCTTGCTAAGGCGAAAAACTCTTGGGCCATTCGAATATCAAATGCGCAAAGCGCTAGTTTTAAGTATTCCGTTAAGGATATACGGGGGGAGTATATCGAGGCGTTTCGGTGGTGTGTTTTAAAGGAAGAGGGTTCTCTATTCGTTAGAGCCCTCGTATAAGTCGAAAAAGGGAAGAAGTCCTGTATTACTAGAGGGCTTCTTGTCACAAGACCCACTGATGGGTTAAGCGTAACCTTGCCTAAGATTCTCATATTCACACGATCCACGAGTATATCGCACCTGCCTCTCCGGCAGCTTACTCACTCCTTTATTTAATCACCAAGTATCCCCATTTGTCGCCTACTTTGACTGGTGCCATGCCTTCTTTGAAATCCAAGGCTTCGTCAAATGTCGGGGTTACTATATATTTCCCGGATTTGTCTATATAGCCCCATTTCCCCGACCTAACCGCTGCCAGTCCCTCACTGAAATCCCGCGCATCAGTGAATTTGAAGTCCACGACGAAATTCCGTGTCTTATCTATATAGGCCCATAAATGCGAAAACTCAACATCAACCCGTGCCAACCCTTCGCTGAAATCCCCAGCTTCCCAAGGACCTTCCTTCACCGCTACATTTCCTTTCTTGTCTATAAAGCCCCAATGATCACTAGTAATCATAACAGCCGCCAGACCTTCATGGAAATCAGAGACATTTTCAAACCACGGATTGATGGCCATCTTCCCGGTCGTGTCTATATAACCATACTCATACCTCCCCACCTTAACCCATGCCAGCCCCTCGCTGAACCTCCCTGCACCCTCGAACTGCGGGGCGATAACCGTCTTTCCCGTCCGATCGATATAGCCGTATTTACCACCGGCCAAGACTCGTGCCAACCCCTCGCTGAAATCCCCGGCCCAGTTAAATTGAGGTTGTATAACGAAATCGCCCGTCTTATCTATGTAACCGAACTTCGATTTCACCACGACCCGCGCCAATCCTTCGCTGAAATCTCCGGCTTCGTCGAACTGGGGTTTTATGACGATTGCGCCCGTCTTATCTATATAACCATAGTCCCACCACACGGCGACCCGTGCCAATCCCTCATTGAAATCTCCGGCTTCGCGGAACCGGGGTTTTATAACCATATTGCCCTCCTTATCTACGTATCCCCACTTCCCGGGGAGCAGAGCAGGGAACAATTTCCTCAGAAACATAACACGCGCCAGCCCCTCGCTGAAATTACCCGCATTGTCAAACTGAGGGGCAATCGCAATACGCGGGCCGCCCGGGATGACGCCCTCCAAAATAGCCGGAGCGGCGCCTTCGCCCGCAGTACCGGACGGGCTTAAAAAACTCAGATCTAGGGGTCGCATCCAACCGACGAGGTACAAACCCGACAGCACGATTACAATTTGAGCGATCCCGAAGACGGACCATACCACGGTCGCCTTGCCCCATGTGATTTTGTAGGCCCGCCGGATAACGGGGAGCAATAAAAGAACGCCCAGTAATGTCCCGCAAACGAGAGGCCATACCGGCATGACTACTCCCGGCTTATAAAACATTAAAACAAGAAGAATGACCGCAATCCAGATCACGAGAGTGGCTTTCAGGGACGTAACGAGGGCCTTCTTAAATGCGTGGTCGCCTGCCCGTGCAATACTTGCGGTTTTCCATAATAACAAGCTCGGAGCGAAAACGCTGACCAGGACGTACAGGGCAACCTGTAGCAACATAACCAATAGAGGAAACAGAACAAAAACAAGATATTCAATTTCCATATCCTCCTCCTTCTGAGATAATGCGGCAAATCCGTCTTACATACCTTCCCAACTCAGAAATCTGATTTGAAACACATGATCAAGCAAGTTTTCGAGCATCCTCATTCATTAGCTGAATCCGAAGTCCGCTCCTCCCACGTATAATCGACCGGAAGTTCTGTCTTCTTGACCTTAATGATGTGGTAGGGCTGGGTCATGACCGTCGTCGCGAAGCCCGTGGGCTTGGTCACAACGACCGTTACCATGAGCTTCTTGCGGTCGCTCGTTACTTCGGTGATTTCGACGGTGTACCCGCCCGAGTTCATCTGGCCCGGGAAGACCGCGATGACCATATCTTTCGCGAAGTCTATCGCCGGCGCGGCAGGCTCGGGGGTCGTGCCGGCCGAAACCAGCTTCCAGAAGGCGTAAAAGGACGCCTGGTCGGTAAAGACCTCGTTGACCTTCCCGGTGATCCCCGCCGCGTGGGTCCCCTCGGCCACGGTGGAAAACTCGACAGCACTACCGACCATGCCGCACCCGAGAAGGAGAACAAAGAAAACCGCAAACGCCTTTTTCATGATGTCACCTCACCGTTAGTTGGCACACAATAAGGCAAAAAAGTATGTCGTCCTTATCAACAGGCCACCGGCATCCGTGCGCCGTTACAATCAACAACGCGCCTGCTCGGGTCAGCCGAAAGGCACACATCTCCCGTATTACCCATTCCCGAGAAGAGACCGTTCAATTCATCGTAATCGAGCGGTCGGAAAACGTTTCACTAAGGACGGGTTAGTACGGCGGCGCGTCCACCTGTTCCGGGCTGGGGCCGTAATTAGCGCTTATATTGACAGACCACCCGTAGTTATAATCGGCGGTTGCGAATGAGCCGACAAGGACATGCGATTCATACGGAGCCAGTAGTATCATACCGTACACGCAGTCACCGTTTACGTTCTCTTGAGACGTAATATAGACGACGGCGTAAAGGTCCGAACCGGTGTTGTTGTCGGCATAGTAATTCACGCCATAATTATAACCCTCGGAATCGTACAGGTCTTCACCATATAGTGAAATGTCACCCGCGTTAGCACGGCCGAGCATAAAAGAAACAAGCACGATTAATACCAGCACAAAAGAAAGAGCGGTTTTTTTCATTTTCTCCCCCTAATTTTGTTGTTGGCACTATTTGATTGTACGAAGGCATTACCACCAAGAAAGATCACTGCCTTTTTTAGCAATCAAGATAAGAAAGACAAATCAAGCTCTCGTTTAGATCATATTAATAAAACAGCGAAAAACCCTCTCTCATTATTTCATTGGCTGATTAGTATAGTATCGAATACTGTATACTTGGTCAATTGAAAATAAAGTCAGTTTATTATCATATATGTCCGGCCCATAGGTATGATTTTATTGGTCCATAGGCGATATAACCTGGGGTTGAATAGTGTCGACTAGTATCAGAGAACGAGCCCGCGCACGCAGGCGGTACTGTAAATCAGGTACTGCTTCCGAGACACACTAACTTAAATCAATACTCTGATTGTCATTTACAAAACTGTTACAAAAAGTGTTACAGAAACCGGGGCATTGTAGGGCATTCTAGGGCAATGTAGGGCATCGTAGGGAATTGAAAATACAATGATGTCAGTACATTATCGTCAAGACGAGGCTACTGAAAATCCGAGTGTCCCCGGTTCAATCCCGGGCTGCGGCACCACCGTTCATAGTGAGGGATTAGGTATGCACCTAATCCCTCTTTTATGAATAGCTATGGGTGTTATAGGATATATTTGAAATAACTTGATGTATGTCGGGATTTGGCCCTGAATTCTATTCTTAGTGCCCCGCTATTTATCATCCCCTTGCCGCTTATTCTCCTAACGATACCAATAACCTTGCGAAGCTTAAACGGCTCCCGTATCATTCGACAATCAAAAACGGGCGTTATACCAAGCACACCACCGAAGGTATCCGGGAGGAGTATACTGGGCGTTTCGGCGGTAATTGAATTCATTTATGCAAAGAAATGAGCCAGTTCTATTCGGAATGTTCTTCTTTATTAATTTCAGCCCTGCCCTTTAAACCATTTATTTTGACAAAGTCATTTCAATATAGTAAAATATATAGTAAGTTTTAATAATTCAACGATAAGTGATTACTATTACTTGGATCATCAATGTTTGCTATGTCACTTCGGCCACCTCCGCACGATACCGTTCGAATACTCTTCATTCAACTCACACCACAACCTACGCAGATCACGCGAATAAGACGGACGCCTTGTATGCAGAAAGCCTAGCAAGCAGCCGACGAGTCGCCCAGAATCTCCTTTTTTTGACCGGCAAGAAGAAGAAACGCTGAGTATCGATGGATTTCTTGTTGATAGATTACCTTCGCGAGTTTATTAATACAAATAACCTGATGCAGTAAACGCGAAAGTACGATTTGTATTCTTCAGTGCGTCGATCTATCGAAAACGCGTATACCAGGCGGCCTATTGAGAGACAGGCTACCGCGATGGGCCATGCATCATATAAGAAACGGGAGACCGTAAATGAAAAAAATGCTCTCTCTGTTACTGATCTTTCTGTTTACGGCGACAATCTGCCTTTTCGCCGCGACATGCTCCTTTAAGAAGGAGACCATCAAGATCGGCGCTATCATCTCGCTCACCGGTGCGTCCTCTCATCTTGTAGAGGTTAGGGATGGCATGATGCTGGCGGTTGACGAGATCAACGAATGGGGCGGTGTAAACGGGAGGAAGTTGGAGTTGATCGTCGAGGACAGCAAATCCGACCCGGAAGAGGCAAAAAAGGTCTTCGAGAAGATTGAGTCAACCTACCATCCCCTTTTGTACGTCTCTACAAACAGCTCAGTTTCCATGGCGCTGGCCCCTCTGGCTAAGGAGCACGGGGTAGTCCTGGTCGGCGTGGTGGTATCTGATCCCGAACTGTCGAAACAGAACGACTGGGTATTCAGATACTATACGTCCTCCGATGATGAAGCGAAAATCGCCCTGTACTTGTTGGAGGATTTAAAGGCTAAAGAAGTCGGAATCCTCTACCAGAATGACGAGTACGGCCGCTCCGTTTATGATCCGCTGAAAGCTCAGTTTGAAAAGACGGGCGGGATCGTGCAGGGTGAATCCTTTGACACATCAAATCCCATATTTGGAGATAAGATCGGACGGCTAAAGGATATGGAGGCGATCTACGTCGTCGCTTTCGCCAATAGCGCAAGGACAGCAATCGAAGAGCTGAAAAAAAGCGGCTATAAAGGTTCTATTCTCGCGGTCTCGGGTTTCTCCATGTATGCTGAGACAACTCCCGAGGCCAACGGTGTAAATATCGCCACATCCATCCTGTATCATCCTGATTTTATTTTAGTTCAAGAACTGAAGAAGAAATACGAGACACGGTATGGGAAACCGCTGAGCCAACAGGCAGCTACCGGGTATGATTTTATCAAACTGCTGCCGGGCCTCCTCGAAGAAAAGGAGCTATCAAGAGAATCCGTTAGGAAGCTGTTGTCCGGCGGACTTACGTATCCCGGCGTATTCGGCGATATCACGGTCAAGCCCGGCGGGCATGATATGGACTATCCCCTGTACCCGGCTCGGATTGTCGACGGTAAAATCGAATACCTGAGATAGGGATGGGAGGAGATGATCATGAAGATAGGAACGAGGCTCTCTATCGGCTTTCTGCTGATGCTGCTTTTAATGGTCGCCATGGCGCTCTACCTGGTGGTTATGAGCCAGAAGGCGTTGGAACAATCCATCGGCAGTAACACGGTACTTGTCACCGAGGAGATGCTCGATCGGATGAACCAGTACATATATAATAAAACTGAGCTTCTCCAAATACATTCGAAACACGACCTGCTGCAGGAGACGCTCGAGGCATCGAACAGGGAATTCCAGAGTATCCCCGATATCGAGGAGTACCTAAGCCGAAGGGACAAGGAATGGGTTTCGGCCCCGCCCGGCTCGGAGGACCCCTTCGTGAGGGGGATCATGGATAACAGGCTGTCGGCCTCACTGAGGAGCGAGTTCATCGATTTTTACGACAGGAAATACGGGTACACCGTCTTCAGCGAGATCATCGTCACGAACAAATACGGAGCGGCCGTGGCCGTTACCGGCCGGACATCCGGTTACCGGAACGATACGTACGATAACTGGAAGAACGCGCGGGACAAAGGCTCTTTCGTCAGCGATATCTTTTACGACGAGAGCTCGGATACGTACGGGGTCAACACCGTTGTCAGGGTAGACGACGACCAGGGTAACTTCATCGGGGTGATCGGCGGCATCCTGAGCCTCAAGGACGTCGTTACCAAGGCGGAGATCTCAAAAAAAACCTCCGAGACGATGGAAATCAGGCTGATCACGCAGGAAGGCAAGCTTATCTACGCGACGAATGCCTTTTCCTTTCTCGAAGACATGTCGGGAAAGAGCTTCTATAAAGAGATCAAAGGAAATGACGGATTTTTCATAGCCAAAGTAGGCGGCAAGAAAAAACTCTTTTCCTACGCCCGCTCCCAACCGTATCTCGGTTACCGGGGCCTCAACGCGATCCTTCTGGTCTCATACGACGCGAAAGAAGTCCTCAAGCCGATATTAGCACTGCGCAGGGTGATGGGGATAACTTCACTCGTGTTTGTTATTACCGGTATACTCATCGTCATATCCTTATCGTTGTCGATTATTAAGCCAATCAATAGACTGACGGTGATGACATGTGAGGTCGCCTCAAGGAAACTCGACGTGAAGGTCGATCCCGAACTACTCAAGAGGAAGGACGAGCTTGGCAGTTTCGCCGTTGCCTTTGAGAAGATGATCCAAAAACTCAAAGACGCCCAGGATCAACTCATCCGCGGTGAGAAACTGGCGCTTCTGGGCCAGTTGGCCGGCGGAGTGGCTCATGAGCTGAGAAATCCGCTGGGGGCCATCAAGAACGCCGCCTACTTCCTCAAGATGGCGGTAGAGAAACCGGACCCCGAGGTTAGCGAATCCATAGAGATCATCGGCAAAGAGGTGGAGATTTCCGAGGGAATCATTAACAGTATTCTCAGCTTTGCCCGCCCAAAACTGCCCGTTATGCGAAAGACCGATATCAACGAGGTGGTCAAAGAGTCGTTGTCCCGCATAACCATGCCTGAAAACGTCGCCGTATCCAGCGAGTGGGGATCGCTACCGACCGTCCTTGCCGATCCTGATCAGCTTGGGCAGGTGTTCGGGAATATCATTAGAAACGCGGCTCAGGCCATGCACGAGGGGGGGAAATTGACGATAAAGACCGAAACCTCAGACGCCGGGCATGTCGCCGTCTCCGTTACGGATACGGGCGCCGGCATCTCCGAGGAAAATATCAAGAAGGTCTTTGAGCCGCTCTTTACCACAAAGGCCAAGGGCGTGGGCCTGGGTCTCGCGCTCACCAAGACCCTGATCGAGGGCCACGGGGGGACGATCAAGGTAAAGAGCAGGGTCGGCAAGGGCAGCACGTTTACGGTCCGGCTGCCCGTCGGCATCGGGGAGAGAAGGTAACATGGAAAAGAATCCTGCTATTTTAATCGTGGACGACGACGAAAGCCAGACCCGGACGATCTCTCTTATCCTCAAGCGCAAGGGGTACGAGGTCGCCACCGCCAAGGACGGGTCTGAGGCTATCGAGAGGGTCAAGGAGAGGCCGTTTGACGTCATCTTCATGGACATCAAAATGCCTGTCATGAACGGGGTTGAGGCATATAAAGAGATTAAGAAGATACGTCCCGAGGCCGTCGTCATGATGATGACCGCGTATGCGGTCGATGAGCTGATCCAGGAAGCCCTGAGAGAAGGGGTGGGCGGAGTACTGTACA
The DNA here is from genome assembly GCA_963735595.1 of uncultured delta proteobacterium. Taxonomy (GTDB): domain Bacteria; phylum Desulfobacterota; class Zymogenia; order Zymogenales; family Zymogenaceae; genus JAFGAS01. Next base: position 249,911 of record CAVTLK010000002.1, on the reverse strand, counting down.
AGCCCATAGATATCGAAACGGTGACCGCCCTCATCGACGACGCGATGAAAAGCAAAGACGGGGGCTTTATCCTTGTGGTGGATGACGACGAGAGCACGTGCGTTACCCTGAAAAATATCCTCACGCGAAAAGGATACGAGACCGGCATCGCCCATACGGGCGAAGAGGCGATCCGGATGGCAAAAAAGAAGAAATACCGGATCATCTTCATCGACATGAAACTGCCGACGATAAACGGCCTGGAAACCTATCTTTCCCTCAAGAAGGTCAGTCCGGAAACGGTGGCCGTCATGACTACCGCGTATCGGCAGGAGACGGAGACACTGGTTAATGATGCCATAAAAAGCGACGCCTACACCTGCATCTACAAGCCCTTTGACATCGAGGTCCTCCTCAGAATGGTGGATGAAATAGTGCGTAAGAAATACCGCAAACGATGAAAACAGGCACGAAGATGGAAGAGAAAGCACACATCCTGATCGTCGATGACGATGAGAGCACCCGAAAGAGCCTTTCTTTGATTTTCAAGAAGAAGGGCTATGAGACGCACACGGCCGGGACGGGAAAGGAGGCGCTTGCCGCGGTGACGGGGAAGTTCTTCAACTTAGCCCTCTTAGATATCAGGCTTCCCGATATATTAGGGATCGAGCTGATCAAGCCTTTAAAGGAGATCAATCCCGATATTGCGGTCATAATGGCCACCGGATTCGCCTCCCTTGACACGTCGGTGCGCGCCCTCAACGAGGGGGCGGCGGGCTACATCACCAAGCCGCTGAACATGGATGAGGTCCTGGGAAAGGTCGCCGACGTTCTCGAAAAGCAACGCCTGGTGTTGGAAAACCGGCGGCTCCTTGAGGAAGTTCGCCGGGAGCTTATGGAGAGGAAGAAGGCGGAGGCAGCGTTGCTGGAAAGCGAAACCCTGCTCAATGAGGTCGGCACCATGGCGCATGTGGGTGGCTGGGAGCTCTTAGCCGACACAAAGGAGGTCCACTGGACGAGAGAGACCTACAGGATTCACGAGGTTGACGAAGGAGAAAGTATCCGTCTGTCGAAAGCGGCTCTTTTTTTTGATGAGCCTGGCCGGGCCGTTCTTGAGGAGGCAATGCGCCGTGGCATCGAGAAGGGAGACTCGTACGATCTTGAGCTCCCGTTCACCAGCGCGAAAGGGCGGCATCTCTGGACCCGCGCGATCGGCCGGGCGGTGACGACTAACGGCAAGGTGGTAAAGCTCACGGGGACCTTCCAGGACATCACCGAGCAGAAGGAGTTAGAACATGAACGCGAGACAACGTTAAAGGTCCTGCGCTCCATTAATACTACGTACGACATCACCGAACTCATAAAATCTCTAATAGCGGCTCTCCATGAGTCGTTCGGGGTTGAGGCGGTGGGCATCAGGCTTCAGGACGGGGAGGATTTCCCCTACTTCGAGACAAAGGGTTTCCATGAGGGATTCGTCGAGCTGGAGAGGCGACTGTGCGCGTATGACGAATCGGGGCAATTGCTGCGCGATGATGCGGGCAATCCGATACTGGAGTGCATGTGCGGCAACGTCATACGGGGGCGTTTCGATCCCTCAAAGCCATTCTTCACCAAGAACGGGAGTTACTGGACGAATAGCACGACCGGGCTTTTAGCAACCACTACTGAAAATGATCGGCAGGCGCGCATAAGGAACAGGTGCAACGGCGAGGGGTACGAGTCGGTGGCGCTCGTCCCGCTGCGCTACGGAAGCGAGACGTTCGGGCTGATTCAGTTTAACGATAAAAGAAAGGGATGTTTCACCCCGGAGTTGATCTCGCTATTCGAAAGGCTTTCAGACAGCGTCGCGATGGCGCTGTCCCAACGGCTGGGGGAGATCAGGATCAGAGAGTCGGAAGAAAAGTGGCGAAACCTCTTCGAATCCTCCAAGGACGTCATTTACCTGTCCACCAAAGAGGGGAGGTTCATCGATATCAACCGTACCGGTGAAGAACTCCTCGGGTATACCAGGGATTTGTTACTTGAAATACAGTTAGATGATATCTATAAATACCCGCGTGACCGTGAATCGCTCATGAGGAAGCTAGTCAGAGAAGGGTTTGTGAAGGATTATGAGGTGATCTTAAAGAAGAAAAACGGCGAGCTTGTCGACTGTCTCATCACGGCAACGGCCCGTAAAGACGATGATGGGGACATCAGTAGTATTCAGGGTATCATCAGGGATGTTAGCGACGCCAAGAGGATGGGAGAGCGCATCCTCCAGATGGAGAAACTCTCCAGCCTGGGCGGGATATTGTCCGGCGTCGCCCACGAGCTGAACAACCCCCTGACCGCCATTATCGGCAACGCCCAGCTCCTGACGCGAAAGGAAATCCCGAGCGAGTATAAGGAGAAGCTGGAGACAATCCAGAAAGAATCCATCCGGTGCACGAAGATCGTTAGCGGCCTGCTGGCGTTCGCCCGGGAGCACAAACCCGAACGAAAGATACTTAACATTAACGATATCATCATGGAATCCTGCAAACTCAGGGAGTATGAGTTGCGGGTGGATAACGTCGCTATAAAACTGGATCTTGCAGCCGACCTCCCCGAGACGGCCGTCGACCCCTTCCAGTTCCAGCAGGTGTTCATCAACCTCATCAACAATGCCCATGATGCCCTTATAAATAAAAAAGGCGGTACGGTAACAATCGGCTCCCGTTATATGGACGGAGAAGTACGCATCGAATTCACCGACAATGGGGACGGCATCCCCGAGGAAAACCGAAAAAAGATCTTCGATCCATTCTTTACCACCAAGGAAGTAGGCAAGGGTACCGGGCTTGGCCTCAGCATTATTTACGGCATCGTCGCCGAACATGGTGGGATGATAGAAGTGGAAAGCAAAGCAGGAGAGTACACGAAATTCATTATTGAATTACCCGTAGTAAGGCATGTGGAACCTATAGTCACACACGAAAGGAAAGTGCTAAATAAACCCGCCGGGAATATGACAATTCTGATCGTCGACGACGAAGACACCCTGCGTGAGATGATCACAGAGACCCTCACGGGCGAGGGTTACTTTGTTGAATCGACCAACAATGGCCTGAAGGCCGTCGAAATTCTGAAAAAAGGGAAGTTCGACGCTGTTATTTCCGACATAAAGATGCCGACGATGGGGGGCAAGGAATTATACGCTTACCTGGTCAATCAGAATCCCGATCTTGCAAAAAGAATTATATTCATTACCGGCGACGTCCTCGGCCAGGAAACGCAGCAGTTCTTGAATATCACGGGCAACAGATATATCGAAAAGCCCTTTGAAATTCAAGATATACTAGTAGTATTGAGTGAAGTCCTATCTAACGATTGAAAACAAGTCCGAAGGGGACTCCGGGTGTCACTGCGGCGCACAATCTTTGAGGTGCATAAGAGATGAACCAGGCTGTTGGAATCTATAAACGCATTCCGTCCGGGAGCTTTAAGAGCGGACAGCTATCCCTTATCCTGAAGACGATAAAAACAAACGGGCTCACGGGAGAGCTTAACATCAGTTCCCGGGACGGGGACGGATTCATCGCGCTCTACGAGGGTTACATTGCCATGGTTTTTTCCCCAGGAATGTATGCCACTCTTAGAGAAAACCTCACCCGGCAGGGACTTGTCGGCGAAACCCAGATCAATGAGCTATTAGAGGTACAGAAGGTCGAACCGAATAATATCCTGGAATCCCACTTAGTAGGAAAAGGCTTTCTGTCCCGGGAGTCTTTCTGCCGTATAGTAAACGATAACTCCAAATTAGTTCTAAGAAGCATGTTTCTCTGGAGCGGTCTATATCGGTTTTACGAGGACTCCTATTCAAACGTCCCCGAGGAGATATTGATAGATATTGAGAAAGTAGAAGGAAGCCAAGAAGGGGGCCCAACAAGGCGACGCGAAGTACAAGCGGCGGTGGGCATGCCCCATAGCAACCTGTTTGCCTCCGTTAGGAGAATAGCCACCAACGAAAACGATATCACCAGCGAAAGAATCAAGATGACCATTGAGAGCGTTGCGAAGAGGATCGGAGCCTTTAGGCCGAACGAAGTCGTGGTGGTCGTGGATAATAACCCCGAAACGGGAAGGGCCGTCGCCGACGGTCTTACGGAATTCGGTTTTGAAACGGTACGTTTTAGTACGGCTGAAGAAGCTCTCGGCAGAATTATTGAATACGAAACCCAGAGAATTCCGGCCGTGCTTGTCACGGAACTTGAAATCAAGGGGCTCTCCGACGAAGGAGAAAAATACGGCGGAAACGATCTCATGGCGTATTTGAGAGATAACTATCCCTACGTGCCCGTTATAGTCGTGACGTCAGTCGCGGATCCCAAAACAAAACTGAAATCCCTCTTTATGGGGGCATCGTACTTCCTGAAAAAACCGGAGAAGGTCGTCAAACAGAAAAGCCATTCGGAGCACGGCGAAGATTTCTTTATAGAGGAGCTTGCGTACTATATCTGGAACCTACTGAAAGGGCGAAGGTACTCTATCCAGAAAGAAGAGATTTCCTTTGCGGAGGATGAGGTAATTGACAACCTGCTGGAAACCAGCCCCTTGCCCGAGATCAATAAGGAGGATGTTTTCAACGCGAAGATACTGATCGCCGATGACGAACCGAATATAAGAAAGACGATCAAGGAATATCTGGAGGACGACGGCTTTCTGAGCGTCGATCTGGCTGAAAACGGTCAGCAGGCTATCGAGGAGTACGGTACTAAAAGACATGATGTCATCGTTGTCGATATCGTCATGCCGAAGAAAGACGGCATAGCGGTACTCAAAGAAGTAAAATCCAAGTCTCCTAATTCTCAGGTGGTCATTATCACCGGAAACGCGGATAAGGACTCGGCGATTGCAGCGGTTAAATTCGGTGCTTATGACTATATTGAGAAACCCTTTGACTATAACGTTCTTGCCAAAACAGTGCGTAAGGCGATCGAGAAGAAGCTACTACTCGATGACAGAATTCGTCGTACCCTCTAAGACTTGGCAGGTGATGGATTATTGAAGGACAAACCAAGGTCTTCCTATAAGGATACTCGATATGCCTATCCGTTTGATACTGTTACAAAAAGTGTTACAAAAGCCGGGTATTGGAGGGCATTCCGGGGCACTCGAGGGCATCGTAGGGAATTGAAAATACAATGATGTCAGTACAGTATCGTCAAGACGAGGCTACTGAAAATCCGAGTGTCCCCGGTTCAATCCCGGGCTGCGGCACCACTGATATAAAGGGGTTACGATATTTCGTAACCCTTTTGTTATGATGTGTTACCGGATACGCAGGTGGTGCTTCGATTGGAATCTGAGTTTAGGCTGCGGATTTCGGTATTCTTTCTTGTACCCTCCGCCACTCTCTTGCTGTCCACTCCCTCAATAGCCAATAACCCCGCAAAGCTGAAGCTACTTCCCGACCATTGACTCTTAAAAGTATTCTATTATAATAGTACAATAGTGTATTTAGTAGGTTAGCAGTAATGGCCCCGGGCAGATTTTTACGCCGCGAAAATCCAATCGCTTTCCGGATATACCAGGTCTATGTCTGGCTAATCGTCATCCCTTTACTGATACTTTCCACTATTTTCTTCGTGTTTCTCGGCGTTATCGTCGTAATCCTCCGTGGAGACAAGGTCGCCCATCGAACGACGGGTGTCTGGTGGGCCCGCTTTAATAGCTATATCACGCCGATGCGTGTGACCGTCCTCGGGAGACAGAACATCAAGAAGGGACAGTCATATGTTATTGTTTCAAATCACCAAAGCTCATACGATATTTTTGTTCTCTACGGCTGGCTCGGCATTGACATTAAGTGGGTAATGAAAAAGGAACTGAGAAAAGTCCCGGTATTTGGTTTTGCCGGCAAGATGGGCGGAAACATATACATAGACCGGAGCAGCCCCAAGGCCGCCAACGCTTCCCTGGAGGCGGCCAAGAAAAAGCTCGTGGAGGGGACATCAGTTGTCATTTTACCCGAGGGGACAAGGAGCAAGACGGGGGAAATCGGCCCTTTCAAGAAAGGAGCCTTTTCCCTGGCGACGGACCTGGGTATACCGATCCTCCCAGTATCTATCTCGGGGACGAGGTCCATCCTCCCCCCCGGAACGACCAGGCTGTTCCCCGGTCGCGCCGTTATGGAAATCCATCGGCCGGTTTCGGTCTCTCTAAAAGACCGGGATAAGATTGACGACACGGTGGAACAAATAAGAGATATAATAAAGTCGGGATTCGAGAGAAACCTGCCTCGCAGGTAAATCAGCTCGTGTATCGTATCTACGAGAAAGAATTCCTATGCCTGTGAGATCAGCCTTTGTTGGAAACGAGGAGGGGGAGGTGTTTCAATGGAAATGGTAAACACGTTCTTCATCGCGGCGATAATCATCTTCGGCTACATGACGGGACTTTTCGTCATCGCACTGATTCGCAAGGATAACAGCGTCGCCGATATCGCGTGGGGATTTGGGTTTGTCATCGTTGCCTGGTTAACGTTGTGGATTGTCGGCAATTTTTATCCGCGACAGCTCCTGACCTGCATCCTCGTCCTGATCTGGGGAAGCAGGCTCTCGATACGGATCTTTCGTCGGAACCGGGGCAGAGGGGAAGATCCACGTTATCGAAAATGGCGGGAAGAGTGGGGCCGTTTCTTCGTCCCGAGGAGTTATCTTCAAGTCTTCCTCCTCCAGGGAGCGATCCTTTTAGTCAACATCAGCCCGGTTCTCATTATAAACACAACAAGCGACGGGAGCCTGAATGTGCTCGATGCATGCGGTCTTCTTATCTGGATGACCGGGTTCATCTTCGAGTCCGTGGGAGATTATCAGCTTGACCAATTCCTGGCAAATCCAAAGAATCGGGGAACCATCATGGATCGGGGATTGTGGCGCTATACGAGACACCCGAACTATTTCGGTGAGATCACGATGTGGTGGGGCATATATATTATCGCGCTGTCGGTTCCCTATGGGTGGATCGGGTTCGTCGGCCCGCTGACGATTACGCTCATGATCGTCCTCGTCTCGGGGATACCCATGACCGAGCGACTTATGGAAAAGACCCCCGGTTTCGAGGAATACAGAAGGCGGACAAGCGTCTTGATCCCCTGGTTTGTCAAGAAGCGATAAGGAGGTATACAGGGAAAATACAGGAAGGACTGTTATTGTCAGAGCTTTTCTCAGGATATAGCCAAGGCCTGGTACGCAGCTTAGAACCCGACCGTTGGAGTTCAGCCTTTTACTGACGGCATACAGTAACCAACAAGAACGTTAAGAGGAGGGAATGCGATGAGTATTTCATTTTACCTCAAGCTTTACGCGTTGACGGTACCGGTATTTTTCGCAATTGATATGTTATGGCTGGGTGTTATCGCGAAGGGGTTTTACCAAAGAAAGCTTGGGTTTATTCTAAGTCCCAGTATCAATTGGGCGGCAGCCATCACGTTCTACCTGATATTTATTGTGGGCATCCTTATCTTTGCCGTTCGGCCGGCGGTGAACAGTAATTCGTGGGTACAGGCCGCTGTCCTGGGTGCCCTGTTTGGGTTCTTTACCTATGCGACCTATGATTTGTCGAACCTGGCAACGATTAAGAACTGGCCATTGGTCGTCGTTATAGCTGACATAGTCTGGGGCATGTGTCTTTGTACGCTTACTGCACTCTTGAGCTACTTGATTTCAAAATGGCTTATCTAATTCCGAGTGTCCAAGGCTATCAATCCCGGGCTGCGACGCCGCATAGAAATAATGACAGGGGGTTAGAAAGACATCTAACCCCCTATTTTTTAATGGCGTATGTGTTATAGACCCTATCTCTTATGGTGCTTTATAACCTTTCCTTCTACCATGAAAATCGTATCTTCGCAGATGTTCGTCGAGAGGTCGGCCGTTCTTTCCAGATTCCTCCCGATTCTTAATAGATGTAACGATCGCTCGATTGTCGTCGGGTCTCCCGTCATGAAGGTGATCAGCTCACGAATGATCTGCTCATGAAGATCGTCCACCTGGTTGTCCCGCATACACACGTCTTTTGCCAGCTTGGGGTTCTCATCGATAAATGACGTTATCGCGTCTTTTAGCATTTCTATGGTTATCGCGGCCATCCGGGGAATATCAACAAGGGGCTTGACAAAGGGACGTTCGGCCAAAAAGATCGCGCTTTCGGCGATGTTCTCCGCATGATCACCCATTCTCTCCAAATCGTTATTCATCCGCATCACCATGAGGATGGTGCGAAGGTCTTTTGCTTTCGGCTGAAACGTGGCAATGAGGCCGATGCACTCTTCATCGATTTCATTTTCGAGCCTGTTTGCCTTCGGCTCATGTACCGCTAATATCTCTTTGAGCATTGGAACGTCTTTTTCTTTCAATCCCTGGATACTTGCCTCGATCATCTTTTCGATCAGCGATGCGAAAAAGGCGAGGTCCTTTTTCAAAGAGATAATTTTGCTTGCTAACATAGCGCTCCTCTAACCAAACTTTCCGGTAAGATACTCTTCAGTCTTCTTGTGGTCGGGGACGGTAAACATCTTCGTTGTCGTCCCATATTCAATAAGCTCGCCAAGGTACATGAACGCGGTAAAATCCGATACCCGCGCAGCCTGCGCCGTGTTGTGCGTCACGATGAGGATCGTGACCGTATCCTTTAGCAGGATTATCAGCTCCTCGATACTTGCCGTCGCCTTCGGATCGAGCGCGGAGGTCGGCTCATCCAGCAGGATGAGGTCCGGTTTCATGGCGAGCGCGCGGGCGATGCAGAGGCGCTGCTGCTGCCCGCCGGAAAGAAACGTCCCCTTACGGTGGAGGATGTCTTTGACCTCGTCCCACAGGGCCGCCTTGTTGAGCGAATCCTCCACGATCGCGTTCTTTTCATCGCGCGAGAGCGATATGCTGTTGAGCTTATATCCGGCGATGACGTTTTCGAAAATGCTCATGGTGGGAAACGGGTTCGGGCGCTGGAAAACCATCCCGATTTTCCTTCTCACGAGGATCGGGTTCATCGATGAGATGTTCTCGTCATTGAGATAGATCTTCCCCGTAATCGTCGCGCCGGGCGTGATCTCGTGCATGCGGTTGATGGTGCGGATCAGGGTAGTCTTGCCGCACCCCGACGGGCCCATGATCGCCGTAACCTTGTTCCGTTCGAATGAGACGGAGACCTTCTTGATCACCTCTTCTTTCCCAAAGAATGCGGAAAGGTTCTCCGTCCGTAGAATAATGTTTTTCATTTCCTGGTGACCAGTTTTGTAATGAGATTCAGACCAAGAATAAAGACAATCAGGACAAAAGAAGCGCCCCAGGCAATGTTGTGCCAGTCCTCATACGGGCTTGTCGCATAATAATATATCAACAGGGGCATCGAGTTGACCGGTTTGAAAAGATTAAGGTTCATCCAGGGGCTGCCGAACGCGGTGAAGAGCAGCGGCGCCGTCTCCCCTGCGATGCGGGCGACACCGAGGAGGGCGCCGGTGATGATCCCGCTTGCCCCCGCCGGGATGATGACCTTGAGGATCGTCCGGTAGTAGGGAACCCCGATGGCCAGCGAAGCCTCTTTCAGATCGTTCGGGATGAGATTGAGTGTCTCCTCGGTAGACCTGATAATGACCGGGAGCATCATTATGGCCAGCGCAACGCCTCCCGAGAGGGCGGAAAAGCCGCCCATCGGGACCACTACCCAGGCGTACGCGATAATCCCCAGGATAATCGAGGGGATACCCATGAGGATCTCCACGGAAGAACGAATTACGTGGGCAATCTTCCTATTCCTATTTTCACTTAAAAACACGCCGGTCATCACGCCGATCGGAAGCGCGAAACAGGACGCGATTATGACGAGCATGATCGTTCCGGCAATTGCGTTTGAGATACCGCCGCCCACTTCTCCCACCGGCTTGGGAAGGGACGTTAAAAATTCCCAGTTAATGGCATTAAAACCCTTGACGGTGATGTAATAGAGGATCAGCGCGAGCGGGACTATCGAACAGGCCGCCAGGAGAATAACCAGGGCGTGAAACAGCTGATCCTTCACGATGCGAATATATGTTGCCCGTACCGTCATCTCAGTTAATCCCGACGCTCGTCTTATGGATAATATATCGTCCGATGAGGTTAATGATCATCGTGATGATAAACAAGACAAAACCGATCTCGATGATGCTCGAAAGATGCAGCCCGGAGCCCGATTCGGTAAACTCGTTGGCGATGAGGCTTGCCATGGTATTGGCCGGAGCAAAGATATTGGTCGGGATGCTGTTCGTATTGCCGATGAGCATCGTGACCGCCATCGTCTCCCCGAGGGCCCTTCCCAGGGCAAGAATCATCCCGGCCAGAATCCCCGACCGGGCGATGGGGAGGATAACCCTTCGAATGACCTCGTATTTCGTCGCCCCCAGGGAATAGGCCGCTTCTTTGAGCTCATTAGGCACCAGCTGTACCACCTCCCTCCCGATGGAGGCGGCATACGGGATGATCATGATAGTCAGGACGATAGACGACGTAAATATGCCGACCCCATAGGGGAGCACACCGACCTTTATCTCGATTTCCATGACGATCGGGACGAGGATGAACATCCCCCAGAATCCGTAAATTATCGAGGGGATGCCCGCGAGGAGCTCGATGGCGCTCTTGAGGATAGTGGGGATAATGCCCTTTCCGTAATATTCTCCCAGGAAAAGTGCAATGGCCAGCGAAAACGGAATGGATAGAGCAAGGGACAAAAAAGACGTCAGCAGCGTTCCTACGATAAAAGGCAGGGCGCCGAATATTTCCTGGATCGGGTCCCAGGTGCCGCCTATAACGAAGCCGAATCCGAATTCCTTGATCGATTCGAGGGCGCCTAAAGGCAGCGTTATAAAGATCGCGCCGAGGAGGGCCAGTATCGTGAGCGAAGCCCCCAGCAGGATCAGCTTGAAGGCCCTCTCTTTTATAATAAAGGGATCGACTTTTTTTGAGGTATTCTTCACTTATTTATTCCAGCGAAAATGGTGGGGGGAGGGAATATCCCCCCCCCTTTTTTCATACGCTACTTCGTTACCGGTTTGCCGTTATAGGTGACCGACTTCAGGATCTTCTCCGCCTTCTTCACCACTTCGTTTGGAAGGGGCGAATACAGGAGCGGGGAGGTGAATTTCTGGCCCTCGTGGGTCATCCAATTGATGAGCGTAACGACCGATTTCGCCTGATCCATCGTCCTTCCGCCGTAGTTCTGCTCCTTGTAGAGGACCAGCCAGGTAAACCCGGCGATCGGGTATCCCTTCGGGTCGCTCGTGTTGTTGAGAGACACGCGGGTATCGTCCGGGATATTACCCTTTGCCGCGAGGCTCGTCGACTCGAGCGTCGGTTTTATAAACTTGCCGCTCTTGTTCTCTATGAGGGCTACGGGCATCTTGTTCTCCATGGCGTAGGCCAGTTCCACGTACCCGATCGAGCCGGGGACCTTCTGGACCATCCCCGCGACCCCGCTGTTCTTGGCGGCGCCCAGGCCCGCCGGCCAATTGACCGTCTTGCCCGCACCCACATTAGACTTCCACGCGGGGCTTACCATCGCCAGGAAGTCGGTGAAGATACTCGTTGTCCCGCTGCCGTCGGAGCGGTGAATGACCGCGATCGGGAGATCGGGGAGCTTTGCCTTCGGGTTGAGCTTGACGATCCTCGGATCGTTCCACGTGGTGATCTTCCCGAGGAAGATATCGGCGAGAACAGACTGTGAAAGGGAAAGCTCCGTTACGCCCTTGATATTATAGGTTAACACGACTGACCCGATGCAGGTTGGGACGTGAACGATGGGAGCTCCGGCCTTGTTTACTTCCTTATCGGTCATAAAGGCGTCGGTCCCCGCGAAGTCAACGGTCTTGTTGGTGAGCTCCTTGATACCGCCGCTGGAGCCGATTCCCTGGTAGTTCACCTTTACCCCGTATTCCTTGTTGTACGCATCAAACATCTTGGAATAGAGGGGATAGGGGAACGTCGCCCCCGCGGCGATGATCTCCTTGCCGGCAGAAAAGGCCGGAAGGGAGCCGGCGAGCACAAGCGCTAACATCATCGCGATTCTCATTACTCTGTTCATCACAATCCTCCTTGTAGAATGTGCTGTATTGTAATGAGGATAGCCCTGCTATGAGAATTTCGTATAAACGCAGTGTAAATTTTGTGTGATTTCTTTCTTCAGCGGCCGTTTTTCGGCAACCGCACGGTGACTTTCGTCCCCTTGCCCTCTTCACTCTGAATGTCTATCTTCCCGTTGTGAAGCAGCACGATATATTTCACGATAGCCAGCCCCAGCCCCGTCCCTCCCAGTTCACGGGAGCGCGACTTCTCGGCCCGATAGAAACGCTCAAAGACCCGCGGCAGGTCCTTTTCGGGGATGCCGATGCCCGTGTCCTGTATCGAGAAGACAACGCCGTCACCCTGTGGGGAAAGAGAGATGGATATCTCGCCGTTCGGCGAGTACTTCACCGCGTTATCCAGCAGGTTGATGAACATCTGCTCCAGCTTGGCGGCGTCTCCGGCGACGATCGGGGCGCCCAGGACCTCGGTCGTGACCGTGATATCCTTTTTCTCGGTCTCCTTTTCAAAGAGCGATATCGCCTCCTCCAGGACTTCTTTCACGTTAACCTTTTCGAACGCGACGGGGAGGCTTTTTTCCTCGAGCTTGGAGAGTTCGGAAACGTCCCGCACGATTTCCACCAGTCGGTCGGTGTTTCTCTTGATCACGGAGAGATAGTGTTTGCGCTCCTTTTCCGAGACCTCGTCGATAATGTCTATCAGGCCGGTTATGGCCGTCAGCGGCGTCTTGATCTCGTGGGCGATATTCGTCATGAACTCGCCCTTCATTTTCGCGAGGTTTTTTACCTCTGTTATGTCGTGGAATACGAGGGCTATTTGTCGTTCGGTTGGAACGTATGAAGCGTTGACGTGATAGCTCCGTGCCTTCACCGTAGCCTCGCGCGTCCCTCCGATACCGTTTTTTCTGACTTCCTGAATCAGATCGCTCACCGCCGACTCGCGCATCGCCTCCCAGAAGAAAGTACCCTTCTTGCATTGGCCGCCCGCAAGTCTATCGAAGCTCTCGTTAAAGAGCCGTATTCGCTCGTTCTCATCCAATACCACTATGCCGTCCTCAAGGGATGAGATGATCTTGAGAAGCTCTTCTTTATTTTGTTGCTGTTCGCGAAACAACAATCCGAGGTGGGTCGCCATCTCGTTGAAATTTTCCGCGAGGTCCCGTATTTCGTCCGTCCGGTTTGAGAAAACCCGTATGCCGAAGTCCCCCGCCGCCACCTTTTTTGACGCCTCTTTCATCTCCAGTATTGGTTTGGAGAAGTTTCGAGAGATAAAAAAGGAAAGGATGAGGACTACGGATAAGATGAGAATGAGCGTTAGTAGAAACTCGTGACGAAAATGGGCTAAAACCGTATTAATGTCCTGCGCGAATACGCTTACCCGCACGACGCCGACAACTGCCCCGCCTTCAAAAACGGGCACCGCGACGTAAAGCATCCTTTTCTGAAACGTCGGGCTGAGCCGGTAGGATATACCGGTCCTCCCGTCAAGGGCCTCGATGACTTCCGGCCTGAGCTCATGGCTTTCCATGGTTTCCGGGGCGTGCTGAGAGTCGGCCATGACTCTGCCCGTAACGTCGATTATCGTGATCCGCTCTTTCAGCTTCGTCTTTATTGCGTCGACCTCTTTTTGAACGGAAGCCGTATCTCCACTCATAATAAACGCACCAACGTCGGGCGCAATCACTTCGCCAAGATCAACGAGGTTATTCTCAAGCGTTCTCTCGTAGTACTGCGAGAAAATCAGGGAGGAAAAAATGAATATCGAAGCCGCCAGCAATACGGAAACAAGCAAAAATCCGAGGAAAAATTTCAAAAACAGGGTCGTCCTCATATCTCCACCTTATACCCAATGCCCCTGACATTCTTAATATAGCGGGATGCGCCCTGCAGTTTCTTCCTCGTGTTTTTTATGTGCATATCGATTGTCCTATCGATTACCATTTTCTCGTTTCCCCACAGATGCTCGAGTATTTGCTCCCTCGAAAAAACGACGCCTGCCTTAGAGGCGAGCAAGGATAAAATCCGAAACTCCGTAACCGTGAGGTCGACCTTTTTGCCGGAGACGTACGTCTCGTGCCTTTCTTGATCGATAAAGAAGTCCTGGGCTATGGTAAGTGTTTTCCTGTCCTCATCGCCTTTGTATCGCCTGAGAATCGCCCTTACCCTCGCGACAAGCTCGTTCGGTGAAAATGGTTTCGTGATGTAATCATCGGCCCCGACTTCCAGCCCGAGGACCTTGTCCGATTCTTCACCCCGCGCGGTTACCATGATCACCGGGATATGGGAGAGCTTATCGTCTTTTTTGAGTTTTTTACATATTTCGATACCGTCTTCGTCGGGAAGCATGAGGTCGAGGATTATAAGGGAAGGAATGGCCTTTTGCAGGGACGTGAATAAATCATGGCCGTTATAGAAACCGCGCGCCATAAAACCCGACCGTTCGAGGTGAAACGATATCATCTCAACGATATCAGGCTCATCATCAACGATATAGATGAGGTGTTTCATATTGGCACAAAATATATCCCTGTCCTGTATTGTATCTTTCCGACCTAATTTTGACAATATATTATTTTTTCGCGTATCTGGACGTAACGACTATTTTCGATTTAAGTACGCCAACGGGGTTGCAAAATGAAAGACCAATAGATGACCGGGCAATCAGCCGGTCCTCTGCGGCCTTAGGCGGTTACGCCGGCTCGGGACCGGTTCACCTGCCCTGTCACGTGAAAAGCAGGTCCAGGCGGTAAATTAACGATTATTATATATTACTTTTAGTAATATTACTTCATTGACATCCTGCCAAAAGCATGTTATTAATTTGTTACGCAATTCAAAGGAGATCGCTATGAAGAAACGTGCTATTTTATCGATCATTTCGGCGTTAATGTTAGTTCTCGCTTTTTCGATCTCGGCCGGTGCCGTCGAGGGGGTTATCGTCGGTCCCGAGGGTCTGCCCCTCGAGGGATTCTCCAACGTCTACGTGATAGACGGCAAGGCTGAGCCGGTCTATAACTTCGCGGAAAACAGGTGGTACGACGTCTTCGTGGTCGGAACCGACGAGAACGGCACGCCCATCTGCCATGTTTCCCCGTCCTCAAACTCATCAAACGAAGCCGGGCGCGATAAGGGAAATCCCGTGCCGACAAAGCCCAAGTGCTTCTCCGGCAACACATTTGTGATGATGGCCGACGGTTCGATGAAAATGATACGGGATATCACGTCCGGCGAGAAGGTCATGGGATATGATTTTACCGCCAGGCGGTTTACCTCGTGCGACGTGCTCGGCAACGACCCGGCGGTGCAGAACGGCTTCTATATCCTCAACGGCGGCTTGACGGTAACAGCGGGACACCCGTTTTATGCCAAGGAATTCGGCCTCACTCCGGCGAGCACCAGGATTACACCGGTAACGACGATCGAATCGCAGGCCCTGAAGCCCTATGCCACCCTCTACGGATTCAGCGCGTTAGACGGCGCCGAGCTCGAGAAATTCACCCTCACCTCAATCGTGCACGTTAACGAGACGGGGACCTTCTATAACCTGCAGGTTGACGGGACTCGGAACTTCTTCGTCTCCCCGGATGGAAAGTCCTTTATTGTGGTTAAAGTGAAATAGATTAGGTAAAAGGATTGGAATACTCGAGCGGACAGGTGTATAGCCGCCCAAACTTTTTGACAACGCCCTTACCGTTTGGTGAGGGCGTTGTTGTTTTTACAAAAGTGGCCCTCTTTTACTTAGAAGCTACTCAAAATTGTCACAAGATAGATAGGCGGTATCCGCGAAGACGTTTTGATAGAAGGAGGAGCATAGACTCACCCCTCGAAAACCCGATTCAGCGTCGCGAGAAGCTCTCCCGTTGTAAACGGCTTTGAGATTGCTTGTGTATGCGACACCCTGAGAAACACCTGTACCTCCTCACTCAGGGTATCTCCGGTCACAAAGAGCACCCTTTTCGAGACTGCCGGATGATTCTTGAGGATTTCTCCATATAGCTCCATGCCGTTCATGCCGGGCATCCTGATATCGGCTATCACGGCGTCAAACGGATGAGTATCTAACAGCAGAATCGCATTCTCGGCTGTGGAGGCGGCTTTGACCAGGTAACCCTCTTTTTGCAGCAGCTCCGAAAGGAAATCGCACACCGCCGCTTCGTCGTCAACGACAAGGATAGATTTCCCGGGAAATGACTCTATTGCCGATATTCTCTTCTCGACCGATTCCATTCCCTTTCCAATGACTACCGGGATTTCGACCGTAAATCTCGCTCCCCGGCCCGGCTCGCTCTCGACTTCGATGGAACCGCCATGTTCTTGAATAACGCCGTACGCGATTGAAAGGCCCAATCCCGTCCCTTTTCCGATTTCCTTGGTCGTGAAGAAAGGGTCGAACAGCCTCTTGATGTTTTCCCTGGGTATCCCCGGACCGTCATCCTCGAAGACTATCTTCAGCTGCTTCCCCTTTTGCTCCGTCCCGATTTTCAGGGTCCCCCCTTTCGAGGCTGCAAGGGCGTCACAGGCGTTATTCAAGATATTAACAAAAACCTGCTGGAGCTGGTGTGAATCTGCAAGTGTCGGCGGTAAGGAATCGGACAAAGACAACTGCAGGTCTACATTATTAACTTTCAGGTTGTATCTTTTCAGGTTGACCGATTCCATTAGAGCATCGTTGACGTTAATCAGCCTTCGTTCCGGTCCGTGCTCGCGGGCAAACATCAAGAGACCGTTGACGATCCTGGCCGCCCGTAACGATTCCTGCAGTATCACGTCAAGTGACTTCTTTTGCCTGTCCGTAACGTCTTCGTTCATCGACAGAAGCTCCGCGTTACCCATGATCGCCGTCAGGGGATTGTTCAACTCATGGGCAATCCCGGAAACCATCGTTCCGAGTCCGGAAAGCTTCTCCGCCTGCAGAAGCTGCCGTTCCATTTGCTTCTTCTGGGTGATGTCTTTTACCGATCCCTGGAATCCGGTAACGGTTCCGTCCCCGTTCCTCCTGACGGTAATCGTAGCCAGTGCGTCTATTATTGACCCGTCCTTTTTTCTCAATTTTATCTCGTAATCATGGATAAAGCCCTTCTGCTTGAGAGTATCTATGAGATCCTGCCGTTGGTTCGGATCGGCATAGATATCAATCACGGCCATTGCCTCGATTTCCTCATCGGTATAGCCGAAGAAGTCCCTTGCCGACGGGTTATAGTCAAGGATTTTCCCGTCAACGGAAGATATGTACATGAAGTCAAGCGAGGTCTCAAAAACCCCCCTGAATTTCTCCTCCGATATCCTCAGTTCATTCTCGACCTTCTTTCGCTCGGTGACGTCCCTGCCGATCCCGTGGACCTCAACAACCCTGCCGTTTTCCCATATCAGCCGCTCTTTCATCTCTAACACGTGGATGTTGCCCATGCTGTCCATGATATCGAGTTCGAACGGGCCGACGTTCTCCCCTTTTATTTGCCTCCTGAATACCTCGGCGGCGTATGTAAGCGACTCGGGAGTTAAAAAGGTGGCGAAATTCCTGCCTATCGCATCCTCCTTCGTGCATCCGGCTATTCTCACGATTTGGTCGTTTCCGTACTTTATCGTACCTTTTCCATCCACCACGTATATAAGGTCGCTCGTCTTTTCAACAACTTCACGGTAAAGGTCCTTGAAACGCTTCTCCGATTCCCTTTTCCCCAGGGCAATTTCAATCGAAGCCTTCAGTTCAAGGGGCCTCACCGGCTTCATGACATAGCCGTCTGCGCGAACTTCCTTAATTCGATCGATCGATTTTTCGTCTTCATAGCCGGTCAATAAGATAACCGGAATATCCAGCTCGGACCTGATCTGTCGAGCAGCTTCTATTCCGTCCATCTCGCCGGGCATCACGATATCTAACAGGGTAATATCGGGGTGAAGGCGTTTCGCCCGCTCGATAGCTTCGACACCGGACGAGGCTGTTCCGACCACTTTATAACCGAATTTTACGAGGATGTCTCCCACCTGGGCGAGAATAAGTTCGGAATCATCTACAACGAGAACACGCGTCATGTGAAGTCTCCCGTTATCGAAGCGTTTAGGTCTTCCCGCTTACTATTATATGCCATGATAAAAAATAATCAACGTAAGAAGCGCCACGCCTGCAAAAATGTCGGTCGAGAGCGGTTGGTTGGATCGTAACGGGCGCTTCTTACCCAATTATGTTTATACATATTTCGCTTGACAGCCAATAGGCCGGCTTATATAATTTTGGCCGCAATCAGGACACAGGGTTCTGATGACGGCCTTTGAAAGGGAACCCACAAGCTTCATGTGATGATCAATAATTTCCTTTCAATCGTTTTTGTTGTTCGATTCTCGCGTTTAATGATGTGTTGCGATGTCGCTTTCCTCGCATTAGCTTACAGTGCCGACCATTATTAAATAAGAGAAGAAAAGGAGTCAAGGATGCAGGGAAGCAAACTTTTCGTGGGAAACCTCAGCTACTCGGTAACGTCCGAGGAGCTCACCGAGCTTTTTACCAACCACGGCGAGGTCAAAGAAGCCAAGGTCATCGAGGGAAAAGGTTTCGGGTTCGTTGAGATGGGTTCCCAGTCCGAAGCCGAAAACGCTAAGGACGCGCTTAACGGTACGGAATTCGCCGGACGGTCTCTAAATGTGGACGAGGCGCGGCCTCCCAAGAGCAGGGATCAGGGCAGGGGAGGCGGTGGCGGCTACCGCAGCAGATACTAGCTTCCTGAGCTATCGTAGATAACAAAGGGGGGATTGATTCCCCCCTCTGCTTTTTACCGCCCGTTGTCATGCGGGAAGCCGCCGCCGGTGAGGGCCGGCGCGGCGCCACCCGCTAATCCTTTGATGCCGCGCGAATCAGGCTCATAGCGATGACCAACACGGCCGACAAAAAAGAAAACGAATAGAACGATTCCAAACCTACCCCGTAGATTCCATTGGGATAAAAGAGCCTTACCACAACACACAGTACGAAACCGACCAGCGAGGCCAAAAGAAAGAGATACGAAAGCAATCTCATATTTCCCTCCTTATCTGCGCCCGAGAGGCGACAGGCCGCACGCGCGCCGCGAAAAAGCAGGTGGATATCCGCGCGCCCTATTTCTTTTTCGCGGGACCCTCCAAGAGCAAGAGCGCAATGGCAAAGAGGAGGCAGGCATCCACGAAATTCATGAACGAGCGCGGGTAGAGCCCGAAGGCGACCGGGGTGCCGCCCATGAATTTGACGGCTATCGCCGCAACAAAACCAAGCGCCGCCACGATGATAAGGAGCCTGGCCAAAATCGCTAAAAGCTTCATGGTGACCTCCAAAGGAATATTTCTAAAGCACGCGCCGAAAACGAAAACGCCCGGTTTCGGCGACCGACTTCCCTTTATCCTTCAGTAATCAGGGCTCCGAGAGAAACGGCATTTGCGCGTGGCGGCTCATACCCACTTAAGGGTCTCTCTAACGGTGCAGCCCATCTTTTCCACGGCGGTCATAAACTCCCGGCGCTTCGCGTGGTCGGGGATGGCGTATTCGAATCCCATTCGGAGACGGTGCTTCATCTCGTGGAAGTCGATCTTGAGGGCGGTCGAGAGCTTTTCGGCGGCCGTCTCCAGCTTCTTTTCATCGCCCGGTCCGATAACCGAGACGAAATACTTCTTGACGAACTGGTGAGAACAAAACGGACATGCCCCGTAGGCCTCGTCGATTAGCTTCTTGCATTGCGGGCATTCCTTGGTCTTATCGAAGGTTGCCAGCTGCTGCTGGAGGAGGGGGGTGATCTTGACGATCAGGCTCTCAACGACCACCGAGAACTCGTCAAAAGTCTTTACGATTTCGCGGAGCGTCCTTCTTTGTTCCACGAGAAGGTAGGTGACGGCGATAAGCAGGAACACTCCGACGAGCGCGCCGAAGAATATGATATGCGGCAGGTAGAACTTTACAATAGCATCCACAGTCTGTCCCTGAAAATCGCACCGCAGGGGTCTCGATGCCGTCGCGGTCCGATCCGTTGTTCCTCGGGATTATGTGCCGACGGGACTGTTGAGAACCGCCCGCCTTGTTAGTGATTATACCCGTATCCGGTCGGCTATTGCAAGGACAATTATCGATTGAGAAACTCCTGCCCGAACCGGCACAGCGCCAGCAGGGGACACTCGGCGCAGCGGGGGTTTCTCGGCTTGCAGAGCGACCTTCCCAGCATGATCAGGTTTATATGGGCGGGGTAGTATTTATCGGTGGGTATCAGGGCGCCGAGGATCGTGTGGGCTGCGGCCGCGTCGGCTCCCGCGGGGATAAGCCCGAGCCGTCGGGTTACCCTGAGGATGTGGGTGTCCACCGGGAATGCCGGCATGTCCAGGGAAAAGAGGAGCACGATAGCGGCCGTCTTCTGGCCGACGCCGTTAAAGGCCAGCAGCGTATTGCGCGCCTGCTCGGCCCCGATCTTCGAGAGGTAGTCTAACGAGAGGGTCCCGGTCTTCTCATAGATCTCGCCGAGGATCGCCTTGATCCGTTTCGACTTCTGGGGGCCGAGCCCGCCGACCCTGATAGCCTCTTCGATCTCGGACGTTTCCGCCGCCAGCACGTCTTCCCAGCGGACAAACCGGCCTCGGAGCCTCTCGTAAGCGCGGTCTCTGTTTATGTCGGTCGTGTTCTGGGAGAGGATGGTAAATATCAGCTCCGAAAGGGGATCCTTGATCTTTCCCTTCTTCGGGATGCCAAAGCGGGCCTCCAGCCGTCCGATGATAGTGTCAATATCGGTCATGGGTAGATTTTCCCATAAAGGGTACGGCCGGGCAAGTCCAAAACGTTTTTTTATCCTTTACTTTTAGCGTAGGATTGATTATAAAATTCATGAGCCCTTCATAAGAAAGGAGTGCGACAGTAATATGGATACGACCCTTTACCTGATGGTGACATCGTTTGGAAGCGTTTTTAGCGAAGTGCCCTGCGTCTATGCCAGCGCCCCGGGCAGGATCAACCTGATCGGTGAGCATACCGACTATAACGAGGGATTCGTCCTGCCTATGGCCATCGGGCGGCGCACCCACGTGGTGGCGCGTCAGATGTATGGTGATCTGGCGCGGATCAAATCGGTCGGCTTTAATCCGATAGAGGAATTCTGCGTCCGTCAACCGCTTGCCAGGCGCGGCGGATGGGTTGACTACGTCATGGGCGTTACCGACCAGTTCATCAGGAGCGGCCGGGCGGTCGACGGCGTCTGGGCCTATTATCTGGGGGAGGTCCCCATCGGCCTGGGGCTCTCGTCGTCGGCGGCTCTCGAAGTCGCGACTGCCCTGATGCTCTCCGAGATGTTCGGCCATCCCCTCAAGCCGGAAGAAACGGCGCTCCTGGCCAGGACCGCCGAGGCGGAGTTTGTCGGCGTCAGGTGCGGAATCATGGATCAGATGACCAGCCTCATGGCAAAGGAGGGTCACGCCCTGTTCATCGACTGCCGTGACATGAGCCACGAGCATATCCCCCTTGAACCTGAAGGACGCCGTCTTCGTGGCGGTGGACACGAAGGTCAAGCGCGAGCTGGGGGCCGGCGCCTATAACGACCGCCGGGCAGAATGCGAAGCCGCCGTATCGGCGTTAAAAAAGATAAACCCGAAGGCGTCGGCGCTGCGGGACGCGAGCGCTGCCGACCTCGACAGGATCAAGGCTTTAGTTTCGGAGACGATCCTCAAACGTGCCCGGCACGTCGTGACCGAAAACGGGCGGGTGCTCAAGGCAAAGGACCTCCTCAAGAAGGGGGCGGTCGCCGAGTTCGGTGCCCTCATGTACGATTCCCACACGAGCCTCAAGGAGGACTACGAGGTCAGCTGCAAGGAGCTTGACGCCGTGGTGGAAGCCGCGCGCGGCACCGCGGACGTCTACGGCGCCCGGATGACCGGGGCCGGCTTCGGCGGGTGCGCCGTGGCGCTCTTGAAGAAATCGGCCCTTCCCGCCTTTACCGAGGCCGTTACGGCGGCGTTCGCCGCCAAAGAGTGGACGGCCCCAGAGGTATTCGAGGTATCGGCGTCGGCCGGTGCGAAGGTAGAGCGGCTTTCCATCACGTTCCCGGGAACAGAGAAACCGGCGGTTGAGGAGAAGCCGAAGAAGGAGAACTAGTCACGCTACCCTGCAACGTAAACGCAGCGGGCACCACATGTGGTGCCCCTGCGAATCCACGGACTTCACTTCTATAGCAGGACGACCTGCTTTCGCAACGAACGATGATATACCCGCAGGGGCGGCGTACATACCGCCCCGACTGCTGACAAAGCGAACTCCCAAGGAGTTGTCATCGCGAGCCCCCTTCAGGGGGCGTGGCGATCTCGGATAATGATATACATACTACCGTGCTTCCGGGTAGTTACCGCGTCCGGGATTGCCACGTCGCTTCGCTCCTCGCAATGACAATAGTGGCGTTTGTACTTACAGTAGGCTTGCCAATACTCCGGGGCGCAATATATGCCGCCCGTCTTTTTCTATTCGCTGATACCCCCCACGAAATCCCTTGACGAAACGCCCGATAGTGTGAAATATTTGAGTGTATGGACAGAAGAGACACCGAGCGGTGGGAGCTTGACCACCTGGCCCCCTACGCCTCCTTTTCGGCTAAAAGCCGGGGGAGGAAACACAAGGAGCTCGAGGACGAGATCCGCACCGCCTTTCAGCGTGACCGGGACCGGATCATCCACTCCAGCGCGTTCCGCCGCCTCGAATACAAGACCCAGGTCTTCGTCTACCACGAGGGCGACTATTTCCGCACCCGCCTCACCCACACCATCGAGGTCTCCCAGATCGCCCGGACCATCGCCCGGTCGCTGGCCGTCAACGAGGACCTGACCGAGGCCGTGGCGCTCGCGCACGACATGGGCCACCCCCCCTTTGGGCACAGCGGCGAAAAGACGCTCAACGAATTCCTGGCCTCGGACGGGGGCTTCAACCACAACCTCCAGAGCCTCAAGATCGTCGAAGAGCTCGAGAAAAAATACCCCGGTTTCCCCGGCCTCAACCTGACCTGCGAGGTCAGGGAGGGATTGGCCAAACACGCCACCGACTACGACGTGGCCGGGGCAACGGAGTTTTCCGGCTACCCCTATGGGTCGCTCGAAGCCCAGGTTGTGGACATCGCCGACGAGATCGCCTATAACAGCCACGACATCGACGACGGGCTGGCCTCCGGGATGCTTTCCGCCGACGAGATCATGGAGGTTACCCTCTGGCGGGATACCTTTAACCGGGTGCTGAGCGAGCACCCGGACGAGAGCGACACGGTCCTCCGGCTCGTCTCCGTCTCCCGGCTCATCGGGCGGCAGGTGACCGATGCCGTGGCCGAGGCCGGCCGCAATATCGAGCGTCACGGTGTTAATACCGCGGACGACGTCAGAAACGCCCCTGAACGCATCGCCGTCTTCAGCGAAGAGATGAACCGCCTCAACGAAGAGCTCAAGGCCTTTCTCATGCGCCGCCTCTACCGCCACTTCCGGGTGGTGCGGATGAGCGGCAAGGCCGAGCGCATCCTCACCGACCTTTTTCGGACCTACGTGGACATCCCCGAACAGCTGCCGCCGGCGGTCTTCGAAGAGTTCAGCAAAACGGGAAGTATCCGCGTTATATCGGACTATATCGCCCAGATGACCGACAAGTTCGCCATAGACGAGCACGGCAAGCTCTTTTCACCGTACGAAAAAGTGTAGGCGCACATTTACGCGTCATTATGAGGGAGACTCGGCAACCCAGGCAATCACCTGACTATTACGCGAACACCTCAATCAGCCAACGCCCCGATGATATAGTCGGGGGATTGCCGCGCCGCCCAAAGGCGGCTCGCAATGACGGTTACTTTTCCGTTACGGAAAAACAATAATCTGTCAAGTCCATGCAAATCCTTTTCTCCGACATCGTCCTCGTCGTCCATTTTGCCTGGATCCTCTTTATCATTCTGGGCCTTCCTGCCGCCCTTGCCTTCGGTATGCGGCGGTTGAGGATAGCCCACGCCGTCGCGCTCGTCGGGACGGTCGTCATGCAGGTAACCGGCACGATCTGCCCCCTCACCCACCTCGAGGAGTACCTGCGGCGCTCGGACGCCCCCGGCTTTTCTTACGGCGGGTCGTTTATCATCACGTGGCTTCGTCATCTTATCTACATCGAGGATATCGGGGTCTCACTGGTAATCATCTACATCCTCACGGGCATATACCTCGCCTTCGTGATCCTGTCCTGGTTCCTCTGGCCGGTCTGCCAATCGCGGCGCGGCGGCAAGACCCGGACCGATAAATCCTGAAATCCTTTACTTTTCGTTCTCGTTTTGATATACTATAAGAAATACGGCGGGTCCGACAGCGGAAGTATTGTTAATCTGCCGACTCTTCCATCACGATATCCGGCCGTAATCACCCAACGAAAGAGACCTCCCTGACAGAGAGGGAGCCGGAGGAATACACCAGAGGAATACGGCAGAGGAATACGCCAGGGGAATGCGATATGGCTAAGGTGTTAAGGGCCGTCAAAATGGAGCAGTGCATCGCCTGTATGGGGTGTATGCTCACCTGTGCGCGGGTGCGCCACAACAGCCTCTCGGTTGAGCGCAGCGCGATACGCGTGCGAACCGCGGGCGGTTTCCAGAGCCAGATGCTGGCCGATATCTGCATGGGGTGCGACCCGCCGCCCTGCGCGGCCGTCTGCATGAGCGGGGCGCTCACTCCCCGGAAAGGCGGAGGCGTGCGGTTTGACCGTAAGGCCTGCTTCGCGTGCAAGAAGTGCGTGGACGCCTGCCCCGTAAACGTTATCGCGTTTGACGAGGAGCTCCATATCCCGATCATATGCGTCCAGTGCGGTGCCTGTGTCCGCCATTGCCCCCACGAGTGCCTGGCCATGGAATACGTGGAGCACTTTGATCACAACGAAGGTCAACCGGATACTTCGGAGGCGGGAGATCAGGAAAATGCTGAATAGAGACTACATCAAGGTTGTATATATAGACCTGACCACTCGACGGGTAAAGATCGAGCGGCGTCAAGACCTGATGGAATATATCGGCGGCTCCGGGGTGGCGACCAAGCTCTTCTCGGAGCTTGTCAAGATCGATAAGGACCCCCTCGATCCCGATCAGCCCATTATCTTTTCCGTCGGGCCGATGAACACCATCTTTCCCATCGTCACCAAGACGTCGGCCGTCTTCCGCTCTCCGCTGACCGGCAACTTTGGGGAATCCCACGCCGGCGGAAGGCTTGCCATGGCGATGCGCTTTGCGGGATACGACGCCTTCGTTATCCAGGGCAGGGCCTCCTCGCCCGTCTACCTGGCAATCACCCAGGGCTCAATCGACATCAAGGACGCGGGTTTCCTGTGGGGCGAGAAGGTCGAGCGGACCGGGAAGGTGTTGCGCGACCGGGAAGCCAAGATCGGCTCGGGCAAGCGCAGCATCATCCGCATCGGCCAGGCCGGGGAACGCCTGGTGCGCTTTGCCCTGGTCAACGTGGATACCTATCGCCATTTCGGCAGGCTCGGGCTGGGCGCGGTCTTCGGCTCCAAGCTCCTTAAGGCGATAGTGGTCGGCGGTAACCGCTCCTACCCCATCTCCAAGCCCAAAGAGTATAACCGCGTCTACGAGAAGATCCTCAAGATCGCCACTGAGTCGGACGCTATGAAGAAGTACCACGAGCTGGGCACTCCGGTCAACGTTCTCCCGCTCTCCACGGCCGGTGGGCTTCCCACCAGAAACCTCAGCCAGACCTCGTTCGAGAACGCGCAGGAGATAGACGGCGTCACATTCGCCGAGGAGATCCTGCTGAGGAAAATCTCCTGCTCCGGGTGCCCCATCGGCTGTATCCACATCGCGCTGCTCCGTCAGGAGTTCGGCCCCGGCTACGAGACGACCTTTGCGGGTGTGGGCTACGACTATGAGCTGATATTCGCCCTCGGCAGCATGATCGGGGTGGGGAAAAAGAGCGACCTTTTGTCTCTCATCGACGCCGTGGAAGAATATGGATTGGACGCCATGTCCACCGGCGTACTCCTTGCGTGGATCACCGAGGCGTTCCAGCGCGGTATCGTCACCAGGGAGATGCTTAAGACCGACGTTTCGTTCGGGGACGCCGTTGCCTATCTGAACATCATCAGATACATCGTCACGCGGCCCAACGACTTTTACCGGGACGTTGGTATGGGCCTCTCCCATCTTTCGGAGAAATACGGCGGGAAGGACTACGCGATGGTGCTGGGCGACCACGAGATGACCGGCTACCACACCGGCTACGGTGCCATGGTGGGACAGGCGGTCAGCACGCGCCACTCCCACCTGGACAACGCCGGCTACGCCCTGGACCAGGGCATGAAGGAGTTCGACAAGGAAGAGTTGGTAAAAAAGCTCATCGCCGAGGAGATCGACCGGAACATGCTCACGTCGCTCCACATATGCCTGTTTGCCCGCAAGATATACGGCGATAAGGCCCTGGTCTCGGAAGCCCTGTCTTCCATCGGGATCGAAAAGACCCCCGGGGAACTGACGGCCATCGGGGAAAAGATCTGGCGGCTCAAGAACCGCCTCAAGAAGGATATGGGCTTCGATTTCTCACGTTTGACGTTCCCCAAGCGGTTCTTCGAGACCCCCTCGATGAACGGGAAATTGGACGAGAAGACCGCCCACGATATCCTGAACCTCTATATCGAAAAGGCGGGGCTGTTCGAGGAAGAGCCGCAGCCGAAAGCCGACGAGATACGACACGATACGAGGGTATAGCGGGGCGCGATAGACATCGCCCCCTGCATTCTTTTCATCTCCGGGCCGGAACCACTGTTTCGGCCTGTTGTTGTATTTTAGACGATCGTTCCTTAGATAGGAGGCGGTGCGATGGATCTGAAGCTCTTTTTTACGGTGCTCGGGACGATCTTTATTGCTGAGCTGGGCGACAAGACCCAGCTTGCAGTCATGGCGATGGCCGCCGAACATAAAGAGGGGTTAGTGTGGATATTCCTCGGCTCGGCGCTGGCCCTCGTGCTGACGTCGCTCCTGGCGGTGCTGCTGGGCGGGGTGATCACCCGGTTCATCCCGGCGCATATCATCCACTACGTGGCGGGCTCTGCCTTTATCATCATCGGGATATTGATGATACTCAACAAGTTTTAGGGGGGCGTGCGTCCCCTTAGAAACGCCCGGATTATTAGGATCGCTTACGGCACCGGGTCTATCCCGCCCGGATTGAAGGGATTACATCGCGCTATCCGCCAGATCCCCATCGCCCCCCCCTTGAAGACCCCGTATCTCTCGATGGCCTCGTAGGTGTACTGCGAGCAGGTCGGGTGAAACCGGCATACGCCTCCCCGTAGGAGCCGCGTCATCAGCGGGCTGTGGTCCGGCGAGATCGTCGCCTGGTAAAGCCGGATCATCCCCATCGGGACGCGCCTGACCCACCGCACCGCTCTTCCGAAGATAGACGGCCTCTTTTCTTCCCCCCGGCCGCCGGCAGCGCTCCCCGTCATATCCCCTTTCCCCTCAGGTAGTGGCAGATGATCATCCGCTGCACCTCCGAGGTGCCCGCGCCGATGGCAAAGACCTTGGCGTCCCGCATCATCCGCTCAACCCGGTATTCCTTCGTGTACCCGTAGCCGCCGTGGACCTGCACCGCGTCGGTGGTCACCCGCATGACCATATCGCAGGTAAAAAGCTTCGCGTAGGAGGCGGCAAGCCGCCCGTCGCCCCCCTGGTCGATGATCGCGGCCCCGTTATAGACCAGGAGGCGCGCCGCCTCGATCTCGGTGGCCATGTCGGCCAGAAGCTTCTGGACCATCTGGAAGTTGAAGATGGGGGTATTGAATTGCTCGCGCTGCTGGGAATATGCCAGCGCCTCCTCGAAAGCGCCCTGCGCGAGGCCCAGGGCCAGCGAGCTCCAGCAGACCCGCTCCGTGTCCAGACCGCCCATCATCTGCCGGACGCCGACCCCCTCCGCGCCGCCCACGAGGTTTTCAGCGGGCACGCGGCACTCCTCGAAAACCAGCTCCCCGGTCGGCGAGGAACGAAGGCCCATCTTGTCAAATTCCTTGCCCACCGAAAAACCGGGCGTATCCCGCTCGACGACAAAGGTGCATACCCCCTTGGCGCCCAGTTTCTTGTCCAGCGTGGCGTAGACGTAGGCCACGTCACAAATCGGTGCGTTGGATATGAACGTCTTCGTCCCCGTCAGGACGTACGAATTGCCGTCCTTGACGGCCCGGGTGGTCAGCGAGACGGCGTCGGACCCCGCGCCCGGCTCCGTGAGCCCCATACAGCCGATCCACTCGCCCGATGCGATCCTGGGCAGGAACCGCTTCTTCTGCTCTTCGGTGCCGTGCCGGGCCAGGTTATTGCCGAACAAGAGCGACGAGGCCCCCATGACCGTCCCCAGCGACGGCGAATAGCGGGAGATCTCCTCGGATAACAGCGTGACCGAAAAATAGTCCCTGAATGTCCCGCCGTAGGCCTCCGGCACGCCGAAGCCGAAGAGCCCCATCTCCTTCATCGCATCCACGAGCTTTTCCGGGCACCCCCCCTTCTTATCGTTTTCCTCCTCAACAGGCTTTACGTTCTTCTCGCAAAACTCCCGAACCGTGTTGAGCATGATGCGCTGTTCTTCCGAAATCTGGTAGAGCATGGCAGGTAACCTCTCGAGTATGGTATGGGGATTATAGGGGTAATTCCCTGCCGATCGGCAAGCCACCCGGCAGGGAATCATT
This sequence comes from uncultured delta proteobacterium, assembly GCA_963735595.1. GTDB lineage: Bacteria > Desulfobacterota > Zymogenia > Zymogenales > Zymogenaceae > JAFGAS01. The sequence continues at coordinate 221,175 of CAVTLK010000002.1, read as the reverse complement.
ATAACAGGATGCACCGGGGAGAAAAAGAAAAAACCGACCCGCCGTCTTGACTCGACAACGGTCTCGGCCTATACTGACAACGGAGGGCAATACCGATGTACAAGGCGCTGGCGCTGGACGTCTGCGGGGTCCTCACGACCCACAAGAGCGTCTGGCAGTTTATCCACGAAGAGCTTGGCCTCTGGGAGGGCAATGCGGCGCGCTATCAGGAGGAGTTCATTGCCGGCGCAATCGATTACCGGGAGTTTTGCGAGCGCGACGCCGCCCTCTGGGCGGGGAGACCGGTGGAAGATCTCGCAGCAATCGTCTCCCGCCTCCCCTACCGGGAGGGGATCGGGGAGCTATTCGGGACGGCCCGGTATTTATGTCTTAAGACCGCACTCATCTCCACGGGTTTGACGCTGTTGACAGACCGTATCGGGGCCGATTTTGGGGTGGACTATGCCGTCGCGAACAGGCTGATTACCGCGGACGGCGTCTTCACCGGCGGGGTCGAGGTCCTCGTCCCCCACGACGGCAAGGGAAAGGAGCTGGCCCGGTTCGCCCGACGGGTCGGGGTGAGCCCTTCCGAGGTCATCGCCGTGGGCGACGGCAGCTCGGATATCCCGATGTTTGAGGCGGCGGGATACTCGGTCGGGTTCGGGCTTACTCCGGCCGGCATACATGAATCCCGGGACGTCGACATTGATGAAAACCTTCCGGCGCTCACAGGTCTACTCACGGGAATCGTCAACGACAGATCAACATAGACCGTCAACGTAAACCGTCAGTTCAGGTCTATCTTGCTTCCGACTTTAATCCCCCCCTCGGCAAACCACCCCCGGTTTACCTCGAGGGCGTATTTCGCCGGGCCGGGGGACCGGTAGCGCACCCGCCCGTCGTCCGGGAACATATCCATGATCGCGATGATCACGCCTTCGGCGTCGGCAAAGGCGATCGAGAGGGGGATGCGGGTGTTTTTCATCCAGAAAGCAAGGGACACCTCGTCCGGGTAGACGAAGAGCATCCCCCGGTCGTGAGGCAGCGACTCCCGGTACATGAGGCCCATCGACCGTTCCATCACATCGTCGGCCACCTCGACCACGAGCGGCACGCCGCCGACCGTGATTTTCGCGGTATCGAGTGCGGCCGACCCACCCGGCCGCAGCAATGCGCACAAGATCAGGAGCGAAAAAAGGCCGCCCCGGATTCCAAACATACGGGAAATCACGGTACATCGTACGTCTACGCCCATGCTCCGTTCCGTCTTCGGCTTCTGTCGAATATGAAAGCCGCCGTCCTATTCAAAATACTCGGTCCGCTACGGGATTTGTATCACGCTCATCAGCCCGAAGTGGTCCGACGGGTGACGACCGTTCACCGCCCGGTCAAACACTACCCGGCTCTCTACGACGTCGCCCACCCGGAACGGACCGGCGGCAAAGATAAAATCAATACGCTTGGATACCAGGTCATCGAGGCCTCCCGCAATTGTTTCCGGGGTTTGCTCCCCCCGCGGCTTTTCGTAGTAGACGCTGTTGAGATTTGCGGCCGGGTTCCAGGTGTGGCCGGGATCGTCCGGATTTTTTGTCCCGAACGTATCGATAAATCCGCGATCGAAGACCGGCTGCATCTCGGGCGTATAGGCCTCGGCGTTGAAGTCCCCCATGAGGATGACGGGGGCGCCCGCAGGGGTCTTTTGGGCGATAAAGTCGAGCAGCTTCTCGATCTCGCCGGCCCGCCACTTCTGCCCGTCGGCGATTGACGCCTTTGCACGGGCAAGCCCCTCCTCGGTCAGCTTACCCTCCCGAAACAGGCCGTCCAGCCGGTCCAAAAACGCCTGGTCATACGGAGGGCTGGCGTGCACGTGTGTGTTAAAGAGATACACGGTTTTACCGTTTACGACGATCGCCGCCCCGATCACCTGGTTGGATTCACTGGCGTGCAGCGTGACGAAATTAGTGATGATACCCTTGCCCGAGAGCCGCTCTTTCCCGAGGCGGGAAAGTCCGAGGCCCTTCCTGGCAAGTATCGCGTCCCCTTCCCTGAAATTAGTAGGAATGCCGACCGGCCCGACCCTCAAACCTCCCATACCGACCGAATAGACGAAATCCATATCAAGGTCGCGGGCAAGCCGCCTGGCGTAGCGCGGCAGCGGGTTGGCCTCGTTGAGCGCCACGACATCCGGGTTGATTTCCTTTAATTCGGCAAGCAGCAACTGGTAGCGCTGCTCGCGGACGTCCCGTGATTCGTATTCACCCATCTTCAGGGTCCCCTCGTAGTCGATCCCCGACCATACGTTGATAGTGACGGCGGTAATCTCGTCGGCGGCGGCAGGAAGGCTTGCCAGGACGAGCAGTACGGCAAGTAACACCTTTCTCATAACGGCCTCGATGTTTGATTATAGCATTACTGTTTATTGTAAACGTTGTGCGTACTCCTGTCAATCGCCGCTTTTCAGGGATAAACGATATCTCACGCTTTACTTCCCGCCCCCCCTGTGGTAGCGTGGTCGGCGGAGGTTTACGTTATGACACGAAACGACACCGGCGATATCAACTCCGTAATGGAGGCCGCCTTCAATCCCCGCAGCATAGCCATGGTTGGTGTGCCTGAGGGGATGAAGATGGGCCGCCTCTTTCTGATGGGGCTTCTCTCGGCCGGGTACCGGGGGACTATCTACCCGGTAAACCCGCGGATCGATACGATCGACGGGTTGCCCGTCTACCGGCGGGTCGCCGACATCCCGGGGTCGATCGACCTGGCGGTAGTCCTGGTGCCCAAGAAGCACCTCTATCCCGTTATCGAAGAACTGGGCGTCAAGGGTGCAAAGGCGGCGGTTATCTTCACGGCGGGGTTCTCCGAGCTGGGTGTTGACGGGCAAGACGAGCAGTGCAGGCTCGTGGAGCACGCGCACGCCTGCGGCGTCCGTCTCATCGGCCCCAACTGCATGGGGGTCTATTCGTCCGAGGCCCGCATGTCGTCTTTCCCCTCTATGCCGATGGATGAGGGCGATACGGCGCTCGTTTCCGGCAGCGGGTCCCTCACCTCGTTTATCGTGCTCCGGGGCGTCTCCCGGGGGCTCTTTTTTTCCAAGGCGGTCAGCTTCGGCAACGCGGCCGATCTCGCGCCGTCGGACTTCTTCTCGTACCTGGCTTCCGACCCGAAGACCGCCGTCATCACCGCCTACATCGAGGGCGTACCGGAAGGCCGCCGCTTTTTCGAGACGCTCGCAAGGGTCTCCCGTATAAAACCGGTTGTAATCTGGAAGGCGGGGTTGACGGGATACGGGGCGGCCAGCGCGCACTCGCACACCGGGTCGCTGGCGGGTCTGCCGTCCCTCTGGGAGGGGGCGCTTACCCAGGCCGGAGCGGTGCAGGTCGCCGATATGGACGGGCTCCTGGATGCGGTCATGGCCTTTAAGTTTATCCCCCCCGAAACCGGAAACCGTGTGGCTATCCTGTCGGGACCGGGGGGGTTCGCGGTGGCGGCGGCAGATGAGTTGGAACGCTCCGGCCTTTCACTCGCGCAGCTTTCGCCGGCGACCAGGCAGCGCATCACCTCGATCATCCCGGAAACCGGTACATCGGTTGCCAATCCGGTGGACGTGGGGCTTTCGGCTTCGGTCGACTTCCGGCTCTATACCGAGCCGGCCAGGATAGTGCTGGAAGACCCGGGCGTGGACGCGCTGCTGATCATCGGGGGCACCTTTTCCGCCGAAACGAACCGGAGCTTCATGGAGGAGCTGGTAGCCGCCAGGCAGGCGACGGGGAAGACGGTTATCTTCGCGGATATCCCGGAGTTTTATTTTGCCCTGGCCGAAAAGGATCTCGGGCTCCGGTTCGTGGAGGCAAAGATCCCCACGTTCCCCTCGTCTGCGCGGGCGCTGTGGGCGTTGAGGAAGGTCGTCGATTACGGGAGGTTTCTTAAACAGCCGAATAGCCGATAAGGGGATGACCGGATAGAACGACGATAGTGCGCAGCCGTTCCCTGTGGAAATCGAGAGGTTGCCCCGCGCAAGCCGTGTCCGGATTACCGTCTATCGGCCGTCCCTGCATACCCGCGGTTGGGCGCGGGTACGGCCCTTCTGTTCAGACAATCGTCCGGAAATAGGCGATCGCCTCCCTCAGCCCCTCTTCCAGGGATACGGAAGGCTCCCAGCCGAGCTCGGCGTACGCCTTGTTGATATCGGGCCGGCGCACCTTCGGGTCATCGGGGGGGAGGGTCTCAAAGACGATCGGCGATTGGCTTTCCGTCATCTCCTTGATGAGGCGGGCAAACTCGAGGACGGAACGCTCCTCGGGATTGCCGAGGTTAGTCGGGCCGGTATAGGCCGGGCCTTCCATGAGCCGGACCAGCCCTTCCACCATGTCAGACACGTAGCAGAACGACCGTGTCTGGCTCCCGTCGCCGAAGACCGTCATCGGCCTTCCCGAAAGCGCCTGCACAATAAAGTTGGAGACTACCCGCCCGTCGTTGACATCCATCCTCGGCCCATACGTATTGAATATACGGGCGATTCGTATGTCGACGCCGGCCTGTTCATAGTAAGAGACCGCGAGGCTCTCGGCGAGGCGCTTACCCTCGTCGTAGCAGCTGCGCACTCCGTTGGGATTGACGTTTCCCCAGTAAGACTCGGTCTGTGGAGAAACCGCCGGATCACCATAGACCTCCGAAGTCGACGCAAACAGGACCCGGGCGCCGAACATGCCGGCAAGATTGAGCATCCGGTCCGCGCCAATGACGCAGGTCAGGGCCGTCATGACCCGATCGCGCTGGTAATGAATCGGCGACGCGGGGCAGGCAAGGTTATATATTCGGGTGACGGCCGGTATATCTCCCGGATCACGGACGTCCCGGTCGATGAGCGTAAAACGCGGGTGAGCCAACAAGTCATTGATATGTTGCCGGTTACCGGTATAAAAGTTGTCAAGGCAGACAACCTCGTTGCCCTCATCGAGGAGCCGCTCACAGAGATGAACGCCGATAAAGCCCGCGCCCCCGGTAACGAGGATAGATCCGGTCATGTGCGCATTTCCCCCGAAGGCCTGCCGACGCAATAGTAAACGAATCCGGTCCGCTCCAGCTCTTCCCGATTGTATTGATTTCTCCCGTCGAAGATGACGGGGCTCTTCATCGTCCGTTTCATCCGCTCGAAATCAGGATTCCTGAACTCGTTCCATTCGGTAAGGAGGCAAAGCGCGTCGGCGTCTTTAACGGCGTCGTACGCGGAGCGGGCGTAGCGAATGCTCTTTCCAAACCGGGCGCGGAAATTCTCGGTGCCCGCCGGGTCAAAGGCGCTGACCCTTGCGCCACTCGTAAGAAGTCCTTCGGCAATAAACACGGCGGGCGCGTCACGGATGTCATCCGTATTGGGCTTGAATGAAAGGCCCCAGAGGGCGATGGAACGGTCTTTCAGGCTGTCACCGAAATGGGTCCGTATCTTGTTGACGAATACGTCGCGCTGGCGGTCATTTACGTCCTTTACCGCACGAATAATGTCCGCCCGGTAAGCAACGGTATCTGCAGTAGCTATCAGTGCCGACAGGTCCTTGGGGAAACACGATCCCCCAAAACCTACGCCCGCGAATAGGAACTTATGACCAATTCGCGAATCGGCGCCTATGGCGAGCCGAATTGACTCGATATCGGCGCCAAGGTGGTCGCAGAGATTTGCGATCTCGTTCATAAAGGAGATCTTCGTGGCCAATAGCGCGTTGGCGGCGTATTTGGAAAGCTCGGCCGAGCGTATATCCATGACCAGGATAGGGTTACCGGTACGGGTGTAGGGCGCGTAGAGCTCCCTCATGCCCTCGGTAGCCTTAGGGCTCCGGCTACCGATCACGATCCGCTCCGGGCGCATGAAGTCCTCCACCGCGGCGCCTTCTTTCAGGAACTCAGGATTCGAAACGATATCAAATGGGTGGTTTGTTTCCCGCGCAACGGCATCTCCCACCGACTCCGTCGTACCGACCGGGACGGTGCTCTTGGTCACGATTATCTTATAGCCGTTCATGGCCTTTCCGATCGACCGGGCGACATTCATGACCTGGGAAGTATCGGCCTTCCCGTCGTCATTGGGGGGCGTTCCCACGGCGATGAAGATAATCTCCGCGCTTTTCACCCCGTGCGCCAGATCGGTAGTAAAAGAAAGTCTGTCATGGGAGAGGTTTCGTCTCATCAGATCTGAGAGCCCCGGCTCGTAGATGTCGACGGCGCCCTTTTTCAACCGTTCTATCTTTTCCGGGTTGTTGTCCACGCAAATAACATCGTTGCCCATATCGGCAAAACAGCAACCGGTAACAAGGCCCACATAACCGGTGCCGATCATACAGAGTTTCATTGTAGCTCCGCCTAGAAAAAGAATAATCAATGACGGCTCCATTTTAATCAGACAAGACGGCTAAAGTCAATGAATAACTGACTGATGCACACCCAATATAGACGTTATAGTACACTGGGGATAGTCGTGACATCCGGCCCGGTTTGTCCTGATAATCTTCCACCTCGATCGTGAGAAAGAAACGCGATGGCGTTATAATCGTGCTACGAACGTGAAAATAGTAACACATTGATATCATTACTTTTTCCTTGACTTTACGCCTTTGAGTGATAAAATATTTTTAAATTATGCTTAAGGTGGATTATTAAAGAAGCGTTTGTAAGACTTTGTAGTGTATCGCTCATAAACGATATGCCCGCACGGGCAAAGGAGGAGCCATGAAGATCAAGAAGGTCCAAAAGGTTGCCAAGGGCTTGTGTAAGTGTGGTCGTTCCTGCTGAAGATTTCCTGCACCTCGCTCTCAAGGGCCGAAAGAAGCGTTCGGCCCTTTTTTTTCAACGGCCGCTCAGCTTTTTACTCGAAGCGACGGACAATCTCCGGCCTTCTCTTCGCCGGCGGTTCGCGCCCGTTTCACCCGACACTATTTCCCAAGGTTGAAATTCGGTAGTGACAAAACCCATAAAAAAGGAGTTTTCCGGCTTCATCTGTCGGCCGTACTGCGCCTTCTTTAAGGAAGGACAGAAGGACGAAATGGCCTGCGGCGCGGCGCTTATGGCCGTATCGCTGATGGAAAACGGCCTTCTGACGATCGCAAGCTTCCCGGAGCTGGAAGAGGTCGATAACGCCCAGCGAGGTGATCGCCTTTTGTTCGAGCTTATCTGCCGGTCGTGCCCGTTCGTGCTTGACGGTTGCGACTTCAGACTTCCGACCCCTCCGGCTGATGCCGTTGCCTGCGGAGGATTCGTGATCCTGTGTGCCCTCTACCGCACCGGGACGGTAACCTCCGAAATGTTGCGGACAATCGCTCATGAATAGTAGGGACTGGAAATCGGGATATCTCTCCCTGAGCCCGAAAGCGTCTCTCAAGATGCTCGAACAGCCGTATGTCTATCGTATCGATACGGACGACCTGTTCGAGATTAACGACGATGCGTTCGCGTTCCTCTCGGCCTGCGATGGAACGGCCCGCGGGGAGTTGGTGGCAAATGACGACGAATTCATAGCCTACTGCCTTTCCGAAGGAATTCTTGACGTCTTGCCTGAACCATCCCCTCGTCCGGTCAGGACGGCACGCTCTCCCCTGCCGTCTCTTCGCTTCCTTGAGCTTCAGGTCACCCCCCGATGCAACCTGACCTGCCTTCACTGTTATCAGGATGCTCTCTCCCCGGTCGATTTACCGTTTGATGCGGCCCTTTCGGTCGTTGACCAGTTCGAGAAAATGGGAGGTCTCAAGCTTCTTATATCGGGGGGGGAGCCAATGCTGTATCCCCGAATATTTGAACTCCTCGATCAAACCGCCGGGCGGCCAATGCGCCGTGTCCTCATCACCAATGGCACGCTGATCAACCACCGGGCCGCGGGCCGGCTCGCAGTCCAGGAAGTGCAGATATCCCTTGACGGGTGGGAGCACGGCCACGAGGCTATCCGGGGGCCGAAATCTTTCGGCAGGGCAATGCGAGGGATTGAGTCGGTGCGGGCGGCGGGGATCGCCGTGTCTATCGCCACGATGATTCATCGCGAAAACATGGATGAGTTCGACCGCATGGCCGCCTTTATTCAGGAGATCGACGCGGTATCCTGGGGAATCGACGTGCCGTGCGCAGCCGGGAGATTCGTCCGAAACGACCGCCTGCCGGTTACGCCCGAAATGGCGGCCCCTCTTATGAAGTACGCCTTTGGAGGAGGCAGCCATTCCTCGCCCGGTTTCGCCTGCGGCCACCATCTCATGACGGTGCTACCGTCGGGCCAGGGCGCTAAATGCGGTTTTTTTGCCGATCAACCCGTCGGTGACGCGGCGGACTCGTTACTGGATTGCTGGCGGTCGATGCCGATCACCAGGGCCGATGAGCTTACCTGTGGCCCGTGCCCACACATCGATGACTGCGGGGGAGGATGCCGGTTCCGTGCCCCCGATCAGATCGCCCCCGATCCGGTGATGTGTGCCGTCTTTGGTGTAACGGGAGACTGGGTTATTGAGTAGGCCCCCTATGATCGGGCCCACAGCGGCGCAAAGCTCATTGCGTATGGTTACTACAATGATCTGATCAGGGAGCGGTGCCATAATAGTAATCTCCTTTCCGCGAGGCGAAAAGGAGATTACGGCGACCGTCAATGTCGGCCCGGCCACGGCCGGGCGATAGAAGGTTCTACCGATCCTGGACGTCATTGAAGGTGTTGATGATCTTTTCCCCGGAGGTCAGTGTGGTATCCGAAGATACCAGCCAGGTATCCATAAAGATATCGCGGTCAAGGTTTGTCGAGCAGGTCGCAACGAAATCCTGCAGCGTCGCCGCCGGATAGGAAAAAAGATCCCAATTCTTATAGTACTTGGAATCGTGTATAGGATCGGTCCCTAAAACGGTATAATCCCCGGTATAAACGCTCTTGTCTGAATAGTAGGAGATCTCACTCGTCCAGAGGCTTTCCAGAAGGACCCTCGCCTCCGATTGCATAGCCCCGGCTTTGTAGTTGACGTAAAGAGGAATAGCGAATGACGCGAGGATCGTGAGAACCATTACGGTGATCATCAATTCTATAAGCGTAAAACCGGACCGCCTGCCTATTAATGCCGACCTTTTTCGGTTCATCTTCATGGTTTTTTAATTCCCCGATGTATTGATAATAGAATAAGCAAATAGCATGCCATTAACTCCACCGCTCTGTATTGGTTTGTCCTCCATAACACTATAATATCATTATAGTTTTTTTAAGGGTGCCGGCACGTCATCATAGGAAATCACCGGTGGTTCGAAATAATTGCATATCTGCAAATAGTCTTGTGATACTACAAATTTTCTCGCCTTCTCAGAATCGGTATTTCGTACGATCCTCTGTGATTGTATCCCCGTTTTACATTGTTGTACAAAATGTTTGACCTACGGGCATATTGTTATTATAATTGTACGGGGCAATCCGGCATATCCATGCTGATAGGCATCCCGTATACCCGCGGCCGGCAGCCCTGAACACCGATATATACCTTTAAGGGGATTAGGAAATGGCAAAAGAAGATAAAAGGAAGAAGAGGTTACTGCTTATCCTGAGCGCAATCGCCGTCGCCTCGCTCTCCTTTTTTTTATATATCAGCTATGCCCCGTCGTCAAAGGCCAAATCGTTTGAAGAATGCTCCCTCCTTTTCGACAGTAAGAAGTATGACGCCTGCATCTCGTGTCTGACTGAGTATATCAAAACCAATCCGGAGCCCGAGCCCTACAGGATGCGGGGAATGTCATATTTCCACACCGAGCAGTATGAAAACGCCGTTAAGGATTTTACCGAATTCCTCAACAAGAATAAAACCAACCGCTCGATGTACTACCAGCGGGGGCTCACTTACGAAAAGATGGGCAGCCTAAAGGAGGCGGAGGCCGATTTCAAGAGGGCTTGCGATTTCGGTCTTGAAAAGGCCTGCAACCACATCGCCTCGACCCTCGGCGGGATCACCTCCGGCGGCGAAGGAGGTATAGAAAACCGAACCGCTGCCGATTGGTTTAAGATCGCTACCGATTTCGTCGATAAGGGAGACTATGAAAACGCCGTCAGCTTCTTCAACCGAACCATAGAGCTTGAGCCGAAGATGACCGATGCCTACCTCTTCCGTGGTCTGGCCTACAGAAATATGCAGAAATATAAGGAAGCGCTCGCCGATTATAACAAGCTCTTGTCTATAGAGCCAAACTCGGCGCCCGCCTATAATAACAGGGGAGTCGTCTACTGGAAACAGGGCAAACACAAGGAGGCGTTAGCCGACTATAACAAGACGATATCCCTTGCCCCTAATGACTATATCGTCTATAACAACCGAGGCGTCGTATATTACGAGATGGGCAACTATGACAGCGCCATTACCGATTATACCAAGGCCATAAGCCTTAACTCAAAGTTCGCCCAATCCTACTGGAATCGGGGCGTTAGCTACCTTAAATTGAACAAAAAAGAAGAGGCCAGAAAGGATTTCAAGTCCGCGTGTGACCTGAAAATAGTAGACGCCTGCACGGCGATGGAGGGCCAGTAAGACAGGCGGGCAAGCCTTTCGCGTTCTCGGTCTGATTGTAGGTCCATTAGTGCCTCTGCACAGGGGCACTTCGATGTACCGATTCCTCTCGAGACGAAAAACGGATAATCCACTTTAGGCGGCCTCCCCATCTCTACCGCCCCGGTACATCCGGTCGCAGTGTCTGCTCCAGCACCGATATACACGTCTTAATCCGCAACGGTGGTACCGCGGTTTTATATACGGTATCCATTTTAAGTGCCTGTATGTCCCGTGATTGACGGTCGTGAGACTCCCGTCACCGATATTGTTCATCCGTCAGTTGCCTCTCCATCGCCTCAATGACAGGAGTACCCCTCCGATCCACCTGCCCAGCCGACCTTACAGTGAGTGGCGGATTGAGATCTTTCCGATACGTATCCGATCAAGCGACGCTAACGCAAAGGGCCTCCCATAATCAAGACGGCCAGGCCGTGTCTTCAGCCGCCCCGGCCTTGAGTCCTAAGCGTATAGATGGTGACATTCAGGGATAAAGGGCTTGACGTCCTCGTTAAAATAGGTTATCGTTCCCACACGCGGCTACGTCGGAAGCGGCTCTATATTCCACCCGCTGTTATCCCCTTATTCTACTCTTATTGACCCGACTCCGGAATGACCGATTACCGCGGTGTCACCTTTCCTTTTCGCTACGGAAATTCAGGGAGACGCGTTACCATCGTGCTCACGTTCCGGGTGAAGCACGCAGAACCATCATCTTCTTTATTCTCACCAGTGGGAGGAATTCTATGGCAACAAGGGAGCAGATTTGGAGAAAATCGTGGGACAAGGGGCTTAACGATCTCGACCCGAAACTATTCGAGGTCAATTTCGTTGACGCAGTCAAGCCAACTTTTAACAGGTTCCCTGATAAGATCGCGCTGGCCTTCATGGGGACCGAGATTACGTTCAAGGAACTCGACGCATTGTCCAATCGTTTCGCCGACATGCTCATACGCGCCGGACTGAAGAAGGGAGACGTCGTCGGCATTAACCTTCCCAACATCCCCGAATACGTTATTGCCTGGCTGGGGACCCTCAAGGCCGGATGCGTCGTTTCCGGCGTTTCGCCGCTGCTGTCCACCGAAGAGATGGAGTACCAGCTCAAGGATTCGGATGCCAGGGGCCTTGTTACGCTGGACGCTATCTTCGCGGCCCGTGTTACCCAGATCGCCGACAAACTGCCGAAGCTCACGGTGATCGTAGCGGCCAGTATCGGGGGATTTCTCCCTCCGGCCAAGCGGGTGCTTGGAAAGCTCCTTAAAAAGTTCCCAACCGGCGATGTAACGCCGCTTACCGGAAAGACCGTCTATCGGATGGAAGAAGTAATTAAGACCAAGACCTTCTCTGACAAAGACCCCGGCGTAAAGATAACACCCAACGACATCGCCTATATACAGTATACCGGCGGCACTACCGGCGCACCCAAGGGAGCGATGCTCTCGCATCGCAACGCCGTCGCCGACCTGTTGATCGTCCAGAAATGGCTTTCCTGGGAACCGGGCAAGGGCCCGGCGCTGTCGGGATTCCCGTTTTTTCACATCGCGGGACTCTTCTTCAATGAGAACTGCATATACCTGGGCTGGACCCAGGTGTTGATCGCGAACCCAAGAGACACCATGCACATCTGCAACGAGCTGACAAAGTATCGCCCGACTACCCTTGTCAATGTACCGTCCCTCTTCCAACTGCTGATTTCCACCCCGAAGTTCAAGTCGCTGGATCATAGCAACCTTGAGGTCTGTATATCCGCGGCCTCGCCGTTCCCCGAGGAATCCCAGAAGGAGCTTGAATCCATCGTAGGCAAGTCCAAGCTCCTGGAGGTATACGGGATGTCCGAGACCTCGCCCCTGACTGTCATGAACCCCTCCAAGGGTAAGAAGAAGCTCGGTACGATCGGCCTTCCGATACTCAATACGGAAGTCAAGCTGGTCGATCCTGCCACCGGTAAGGAGGCCGAACACGGCAAGCCCGGTGAACTGTGGGTCAAGGGACCGATGATAATGGTTGGCTACTACAAGAAACCCGATGAGACCAAGAACGCCGTGGACAAGGACGGCTACATGCACACCGGCGACGTGGTAATTATGGACGACGAGGGCTACCTGCGGATTGTCGACCGAACCAAAGACATGATCATCGTCGGCGGATTTAAGGTCTTCTCGGTTAAGGTCGAAGACGTGTTGTCCCGCCACCCCGCCGTCGACATGGCCGCGATGATAGGCGTTCCCAATCCGGATCGGCCAGGCTCCGAGTTCGTCAAGGCCTACATTCAGCTTAAGCCCGAGTTCGCCGCGGGCGACCGCGAGGCCGTCAAAAAGGATATCGATAAGTACGCCAAGGAGAAGCTCTCACCATACGAAGTGCCCAAGGTCATTGAATTTATGGACGCGCTGCCGCTGACGGCCGTGGGTAAACTCGACAAGAAACGTCTGAGAAAATAGTCAGGACGGTCACGAAATCGAAACGGGGTGGATATATCCACCCCGTTTTTTTCTATTATTGCCTTTCCCTCGTGGGACGCAGTTCATGGAATGATGAGTTCGTTGAGCCTGGCGACAAATTCCCCTATCTTGAACGGTTTTTTGATACACATGTTGCCGGTGTCCGCAATAAAGGCCTGAGTCTCATCACCCAGAATATCCCCCGTAATGAACAGTATTTTTTCCGCCGCGCCCGGCATATGCTCCCTGACGTATGCATACATCTCTTTTCCTCCCATACCGGGCATCTTGATATCCGCAACGACGGCGTCAAACGCCTGCGTATACATCAATGCCAGGGCTTCTTCGGCGGTTGAAGCCGTCTGGATAACATAACCGTACTGGGCCAGGGCACGTGATACAAATTCCAACACGTCTCTTTCGTCGTCAACAATAAGTATCGATCTCCCGCCCGTTATGACCTTTGGCTCCGCGGGAACCCTTGTCATTGCGCGTTCGGCCCTGTCAACAATGGGTAATTCAACCGTAAATTTGGCGCCCCTGCCCTGCCGGCTTTCGATTTCGATTTTCCCGTTATGCTCTTCAACGATTCCGTAGGCGATGGAAAGGCCCAATCCCGTTCCTTTCCCAATATCCTTCGTCGTGAAAAAGGGATCGAATATCTTTTGCATATTTTCGGTGGTGATCCCCGTGCCGTCGTCCTCTAACTCGATGAGGAGCTTCGCGCCGTTACGTAAGGTCCTGATGGTGAGCGTCCCCCCCCCCCCCACGTCCATGAGTGCGTCGCGCGCGTTGTTCATGATATTGGAAAATACCTGCTGGAGCTGGTAAGGGTCGGCAAAAGTAAGCGGCAGATCGTCGGAGAGGAATAGCTCCGTCTTTATGTTGCTGACGCGCAGGCTATACTCTCTCAACCGATGCGCCTCCATGATGACATCGTTGACGCTGATCATCCTGCGTTCCGGAGTATGCTCCCGCGCAAACGTAAGCAGGCCGCCGACAATCTTAGCCGCCCGCTCCGACTCGTGGAGGATTACCTCCAATGACCTCCTGTCATTGGAGTCAGCGGAATCGTTCATCAGCATGAGCTCGGCGTTGCCCATTATCGCCGTCAGAGGGTTGTTTATTTCGTGGGCCACCCCGGAAATCATCGTGCCCAGGCCCGAAAGCTTCTCGGCTTGAAGTAATTGACGTTCCATCCGCTTCATTTGAGTGATATCCCTGGCCGATCCCTGGAAACCGGTAATGTCTCCCTGTCTGTCTCTTTGCACCGTCGCAGTCACCAGCGCGTCTATAATCGAGCCGTCCTTCCTTTTCAGACTGATCTCGTAATTCTCCACGAAACCCTCTGCCATGAGCTTCGCAAGCACTGCGTCCCTTTCATTGGGATTCGCGTAAATATCTATAATATTGGTCTTCTTGATCTCCTCGTCAGTGTACCCAAAGAAGCCCTTCGCCTGAGGGTTATAGTCCAGTATCTCCCCGGAAAGTGAGGAGATAAACATGAAGTCCCGGGACATCTCGAACACGCCCCTGAATTTCTTTTCCGAATCGATCAGGGCCTCCTCGGCCGTTTTACGGTCGGTGATATTGCGTGCTATACAGTGCACGTACTCAACGGCACCGTTTATGTCGAAGATCGGCCTGATGACGAACGAATACCAGCCGTACGTTCCGGCTTTCTTCTTCCCCCTCATCTCGAATTCGTGGGGTAATCCCTGCCTGCCCTTCTCATAGGCGTCAAGGGCGATACCTGCATCCTCGGGATGGACGAAATCCCTGAAGCCTGTCGATACAATATCCTGCTTTGAATAACCGGTATCCCGCAACAGCGATTCGTTGACTTCGAGAAAATTCCCTTCCGTATCGACGGTAAAAATAAGGTCAATGGCGTTTTCGATCAAATCGCGGTATTTTGCCTCGCTCTGAATCAGCGCCTGCTCGATTGCTTTCCGCTCGGTGACGTCACGAACAAAGATGATAAGTGCGGGCTTGCCTTCCCACGGAATCTGGATTCCGCTGACTTCCGTCCATCTGACTTCTCCCTCCTTGGTGATGATCCGCAGGAGCGAAAGGTATGAATAACCGCCTCCGGAGACTTTACGGTGGTATTCGGCATCGGCTTCTCCCTGATCGTCGGCGACCAGAAAATCATTGTAGCTTTTACCCAGGAATTCCTCCTCGGTATAGCCGAATATATCCAGGAGCCTCCTGTTGGCGAATACAAGGACATTCTCCTGTATGACCGCTATACCCTCGTAGGCGTTTTCCACGACCATCCGATATTTTTCTTCGGATTCCGCCAGCGCAACTTCGGCCTGCCTGCGCTCGGTGATCTCGCGGGTAATGCCGAGCAGGCCGGAAAACGTATCATTCTCGTCTCTCAAGACCGAAACCATAGTCTCGGTCCAGATTGTAGAGCCGTCTTTACACGTCTCTTCCAGCTCGATTCTCTGTGTATAGACACGGTCATCGGTTCCGTCGGCCTCCGCCGCTATCCCCTGTTCGAAATGACTCATCATCACCTTCAGCGAATCCGGCGTGAGCGCCTCCTCTATCGTCTGGGTCATCGCCTCCTCGACCGTAAATCCGCGTATCCGGGTAACCGAGGGGCTGATGTAGGTGAATTTGAGGTCGGCATTCATCATGAAAATTATATCGTCTGCATTTTCGGCAAGTAAGCGGTAGCGCCGTTCGCTCTCCCTGAGGGCCTCTTCCGCCTCCGTCTTTGCCGTGATATCCGAGATGCTGACGACGATCTCCCTGAGGGGGTCGGTGGGATAGACAAAACTGACCCGTACAAGCCCGAGAAACTCAGTCGAGTCAGCCCGCCTGAATCCCGCGACGGCCTCGATGATCTCCCCGGATTTTAGCCCTTCATAAGCCAGCTTTCCAATACGTTCATATTCCTCGTCCGACGCATAGAGGATGGAGGTATCCTTTCCGACATATTCAGCGGCGTTAGAGAAGCCGAAGGTCTGTTCCATCGCCGCGTTGGCCCAGGTTATTTTCCTGTTCTCGGCAAAGGCGATCCCTACGGTAGCGGTTTGAAGTATCTTCTCTTTAAGCTGCTGGTCTCTGCGTATAGCCTCCTCCGCCTTTGTCTTTTCCGTTATATCCAGGTAACTGACAACGGCCTCTTTGAGGGGTTCGGCCGGGTCAACAATGCTGGCCCGTAAAAGCCCGAGAAATTCAGTCGAGTCGGCCCGCCTGAGCCTCGCCACCGCCTCGATAATCGCCCCGGATCCCCCTCCCCCGTAGACCAGCTTCCCGATGCGCTGATACTCCTCATCCGAAGCGTAGAGGATTGAGATATCCTTCCCAATATACTCACTCGCGTCCGAGAAGCCAAAGGTCTGTTCCATTGCCGCGTTACCCCAGTTTATCTTCCTGTTCTCGGCAAAGGCAATCGCCACAGCAGCGGTTTGAAGAATCTTATCCTTGAGCTGTTGGTCTCTCCGCGTAGCCTCCTCCGCCCGCTTCCTTTCGGTAATGTCCTCGACGAACCCCTCGAGATATTGGAAGGCGTTATCGGGTCCGTACACCGGACGTATATGCAGTTTAACGAAGATATCGGAGCCGTCCTTGCGTCGGAAACGCTCTTCGAAGATCCCCCACCCGCGTCTTTGGGTAATCTCACCCAATACCTTGTTCCGGCTCCCGGGCTTCAGATAGATATCACTTGAAACATCTTTTACCGATGAAATCATTTCATCTGACGATTCATAACCCAGCATCCTGGCGAAGGCTGTGTTAACCTTCAAAAACCTACCCTCGGGAAGTGTGCGAAAAATACCGAATGCGGCGTTCTCGAAGAGGGCTCGGTATCGTTCCTCCGATTCCCGGAGGATCTCCTCGGCGAGGGACGATTGGATAACCTGGGCGGTCGTGTTTGCCAGATCCTCCAGGAGGGCATCTTCCTGCGGGGAGATGGGGTGCGTACCGAAAAGCGCCAAAACGCCGATGGGCTCCCCTTCTTTCGAGAGAAGCCGGTACCCGGCAAAGGAGACCAGGCCTATTTTTTTGGCCCAGGCATGATCGTGCACCCGCGGATCATGGGGCACGTCGTTGGTCAGGAATTTAAGATCCCGGCCCGATGCGACCCGGCCGATCTTATAGGCACCCAACGGCACGCGCCGGTGTTGCTTGCCGTCGATATGCGTATACCGACCCGAACTGGCCACCAGGTGAAGGCAGCGGCTTCGATCACGGCATGTATGGGGACCTTCTCCGGCGCCCGCGTGATAGCACCCTCTATCACAGAGATCGCCGGGGCCGACCATCCATATTCGAGCGAAATCGGCGTTGAATATCTCGACGATCTTATCGGTGATGAGCTTCAGCTTTTCGAAAGGGCCGTGCGGGACGAGGAGCTGTTCCTTGAGACGATTGAGCAGCAGCAGATCATTCTCGATACGCTTTCGTTCGGTGATGTCGCGCGAGATTCCCTGGATCTCGACAATCCGATTACCCTCCCATATGAGTCGTTCACGAGTCTCAAGGGTCTTGAGGTTACCCTGTTTATCATAGACCTGCATCTCAAATGCATGCGCGCCTTCTCCCGCGAGCCGCCTCTTGAGTATATCCCTCAACAGCCGAAAGGTTTCGGAGGTTACGATATCCTTTACGTTTTTTCCGACGATTTCCTTGTAAGAGTATCCGAGCGTTTCGGTAACCGCGTTGTTGATAAACGTAATATTCCCGTCTCCGTCCTGTACGTGGATCAGATCATAGGTATTTTCGACCAGTTCCTCGTACAGCCTGGGTATATCCCTTTTCGTCTCCCATTTCTTGAGCGCGTCCTCAATGCCGGCTTTTAGCTCTTCCTTTTTAACCGGTTTGACGAAGTATTTGTATAGTTTTGCTTGGTTTAGGCGAGATATCGATTGCTCATCCGCATGATCTACGAGGAGAAAAGCGGGTGTACTAAGGCCTTCCTGTACCAGCCGTGCCGTATCGATTCCGTCTATTTCTCCGGGAATGGCCGCATCTATAAGGACGATGTCGGGCGCGAGGCTCTCCACTTTAAGGAGTGCCGCCGCCCCGGTCATGGCTACCCCGGCCACGTCGTAATCAAGGGAGGTCAGGGTACGTTTCAGTTGAGCGGTAGCGGACTTCGACTTTCCGACAACTAACACCCGCTTCATGGATGTCCTCTTGAAGTATAGCAGGAGCTAAAGTTGTAACGATTATTCTATCACACTTTTAAACAGCATCAATCCGAATATCGCGTATCATCGCTAAAACCGAGGCGAAAGGAACGGGTTGTTGTAAAACTCTTTCAGTCATGTCTCACGTTTTTTCTTTCAGTACAAACATCTTGACTGGGTCTGCTTTTTACGTTATCTTTCTTACCGTAGATCGGGCGACCGGGGGTTTTCTATTCTTCCTTCGTTTTCGTACGGCTTCCATCCAATCCTCCCATTCCCCCATTCTCCCGCCTCTCAATTAACGGCATGCGGGCGCCCGTCTTTTATGATTGAAACGACCGCGTAGTTTCCCTGCAAGGTGACGAGCCACCGAAGAGGAGCGGATATAACCGGGCAGAAGATCCTTATATATTTTGTCTCAATACAGCGAGGTATTTTATGGCGAGAAGGGAGCAAATCTGGAAAAAATCATGGGACAAGGGACTGGCCGATCTTAACCCCAAGATGTGGGAAACCAACCTGTTAGACGCCTTCGGGCCAACGTTCGAGAACTTCCCGGAGAAAACGGCCCTCGCGTTTATGGGGACCGAAATCTCGTTCCGCAAACTCAATCGCATGGCCAACCGGTTTGCCGATATGCTCATTAAGAACGGGTTCAAGAAAGGAGACCTGGTTGGAATCAACCTTCCCAATATTCCCGAATATGTTATTGCCTGGTTGGGAACGCTTAAAGCGGGCTGCGTTGTCTCCGGCGTCTCTCCTCTCCTTTCGACCGAAGAGATGGCCTATCAGCTCAAAGACTCCGATGCGAAGGGCCTGGTGACACTCGACGCGATCTTCGCCGCACGTCTCACGAAGATCGCCCCGGAGCTGCCTAAGCTCAAGCTCGTAGTGGTCGCCAGCATTGGCGGGTTCCTCCCTCCGGTTAAGCGGGTGCTCGGGAAGCTCCTCAAGAAGTTCCCGACCGGCAAGGTAACGCCGCTTGCCGGGAAGACCGTCTACCCGATGGAGGAGGTCATCAGGCCGAAGAATTTCTACGACAAGAACCCCCCGATAAAGATATCGCCCGACGATATCGCCTACATCCAGTACACCGGCGGCACCACCGGCGCCCCCAAGGGGGCGATGCTCACCCACCGCAACGCCGTGTCTAATATTCTGGTCGTCGGAACATGGCTTGGATGGGAGAAGGGCAAGGGCCCGGCGCTGTCGGGTTATCCTTTCTTTCACATCGCAGGCCTTTTCATCAACGAGATGGGCCACTATCTCGGGTGGACTCAGGTTTTGATCCCCAACCCGAGGGATACAAAGCACATTACCAGCGAGATCGCGAAGTACCGGCCGACCGCCCTCATAAACGTCCCCTCCCTCTACCAGCTTCTCATGGCGGAGCCCAAATTCAGGAAGCTGGATCATTCGCAGCTTTCCGCCTGCATCTCCTCGGCCTCGCCGTTCCCCGAGGAATCTCAGAAGGAGTTAGAGGCGATCGTCGGCAAGGGAAAGCTCATCGAAAACTACGGAATGTCCGAGACCTCGCCCCTTATCGCCAGTAATCCCTCCCGGGGCAAAAAGAAGCTCGGCTCCATCGGCCTTCCGATCCTCAATACCGACGTAAAGCTCGTGGACCCCACCACCGGCAAAGAGGCGGATATCGGCCAGCCCGGCGAGATCTGCGCGAAGGGGCCGCAGGTGATGGTCGGCTACTATAAGAAGCCGGAGGAGACCAAACACGCCATCGATAAGGACGGCTATATGCACACCGGGGACGTTGCTGTCATGGACAAAGAGGGCTACCTCAAGATCGTTGACCGCACGAAGGACATGATCATCGTTTCCGGGTTCAAGGTGTTCTCGGTGAAGGTGGAGGACGTGCTTACACAGCACCCTGCCATCGACATGATCGCAACGATCGGCGTCCCAAACCCGGAGCGGCCCGGCTCCGAGATCGTCAAGGCGTTCGTCCAGCTCAAGGCAGAGCACAAAGCGGACGACAAGGATGCCCTCACAAAGGACATCACGGCCTTTGCCAAGGAAAAGCTCACCCCCTACGAGGTCCCCAAGGTCATCGAGTTCATGGACGCCCTGCCGCTGACCGCGGTCGGAAAATTGGATAAGAAGAAGCTGCGAAAGTAACGTAATAGGCAAGAATGATACGAGGCCGGTGTGGGCAAGCCACCCCGGCCTCAGTATTTTTTGGTTTAGTTCGGTTCTCATTCAAATAGTGACGGTACGGCCGGCGTTCTACTTGCCGCCGTCAGCCGTTACCATCCGTTCGTGTGGATTTTCGATTCGTCGTAGCGGGTGACGGCGGCCGGTTGCTTACCGTCCGGATAGCCGATCGGGACGAACGATACCGGGACGATATGCTCCGGGAGCCCGAGGAGCTGTTTGACCTTCACGTCGTTTCCCGGGAACACCGCCGTCCAGACCGCCCCCAGCCCCTTGGCGTGGACCGCAAGCAGGATATTCTGGATCGCGGCACAGCAGTCATACAGGTAGAACCCCTCGTACTTCTGGGCCTTCTTGTCCCCGCAGACGAGAATCCCCGCCGGCGCCCCTTTTGGGCAGTTCCCGTTGATGGCAAGGTAGTCGGCCAGCGTCTTGCCGGAGAGAACGACAAACTGCCAGGCCTGTTCGTTTCCCGCCGAGGGCGCGTTCATCGCGGCCTCCAGGATATCGGTAATGTCCTTCTTGTCCACGTCCCGACCGATCCAGGACCTGACGCTGCGCCGCGTGTTGATTGTATCGAACATAGAATTCTCCTTTCAGAATATGACCCGTCCAGCCTTACGGCCATCGTGTGCCGTTCCGAAACGTTATTTAAAGCCAGGTCTTGAACAACTGGTACCGATCCTTGTACGACAGGTCGTTAATCATGCAATGGGAACATAACCTGACGGCCTCAAAATCCAGCCTATTGTGGGCGTCTCTGAAAGCCCGGTATTCGTCTCCATGCCAGATTTCCAACAGGTCGGATTGTCCGACGTGGCCGGTCGGGTATTTGCCGTCGAAGTCTTCGCAGCAGGGCGAGCAGGTTCCGTTCTGGAGGACAATGAGCCCCCTCCAGAGATAAAAACAGGGGATCTTCCCGCCGCCCCTCTTGAAGGTTTCCTGCTCCAGCTCGATCTCCCCGGCCCAATTGTTGACATCATTGACGCTTACGAAGTCGGCGACGTTCTTCCAATACGATACGAATTCGTCTATCCCCGCCTGTCCGGCAAGACGCAGGATAAATATCCCCACGCGGGGTGTTCGCCGTCCCATACTATTTCGTATCGCGATGAAATTCTCGATATTGTTCTTAACCTTCTCGTAGCGCAGGTTACGCGTGGTTTCCTCATATGCCTGCCTGCTCGGCGCGTCAAAACTGGTGAAGAGGAAGTCCAGGCCGCTTTCGATTATTCGTTTAGCCCGCTCCTTTGTCAAGAGGGATGCGTTGGTGTAAAACGTCGTTACGGGGATCCCGGCGTCCTTTGCCATCCTTATCCGCCTTTCGATATTCCTGTCGAGCAGCGGTTCCCCGAAATTGTGCAGCCTGACCTCGTTGACGCCCATGCGGGCCGCCTCCCTGACCAGCCGTTCATACATCTCCATGTCCATGAAACCGATGGGTCTGGTCATTGTGTCGCGCGGGCACATGATACAGCGTGCGTTGCATGCGTTCGTGCTCTCCGCGTACAGTATCGGCGGGACAAACGGCCTTTTACCCGCCTCGATTTTTTCTATTCTTCGGAGCACCCAGCGGATAAAGAATTCATCATTGCCGATGCGCTTTATCCACGTTCTTTTCAGAGTGGAGAAGGGAAAGAAGGGATACTTATCCCACAGACCGGCCATGGTCTTGAGAAATCCAAAGCGGGCGAGATACCGTATGCCGTTGAGTAGTTTCACGTCCGAGCGCTATTCCATTACGGTAAAAAAGGCCGGCCGGTATTTCCGCGGGTCCCACCGCCGGGACTAATGAGTCACCGCTTCGCCGGGTTACATGCAACGGTCGGACCCCGCCGGCCGGCATTACCTCTTCCCCACCAAATATGGGAAAGCCCGGACCGAAAGAATGCCCCACTCGCGGCGGATCGGCCCCCTTCTCCTATTCGAAGTACTCCATCTCCACACCCCTGCCCTGCAGATCCTTCAGAAACGCACCGGGGTCCTTGATGAGCCGCTCCGGGGCATAGACGCCTCCGGGAAGGTCCTTGAACTTCCCCCCGGCAAGCCATATCGCCGCCTGGAGGCACGGGGCCGACGTGATAAAGGCGATGTGCCCCACGTAGGTGTAGTGGACCCGTTTCTCTTTGCCCTTGTGTTTTCCCCAGACCTCCACGTAGCCCACGGATTTATCCGGGGCGCTCTTGCTCTGGAACAGCGGGAGGATAGGTTTGACGATGTTAAAGAGCCGCTGCCTGCGCGCGTGGGTCTTGGTCAGACCCAGGGTGGCCAGAAAGCGAACGACCTTCACGTCGAATACCGGTTTGGCCCCGCCGTGGACGCTCGCGAATTTGAGGCCCGGAAGGTTCCTGGGGAGGGTAACTGACTCGGCGTGACCGGTGTAAAAGATCGCGAGCCGCCCGACGGGCGGTGGAAAATCGACGTATTTCTTTCCCTTACCACAGGGCACGTACTGCTCGTGCCCGTCGCGCCACTGGAGGGTCTTGACCGGTAAAAAGGTGGAACAGGTGCAAGAGGTTCGCCGGCCCCACCGCCTCGTTGGCGCCCGCGCCCCAGTTGACGGAGATACCCTCGGGTGCGTCCATCGTGAGGTAGCCCTTCTTTGCCAGTACCTGGGTGAGCCCCGGTGAGTTGCCGAATCCGGAAAGGATCTTTACGCCCTTCTTCTTCGCCCTGGCGTCGAGCCTTTCGACGGCGAGATACGCGTCGTAGTCGTCGGCGATCGAGATATAGTCCACGCCCGGCCTCGATGGCCATCTCGGCCACCGGGGCCTCGAAACGGTAGAAGGGACCCACGTAGCTGATTACGACATCGTTTCCCTTCATAAGGCCGACTATCGGCCCCGGCGTCGGTAACGTCCGCCTTGGCGGCGCTAAACTTCTTGCCGTGGGCCGCGGCCTTTTGTCGGCCTTGGCTTCATCCAGATCCGCGATAGTGACCGCTTTTACGGCCGCCTCCTTTTCCATGAGATCCAGCATCGTGGCGGCCATATCGCCTGCCCCGCCGAGAAAGAGGATCTTCATTCTAAACCTCCGCGTTAAGTGATGGACGACGGGTTATGCGTCCGTCAGCCTGCGTTCGGCCCCGTTGACTTTTCCTGGAAGTATTGTTTCATGGGCGTAAAGTAGAAGTCTACCCACCCCTTCCGGTAGGCCTCGCCCTGCCCGTCCGGGATGTCGGTGTGGATCAGGGTTATCTTTGTGCCCTCCGGCGACCTCCTCGAAGACTACCTCGATCTCCGAATCGGGGGCGTCGTCGGGAAACTCAGTGGTGCGCCAGGTCTGGATGATCCGGGAAAACGGCTCGATCATGATCGTGGTGCCGGAGATATACCCGTCCCACGCAGTGAACGTTCCGCCGACGCGTTTGTCGATAACCGCCGGCGATCCCGTGAAGGCGCTGTGCTTGTCGCTGTCGAGCCAGGCCTCGTAAAGAACTTTTTGCTTTACCGGTAGCACCTCGGAGACTACTATGCGTTCGGTCATGGTCGGTCCTCCCGCTTTTCGTTACCGTTACCATACCCCCTTTTTGACGGCCGGTCAAGGGGATGGAAACGGCTATTACTGAGATGAGGTGTTACGCACGGTTAATCCGCCGGGTCTACTGACCAGGATGACCGGACCGGGATTCCGGTTTGTACCTCAAAAAGTCAAGACATGCTATCACCGATTCTTGATAAATCGTTTTTTCTGTGATAGTGTTACAGGCACAAGTAACAATATCTTTTGTCCTTTAGTCCTCCGGGCGGTGCCCGCGGCGGGACAAGCCAGTTTTTCTTGAACACAATCGAGAGGATGCGAACCATGAGTCACCGAGTGAATACCAGGAACCTCTTACGGGGGACTGCGTTACTCCTGTCCCTCTTCCTCGTTACTGCTATCGCCTCCTGCGCGGGCGTCCCTGCGACCCCGGAAGGGGCAAAGCACCTCGCAATCGTCGGCACGTCCGACCTGCACAGCTATACCCTGCCCTACGAGACCCAGGTTACCAAGGACGGCGCAAAGGTGAAGATCGTCGTCGGCGGGATGGACCGCATCGCCGCGGTGGCCGACCGAATGAGGGAATCGACCGACGGGACGCTCCTGGTCACCGGCGGCGACAACCTCATGGGCTTTTTCTTCAGGTCCTTTGACGGGGTCCCTGAGATCACCTCGATGAACATGGCCGGCTACGACGTGGTAACGCTGGGCAACCACGATTTCGACCTGGGGGTGGACGCCTGCACAAAGGCCGTCCGAAAGGCCGATTTCCCGATCGTCTCCTCGAACATCACGATCGCCGACCCGGAGCTTGCCAAGCTGGTCTCTCCCTACTTCATCAAGGAAGTCGCCGGGATAAAGGTCGGTTTCTTCGGGCTCATGACCCCGGACCTTCCCCGGGTCTCCTCGGTGGGAACCGACGTCACCGTTGACGAAGACCTGACCTCAGTCTCCACCGAGATGGTGCGCGTGCTCAGGGAAAATGGCGCCGAAATCGTTGTGGCGCTTACCCACGTCGGCAAGGACCTCGACGAGGCGACTGCCCGCGAGGTCGCCGGCATCGACGTCATCGTCGGCGGCCACAGCCACGACAGTTTCCAGGAGACGGTTGAGGGCCCCGGTGGATGGAAGACTATCATCGTCCAGGCGGGGGTAAACGCCAAGGAGGCGGGCGTCCTCACGTTTGACGTCGCGGGAGGAAGAGTCCTGAACGCCGCGTGGGAGACGGTCCTGCTGGACGAGTCGGTCGGCTCCGACCCCGCGATCGCGGCCTACCTCAAGCCCTACCAGGACAGGCTCGATGAGCGCATGAACAGGCCCGTTGGGGAGACGCTCGTCGACCTGGACGCCCTCAACGACGTCGTGAGGAAGAGGGAGTCCAACCTCGGCAACCTCGTCACCGATGCATGGGTCGACTGGTTCGCCAAGAAGGGGGCTCGGGACCCGATCGCCCTGGTCAACGGCGGCACCGTCCGCGGAAACCAGATATACCCCAAGGGCCCCATTACCTACGGCCAGCTGTTGAATATCCACCCGTTTTCCAATACGATCTACGAGGTCACCCTCTCCGGAAAAGACCTCGTTACCGTTCTGGAGCTGAGCGCCTCGGCAATCAGGGTAACGGGTGACGGCTCTACCGACACCGAGCGGGTAGCTGAAGGCGGCTTCCTCCAGGTCAGCGGGCTCAGGTTTGTCATAGACCTGACGGGCCGGCCCTTCTGCGGCGAATACGACGGCAGGAACATAAAGCGGATCATCTTTCCCGGCGAGCGGGTAAAGGACGTTCTGGTCAAGGAAAACGGCGCGTGGGTAAAGGTCGACCCCGCCAGGAGCTATACGGTGCTCACCACCTCATGGACGGCCTCCGGCGGTGACGGCTTCTACCCGTTTATCAAGGCAGTCAAGAAGGATACGACCGTGGATATCGTCGATGCGCTGCTGACATATATCAAGGCTAAAGACCCCGTTAAGCCGGCAGTGGAAGGCAGGATCGTTATCGAAGGGGCTAAGTAGACAGAAAGTGTAACAAGGGTAATTGAAAGAGGCCGGGACGCTACGTCCCGGCCTCTTTTTTATCTCACAGCCCGCGTCCATACGGAAAGCAGGGCGGGCCCCGGCGTCCCCGCCGACAATTACAGTCCTTCGGCAAACTCCCTGACCGCCCGGCGGCACTTGTCTATATCTTCCGCGGTCGGCCTTCCGATGAACTCATAGGAGCCGATGACCTCCCATCCCATCCTCTCGGCGGCCCCCTCAAATTTCTTCTGTGCACCGCCCGACCACCCGTAGCTGCCGAAACGGAATACCTTCTTCTTCCTGATCCCCTTTATTTCGGCCATGTCCAACGCATAGACCATCGGCGGAAAGAGGCTCGCCTCGTAGGTCGGCGCGGCCACGATAACCCCGGTCTTCGTCCAGAGCGACGGAAGTATATAGCTTGCGTGCGTTCGGCTGACGTCAAACGCCTCAAACGGGATGCCGATCCGCTCGAGCTCGGCAATGACTTCCTGCAGCATTCGATCCGTGTTGCCGTACATCGTGCCGTGGGCGATAGTGATCGCGCGATCAGCCTTGCCCTCGGCGCATTCCGCCCACCGCCGGTAGAGATCGATGATACGGGACGGCTCCGCGCGCCAGATAAGCCCGTGGGCCGGCGCCACGACCCCGATATCGTAGGCCGCCAGTTTGTCGATGGCCTTCCTGACCATGCCGCTGAACTTCGCAACGACGTTGGTATAGTACCGGAGAGACTCTTTCTCGTAGAAATCTATATCCGCGCTCGTATCGTCGAAGATACGGTCCCCGAGGGAACCGTACCCGCCGAAACCGTCCCCGGAAAAGAGAATGCGGTCAGCCGTCTCATAGGTCATCATCGTCTCCGGCCAGTGTACCATAGGGGTCTCGACAAACCTCACGGTCCGCTTCCCGAGGGCGAGCTCCTCGCCGTCCGTCACTACCCTGACGCGGTCCGTTATGCCGTAGAATTCCCTGAGGAGGTCGGTGATCCGCCTGGTCCCCAGGAAGGCCGCCTTCGGGGCAGCCCGGTAAAGCGCCTCGAAGGCGCCGGAATGATCGGGCTCCATGTGATTTATGATGACGTAGTCTATCTCGGAAGGGGGCGTAACCCGCGCGACATTTTCTAGAAACGTCTCGATCTGAAATGCCTTTGCCGAATCGATCACCGCCTTTTTTTCGTCGTTGATGAGATACGAGTTGTTTACGATGCCGTCGGCGGCAATCGGCCAGATGCCCTCGAAGAGATCGGTTGTCCTGTCGTCGACCCCGATCCAGAAGATACCCGGTTTGATCTCGACTATTGCCATTGCAGTCTCTCCATTCATGAGCCGCCGAGCAAAAAAGCGGCCAACGGCGGAAGCTTTCCCGGTAAGCAGTTCCCCGGTTTTGTCTCGTCATGGCCCGCAGTAACGGGCCGACCTGACCGGAGACGCGCTGATTATTTTCCCAGGAGCTCCTTTACTTCCTCTTTTCCCTCCTCAAGCTCGTGTGCCTGCTCCTTGTCGGATTCCAGGAGAAGGGTGAGGAATTCCCCGACGTGCTCTTTTTCTTCCTTCGCGATGTCCAGGAGGACCCGCTTGATGTCGGTGCTTTTGGCTAATGCCGCCATCTGCTCGTAGAGGTTTATCGCGTCAAGCTCCGCAATAATGCCGGCCCGGAGAATCTCACAGTCAACGTCCCCGGCGGCTATCTTACTAATCTCAATGGGAATCTTCGACAGCATATCGACCTCCGTATATAGGTTTTAAGCGGAATAGGTCCCACAGTACCTTCGATCGGGCTGTTTTTACCCCCTTTCCAGCCTCCCCTGCGTGGTGAACCGGTCGAAATATTCGTATATGACCGGGATCAGGAAGAGGGTAAAGATCGTAGAGACCAGGATACCGCCGATGGTGGCAACGCCCATCGCCTTTTGGAAGCCTGACTCCGCGTTGCCCGTGACCTGGGGGACGATCGCCAGGGCGATCGCGAGGTTCATCATGGCGATGGGGCGAAACCGCGTATAACAGGCCTCAACGAGCGCTTCCCTCCGGCGCTTTCCCTCGTTCCTGAGAACATTGGTGTAATCGAGTACGAGAATGGCGTTATTGACGACGATACCCACCAGCATGACGACGGCCATCAGCGACATGATGTTGATGGTCTGTTTGCCGATGAAGAGGCCTACGGATACGCCGACCAACCCCAGGGGGAGCGTGGTCATAATAGTAACCGGGTGTACGTAAGATTCGAGCATGGCCGCCAGCACGATATAGGTGAGGATGATGGCCATGAAGAGGGCCTGGAAAAGAGAGCCGAAGGCCTCGGCCTTGTTTTCGCTCTCCCCGCCCAGCGCGACATTGTACCCATCGGGAAGTTCCATCCCGTCGCGCTTTGCCTTGATCGCCGATTCGAATTCGGAGAGCGTTCCCGAGCCGATGTTCGCCGTGACCTCGATGAGCCGGGTTCGGTTCTTTCGCTTTATCTCCGATTCCCCCGCCGCCGAAACGACGTCACCCAGGCGGCTGACCGGAACGACACCGGTCGGAGTCCCGATCATCACCTCGGAAAACGAGTCCTTGTCCTGACGGTCGATACCGGCAAGCCGTACGCGGATGTCGTATTCCTGTCCATTTTCCCTGAAGACTGAGGGGATTTCTCCCTCGAAAGACGCACGGAGGGCCGAATAGACAGCGTGGCTGGTGATGCCGAGCGAAGCGATCCGGTATCGGTCGGCGATAAAACGGATCTCCGGTTTGGGGTCCTGCTCGGAAGTATCCACGTCGACAAGGCCGCTGGTTCCGGCCATGAAGGCCGTCATTTCACCCGAGAGTTTTCGAAGAATTTCGAGATCCGGGCCGGTCACCTCTACGGTGATATCTGAGGTCGATTCCGGTCCACTGGAGGTCTCCGCGGACGAATATTTCTGCCGATGGGATTGAGGAAAACTCAGGCCGAATAGTATTAACGAAATCCCGGGTTATCATGTCCCTATCGGAAAGGGGTACAAGCTTTAGGATCAACTCCCCCTCGTTGATCCCCCGGTTCTCGCCTCCTATCGACGTGAAGGCCGATACCACCTCGGGGTGCTGTACCGCGATGTCACGTATCCGCGCCATTACCTCCTCGGTTTCCTCGATAGTGGATTGGGGCGGCATGGCCACCAGGACGCTGACGTATCCCTGGTCGGTATAGGGGGTGAACTCACCGCCCACCAGGGAAAGAAGGAAGAAAGACAGTATGAAAAGCACTCCGGCGGCAAGCGCCGTCTTCTTCCCGTTATCGAGGCACCAGAGGAGGGCCCTTTTGTATGACATGTTGATTTTCTCGAAGCCGCTCTCCCAACGCTCAAAGAACTTCGTGATAAACTCCCGGTACCGACGGACGTACTTCATCCGAGATAGCCTCCCGCCAGCCGTATCCTTTTTAGGGCCGAGGAACTTTGCGGCAAGCATCGGGGTCAGGGTAAACGAAATGAACAGAGAGATGACCGTGGCAAAAACGACCGTCATGCCGAACTGCTTGAAGAACTGCCCGATGATCCCCTGCATATAGGCGATCGGAGTAAAGACCACGACATTGGTCAACGCCGAGGCCGACACCGCCAGCGCGATCTCGGATGCCCCTTTGTTCGCGGCAGCCACGGGCTCCACCCCCAGGGCAATGTGGCGGTCGATATTCTCCAACACAAGGAGCGAGTTGGTAACCAGTGTCCCGATGGAGATACCGAGGGCCATGAGGCTCATAATATTGAGGGTAAAATCCGCGGCATAGATCAGTATGAAAGTAGCGATGATTGACGCGGGGATCGTGAGCGAGGCGATTATAGTAAACCTGAAATCGTGGAGGAAGATGTAAAGGAAGAACGCGGTTATCAGGATGCCGAGGATAATGTTACTGATGACGTCTCTGACCGAAGAGACGATAAACGCCGAGGTATCCCGGGCGATGCCTATCTCGTAGCCCTCCGGCAATATCGTGCCCAGGTCGCCGATGGCCTTATATATCTCCGTGGCGACCTCGACGGTGTTGGCGTCGGAGCGCTTGTAGACGATAAGGCCGACCGACGGCTTTCCGTTGAAAGTTGCCGAGTCCCGCCGCTCCTCGAAAGAATCCTCGACCCGGGCGATATCCCCGATCGTCACCGTGCCGCCGGCCGGCGTGGTGATAGTGGCGGCGGCCAGTTCCGCAAGGGAGGAGAACTCTCCCTGGACCCGGAGGGTATATTCGTCCTGGTTTTGTGTCAGGCGCCCTACGGGTACGTTCACGTTTTCAGCACCGATGACTGCCGCCACGTCAGTAACGGAAAGCCCGTAACGGATCAACGCCTCCTTGCTGACGTTCACCTGGATTTCCCGTTTTAGTCCCCCGACGATCTCGATAGACGCCAGCCCGTCGATCCGGTTGAGCCGGTCCCTGACCTGGTTATCACCTATGTCATAGACCTCGTTGAGGGGGCGGTCGGCCGAAAGCGACAGGTTCATGATTGGCAGGGCGTTAATATCAAATTTGACGATCTTGGGGCGGTCGACGTCTTCCGGCAGGGAACCAAGGATGGCGTCTACTTTGTCCTTAACCTCTATCGCGGCCATATCAACGTCGGTTCCCACCTCAAACTCGACGATAACGTACGAAACATACTCCATTGACGTGGAGCTGATGGACTTGACGTTGCTGACGGTGGATACCTCGTCCTCGATCTTCTCGGTCACCTGGCTTTCCACCTCTTTAGGACCGGCTCCCTCGTAGATGGTGCTGATGGTGACCACGGGAATATCGACCTTCGGAAAGAGGTCGATGGTCAGGCGCGTGAAGGAAAAAATGCCGATGACCACGAGAACCGTGATGAGCATAACGGTGAGGACCGGGCGCTTGACGGAAATCTCGATGAGGTTCATTGCTATTTCTCCGGGTTGAGGATTTTGACGAGCGCGTTATCGGTCAGCCTGTTCTGCCCCTTGCTGACAATCCGGTCGCCCACGTTAACGCCGGCAACGATCTCGACGGATTCATCACCCTGCCAGCCTATGGTGGTCTTACGTTTTGTAGCGATCTTTTTTGTATCCACGACCCAGACAAAACTATTATCGCCCTCGGTTATCAGGGCTGATGCCGGGATGACCAGGGCGTCGGGGGCCGAGAAGACGAGGATCTGGACCCTGGTGACGGTACCGGGGATCAGGATGCCGTCCGGGTTGTCGAAGGAGACCCTGACGCCGAAGAGCCCGGCTACCGGATCGGCCGAAAGCGACACGGACTCCACCGTGCCCGATACCGTGACGTCCCTGCCGGAGGGAGACGGCACGGTAATGCGCGCCGGCTGCCCCTTGGCGATCATTCGCGCCTTTTCCTCCGACAGCGTGAGGTCCACCCGCATCCGGTCGGTGACCGCCACCGTGCCGAGCACCATCCCGGTGGAAATGCGGTCGCCTTCGTTGACGTTGATATCGGTCAACGTCCCGTCAAATGGGGCGGGGATCTCCACCGATTCTTTAGATGCGTTGAAATCTGACAACGCGATATCGTAGGCGGTCCTGGCGTTCTCGAAATCCTGTTTGGACACGGCCCCCGCCTCATAGAGGATCTTCATCCGCTCGAAATCACGAAGGGATTTCAGGTAGAGCTCCTGGTCCTGTCGGAAATTGACCGTCATACTGGAGGGATCACTCGGGTCTATCTTCATGATGATATCCCCCTTCTTCACCGGATCGCCGACCGTATGGAGGAGCTTGATCACGCGTGTGCTCAGGTTGGAGGTAAGCTCCGCCTGCAGGATTCCCTTGAGCTCCCCGGAATAGGTCTTCCAGATATCCATCTGCCCTCGGGAGACGTCGGCCACCTCAACCGGGATACCCTCGGTCCTATAGATCTCTTCCAGCGAAACGACCGGCTCCTTGACGATATAGCCGTAGATCCTGGCGGTAATAAAAAATACGACCAGAAGGCAACATACGCCTATGATCGTTTGTTTTCTGGTAAAACGCCACGGGATCTTCATTTTCTGACTCCACAAATCTGGGGAATTTATTCCATATATCCGATACTTGTATCTCTTGCTCGTACGTACTCGGGAAGCGGCCCGCTATTAATCATGCGGGCTCCAGCCGTCTGTTGTCCTTACGGGGACTTACCCCGTCCTGGTCTTCCCACCTTTTTCAACCGCCCGGCCGGATTCCGCCTTCTCCTTCTTCGAGAAACCGTAAAAGAGCACCTCCATGAGCTCATCGAGTTGGTCCTCGATGGACTCTTCCCGGATGCCGCCCAGCTTGCTCGGGTTGATATAGATTTCCAGGGCACTGAGGATGATATGTGCGGTCAGCTCGGTATTTGATATGATAAAGGCACCGGTCTCAACCCCGCTATTGAGGATCTTCGTAATGGTGGCGATACTCCTCTGGTAGCTCGTCTCGACCATCTTCTTCGGCGCAGGAGGTAGTGTCTCAAATCCCTCGCCGTTTAAGCCCAGGAGCCGGGTCATTTCCCGCGCACCGAGGATGACCTTCAAGCAGTAAATCTTTATCTTTCGGTAAGGATCGGTTTCCGCTTCGATCCCTCTGTCTGCGTCCGTCTGTATTTGGTTGATCTCCGCCTCGATAAGATAGAAGAAGATTTCCTCCTTATTGTGGAAATAGTTGTAGAACGTCGCCCTTGATATCCGGCCCTCCTGGACGATATCCTCAACCTTCGTCTTATCCAGACCGCGTTCGGCGAAGAGGCGCTTTGACACGTCGAGGATTATATTTTTGGTCCTGTCTTTCATCGAAAACCGTTGTCGCTGTCGCCTTGTTTCCCGTAAGACAATTAGACATTTACCCTAATTTGTCTATTTTATCGAATCAACAGACAATCGTCAAGAAAAATAGTGAATACGCGTTTCAAAATTGTCCGGGGCACGCCTCGTCTCCGATTCGGGTTGTAGGCGCTTCGCCGCCGCCCCCGTGCTTCGCGGTGACGCCTCGCCCGGTCCCAAGCGGGTTACCACCCCAGGAGATCCCCCGTCCGCATGACGACCTTTCCCCCGCTTTTTTCAAACCGTGCGCGCATTTAGTCAAAGGCGTCAAAAAAAATCGCTCCTGAATGGGTACTCATTCATTTTTTTCTTGACATCCTTTTTGGGGATGCTATACTACGATCAAAAGATAAGAACCCTCACCCCCATCGGTACAACTGGAAGCGGAACAGAAAAAGTCTCAAACCGGACCGGACCTGACCTCACGAGACTACAGCTCGAAAACGATGGGGGTTTCCCTTTTCTACCGTCAGTTTTGCCTGCTTCTTCTCCTCTAACAATCCCATAACGCTCATCAAATCCGGATCGGGCACGTTCGGACAACTGCAATATCTTTTTTATAATTGAAAACGGCACGCCGGCATGATAGGATTGGCGAAATTTCAAAGGAGCCGTTGCCGTGAAAAAGAAATTCGACGCAAAGACCCTCAAGAACGCCGCCTTCTGCCGCGACCAATGCCCCGGTTGCACTAAGGGCCGCCAAAAGGGCAGGGGTCTGATGTACCAGCTGATGAAGATAGAGCGCCTTTTCTGCCCCTACTGCCGGGCGTATGAGAAGGTCTATGGTGTTCGGGTCTATGAGAAGGCCGTATAACCATGAAAAAAATCATTCTGCCCCTCGTGATACTGGCGCTGGTTATCGTCGGCGCGTACCTTGGCATATCCTATTACTTTTCCAATCAGCTCCTCTTTCCGTCCCTCCTTACCGACGAGGAGTTGAAGGCGGAGTACGGTCCGATTATCCCCGCGGAAGTGGGGTTGGAGGTCGAATCAGTTACATTTCCGTCCCGGGACGGCGACATTACCCTTTCCGGGTGGTGGATCGAGGTCCCCGGCGCAGACCGCGCCTTTGTCCTCGTCCACGGACGCGGCACGAATAAGAAGGCGCTGGTGGGTTATGCACCCCTGTTTGTCGATCGAGGGATATCGGTCCTCATGCTGGACTTGAGGGGACACGGTGAGAGCACCCCGGCCTTCGTAACCTTTGGAGACAAGGAGCGAAACGACATCCTGGGGGCGCTGGACTTCCTCGCCGAAAAGGGAATTGGTCCGGAAAAGAAGGTTGGGTGCTTAGCACTATCCATGGGGGCGACCGCCGCTTACCTGGCAGCGATGGAGGCCGCGAAGTCAGATCCCTCATCACTGGATCTGCTTGTCTTCGATTCGGGCATTGCCGATGTTCCGAACAGCATCCGTACTAATTCTGAGAAGGTCGTCGGGGGTGCGACGCCGTTTCTACTTCCCGGCGCGCTTGTCCTGGCCGGCCTGAGAAGCGGCGCGGATTTTGAGGATGCAAACCCGATAGCCCATACGGCGGACCTTTCGACCCCAGTCCTGTACATCATGTGCTCCGGGGATGAGGTCGTGCCGTTCGATGACCAGAAACGACTGCTGGATGCCTATAGCGGCCCAAAGGAGTCGCTCATCTTTGAGGGTCTCGGACACCATCGGGGGTTCCGGGAGATGCGGTCCGAATACGAGCGGTCCCTGAGGGCGTTCCTAACCGCCTATAATTTTTAGTACCCGCGGGCCGTCGCCTATAGGGCCGGGGTCAATTATTTCATACCGGCATGCCTATTGGCATTGATGAACAGGCCATGTTCATGCCGGAAACTCTGTCCAAAGAGAAATAAAAGATAACCGGGAGAAAGCGCCGAGATGAATCATCCTTCCACCATCGCCCTCATGGGCCCGCCCGGATGCGGTAAGGGGACCCAGGCTCGGATTCTTGCAGAGCGGCTGGGGCTTGTTCATCTCTCATCGGGCGACATCATCCGGGAAAACATCCGCGGGAAAACGAAAATCGGCATGGCCTTCCAGGAAGCAACCGCAAAGGGAGAGCTCGGCCCAACGCATTTGGTCACCGACATGGTGAGGGATCGCCTTGCGGTGCTGTCTGCGGAAGGTAAGCACTGC
The DNA here is from genome assembly GCA_963735595.1 of uncultured delta proteobacterium. Classification (GTDB taxonomy): domain Bacteria; phylum Desulfobacterota; class Zymogenia; order Zymogenales; family Zymogenaceae; genus JAFGAS01. The sequence goes on along the minus strand of CAVTLK010000002.1, from coordinate 186,500 downwards.
GTCCTGGACGGTTTCCCGCGAACACTCCCGCAGGCTCAAATGCTGACAGGCCTGGGGCTTCCCGACGCGGTGGTCTATATCTCGGTTAGTACCGATGAGGTCATTCGCCGGATCTCGGGGCGTCTGTCCTGCTCGTGCGGGGCGATCTACCACAGCACCGACGCACCGCCGAAAATACCGGGCACCTGCGATCTTTGCAGCGGCGCCCTCTTCACCCGGCCCGACGACGAGAAACCAAAGGTGCGGGTACGAATGGACGAATACGCCAGGGAGACCCTCCCGCTCGTCGACTATTATCGAAATGCCGGCAAGCTCCGCGAGGTCGACGGAGCGGCCGTCCCCGATCAGGTGACCGCCCGTATCATGGCCGCCCTGGCCGTCTGATCCCCCCTCGTTCGCTATACGCCGCGCAGGTCGAACCGGGGAGTGAATTCCGGGTCCGGCGACCCTTCTTCCTGGAACCAGCCGTTCTCAAAACCAAGCGCAACAGCATATCGGCAGACCTCTTCATACTCGGCGTTAGAGACCGGCCGATCGAGTCCGGCTATAAGCCGCGCCCGGTGGGCCGGATAGTACTGCGACATGAGGCTGATGTGCGTCTGGGGGCCGAGGTGTTCGGCTATCCACAGGAGGACCCGTTTGGACTCGTCGATCATCCCCGGCAGCACCAGGTGGCGGATCATGGTCCCCCGTACGGCCACGCCGTCCTCATCGAGGACTAAATCACCGGCCTGCCGCTTCATCTCCCCGATCGCCGCCGCGGCGGCCGCCGGGTAATCCGGCGCACCCGAACAGCGCAGGGCCGCCGCCTCGCTCGTGTATTTCAGATCGGGCAGGTAGACGTCGACCAGCCCTTCCAGCATCGCCAGGGTCTCCGGTTTCTCGTAGCCGTTGGAGTTCCAGACCACCGGCGGCAGCGGCTTTTCCCGGACATCCCGGAGCACACCGGCAACCAGGTCGGTATACGGGGTCGGCGACACCATGTTGATGGTATGGACCCCCTTTTCTGTGAGGTGTAAGAGTATCGCGACAAGCTCGTCACCCGTGATCTCTTTGCCGAAACCGTCGGCCGAGATCTCGTGGTTCTGGCAGAAGGCGCATGAAAGGTTGCAGTGGGAAAAGAAGACGGCTCCGCTGCCCCGCACCCCGCTTATCGGCGGCTCCTCGAAGAAAAACGGGAGGGCCAGCGCCGCCTTCAGGCGGTTCGGCGCGCCGCACCGCCCGGGCGTAACCGATCGGTCCACGCCGCATTCATGGGGACAGAGGTTGCAAATCATAGCATGAGTATAGCAGATTTCCCGGCGCGGGGCGATACCTGCGGTCCGTTTGGTCATCTAATAGTAAGAGAGATCGGTGATACACACACGAGAGGGTAACGACCGAGATGACGAACGAAGGAGGATACAATGATCACCGCAGGACAAAAAGCTCCTGACCTGTGCCTGCCCGATACGGACGAAAAAGAAACCTGCCTCACGGATCTTCGTGGGAAGTGGGTAGTCCTCTACTTCTATCCGAAGGATAACACCAGCGGATGCACGATAGAGGCGTCCGACTTTTCCAGGCTTAAAGACGAGTTCAGGGCGCTGAACGCCGAGATCATCGGTGTGAGCGTCGATTCGGCTGACAGCCACCGGGCCTTCATAAAAAAACACGCCCTGACCATCACGCTCCTTTCCGATACGGAGCGCCGGGCGGTCTCCGAATGGGGCGTCTGGGGAAAGAAGAAGCTCTACGGGAGAGAGTATGAGGGGACTATCCGCTCGACCTTTCTCATCGATCCGGAGGGAACGGTGCAGGATGTCTGGGACAAGGTGAGCGTGCAAAACCATGCCGCGGACGTGCTGGAGCGGTTGCGGTCGCTCCGGTAGCGTTTGCACCGGGTCTCGATCGCCCCGAGACGTCACAGAAAAGGGGTCATCCGATGCGGCCCCCTTCTACTGCCGGGACTATTTCTTCCTGAACGAGAGAGCCTTCCCGTCCGTATCCACGACAACCGTGTCCCCGCCGGTAAACTCCCCCTTGAGGATCTTCGTCGCCAGCGGATTTTGCACTTCCTTCTGGAGGACCCGTTTCAGCGGCCGCGCGCCGTACTGGGGGTCAAACCCCTCCTGTGCCAGCATCTCCACGGCGGTGTCCGACACCTCGAGGCCGATCGTGCGCTCCGCCAGCAGATCCTTAATGTGCCTGACCTGGATCTTCACGATCTTCATTATCCCGTCAAGATCGAGACCGTTAAAGAAGATGATCTCGTCGATCCGGTTGAGGAACTCGGGACGGAACGTCGATTTGAGGGTGTCCATGACCCTCACCCGCATCTCTTCCGGGTTTGACTGTCCCAGTTCGATAATGTAGTGGCTGCCGATGTTGCTGGTCATGATGATGACCGTGTTCTTGAAATCGACGGTCTTTCCCTGGCCGTCCGTGAGCCTTCCGTCGTCCAGTATCTGGAGCATCACGTTGAAGACGTCCGGGTGGGCCTTCTCGATCTCGTCAAAGAGGATGACCGCGTACGGCCGTCGCCTGACCGCCTCCGTGAGGTAACCCCCCTCCTCGTATCCGACGTACCCCGGGGGCGCGCCGATGAGCCGGGCCACCGAATGCTTTTCCATGAACTCGCTCATGTCCACCCGGATCATCGCCCGTTCGTCGTCAAACAGGAACTCCGCCAGCGCGCGCGTCAGCTCCGTCTTGCCGACGCCGGTAGGCCCGAGAAAGATGAAGGAACCGATAGGCCGGTTGGGGTCCGAGAGACCCGCCCGGGCCCGCCTGATCGCGTCCGACACCGCCCCGATCGCCTCGTCCTGGCCCACTACCCGCTGCCCGAGCCGCTCCTCCATGGTCAGGAGCTTCTCTACCTCGCCCTCCAGCAGCCGTGAGACCGGGATGCCGGTCCACTTGGCGATAACCTGGGCGATATCCTCGGCCTCGACCTCCTCGGTGAGCATCTTGTTGTCCTTCTGCAGCGCGACCAGCCTATCGCTTGCCTCGGCAAGCTTCTTTTCGAGATCGATCAAGGCGCCGTACCTGATCTTGGCGGCCTCCTCCAGGTTACCCTCGCGCTCCGCCTTTTTTTCGAGGGTCTTGTTCTCTTCGATCCTGGCCTTGATCTCGCCGATCGCCTTGATGATCTCTTTTTCCGAGAGCCAGTGGGCCTTCAGGCCGCTGACCTTTTCCTTGAGCGCGAAAAGCTCCTGTTCGAGCTTAGCGAGCCGCTCCCGCGATGCCTCGTCTTTCTCCTTCTTGAGCGCCTGCCGCTCAATTTCGAGCTGCACGACCTTACGCTCGATCTCGTCGATTTCCGTGGGCATGGAGTCTATCTCGATGCGCAGCTTGGACGAGGCCTCATCCACCAGGTCTATGGCCTTGTCGGGCAGGAACCGGTCGGTAATGTAGCGTGCCGACAGGGTCGCCGCTGCAATAAGCGCACTGTCCTGTATCTTGATGCCGTGGTGCACCTCGTACTTCTCTTTGAGCCCCCGGAGGATCGATATCGTATCCTCGACCGACGGTTCCCGCACCATGACCGGCTGGAAGCGCCGTTCCAGCGCCGGGTCCTTTTCGACGTATTTACGGTACTCGTTTATGGTAGTGGCGCCCACGCAGTGAAGCTCGCCCCGGGCCAGAGGCGGCTTGAGCATATTTGAGGCATCCACGGAACCCTCGGCCGCTCCCGCCCCGACGACCGTGTGCATTTCATCGATGAACATGATTATATCGCCCTCGGACGCGATTATCTCCTTGAGGACGGCCTTGAGCCTGTCCTCGAACTCACCCCGGTACTTGGCCCCGGCCACCATGGAGCCGATATCCAGGGCCAGCAGCCGCTTGTTGCGGAGGCCCTCGGGGATATCGCCCGATACGATGCGCTGCGCCAGTCCCTCAACGATGGCGGTCTTGCCCACCCCCGGCTCGCCGATGAGCACGGGATTGTTTTTCGTCCGCCGGGAGAGCACCTGGATGACCCGCCTGATCTCTTCGTCCCGGCCGATTACCGGGTCAAGCTTGCCGCGGCGGGCCAGCTCCGTGAGGTCCTTCGCATATTTTTCGAGCGCCTGGAACTTTCCCTCCGGGTCGGGGTCGGTTACCCGCTGGTTGCCCCGAACGTCCTTGAGGGCCGACAATACCGACTCTTTGGTAACGCCGTGGGCCGACAGCATCTTCGAAACCTGGCTCCCCTTCTCGTCGACCATCGCCACCAGGAGATGTTCCGTGCTGACGTAGTCGTCCTTGAGGGAATCGGCAACGGAAAAGGCCTTTTCGAGCACCCCTTTCAGCTCGGGTGAGATATGGGTGCCTGATGCACCCGGGCCTTCCACCCGGGCAAGCCTATCGATTGCCGATAGCGTCTCACCGGCCAACGCCTCGGGGGCCGCCCCGAGCTTCTTGAGGATCGGTATGACCACCCCGTCGGCCTGGGCCAACAACGCGGCCAGCAGGTGCAGGGCGACGATCTCCTGGTTACCCCGCTTTCCGGCGATATCCTCCGCCTGGGCGATGGCCTCTTGGGACTTAATCGTAAACTTATCCGGTCTGATCATTGGTTATTCTTCTACCTCTCTTACATACGGCGTAGTCTCTTTCCCTTTTAATCTAAACACCGATGGGTCATTTGTCAAGCAGAAGCCGGGTCTGTCCACCCCCGGAAACCGTCAAGGCGAGCCGCGCCACCGGAAGAAACGGTGGCTGCGGACAAAAAGGCGGGCGCCCGTCTGGGGCGCCCGCCTTGAAAGAACCATACGTCATACCACGCGGTGCGGCAGGAACATCTATCGCGAGAGGGCCCTCCTGCCGACATCGCACGGCACACACGCCTTTTCCACTACTTCGGCAAAGGGGTCTGCGACAATAAGGGTCGTTGCCGCTATGTCACGATCCTCACAGAGGACGTAGTCGCCTCCGTATCCCGAAAACGCCATAACGTCAAGGGTGGCCGTATATGAGCCTTCAGCGATGGTCGGATCGGCCACGACCTGGTAATCGATAACCAGCCGGTTCCTGCCGTTCAGCAGCGGGTAGTACCAGTTGAGGGTCTTTCTGCCGATCGGATCGGGACCGGCCGCCCCGTTGAACCGGGTGCTGCCGGGCACGTAGTGGAAGCCGTCGGGCAGTGTCTGTTCGATCCTGATGCGCGAAAGCGGCCGGCTGATCCCGTCGTAGCAGTCGTTGTCGATAACGATCCGGTTGGTGAATATGTCTCCCGGCTTACCGACTCCCCTGGATTCGGACAGGACTATCTTGACGCTCCTGATAATCTCGGGCGAGTAGATCGTATTGCCTGAGTCTTCGTTGCCCGGGTAGCGCTCGACGCTGGCGATCTCCATGATACGGTTCATAAAGGTCGTCATGTGGTAGGCCGACAGTATCTTCCGTTCCCCGGAAAGGTGCGGTTGAAGCTTGGAGATCAGGAGTACCGCCGCGATGAGCTCCTGGTTATTGTAGTTGAGCTCAAGCTTGGACACATCGGTCGCCTTATAGATAGTCCCTGAAGAGAGATAGAGCCCGATTTCCTGGTCCCACTTGCTTTCGTCGAAACGATCGAAGAAGACAAGGGCCCTGTTCAGGTACTTCTCGTCGCCGGTAACCTCCCACGTTCGGACGAGGGCAAGAATCGGGAAGACGTTCGTCCCGAGGGTCTCCATCTCGCAGAGGTCGGCGGGGATTGTCTCGCCGCCCAGCCCGATCATGGGTTCAAATCCCGTATCGGTCGCAAGCCGTGTCATGATGAAGTCCGCCTGTTTCCGTGATCAGGCCCGTGAGCTTCTCCTTGGCCGGCCCGTCATCCATTACTTCGGCGGCTCTCGTCAGCATGTCAAGGGCCTTTGAGACCTCCACGGTGTTGACACTGCCGGTCACCAGCGTACCGTACTCGGCGTTGTAATGGTGGGCGATGAGCGCGTCGATGAGCGCGGCAAGGACCGCTTCGTCGTCGGTCACGTCCGTCATGACCGCGCGGTAGTCGTCAAAGAGTCCCTGCTTTTCGGCATCCATAAAGAGGGCCACGGCCCAGATCGCGAACGTGTCGTCAAAGAGGGTCGATTTCTTTTCCGCGATTGTGACGGCTGAGCGTTTTTCCTTCTCATCCGGGACCATCATGTAGCTGTGGGGGACGCCGGCGATTCCGTCTTTCTGGGCATTGCGGATGATCTCGCCGAGAACGACACGCTTTGCCGCAACCGACATCGTTATCACGTCGTTCACGAACCTATCCGACGCCGACAGATCGGTGCGTCCGTTGCTATCCACGATGAACATGATCTGCCGCACCATCGTCGAGGACATGGAGGAGACCGTAAGCTTCTCATCAAAGGTCTTCTCGTCCCACCCGTCGGAGATACCTTCGGTATAGAAGGGCTTGGATGAGGTATATTCAAGGTAGATAATATCGGTGAACCGCCCGCCCGCGGCAAGCCCAACCGCGCCCTTCACCCTGTTAATGAACCGTGAAAGGATATCATCTCCCGCGGCGTCTTTCGGCGCCCGCGCTCCCACGTAATCGGTCAGGTACTTCTCCGGGCTCTTGCCGGCCTTCTTCGCAAGCCTCCTGACCAGCTCGGACTCGGAAAGGCCGATCCCCATACCGGAATTGAGGGTCAGGTTCTTCACGTTGTAGCTGCTTACCTCGCCTCCCACGAACGCGCCGTAGACCTGGATGCCCGGGTCCGTATGATACGGGTTAAACGCCGGGAGGTCCGCGTTCAGGTTCTGCTGATAATCCCGCGTGAGCGTCGTGAAGTACATGCCTTCGTCGGTTACAAACGTGTCGTCAATAACCGCGCTCGCAATGACGTCGGGGACTTCGTAGCGCAGGTCGGCCTTCCACTTGTTCCAGTCGGAGACTGCGTCTTCGTTGCCGGACGCAATGGCGCCGGTAGGCGTTATGTTGAGGACCATCTTGCGCACGAGGATCGGGGCAAGGTCGTGGGATATCCCCTTGTCGCGGATCGTCGTGACGATCGGCTTGATGTAGGACCTCCCGTTGGGGTCTTTCGGGACGATCGTGATAGGCGCATGCCACGGGAAGAACCGGTTCTCGTAGAGCTGAAGCTGGGACTGGTCGAGCACCCGGTCGGTCGTGTACGACATCCGGTCAAGATAGTCGTGCCGCATTTTCGGGTCGCCGTAAAGCACCAGATCCCTGAGGGCCCCTATCAGCGCGCCGATGGACTGCGGGGTCAGCACCACCTCGTAGTCCGGGTCCTCCTCGTCGATGAAGATCATGAGGTCTTCATACCAGAGTTCCTTGACCATGAACGCGTAGACCCTGAGCGCGGCGTTCCTATATTTCCTGTCCTCGGTGACGACGTAAGCCGAAAGGAGCGCCCGGACTGCCAGGGCGTTGTCGACCAGGTTCCGCTTCACTCCCACGACGGGGGTTCCGTCGGCGTAATTGTATGCGGTATAGACGCCTCCATCGTCGCTCATGAGCTCTTCGATCATGAAATCGGCGATCTCGACGATCTTGCGTTTCGGGTCGATCGTATTGATCGACAGGTCGCGGTTGTCAAACAGGACCGACCGCATCGCCAGGATCGTAAAGGCGAGGTCCTTGGCGGCTATGCTCTTTTCATCATCTCCCTTCCCGGGGGCATGAACGCTCACGAAGCCCTTGCTCTGTTCATCGTAGTGTATCGCCTCGATGGCCCGGTAGATCTCGTTCATCCGCTCGGTGATCTGGGGCACCAGCGCCCTGACATCGGGGTCGGCCGAATGCAGTGCCACGCTCCTGAGCTTGGAAAGGCCCCAGAGGACCGACGCATGGTCATAGAGCGTGCTGGTCTCGTCGGTCGTGCGCCACGTCAGGCCCCTGCCCTTTTCGACCTCGATCCTGCTGAAGTGAGGCAGGTATTTTACCGGCGGCGAGAACTCCGCGGTCTTCGCCAGGTCCGTCGATATGGACCTGGTCTTTTCGATCGCCTGGGTCAGCAGCAGCAGGCCGAAGAACCGCTCGGTGGGATCGGTGCTGGCCAGGAACATCTCGATCTGGCCCGCCTCCCGGAGCAGCGTAAAGCCGAGGGCGGCCGGCATGATGTTCTTATCCATCAGCCCCTCTTCCCAGGCGAGCTTGTCTTCGGCTATCCGCTCATGCAGGTAGGGGTAGGAACCGAAGTATTCGAGGAATATCGGCTGGATGTCGGGAACCGCGGACAGGCCCGCCGCTTTCGGCGAGGTCCCTGGTGAGTTCGATTCCCGCCCGCTCCGGCGTCGTGCCCTCGCGGCGGGCCTTCTCCAGGACACCCGGTGCGTACTCAAGGGGGATACCCAGGAGCGATTCCATGACAACGTTCCCGAGGTTATACTGGGCGTACTCGCCGAGCTTGGTGATCATCCGGTTGTAGAGGCCGGTCATAAGGTATGTGCGCTCGGGGTCAAATCCCTGCACTTCAAGCCACGGCGTCATCCTCTTTTCGGTCACCAGGAGCTCCGTTGCGGCGTACATCGCTATGTCGGTCTGGTAGTAGATCTCCGGGCGGCCCGGCACCGTATCGCCGAAATCCTGGGAGCGAACGGGAATCGCCGTCACGACCAGGCAGCACTCGGGACGCGGACGTTCCTTTCTCCGGCACGCGGGGAACCTCGGGCGCGGCCGTCGGCCGGGAGAACCGGGGCAGGAACGGGAACTTCTCGAAATCAAAGAAGCTGTCGTCCGTTACCGTTACCGTCGCCCGATCCTTGAGGCTGATGGGCTTGCCCGCGCCGTCGTGGGCGTTGAGCACGGCCCAGTTGACGTTCGCGCCGTGACGGGCAGCTGCGACACCAGCACGTAATAATCAAGCCTCGCCACGCTCTCCGGCCCAACCGTTCCGATAGAGAACACGTAGGGGTTGTTCCCGGTCGGATCGGCGATGAGCACGCCATCGAGCAGGGTCGTGCCGGGTAGATACGTGAAGCCGTGCGGCATCGTATCTGTGATAGTCGCATCATAGAAGCTGATCTTCCGGTTGTTGGTAAAGGTAACCGTGTAGTGCACGACCGCGCCGGCGCTGACACTGCGGGGTGTTACGTCTTTCACGAGGATGAGCGGCACGTTCGGGATATCGACCTCGACCGGTACGTCGTCCAGGTCGTCGGCGTCGGTATCGAGCGGTGTGATCCCCGATCCGTCCTTGGTGACCGGCTGATCGCTGAGGTCCAGCCCCTCGACCCACATCACGTTGTACATGGTGCCGCCCGACGTGCCGTCGGTCACCTCCGCCTGGAACGTGACAGTATAGATCCCGCCCGAGGCGATGTCCGCGTTGACAAGCCAGGTGAGGTCTCGCTCGTCAAGCGAGATCGTCGGTTCGCCGATGTTGGCGCTGCCCGGGACGTATACAAACCCGATCGGCAGCGTGTCGAAGATGTTGACGTTGTGGGCGTCGCCCTCACCGACGTTGGTTATGGTAAACGAGTAGTCGATGATGCTGCCGACCACAGCCACCAGCGTGTTTGTGGGATCGCCGTCGATCTGGGTGATGGTCTTTTCGGTGACGAAGAACGGCTCGCGCGTGTTGATAGACGTGTGGTCTTCATTACACGGCACCGTCGTCCCCCATCCGTCCTTTGCCTCGGCATCGGCCAGGTTTTCAGCCACCGAATGCTGGATAATCGATCCGTTTACGTAGGCGACGTACTCGATCGTGTAGGTCTGGCCGCCCGGCAGCACGATGCCGGTAACGTTCGGGTTCGGCGAACGAGGACGGGAGCGAGAGCGGACGGATGTCCGAGCCGTCCCAGATGAGCGTGCCGATGGTCGCGGGAACCGTGCCGCCGGTGTCCTCCGGGGCGTTACCATGGGTATGGGCGGTAAGCGATCCTGCCGGTACCGGGGTTACGTCGTCGCGTCGTAGTAGTCGCTCCATGTGGCGCTCGTATACGTTCCGGTCCCCAGGGTCGGCGGCGTATCGCTTAGCGGCGCCAGGTAATCGCCGTAGCCAAGCCCCTCGGATAAGGTATCGGTTACGTTAAGGTCGTAGGCCGTGCCCGTCCCGGTGTTGGTGACGGTGACGCGGTATATGACGTAATCGCCGGGCTGAACGGTCATGTCGCTGGTATACGCGACGCCGTTGACCGAGAGTATCTCCTTGTCGAGCGTCAGCGTCGGGACCGCCCCGGTTACCTGCGCACAGGACCTGTCGGTGCCGGTGGCGGTGTCGTACGTGTCGGCCGAGACATGGTCGGTGTTGTCGGCCGGTATCACGTTGCCCAGGATATCCTCGCCGACGACCGAGGCGCAGTTAATGTAGAGGCCGCCCTCGGTGATGGCGCTGGTCGCCGTCACGGAGAAGACTACCGTTGCCGAGCTGTTGCCCGGTATGCTGTTGACGGTCCACGTGAGCGGGTTGCCGGAGAAATTGTGGCTGTCCCCGCCGGAGACGTGGAGCGGGTTCTCGAACTCGGGCAGCAGGGTGTCGGAGACGGTAACGTTTCTGGCCTCCCCGCTGCCGACGTTGTTGACGGTGATCGTGTAGGTCACCACGCTGCCCGGCTCGACGGTGGCGCGCGGCACGCCGTCGGCGCCGAGTATCTCGGTCACGCTCTTTTCTATCGTCAGGGCCGGCACGCGCACCGTCACATCTGCCGAGCTGGCGCTGTTACCGCCGGGCCAGATCAGGCACGAAGCGGTATCCGTGGCCGTGACGGTGTTGGGGATGACGTCGCCGTCCTTGTTCTCAACGACGTCCGGCACGTCCGTGGTGACGTGGATCACCAGGTCGCGGGCGGCCGGGGTCGCCAGGTACCCGGGGATGTTGGTAAACTCCCAGGTCACGGTGACCGGGCCCGTCCCGTCGTTCGGCGTGGAGACGGTGGGGGTAAGCGTAATGGCCCCGCCGCCCGGCACCTCGATGGTAGAGCTGACGTATCTCAGGCCGTTGTTGGCGTCACCGGCCACGCCGATCACGTCGGCAACGGTCAGGTCCGTGATCTGGGCCTGCGGCAGCGTAACGGTGATGTCGTAGGTCGCCGTCGAACCGATCGTCACGGTCGGGTCGGACGTGAGCGTCTTGGTGATAGCCGCGTCCGTATTGACCGGCACCTGGAGCGTATCGCTGGTCCGGTAGTCGTTCCACGCCGGCGTCCCGCTGCCCGTCCGCTCTTCTGCGGGCGACCCGTTGAGGCTCGTCCAGGTCACCATCGCCTCGTTGTCCAGTGTCGAGCAGGCCACCACGTCGGAGTTAGCTGTCTACCGTCACGTCATAGACGAGCGTCGTCGAGGCGCCCGGGGCGAGGCTGTTTATATGGAACGTAATAGGGATGCCGGAGAAATCGTGGCTGTCACCGCCGGATACATGGGTCGGACCGGTGAGTCCCGGCCCCAGCGTGTCTTCCACTTCTATGTCGTAAGCCGTGCAGACGGTGCTCTCGTTTTCCAGCGTCAGGGTATACCGGATGACCGCGCCCGCTTCCACAAGGCCGGAGGCCGATATAACCGCGTAGGTCTTGTCGATCGTCAGGCCCGCCTCGCGCACGATCACGTTGGACGAGCTGGCGCTGTTGCCGCCCGGCCAGGTAAGGCACGAGCCCGTATCCGTCGCCGTGACGGTGTTGGGGATGCTGTCGCCGTCGTTGTTCTGGTCGACGTTCGTCACCACCGCGTGCACTATAATCCACAGGTACCGATCGGGGCCGCTTGCCGCCGCGTCGTATCCCGGTATGTTGGCAAACTCCCATGTCACCGTCACCGGTACCGTCCCGTCGTTCGGCGTCGAAATATTGGTTGACGTGGGCGAGATACTCCCGCCGCCCGGGGCCACAAAGGTTGCACCCTCGTATCTCAGGCCGTTGTTGGCGTTACCCGCCGTCCCGATGACGTCGGTCACCGTCAGGTCCGAAATCGTCCGCCCGCGGCAGCATCACCCGGATCTGGTAGTAGACGTCCGAGCCGATCGTCCAGTAACCGTCCGCCGGGGGCTGCAGGTCCTTCGTGATGGACGCAACCGTGTCCACCGGTATCGAAAGCGTATCGCTGGTCCGGTAGTCGTTCCACGCCGGCGTCCCGCTGCCGGTCCGCTCCTCGGCGGGCGACCCGTTCAGGCTCGTCCAGGTCACCACCGCCTCGTTGTTCAGCATCGAGCAGGGCGTCACGCGTGTCTTCTCACCGTCACGTCGTAAACCAGCGTCACCGACGCAAGCGGGGCGAGGCTGTTGATATGCCACAGAGCGCAGATCCCGGGAAGCCGGAGAAATCGTGCGTGATATTCCCGGCGACGTCCCCCGATACGTAGGTCGGACCGGTGAGCCCCGCGCCCAGAGTATCTTCGACGTCTATGTCGTAGGCCGTGCAGACGGCGCTCGTGTTTCTCAGCGTCAGGGTATACCGGATGACCGCACCCGCCTCAACGGGAGTCGCCCCTATCACCGCGTAGGTCTTGTCAATTGTAATGTTGGCCTCGCGCACCAGGACATTTGCCGAGCTGGCGCTGTTGCCGCCCGGCCACGTCAGGCACGCGCCGCTGCTCGTGGCCGTAACCCTGTTGGGTATGCTGTCGCCGTTGTTGTTCTCGGCAACATTGGTCACCACCGCCTCCACCGCGATCCACAGGTACCGGTCGTTATCGGCTTCGTCCGGGTCCGCCAGGTGCCCGGGTATGTTGGCAAACGTCCAGGTAACCGTCACCGGGGCCGTCCCGTCGTTGGGTGAAGAAACGCTCTCGCCCGGCGCGGTGGGAAGAGCCCCGCCGCCCGGGGCCACGAAGGTAGCGCCGACGTATCTCAGGCCGTTGTTCGTGGGGCCCGCCGTGCCGATGACGTCGGTCACCGTCAGGTCAGAAATCTCCGCCCGAGGCAGCATCACGCGGATAAGGTAGTTCACCTCCGAACCGATCGTCCAGTAACCGTCCGCCGGGGGCACCAGGTCCTTCGTGATGGACGCAACCGTGTCCACCGGTATCGAAAGCGTGTCGCTCGTCCGGTAGTCGTTCCACGCCGGCGTCCCGCTGCCGGTCCGCTCTTCGGCGGGCGACCCGTTCAGGCTCGTCCAGGTCACCACCGCCTCGTTGTTCAGCATCGAACAGGGCGTCACGGTGTCTTCTACCGTCACGTCGTAAACCAGCGTCACCGACGCAAGCGGGGCGAGGCTGTTGATATGCCACAAGAGCGCAGACCCCGGGAAGCCGGAGAAATCGTGCGAGATATTGCCGGCGACGTCCCCGGATACGTAGGCCGGGCTGGCGAGCCCCGCGCCAAGCGTGTCTTCCACGTCTATATCATGGGCCGTGCAGACGGTGCTCGTGTTTCTCAGCGTCAGCGTATACCGGATGACCGCGCCCGCCTCAACGGGAGTCGCCCCTATCACCGCGTAGGTCTTGTCGATCGTCAGGCCCGCCTCCCGAACGGTCACGTTTGCCGAGCTGGCGCTGTTGCCGCCCGGCCAGGTCAGGCACGCGCCGCTGTCGGTCGCCGTGACCCTGTTGGGGATGACGTCGCCGTCGTTGTTCTCGGCAACGTTGGTCACCACCGCCTCCACCGCGATCCACAGGTACCGGTCGGGGCCGCTTGCCGCCGCGTCGTACCCGGGGATATTACTAAACGTCCAGGTCACGGTGACCGGGGCCGTCCCGTCGTTGGGCGAAGAAACGCTCTCGCCCGGCGCGGTGGGAAGGGCCCCGCCGCCCGGGGCCACGAAGGTAGCTCCCTCGTATCTCAGGCCGTTTCTGTTATTACCGCTGAGGCCGATGACGTCGGTAACCGTCAGGTCAGAAATAGTGGTCCGCGGCAGCATCACCCGGATCAGGTAGTTCACCTCCGAGCCGATCGTCCAGTAACCGTCCGTTGGGGGCACCAGGCTCTTGGTGATGGACGCGACCGTGTCCACCGGCACCTGGAGCGTGTCGCTGGTCCGGTAGTCGTTGTATGCCGGGGTCCCGCTGCCCGTCCGCTCCTCGGCGGGCAAGGTGGGGGTCCCGTTGAGGCTCGTCCAGGTCACTATCGCCTCGTTGTTCAGCATCGAACAGGGCGTCACGCTGTCTTCTACCGTTACCCGGTAGACGAGCGTCGTCGACGCGCCCACGGCAAGGCTGTTGACGTGCCACAGCAGCGCAGATCCCGGGAAGCCGGAGAAATCGTGGCTGTTGCCGCCCGATACCCAGGTCGGACTGGTGAGCCCCGCGCCCAGCGTATCGGCGACGTCTATGTCAAACGCCGTGCTCGTTCCGGTGTTTGCCAGCGTCAGGGTATACTCGATGACCGCACTTCCCTCCACCGGGCCGCCCCCTACCACCGCGTAGGTCTTGTCGATCGTCAGCAGCGCCTCGGTGATGGTCAGGGTGGTCGTGGAAGAATCCGTGTACGACGTCGCCCCGACAAGGTAGGTGGTCGTCGCCGTGTTGGGCAGCGTGTCTCCGTTGTCGGTATCGGCGGTGTTGGCTACAAACGTATCGAATTCGATAACATAGGCCTGGGTTCCGGGAAAATCCCCGAGGTCCCAGGTAAGGGTTTGGCCGACCGGCGTGATCGACGACGGGGTCCCGTTTATCGTGAGGTTGCCGGCGTAGGTAAGGCCTGTCGGCAGCGTGTCGACGACCAGGACGTCTTCGTAGGGTGTACCGGCGCCAAAATAGCTCGCGGTAATCGTCACGTGGACCGTTTCCCCGATCGTGGCGGTAGCCCTGTCGTAGACCTTTTCGATCTCGCTGTGGCCGGGGACGATGTTCTGGGTGGCGCCGGCCGATTCGTAGTTACATCCGCCGATGCAGGCGCCGGTTACCATCACGGAGTTGCTCAGGTCGGACTCGGGGCTGGTGCTGAGAGGCTGGACCCATATGTCGATCGTCTCGGAGCTGGGGCCTGTATCAAGGCTCACGCCGCTCCAGGTGACGGTGCGCGCGCCGGTGTCTATCGTCCGCGTGCCGGTGCCGTTTACGGTGGCCGGGGCGTTGACTGTTGTCATGTCCCAGCCTGACCCGAACGTATCCACGATGGTGATGGTGCCGTAGGCCGGACCGCCGTTGTTGTCTATCGTGACGTGCCACAGGGCGGGGTCGGTCTCCCCGATTACCCCGTAGACGGGGTCCAGCTCCTTGGTTACGGTCAGGTTCGGATAGGCCGGGATCGTGGCGGTTCCGGTCGTCGTCTCGTCATACGTATCGTCGCAGGCGTCCTCATAGTGGATGGAAACGGTATGCGTATCCCCGAAGGTTGACGTGCACTGTTCTCCCGCCTCCATCTCGTTTTCGAGATTGAACGTGATGGTCAGGGTTTCGAGTTTCTCTATATAGGTATTGCCGGCCGTATCCATGAAGACCGGCGCGGTAGCCGCGTTGCTGTCCCAGGTCAGTGTCCGGGTCGGCACGTCGTAGTGCGGCTCTTCGTTCGCCTCGCTAAACGTCCTTCCCTCCGACGACGTGATTTCCGCGGAGCCCACGGTATATTCGAAGCCCGCCGGGAAGACGTCCGTCAGCACAATGTCGTAGGCCCGGGAGCCGGTGTTTACCAGCGTGATGGTGACGCTCCCCCCGCAGTAGTCCACGTCCAGGTCGATGCCGGGCGTGACATGGGGCGTGGAGTTTATCATGGAGATATTGCTGGAGGCGCTGGTTTTGCAGTCCTCGCACCACTCGACCCAGGCGGTGTTGCTGCCCGTCGTGGTGGGGTAGCAGTCGCTCAGGATCCCCCGTGCCGTAAACAGCATGCTGTCGCCGGGAGCAATATTCCCGATATCCCAGGGGTCGATCTCGGTGCCGGAGCCGGAAAGCCCGTTGATGGTAACGCTGGAAAAGTAGCTCGCCGGGGCGGGAATGTCCCAGAGGAAAACGGCCATGGCCGTGTAACCGGACGGGTTGGTGATCTCGATATCCCAGATGATCGGGTCGCTCGGGTCGCCCGCGGTGATATCCGGTCCCTTGGTGACCTCCAGTACCGGAGCCGACACGGTCGAGACGGTGTCCTGCGCGGGGGTGGTAGCCGTGCTGCACGGGGTATCGTAATTGAGGTTGGCCATCATCGAGGCGCCGCTCGTATAGTCGCAGCCGACGATCTTTACCGGGAATCGGATGGTGAACTCGTCTCCCTCGCCGCTGTTGTCCACCGGCTTCATGCTGTTTGTAAAGGTCCAGGTAAGGGTGCCGCCGCCCGTCGTGTGATTGCTGCCGTCGGCAAAGGCCAGGTAGGCGGCCAGGTTGTTGCCGAATGCATCCACTGCGGTCCAGCCGCCGGGATAGGCCGTATCGTACTCGACGCCCAGGGGCAGCGTCTCGGTCAGCAGCATGTCGTAGGCGTAGGCCTTGCCGATATTCTTGAACACGACCGTTACGAACGAGGTCCCGCCGCAGGTGTTGATGTCGTCCGCCTGGTGCCGGTTGATGATTACCCGCGTGCCGAGGTCCTGGACGGTCACCGGGCCGGCCAGGGCTTCGCCGCAGTAGTCAAAGCCGGTTACCTCGTCGTAGCATCCCCACGTCGCCCGGACGCGGTTGGTCCTGTTCTCGCAGTCCTCCACGTGGCCCGTCAGCGTGATCGTCGCGGTTGTCCCGGGGGCAAGCTCATCGATGGTGAACGTGACGGTAGTTTCCACGCCGCTGGCGTACGCCGAAGGGACAACCACCGGGGTTACCGGGGCGCCGTCGAGCGTCGCCGAGCCGTCGACATAGCTGATGCCCGCGCCCAGCGTATCGGTCACGACGACGTTGGTTGCCGGCCCGCTGCCGGGGTTGGTGACGTAGATCGTCCAGGGGAGGTTGGCCCCCCGGTCCTTGATATAGATGACGTCGGGCGTCTTCTTGAGGAGGAGCTTTCCTTCCCGCTCGCCCCGCGAGGCCCGGTAGGACAGACTGCTGGAATAGTCGTAGTCCCCGCACCACCCGCTGCTCTCGACGGTGGCGTTCGTCTCGGTGCCGCCGGAGCACGCAGTCATAAGGTTGAACAGGAGGTAGCTGTCGCTGCCCATCGCGCCCAGGTCGCCGAGGTTCCACGTGACTTCTCCCGGCGTGGAGGTGTCGGGTGCAAAGGCGGCAACCGGGCTTCCGTCCGGCCTGTTTATATTGACGAAGGACGTTGGTACGGCGCTGTCAAAGGTGTAGTTGTCCAGCAGCTCAATCCGGACGATAACGTCGCGCTCGACCCTGGTGCTGGTGAGATAGAGCCTGAAGGTCGAACTGTCGCACCGGTTGACGACGAACGTGCAGTGTCCCTCGTCGTCGTAGTGGCAGTAGTCAGAGATAGTCACCGTGGGGGCCGGGTTTATCGGCGTCACCCACGCCCCGGCGTGAAACTCGTTGGTGCCGTCGTCACACACCGTGGGAACCGTGGCAACGGTATAATCGGACCAGTTGACGACGGTGGTCCCCGTAGTATTAGCGGCGCTCGAGAAGTAGAGGGTATAGGTGATCTCCAGGACGTCGCCGGCCTGGGGTCCGCCGGTCAGTCCAACGCCGCTTGAACCCAACACTACTGGGTTCCCGAGGGTTATTAGGTAATCCTCGTCCGCACCGGCCGAAGGCCCGGCGGTGATGGAGAAATTGGCTGTGCCGCTCAGGGGTATCGCTTCACTAAAGGCCATGCCGATGACGTTGCCGTTATCAGTGAACGTGATGTCGTTCCAGCTCGAGTAGGCCTGATTGAAGGTGATTGTGTTCGTGAACGTGATCCCGTTTTCGTAGTCGCACCGCTCCGCGGAGGCCGGCGCGGCCGTCTTCTCGACCTCAAAGCCCGTGGCCGGAGTGCCGTAATCGCAGTTATAGGCGAAGCTCAACACCGCCTCGTCGCTGCAGCCAAACGGGGAGGTATTGGGCACGGCGCAGGGCGCCGCCCCGGTGGTATTGAGCGTTGCCGTCGCGGTGTTGGTGATCGTATGACCGCAGAGGCAGAGATCGTAGCCCGGGTAGCCCAACGGGATCGGCTCCAGCGAGTAGGTGAACGTGACCGGACCGGTCTGCGATAGATCGCCCGCGTCCAGGCACCAGGTTAGCGGATTGGCGGTAGTGTCGACCGGGTCCGGGCTCACCACGGGGTCAGGCGGGTCAGGCGGGAGGCTTTCTTCGAGCCAGAAGCCGGCCGGCAGCGTATCTGTAACGAAAGCGGGCGGCGTAACGAGGCTGCCGCCGATCAAAAGCCGCGGCCCGTAATAGTAGACGTTGATGGTGAAATCCAGAGGTTCGCCGACATATATAATGCCGTCGCCCCCGCCCGCGGCGGTCTTGATGACAACCAGCATCGTATCGCTCAGCAGGCCCAGGTTGGCGGTGGCCCCCTCGGGCGGGCACTCTCCCTCGCACATGCCGGAGGTCGGCTCCACGGCGAAGTGGAGCGTGAAATCGCTGTTGCAGCTGGTGCCGGCGTAATGCGCCGTTAGTACCAGCCGCTTGGCAACCGACCAGCCCGTCGGGCTGAAGTCCTCGTCTTCCCACGTTATCTCGTTTGCGCCCGTGACCGTGTAGCCGGTGTCCGTGCCGGCCGCGATCGAAAAGGTCGCGGGGTAGGTTACGACGATGTCGGCCGTCGCGTCCGTCTCGCCGGACTCGGCGTTATAGACCGCCGTGACCGTGTAGCCGAGTGTGGCCCCCTCGTCCGGGATGGCCGGATTGCCCGCGTCCGGTGTTACGGTGAGGTCATAGTCCGACGTGGCCGGCGGGTAGGCCGAGATCTGCAGTTCCTGGATTGGCGGCTCGAACACGTCGCCGCAGTCGTCATAGAATTGCGGTATGAATATTAATGACCGGCAGTCCAGCGTGGCGCACCCGTCGCGCGAGACATCGAAGGTGAAATCGAACTCGTCGTCCGGGCCGATGACCGCCGGCAGACTATGGTTGGCGGCATCGACGAACCTGAAAATGTTCGAGCCGGTATCGACCAGCACGTCGACCTCGGAGGAGGTGTCACCCGTGACGGTGTATTCCATGCCGAAGGCGTCCACCGTCATTTGCAGGCCGACGATGTTGCCCGCGGTTGCCCCGGGGTTTTCGATGGTGACGGTAACGCTGGTGCTGCCGCAGTAGGGTATTGTAGATATGGGGTCCGGGCTGAAGGAATAGGTCAGGTTGGGCGTCCGGTATTCCAGGTTGACGCTGCCGGTGACTACGACGTCCGGCTGGCAGTTGAGGCTCTCGCACCCGAAGTTGCCGGTAAAGGTAACGTAGATGTCCCGGCAGGAGGTGGCGGTGCCCACCGTGAGATCGGCAGACACCGTGCCCAGGAACGTCCTGGGCGCTCCCGCAATAAGATCAGGCATCGGTATGGGCGCCGCCAACGGCGCCGGGCTGCCGCTGGGCGGGGTGAAGGTAAGGTTATCTAACCCCCCGCCGGGGGCGAGCACGGCCGTCAGCGTTCCGTCGGAAAGGACACCGTCGCCGGTGTTGGATACGTACACCGGCCAGCTGGCGGTCTCGCCCGGGGCGATGCCGTAGAGGACCTCGGGGTCAAGCTCAACGACCAGGTTGGGCATGAGCACCTGCAGGGAGCCCGAGTAAACCGGGGTCTCCACGACGTGCACTACGTCCACACCGTCGAAGTAGTCGTAGCTGACCATGACGACCAGCTCCCGGTTGGAGAACGCGTCGCAGTGCGGGCTGACGGTAAGGCTCCCGGTCCAGGTCGCATCCGCGGCAAGGGTCCGATCCGACCATGTCACCGTCGCCGGGGTGAGCGTATGGGAGTCGGGCGCGGGATTAGGCGTGCCGGATTCATATACCAGCGTAAAATCGCTGGTGGGTATGACGCTGCCGCCGCCCGTCACAACGGCCGCGTAGATGTCCAGATTCGAAATGTCGGTATCGCCGTTTTCAACCGTGATAGTGAATTGGCCGTCGCCGCAGACGCTGACCTCCAGCCCCGACGGGCCCGTCAGGCCGATATCCTGCGCCAGGGAGAAGACCCCGAGCAGGAGCACGAGGAGTATCCCCGTTATCCGAAGCATGGTGACCGGTTTGAATCTAATCGTATCCATTAAATATCCTCAACGGGCTTTATCGTACGGTTAACTCGATATTGATTTTCAGCTTACTCTTGTCCAACACCGGAATATCCTTCCTGTTGTTCGTGGAAGCCTTCACGTTCACGGTGATCTTTTCTTTCTTTGACAGCCGGTAACTCTTCTTGAACTCCTGATCCTCCCGGATGGAGAGGGTATGCCGCCCTTCCTTTACCTTGTCGAAGCGGTAATTGCCCACATTGTCGGTCACCGACCTCTTCCCGGAGTCCAGAAGCACCGTCACCTTTTCGAGGCGCTTTTCCCCGGGGTTGCATATATTATTGTCGTTGGCGTCTACGAAGACATTGCCGAAGAGGGTCCCCTTCGGGGCGTTTCTCTCCTTTTCCTCCTCTGCCTTCTTCTTTTCCTCCTCCTTGCGGGCCTCTTCCTCCTTCTTTAACTTCTCCTCCTCGGTCTTTTTCAGCGCCTCCAGCTCCTCTTTCGTGGGGCCGGTCCGTCCGAGGCCGAAATAGGTCCTCCCGGTACCGCCGGAAAAGAGCGAGACGATCTTGGAGGAGTCTCCGACGACGAAGTACTTCTTGGAGAGCTTGCGCACGTCAACGGCGACCAGGTGCTGGCCGGAGTCTACCTCGTCGAACTGGAACATGCCCTCTTCGTCGGTGCTGGTGCGCTCTCCCGATTCCATGATGATCCAGACGCCGGCGATCCCTTCCTCGTCGACGTTCTTCAGGCCGTTGCCGTTCTCGTCGATGAAGACCTTCCCCTTTATCTTTCCTTTTCTATCCAGCGTCTCCGACGAGACGCCAAGATCGGCGCTCGCCCTGGCGGTGAGCGTCCTGCCGGTCGCGTCCGTTCCGCTTATCGTGACCGTGTTGGTGCTTTTTCCCCGGGATATATTGGGCTTGACCACCCCGTGATACTTCAGGGTTACGCTGTCCCCCCCGTCGATCTCGTCGATTTCCCAGATGAGCGTCGTTGTCCCGGAAGGCTCGGTGGCCTTTCTCCCGTCAATGGTGGTGCTTCCCTTCACGTAACCGACGCCGGCCGGCATGTGGTCCCGAACGACGATTTCTTTGAGCACACCGCGGCCGGTGTTTCTGATCTCTACCGTATAGAGCAGCATCCCGCCTACCTTGGCCGACGACGGGCTAACCGATTTATCCACGGAGAGGCCCGCGGATTCGATAACGGGCGGCTCATTTATCGCGAGGGTCACGGTGACGTTTGCCGTATGCCCGCCCCCGCTTGCTTCCACGGTGATGGAGTATATCCCTTCCTCGACGGTCGCGTCCGTCTGGACGGTGAGGGTTACCGAGTTGGTGTTCGAGGTCGGGGGCAGCGACATCGGGTCTATCGTCGCCGTCAGCCCGTCGGTGACCGAGGGCTCGGGGAAGCTCACCTCATAGGGAGGCAGCGACCCGCCCTCGTTGACCGTGATCGTGTACGTGGCGGTCTCTCCCGGTTCGATACCACGGGAGGTCGGATTTGCCGAAAGCGAGAAGTCCTGAATAACTTCCTTTACGACGAGGTCAACCCAGATCTCCTTTTTCCCGGTCTCGGCGTCGACGATACGGATCGGGTAGGTGCCTGCGGGTGTCTTCTTGTCGGTCACTATCTTCAGGACAGCCGAGGGATCGGTCTTGTCTATGGACGCATCGGGCTGGAAGAACCACGTGGCGCCGTCCGGGAGTGTTAACTTCTCCCGGTCAACCACCAGCTCGACCGGCCCGCCGAAACACCCGTCGAACGTACCGGTAATCGTATAGTCGGCAATGTCGCCTGCCTCAATCTCCGCGACGTCGGGTCGGACGAGAGCGTAAAATTCCCTCCCCCTCCGTGACGGTGAGCGTCACCGTGTCGTCCGGTCGCCCTGCGATCGCTGATCCTTTTTGGTGATCTCGTACGTGCCGGGTTCGGTATCCGCGTGGTGGTAATCGTCAGGACGGAGTCGATGACCTTGGGAGATATCGATTCCGGCTGAAGCGATCCGACGGGCCGGACGGTGTATCTTTAAGAGAGAGTTTCACCTCGCCCGTAAACCTTCGGTAAATTCACCGATAACCGCAAAATCGGCCTTATCTCCACTTGATTTCCAGCTTGGTCGGCTTAGCCAAGAGTGCAAAGTTCTGCGGCTTGGTGACCTTCAGGATTACCGTCGTCGTCCGTCGCAGATCCCCGCTCAGACCGACGATGGTAACGGTATACGTCCCGGCAGGCGTCGCTAAGCCGGTCCGGATGGTAAGCGCGGACGAATCAGCCTCCCTGCTAATCGTTTGGGGGTCAAACGACGCGGACGCCTCCGACGGGAGCCCCTCTGCCGACAAGTCCGCCGACGGAGCGGTCGCATCCGGAAAAGACCCCGGTAACCGTATACTCGGCGGTCTCTCCCGCCGAACTTCCATCAGAGACGGGGACGCCGAGAGGTGAAAGTCCCCTCCCCCGCTCCCTATCCACCACCAGGGTGACGGTCGTCCGTCTCGTACCGATTTCCTCGTTCGTTCCGCTTATCGTCAGCGTATAGGTCCCCGGGCACGCGTCGCCGGTGGAGGTCGATACGCAGCTTCGTCTCATAATTGCTGCAGCCGCACCCGTCGTCGTGTCCACCCGACGTAATTAGGCTCGTTGTCGTCGCCCCCTAGTGGGTTATCGTCGAAGGTCGCCGTCACTGGGAAGGCAGTCCGGACACCGAGAGCATAACCGAGCCGTAGAAGTGGCTGTCCCTTCGACATCAACGGTGAAAAAAGGTGATGGCTCGGATCTGCCTGCTTCGATGGTCGCGTTGCGGCCGGGTCGGCCGACAGATCGAAACTTTGGTCTGACAGCGCACACCGTCGTGATACCGCATTGTCCGACGAGCCCCGCCGTTGTCCCGGCGTGCGAGACGAGCGGCGTACGGGAAAGAGCATCAATCCAACGGCGAGAAGAACGACGCCAATGGTGGATGGTATTGAGTGATTTCATATATCAAAACCCATTTGGTGTTTAAAACTTACCCGTTGCTTTCAGGTAGCCGATATTGGCGGTGTAATCGGTATCGGGCGCCTCGCGGTCGGTCATTTCCTGGTATTCGTATCCGAGAGACATCTTCAGCCAGTCGAAGAGATCGTACCCGACCTCAACGAACGTATCCATTTTATGGCTCTCGAGGGCGCCGTTTGTCCCGGCGTATTTGAATCCGCCGACGACTTCCCACTTGGGGAGGAATTGATACCGCCCCCCGATAATGTAGGTGTTGGTCCTGGTTTCCTCGGCGGACAGCGGATCGGTCTTCAGGTAGCTTCGCTCGAACCGGTACTCGCCGTAGAGGGATAGATCGCCCGGATCGGGAGAGTACTCGATCATGACCACCGCCTCGTCTTCCAGAGCCTCGTCGCCGGCGCCGCCGGTTTCATCGGCGGAGGTGTCCAGCGCGTATGATACGGAAAGGACCAGGTCCGGCCTGATATCCCAGACGATCTCGGCCTCGGCGATGTAATCGGTGCTCGTGGTTTCGGGAAGGGTCGATGCATCGGTGTTGAACCCGACCTCGAGCTTTAGGCGTACGCCCACCGTATCGGTCGGCTTGTAGGTAACGATCGCAGAAGCCAGGTGCTCCCGGGTAACCTCCCGCCCCAACGTATAATCGTACTCCTGCAGGAATTTATAGTACGCCTCGGCCCGTAATCTCTTGCGGCGGTAGTCTACCCCAAGCCAGGTCGCGTCGCCCCTGAGCACGACGCCGTCCTCTCCCCGTCCCGCGACCAGCATTTCGTTCTGCTCGATGAAAAACGTCAGATCGGGAACCGGCATGAAGTCCACGCGGGCCAGCAGGTAATGGGTTGCCTCGTTCTCGGTATGGTCAACAAGATCCCTGAAATCGTCATACACGTAAGCCGCCTCGATCTTGGCCGGGCCGGTGATCCGCGAGCTTCCAAGGGGGCCTTTCATCCCCATTATGAGGCGGTAGGTTTCGGTATCGGCGAGCCGGGGGCTCTGGTCGTCAAAGCTCTTGATCCACTGCGCGCCCACGAAATAGTTGAATCGGTCCACCGGATTATACCGGTAAGACGCGTAGACGTCGCGGGACGTCGTGCGGGGAAGGTCCCCGTCGTAAGGGATATTATCCCTGATCTCGCGATAGCCGGCGGTCAGCGTGTGGTTAGGTGCAAACAGGTATTCCCCGGCCAGTCCCCAGGATTCCTCATCCGTCCCCAGGCCGACGTCAACGTCAGGGTTCAGATCATAGATATCGGTCCCCGACCTGAAATCGAAGGGAACATCGTATCGAATTTCCTTGACGATCTTTTCGATATCAAAGCTCGTGGAGCCAAACGTCGGAAAATCCTTATCCACGCGATAGTAGCCGCCCCAGAAGCGGAGATCCGCGCTCGGCCTCCACGTAAAATTCCCCCGGTAGGCTAAATCCGTCGGCGAGCCGCCGTTCGGTATGTCGCTTGCCGCGAATTCGGCGCCGAGGTAGAAGGAGTTCTTATTATCGATGGTTAGATCCGTGCCGTAGATCTGGATTCGGTTTTCGAAGCTTTCATTGAGCGTATCGTCAACGGGGCCGTTGGTGAGGTAGGTCATCCCCATCTTTATATATTCGTGGGGCAGGAACCATACGCGCCCCCCCGCCACGTACCGGCTGTAGGCGCCTTCGGGATCATCATACTGATAGGTGACCACGATCGAAATCGGGTTTCCGGAGAAGTCCGTGGAGTCCACCGGGTAGGTGAATACTATTTTCCCGGTATCATAATCGATAGTATAGTCGATTCCCCGCTGCTGCTTATCGTTCTTAAGTATGAGAGCGGGGTTATTCTTATCGCGGACACGAATGAAGACCGATTCGGTGGCCGCCATCACGGGGGAGAACGACGTATAATACGGCCCCGAGTTGCCGTCGGCATCGATCTCGTCTTCGGTCTGGTTACCGCGCACCGCCCCGCCAAAGACCTCCAGCCCATAGTTCTTGTCTTCGATATGGAGCAATGCGCCCCGGAATTCCGGTTCGAAACGGGTAAAGAGGGTATCGGTAAATACGCCTTCCTGGTGATCACCGACGGATAGGTAATTGAGATCTCTTTTGATCTTCAGGTACACCGAAAGGTTCGGCTCGAGGTTATAGGTAATGTCTCTGTAATGAAGGTAGCCTTCCACCTGGTAATTATGATATACGGTTCCGTCGACCAGAAGATCCGCCCTGGAAGAATTGGAGAAGAACTCGGGAAGCCCACGGTCGCTGTCCTCAAAGATGATGGGGTTGCCCTCCACCGATGTGTAGTTGACCCTGAGAATTCCCAGCCCCATAAGGAGGACGTCGGTCCCGGTATCCTCATCCTCGATCCTGACCGCGTATGTCAATACGGGCAGTAAAAACAGCAGAACGCAGAATAAGAGCACCTTCGAGATTCGTCCGGTAATCCTGATTCTTTTCACTATCGTGCATACCTCCCGCAGTCAGATAACGCGTACTGTACGCTGTGGTCATGTTGCATGAGAACGTTAAACTTTTATATTAAATGCAAAAACTATTCCAAATCCCGCCCTAAACGGCGCTCCCAAAATTTCCAGTGATAGCAATATATTACGCCGCCTTAGTTCGCGGTAACCTCTGGTGGTCTTCGGCCCACGTTACACAAATGAAACATTATCGTTTCAGTCGTTGTTAGTCGTTTCCGTCATCACGGGAATCATAAGCCGCGGCGAAATAGCGTTCCACCCGACGTGGACTGAACATGAGGGGACCTTCCCGAAATGTGGCGTTGCCCTGCGGCCCACGGCTTACCGCCTATTGCCTATTACCTATCGCCTATCGCACCGACAACGTCAGAGGACTCAGGGATAAAGGAAGGGGGCTTCCTCCCGGAGAAACCGGCCGTCTTACGGGAAAAAAGACGGGGAATGTCAAACCGACGTCGAGCTCAGCTACTCATCTCCCGGAACGTCCCGAAGAACCGTCACCATAAATACATTATTACGTTAGAGCATCTTAATGTTAATTAATATTACCCTTGCAATGCGTTTGTACTATATATTTGTACATTCGACGAGTCAAGTATTTTCTTGGTTCTCCTGCAATTCCGAAGGATTCTCGTCAACAGGGGGCGTATGTCCCGGATGCACGGCCCCGGCGGCGCAACCGGCCCTTGAGAACGGCGTGTGGGAGAAAGAGCTGCCAGGTGCAAGAAAACGCGGACTCCCCGGCAGACTATACCGGATCTCTCTCCTTTTTATATGGATAATTCCACCGTAGTGACGTATTATTTCTTCGAGAGGAGTAAAGGCCGTTCATGAAGCAGCTCATGCTCGTTTTTGACTGCGGCGCCACAAACATCCGTGCGATCGCGGTTAGCCAACAGGGCGATATCGTACACCGGGAGGCGCTCCCCAACG
Source organism: uncultured delta proteobacterium (assembly GCA_963735595.1). Classification (GTDB taxonomy): domain Bacteria; phylum Desulfobacterota; class Zymogenia; order Zymogenales; family Zymogenaceae; genus JAFGAS01. The sequence goes on along the minus strand of CAVTLK010000002.1, from coordinate 160,282 downwards.
CGCCGGTGCGCCAGGAGCCGGGCAAGGACTGGCTCATCTGGGACATCGATACCGTCTGGAGAAAGCTGATCACGTGCGGAAGGAAGACGGCGGCCGCAGTGGGAAAAGACGCGGTACGGGCGGTCGTCGTCACCGCTTTTTCGGACGACGGCGCCCCCGTGGACAGAAACGGTAAACTGCTCTATCCCGTCATTTCCTGGCAGTGCCCCCGCACGGTCGATATTGCCGACCGGATTGACGACTACATCCCGTCTTCCGACCTCTTTCGTATCACCGGCGAGCAGGTCATGAGCCAGCACACCCTCCTTCGCCTCTTCTGGCTCAAAGCCAACGCCCCTCAGGCGCTCGACCATGCGTACGCCTACCTCATGACACCCGGGATTATAAATTTCCGCTTGACCGGCCGCATGACCAACGACCCCACCACCGCCGACAGCATGATGCTGTTGGACATACGCCGGCGCGACTATTCGAAAGGTTTGATTAATCGGGCCGGTCTCGACCCGTCACTCTTCCCTCCGCTCGTTGAGCCGGGGACTATCATCGGGACGCTGACTCGCCGGGCCGCTCACGGGCTCGGGCTCCCCGCCGGCGTGCCGGTGGTTGCGGCCGGCCACGACACCCAGTTTGCGATCGCCGGCTCCGGCTGCCCTCCCGGAGAGGCGATACTGAGCTCGGGTACCTGGGAGGTCCTCTTCGTGCGCCGGACCGCTCCCGATACGTCGGCCCGGGCACGTGCGCTCGGGCTCAAGAACGAGTGCGACGCCGTCGCGGGGCTTTTCGACTCCGGCTTTCAATGGATAGGATCGGGGGCGTTGGAATGGGCCGCCGGCGCCTTCTTTGGGGCGGCAAAAGCAAAAAAAAGGGGGTACGACCTGATGATCGCCGAGGCCGGGCGCGTAGACCCCGGCGCACAGGGAATCATGGTCTATCCCTCCTTCATTCGAGGATCGGGTATTGCCAAGAGGTACGATGCCGCGGGCGCGATCACGGGCCTGACCCTGGCAAGCAGCCGCGGCGCAATCTATCGGGCGTTCTTGGAGGGATTGGCGTTTCAGCTACGCGAGGCGATGACGCTGCTTTCGACGCTTTCCGGAGAGAGATTCTCCCGTCTGACCATAGTGGGCGGGGGGTCGCGAAACGAGCTGCTCAACCGAATCAGGGCCGACGTCCTCGATATACCCATCCGCCTGACCCGGCAGTCGGAGAACACGGTCGTCGGCGCGGCGATCTTCGGATTCATAGGGCTGGGAGTCTTCCGGGATCACAACGAGGCGCTCTCGGGTATCGACTTCTTTTCCCGAACCATAGGGCCGTCCGGCGGCAGAGAGGTCTACGATGCGCTGTACGAGCGGTTCGTGAAGCTCGGCCCCCTCCTCGACCGAATCCCGGGGTAAAGTACGCCCCCGCCGGCCCGGGGAAGCCGGAAAATCAGGTTTGTTTTTAAATAATTTTTCATAACTTAAAAAAATAGTTGACAGATACTTGCCTCGTGATATAGTGGCGCAAAGTTTATGTACTATTTTCATTATCGACTGATCGATTAACCATGGGCAAGACTCCTTCAATAGTGCTTAAGACAGCAGCTAACGGCATCTGGTGGGTGTGGCGCGATACCATACGAGGAGGTTCGTCCGCCCCATAGTCTCATCTTCCCATATAGAAAGATAATGTAAGGCCGCGGTTGAATCTCAAAACCCGCGGCCTTTCTTTATTCAGCCTGCCGCGGGTGAAAACACCCGCGGCTTTTTTTGTCTTGGAGGTATCCGGCGATGCTTACCCCGTCATTTCCCGAATTTGACCGGCTCTCCCGGACCGGCAATCTCATACCGGTCTATCGGGAGTTCCTGGCCGATATGGAAACCCCTGTAACCGCTTTCAGGAAACTGGACGGCCCGTATCATTCCTTTCTCCTTGAAAGCGTAGAGGGGGGAGAGAAATGGGGGCGCTACAGCTTCATCGGCATCGGGCCCTGCATCATTTTCCGCAGCCGGGGGCGATACGTAGAGATCAAACGTCTCGGCCGGACGATCTTTGAAGGCCCGGTCGACGACCCCCTCGAAAAACTGAGGGAGTTCATGGGGCGGTATCGGCCGGTGGAAGTCGAGGGGCTGCCCCGCTTTTTCGGCGGCGCCGTCGGTTATATCGGCTATGACATGGTTCGTTTCATGGAACGCCTCCCCGAAAAGGACGGAGATGACCCGATGGCCTATGACATGTATTTTGTGATAGCCCATACGATTGTCATCTTCGACAACGTCAAGAATACCATCAAGGTAACGGTCAATGTCTTCCTCGAAGACGATACCGACACAACCGCCGCGTACCGGGAGGCGGCGCACCAGATCGATACCATAAAGGGACGCCTCGATCGACCGTTGGATGTGGGCGTCTCGCCGGGGGAAACGCAGGCGCCGCAGTCGCCGGTTTCCCTCACCACGCGGGACGATTTTCTCAGGACGGTCGCCCGTGGAAAACAATACATCGAGAGCGGCGACGTTATCCAGGTCGTTCTCTCACGGCGTCTCATGGTCAGGACCGCCGCCGACCCTTTCGATCTCTACCGTGCCCTGAGAACCATCAATCCTTCACCCTATCTTTTCTACCTGAAGTTCGACGCGGTAACCCTTGTCGGCTCATCCCCCGAGGTCCTCGTCCGGCTGGACGGGCAGAAGGTCGAGCTCAGGCCCATCGCCGGCACCCGGCCCAGGGGCAAGAGTCCCGCCGAGGACGTTCGTTTGTCCCGCGAACTCCTGGCCGATCCGAAGGAGCTGGCCGAGCATATCATGCTCGTTGACCTGGGGAGAAACGACCTCGGGCGGGTATCCGAATACGGCAGCGTCGCCGTAACCGAGTTGATGAGGGTGGAGAAGTACTCCCACGTAATGCATATCGTTTCCGACATCGAGGGAAAGCTCGCCGCCGGCAAGGACGCCTTCGACGTCCTGCGGGCCGCCTTTCCCGCCGGTACGCTGACCGGCGCGCCGAAGATCCGCGCCATGGAGATCATCGACGAACTGGAGCCGCACCGCCGCGGGCTGTACGGCGGCTCGGTGGGATATCTCGGGTTCTCGGGGAACATGGACATGTGCATCACGATTCGCACCATGGTGGTCAGGGATGGGGCGGTTTATGTCCAGACCGGCGCCGGGATCGTCTACGACTCCGACCCCGATCGGGAGTATCAGGAAACCACCGATAAAGCCAAGGGCATGATCAGGGCCATACAGATGGCGGCCGACAATATGGAATACAGATAGGGGGGCTCCCATGATCCTGGTGATCGATAATTACGATTCGTTTACCTATAACCTTGTCCAATACCTCGGGGAGATGGGAACGACGCCGGCCGTATTCCGTAACGACGCAATAACGGCCGACCGTGCCCGGGACCTCTCGCCCGACTATATCGTAATCTCCCCGGGCCCCGGCACCCCGCACGACGCCGGGATCTCGGTTGACCTCATCAGGCGCTGTGCCGGCATACCGATTCTCGGGGTATGTCTCGGCCATCAGGCTATCGGCGCCGCATTCGGCGCACGGATCGTCAGGGCAAAGCGGATCATGCACGGCAAATGCTCCCCCGTCTACCACGATCGGGGGGGCGTCTTCATGAACGTCCCGAAGCCCTTTTCGGCGGTGCGGTATCACTCGCTGGTCATCGATCCCGGTTCGGTTCCCGACTGCCTCGAAATCACCGCGACGACCGACGATGACGAGATCATGGGTGTGCGGCACCGGCAGCACCCAATATTCGGCATCCAGTTCCATCCCGAGTCGATAATGACCGAATACGGCAGACAGATCCTTAAGAACTTTTTACTGATAGGAGGCACTCATGATTAGATCCCTTTTGCAGAAGGTGGCCGATGCCACGGACCTCACCTTTGAGGAGATGGAGACGGCCATGGAGTGTATCATGACCGGCCAGGCCTCGCAGGCCCAGATCGGCGCGTTCGTGACCGGGCTCCGCCTGAAGGGCGAGACGGTCGAGGAAATCGCCGGCGCCGCGTCCACCATGAGAAAAAAAGCCGTCAGGATAACGCCGCGCCTGCCCAACGGCAACGCGCTGCTGGATACCTGCGGGACCGGGGGCGACCGAAGCCAGACGTTCAACATCTCAACGGCAGCGGCCTTCGTGGCGGCCGGCGCAGGCGCCGTGGTGGCAAAGCACGGCAATCGGGGGGTATCGAGCAAATCGGGCAGCGCCGATGTCCTGGAGGCCCTCGGCGTAGATATCACCGCCGGGCCGGCTCTGGTCCAGAGGTGTATCGAGGAAATCGGCATCGGGTTTCTATTTGCACCGCAGCTGCATTCCGCCATGAAGCACGTGAGCGAACCGCGTAAGCAGCTGGGTTTTCGCACGATCTTTAATATCCTGGGTCCCCTCACCAACCCGGCCGGGGCAGACGTCCAGCTGTTGGGGGTCTACGACCCCGCCCTGTGCCGCGTAATGGCCGAAGCGCTCATCATGCTCGGGACAAAGCGGGCAATGATCGTCCACGGGAGCGGGCTGGACGAGATCACGACCACCGGGCCCACCACTATCTCATACGTTCATAACGGGGCGATCGACGAGACGGTCATAGAACCCGGACTGTACGGGATAGGGACGTCGCGCATTGAGGAGCTCATGGGCGGCACGCCCGTCGAAAACGCCCGGATAGTCGAAGACCTGCTCAGGGGTTTGCGCGGTCCAAAACGGGACGTGATGCTGCTTAACGCCGCCGCGGCCCTCCTGGTCAGCGGGCTGAGCGAAGGGTTCGAGGAGGGGCTCGTCAAGGCGGAAGAGTCAATCGACAGCGGGGCCGCCTACCGGAAGCTCTGTGCCTTACGCGAAATCACGACCGATGCCAATTGACGGCGGGAGATACGTACCAATGAGCACAACTCACTCAACAGACTCTGGTCCGATCCTGCAGCGGATCGTAGAAGGCCGGCGGCGCAGCATCCGGGACGCCCGGCGGCGGACTGCCACGCGCGACTTCCTGAGCCGAATAGGTGACCTGGAACCAACGAGGGGATTTTTAACCTCCGTTTCCCCCGCCGGACCGGACGTGGCGGTCATAGCGGAGTTGAAAAAGGGCAGCCCTTCGCGGGGTGTTATCAGGAACGACTTTACCCCTGCCGATCTGGCCCGTTGTCTTGCCGAAAACGGCGCTGCCGCCCTTTCCGTCCTGACCGAGCCCGACTTCTTCTTCGGGGACCCCGCGTACCTGGGGCAGGCCCGTCGCTCGGCAAGCCTGCCGCTTTTAAGAAAAGACTTTATCGTGGACCCCTATCAGGTATATGAATCCAGGGTAATGGGGGCCGACGCCCTGCTGATCATCGTCAAGATTGTTGATCGCCCCCTCCTGGTCGATCTCGTGGGGACGGCCCGTGACGTGGGATTGGACGCCCTCGTGGAAGTGAATAACGAATACGAGCTTGAAACGGCGCTTGCGTCGGGAGCGGATCTGATCGGGATAAATAACCGAAACCTCGAAACGCTGGCGGTCGATCGGGGCACGGCCGCGCGCCTGGGCAGGCTTGTCCCGCAGGGCGTCACGGCGGTCGCCATGAGCGGAATCCGGTCCCGGGCCGATATCGACGGCTATATGCGGGTCGGCATCCGTTGTTTCCTGGTCGGCCAGGCCCTGATGCAGGTACCGGATATCGGCGATATGGGCCGCGCAATGCGGGCGCTGGCCGGGAAAACAATCTGACGGCCGATCATGAGGAGGCAGCCATGCCCGTGCGTATAAAGATATGCGGTATAACCAATTGCACCGACGCCCTGGCCGCGGAAAAGCTCGGGGCCGACGCCCTCGGTTTCGTCTTTCATCCCGAAAGTCCCCGCTCTATCTCCCCCGAAGACGCCCGGGCGATCTGCCGGAAGCTCTCCCCGTTTCTCGGGCGGGTCGGCGTCTTCGTAAACCGGGACGAGAAGTCTATCGTCGAAACGGTTTCGCTATGCGGCCTCTCGGCAGTGCAGCTTTCCGGAGATGAACCGGCGGATTTCCTGGCCGGGGTCCCGTTTCCCGTCATCAGGGCCGTCCGCGTCAGGCAGAGGGAAGACCTCCGAAGGCTTGCCGCCTTCCCGGCCGCCACCACGTTCGTGCTGGATACATGTGTCCCCGGTTCCTACGGCGGCACCGGCATACCGTTCGACTGGGACTTGCTTGACGGCGGTATCGGCCCGTGCCGGATTATCATCGCCGGCGGCCTGACCCCCGAGAACGTCGCCGATGCGCTGGGTCATTTTCAGCCCTTCGGGGTGGACGTAGCCTCGGGGGTGGAGCAAAGTCCGGGTATCAAGGATCATATCAAGATGCGCCGCTTCATCCAGGTGATTCGGCGCCATGGAGGTCATAACCCATGACGAGAAATCCCGACGTCAACGGTCATTTCGGGAAATACGGGGGCAGGTACGTCGCGGAAACCCTGATGCCCGCCCTGATCGAGCTTGAACAGTCCTACAGGCACGAGAAACGGGAGAGGGGACTGTTTTCCGAAATCGGCCCCTACCTGACCCGATACGCGGGCAGGCCCACCCCCCTCTGGCTCGCCCGTCGCCTCACGGAACACACGGGCGGGGCGCGCATCTGGCTCAAACGGGAGGATCTCTGCCATACGGGCGCCCACAAGATCAACAACACGCTGGGTCAGGCAATCCTCGCGCGCCGGATGGGGAAGTCACGCCTTATTGCGGAGACGGGGGCCGGCCAGCATGGGGTCGCCACCGCCACGGTGGCGGCCCTCTTCGGAATGTCGTGCGAGATATTTATGGGAACGACCGATATCGATCGCCAATCCCTCAACGTATTTCGCATGAAACTATTGGGGGCGAACGTTCGGCCCGTCGATTCGGGATCGGCGACCCTAAAGGACGCAATGAACGAGGCCATGCGGGACTGGGTCGGCACCGTCCGGGACACTTTTTACGTTATCGGCACCGTGGCCGGTCCGCACCCCTATCCAATGATGGTGCGGGATTTCCAGGCCGTCATCGGGCGTGAGGCCAAACGCCAGATCAGGCAGGCCATCGGCCGGCTGCCCGATTGTCTGGTGGCGTGTGTCGGAGGAGGGTCTAACGCTATGGGGCTTTTCTATCCGTTCCTGGGTGATGACACCGTCGCCATGGTCGGCGTCGAGGCCGCCGGCGACGGCATTGAGTCATCTCGGCATGCCGCGTCGATCTGCGGCGGCAGCCAGGGAGTCCTGCACGGCGCCAAGACCTACGTGCTGCAGGATGAACACGGCCAGATTACCGAAACCCACTCCATTTCCGCCGGCCTTGACTACCCGGGGGTTGGACCGGAACACAGCCTGCTTGCCGACAGCGGGCGGGTCTCATACCAGGCCGTTGACGACGAGGCGGCCATCGAGGCGTTTCATACGCTGACGCAGCTGGAGGGAATCATCCCCGCGCTGGAAAGCGCCCACGCCGTGGCCGCGGCAATTAACATTGCGCAGGGTATCGGCAAGAAGGGAGATATCATCGTCAACCTGTCGGGGAGAGGCGATAAGGACATCAACACGATCGCCTCCCTCATGGAGGTTTCACTCAAATGAGCAGAATCAGCGACGCGTTCCGGGCTATACGGGCCGACGGCCACAGGGCGCTGGTAGCATACCTCACTGCCGGCGACCCGAGCCTCGATGCAACCGGCGAGCTTCTCGTGGCCGTCCAGCAGGCGGGCGCCGATATCATTGAGATCGGGGTTCCCTTTTCCGATCCTACGGCCGACGGACCCACGATCCAACGGGCCTCGATGCGCTCACTCCGAAACGGGACAACGCTCGACGCTATCCTCGATATGGTCGAACGGCTCAGGCCGCGCCTCTCGATCCCGCTTGTCCTTTTCGGGTATTTCAATCCGTTCATGAAGTATGGGGTCGCGCGGTTTTCCGACCGTGCCCGTCGGGCGGGGGTGGACGGCATCCTCGTGGTCGATCTCCCGTTTGAGGAGGCCGGCGAGTTGCGGCGATATACCGATCGGGCGGGTATCGATTTTATCAATCTGATCTCTCCGGTAAGCGCCGGAGCGCGCCTTCAAAGGGTCGTCAAGGGGGCCTCGGGGTTTCTCTACTACATATCAGTAACGGGGGTGACCGGGGCGAGGGATACCCTGCCCGGCGACATGGAGGAGCGGATAGCGGCAATCAGGAACATAACTGATCTGCCCGTGACGGTGGGTTTCGGGATAGCAGATCCTCAAACGGCCCGCCGGGTCGGCGCGGTAGCCGACGGGGTGGTGGTAGGAAGCGCCCTTGTGAGCGTTATCGAACGAAACGGCGGTAATCGGGAGGAGTTGTTGAGAGAGGTCGGCCGCCTTGTCTCGGCGCTCAAGGCTCCCTTACGGTCGCTAAACACGTGATGCATCGAAATCCCGGCGCCCGTCCCTTTTCCCGGCCCGCGTCACGGCCCGCGTTACGGTTATAGAACGGCACGATAAATCGGTCGGTGGGAGATACGGCGGAGCCGGGAGTATATCACGAACCGTCACGACTGATCATTCGGTTGAACGCCTCCAGGACCCCGGGGTCGAAATGAGACCCGGCGTTGTCCGTAAGATACGCGTTGATTTTATCCATCGAGAAGGCCGGGCGGTAGGGCCGGTCGGTGCCCAGCGCGTCATATACGTCCACCACCGTAAAGATACGGGCCGACAGCGGGATATCTTCCCCCTTCAGCCCCCGTGGGTAACCCGTTCCATCCCACCGTTCATGGTGACAATAAGGGATATCCAGGGCGGGCCGAAGGTAGTCTATCGGAGACAGGAGCCGGTAGGCGTATTCGGGATGTCTTTTCATCACCGTCCATTCTTCGGCGGTGAGTGGGCCGGGCTTTTGGAGAACGGCATCCGGGATCCCCATCTTTCCGATATCGTGCAGCAGGGCGCCTCGGCGAACGTGGTCGAGATCGCCGTCCGTAATGCCCATCACCCGGGCCAGCTCCAGCGTCTTCTGGGTAACGCGCACCGAATGTCCCTGGGTCTCGGAGTCCCTCAATTCGAGGGCGTTCGCCCAACCCTCGAGGGTGGCGTCATAGGCCTTTTGTAGGTCGATATGGGCGCGCTTGAGGTTCTCCCGCTCGGTGAGGATCTGGCGAAAACGGTTGAGCCTGATGATATTTCGTATCTTGGCCGTGAGTTCGGCGAAGTCAAACGGTTTCGATATGAAGTCGTCGGCCCCGCTGTTGATGCCGCGTATTCGTGATGCGGTATCCCCGAGGGCGGTGATCATGATAATCGGCACCTGGGCAATCGTCGGCTCGCTGCGAAGCTTCCGGCATACCTCGTAGCCGTCCATCTTCGGCATCATGACGTCCAGGAGGATCAGGTCGGGGACCAGTTCGTACGCCTTTTCAAAGGCCTCCGCCCCGTTTTCCGCAAAGACCAGCCGGTGCCCTTCTTCGGCAAGCATGAGTCTGATGACATCACGGACGTTCGGTTCGTCATCGGCAACCAGGATGGTGCTCGCGTGCTCGGCTGTATCCTGCAGCTCCTGCATCTGATGCCTCCCTTCTCGGCAAGCCGAATCCGGCTGCCGTACGGGTCTCAACACAGAAGGGACGCCCCGGCATACCCGCCGTTCATGCGCGCGAAGCCGCGGCGCCTGCGTCTACAGGCGGTCGGGCCCGCCGGGGGGAAAAGCGTACCCGGAATGGGATCGTGTCCTTTTGCTCATGCAGATTCGCGTTCGCTGGCGACCGGAATACGATTGACTAATAATACCATCGAACGTGGCACTTGACAAGCAAGAAGGTTGAAATATTCGAGACGGGCAGATAGGGTATACCAACACACGGCCATGGGAGCCCGCAACCCGGCACCCATGAAGCGGATATACGCCAAGGGTCATGAAGGCTTCCTTTGCGCGCTTGATTATATAACACGTGAGAGATGTATGAAACGAGCCTGACGTCGTGAGGAAGCGGTCAAAGTCGCGGGTTTTTGGACCCGGGGTCGGCCCCGAACGACAGGCGGCAGTTCGGCCCTCCTACCGGAGGACCTCGTTCATCGATCCGCTTCTCAGGCCCGCCAGATCCAGCGTAACGTAGACGTACCCGAGCGCCTTGAGCGACGAGACGATCGCCTCCCGCTCCAGAACGGCCCGCTCCAGGGAGTCTCGCGGCACCTCGATGCGCGCGAGCGTCTCGTAATCCCTGACACGGCACTCCCCAAACCCGAGTCCGCGCAGCGCATCCTCCGCCCGCCCGACCCGGGCAAGGCGCTCGGGCGTGATCGGGCTGTTATACGGAATGCGGCTGGCAAGGCAGGCCATCGCCGGTTTATCCCATGTGACAAGCCCCATGATCCGGGACGCGGCCCTGATGTCGGCTTTGGTGAGTCCGGCCTCCATGAGGGGATTTACGACCCCCGCCCTCATCCCCGCATCGAGGCCCGGCCGGTAGTCGCCCGGGTCGTCGGCGTTCGCCCCGCTGATGACCGATACAAAGCCGCGCTCCCGCGCGATCATCCATATTTGGGCGAACAGGGCGCTCTTGCAGTGGTAACAGCGGTCCACGGGATTTCGGGTAAAATTGGGGTCGTCAAACTCGCGCGACTCGAATTCGATCAGTTCCACGCCCGCCGTCTTCGCAAGCCGCCGGGCCTCTTCACGTTCCCGGTCGGGTATGCTCGGCGAGATCCCGACGGCTGCAAGGACGTTTTCCGTGCCCAGGACGTCTGCAGCCAGTGCGAGCAGCAGCGTGCTGTCCACCCCCCCGGAAAAAGCGACGACCACCCTCCGGAGACGGGCCAGCATCTTCCGGGCCTCCGCGATCTTTTTGTCGAGCCCGCCGTCCTTCGCCGTATCGCCGGGGAGGACCGGGGTTTTCCCGGTTGTATCTTTCATAGTCCCGTATTAACCCATCCCCGCGCCCGCGGGCCCGAACACCGCCGGCGTTGCCGCCGTGCGCCGTGATAATCGCGCATCGTCCCTACCACTTTTCCCATCTCCATGATTTCTCCAACTCGGGCGGCAGGCCGCCGCCGGGGCCGGGGCCGAGCTTTCGTATCACCTGGGCGGGGCGGCCTACGGCAAGCGAGTTATCCGGGATATCCCTGGTCACCAGCGATCCGGCCCCGATAACGCACCCCACCCCGATCGTTACGCCCGGAAGCACCGTCGTCCGGGTTCCGATCCAGGTTCCGGCACGGACCAGGATCGGTTTGAATTTTATCTTCCCCACCCGCCGCGTAACGTCGCCGATGTCGTGGGTGAAGGTGATGAAATGGACGTTGGACGATATCCCCACCCAGTCTTCGAAGGTGGTATGGCTGATGGCTATACACCCCTCCCGGATCGAAGCGCCGTACCCGAGGGTCACCGGACCCTCGATCGATACCCGCCTCCCGATAACTGCAAGGTCCCCGAGCGTCAATTCGCCCAGGATCGTCGTCCCTTCCTCGATGACGGAGTCCTTCCCGAGACGAAGCTCGCGGTAGGAGGAGGCCTCCACGTCTTTATAGACGAGTGCGACCCGTGCCCTCCCGTTGATTGCATTGATGATCGTGCCCCGGGCAGCCGCGGCGTACCAGGAGCGGCGGGGGAAGATCAGGTGGTTGAGCAACATGGTCAGCGGCCAGCGGATTACCTGTCTAAGGTCTTCCTTAACGGCGTGTTTCGAGAAGAGGTAGTACGAGACCGTTTCTCTTAAATCAACCATGTCATACCCGTCTCAGGATTTTCGCGGCACCGTCTCCGCGTACGCTGCCTGCTACCGGCAGGCTCGAAATCTCGGATCACGGCAAGCCGCCGTATATTATTATAGCACCGTCCGTTTCCGGGCGGCGGGATCGACTAAAGATAGCACTCCATCGTCTCCCACAACGTCCTAGTGACTTGAGAGAGGCGCTCGTGGATCACCACGTCGGCCGCGTCGTCAAATGGGGTGGGCTGGTTGTTTATGATGATCAGGTGTGCGCCGTTGGTAATCGCGCCCAGGACGACCTCCTTGACGTGATCAACCAGGAGTGACGAGCCCAACACGAGCAGGAGTTGGGCGCGCCGCGCGCGTTCCAGCGCCCTGTCGTAATCGGGCGTCCGCTCGAAGGCAAACACGATATCGGGCCCCACGATCCCTCCACATTCGGCGCATGCCGGCGGTATGCGCGCCGCCTGGATCTCGCCCATGATATAGTCCATACTACAGGCCGCCCCGCAGGAAAAACAGCGGCCGCCGCGGATGTTTCCGTGGATCTCGAGGACATCCGCGCTGCCGGCCTTGCCGTGGAGCCCGTCGGTGTTCTGGGTAATGACGGTCGAAAGGAGGTCCAGTGCCGACAGGCGCGCCAAAAAGTGATGGTTTATGTTGGGCCTGGCATGTATCATCGGCAGCAGGAGGGGAAACCAGTAGCGCCAGAACATCCCGATATAATTATCCACGCCGTCTCGATACGCATCGATGGGCATAAACCGGTACGCGTGAATCCGCTCCCAGAGCAGGCTCTTGTCGCTCCGGAAATCGGGGATACCGCTTTCCGTGGACACTCCCGCCCCGGTCAGGGCGAGCGTATTTTTCGAAAAGTAGATCAACTGCGCACAGCGGCGGATCCGCTCAAACATGCCGTTCACCTCTGTTCACTGCCGCGCCGTCCGAAAGGCCGGCCGTCAGGGCCATCACGATCATTCCCGCACCTGTATAAGGCACGCTGCACACCCCTCCCTATCGCCGTCCCGATGTTTTTGATTGTAGAGGATGCGCCGTCGGTTGTCAAGGACAGATCGGACGGGGGCTTTGCCGTTGACACCGCGGCACCCTTCACGTATAATAAAATGTGTGGATTTTTAAAGCGGTGGCGGCTGTAATGGTTACCGAATCGGAGTATTCTCTTAAAAAGAAACGAGAACGAAAGGATTCGGCCAGGAGGGCCGAGGTCTTTCTGGTATGCTCTGTCCTCTTTCATGTCATCCTGCTGGGGCTCTTCTCCCTCCTCACGATCGACACAGCCTCAAAGCCGGACAAACCCCTCGTGATCGAACTCGCCGAAGATCGGGATAACCAATCCTACGAGTTCAACGACTTCCCCCAGAAAAACGAGACCGACAGGGAAGTGGATTCCCCCCGGCTTTCCGACAAGAACCGGCTGGTAGATCGCGAGACCGTTCGACGCGGGACGCCGCTCGGCGGCGGCGCCCCGCAACCGCCGGGCGCGGTCCTCTCTCCGCCGGCCAAACCCGACCAACCCGACAAGAATGAGAATAGCGATAAACCGGCGGTCGATGATCGGCTCGTCGCCAGAAAACAGACGCGCCCGGAACCGGCCATCAAGCCGGATGAATCGGTTCCCCGCCCCGACAAGGAGCGCCTTACCGTTGAGGACCTGACGACGGGCCGTAGCGGCTCGGGACGGCTCGATCAGCCGTTTGGTACGACCGCTCCGGGAGTCACCGAGGAGGAGGAGGTCTCTCTCAACACGGCCGAGTTTAAGTACTATGCCTATTTCGCCCACATCAAGCGGCAAATCGAGTTGGCATGGAGCTACCCCTATGAGGCGCAGAAACGCGACGAGGGGGGAGGCTCACCCTTGTATTTACGATCGAGTCCGGCGGAAATGTATCGAGCGTCACGCTCATCAGATCATCCGGATACCAGATCCTCGATGAGTACGCGATCAAAGCGGTGAGGTACGCCTCTCCCTTTAATCCCATCCCCGCTTCAATCGGCACGAAACGGCTCCGGATCACGGCAAACTTCGAATATATTACCTCGCTGTTCGGCGTCCGCTGACTATTCCTACCGCAAAAATTCGTTGCCGTTTCTACCGAAACAGTGTATAAGAAGCTCTTATGTCTTTCATGGAGAACCATTTCATGGAATATCTATCACGTCCCGACATTATTCTCTGGATTCAACAAATAGCGGCCCCCGTGCTCGATTGGTTTTTTGTTGCCGTGACCTTTCTGGGCAACGAAGAGTTTTACCTGATCGCCGTTCCGATCCTCTACTGGTGCGTGGATAAAAAGTTCGCCTTCAAGCTCGGCGTCCTGTTTCTCCTTTCGGCCTACGTCAACGACCTTCTGAAAGAAATATTCCAGACGCCGAGGCCCGATCCCGCCGTAGTCAGGGTAATCTACCCCGAGTCGGGCGGGGGGTACGCGTTCCCGAGCGGTCACTCCCAGGGGGCGACCGTCTTCTGGGGGACTATCGCCTGGCAGTTAAAAAAGGCATGGGCATGGATCGCAGCCTTGATCATTATCATCGCCGTCGGCATTTCCCGCCTCTACCTCGGCGTCCACTGGCCCATCGACGTGGCCGGCGGGTGGGCTATCGGCGCCGTGATTCTGGGGCTCTACTTCATCTACGACACGACCCACCCGTTGCGGGGGATCAGCCCCAAGACCGTCCCCCTGATCGTCCTTGTTCTCGCTCTTGCCGCGGTCATGTTCTTCATCCATTCCGGCGATACCGCCGTTCGGGTGATCGGAACGCTCACCGGCATGTCAATCGGCTTCATCATCGAGGAGGAATATATCCTCTTTGATCCGAAATCGGTCTGGTGGTATCAGATCGTCAAAGTGGTCGCGGGTGTTGCCGTAATTTTTCTGATCAAGATCGTCGTAAAGATGCTGCTCCCGGACGTACCGGTATCCCATGTCGTACGGTATTGTCTCATCGGCCTTTGGATCACCGCCGGGGTGCCGTTGATCTTCCGGGGCAGGAAGCAGTAAACCGGCCGGGCGGCGGAGAGGACCGTGACACGCACAGACGATATCTTCATCCACCCGACGGCGGTAGTTGATGACGGCGCCGTAATCGGCGCCGGGACGAAGGTCTGGCACTTTTCCCACGTCGCGTCCGGCGCGACGGTCGGAAGCAACGTGACCATAGGCCAGAACGTCTACATCGCCCCGACCGCGGTTATCGGAAACGGCGTGAAGATACAGAACAATGTTTCCGTGTATGACGGGGTCGTCGTCGGGGACTTCGCCTTCCTGGGGCCGTCCTGCGTCTTCACCAACGTCCGGACGCCCCGCAGCCAATTCCCGAGGAAAGGCCGGTACGAGAAGACGCGTGTCGGCCGGGGTGCGACGATCGGGGCCAACGCCACGATTGTCTGCGGGACGGCGCTGGGCGACTACTGCCTGGTGGCGGCAGGCGCCGTGGTTACAAAGGATGTCGCCGATTTTGCCGTCGTCATGGGGGGGCCCGCCCGCCCGGCGGGCTGGGCCTGCATGTGCGGCGTATCGATCGAGTTTGACCGATCGGGCCGCGCCGCATGCCCCGAGTGCGCCCGCGAGTACCGGCAGCAAAGCGGCGTGGTTACCCACGAGAAAGGATAAGGAATATATAGCCATGAACGTCCCCTTGCTTGATCTGAAGGCTCAGCACGCCACGATCCAAGACGAAATTCGGGAGGCCGTCGACCGCGTGGTCTCATCCCAGTATTTCATCCTCGGCCCCGAGGTAGAAGCGCTGGAGGCCGAGATCGCCGCGTACACGGGCGCCCGGTACGGGGTCGGCGTGGCGTCCGGAAGCGACGCAATACTGCTGGCGATGATGCAGCTGGACCTGGGGCCCGGCGATGCCGTGGTTACTACCCCCTACTCCTTTTTTGCCACGGCCGGCTCCATTACGCGGACCGGCGCCTCGGTAATCTTTGTTGACATCGATCCCGTGACCTTTAACATGGACCCCGGTCTCTTCGAAGACCTCATGGGGCGCCTTACAGAAAAATCCGAATCCCCCATAACCCCGGACGGCGCAGCCGTCCGTGGTGTGATGCCGGTACACCTCTTCGGCCAGACGGCCGACATGGCCGCCATCAAACGTACCGCCTCCCGGTTCGGCCTCTTCGTGGTGGAAGACGCCGCCCAGGCCATCGGGTCGCGCAGCCCCGCGGGAAGCGCCGGCTCCATGGGGGACATGGGGTGCTTTTCCTTCTTCCCCAGCAAGAACCTCGGCGGCTTCGGCGACGGCGGTATGATCACGGCATCGTCCGAACAAACTGCCGAAGGACTGAAGGTCCTGAGAAACCACGGCAGCAAACCGAAGTACTATCATCGGCTGGTCGGCGTCAACAGCAGGCTCGACGCGCTGCAGGCGGCGGTTCTGAGGGTGAAGCTCAAGCATCTTGACAGCTGGAGCGAAAAAAGAAAATCTAATGCCGCGCGCTATCGGGAGCTTTTCTCCGCCCGGGGGCTCACCTCCCCCGCGGGGCCGATCGGCCTGCCTGTGGCGGTCGACGGCTATCGTCACATCTATAATCAGTTCGTCATCACCGTGGACCGGCGCGACGACCTGCGCGATCATTTGACACGGGCCGGCGTGGGGACGGAGGTCTACTACCCCGTGCCGCTGCACCTGCAGGAGTGCTACCGGTACCTCGGTTATCGCACGGGAGATTTCCCCCATTCAGAGACCGCCGCACTAAGGAGCCTGGCGCTGCCCATATACCCCGAGCTGACGGCAGAGATGCAGCAATACGTCGTGGACGAGATAGGGAAATTCTGCGAGGGGGCCGATTGATCGCCGTCGTCGATTACGGGATGGGAAACCTCAGGAGTGTCGCCAAGGCGCTGGAGAATGTCGGGGCCGACGCGGTTGTCACGTCGGACGCCGGCGTCATCGCAGACAGCGCGGGGATGGTGCTTCCCGGCGTCGGCGCGTTTGCCGACTGCATGAAGAACCTCGACCGCTTCCACCTCACCCGGCCGATTATCGACTTCATTGCTACCGGCAGGCCGTTTTTCGGGATCTGTCTGGGCCTTCAGCTCCTCTTTACCGAGGGCTTTGAGTTCGGCAGGCATGAAGGTCTGGGGGTCATCAAGGGGAGCGTGATCAGGTTTTCCGGGCCGCCCTTCGACGGTAAGGATCGCCTCAAGATCCCCCACATGGGGTGGAACCGGGTGCGCTGGAATACGCAGGAGCCCCCGTTTGACGCCGTCGGGGGCAGGGACTATTTTTATTTCGTGCACTCGTATTACGTCGTGCCCGAAGACCCGGATACCGCGGCCGGGATAACCGATTACGGCGTACCATTCGTTTCGGCGCTGAAGAAAGACAACATCTTCGCAACCCAGTTTCACCCGGAAAAGAGCCAGCAAAAGGGGCTTTCGATCCTTAAATCTTTCGCGGCGTTGGTCGACCGATGGGATTCGTAGTTATTCCGGCCGTCGATATGCGGGGGGGCAAGGCCGTCAGGCTCTCGGAGGGCGATTTTAACCGCGAGACCCGTTATTTCGACGACCCCGTCGAGGCGGCCCGGCGCTGGGTTCAGATGGGGGCCCGGCGCCTCCACCTGGTTGATCTTGACGCGGCAAAGGGCGGGTCTCCCGTCCACCGGGAGGTGATCGAACAGATCGCCCGGACGC
This sequence comes from uncultured delta proteobacterium, assembly GCA_963735595.1. Lineage (GTDB taxonomy): Bacteria > Desulfobacterota > Zymogenia > Zymogenales > Zymogenaceae > JAFGAS01. The sequence continues at coordinate 142,978 of CAVTLK010000002.1, read as the reverse complement.
TGCCGGTTCCCGTAGAAGTCGGGGGCGGCATCCGTACGATGGAAGCGGTAGAGGGGTATCTGACCTCCGGGGTCCAATGGGTCGTCGTGGGGACCGCCGCCGTCGAGGACCGCGATTTCGTCCTCTCGGCGTCGCGCCGCTACCCCGGCCGGATCATCCTGGGTATCGACGCCCGGGACGGCATGGTCAGGACGAAGGCGTGGCACGACGCGGGAGGGGTCTCGGCCGTTGAGCTTGCCCGTTCCTACGCCGGTACGGGGGTTGCGGCCGTCATCTACACCGATATCGCCCGGGACGGGGTGGGAACGGGAATCGACACGGAGGGGACGCGCCGGATGGCGCGCGAGGGCGCGATACCGGTGATCGCCTCCGGGGGTGTCAGGGACGTCTCGGACGTCGAGGCTGCCGCCCGGTTATACACGGACGGGGTGATCGGCGTAATCGTGGGACGGGCGCTCTACGAAGGCACGGTAGACCTCGCCGGGGCCAACGCCGCGGCCGAAAAGATCGTCCCGGAGGCATAACGGCCGCCGGATCAAGGAGGCGCGATCGTCGTGTATCTGAGGTTTTTAGCCAAACGGGCAACGGAATAGGTATGCTGACCAAACGAATCATCCCCTGCCTCGACGTAAAAGACGGACGTGTCGTCAAGGGGGTAAATTTCATAGACCTGACCGACGCCGGGGACCCCGTCGAGAACGCCACATTCTATGACCGTGAGGGGGCCGATGAGCTGACGTTTCTGGACATCACCGCCTCCTCCGACAAGCGGGATATCATCCTGGACGTGGTCAGAAGAACGGCCGAGGAAATCTTCATGCCGCTGACGGTCGGGGGGGGGATCAGGTCGCTGGAGGATATCAGGATGCTGCTATCGGCCGGCGCCGACAAGGTCTCCATCAATACCGCCGCCGTAAACGACCCGGATTTTGTGTTCGAGGCGGCCCAGCGCTTCGGCTCCCAGTGCATCGTCGTGGCCGTCGACGCAAAGCGCAGGAGGCCCGATGAGTGGGGCCGCCACATGAAGGAGAGCCGACGCAGGATACCGGACAACGCGGGCCACGACGGCCTTTCATGGGAAGTGGTGACCCACGGCGGGCGGCAGGTCACGGGCATCGACGCCCTCGAGTGGGTGATCAAAATGGAAGAGCTGGGGGCCGGCGAGATACTCCTGACCTCCATGGACTTTGACGGGACCAAGGAAGGCTATGACCTGGTGCTCACCCGGGCGGTGGTCGACCGCGTGGCCATCCCCGTCATCGCCTCGGGGGGGGTGGGCACCCTGGATCACATTGTCGAGGGGCTCACCGTCGCCGGGGCGGACGCGGCGCTGGCGGCCTCCATCTTTCACTTCCGCGAGTATTCGATACGCCAGGCCAAAGAATACTTGCGGGATCGCGGGGTGCCGGTCAGGGTATAGGACATGCGGACGATGAAGGTTATTTCAGGGGATCTCAAAGGAAGACGTCTCATCAATCCCGCGGGGACAATGGTCAGGCCGACCGGGTCGCGCGTCAAGGAGGCCCTCTTTTCCATTCTCGGCGACGGCATCATCGGCACCACCTTCGTGGATTGTTTTTCGGGAACGGGAAATATCGGCATAGAAGCCGTCAGCCGGGGAGCTGAACATGCGTTCTTCATCGAGCGCAATCCCCGGGTGGTCGAAATCCTCAAGAGAAACGTGAAGAACCTCGGGCTTGCCGACCGCGTTTCTGTGATGACCCTTGACGCCATCAAGGGAATCAAGGCCCTCGGCAAGCTCGGCGTTTCGGCGGATATTGTTTTCCTGGACCCCCCCTATGCCTACGTCCGCACGGGGGAGCTCATCTTTTCTTTTCTTGAGCACGGCATCGTCCCGCCGGGGGGGACGCTTATCTGGCAGCACAGCGCAAAGACGGTCCCGGGGTCATCCTATGGGGACCTGCAATCAGACCCTACAAGATTCTATGGCGATACGGGGATTACCTTTTTCACACGAGCATGAGGTGGACCATGCCCAGCCTTGCTATTCTCCCGGGGACGTTTGATCCCATCACGATGGGGCACATCGATCTGGCCGAGCGGGCGGTTAAGATCTTCGACAAGATCATCATCGCCATCGGCGTCAATCCCTACAAGGTCACGCTGTTTTCGCCCGAGGAGCGGATGGACATGATCAAACAGGGCCTCGCCGAACACAGCGACCGGATCATCGTCGATACGTTCGAGGGACTGTTGGTCGACTACGCCGCTTCTGTCAAGGCCAAGGCGATCATCCGGGGCCTGAGGGCGGTTTCTGATTTCGAGTATGAGCTCCAGCTGGCGCTGCTGAACCGGAAGCTCAACCGGAACATAGAGACCTTCTTCATGATGACCGGCTACCGTTACCTCTACGTCAGCTCCAATATTATCAAGGCCACCGCCATGGCGGGGGGGTCGGTAGAGGACCTGGTGACCGACTACGTCGCCGATAAACTCAAGGAAAAATTCAAGGAAGCATATCAGAAGAGGTAAAGACACGATGAAACGAAAGCTGTCTGACCGCGTCATCAGCCTCAAGCCGTCCGCGACGCTGGCGATCGCCGCCAAGGCCAACGAGCTTAAGGCCAGGGGTGAAAACGTCATCGGTTTTGGGGTCGGGGAACCGGATTTCGATACGCCGGCAAACATCAAGGAATCGGGCATCAAATCCATCCAGGCCGGCAAGACCAAGTATACCGACGTGGGGGGGATCAAGGAGCTCAAGGCCGCAGTCATCGAGAAGTTCAAGCGCGACAACGGCGTTACGTATAAGCCCTCCGAAATCATCGTGTCGTGCGGGGGCAAGCACTCTCTCTACAACCTGTGCATGGCCTTTTTCGAGCCCGGCGACGAAGTATTGGTCCCCGCCCCCTACTGGGTCTCGTATCCCCCGATGGTGGAGCTCGCCGGCGCGACGCCGGTCATCATCCCCACCGGAAAAGACAAGGACTTCAAGATCGACTCGGATGACCTCGCCCGCTATACGACCCCGAAGACCAAGGCCCTCATCCTCAATTACCCGTCCAATCCCTCCGGGGTGTCGTACACGACAGGCGAGCTTTCCGACATCGCCGGGTTCTGTGTCAAGAACTCCGTCTATGTTGTCTCGGACGAGATCTACGAGAAGCTGGTCTACGACGGCTTCACACATACCAGCATCGCATCAATCGGAGACGACATCAGGCAGCTGACCGTCATCGTCAACGGCGTCTCCAAGACGTACGCCATGACCGGCTGGCGCATCGGGTATGCCGCCGGTCCCGAGGCGCTCATCTCGGCCATGACAAAGATACAGAGCCAGAGCACCACCAACGCCTCTTCCGTCGCCCAATGGGCGGCCGTCGAAGCGCTCATAGGCCCGCAGGACGAAGTGGAGCGGATGAGGCGCGAGTTCGAGGCGAGGAGGAAACTTATCGTCGACGGTCTCAACGCGATACCGGGCGTTACGTGCCGCAACCCCGAGGGCGCCTTCTACGCCTTCCCCGACGTATCGGGGATCTACAGTAAGTCATACGCGGGCGCGAAGATCGCCGGCTCGATCGACTTTTCCGCCTTCCTCCTTTCGGAGGCGAAGGTGGCGCTGGTGCCGGGGGTGGAGTTCGGTGACGACAACTGCGTGCGTCTCTCCTACGCCGCCTCCGTCGCCGAGATCACCGAGGGGGTCAGGAGAATCGGGGAGGCGGTCAGGAAGCTCGGATAAGGCCTGCCCTCGATCCGGAGGTACTGTCCTGCTATCCCGGGCGGCAACGCCCGGGGTCCAATATAAAACTTCCCGGCCTTTACGTCAAGGAGGTGCATCATGAAACGAGTGATTGGAATCATCGCGGTCGTTGCTGTGATCTCAATGGCGCTGCCCGTTGTCGCCGGGGCCGCCGGCGATCCCGTTCGGATCGTCAATACCAGCGCCATCGGCGATAAGACCATGATCGGCCCCAAGGGCCTGGTGATCCTGTCGCGGCTTTCGATAGCACAGAATCCCGAGATATTTCCTGCCCTCAAGGACCTGGTCGTGACGACTGAGGGCGGTGCAATGACGATTACGAGCAGTATTGCCCCGGAGGAAAAGCTCGACTTCGTCTCCCTGAAATACGCCGAGTACCCGGGTGGATTCGATATTGTGGTGGTAACCCCGGAAGGGAAGATCACCAGGGTCGACGATGAGGTCGTCATCGACTACGCCGGGCGCACACTCAAGACCGAAAGGCCCATTACTGTGGGCGCGGGGGACGTGGTGCTGATATTCGTCCGTGATACGGAGGAGATCCAGTTCGGCGCGGGTAACGATGTGATCTACCACGGCGGCAATGACGGCGGCGACGACGCGAAGCCCAACAGCGGCGGGGGAGGAGTGGTCCACGGCGATTCGATCAGCCCCTCTAAATAGACGCCGGCCGTTGCCGGCCTGTATATAGAGGGTGTGCGAAAGGTCGCCGGTATCCGGCTGATAGAGTAGAACGAGATTCGGCGGGAAGTGATAGTAAATATCGCTTCCCGCCGTTTTTTATGCCCCGCGGCTGACGCGGAAAGTTCACCGATCCTTTTCCCCGAAGACCAGCGCGTCGTATATATAGATCTCGGTCCCCTCGTCTTTATACGCATCCGGCGGCAGTCCCGCCTTCATGCAGGTATGGCGCAGGAAGGCCTCCCGGTCCCACCCCTGTTCCAGGGCCACCTGGGGCAGGAGCGTCCCGCGCCGCCCCCCCCGGATGATGTATATCCCGTGCCTGCCCACTTCGATTTCTTTGACGTTCGAGATCTTTCTCAGGGGAGAGAGTACCGATATCTCGATATCGATATCGGGAAGCTCTTCCTTCCCGACTTCGTTGAAACGCGGGTCGTTCTTCGACGCGGCCCATGCCATATCGGCAACGGTCTGGTAAAGGGGTGAATCGGCCTCGAACCTGCCGATGCAGCCCCTGAGCCCCCCCCGCTTGTGGAGCGATACGAAGGCGCCGGCCGGTATTGCCAGTTGGGTATCATCCGGCTCTGCCTTCGGCTTCTTCTTGCCGCGCGCCCCCTCCTCGATCGTCCTGCGCGCCAGGGCAAGCAGCTTCTTTTTCTGTTGATCGGAAAACGTCATTTCACCCATGGCACCGCCTCCTGTTATAACGGCTCCAGGCCTTCGGGACGTTCAACCTCCCGAATGTTGAACTCGTCCCTGAGCTCGGCGATTACCGCCTCCACGTCATAAAGAAAGCCGGGGGACACCGAGAGTTCGACGATCGAGCCCCCCTTGTCAACGGTTCGCATCAGGGCAGCGTTGTCGTAAGATTCCAGGATGAACTTGAGCATGGCTATGCCGTTTCTGTCGATCCGATAGTATTTTTGGATGGTATCCATGTGCGTCCCAGGGCACGTACGCAGTACGTATGCGGTACGTACGGTTGGTTCCCGGTCGTATAACCGCACGCGGCGTCCCTTCGCCTCAGGCCGTCCCGCGCTATCCCCCGGTTGGCAGCGACACGATCAGCCGCCTGAGGCAACCGTCAAGCGTACGGGCGTGGGCGGTGAGGTTACCAATGAACCGAACGAAACCGATAATCGTGCCGGGATGGCGGGCGAAATATACGATTGCCCGCCCGATTGCAAGCCGTCCGTCGCCGGCCATGACCGACCCCATGACGGGGAGCTCTGCCGAGAGGTCGTCGGATATGACACGGGCGACAATAACGGGGACCCCTGCCGCCCGGGCGACCCGGCCGATGTGGATGCTCTCCATATCGACCGCCACCGCCCCGAATCGATCCCGGAGCCGCCTCCGGTGGTCGACGGCCGAAATAAAATACCGCGACGTGAGGATGACGCCCCACACCCCCCCTTCCGGGAGCGCGAACCCGTCGGGAACGCCAAACGTCACACGCCCTCCGGCATCGTCGACCAGATCACTGCCGTAAACGGCGGTACCGGCCACCGCTTCTTCCGCCAGCCCCCCGGCAAAGCCGGTCGAAATGATGAGAGCCGGCCGGGATGACTCGATGAGGGACTCGGTAGCATTTACCGCCGCCTTTCTTCCAACGCCGGAGATGACCAGAGAGACCGGCCGCCCCGAGATCTCTCCCTGATGGATCACAAGCCGGCGGGCGGTTATTGAGCGGGAGGTTTCCAGGCCCTCGATGAAGGGCTCGACTTCTTGCCTGAGGGCGGCGATGATGCCGATGGTATGCACGCCAGGCCGTTTCAATTGAAATGAGGACAATCAGAACTGATATTCAAGAGGATCGCGCGAGTCGTTCGGCCCCCCCGGATCATAACGGGGCGTCTTTAGCGCATCGAAATCCGACGTTCGGCAGAGAGATGTAGGGAAGCGCCCCGGCCTCACGAACATAAACACCGACTCCATCGGCCGCAGAGAGCCAGCTTCCGCCCCTGACGGCGTGCACCTCTCCCGTCTCCGGCCCCTTCGGATCGGCTGGGGGAGACGTTCGATAGTAGCGCTCGGCGTAGTAGTCGGCGACCATCTCGGCGACGTTGCCCGACATATCGTAAAGCCCCAACGAGTTCGGGGCAAACGTTCCAACGGGGGTCGTCCCCATGCGCTTCCTTCCAAAATTGGCCGAGAGCGTGGTGATATCGTCCCCCCACGGGTATTGTTTGTCCGCCAGCCCCCCGCGCGCCGCCTTCTCCCACTCCGCCTCGGTGGGAAGCCGTTTCCCGGCCCAGCCCGCGTAGGCCTCGGCTCCATAGTAGGACACCAAAGTCACCGGGTGGTCGCCATACCCCTCCTCCGCGACAAACGTGCCCTTTGCCCGGTAAATCCTGCAGTCGGGGCTGTCGACGAATAGATACTGCACGCCGGCTCCCGATACATTTCCCATCGCGTTGAGGAAGGCCGCGTACTCATCGTTGGTCGCCTCGAAACAGTCGATAAAAAAATCCTTTACGAAGACCCGGTGTTCCGGCTGCTCATCCAGATCACCCGTTGAGCTGCCCATGACGAACTCCCCACCGGGAACCAGCACCATGTCATCATACCCGCCCGCCGAAGCCGCCCCCCCCCAAAGCAACAGTAACAGAGTCGCCCAGACCGACAGTATAGTCCCGGTTTTCACCATCGTCACCTCATTTGCCCGGAAGCTTGTTCAAAATAATCCGCACATCGGCAACCGCCTTCGCGAGGACGGGCATCTGCGTATCAAGGCCAATGAACACCTTGTTTGCGCGCTTCAGGTCGGCGGCATAGTCCGCCCGGGACGGCCCGACGGGCGTGTTGAGGATATCGGCGGCGGTCATGGAGATGAACGTAAGGCCGCCCGTGTGATCGAGTATCTTCTTTGAAAAGACGAAGTTCTCCTCGGCCGCGCTGATGCAGATCGGTATACCCGCCACCATCGCATTGACATAGTCTTCCTTCATCGGGAAGGCAAAACCCTCGCCCCATTCGAGCCCCAGGTAATTATCCGGGTACATGTCCCTGTCCAGGAGCTCCTTGATGGTCAGGAAAAGCCTCCCCATAACCATCAGTGAGGCAAACAACGGGTCTTTCTGATAATTCGCCTCGTGCTTCTCCCGGTAGACCTCCCAGTAATAGGCGGCCTCGGCCACCTTCGTGGCAAAGACCGGATCGGGCATCCCGACCTTAAGATATACCCGCAGCTCGTGGTATTTATCAAACAGGGCCCGCGAATCGGAGAGGAATCCCTTTTCCTGGGCGTAGGGCGGCCAGTAAGTGGAAAAGAACCAATACCCCCCCCACAGGGCCAGGACGATGATCAGGAAAAGGACAAATCCCTTTCTCAGGCCCGCCACCCGGGGCGCCGGCCGCACCGATAGGGGAGGCCGTACATCGACCGATTCCTTCCGTCCGGCACCGAAGAGGCCGGAAAGACCTGTGTGCGGTTTTGCCGGCTCCACTACCGGGGCGTCTTCCAATACCGCCGGGATCGGCGAATCGGGGATGTCGCCTGTCATCGACCCGACGATATCGTCGACGGGGATATCGGCCGCTTCATCTCCGACGTTGCCCTGCCCGCGGTCGCGCCAGGCGCCGGAGTCCGGGACAATGTCATCCTCCCCGAGCGAGATGACCTCTTCGGCGCCGATCTCCTCCGGTATATCGATCGCCTCCACCTCCTCGATCTCGATGGTGAGGTCCTGATCCGATATCAACTGGCTTTCTTCCATGATCTTGGTAAAGGGGATATCGTCGCCCGAACGGGCGCCGAAGAGGACGGGGGCTTTCTTTGCCGTTTTCTTGCCGGGAGGAGCACCTCGCCCTTTGGGCGGGCCGTCGGCCCCTGCGGAGGGTTTTTCGCCGCCGGGGGCAAAGGCCTTATGGCAGCGCGGGCATCTGACACTTCCCGAGGAGGCCTGTAGCTTTTCCTCGCCGATATTACCGACGAGGCCGCAATGCGGGCAGGTGATCTTCATAACACACCCCCAACCGTCACCGGAAGAATTTAACTATTGATTTTGCCCCTCGGTTATGCAAGAATTGCCTCATTATAGGAAATCGTCGTCGAAAAATCAAGGTTTTTAACGGTAACGCCGCCCAAACCCTTTTCGGATTCCACCATACCATGAATGACGCGCACCGGCGAGTGAAACAACAGGCCCTCGATATCTTTCGGAGCTGTGTGGCGAGCGTCGATCCGAAGGCGGTGGTCAGGCGGGCTCTCTCGGATCTCGCCGAAACAATCGGCGTGTACCGCCGCGTCTATGTGGTCGGGCTTGGTAAGGCGGCCCTGCCGATGGTCGAGGCGGTAACCGAGATCATGGGGGATCGCATCGCCGGATGCATCGCCGTGACCAAGTACGGCCACGGTGATCCGGCGGCGCGTTTTGAGATCCTCGAGGCCGGCCACCCCATACCGGACGAAAACGGGGCCGCCGCAACACAACGGATCATTGACATGGTCACGGGGAGATCCCGGGAGGACCTCGTGCTCGTGCTGATATCAGGCGGCGGCTCGGCGCTGACGAGTCTTCCCGCCGACGGCCTGACGCTGCCCGATCTTGCCGAAACCAACCGGCTCCTCATCGAATCATCGGCCGACATACACGAGATCAACACCGTGCGCAAGCACCTCTCCGCCTTCTCGGGGGGCAGGCTCGCCCGTCATGCCCACCCCGCCCGGCTGGTGTCGCTCATCCTTTCGGACGTGGTCGGCGACGACATCTCCGTCATCGCATCCGGCCCCACCGCCCCCGACCCGACCACCTTTGCCGAAGCGTTGGCGGTTCTGGCGCGATACGGGCTCGGCGAGCGGGTCCCGCATTCCGTCACGCGGCACCTGGCCGCAGGCGCAAAATCGGACATCCCCGAAACTCCCAAGCCGGGCGACGCCGTCTTTGACGGCGTCACCAATACCGTTATCGGGAACGCCGCGGCGGCGCTCACCGCGGCGCATAACCGCGCAGGCGCCCTCGGATATGCCTCCGTCGTTCTTTCATCATCGTTTGCCGGAGATACCCACGAACTGGCCCGTTTTCACGCCGCCGTCGCCCGGGAGGTCGCGCGTTACGGCCGGCCGGTCGCGCCCCCGGCCTGCCTCATTTCGGGCGGGGAGACCACGGTCACGGTCATGGGGTTGGGCGTCGGAGGCAGGAACACCGAATGCGCCCTCGCGTTCGCGCGGGAGACCGAGGCAGTGCCCGGCGTCTTCGGCCTGTTTTGCGGCAGCGACGGAACCGACGGGCCGACCGACGCCGCCGGCGCCTTTACGGCGCCTGACACCGTCGCCCGGGCAAGGGAAAAGGGACTGGACGCGGCGACGTATCTCAATAGCAACGATTCGTATACCTTTTTCAAAGCACTCGACGACCTGATAGTTACCGGCCCTACGAGGACCAACGTTATGGATATCCGCCTGGTCTTCATAGCCCCGGAGGTTGCCGGATGAGCGCGGCGCATCCCCCGGGAATTATCCGCAGGTTCGTCGGGGGGCTCTTTGCCCCCATACGAGGATTGCGGTTCCTCCTAGCGCACCCGCGGCTCCTCGCGTACGCCGTGTTTCCCACCCTCATCAACATCGTCCTGGTCCTGGCGGTCTTCTTCGTGGGGATGCATCTTTCAGAAAGCCTGGCCGACCGTATCATACCGGCACAGGATCAGTGGTACTGGGTGGTCCTGTCCCATGCGATCCAGATTATGCTGGTGCTGGCGCTCGTCCTTTTCGGCGCATTGGTTTTTTACATACTGGCCGGCATTATCTGCGTGCCGTTTAACGAGGTGCTCTCCCAGAAAACCGAACAGGTATTCGAGGGGGTACGGCGGGAAGAACCCTTTTCGTTTCGCCTCCTGACTAAAGACATAATCATCTCAATGAAGAACGAGCTCAAGCGGACGGCCGTTATGCTGCTGCTCCTGCTGTTTCTGCTTATCATCTTTCTCATTCCCATCATCGGCAAGATATTCTATCTGGTCTTCGGCAATATCATCACGATGTTCTTTCTCGCGTACGATAACCTCGACTATTCCCTGGCCAGGAGGAGGCTCCCGTTTGCCGTGAAATGTCGGTTTATCTTCCGGCACAGCGCCTCGTGCCTCGGTTTCGGGGCGGGGGCGCTTGTATCGGTCGTGATTCCGTTTTTCAATTTCGTCGTCATTCCCCTGACCGTCGTCGGCGCAACCATCCTCTTCTGTGAGATTCAGTCGTGGTATGGGAAGGTCCCCGATATGACGCCGGCCGTCTCGGCGCGTAAGAATAGGAGCGTACCATGAAGCAGTTAATCACCCTACTCCTTGTCATCGGTATCGTCGCAATCGCGGCGGGCTACTGCCCCGCGATCGAGCGAAGCGCGGTCGTCATCGGCTCCCGCGTGCAGATACATGAGTCGGCGGCGGGAGATTCCCCAACCGTCGGGCTTCTGGGAGAGGGCGTCGCGGTGGAGATCCTCGGCCGAAAGCCCGCGCCGGACCGGGTAGAGGGTTTCAGCGACTACTGGTACGGCATCAACTACCGGGGCAAGGCCGGCTGGGTCTTCGGGCAGTTCATCGCCCCGTCTACGGGCGGCCGGGGGCTCGCCCGCATTTTTACAGCGGATGAGCTGGTCGACTACGCCGACCGTGCGGTTAAGAACCTCGTCGCCATAAGAAAGGCCGGTTACTACGCCGCCCTCATAGACGCTTCGGGCCGCCTGTCGGCCGACATTACGGAGCTTTCCGAAGACCCCATACTCTCGTCCCACGCAAGAGAGCTTGAGCCCTACGGACTCCTGGCGGCCTGCCTTATGGCGGAGGGATACGCCGGGACGGGCGATACCAAGGGCGCTGAAAGGATCGTGGAAAAGCTCCGGGCCTATAATCCGGCCACGCCGTTGCCCGATAAGACGACGCTCGGCGCCGCGATCGACCGGGTCAACGAGACGATAGAAAACAAGGACAGGACAACGCCGTAGGCAATGGAGCAGGACGGGCGCGCCGGCGCCGGTGCATATATCACCCCATGCTACGGACGAAAAAGGACATGACGGCTCTATCACCCGTATATTGTCGAGGAGCAGCTACCGTTTATGTATCCCGTCGACATCTTCTTTAACCCCGCGAGTTTTGCGATCATCGGGGCATCGGACAATCCCAAGAAGGGGGGAAACATCGTCATCCAGAACCTCCACGAGTTCGGGTGGGAAGGTTCGATTTATCCGATCAATCCGCGCGGCGGAACAATCCTCGGCCACGATACCTACCCGAGCGTCCTGGACGTCCCCGGCGATCTTGAACTGGCCATGATGGCCATCCCGCGCGACCTGGTGCCGAAGGCGATGGAAGAGTGCGGCGCCAAGGGGGTGAGGGGCGTCATCATCTCCACGGCCGGCTTTTCCGACTCCGGCGACGAGGTGGGAAGGCGGCTCGAGCGCGAGGTGGTCGATATCGCGGCGCGGTTTAATATGCGGCTCATGGGGCCCAACAGCATCGGGACGGTAAACGTCAAAGACCGGTTCGTTACGTCCATCACGACCCTGGAAAAGCCCGGCCCGGGGACGGTATCGTTTTTCGGGCAGACCGGCATGTTTGCCTCCGGGTTCTTCCGCTGGATTACATCGTCCCAGAACTTCTCCGTTGCCAAGGTGGCCTGCCTCGGCAACAAGGCCGACGTGGACGAGACGGAAGTATTATCGTTTCTCGGGAACGATCACGCCACCGACGTGGTGGGCGTCTACCTGGAGGGAGTCCGGGACGGGAGGCGCTTCCTCGAGACCGTCCGCGCCGTCTCGGAGAAAAAGCCGGTCGTGGCCCTCAAGTCGGGCAGGACCGAGCGGGGGGCCGACGCCATCTCCTCCCATACCGGCAGCCTGGCCGGGGACGACGCGATATACGACGGCCTCTTTGCGTCTCTCGGGACCACCCGGGCGACGGACTTTGACCGGTTCTATGACGCCCTGAAGGTTTTTTCGTTCTGCGCACTTCCCCGCGGCGGGCGCATCGGCGTGGTCTCCATCACCGGCGTGGGGTGCGTCCTGACGGCCGACGCCCTCGGCGAAACGAGCCTGACGACACCTCCCCTGACCGAAGAGACCAGGCGAACGATGGAAACGGTCTTCCCCGCCTGGGCGCGGGTAAAGAACCCCGTGGACATGTGGTTTGCCATCGAGAACGTCGGGCCCGAACGGGCCTACGAAGTCATCGCCCGGGCGCTTATCGGCCAGGCCGACGTGGATATACTCATCCTCATCTTCACCCTCATACCGGAGTCGGATTTCGACGCCGCCGGCGTCGTCTCACGGATTAGTGACGAGCATCCCGGGAAACCGGTCATCGCGTGTTTTATGGGGGGTGAGAGCTCGATCTTCCTGAGATGGTACGCCGCGTTCGAGCAGCGGCGGATACCGGTATTCCCCGACCCCGGCAGGGCCGTCTGGGCCGCACGGGCGCTGGTCTCCTACGCCCGCTTCCGGGAGCGGGCGGGGTCATAGCCCGCGCGGCGATTCGTCCGGGACAAACCCCCGCAGGCGGGTCGGATTTCTTATCACCGTTACTATTGAACAAGGAATAGCCATGATACCCTATCCCAACATAGACCCGATTATATTCTCGATATGGAAGATCCAGATCCGCTGGTACGGGATGATGTACCTGCTCGGGTTTATCATCGGCTTTCTTGTCATGCAGTACCTTGCCGTCAGGAAGAAGGTAAAGCTGTCCGGTGACGATCTCTGGGACTTCATCTTTTACGCGATGCTGGGCGTCATCGTGGGGGGGAGGATCGGCTATTGCCTCTTCTACGCCCCCGGCTTCTATCTCGTCAATCCCCTCAAGATACTCGCCCTCTGGGAGGGGGGGATGTCTTTCCACGGGGGTTTTATCGGCGTCTTTATCGGGACGATCTACTACTCGTGGAAGAAAAAGGTCCCGTTCCTAGACGTCGCTGATATCGTCGTGGCCGGCGCCCCCATCGGGATCGGGCTGGGCAGGATCGGAAACTTCATCAACGGTGAGCTGTTCGGGAGGGCTACCGACGTCCCCTGGTGCATGGTCTTCCCCGGGGGTGGCCCGGTCTGCCGCCACCCGTCGCAGCTCTACGAATCGCTGACCGAGGGGTTTCTCCTGTTTCTGATCCTCTTTCTCATGAACGTGCGCGGCGCACGGCGGGGTATCCCCTTCTGGTCCTTCTTCCTCTTCTACGGGCTCTTCCGGTTCATCAACGAGTTCTTTCGGGAGCCGGACGCCCAGCTCGGGTTCATCGTCGGTCCCCTGACCATGGGGCAGGTCCTCTCGGCGCCGATGATCCTTCTGGGCGCCGTCATGGTCGCCTTTGTCCTCACGAAGAAAGAAGTCCCCGCGAAGAAAGAGTCTCCCATGAAGAAGGAAGCCCTTACGAAGAAGGGAGCACCAAAACCGCATAAGAAAGGCGAACGGCGATGAGACCCACCAAGATCGTCTGTACTATCGGTCCCGCTTCCCGATCACGGGAGATGATCGAAGAGATGGCGCGCGCCGGGATGGACTGTGCGCGTATCAACTTCTCTCACGGCACCCACGGTGATCATCAGCAAACCATAGACCACGTCAGGCAGGTCGAGCAAATCCTCAAACGCCCCCTCGGGATCATGATGGACCTTGCCGGCCCCAAGATCCGCGTGGGTGATATCGGCGAGCGGAAGATCGAGCTAAAAGAAGGCCAGACCGTTATCCTCAGGGGGTCGGACTCGTCCGACGAGGAGGCAGGCGGACAGACGATCATCCCGATCTCCTATCCGCTCGCCCGGGAGGTGAAACCGAAACACCGGATATTCATTGCCGACGGGACAATCGAGCTCCGGGTAGAGGACGTGACGGCGGGTCACGTGACCGCCCATGTTGTGGAAGGCGGCCTTGTCACGTCGCGAAAGGGGGTCAACTTCCCGGACACGGCGCTTTCGGCGCCGTCCCTGACGAAAAAGGACGAAGAGGACCTCGCCTTCGGGCTCGCGGCCGGCGTCGACTGGGTCTCCGTCTCGTTTGTGCGGTCGGCCGCCGACATCACGCGGGTCAAGGATATCATCGCGTCCCATAATAAACGAACACACGTTATCGCCAAGATCGAGAAGGCCGAGGCGGTGGCCGACATCGAGGCGATCATCGAGGCCGCCGACGGCCTGATGATAGCCCGGGGCGACCTGGGCGTGGAGACACCCCTGGAAGAGGTGCCGCACGTCCAGAAACGGCTGATCGATCTTGCCAACGCCGTCGGCAAACCCGTTATCACCGCAACGCAGATGCTCGAAAGCATGGTGCAGGAGCAGCGGCCGACACGGGCGGAGGTGGCCGACGTCGCCAACGCCGTTATGGATGGGACGGACGCCGTCATGCTCTCCGAGGAGACTGCCGTGGGCAAGAACCCGGCCCTCGTGGTGGCCGTCATGGCGCGGATTGCCGCGGCCGCCGTTGCGCCCTTTCCCGTGCAATGGCCGATCAAGTCCTATGCCTACCGGGAGGACGACATCACCCGGGCCGTCTGCCACGCGGCCTACCACACGGCCCAGCACCTGAACGCCGCCGCCATCATTACGCCCACCTCGTCGGGCACGACCTCCCGGCTCGTCGCACGCTACAAGCCCTCGCAGCCGATCATCGCGCTCTCGGGAGATGTAGAAACGGTGCGCCGGCTCACCCTTACCTTCGGCGTCATACCGAGGCAGGCGGCCTTCGCCACAAACGTCGAGGACATGACCCGGGCCGCGCGCGAAGAGGCCCTGAAGACGGAACTCGTCAAACCGGGGGACCTCGTGGTGATCACGGCGGGGCTTCCCGGGGGAAGGCCGGGGACGACGAACCTGATAAAGGCCGAGGTGCTCTAACGATGCCGTGACCCTTCTTCGTGTCTTTGCGTAATTGTTCTTTGTGCCTTTGTATCTTTGTTTTTGTGCCTTTGTGGTGAGGTCCCTTCTCCCGGGACGAAGCCGGCATCTTCACCACAAAGACACAAAGGCACGAAGGGGAGCGGTTCCCTTCTATTTGACAGCACGACTGCCGCTGCCGGTTAGGGCCTCGACAACGACTCCGAAAACTAACGGAATGGACCGCCATGAACGTCAGAGAGCGATTCCACGCAACCTGCAATTTCGAAAAGGTCGACCGGCCCGTCTATTATGACGCCCTCGGCTTCTGGGACGAGACCCTTGCCCGCTGGCACACCGAGGGTCTTCCCGAGACGGTCATCGACGCCGCCTTTACCGGGCCGGACTATTTCGGTTTTGACAGCCTCTCGTGGCTCCCGATAGCCGCCAATACCGACTACGAGCCGGGCTTCTGGCCTGCCTTTGAAGAAGTGACCGTCGAGGCCGGCCCGGACTATAGTATTAAACGGGACGTAGGGGGCAACACCGTGCGGGTCAAGACCGACGGCCGCTCCACTATCCCCCAGTACCTCGACCACCCGGTCAAGAACCTGAAAGATTTCGAGGACCTCCGGTGGCGGCTTGACCCCGGGACCCCGGAGCGCTTCACGCAGTTCCTCGATTTCATGATAGATATGGCCAGGGCCAAGGGCGACGAAACCTATACCTGCGCCCACTGCTGCGGGCTGTTCGGGATGCTCCGCCTCCTCCTGGGCCTGACGGGCCTTTCGGTCGCCATCCGGCGCGACCCCGCGCTCCTGCATGCGATCGCCGGGCAGTGGCGCTTCATGAACTCCGTCCTGCTGCGCAAAGTCAGGGAAAAGGCCCCCGTGGACTGGGTCTTTTTCTTCGAGGACATGTCCTACAAGAACGGCCCGATGATCTCGCCGAAGGCCGTCAACGAGTTCATGGCCCCCTACTACCGGAGCCTTATCGACGAGATCAAAACCGAGACCGACATACGGGTATTTGCCGTCGATTCCGACGGCGACGTGTCGCTCCTGATCCCGCTCTTTATGGAGGCCGGCATCAACATGATGCTCCCCTTCGAGGTGCAGGCGGGCATGGACATCAGGCGGGTGAGAGAGGAGTATCCTCACCTTATCATCCTCGGCGGCCTGGACAAACGCGCCCTCTTTACCGACACGGCGGCCATCGAGCGTGAAGTGAAGCCGAAGGTCGCCGGGATGCTGCCCAGGGGGGGATTCATCCCGTCTCTGGACCATAACGTGCCGCCGGAGGTGTCGCTTGACAATTTCAAGAAATATCTTGAGATTCTGAGGGGCCTGTATTAAATTAGGGATAGGGATTATGGGCCTCGGGAACCGTGAGAACGGAGGGATATCATGAAGGATGTGAAGAAGTATTGTACCCTGCTGCTGGCTGTGCTGATCTGCACCGCGTTTGCCGCCGAGGCCTTTGCCGTAAACAACGCCGTGATCACCGGGAGCTCCGTTCGCCTGCGTCCGGCGCCGTCCATCAATACGGGGGTGTTGCGGGAGCTGGGCGCGGGGACCCGCGTGGAGATACTGGCCCACACCGATTTCACCGATTCGCTGGACGGGTTTACCGGTTACTGGTACTACATCGTCTACAAGGGAATCTACGGGTACGTCTACGGCAAGTACATCCAGCCCGACGTGGGTGTCTCCGTCCCGTCCGAGAGCCAGTACTTCGGGCCGGGCGATTGAGGCCGCGGATGTCCCGTTTTCTTCGGGGGGGCCGGCCGTCGGCGCCCGCTTTTCACGTTAATAGACATGGCATAGGTGCTGTTATGAAAGGATACCCGGTTATTATCGCCCTTCTGCTTTTCCTCGCGGCCGGGCTTGATGCCCGCGCCGCCGAAAACGCTACGATCACCGGAGACGCCCTGAGGATCCGGGAAAAGCCCACAACGGACGCCGCGGTCGTGGGGACCCTGAACAAGGGCGCCCGCATCGAGGTGCTGGCCCATACCGACGCGACGGACTCCATCGACGGCTTTACCGGCTACTGGTACTACATCATCTATAAGGGTACCTATGGCTACGTCTTCGGTAAATACGTCAAGAGCGACACGCGTATGTCCATCCCCTCCGAGAGCGACTACCGGGCAACCGCGCCGTCCCCGGCCGCGCTTTCCGATATCCTCGGCGACTGGCCGATGTACTACGACGCCCCCAACATTACCTTTTCGTTTTACCCCGACATGACCGCCAAGTTTATCGAATCCACGTTCGTGGGCGGGGGCGAGAAGGTCGTCACCTACCCGCCGGTCTTCGGGACCTATATCTTTGACGGTAAAACGATCACCGCACAATGGAACGACGGCTCAACGGGCGTCTTCGTCGTGGAGAAGAAATACGGCGTGACGGCCCTCTACCTCAATGGCGTGATTCTCCCCCCGGAGCTCCATATGACGGGACCGGGCGGGTATCACGGAATAGACTGAGGCCGGCCGCCCGTAAAAAAGGACGCAAAAAAGCCCTCGCTTGCGAGGGCTTTTTTCATGTTTCTGATTATAGTCCGTCAGGCAACCGAGAAGGTGAGGCTCCCGCGGCATATCTCGGCATCGCCGACCGTGACGACCCCGGCGAACTTATAGATGGAGCCGAGAGACGACACCAGGTCCACGGAAAGCCGTATCGTGTCGCCCCGCTTTGCGTCCCCGGAGAAGACGATATCCTTGAGCCTGACGAGGTACCCGACCGTGGGATAGTCTTTTTGATCGGCGCCCGGCATGAGCTTGCCTCCCGCGGCCACGAAGGCCGCGGTCTGGGCCAGCGCCTCGATCAGCATCGTCCGGGGCATGATCTCCTGCCCGGGGAGGTATGCGCCGACGAAATCGTCGTCCGCATCGATCCGCCGCACCCCGACGCCCCGCTTGCCGAACTCGACCTCTTCGATCGCGTCGATCAGCAGGATCGGCGGCCGGTGGGGGATAACGGCGGTTATATCGTTTTTGGTAAATTTCATGGCGGAATTATTACGGGCCCCGGCAGTCGCCGCCCCGCCGGGACGGCGGGTTCCTTCGGCCCGCCGGGTCGCCCGCTGCCGGGGCGAAACGGCCGAACCGGTCACACCTTTCGTTCCGTTGCCACGAAGTCGGTCAGTGTGTTGATGGAAACGAATATCTTCTTTCCCACCTCCTCGTCGGCGATGATGATCCCGAATTCCTTCTCCAGGGCCACCACCAGCTCCAGCGCGTCGATGGAATCGAGCCCCAGCCCGTTGCCGAAGAGCGGGTCGTCGTCCTTGATGTCTGCGGGGGTAACGTCTTCGAGCCCGAGGCTCTCGATGATGAGCTTCTTGAGCCGTTCGGCCAGCGCCTTTTTGTCTTCCAAATAGTCCTCCTTGATGGTAATACCGGGGCCGGCAGTTACACCGCCGTCATCGTATCATTATATCATGTCAGGCCGCCGTCGACGCAGACGACCTGGCCGGTTATATAGTTTGACCGCTCCGACGCCAAAAAAAGGACGGCGCCCGTCACTTCCTCGGGGGTACCGAAGCGGCCCATCGGGACTGCCTCCAGAAACGTCGCCTTCAGGTCGTCGGGGATGCCGCCCAGCATCTCGGTCTCGATGATCCCCGGCGAGACGGCATTGACCCATATCGAAAAGCGGGCAAGCTCCCTGGCCAGCGACTTCGTAAAGCTGATCACGCCCCCCTTGGCCGCGGCGTAGTTCGTCTGGCCCGCGCGGCCGACGATGGCCGACGGCGAGACGATATTGATGATTTTACCATATTTCTGGCCGATCATGAGCCGGGATGCGGATTTCGCGGTGTTGTAGACCCCCGTGAGGTTGACGGCGATCACCCGGTCCCAGTCGTCGGTCCCCATGAACATGAGGAGCTTATCCCTGATAATGCCCGCGTTGTTGACGAGGATATCGAGCCGCCCCGGGTCTTTGCGGATCATGCCGAACATTGCCTCGGTCTCTCCCGCGTCGGCCACGTCCGCCTTGACGGCAACGGCCTTTCCCCCCGACGCGGTGATCTCGGAGACAGTCTTCTGTGCGGCGGCTTCGTCGCTCGAATAGTTGACGAGGACGTACGCGCCGCGGGCCGCCAGCGCCAGGCTGATCGCCCTGCCGATCCCCCTGGAACCGCCGGTGACGAGCGCCGCCTTCCCGCCGAAATAGAAATCCATGAAAAATCCGTAATGGTTTAAAGGTCTTCATTAGCCCAAATTGCGGGGTAAGTCAAGAAAAAATAGTCCGGCGAAAGGCAACGCCGTGCGGAGCCGGGCTGGAGTGTATTCCGGGTGTCATTGCGAGGAGGCCCCATAGGGGCCGACGCGGCAATCCCCCGACTGTCACCGCAAGACAAACTCTGGGGAGAGCTATGGAGATACCATACGTAATTCGTCAGACCCTCCGACAAATCTGAAAGGATCGGAATTAAGCGTGGTGTCCCCATAACTCGGAATCCCAAATTCCTTCTGATTGACATCACCGGTCACTGTCTGTTATACTTAAAAAATTATGGCGTTTTCACCGAGTTTCGAACAGGGCCCCATCCGGCCGCCGAGCGAGGCGAAGAGCTTGCTGGTCCGCCTGACCCGCAACTGCCCCTGGAACAAGTGCGCCTTCTGCCCGGTCTACAAGGACGCCCGTTTTTCGCTGCGTGACGTTGACGACGTCACGGGCGACATCGACGCGATGGCGGCCGCCGCCGACCAGATCCGTGCCCTCTCGCGGCGCATGGGCGAGGGTGGGGAAGTTACCGAGGCCGTGGCCCGGGAGGTCTTCTCCGGCGCGCTGGGGGGCGGAGAGGCAACGCGATATATCGCCTTCTGGCTCTTATCGGGCGGCGCAAGCGTCTTTCTGCAGGACGCCGACAGCCTGGTCATGAAACCAGCCGACGTCGCCGCGGTGCTGGTCCATCTCAAGCGGGCGTTTCCGAACGTCAGCCGCGTCACGACCTATGCCCGGTCGGCCACCGCCGCCCGGATGAAACCGGATGACCTCGCCTCCCTGAAAGAAGCGGGACTTACCCGCGTCCATATCGGCATGGAGAGCGGCTCAGACGACGTGCTCAAATACATGAAAAAGGGATCGACCGCCGACACCCATATCAGGGGGGGTCTCAACGTCGTGGGGGCGGGGCTGGAGCTTTCGGAATACGTCATGCCGGGGCTCGGGGGCAAACGCTGGACAAAGGAGCACGCGACCGAGACGGCCCGGGTGATCAACGAGATCAACCCGCACTTTATCCGGCTCCGGTCGCTCCACGTGCACCGGGTCATGCCGCTGGCCGACGCCGTCGACTCGGGCGAGTTCGAGCTGCTTACCGACGACGGGGTAGCCGCCGAGATCCGTCTCTTCCTGGAGACGCTCTCGGGCGTCACGAGCTATATCGCGTCCGACCACATCCTCAACCTCCTCGAGGAGATCGAGGGGAAGCTCCCCGATGACCGTGAGCGGCTCCTTTCGGTCGTCGACCGCTATCTGTCGCTACCCGGGCCGGAGCGGCTCCTCTTCGTGCTGGCGCGCCGCGCGGGGATTGCCCGCGCCGTGGGAGACGTTTCGGACCCGGACGTGCGGATGCGGGCCGAGCGGATACGGGACCGGCTGGCCGTCACCGGGCCCGATGACGCCGCGGCCAAGATCCGTGAGCTGATGGACGGATATATTTAGTAACACCGATACGCCCACGGCGCCGATCGCGGCGCCGTCCGACAACAGATTATTATCCGGAGGAATTATGAAGCGC
Organism: uncultured delta proteobacterium; assembly: GCA_963735595.1. GTDB lineage: Bacteria > Desulfobacterota > Zymogenia > Zymogenales > Zymogenaceae > JAFGAS01. The sequence continues at coordinate 122,026 of CAVTLK010000002.1, read as the reverse complement.
CTCAGACTGTCGTTATTTGTTTTCTTCCTTCTTTCAATCGTTCCTCTCTGTCTTGCGCAGGATACCGAATCACCCCCGACGATCGGCTGGATCATGGACAGCCGCGGCATGGGAGACGGCGGGTATAACGATGCGATAAGCAAGGTCCTGGCCGGGATCGGCGCCGAAAGAAAGGCCACGATCGTCAGGGTCCCTCGCCTCGACCTCTTTGCCGATAAAACCGTTGGAGACCTCCTGGCCCTCGGGCCCGACGTCGTGATTGCCTCCGACGAAGCGGGGATGAGCGGCGCGCTCGTCGAGGCCGCCCGGTCGAACCCCGATGTCCGGTTCATACTCATCGGCGCCGAGGGCGCCCCGCTGGCCAACCTGGCCTCGGTCGTTTTCGAGGAGGACGAGGCGGGGTATCTGGCGGGCTATATCGCGGCGACGATCAGCACAACAAAGAAGGTCGCGTTCGTCGGCGGCGCTCCCTTTGACCCGGTCAAGCGTTTTGAATACGGGTTTAACGGCGGCGTAATGGATGCCGACAAAAACGCCGAGCCTCACGTTGCCTACGTTGCCAAGGAAGGGGACACCAACGGCCTCTACGACCGGGACAAGACAAACGAGGCCGTCACGAGGCTGGCCAAGAAAGGGGCCGATACCGTCTTTATCGTGTCGGCCACCGGCGGCATCGGCGGTATCTCCGCGGCCAAGAAGATGAAGATGAAAATCGTCGGGCTGGCCAACGACGAAAGGAAGCTCTCGGGTGAAAACGTTGCCGCCTCCGTTATCTATCGGTACGACATCATCGTGAGCAAGCTACTTACCAATGCCCTCGAGGGCAAGGCGATCGGCGGCGTGTACCCGATGAGCTTCGAAAACGGGGGGCTTGACCTTTCCGGTCTTTCGGCCGGCATCGACGCCGGCGACAGGCAGAGGATCGTCGAGCGCAAATCGCTCCTGGCCTCGGGAAAGGTAAAAGTGCCCGACTACCTGCCGGAGCGCCGGAAGACCAGGCTCGTCGTTTCCCTTAACGTTACCATGCCGCCCTATGAATATATCGACGAGGACGGCCGCCTTGTAGGGTATATCATCGACGTCATGAACGAAGTGGGAAAGAGGCTGGGCCGGGAAGTCGTCTTCAATTCCTTCTCGGGGACCCGAATCCCCAGCGGGCTCGCGGCCACCCGGTCCGATATCGAGCCGATGGTAATCATCGACGAGGAGAGGGCCGCCTCTTTCCTGCTCGGCGAGCCGTGGGGAATCGTGGAATCGGTTCTCCTGGTCAGGGAGAATAAGCTGGTCCCCAGGGAGATCTTCGAGCTGATCAGCAAAAAGGTCGGGGTCGTGGCCGGCAGCGCGGAGGAGATCTACGTTCGGAAACTTCCGGGAATATTCTACAAGGGATATTCGTCGGCCGAGATCTGCCTGCTTGCGCTTGACCGGGGCGATGTGGACGCCGCGATTGTGGACAGGAACGCGGCCGATTTCCTGTTTTTAGATCTCCTGGACGAAGACGACTTCGTGATGATTGAAAAGCCGGTAGTCATCTCCGCCTACAGCGTGGCCATGCCGCGTCCGGGTAACCCGGCGTTTATCGGAATGATCGACAAAGCCCTCAACTCGATGGAAGACGACGGAACGATCAAGAGGCTCTCCCGGCGCTGGTTTGAATAACGGGCCTACCCCCAGGGGCATGCCCGGGAGCCGTGTCGTGGAAGTAATAACCACTCACGTCAACGCGGACTTCGACGCAATGGCGTCGATGCTGGCCGCCAAGAAGCTCTATCCCGACGCCATGATGACCTTTTCCGGTTCACAGGAAAAGGGTTTGAGGGATTTTTTCGTCCGCTCCACGTTCTACGCCTTCGATTTCGTGCGAATCAAGGACGTGGATTTTGACGCGATTGACCGGCTTATCCTGGTGGACATACGCCAGGCAGACCGGATCGGGCCGTTCAGGCGGCTCCTCGAGAAACCCGACATCGACGTCCATATCTACGACCATCACCCCGACAGCGAGAAAGACATAGCCGGCTCTCTCCAGGTCATCCGTCCAACGGGGGCCACGACGACGATATTCGCCAAGATCATCGAAGAACGGGCCATACCGCTGACCCCCGACGAGGCCACGATCATGATGCTGGGTATCTACGAGGATACCGGCTCTCTGACGTTTACCTCCACCACTCCCGAAGACCTCACGGCGGCGGCCTTTTTGCTGAGAAGCGGCGCCAAGCTGGGCATCGTATCGGACATGCTCACCCAGGAACTGACCGCCGATCAGGTCGAGATGCTCGGGGAGCTTCTGAGAAACCGCGAGACCCATACGGTAAACGGAATTGACGTAACCATCATTGCCATCAGCAAGGAGTCCTACGTGGGCGATCTCGCCGTTCTCGTCCACAAGATCAAGGACATGGAAAACCTGAACGTCCTGCTCGTCCTGGCGCTCCTGGGCGATCGGACGTATCTGGTGGCCCGCAGCCGTCTTGAAGAGGTGGACGTGGGCGAAATCGCGATGGCCTTCGGCGGCGGCGGGCACGCGACCGCCGCGTCGGCCTCCATTACCGGTCTGACGATCGTCGAGGCAAAGGAAAAGCTCATCAGGGTGCTTCACGAACAGGTGAACCCCGTGAGGACCGCCGCCGAGATCATGTCGTTCCCGGTCAAGTCCGTCCACCCCGACATGAGCCTCAGGAACGCCGCCGAGATGCTCTCCCGATACAATGTCAATGTCCTGGCGGTGGTGGAGGGCGACAGCCGCCTGCTGGGGACGATCTCCCGCCAGACCATCGAGCGGGGGCTCTTCCACGGCATCGGGGAACTGCCCGTTCGCGAGCTGATGAACGCCGAGGTCGCCACTGTCACGCCGCAGACCCCGTTGAGGGATATCCAGGCCCTGATTATCGACGGGAACCAGCGTTTCCTGCCGGTGGTGCTCGATTCCCGGCTCATGGGAGCGATTACCAGGACCGACCTGTTGCGCGCCCTTTACTACGGCGCCGCGCCCCGCGGCCACTCGCCCGACGACGAGCTGGAGGCCGGCTCCCTCATGCGCACGAAATCCGTGGTCAAGCTGATGGAGGAGCGGCTGACTCCGCGCATCATGGATATCCTGAGAAATCTCGGGATTGCCGCCGACGACCTGGGCTTCAACGCCTATGCCGTCGGTGGATTTGTTCGGGATCTCTGGCTGAGACGGGACAATTTCGATATTGACGTCGTCATCGAGGGTGACGGTATCGCCTTCGCGCGGCGCCTCGAACAGACGATCGGGGCGCACGTCAGGCCGCACGAAAAGTTCGGGACCGCCGTCGCAGTCTATCCCGACGGTTTCAAGGTGGACATCGCCACGGCCAGAACGGAGTACTACGAGTACCCCGGGGCGCTCCCGGTCGTCGAGGGGTCGACTCTCAAGCTGGACCTCTACCGGCGCGATTTTACCATCAACACCCTTGCGGTAAAGCTCAATCCCAAGGGGTTTGGAACGCTCATCGATTTCTTCGGGGCGATCAGGGATTTAAAGGAAAAAGTCATACGGGTCATACAGAACCTCTCGTTTGTCGAGGACCCCACGAGGATATTTCGCGCCGTCCGTTTTGAAAAACGATTCGATTTTACCATCGGGAAGCAGACCGAAAAGCTCATCAAGAACGCCGTCAAGCTCAACGTCTTCGACAGGCTTGCCGGGGCCCGGCTCCTCTCTGAGCTCGATCTCATCTTCGACGAGGAAGACCCGTACGCCATCATCGAGCGGCTTTCCTCGTTCGACCTGCTCAAATTTATCCATCGCAACCTCAAGACCACAGAACAGATGGAGGCCCGTTTCTCGAAGATGCACGAGGTCTGTTCCTGGTACGATCTCCTCTTTCTTCCGGAGGCCTACGATAAGAGGAGGCTCTTCCTGTTTGCGCTGATCTGGGAGCTGGTCGGAGACGAAAGAAAGGAAATCCTCACGCGCCTCATGATCGGCCAGCAGGAACAGAAAAAGATGATCGGGCAGTTGGACGGGGTTGCGCCGGCCATGCGGATGCTTTCGGTGGCACGGGAGCTTGCGCCCAGCGAGATACACCGGATACTCAACCCCCTCGGGATCGAAACGCTCCTGTTTATGATGGCCATCATCCCGAGGGATGCGATCCGGCGCTATATTTCGCTTTTCATCACCCGTCTCAAGGCGATGCGGGTGGAGGTAACCGGCGACGATCTCCGATCCCTCGGCATCGAGCCGGGAGAGATCTTCTCGGTTATCTTGAATGACCTGTTGATGCAGCGGCTCGATGGAAAGGTCGCCGATCGGGGTTCGGAGATCTCTTACGTCAGGAAGACCTATTGTAAGCAGCGGGAACCGGCCGCCCGCGTAATTTCTCCTTGACGAACGGCTTTCCGCTGTGGTTATAATAGGGTTTAACCATGGTTTAACCATCGCGCGATACCGCGGCCGCGGATGATGCGGCATTTTTACCGGCGGACCGTCGGTATATGACATGGACATGGACATGACACGGACGTGACGACACGGCGCGCGGCGCGGCGTCATTTTGGAGGTTATTCTGGACATACTCTCAATCGTCAGGGAGGCGCTCCTCTGGATCATCCCGATCATGATCGCGGTGATTTTTCATGAGGTCGCCCACGGATACATCGCCCTCAAGCTCGGGGATACGACGGCCCGGGACATGGGAAGGCTTACCCTCAATCCCCTGCCCCATATCGACCCGGTCGGGACGATCCTCATCCCCGGGATACTTATTCTCCTCAATGCGGGATTCGTTTTCGGCTATGCGCGTCCCGTCCCGGTCAACTTCATGCGACTCAGGAATCCCAAGCGGGGGATGGCCCTCGTGGCGCTGGCGGGGCCGGCCACCAACATACTCATCGCCCTGATCGCGGCCGTCCTGATCCGGCTCCTGCTATTGGCCAATCCGGGCCTGATCGGGCAGATTATGTCGAACGGCGCCTCGACGGGCTGTATTCGCCGCCCTCGGCGTTTCGGCCGCCTACATACTCTTCTATACCTTCTTCCTGTCGGTGATTCTTGCAATCTTCAACCTGATACCCATCCCCCCGCTGGACGGCGGCAGGATCGCCGTCGGTCTGCTCCCGGAGAGCGCGGCGCGGGCCTACTCAAAAATCGAGCCGTTCGGGATGATTATCGTTGTGGCCATCCTCTTCCTGGATCCGTTTCGCATATTCAGCACGGCCCTGTCGGCCGTAACGGGGCTCATCTCATGGCTGCTGCTGGGGACCGATCTTTTCAGCGTCCTCATGACGACCCTCAGGTAAGGGAAACCGTTCAATGGATGAGTTCATCGCCGATGAGGGCATGTATCGGGTGCGGCTTCCGATCTTTGAGGGGCCGCTGGATCTCCTGTTGTATCTGGTCAAGAAAAATGAGTATGATATCTTCGACATCCCGATCGCCGAGATTACCCGGCAATATATGGACCATATCGAGATCATGAAAGTGCTCAACCTCGATGTTGCCGGGGAGTACCTCGTGATGGCGGCAACGCTTGCCCACATCAAGTCCAAGATGCTGCTGCCCCCGGATCGAACCGAGGATCAGGAGGAAGAGGAGCTCGACCCGAGGATGGAGCTTGCGCTCAAACTGGCCGAATATGAGCGGTTCAAGGACGCCGCCCGTCAGCTGGACGAGTTCGACATCCTGCTGAGAGACGTGTTCCTCCGCGGCGGAAAGATGGTGCTGGAGGTCGAGGACGAAAAGCTCGCCGACCTCACCCTCTTCGGGCTGGTGGCCGCACTGCAAAAGGTATTGTTGGCCGCGCCCAAAGAGACGATCCACCAGATAAGCGTGGGAGAGCTGACGATTCAGGAAAAGATGGTCGAGCTCTCCCAGCTGATAACCGAGCGGGGGGAGATGGTATTCGAAGAGCTCTTCGTCGGGGAACCCTCGCGTATGACGATCGTCGTCACCTTCCTGGCACTGCTGGAATTGATAAAGTCCCGTATCGTGCGCATCTACCAGGCACAGCCCTTCGGGACAATCCGCCTCTTCAGGGCGGTGAGAGAGGACGCCTGACGCCGTGGAAAAAGAGAAACTCATTGGAATCATCGAGGCGTTGATCTTCGCCTCCGAGAAGCCCCTCACCGAGGATGAGATACAGGCGTATCGTCCCGGACCTCGCACCCCGGGAAATCAAGGGGGCGCTCACCGACCTCAGGAAGATCTACGATGAGTCAAGCGGCGGGATATTCGTCGCCGAGGTCGCGGGTGGCTTCCAGTTCCGCACCCGCTCGGAGTTCTCGGAATATATAAAGCTGATGCTTGAGGATAAGCCCAAGAGGCTCTCCCGGGCAGCCCTTGAAACCCTCGCGATCATTGCTTACCGGCAGCCCCTGGTTCGCTCCGACATCGAGAGGATCAGGGGGGTGGACTCGGGCGGCGTCGTTAAGATCCTGCTTGAGAGAAGCCTCATCCGTATACTCGGAAAGAAGGACGTCCCCGGAAAGCCCCTCCTGTACGGGACCACTAAAGAGTTCCTCGAAACCTTCGGTCTCAAGGACCTCAAGTCGCTGCCGACGATACGGGAGATGGGGGCCCTATTTAAAGAAGGAGATATAGAGGAGCAGAAAACGCTCTTCTCTACCGATGACAAAAATCAGACTTAACCGCGTTATATCCCAGGACGGCCTGGCTTCCGTTCGAGAGGCCGATGAGTTCATACGTCGGGGCCGGGTGATGGTCGACGGCCTTGTTGTGACCGAGCTTGGGACCATGGTTGACCCGCGCACCAACCGGATAATGGTTGACGGTGAGCCGGTCGGCGGCCCGAAGAAAAAACACTACTACCTCTTCTTCAAGCCGAAGGGCGTCGTCTCCACCATGGACGACCCGCAGAACAGGTCGTCGATTTCAGACTTTACGAAGACCTTGTCAATCAGGGTGTTTCCGGCCGGCCGCCTCGATTACGATGCCGACGGGCTGATGCTGTTGACCAACGACGGCCGGATCGCCGACCTCGCGATGCACCCGCGGTCCAAAGTCCCCAAGACCTACCAGGTTAAGGTCGCGGGGGCCCTCTCCGAGCGAGAGCTCGCGCGGTTCGCCGGCGGCGTATCCATCGACGGCAAAAGGACCCTCCCGGCAAAGATTTTCCCCCTCGAGGTCAGGCCGAGTAACGCCTGGTATGAGATAACGCTTTCCGAGGGCAGGAACCGCCAGATCAAGAAGATGTTCGGGTTGTTCGGCAAGCGCGTCCTGAAGATCAGGAGGATCGCCATCGGGCCGCTCAAGCTGGAGGGGCTGGCTCCGGGCGAATTGAGAAAGCTTACCGCCCGTGAGTGCAAGCTCCTCTTTTCGGCGCTTGGCATGGAGGAGCCGTGAGGCTGGAGCGTTTTAGTGGATTTCCGTCCGGCGAGATCACGGGCCGCGTCGCCGCGGCGGCCGACGCCGCGCGCGCGGCGGGGCTCTCGGGTCTTTTGATCCTGCAGCACGTCGACATCTACTATTTCACCGGCACGGCCCAGCGGGGGGCTCTCTTTATCCCGGCGGCGCCGGAAGGTTCTCCGGGCGTCCTGTTCGTGATCAAGGACGCGCGGCGTGCCGCCGCCGAGTCTAAATTTCCGGTCATCCGGCCGCTGAAAGGGCTGCGTAACCTCCCGGAACAGCTATCCCGTGAGGGATTTCACGACCTGGCGTCCATCGGGCTGGAGATGGACGTTTTGCCGGCCAAAAACTACCTCTTTTTGTCGGAGCTCTTCGCTAATACGACGTTTCTCGACGCCTCGGGCATCATCAGGAAGCTCCGGGCCGTCAAGACCCCCCTCGAAAAACAATTGATACGGCGCGCGGCGCGCCAGCTCGTTTCGCTGTTTGCCGCGGCGCCTTCCTTTTTTTCCCCCAACGCCCGGGAGATCGACGTTGCCATTGCCGCCGAGGCGCACCTGAGAGGTCTCGGGCACCAGGGACAAATCCGCCTGAGGGCCTTCGGCCAGGAGCTATTCTACGGCGTGGTGGTATCCGGACCGTCGGGGGCAGTCGGCTCGTCGCTAGACGGGCCGGTATCGGGGATGGGGCTTTCTCCGGCCTTTCCCCAGGGTGCGTCCCCGAAGATCATCGGCGACGCCGAGCCCGTCCTCATCGATATGGTGGCGGCATGGGGCGGGTACATGGCCGACGGGGCGCGCCTCTTTTACCGAAAGGAGCTTCCCCCCAAGGCCCGCCGGGCCTACGAGGCCTCCCTCGAGATCCAGGATGCCGTCATCGACCGCGCCCTCCCGGGGGTACCCGCAGGTGAGCTCTTTGCCGAGGCCGAGCGCATCGCCGACGGTCACGGCCTCCTGGATAACTTCATGGGCATCGGGGAGGGGAGGCTCTCCTATATCGGGCACGGGATCGGCCTTGAGGTGGACGAGGCCCCGGTCATCGCCCGGGGATCGGCCGAGCGGCTTGCGGAGGGCCACGTCTTCGCGCTCGAGCCGAAGTTCGTCTTTCCGGACGTCGGCGCCGTAGGCGTGGAGAATACCTTCTACCTCGGACTTGCGGGGCCGGAGCTCTTGACCGATGCCCCGCAGGAGCCGGTTCGGGTGGACTAAGATAGCTCCCGCAGTCGCAGCACACATCGTTAATTCATTTCAGCGAGGAACCTATGCATTCCGCGTTTCAACACGATTCGTATTTCCTCAAGCGGCAGGTGTTCGCGCTCTCCGGCAAACTCCGCCTCTTTAGTCCCCACGGCGAGCTGGTGCTTTTCGTCGAACAGAAGCTCCTTCGCCTCAAGGAGGACATTCGCGTCTACGGCGACGAAGCCAAGACGAATGAGGTCCTCACTCATCAAGGCGCGCACGGTCATCGATTTTTCGTCCGCCTACGACGTCGTCGATCCCGCCGACGGCACGAAGGTCGGCGTCCTGCGCCGCAAGGGACTGAAATCGGTCCTGCGCGACGAGTGGGAGGTGCTGGATAGGGACGACCGGATCGTCGGAAGGCTGTTTGAAGACAGCGTCGGGCGGGCGATGCTCAGGCGCATGCTGCTGGGCTCCCTCCTGCCCCAGGACTATGACATGTCAATCGGGGACATGAGGGTGGCCGATTTCAGGCAGCGGTTCAATCCCTTCGTGTATCAGATGGATATCGACTTCAGGATGGACGCCGGAAGGCTGCTTGACCGCCGGCTCGGGACGGCCGCCGCCATGGTGCTGGCCATCATCGAGGGCAGGCAACAATAGTGCCGGGCCGCCTCCTCACGTGCATCATAGAGCGCCTGTGGGGGGCCGATATCTCGCCGCTTGCCGATCAGGCGCTCGTCGGTTCCATCGGCGCCTTCTTCGAGTGGGACTTTTCCGCCGTCCGCTTTCGCCGAGGCGGGATCCTCCCCTACGTCGTCCCCTTTCCCTATTCGGCGGTGGTCTTCGGCAATACCGTCAACATCCGCCGCGGATTCGAACTCGGTCCTCCACGACCCCCGCGTCATGGCCGAGGAGCTGTTCCACGTAATCCAGTGGGCCCGGATGGGGCCGGTACGGATGGCCGCCGCGTATCCGTTTTATCACCTCGTCAGGGGGTACGCGGGAAATCCCATCGAGCGGGAAGCCAAGCAGCAGGGCCGACGCCTATTGCGCCAATTGCGCCCATTGCGTCAATCGCGCCCATTGCGTCAATCGCGCCTCGCTCATGTCCGGGACTCGGCGCACAACCCAATCCCGCCGGGAACCGTAGGTTATCGGGAAGCGGCGGAAACGTTGTCGCCGTTTTCGTCGGCCAGGTCGTGGCTGCGGATAAGCGAGACGAAGACGTCCTCGAGCGACGGCTCGATCGGGCGGATCGAGAAGACCTCGATCCCCGGCGTCGGCCAGGACCCGCGAGAGCTCTTTCCCTTCCCTTGGTACTCCCGAACGACGACGTGCAGGCTCGTCCCGAAGACCGCCGCTTCCAGCACCCCGTTCACGTTTCGACGACTAGCTGTCGAGGCCGCCCTCACGACGTCGGCGGCCTCCACCTCCAGGACGCTGCCCGGCATCAGGCCGAACTTAAGCTCTTCGGGCGTGCCGATGGTGATGAGCCTGGCCCGGTAGATCAGGCCGAGCCGGTCGCAGTGCTCGGCCTCGTCCATGTAGTGGGTCGTCACGAAGACCGTGGTCCCCCGGTCGGCGATCTCGCCGATCAGGTCCCAGAAGTCCCGCCGCGATTTCGGATCGACGCCGCTGGTCGGCTCATCCAGAAACAGCAGCTTCGGCTCGTGCAGCAGGGCGCACCCGAGGGCAAGCCGCTGTTTCCATCCCACCGCCAGCGACCCGGTGATCTGTCTCCCGCTTATCGGTCAGTCCCGCCATTTTCAGGGCCCACTCGTATCGCTGCCGTCTCTTTTCCCGTGGGACCTGGTAGATGCCGCCGTAGAACTCGATGTTTTCGATAACCTTCAGGTCGTCGTAGAGGGAGAACTTCTGGGACATATACCCGATGTTCTCCTTGATCCGATCGACCTCGGTATAGATGTCGAACCCGAGGACCCGGGCCTGCCCCGACGTGGGCATCAGGATGCCGTTGAGCATCCGGATGGTGGTCGATTTTCCCGCGCCGTTGGGCCCCAAGAAACCGAAGATCTCGCCCTGTGAGACCGAGAAGCTCACGTGGTCCACGGCAACGAAATCCCCGAAGACCCGCGTGAGATCCTGTACGACAACCGTATCTTCCATCAGGTGCGCCTCGTTGTGGCCTGTCTATCATTTATGCCGGAGGCGGCCGGCCGATGATCCGCGCCTGTCCCCCCCTCATTACCCCGCCATCCCCCCGGCCGGGGCATCGATTTCTCACTTGAGCCTCTTCCTGAACCGCACCGCCGCAAAACCGACGACCATTACTCCCAGCACAAGGAGCCCTAGGTAGTCAAACCACAGATAGCGCACTCCCAATCCCTTGAGGAAGATCCCGCGCAGGATATGGATCATGTACCGCATGGGGTCGACGTAGGTGACGATCTGCATGGCCGGGGGCATCGAATCGATCGGAAAGACGAATCCGCTCATGAGCATCGCCGGGAAGAAGAAGAGAAACGTGCTCAACATGGCCTCCTGCTGGGTGGCCGATATCGTCGAGATAAAAAGCCCGACCCCGAGCGCGGGCAACAGAAAGAAGGCCGTCGAGAAAAAGAGGAGCGGTATGCTGCCCCTTGAGGGGCACGCCGAACCAGAGGGTACCGATGGCCGTGATAAGCGCCACGTCGATATACCCGATGACCGCAAAGGGTAACAGCTTATCCGACGATGAGCTCGATGGGCCTGATGGGGGTAACGATGAGCTGCTCCATCGTCCCCACCTCGCGCTCCTTGACGATGGCCATGGATGTCATCATGACGGCAATCAGCGTCAGCAGCAGGGCGACGATCCCCGGGACGAAGTAGTTGCGGCTCTCGAGGTCTTCGTTGAACCACGTCCTCTCCACCAGAGTCACCGGTCGGACCGATCAAGACGGGGACCGACGAGCCCGGCCGGAGCGACGCCAGACGCATGACCTTTTCGGTCAGGATTTCCTCGCGAATAGTCGTTCACGATCCTGTTGACGTAACCGAGTGTCACCGACGCCATGTTGGAATTCGTGCCGTCCACGACGATGAGGACGTCGGCGCTGTCGCCCTTCTTGATGGCCTGTTCAAACCCTTTCCTGATATAAATAAAGGCGTCGACCTCACCTTTATCCATGAGTACGTCGGCCTGGGCGGGAGACGACAGATACCGCGCGACCGTGAAGTATTCGCCCGCCTCGAATTTCTCGACGAAATCGCCGGCTGACGGTCGTCCTGTCCTCGTCCAGCAGCGCCAGCGATATATGCTTCACGTCGATGGTGGCCGCGTACCCGAAGACGACCAGCTGCACTATCGGCGGTAAAAACACCATCGCCCGCATCCGTTTATCCCGGAAGATCTGTATCATCTCCTTCTTGAAGATTTGAACGATCCGTTCCCACATACCGCTAAAGCTCCTTCTTGAATATTCTCAACGCCGCCATAAGAATGACGCCGGTAAAGACCAACAGGAGAATACCCTCTGCCCAAAGGATGGAAACCCCCACGCCCTTTAAGGAATATACCCTTGAGAATCGTCACGAAATAACGGGCCGGGAACAAGATAAGTGATCGCCTTCAAGACCAACGGCATATTGGATATCGGAAAGACGAAGCCCGACATGATAAACGAAGGCAGAAACGTTATCAGGATCGCCATCTGGCTCGCGTGCACCTGTTTCTTGGCGACAATTGAGATAAGAAGGCCCAGCGACATGGCGCCCGACCAAGAAGACGATCGTCATCACGAAGAGAAGAACGTATGCTCCCCTTGAGGGGGACTCCGAAGATGAGCGTTCCCACCAACAGAGCCAGGACAAAGTCGATGAGCCCCAGCTCCACGTAGGGGATGAGCTTTCCGATCAGAAGCTCCGAGACCGTCACGGGGGTGGAGATGAGCTGTTCCATCGTCCCCCGTTCCCACTCCCGGGCGATCGTCAGCGAGGTGAGGAGGCCGGCGATGACCATCATGATGACGGCAATCAATCCCGGGATGATGAAGTTCTTGCTCTCAAGCTCGGGGTTGAACCAGACCCGGACTTGGACGTCCAGCGGTATCTTCCCGACGCGTAACGCCCGCCCTGGACAGCGCCTCGAGGATATGCTCCTGGGAAAAGACCGCGTAATTGCCGACACATACCCCACCAGCACCTGGGCCGTCAGCGGGTCCGCTCCCGTCGGCGATCAGCTGCACCTCGGCCCCCCGCTCGGCCTTGAGATCGGCGCCGAAACCCTTCGGGATGACGATGGCCGCTTTCACCTCGCCCGCGTCTATACACCCGATCGCTCTCGCTGTATTTATCGGTGTAACCGATGATATCGAAATACTCGATATGGGCGAATCGATCGATGTATGCCCGGCTCGTGGGGGTCTTGTCCCGGTCGATGACGAGGGTCTTGATATCGCTCACGTCGAGCTTGAGCGCCCAGGAAAAAAGGACGATAAGGAGCATCGGGATGCCGAGGGAAAGCATCAGGCTCCTCGTATCCCTGACGATCTGCTTCCACTCCTTTCTGGTGACCGCGCGGATTCGTCTGTAGCTTCATGATCTCCCCGACAGCTCAAAAAAGACGTCTTCGAGCGACGGCGTGATCGCCCTCACCGACCGCGGCCCGGCGTCCTTCGTTTCAAGCAACTTCCTGATGGACGATTCGTCGGGCTGGTCCGACTTCACCGAGACGTGGATCTTGTCGCCGAAAAAGACGACGTCGGCCACGCCCGCCGTCTTGTGGAGGCGCCACCGCGCGCTTCGGATCTGCGCACTTGATCTCGATAATCCTCGCCTTCATCCGCCCCCTGATCCCCTCGCGGTGTGTCCGATACCAAGAGCTTTCCCTTTTCCATGATGCCCACCCGGTGGCAGCGGTCGGCCTCGTCCATGTAGGGCGTCGATACGAATATCGTGACGCGCTCGGACAGGAGGTCATAGAGAATCTTCCAGAACTCCCGCCGGGAGACCGGGTCTACTCCGTTGGTCGGTTCGTCCAGGAGCAACAGCCGGGGCGTGTGGATCAGGGCGCACGCCAGCCCCAGCTTCTGTTTCATGCCGCCGGAGAGCTTGCCGGCGAGCCTTCCGAGGAAAGGGGTCAGGCGGGAGAACTCCATCAGCCGCCTGAACCGGGCCTCCCGCTCCTTCTTGTCCACGAGGTAGAGATCGGCGTAAAAGTCGATATTCTCGGCCACCGTCAGGTCCTCGTAGAGTCCGAACCGCTGGGACATGTAGCCGATCTTTCCCTTCACCGCCTCGGGCTCGGCAATGACGTCCGAGCCGAGGACGCGGGCCTGCCCGCCGTCCGGCCTCAAGCACCCCCGCCAGCATCCGCATGGTCGTGGTCTTGCCCGCGCCGTCCGGCCCGATCAGGCCGAAGACCTCGCCCTGCCCGACGACCAGGTCGAGGCCGTCCACCGCCGAAACTGCCCCGTATCTCTTGACCAGGCCCGTGGCCTGGATTGCCGCCTCGTTCACTGCGTTACCTTTCCGTACCGACGTCGATCTCGGCGTCCGCCGGCATGCCGGGTTTCAACAGGCCCTCGGGATTTTCCAGCTCGATCTTCACGGCAAAAACGAGCTTGGTGCGCTCCTCTTTTGTCTGCACCGTCTTGGGGGTAAACTCCGGCTCGTCTGAGATGTACGTGATCACCCCCTCAAATACCGTGCTCGGCCAGCTGTCCACCCGTACCGCAGCGGCACCGCCCGTCTTGATCAGCCCGACGACCGGCTCATTCACGTAGATCTTGATCCAGACCTTTGACAGGTCGGCGAGCGTCAGGATCGGGGAGCCGGCGAATGCCACCTCCCCCACCTCAAGGTTCCTGGCGAGGACTACCCCGTCTATCGGGGCGGACAGGGTGGAATTTGCCAGCGTCGCATCGATGTAGTCAAGCTGCGCCTTGGCGCTGCGGTAGGCGGTCTCGGCGTTGTCGAGGTCCATCCTGGCTACGCCGCCGGCCCTGAAGAGGCTCCTGACGCGCCCGACGTTGGTCTGCGCGTTGAGGAATACCGCCTCGGCGCCCATCCGCTGGGCCAGCAGCTCCTCGGCCTTTATCTCGACCAGGAGGTCCCCGGCCGCTGACGGAATCACCCTCGTCGAAGTGGATGGCCGTGATAGTGCCCGAGATGCGCGGGCTCACGTCCACCTCGGTGGCCTCGATCGTCCCCGACCCGGTGATCAGGTTCGGGTCGTCGCCGTTGTGCAGCAGCAGGAAGGCGGTGACCGCCGCCGCGGCCGCGATAACGAGAACCGGGATCACGATTTTTTTCTTATCAATCATACCCTACCCCTGTTTCGGCAAAATTCCGTGCATAATGAGGTCTGCTGATCTCTTTTTTCCTTTCGGCTATATGCTCGGGCGTGATCGGCTCTTCGCCCCAGATGACGCGGACAACGGGCTCGGCGAAGAAGAAAAAGACGACCATGCCGATAATGCTGACAAACAGGTGCTTCGGATCGACGGGACGGAGGTAGCCCTCCCGCGCGGCCTGTTCGAAGATACGCCCTGACCTGCACCGGTTTTATCGCGCATCACCCTGCCGGCGACCCTCGACGACGATCGCGCCCCCGCGGGCCAGGTCCCATAACATGACCTTGACGAAGATGCGATGGGCATAGATGAAATCGACATAGCTGTCGATAAATGAGAGGATTCCCTGCTCGGGAGCGTTCACGTCGACGAGGGAGAGATGCGCTGCTGAGGATGAGGTAGACCTTTCCGAATAGCGTCTCGACGATGACGGTATAGAGATTCTCCTTCGACTTGAAGTAGTAATAGATCATCGCCTTGTTGACGCCGGACTTGGCCGCGATCTCGTCGGTGCGCGCGCCGTCGAAACCCTTTTCGGCAAACACCTCAACGGCGGCCGCCAGGATCTTGCGCTCCGTCTGGCCGAACTGCTCGAATTCCCCGGCTAACTGGTTGTCCAATCTATCCGTCTCTGTTCCCATAAGAATTCTCTATTGCGGTCAATTGAACGAGAGGGTCGTCGGCCCGTTATCTTTCCAGCGTTTTTCTGCCGACGATCTTTTCGATGCGGGCCTTGGCCTCCTCGTATCCGAACAGGGCGTTGAGCCAGTTGAGGCGCGCCGACGTGAGGGCAAGCTGTGCGTCCATCAGCTCCAAGCAGCGTGCTGATACCGTTGTCGTAGCGCACCTCGGCGATCTTCACCGCCTCCTCGGCCGCCTCGATGTTCAGACGCTGGGAATCGACGATCTCCCGCGCCTCGACCAGGTCGTAGTAGGCGCCCTTGATGTCGAGCTTTATCTTGTTGGCCGTGTCCAGCGCCCCCACGCGCGCCTTCGTGTATTCTGCCCTGGCCTCCTTGACCTTGGCGGCCGTCACCAGCAGGTCGGTGATCGGCATGGACACCATCACGCCCGCCGTCCAGTCCCACGCCCAGTCGTCCTGGTCCCAGGAAATCTCATCGTAGATCGTTCCCCTCGTAGCGCCCAAACGCCGTAATCACCGGCAGGAACTCGCCAAACGCCATTTTCACGTTCTTCGACGCGATCCGCTCGGCCTTGCGGGCGATTATCAGCTCCGGACTCGCCTCGTCGGCCTCCTTCAACAGCCCGTCAAGATCAACCGCCTCCTCGGCAAACGTCAGCTCACCCTCTATCTCGAAGGGCTCGCTCACGTCCACCCCCATCACCCGTTTCAGCGTCTCCCCGGCCAGGACCAGGTCCTTCCTGGCCGAAATCAGCGGGGGACGGGCGTTGGCCACCTCCACCTCCGAGCGCAATACGTCAAACCGCGATACCACCCCCACGTCGTACTTC
The DNA here is from genome assembly GCA_963735595.1 of uncultured delta proteobacterium. GTDB lineage: Bacteria > Desulfobacterota > Zymogenia > Zymogenales > Zymogenaceae > JAFGAS01. The sequence continues at coordinate 105,740 of CAVTLK010000002.1, read as the reverse complement.
AGCCGGGTCGTCTCCAGGTGCCGCGTCAACAGGTCCAGGGCCTCCGTCCTGATGGTGACCACCTCGCGGGCCAGCAGGATCGAATAAAAAGCGACCCGCACGTTGTAGAGCGTGTCGTTTACCGCCTTTCGGTACTGCTCACCGGCGATGTCGTCCGAAAGATAGGCCACCGCCAGCCCCGAGACAACCCGTCCCCCCGTGAAGACCGGCAGCGTCCCCTGCAGGCCCACGTTGTAGGACTCGTGGGTGGGCAGGCCCATAAAGACATCGGTCGCCGGTATGCCGGGACCAAAGATGTCGGCGGGAAACGTCGTGCCGGGGGGCGTGTTGAAGTAGGTATAGGTGCCGTCCGCGTTCACCGAAAGTATGCTCGTCCAGACCTCCCAGATCAGGCCCTTGGTCCGCTTCATCTCGGCGGAGGCCGCGATGATCGCCGGAGACTGCCGCTCGGCAATCCGTATGCAGTCCTCCAACGTGTAGGCCAGCGGAAGCTTGCCCGCCGTCATCGGGCCGGGCGGAAAGCGGAACGGGAGAGGAACAGAAGGCCGGCGAAGCAGCGGTAGCGGCCATCTGATTGTTTTGATTCGGATTACCATGTCGTTACCCCATGACGAGCGTTGCAGTGCATGGTACCGAATAGAGGCTTGTTCGGCTACCGAAATAACTAACTGGTTAGTTAGTTACGATAAGTGTAAATCCATTTCTGAGTACTGTCAAGAAGAAAATTACGTGTTCTGCTTACTTTTTGGATATTCGGACAAGTAACGAAAGGCACGGCATCTATCGAACGGGATATCCCGACGGTTGGCTCATCGGCATACGCCGCAGTCATATCCCTCTATCGAAACTCCCCGCCGGTATCCGGCGGCTCCTCGTCCGCGTCCGCACCGTCAGGCGGCCCATCTCCGATATAGAGGATCTCCCCCGGGTCGGCCGTTATGACCGGCGTCCCCGTCCCGCCCGTGATATCGATGAGGATTCCGGTGAACTCCACGTACTGGCCGATACCCGCCTCATCCAGCGTATCAGGCCGCATGAACGCGAGCTCGTAGACGACGTCGCGCTCGACGGCCACCCCGTCCGTCTCCACGCCAATATCAACAACCACGCGGTCCCTGATCCGGACGATCTCCGTTTTTTGGGTCGGGGTGATGTCGATAATCGTCCCGCCGCCCCGAATACGCCGCTGCCGCAGGTCCCTGGCGACCTTCCGGTGGAGCGCCGCCGGGTCGTTCAGGAACGGGACGATCTCCGAGAGGATTTCCTCGATAGCGGGCTCGTCGTCACTGCGGCCTATCAGCCGCTTGGCGATAAAGCCCGCGACCGCCGCAAGGAGAAGAAAGAAGAGGGTAAAGTTTAGGTCCACGACAATATCAAACAACGATTAAACCGACTAAACCGATATCGAAACGATTCGGGGGGAGCATGCTCCCCCCCGAATAGTAAATAACGGTAACGGATAGCTCTACTTCTTCTTAGGGTCCAGGAAGTCGGGGCTCATGAACTCGGGGCTCTTCCAGTCGTAGAAGCCCTTCATCGTCTTGACGCCCTTGAGCCCCTTGTCGATCATGTCCTTGAGGGCCTGGGGCGGCTTGTCCTTGGGGTCCTTGCTGTCGTTGTAGTAGGACATCTCGATGTCGTAGACCACGTCCAGCCCCACGTAGTCCATCGCGCCGAAGGGCCCGATGTTCATGCCGGTCATGACCATCCATCCGCGGTCGACGTCGCGGAAATCGGCGTAGCCCCCCGCCCAGATGGCCAGGGAGTCCTTCTTGATCGCGCGCCATACCCGGTTGAAGACAAACCCCATGCACTCCTTCCTGGCAAGCAGGGGGATGCAGTGGATATCCCTGACCCACTGTTCGGCGGCGTCCTTGGTTTCCTTGCTGGTCTTGGCGCATCCCATGATATCCACGATGTTGCGCTGGGAGATGGGGATGTAAAAGTGGATATTGATGACGCGGTCATGGCACTGGACGGAGTCGATGACGCAGGAAACGGGGATCGAGGAGGAATTGGAGGCGAGGATCGCGTGCGACGGCGCGGCCTTTTCCATCTCGGCAAACACCTTCTTCTTGAGCTCCGGGTTCTCCGGCACGACCTCGAAGGCCAGGTCGACGCCCGCCAGCGCCTCGGCCAGCGTGCCGTAGTAGGATACCCTGCTTTCCGCCGCGGCGGCCTCGCTCTTGTTGTCGCCAAAATGCATATCGGTATAGGCCTTCGTGGTGGCCTTTGCGGCGGTAAGCACCTCGGGATTCAGGTCAAACATCCTGACGGTAAAGCCGAACACGGCCGCGCGGGACGCGATCTGGCACCCCATGAAGCCGGCGCCGACGATTCCAACGGTCTTGATTGTCTGTGCCATGGTTCTACTCCTTTTTTATAACCAGCAGATAGAGGATTGCGAGGTAGAAGAGATACTATAACATGAATGGTGGTTCATTTCAAGAAAATATCGGGCGGGGGCGGCGGAAGGAGTGAAGGGAATTAAGGGGACACGTACTTAGTTACTGTTTCTTTGCTTAAACAGAGCGCCTATTAATTAAGTATATGTCCCCTTAATTCCAGATGAATCCATCCTACCAAAAGAGGCAGCGTTAAGCAGAAACCCTATCGCACATCCCGAAACGGTTCCAGTCATAAGCCTTATCAGATTCCCGGGGTCTACTCTAAATACTATCTCTAATACGGCCTCTATTCCTGTGAGCAGCGATAGACCTATTAGGGTGAATAGCGTTCTTCTTTTACCTGAATGTCCAATCTTGAGAAAACTATTAAAGATGAAACCAAGTATAAGGAACATATATAGTCCTGTGCATCGACAACAGAGTGGGAAGTCAAGTCCCCATAACGTACTCCTTTCAGGAAGGTGGTGGCATATAGGCAGTGAATGGATGAGGTGCCAAAGTCTAGAAAAGGTTGTATTCAATATTTCCATATTAATTCACGCTTGACTTGTACTAATCGGTACTATAAGGTATTTCACAAAGAATATATAGTGGAGAATAACATGAAACGGAATCTTATACTCTTGTTCGCTATCTCTCTAATTACAGTATACGCTCTTGCGTGTGCTACAAGGCCACCAGTACAAAGGGATATTGATACAGGAAGAATTGTTGATAAATCATACGATGAAGTATGGGAAGGTGTAATCGACTTTTTTGCCTCTAATAACATCAATATTCAGACGATAGAAAAAGACTCCGGAATAATTGTCTCTGAGCCGATGAAAGTACCTCACCTGGGCGTAATAAAGGGAATGGTAATCTATAACGGTATTGAAATCTGTGATTGCGGAGAGCCAGGATTGAATCAATTAACATATTTTTATATGAAATTCAATGTGTTTGTAAAAAGGATTGACGAAGACACAACAAGCATAAAGGTTAATGCACAATTTCCGGGAACTTACTATAACGCCCTCTTAAAAGTAGCGGGGACTTGGGATTGTGCTTCTACCGGGAATATGGAACAGTTAATCATAGATAGCATCTTAAAGGATAAGTAGGGAGATTTAGAAAGGGTCTAAAGGGGGTCAAATCTTTAGGGTCTAAAGGGGGTCAAATCTTTTGTTGACATTTCTTCCCGCCACACTACGCGGCGATTGCCGCGTCGGCTTTCTGCCTCCTCTATAATGATAGGGGACGTTTTCGGTGACGGTGAGGGGATTGCCACGGGCGCTGCCGCGCCCTCGCAATGACGGTGAAGTGACGGAAACGCGAAGACGGGCGGGAGATCGCCGTACCGCCGATCGGCGGCTCGAACTGACGGGATAGCACCGAACGGGAAAACGAGAGTGTCCCCTTTCCCGGCTACATCACGCCCCGGCGATTAGAAATAATACCTCACCTGGAGATAATATAACTCCGGCCGCTCGCCGTATTCCGTCCGACTCTCCCCTATCCCGACCTGCGCCCCGGCCGAAAGGTAGACGTCCTCGGTAAGCGAGTATTCGACGGACGGCGCCAGGAGGACGCTCCCGTCCCCGACGTTGCAGACCGCGGAAAAGCTCCCCGTCAGGAGCGGGGTGATCTGGTAGCCGACGCTCGCGAAAAGGTAATGCCGAGAAAGGGCCGGCTCCGACCCGTCGGCCGCCGCCTCCCAGTTATAGTTGCCCCTATCCATCTCCCCCTTGCCGTTATAGTAATACTCCGCGAGAACCGACAGGGTATTCGGAAAGATATACTGCGCCCCCAGCGTCGCCCGCACGTAGCCGCTCTTTGACCGGTGCAGAGAAAACCCGAACGGCGACGACGGGTCGGCGACGGCGTACGTCACCCCCTCGTCCTCCTCGTTCCAGGCGACCTCCCCCCAGACCGCGATATTCCAGACCTGGCCGGAGAAATCCAGGCCGTAGACCTCGCGGTCCGTAAACCTCCCGGCCACGAGCGATACGTCATAATTAAAGCGATTCGTATAGAGACGGACCGCGTACGACGCGTTGTCCATAGGAAACGTCGGCGCGAACACGAGCGACATCCCCGTAAACTGCCCGAGGGAGACCTCGGTCACCAGGGCGTCGGTCCCCCGCCGCTCCTCCGTATCGATGGCCATCGGGTCAAACGGGTTGAAGAGGTCAAGCGGAGAGATGAACCGCGCCACGCCCCACCCGATGCGCTGGCGCCCGATGATGACGTTCACCGGGTCGGCGCGCACCGTCAGGTAGGCCCGGTCAAGCGTGTGGGACGCGACGATCCTCCTCCCCTCACCGATGGGCCACCAGAGGTTCGCGAATACGTCCGGGTCGGCCAGCGCGGCCGACCGGTAGGCGTGGTTGCCGAGCGAGCCGCCCCAGAGGGCGCTGACCTCGTAGTGCAGCGTGAGAGTGAACCGGTCGCGCCAGTTCGCCTCGGTCTTGACCCGGAGCGTCACGGCCCCGTTCCATACCTCCCTGCCATTTTCGGGGACGGACGCCGTCGTCAGGGACGTGAGGTACCCGCCCCAGGTGACGGTCAGGTCGTCGGTCGTGAGCAGTTCCCTCGACTGGCCGAAGGCCGCCGGGCACAGCAGGAAGAGCGCCGCGGCGCAGACTATAACCGCGACGGCCGCCGCGGGCCGCCGGCCCATCCCCTTTCGCGGGCCGGTCATTTCCGGTTATCCTCCGTAATCGCCCCGTCCCTCAGGATCACCAGCCTCCGGGCGTGGTCCATGACCATCCTGTCGTGCGTGGAGAAGACGAACGTGATCCTGTGGGATTCGTTCATGTGGCGCATCTGCGTCAGGAGCGCCTCGCCGGTCTTCGAGTCCAGGTTAGCCGTGGGCTCGTCGGCCAGCACCACGTCCGGGTTGGATACGATCGCGCGCGCAACCGCCACCCGCTGCTGCTGACCCCCGCTCATCTGGTTGGGGCGGGTGTTGATATAGTCGGCAAGTCCCACCTCCGTGAGGATCTCCTCGGCCCGCCGGATGCGCTCGCGCTCCTCGACGCCCTGGAGCAGCATGACGTATTCCACGTTTTCCCGGGCCGTCAAAACGGGTATGAGGTTATAGGCCTGGAAGATAAACCCGATGTGAAAGAGCCTGAGGTCGGAAAGCTCGGTCTTCCCGAGGGAGGCGATGTCCTTTCCCGCGACGATGACCGTCCCCTCGGTCGGCTTATCCAGCCCCCCGATGAGGTTGAGCAGGGTCGTCTTGCCGGACCCCGAGGGGCCGGCCAGGGCCATGAACTCCCCCTTTCGGATGGTCAGGTCCACCCGGTCGAGCGCGGTGATCGTGAGGGCGGATTCGTCGTAAACCTTCGTCAGTTTTTTCGTCTGGATAATGATCGAGTCTTTCATCGTTTTTCCTTTTCCGTGCCGAAGCCAGCCGTTATACCGAGCGAATCGCCGAAGACGGCGAAAGGCGCATGATCCGTATCGCGGGATAGAGCGACGAGAGGGCCGCCGCCAGGAAGACCGAGACGGTCGACTTGACGACGTTGCCGATGGTGACGAGCGGGTAGAGAGTCGCGCCGATGCCTCCCATGTACCTGAGGCTCTCGGCCCAGAGGGACAGGTCGATGCCCGTGTGCGAGATCACCGCGTAAAAGACCCCCGTGAAGACCCAGCCGACGACGATCCCGATGAGCCCCAGCAGCACCCCCTCGCTCAGGACCTCGAAAAAGACGAGCCGCGGGCGGGTCCCGATGGCCATCAGGATGCCGATCTCACGGGTCCGCTCTAACACGCTCATCAGGATCGTGTTGACGATCCCGAAGGCCATCGCCAGGACGACTATGATATAGACGACGTAGTTGAACCCGTCAAACATCGCCAGCATCTCGACGATGACCGGGAGCACCCCCTTCCACGAGAGGACCTCCATCCCGGTGCCCGAAAGGGTGCGGGTCAACGATGCCGTCAGCCCGTCCACGTTGTCGATATCGTCGGCGATGATGACGATCTCCGAAACCCGGCCGCCCATCGAGAGGAGCTGTTGGGCGTCGTCGAGGTTTATATAGAGGTTAAACTTGTCAAACTCGGGCGAGGTGGACTCGAAGATCCCGGCCACGCGGTACGCCGCAGACCCGATCTCCGGCGAGAGGCCCTGGCTCATCAGGACGATCTTGTCGCCCAGCTCGACCTCGAGCTTGTGGGCCAGGCTCCTGCCGATGTATATCTCCCCGTGGGCGCCGGAGAGGAATTCCCCGTCGGAAAGCCACCGCCGCACCGCGGAGACCCGCGGCTCGGCGGCGTGGTCGATCCCCCAGATCAGGACCCCGGCCGAGCTCTCCGGCGACGAGACCAGCCCCATGACCTTGATCCGCTCGGCGGCCGCCTCGATGTGCGGCGTGCCCTCGATCTTCTTCAGGACCCAGGAGGGGTCGCGGACGTTCCGGTTGACGTCCAGGTTATCCATGAACCCCTGCCGGTGTATCTGGACGTGCCCGACGCCCGACTCGATGGAGGTCTTGACCATCTCCTGCATCATCCCCTCGGAGATGGCGATCATGAAGACCATCCCCCAGAGCCCGGACACGATGGCGGCGATCACGATAAAGGAGCGCCGCTTGTTCCTCCAGAGGTTCCTCCATGCCAGTTTGAGGGTGAGGTTCATCTGTTCCCCCTACACGTACCGCAGCGCGCGGACCGGTTCGAGCCGTGATGCCTTGACCGCCGGGTAGACCGCCGAAAGGATCGTCGCCGACAGGATGATCAGGTCCGTAATATAGAAGACAAACGGATATATCTTGGCGTAGAGCAGCGGGTTGATCCCGAAGCTCTCCATGCTCTTGGCGTAGGCGGAGAGATCCATCGGGACCTGGGTGAAATAGTAGGATATCCCAAACCCGATCGCGTCCCCGATGACGATCCCCACCAGGGCGATCAGGGCGGACTCCATCAGGACGAGGGATACGATATGCTTCGGTTTGGTGCCGAGCGCCATGATCACCCCGAATTCCCGGTACCGCTCCATGACCGCCATGAGGATCGTGTTCATGATCCCGAAGATGACGACGACCAGGATCATGAAATAATAGATATACCCGAAGATGTTATCCAGCTCCACGAACTGGACGAGGTCCGGGATGAGCTGTTGCCAGGGCATGACCTCGTGGGTCTCGGGGGAAAGCGCCCCGCTGATTTCCCGGGTCAGGTCGTCCGCGTCGCGGTCGGTCTTGAGCAGGAGCGACACTTCCGTCACCTGCCCGTACATCGACAGGAGATCGCCCGCCGTCGCTATATCCACCATCGCCATCGCCCGGTCAAACTCCATGGACCCCGTGCGGAAGATCCCCGAAACCGTGAAGAACCGCGCGGCGATGGAGCCGTCGTAGGCCTGGGTCAGGATCACCAGCCGGTCGCCCACGCCGCAGTTCAGGTTCTTGGCCAGGGACTGGCCGATGACGATGGCATCGGGGTTGCCGGGCTCGATGAACGCGCCGTCGATGATCTTTTCCCTGATATCCGAAAACTCCCGGGCGGGGTCCACCCCGATCATCGCCACGCCGCTGGTGTTGGTATCGCTGGATATGAGGGCATCGACCGTCAGCCGCGTGGTGACGGCCTTGACCCGGTCGTCGGCGGAGAGCGTGGCGATCAGCTCCTCGGGCGGCAGGAGGCTGTTATAGATGGTCTTGTCCTCCCAGTACCCCTTCGCGTGGATCTGGATATGGCCGGGATAGAGCTTGAGGGCGTCGTTTATCATCTGTTCGTGCTCACCGATCGCCACGCACCACATGAAGACGGCGATCGTCACCGCGAACACCACCGCGGCCACGGTGATGACCGTTCTGCGGGTGTTGCGCCAGATGTTTCTCCACGCCATCAAGAAGAGCCGGTAGGTAAATCCATCCATATACGCGCTTCCTTATTCGTCGGTAAAAACTCGGGGCGGCCGTTACCGGGTGGTGCCGCCCTTGAGTTTCGAGAGCGAAAATACGTCGTCGCTGATGGGGACGTTGAAGTTGATCCTGTCGATGACCATGACCGTCTTCTTGCCCTTCTTCGTCACCGGGACCATCGTCATGACGGTGGGGATGGTCCTTCCCCCCATATTTTTAATATCGGATAGCGTCTGGTAGCGGATGAGCTTTCCCTTTTCGTCGAAGAACTCGTACTTGAGCGGGATATGGTCGCTCACCCGGACGTATGCCGTGATCTTGCCCCAGACGACCGCCGCCTCCGGCCGGGGGATGAGGTCAAGGACGTAGCACTGGCCGTCGGGGAGCGCCTGCTTGCCGGTGATCTTCGCCTCGTAATCCCGGGAGATGCTCGATTCCTTGACGATGTCGTCGTTGGTGAAGTCCGACCCCATCCACGACTGCATCATCATGGAGGGCGGGACCTTGATGACCTTCTCGACCGAGGGGATGTAGTTCCACATTTCGTTGCCGATCTTGAGGGATACGGTGCCGGCCTCCTTGGCGGGGGAGACGACCTTCATCAACGATTTTTCCTTGCCCTTTTCCCAGTAGTCCATCGTCATGGAGCGCTCCCAATTGGGGGTCGTGATGCTCATGGTAAACGTGCCCGTGTTGGACTGGCCCCGCATCAGGTCCTCGGCCTCTTTGATGAGGTCCTGGGCGGTCGGCTCGGCCGCGTATGAGAAAACCGTCAGGACCTAACCAGGCCAGGACAATACCGAGAATCACAGCTACGTTTCATTTTACATCCTCTTGGGAAACGATCTTCATGAACCTCTCGAGCGAGTCCATATAATTCCTAAAGGCCTGAACGCCTTTCTCCGTCGCCCGGTAGGCCGTCTTTGGCCGTCTCCCCACAAATTCCTTCGTTTCGATAGTATAGCCGCTCTTCTCCAACACCCTCAGGTGCGCGCTCAGGTTTCCGTCGGTAAGCGACAGCATATCCTTCAGGGCGGTAAACTCGGTCCGCCCCCCCCCGACCAGGATCGCCATGATCCCGAGCCGCGCCCGCTCGTGAATCACCCGATCGAGCCGTTCGGTGATGTGCCGCTCTCCGTTTGTCTCCGCCATATTAATTATATACACAAGTTGGAAAAACCACAACCTACCTGGTCAATAGATATATCGTAACGATCCCCTGCACGGCCGAGACGGCGGCCCCTCCCCAGAGGATGAACCGGGAGATCGGCGCGGTAAAACCGGGCTTACCCTTCCTGATAAAGTAGGTGTGAATGGCCAGCGCGAAGATCCCGACGACCGCGAGTATAGCCGAGATGACCAGGCCCGCCGTCCGCTCCATATAGACCAGAACCAGCCCCCACAGGAATATAAACAGGAGCGGGAAGTGAAGCAGGAGAAACAGGTTAATCCCCCCCGGCATACCGATGAGCTCCCATTCCTTCTGATAGCCGGAGTCGATCTCGTGGTTGATCAAAAAGATTGCGTTGACAAGATACAGCCAGAACAACAGGTCCCACATGGTTTTATACTCCTTTCTAACGGACAACAATCGGACGAATCTGAGACACGCGTCACCTGCCGCGGGTGATCAGGTAGGCCGCCCCCCAGAGACACATCGCGCCTCCCGCGAACCCGACGCACCAGATCCCGCCCGCCGGGACGATAAAGGCCGCGACAGAGGCGACGATCGTGGTCACCCCGAGCACCCATAGCCCCCCGGGGATATAGAGGCCCAGCGCGGTAAACGTGGCGCCGAAGCCCAGGAGCCACGCCGCGGGGATATATTCAGGCATAGATATCTTGATGAAGACAAGGGTCAGGATAAGCCCCTGGGCGGCCATGACGAGTTCGGAAGCGACGATCTTTACCAGGAGCCCGGAGATTATCGGCCGGCCGACCTCCCGGCAGCGCCGCGCGAAGAAGATGAAATCAGATAATGCGAGGAGGATACCGACGACGGCCCAGAGCGCCCAGAGAGTTTTGGGGATATCCCAGCGCTCGGGATGTGCCATGACCAGCGCGGTAACCGCCGCCCCCGCCACGGTGACAATCCCCGCCGCCACCCCGGACCAGCCGGAGACAAAAAAGTCGTGAGAGGCGTCAAGGAGGTCGCGGATATACCGGACGTCGCCGATCGCCCGGTTCAGGGTATCCATGTGGACATCGCCCCCGCCTGCCGCCGGCCGGCGTCCCGTCGGTTTGCTTGCCGCCGTGCCGATATCCGGGCGGTTTCCTCTCTTGTCCATTGAGACCATCCTCCACGGGAAACAGTAATAAAGTACTTTGCGTTACAAAGTACTTTGCAGTATAGTATCCAAGGTGGCTGAAGTCAAGAAAAAAATACTGACATAAGGGCAAGAAACAGCGGCGTGTCACAGGGTTCTCGCGGGAGTTGGGGCCGCGGGCTATCCGAAAATCCCCTTGAGGTAGGCAAAGATGAAATACCAGCATACGAAGGTCGCCCCGATCGCAAGCAAGATAGCGGTTCGCCGGAGGGCAGGGTGAGCGGAGCGGATCCTGGCCTCGGCCCGGGCGCTTCTTTTCCCTATGACGATCAGCAGCGCCTCGGAGATGTAGAAGAGAAACTTCGCGCTGACGAACGTCAGCAGGACGGCAACGATCAGCCGCAGCGATACCTGGGGGTACTTGTTGATCATCGGCGCGACGACGATCGCCATGACGATAACCCCGCCGATGGCCGCCATCACCACCATGAAGATCAGGAGCGCACGGATGTCCTCGGAGAGCTTCATATCTATATAGTACCAGATATAATGCGGTAAATCCATACTCTTCGTACGCGGACGGGTGCGCGTAATACAGCTCCCCCGCATCTTGACCGCCGCCCGATCGCGGCGTATACTCAAATCGTAACGGTTTGGATATCTCCGCTCGATACATTCGGGAAATGCCATGGCCAAAAAGACGATCCGCTACCAGCCCTTCAAGGCGTATGACAGCGATTACGAGACGTTGCTGGGCTTTGCCGAAAAAGGCGCCGCACTCCTGTCCCCCGATTTTAGTCCCCCACCGACCCGGACCCCGGAGTGGGTCGAGCCGGAGGGCGAAGAGCGTTACTGGACCAAACGGGGATGGAGCCGGGGAGACAAAAAGCGCGGTTTTGCCGTCACGTTCGGCCAGACCATCGAGCCCCGATACGACGGAATTGCCGCGAGCTCCGTCTCGGTCCGGGCCTACGGGCTGCCGGAAGGAACTGAGCTTTCGATTATCTGCGAGCGAAGCTGGTTTGAGCCGCGCTACCTCGAGCTGACAGCGGCGGGCCCCGAGGAGGCCGTAGGGGAGGTGGTACGCGTATTCGAGAGGGAGTTCGGGCCGGCAGCCGCCCGTGTCCCGAGCGGTCAGGAGCTCGACGTTGAGCTGACCGGGATCAGGAGCGCCCTCCGGTGGCAACAGTGGGAAGCCGCCGGGACGAGGGCCGAGTATGTCTTACGGTTCCGGCCCGAGGATCCCGAGGCCCTGTTCGCGCTCGGAACGGCCGCGGGTGCCCTGGGCGACGCCAAGCGGGCGCTTAATCTTTTGAGCCGGGCGGTGGAGCTCTCTCCCAAGCACCACGACGCCTGGTACAATCTTGGGATCGCCCATATCGAAACCGGGGACCCCGAGGAGGCCGTCGACGCCCTCGAGCGCGCCCTTTCGCTCTCTCCGGACAGCGTCGAGATCAAACAGCAGCTTGCCCGCGCCCGGAAGCTGGTAAAAGAGAAGTAACCGTGCGCGGCCGGTCGGACTTCTTTTTGCGGACGACCTCTATGACGGCCCGTTTCCCCGCATACCGATCAGCCGGCGGACCGCCTGCCCGTCGGCGGGGTCGACTGCCGTAGCCCGGACGATCCATTCCTCCTCGTGAATAACCGGCCTGTTCGGGAAAAGCGTATACGTGGGAGAGAGGGTCTCAAGCTCCACGAAGTCCGCGCAGGTGTAACACTGGACGGCACAGTCCTCGTCATAGTAGGGGGCGGATGCTATGCGGTCAAACCGCTTGACGAAGGTATAGTCCGCCCCGGCAACCCCGATGAATCCCTCGGTGCCGGACGTCCCGACCTTCCCCTCCGAGCCGTCCGGCCTGACCAGAAAGAGGTCGTCCGTGGGGATGTACTGGGAACCTCCCACGTCCGTCGTATGGTTCATCCACCGTTTCCAGTAGACGATCTTCTTCAGGTCCCAGTCGCCCCCCGTCCCCCAGGGGAAAAAGACCGTGCACCGCGGCACAACACAGGTCAGCGCCCAGATCGCGCCGACGACAAGCGTATCTGACCGGTTGACGGCCGTATGCGCGACGAGAAAATCTCCCCCACGCTCGGAGACGGTAATCGATTTTTCGAGCATCAGCGCCTCGTCGAGCGTGGTGACGGTCAGGCGCCCGCCGTCCGATTCCACCCGGCACTGCCCGTTATCCGGCGCGTAGGTAGACCGGGTCTCCGGAGCGATCCAGAGGCGATGTCCCCCGTAGAGGAGCCATCCCCCGCTGCCCATGCCCCTGCCTTCGTCCACGAACAATACGTTGGGGCCGCCGCCGGCCGCAAGAGAGATGATCCGCGGGCCGAAATCCGCGGTGATTACAAGGCTCTTGTCCCCAATGCGGCACGCGTAGCAGTTCGGGCTCCCGGAAAATTCAACCTGCTCTATTTCCATAAACCGTCCATTATCCTTTTTCCGACGCCCCGAAGAGGTCGAAATAGTACGAACACCGCTCCCGATGCGCCTGTTTGGCGGCGGCAACCATTCCGAGATACGATGCTTCCGGCTGCCGGGCGGCCTCGGTCATCATTTCTGTCGCAACCCCCAGAAGGTCCGTGGCGATGTTGATCTTGGCGATCCCGGCGTCGATCGCGTCCCGGTACTGCCGTTCGGAGAGCCCTGTTCCGCCGTGGAGCGCCAGCGGCGCGTCGGTCTCGCGCCGAATGTGCGCCAGGAGGTCAATGTCGATATGAGGCGCCCCCTTGTAGCGGCCGTGGGCGGTACCGACGGCTACCGCCAGGACGTCGCAGCCGGTATCGGCCACGAAGCGCGAAACGGTCGCGGGATCGGTGAAGCCTTCACGGGCGGCCCCGAACGCCTCGTAGTTCGAGCCCTCGCCCACGTGGCCCAATTCCGCCTCCACCCCGGCGCCTGTCTTCCGGGCCGCGATGACGACACTCCCGGTGGACGCGATATTCTCCTCGATCGGGAGCTTTGACCCGTCGTACATGACATCCGTGAACCCGAGCGAGAGCGCCCGGTCGCAGCGCTCGGGGCTCGATCCGTGATCGAGCATGAGGGAAACCGGCACCGGCGATCGGGCCGCAACGTCCCGGATAAAGGCGGCGTATGACGACACCGTCGGAAGTAATAACAGGGCGTCGTAGATCGCGATGATGACCGGCGCCCTCTTCTCCTCGGCCGCGGCGATGATCCCCTCGACCGCGTTCATCTCGAAGGCATCAAAGAGGGGGACGGCAAAGCGGCCCAACGAGGCCTTCCTGAGCGTTTCGATGATCGATACCAACGGCATGGCGTTTGCTCCTCTCTGATGTACGGCTTCGTGTAAACGTCCGGGGCTGAGCTCGCGCGGCCTTCCCCCGAATGGGACGCCTATCCCTGTGAGGCCATTTCCCGGATTACATCGGCCGCCGGCTTTATGTCTCTGATGAGGGCGGCCACGTCGCCTGAGCCTGCCGGGAACAGATCGAAGTCGCCCGTCGTCCAGGCCTTGCCCGCGTTCATGTAGTTATATTCGGCCGCGAGATCAGCCGTTGGGTCACTCATCAACGCCCTCAGCTTCTCGTTCATGATTGTCCGCATCGTCATCCTGCCCAGCGGCAGCAGCGCCGTTCCGCCATCGCTGCACCCTACGATGGCGTCTTTCCATGCCTGAGGAGCCGGACTTTCATCGGTGGCGATGAAGCGGGTGCCCACCTGGACCCCCTGGGCGCCGAGCGCCAGGGCCGCACGGTACCCCCGGCTGTCGGCGATTCCGCCGGCGGCAACTACCGGTATCTTTACATGATCGACCACGAGCGGGACCAGCACCATCGTCGATGATTCGGGATTGACCGACCGTAAGCCTCCCGCCTCTGCCCCGCAGACAACAAGCCCGTCGGCCCCGGCCTCCTCGGCCGCCAGCGCGTGGGGCAGAGACAGCAGCACGTGGAGACCCTTCATACCGAGCGCATGGATGTCCGGAAATATCTTCTTGGGGGACCCCGCCGACGTCGTGACAAGCCCAACGCCCGCCGCGGCCAGTACCTCGAGGTTCTCTTTATTGGCGGGATTCATGATCATGAGATTTGCCCCGAAGGGCTTATCGGTCAACTCCCTGACCTCGGAGACCATGCGCCTGACGTCGTCGGGCCCGGAAAACCCGAGGGCCAGCATCCCGAAACCGCCGGCCTCGGAGATCGCCGATACCAGCCGGGGGCCGTTCAACGCGCCGATCGGTCCCTGGATAATGGGGTACCGACAGCCGAGCAGATCAAGTAGTTTTTGCATATGTTGCCCCTCCTCTTCAACACGCCCGTGTTGGCTGTAAATAGTATATACGCTAACGCCGCGGGGAGCCCTCACGGGCAATAGACTGACGGGCTCCCCGCGCGTCCTCGCGGCAATCCTGCCCGGCCTACTTCTTGGTATACGTATCCTTATACTGCTCCCGGACCACCTTCTTGTCGATCTTGCCCACGGAGGTCTTGCTGATCTCGTTGACGAACATGACCTCGTCGGGAAGCTGCCACTTGGAAAACGACTTGAGCAGGTGATCGTGGATGTCTTCCCTGGTAACCTTGCCCTTGTATTCATCCCGCAGGATGACGAGCGCCAGCGGCCGCTCCTCCCACTTCGGGTGGGCAACGCCGACGACGGCCGCCTCCAGCACCGCCGGATGGGCCACGAGGGCGTTTTCCATATCCACCGACGAGATCCATTCGCCGCCGCTCTTGATGATGTCCTTGACCCGGTCGGTGATCTTGAGGTATCCCTCTTCGTCCATGGTGCCGGCGTCGCCGCTCTTCCAGTAGCCGTCCTCGGAAAACTGGGTGCTGGGGGACTCCGGGTTATAGTAGCTGCCGGTGACCCACGGTCCCCGGATGCAGAACTCGCCCGGGGTCTTGCCGTCGTGGGGCACTTCCTTTCCCATCGGGTCCATGAGCTTGACGTCAAGGCCGGTAACCACGTATCCCTGCTTGCGGCGCATGTCCCACTGCTCGTCCTCGGTCATCTTTTCGGCAAGCCACGGCTTGAGTCGGTTCATGCTGGTCAGCGGCGAGGTCTCCGTTGCGCCGTAGGCGTGTATCACCTCGGCGCCGGTCAGGTCCCAGTAGTCCTTCATCATCGACAGCGGCGGCTCGGTAGCGCCGGAGAGGAACCGGGCGCCCTTGAGATCGGGTTTCTTGTCGAGCTTTTTAATATATTCAAGCATCGGCATAAAGAGGGCCGGCGCCCCGGCCGTCGTATTGACCTTCTCGTCCACGATGATCTGGGCCAGCTCGTCCAGCCGCTGGAGGTTATACATGCCGGGCAGTACATATTTGGCGCCGCACATGGTGGAAAAGTAGGGCCCGCCCCACCCCATCGCATGGAACATCGGCACCAACTGGAAGAAACAGTCAGAGTATGAGAGTGCGGCGTTCGTCCCCACCGCCAGGCCGTGCAGGTAGGTGCTCCGGTGGGAGTAATAGACGCCCTTCGGTTTGCCGGTCGTTCCCGTTGTGTAACAGGCGGCGCATGCCGATTTTTCGTCCATCAACGGCCAGTCATACTCCGGCTTTTCGGCCGCCAGCAGCTCCTCGAAGCTGTACACCGGTTTGAGCTTCGTCTGAATGTCCGAGAGCTTCTTGTCGGTGATGATGATGTACCCCTTGACGGTCTTGAGCTGGGGGGCGACCATTTCCACGAGGGGTGCCAGCGTCTCGTCGACGATAACGAGCTTTGTCTCGGCGTGGTTGACCACATACGCGAGATCGGGCGGGGCAAGCCTGAGGTTCATCAGCAGCATAACGGCCCCATACCCGGGGATGGAAAAGTAGAGCTCATAATTACGGTAGCTGTTCCAGTCCATGACGCCGACCCTGTCGCCGACCTTGATCCCCAGCTTCTTGAGTACGTTGCCGAACCGCATAATCCTCAAGTACGCGTCGAGGTAGGTATAGCGGAACATCTCCTCGCCGACCTTGCAGACGATCTGCTGCTTTTCAAAGTTCCTGGCACCGTGTTTGATGAGATTGATGAGATTGAGCTGGTAGTCATCCTGCATCGTGGAAGGGAAGCCCTTGACGATCTTCATAATACGCTCCTGAAAAATGGGATTATAGATATAAAAATGGGATGCCTCCCCGGTGAGGGTAGGTGGCGGAGCGTTCGCACGGGGAGAAGCGGACCCAATCCGACGGCATCACTATAGCAAAGGGCGCGTGGCTTTTCAATCGAAATGTGCCGGAGGTCCGGCGCCGCCGCCACCGCCGTAATTGCTTGACCACGGCGTATCTCTTTTGTTATCATGGCCGGGAATACGCTGTCAATCGGCGCGCAATGCCCGATACCCCGATACATATGCCCGCGTGTTATATTGTCCCCAATCAGTGGAGGCCCTGCCATGACCTCGTTAACCCACAAAGAAAGAATTCTCAGGACGATGAGGGGGGAGATGGTCGACCGGATCCCTTTTGTCCCCCGTCTTGACCTCTGGTGGATCGCCAATAACCTGGGCGGCACGCTCCCCGAGCGGCATAAGGGAAGGAAACCCGACGATATCGCCAGGGCGGAGGGGTGGGCGTGCTACCACATGGTGCCCGATTTCACAAACATGATCAAGAGTCCGGACGACATCCTTCACCGCTCGATAGGTCTCTTCAATTTCATCCAGTCGGTCTACGGTTGGAGTTTTTCGAAGGATATCGAGATCGAGGTGAAGAGCGAGGCGGGCCAGCAGATCGTCTCCTATCATACACCCAAGGGCACGGTGCGTACCGCCGGGGGACTCACCGAAGAGATGCAGCGGGCGGGCGCCTCCCTCGGCTGGACCCAGGAACACATCATCAAGAAACCCTCGGACTACGAGATCGTCGGCTATATCTTCGAAAACATCGACGTCTTCGGGCAGTACGAGACGGCGCAGCAGTACATGGACGAAGTCGGGGACGACGGAGTTGTGGCGGCCGGGGGCGCGTCGCTGGCGGCCTCCCCCATGCACCATATCCAGAAGGAGTTCCTCGATCCAACCCGTTTCTATTACGAGTATAATGACCACCCCGCCCAGATGCGGCGTCTTGCCGACAGCGTCGCCGTTTATTTCGAGAAGGTGCTGGCCGTCATGGGAAACTCGCCCGCCGAAGTGGTGCTCTGGGGCGCCAACTACGACGACATGCTCACCTACCCGCCCTATTTTGAAATGGAGATCGTCCCCTGGCTCCGAAAGGTCTCCGATTACCTCGGGGCGCGCGGCAAGCTCGTCGCCACCCATACCGATGGGGAGAACTTCGGCCTCATGGACCTGATACGCGACTCGGGCGTCCACGTGGCGGAATCCGTAACCCCCTGGCCGATGACCAAGGTCAAGATCGAGGACTATTACCGGCGCTGGCGCGATAAGCTCACCATCATGGGCGGTATCCCCGAATCGATCCTCTCGGCCGACACGGCCGACGAAGATGAGTTCGAGTCATTTCTCACAAACCTCTTTAAAAACGTTACCCCGGGAGACCGGCTCATCCTCGGCACCGCCGACTCCACACCGCCGAGGGCGGTCTTCGAGCGGCTCGTCCGGATCTCGGAGCGCGTCCAGGCCGAGGGAATGCTCCCGCTCACAGCGGGCGGGTTCAACCCGGTCTCAGACGAGCGGCTTGAGAAGGCGCGGACATCGGTAACGCCGGCGGCCGGGGCCGACGATCTCTTTTCGGGGGTCCGGGAGGATATCATTTCGGGTGACGACGAGTCCCTCCTCGCCCGTATCCGGGGGCTTTTGGATCAAGGGACATCGGCCCATGACATCCTCCACCGCGGGATGATCCCGGCTATGGAGATCGTTGGGACCCGCTTCAAGGACGGCGACCTGTTCATCCCAGAGGTGCTGCTCTCTGCCAGGGCGATGAACACCGCGCTCGTCCTGCTGGAGCCGCAGCTTGCCGCAGACGGGGCCAAAACAGGCCGCCGGGTACTCATCGGCACCGTCCGGGGGGATATGCACGATATCGGCAAGAACATGGTGGCCATCATGCTCAAGGGTGTAGGCTTTGAGGTGATTGACATCGGCATCAACGTGGACAGCCAGGAGTTTATTCGCCGCGTCCGCGAGGAAAAACCCGATATCCTCGGCCTCTCGGCGCTCTTAACCACCACGATGGACCAGATGAAGGTCATCATCGAGGCCCTCAAAGAACAGGGGTTGAGGGACCACGTTAAGGTGATGGTCGGCGGGGCGCCCCTCAACAAGAAGTTTGCCGACACTATCGGAGCCGACGGCTGGGCCAAGGACGCCGTTGAGGCGGTGGACGTGGCGCGTGCGCTCCTGGCGCGGGCGTAAACCCGACGGAGACATAGGATCGACACGAGGCTCGGCTCCGTAACCAGGCGCCTGTGCGTCAACCGTCGGAATCAGGGAGCTTCAAGAGCACTACGGGTAAATGACGGGATACGGAGGAATCGGCACGATGAAGATATTAATCGCCTTCTTTTCGCAGACCGGCAACACCAGGAAGATCGCCGCTGCCCTCTATGAGGAGCTGGCCGCCGGCAATCAGGTTGACCTGGCGCCGATCGACGTAACCGGGCCCGATGCGGCAGGGGCGTATGATCTGGTCTTCGTCGGCTCGCCCTGCCACGCGGGCGATCTCTCCGCGCAGGCGAAGTCCTTTCTGACCGGCCTGCCGCAGCAGGGAACGTTTAAGCTCGCCGGGTTTATCACCCACGCGTCGTCGGCCTACGAGAGGGCGGGATTCGAGAAGTGCATCGCGTCCTTTGAGACAATAAGCGGGGCAAAACAGATACCGTTTCTCGGCTGTTTCGACTGCCAGGGGTATCTCTCACCGGATATCCAGCCCTACGTCAAGAAGGCCCGGAAGGTATCGGACGACGAGTGGAACGCGATCATCGAAAAGATGACCGGCCGCCCCAACGCCGAGGACGAAAATAATGCGCGCTTGTTCGCGCGTTCCGTTATCGACGCGGGATAAAAAAAGGGCCGCACGACTGTTCGGCCGGTCGTGCGGCCGGATCGGAAAGAGAATTCTGGGATCTATCTATAGAGGGGAAACCAAGGAGCTAATGCTTTCCCTTACCCTTACCGTCGCTTTTACCGTTACTGTCGCCGGATTTGCCCTTGGAATCGGACTTGGACTTTCCGTTATCGGACTTCCCGTTATTGGACTTCCCGCTGCCAGAGCTGGCGACATCGGTCTCTCCGTCGTCTCCGCCCTTCTTGCCCTTCCCTTTATTCTCCCTGAAGGTGTTCCTGACCGTCTCGATGAAACCTGCCGCTTTCTTTTTGCCGAGGGCAAGGCCCAGGACGCTCGGGTGAATGCCAAGCTCATGGCAGATCTCTCCCCAGCCCATGCCGTCCTCGCGCATCGCCATGACAGACTCTGCATCGAAGCTCTCGGCCGCGGCGGCGGCCTCGTCGGCATTGGCGGTGGCCTCGTCGGCCGAGGCGGTGGCTGCATCGACTGCGGCGGTAGCCGCATCAACTGCCGCGGTGGCGTCCGCTACTGCCGCTTCAGCCGCGGTGATTTCTTCGTCGGTGGCCTCGGCGTTTGCCTGAACGTCTGAGAGGTTCTGCTCGGCCGCCGCGAGACCATCCTCGGCCGCCGTCAGGTCGGACTCCGCCGCCGCAAGATCAGCCTCAGCGGCCTCGGCCTCGGCAGCGGCGTCCTCAGCCTTCTCGGCGAGTATATCGGCCGCGGCCTCGGCGACGTTTTCGGCCTTCATGGTCTGGGCCTCGTTCCAGTTGACGTCCTTCGTCTCCTCATCGGCGGACTCGTCCGAGGTATCGGTTGTATCCGTCGTATCCGTCGTATCCGTAGTGTCGGTCGTGTCCTGGGCCGATAGCATGGCAGGAACAAATAAAGTCAGGCACCCGACTATCGAGGCGACAAAAAATACAAGAAACACGCGCCTGATGTCACTCATGGCTAAATCTCCTTCTGCGTAACGCTGATTATAAATAATCTACAAAAATTGCTTGCATAATAGTAAAGCAACTATAGTGCCATTCAGCATCACGCAAGTAATAGATATTATTAGATAATATACTGTTATAATTGAAGGGTATTTAAATGATTTGAAAACGCCGGCAAGCGACGGGAAGGGAAATGATAAGTAATATCAGTTAGTTACAAAGAATCCTGTCAAAAACAGGGGTGCAAAATAGTTCTGCGGTTTACTGCTTATTTTGCACCCACCCGTCCTCGCCCGGACGGCCGTCTACTGCCCCCCGTAGGTTATACGTCTGAACGTCCCATCGCAGAGCTCTACATACTCACGCCGATCCATCCAGCTGCCGGTGTTGACGTACGTACGCCGCCGCCCATCTAACTCCATCCCCCAGGTGGCGGGAAAATGGAAATGGCCCAGCACGACGGCATCATATCCCTCGAAGAACCGCGCAACCGCGAATTCGCGGCCCAGCGCTTCCTTATCGTCTTTCTTCGAGTCGGTATAGACACGGCTCGCACGGCTCATGGCGCGGGCCACCCGTTCGATAATGAAGGGGGGAATGAGATGACGGACGAACCGAACCGGCAGGCTGCGCAGTACCAGCCTGAGGAGCCGATAGCCCCGGTCCCGTTGATTGACCTGGTCGCCGTGTGCCACGTAGATGCGCACTCCGGAGTGGGTAAGCTCCCATGGGCCGGTATGTACCTGCGCGCGTATAAAATCGGTGAAAAACGGGCCCACGGAAAAATCGTGGTTGCCCTCGGTGTAATGGATGGAGACGCCGCAGGCCGAAAGCCTATGAAGGCGGCTGAGTATCGGGAGGTAGCGATAGGGAACAACCGAGCGAAATCCGACCCAGAAATCGAACAGGTCGCCCATGATGATGAGGGTATCCGAGTACCCGAGGCGGCCGATCAACTCATCGAGAAACGCCGACATATCCCGGTAGTCGTCGTCGGCGGGGTCGTGCAGGTGGGCGTCGGGGATAAAGACGACGCGGCTCCCTTCGGCGTTCATTTCTCTTCTCCGTCTTCGGCGGCGGCCGCCGTATCTTCACGTTCTTCCGCCGTCGTTTCCTTCTTCTTCCCGAAGAAATAGGCCACCCAGATGCTGATCTCGTACAGGATAATCAGCGGCCCGGCCATCATGGCCTGGTTAAAGACGTCGGGGGTCGGCGTCAGGATCGCCCCCAGGATAAAGGCGCCCAGGAATGCGTATCGGCGAAACTTCCTCAGCCCCTTGTGGCCGACGATCCCGAATCGGGCCAGGAGAAAGATCACCACAGGCAGCTCGAATATAGCCCCGAAGGCAAGGAGCATCCACGTTACCAGAGAGAAGTATTCCCTCATCGTCGGCATCGGCCTGATCACGTCGGTGGTATAGTTGGCAATCAGGAACTTAAAGCCGAAGGGAAATACGACGAAGTACCCGAAAGCCGCCCCGGCAACAAAGAGAATGACCGATACGACCGTTACGGGGATAAGCGCCCGCCTCTCCTTTTTGTAGAGACCCGGGGAGATAAAGGCCCATATCTGGTAGAGTATGAAGGGAGAGGCGATAAAGACGCCGGCCAGCAACCCAACCTTGAGGTAGGTAAAGAAGGCCTCGGTGATGCTGGTGAAGATGAGGCTCGTCCCCTTGGGCAGGACGTCGGTAAGCGGCTTGATGAGCCAGCCGAAGATGCTTTCGGCAAAGTAATAGCCGATACCAAATCCGATACCGGCCGAAATAAGGATCTTTATGAGTCGTGAGCGCAGCTCCTCGAGGTGTTCGAGGATGCTCATAGTTACGTTATCGCCGTTGTTCTCCTTTTCAGCCAAGACCTCCCCCCTTTCGCTTCTCTGTGCCTATCCCTTGTGCTGCCGGTCATGTTCCCGTTTCGAGTGCGTACCGTCGTCGCGCTTGTCGGTAGTGCGCTCGGCGTCATCCTTCATCATGTTGGTGAAGACATCGTTGACGTTTACCGTCCCCTTCACCCCGTCCATAGCCTTTCTCAGCTCCTGGTAACCTTTTCCGAGTGTCTTGGCCACTTCAGGAAGCTTTTTGGGCCCGAGGACGACGAGCGCAAGTATGACGATAAGCAGCAGCTCTTGGCCGGAAAGTCCAAACATCGCGCCTCCTTCACATTTAGTATAATAGGTTCTTTTGGATGGACTGTCAAGGCTATATTTTTCGTTTTACTTTCGGCCGAAACGGCCCTATCATTATAGAGAGGAGGTAATCTATGAACCAGTGGAGATTTTCCGGACTTTTTGCCGTCATCGGTATTCTGATAATCTTCCTGTTGGCCCCGGCCGGCCTCTGCGGCGAGGTCGACCGTTATACCCTGCCGAACGGTATGGTCGTGATCCTCGCACCTGACAACTCAACGCCGGCCGTATCCATGAATATCTGGGTCAACGTCGGCGCGTGTAACGAACTTGATTCGGAATCGGGGACGTCCCATTTCATCGAGCACCTCCTCTTTGACGGCTCCGTTAATCTGAAGCCGGGAGAGGGGGCCTCCCTCATCGAGGCGTCCGGCGGCAATATCAACGCCTATACCGACATGGACAATACGGTTATTACCGCGACCGTCGCCTCGCGGTTCGTTGAGACCATGATCAGGGTCGTGTCGGAAACGGCACTCACCCCCCTGTTTGACCCGGGCGAGGTTGAGCGTGAGCGGCAGGTGATCCTCGAGGAGATTCGAATGGGGCTCGATGACCCCAAAGACCGCCTCTCCGAGCTGTTGTTCGAGAAGGCGTTTGTCGGCCACCCCTACGGAAAACCGGTCATCGGGACGATGGAGAAGATTACCGCTTATACCCGGGATGACCTGTACCGATATTATTCGACCCATTACCGGCCGGACAACATGGTTACGGTACTGGTCGGTGATTTTGATCCCGCCGCCGTAAAGCCCATGATTCGGCAATATCTGGGCG
Organism: uncultured delta proteobacterium; assembly: GCA_963735595.1. Lineage (GTDB taxonomy): Bacteria > Desulfobacterota > Zymogenia > Zymogenales > Zymogenaceae > JAFGAS01. The sequence continues at coordinate 82,367 of CAVTLK010000002.1, read as the reverse complement.
CCGCCGCGCCCTCCGATGGGCCTCCAGACACGTTTGCCGCCTGCCCCATCAACGCCGGCCCCGTAATCGCCGGGCTCACGAAACCCGTACACACGGCGTCGATCTACGTCGCCTTCAATGCGATCCCCATCACCCACGACGACCTGTTTACGCTCGACGTATCGTCGTTTATCCTCGGCACCGGGAGGGACTCGCGCCTCTACCGGGCCGTAGTGGATACGGGGCTGGCCTATTCGATCGGCTCGTACTCTTACACTCCGAAAAAGGCGGGGCTCTTCTTTATAACGGCAACCCTTGACGAAGAGAAGATAGTACCGGCGATCGAGGCGATAATCCGCGAAGTTTCGCGCCTATCTCACGAGCCGGCCGCAGCAGACGAGCTCGCGAAGGCCGTTACCGGTACCACCGCGGATTTCATCTTCAACAAGGAGACCTACGGCGGCCGCGCCCGTGCGCTGGGGTTTTACGAAACCGCCACGGGGACGCTCGATTTCGAGAAGCACTACCTCAAAGGGATAAAAGCCCTGACCACCGACGACATCATGAGGGCGGCGAAAAAATACCTGACCGCCCGTAATGTGACCATCGTCTACCTCGTCCCTTCATCAGACGCGAAAGTCGTATCGGACGAGGAAATCAAGGCAGCGGCGCTGGCCGCCTTCAGGGCGCCGGCGGTGTCCGGGGGTGATTTCCCCGATCTCGTTGCCGGCCCCCCGGCCGGCTATAAGGCGGTCCTTCCAAACGGCATCCGTCTGGTCATCAAGGAGGATCATTCGCTGCCCATCGTTTCCGTGGCAGCGGTTTTCGACGGCGGTGTTCGATACGAAACCTCCGAAAATAACGGCATCGGCAACCTCACCGCCATGATGCTGACCCGCGGGACAACCCGCCTCACCGCGCAGGCCCTTTCCGAGCGTATCGACCGGATCGCCGCCGACGTAGGCGGTTTTTCGGGACGTGACTCACTTGGGCTCAAGGCCCAGTTTCTCACCGCGTATCAGGATGACGGCTGGCAGATCGTTGCCGATATCCTGCGCAACCCCTCGTTCGATACCGACGAGATGGACAAGGTAAAGGAGATCGTAGGGGCCGCCATCGACCGGGGCAAGGATGATCTCGTCCAGCGGACCATTAATCTCTTCAAGAAGACCCTCTACCGCGGCTATCCGTACGCGCTGCCCCTTCTCGGGACCAAGGAGAGTCTGGCGTCGATCTCCCGGAGCGATCTGGTTGCATACTATCGGCGTGCGGCCAACCCCGAGCGCATGGTCATCTCGGTAGTCGGCGACGTAGACCCGGACGAAGTCCTGGGGCGGATTTATGATCTTTTCGGCGATCTATCGGCGTCCGCACCCACCGCCCCCGAGCCCGGGCCGGCCGTAAGGTCCGCCTCCCCCATTCGGATCAGTGAGACTGAAGCCGGCAAGGAACAGGCCCACATAATGTACGGATTTCTGGGCACAGACTACCTGTCGGACGACTACTACGGCATGGAGGTGCTCACGGCCGTGCTCTCCGGCATGGGGGGACGGATGTTCATGGAGTTGCGCGAACGGCAGGGGCTGGCCTACGCAGTCGAAGCGTTTTCCGTCGGCGGTGTCGCCCCCGGGTTTTTCGGGGTGTACATGGCGACCGCACCCAAGAACCTGCCGGCGGCAGTCGGCGGAATCAAGAAGGAGCTGCTGAGAATCAGGGACGAGGGGATAACTCCCGATGAGCTTTCCCGGGCCAAAAACTACCTTATCGGTAATTTCGAGCTTTCCCTGCAGACGAACCTCGACACCGCCTCGCTAATGGCCGCAGATGAGCTCTATGGGCTTGGGTATGATTTCTTCCGGCGCTATCCCGAGAAGATAGACGCGGTCTCCGAATCGGACGTGAGGCGCGTCGCCGAGACCTACCTCGATCAGCAAAACTCGGTCCTCACCATCATCACGCCGGCCCATTAGGGCGATGAGGTCGGACGAACAGGAGCAGTATGGAGGCCAGCAGCGCAAACCCGGCCCCCATGATGAAGGCGTAACCGAATCCCGCGTACTGCCAGATGATGCCGAAGATGATGCTTGAGGGAAGCGCCCCTATCCCCACCGTCAGGTTAAAGAGGCCGTATGCGGTGCCCCGCCGGTCCTCGCCGACAAGATCGGCCACCAGCGCCCGCTCGGCCCCTTCGGTAAGGCCGAAATAGATGCCGTAAAGCCCGAAGAGAATCCATATGCCGGTGCTCGTCGTCACGAACGCGAACGCGACATAGATCGCTGCATAGACCACCCACCCCGAGATGATGACCTTCTTGCGTCCTATTTTGTCCGAAATGTACCCCCCGGGAATCCCCGTGACCGTCTTAACGATATGCAGCACCATCCAGAGGATAGGGATCAAGGCCGCCGGGATGCCGGCGGACGACGCCCTGAGGAGCAGGAAGGCGTCCGAGGAGTTACCGAGGGTAAATAAGAGGACAACCACGAGGTAGTACCTGAAGTTAGGGTCCACCCCGGCAAGCCCGTCCCTGATAGACAGCCGCGCGGCGGATTTCTTCGGCCGCACCTCCCTGACGAAGAAGAATACAAGGATCAGCGCCAGCACCCCGGGAATAGCCGAGAGAAAAAAGAGCGTCCTGAGGTCGTTGTGCAATAGCGGCAGCAGCAGCGCGGCGGCAAGCGGGCCCATGATCGCCCCGGCGTTGTCCATGGCCCGCTGAAAACCGAAAACGAGGCCCCGCTTACCGTCGCCGGCCGAATCGGCCATCAGCGCGTCCCGGGGGGCGGTGCGGATTCCCTTGCCGATCCGGTCCGAGAAGCGCAAAAGCAGCACGTGCCACCACGAGCCCGCCACTCCCATCAGGGGCCGTATCGTGTTGGAAAGGGCGTATCCCGAGGCGAATATCGGCTTTCTTCGCCGGTACTTGTCCGACCAGTAACCCGAAAAAAATTTCAGCAAGGAGGCCGTCGTCTCGGCAACGCCCTCGATGACCCCGATAGATGCCGCCCCGGCTTTCAGTACCGTCGTGAGAAAGAGCGGCAGGAGAGGATAGATCATATCTGAGGCGAAATCGTTGAAGAAGCTGACCAATCCGAGGAAGAAGATATTATTTTGTCCCTTTTTCTTTTCAGCTGCAGGACTGCTTTCTGACATCACCGCCTCCAGGTCGGCGCCGCCGGCACCGGCTCGTACGTTACCGTTCCGTCTTCCACACGCACTTTGAGGTAATGATAGAAAAAGTGGACCGGGTCGGTGCCGACGAGCGGCGCACCCCCGCCTCCGGAGATCGTATACGGTATCCCTTCCCAGTCTCCGGTAAAGTAGCCGTGTATGTGAGAACAAAAGATGTGCGTGATTCGCCGGCCCCTGAATATATTCATCAGCCGCTCCGCCGTCTTTTCTCCCATGCTGTGACGTATGCCCGATCCGGGCGGGTCATACAGGGGGACGTGCATAAAAACCAGCGTCGCCGCATATCGGTCGGCCGCATCAAGCTCTTTCGCGAGCCATTCCTCAAAAATCCAGTCCATCCGGCTTGCGCTTGCGTTGTCTATAACAATAAAGTAGACCTCCCCGAACGTAAAGGAGTAGTTACGGCGGCCCACGACCGATTCGTAGAGGGCCGCGCCACGGGAAAGCTCATGGTTGCTCGCGGTTAAGATGAGGGGCTTGGTAAGATAGCGGGACACCTGCCAGAAGAAGATTTCGAACCGCCGACTCGTTCCATCGGTTACGGTGTCACCCGTGGAGACGGCAAACAGGATGTCCGGGTCCGTGCTGATCTGGGCAAGGAGGCGCGGGAAGACGGTGGTGCTGCCCTGATTGTCGCCGATGACGGCGAAGGTGAAGTCATTCGGGTTCGCGGGGACGATTTCCCACACCCGGGAAAGCCCCTCGGTTACCGGGCCAGCGGCGGCCGGGATCGGCTCCGCGCCGGCGGCCGGGGAGACCATCAGCAACAGCCATATCAAGGCAAGGGCGACCGGCAGGCGCCCGGCACTCGAACCCAAGCCGGATACCGCGAGCTTTTTTCTCATTTTCCTCTCCCTGTCGCCGACAAGCCGGCCTCGTGTCTATCTGCTATTTTAATTAAAAAGCAGAAGCGGGAACATGTCAAGGCTAAAACGGTCAAAACGAACAGTGAAGTTGTTTACAGTAGATTTACGCGGGGTAATATGATATATTTATGGAATTACTACGGAAGGAACACCCGATGAACACAATAAAAAGACTATGGGTGGCGGCGTGCATCGCATCCGTCCTGATCTTTGCGGCCTCCTGCGTTACCATGACCGGCCCCCGGGATATATCGACATCGGCGGCGCCGTCCGCGGAGATGTCGCAGGCCTTTTTAAAGGCTGAACAGGACTTCAAGAGCGGCTCGTACGCCCAGGCGCTCAAGGAGTACCTTGCATACATCAATACCTATGAGCGTAACTCCCTGACCGATAACGCCCTCGTCCGCGCCGGGGATATCTACCTGGCCTCGGGAGACCTCAACTCCGCGAGCAACCTTTATCTCAAGGCCGTCGGTGATTACGTAAACTCCGACAGCTACGATGAGGCCCGCTACAAGCTCGGCTATACGTATTTCAAATCGGGAAAATATACCGACGCAGCCGAGATCCTCAAACCGCTGGCCGCAAAACCCTCGGCCGGTACCGACAAGACCACGACCTACATGCTGCTGGCAAAAAGCTATCTCATGATCGGGGACTACTACTCCTCGATCTCTTGGTTCACGAAGGCTGGAGACAGCACTTCGGACGCGGCGGTAAAATCCGATGCAAAGACCAATGTCAAATACATCGTCGAGAAATACCTTTCCGAGGATGAGCTGGCCTGGATATCGGACGGCCTGGTCGGCAAAGACGCCGGCAGCTACGCCGCGTTTGCCCTGGCGCAGTTATATATAGACCGTGGCGAGATCGGGGCGGCCCACGAGCAGCTCTTGAAGATCGTCCGAAACCAGCCGGATCACGAATATTACTACAAGGCCCAGGGGATGCTCAAGGAGACGGCAGGCACCGGGGTGACCGGGGCAATCACCGTCGGGGTAATCCTGCCTCTGTCCGGACGCAACTCATCGTTCGGGATCATGGCGCGCGACGGGATGAAACTTGCCGCCGGCGATATGGGCTTTACCGACGGCCCGCGGGTAAAGCTGGTTATCAAGGACTGTGGCGACAATGCCGGCTCGGCCACCTACGCCGTGACCGACCTTGCCCGGGATAACGACGTCATGGTCATCGTCGGGCCGATGGCAAAAGAAAGCGCTATCGCCGCCGCAAAAGAGGCCCAGGAGCGGCAGATCCCCATCATCACGCTTACCAGGACCCAGGATATCACCGGCATCGGCGATTATGTCTTCAGGAACTTCCTCACCAACCCCGACGAGATCCGCGGCCTGGTGCGTTACGTCGTGCAGGGGCGCGGGCTCACCCGCTTTGCGGTCCTCTATCCCGACGACGCCTACGGCCGGGAGATGAAGGAGTTGTTTTCCCGGGAAGTGGGCTACTACGGCGCCAGGGTTGTCGCCGAGACAACCTACGCGGGCGAGACCGCCGATTTCCGAGCGACGATGAGAGATCTGATAGGCGCGGCCGGAGGAGACCGGAGCAAACCGGCGTTTGACGCACTGTTTATCCCCGATTACTATAGCATGGTCGGGATGATCGTCCCGTATGTCTCCTACTATAACCTCAAGAACGTCACGCTGATCGGCACCGACGGCTGGAATGACCCCGGCCTCCTTTCGATCGGCGGCGACGCGCTGGTCGGCGCCTATTTCCCCGACGCCTTCTGCCCCAACAGCGACCGCCCTGAGGTCAAGCGGTTTGTCGACGATTTCAAGACCGCATTCGGCCGGGAACCGGGCGTTCTGGAGGCCTACGGGTACGATACCATCAAGATCATCCAGTACCTGGTCAAGACCCAGGGCATCAGGAACCGCAACGACATGCGTCTCTCGCTCCTGTCGGTGAGGGACTGGGAGGGCGTCACCGGCAGCACCACCATCGACCGGACGGGCGAGTCCACCAAGGAGCCGTTCATCCTGACCGTCGTGGAGGCCAGGACCGATGCGCTGATGAGCATTACCGAACAGCCCGAGGAAGGCGTGGCGATCGCCGCCGAGTTGCCGACCGAAAGCAAGAAGAACCTCATGATCATCGAGGTGCCGGGGACCAACCGCTGATACAATGAGACGCCTAAGCAGAAAGGCCCCGCCTGTCATTATCCTGATCGTCCTTCTGGCCCTTGCCGCCTCCGCGGCCGGGGTCATTTCTTTTCTACGTACCCCGGAGGAGGGCGTTGTCGTGTCAAAGGTCTTTGACGGTGACAGCCTCCTGCTTTCCGACGGCCGCGAGGTCCGCTACATCGGCATCGACGCGCCCGAGACCGGCGGCAACCGCCCCGCCGAATACGGGGGGAGTGCGGCGGCGGAGCTCAACGAGCGGCTCGTTGAGGGGAACGAGGTCAGGCTCGAGTTCGATGTCGAGACAGAAGACCGCTATGGCAGGACGCTTGCCTACGTGTATGACGGCGATACCATGATAAACCGTGAGATGGTGCTTGCCGGCTCCGCGCTGGCCGTCCCCTATCCGCCGAACCTGAATCACCAGAAGGAGCTTTCGGCCGCGATGGAGACGGCCCGGAGCGAGGGAAAGGGCCTCTGGGCCGACACCGGCCGCTGGATGGTCCGGGACGATGACGCGGCCCGATTCGTCGGAGAGTCCAAGACCGTCGCGGGGCGGGTGCTCTCGGCAAAGATCGCCGCGCCGGGCTTGTTTCTAAACTTCGGTACAGACTTCAAAACCGATTTTACCGCCTTCGTACCGACGCAGTACCTCCAGGTTTATTTCGGGACCGCGGGCGCCGACCCCACCGTGGCCTACCGGGGCAGGGAGATCGAGGTAACCGGTACGATCAACGAGAGAAACGGCCCATCGATCACGGTCACCCACCCGGCACAGATATACGTTCGGGATTAGGAATTACGGGACACTGTCTTTCCTATTCGACCCCCAGGACTACTACCATGCAGGAAAGGGCATTCTTTATCGGTCTTACCGTCTTCCTCCTGTGGATCGCGGCCGAAACCGCCGTGATCTACTTCGGGGCACGGCTGGGACGTATCCGGGCAACCTCGCTGCCGCGCGCTTTCTTCGCCGCACTAACCTCCGGGTTTGCGCTTCTGTTGGCAGTCTCGTTCGCGCGGGACTCCGTCGGTGCAAGCCTCCCGCTCTGGCTGGCTATGTATGCCGTCTTAGCACTTCCGATCATGGCGCTGTGTCTCAGGACCGGTGTCTTCACGGTGATCGTCCCGTGGCTGGGGGCGGTACTGCTCCTCGCCGCTGCGTTTCTCGCGTGGCGGCTGTTGCCGGGTAATTAGCATAGGTAATTTACAATACCGGCCAGGCACGGTGTCCGTCCACCTTTAAGAAGGTATCATGAAATCTGAAGACCTGATCGTAGAAAAAGTCGCCGACGACCTGTTCCAAATCTCGCCCCCGTCACCAATGTGGCCTGCTACGGCCTGCGTCTACGCCGTCGTGGACAACGGTTCCTTTTCGCTGATCGACGTGGGGTGCGGGAGGGCAGACGCGCTCGACCGGCTGAAGGCGGGGCTCGCGCAACTGGGGCTTGATCTCTCGTCCCTGAAGACGCTTGTTCTTTCCCACGCCCACCCCGACCACATGGGTGCCGCGGAAATGCTCCTCGGGCAGTGCTCGCCGGAGGTCCTCATCCATACAGACGACGTTGACCACGCCCGCGATCCCGGCGGCCTTACCGGGACCTTTGACATCGAGCTTGCCACGCGGCTTTTAGGCCGCGCGGAGGGGCCGGTGAAAGACCTCTTCTCGTTTTTCGACGGGTCAGGATGATCGATGTCGCGGGCCGACCCGGACGGGTCGCTGGAAGAAGGAGATATCGTCCGCCTCGGGGTATACCGTTTCGAGGTGCTGCACACACCCGGGCATTCCCCCGGACACGTCTCGCTCTTTGACCGTGATACCGGGATATTGTTTGGCGGCGACCTCGTGGGGGACATCGTGGCGTGGTACACGCCGGCATCGGGCGGCGTTACGGGCTATCTCGAAAGCCTCGCGAAGATCGAAGCATGCAACCCGCGCGTCATCCTGCCCTCCCACGGCGCCGTTATCAATGATCCGGCCGCGAAGATCGACGAGGTAAGGGCGCGGCTCCTTTCGCGGGAGAAAAAGATGCTCGGCGTCCTCTCCGAAGGGCCGATTTCGTTTGTCGACCTGGTCGGGCGGATGTTTGCCAACGAGATGATCAGGTTTTTCCCCGGCACCGGCATCACCGAAAGCCACGTACAGAAGCTGTTGGGAGAGGGGAGGATCAGGAGGGTAGACGGGACGATCCGGATGGCGTGAATTTGTAGGGGCGAATTAAGGGGACACCATACGTAATTCCCCTTTCGTAGCTCAATTGGGGGGGATAATGGATTACGTATGGCGTCCCGTTAATTCTGCATATAACTTAGGTGCTCTCCTATTTCGACGGCAGCAACACCTGCGCTTCCGTCAGCGCAAATGACCCTTTCTCGATCCACCCCTTAAGGGCGGCCGCGATCTCCTGCGCGCGGACGCGGGAAGACAGCGGCACGGTCTGGATCTCTTTTCCCTCAAACGTGATCGCGCCGGTCTTTAACGCCCCGTACGTAGTGTAGCCGAGGACCCGGCCGGTCATCTGGGGATAATCGACCGCGTAATCCACGACCGGCGCCTGGATTTCGTCGTCCGCAATCGAGGTATGGTAGGCCATCTCCTCGTTGAGGATCGGGATCGGTATCCCCAAACCCACCGCCATCGAGCACCCGTATCCGATGAAGCTGACGCCGACGAGATTCCTCCCGTTCATCCCCTTGAGGTCCCCCGTGACGGAGAGCGTGCCCGCCGGCACCGTGGGCACCCCCTTGAAGCCCCGGCTGGGCTTCGGGTTGTGCTGCGTACCGTGCCAGACGACATAGCCGACCCCCCCGCCCAGGAATATCCGCGTTCCCAGTCCGATCGTCTTGAACAGCGGGTCGTTCATGAGGGGGGAAAGCTCGCCCGCGCTGCAGTAGTTGGCGTTGGAAAATTTCGGCCCGAGGATACCCATATAGGTATAGAGGGTCCGGTCGCCGGTGTTGACCGCCACGTTGTAGTTCTGGTATGCGTTACGGGGGTTGGTGAGCATCGCGTAGGGAAAGTCCTTCAGGCGCATTCCCTTTTTCAGGCCCCTGTTCGGGTAGCAGTCGGTGCCATATGACTCGAGATCGAGATCGACCTTCTTGCCCGAGACGAGGTCCTGGATCACGTGCCCCCCTCCGTAGGGGAACTGGCCGGGGAAAACCTTGTTGAGCGGATCGTCGATGGTCGGCTCGGTGACGCCGATGTAGAGGTCCACCGCCGCTATTCCGCCGTAGGCCGGTACGCGGTTCATGAGGATCTTTGATGCCCTGATCCGGGGCTTCGTGTGCCCGAAGTTGAGAAAGGCCCCCGAGGAACACATCGGCCCAAAGGTACCGGTGGTAACCACGTCCACCCTGCGGGCGGCGGCCACCTCGCCTTCCTTCTTCACGAGGGCCGTCATTTCCTCGGCGGTAACAACGACGACTTTGCCGGACTTGATCTTTTCGTTGATCTCGGCGATGCTCTTGACCACGGAAAAATTACCCATCTCTCTTCCTATACTTCGGCGGCTCGACAATGACCCCCCGCCGGAGGGTATGCGCAGACTTCTGTGCGGGCGTTTTTTCCACGCCGCCGCGCCTACGTGCTCTCGTACCCCGTAATTTCGATCATCTTCTTATAGAGCGGGGAAAGCGCGTCATAGGTTTTTAAATATACTTCCTTGTAGAGGCCGTCGTATATCTCGCGGTTCTTGGGGTTGGGGTAAAACGCCTTGCCCGTCCTGGTCATCGCGGCGACCGCCTCCTCAAAGTTCTTATGGAGCCCGGTGCCCACGGCGGCATCGATCGCGGCGCCCTTGGCGCAGTTCTCGAAGGTATCCATCCGCCTTGCGGTCAGGTTGAAGATATCCGCGGCAATCTGGACCGCCTCCTCGCTCCGGGACCCGCCGCCGCCGACCCTGAGCTCCTTGAGAGGCACTCCCGTCTTCTTCTGGGCCAGCTCCCCCAGACGCCTGAGCTCGTAGCCCATGCCCTCGAGGATCGCCCGGTAGATATGCGCCCGGGTATGGGCGCTGCCGAAACCGATGATGGACCCTTTGGAGTACTTGAGTGACGGCAGCGGCGTCCAGTAGGGCTGAAGTACCAGGCCCAGGCACCCCGGCGGGATGTCCCGGATTATCTCATCGAAGACTACCTCCGGGGCAACGCCTCGCTCCCGGGCGATGATGTTCTCCCGGCTGCCCATCTCGTCGGCGAACCACCGCACCATCCAGAACCCCCGGTAAACAAAACACTCGATGTTCCATCCGTACGGCACCGCCGAGCACCAGGTAAAGAATTGCCCCTGACGGTCCTCCACGTATTTCTTTGTCACGATCTCCATTGCGGTGGCCGTCCCGAACGAGATGACGCCGATATCCGGCGTGAGGACGCCCGCCCCGAGGGATTCGGACTGCTTGTCGCCGCCGCCGACGATAATCGGCAGGCCTTCCGGCAGCCCGGTCTCCTTTGCGGCGCTCTTGGTGACGACCCCGAGAACCTCGTGAGGCTGCTTGATGACCGGGAGCATATCCTCGCTTACGCTGAAGAGATCCATGACTCCCTTGATCTTGAACCAGTCGGACTTCTTGTGCTCCAGCGGGTAATAACCGACGTAGAGCGAGCAGGAATCGGCGAACTCGCCGGTCAGCTTCTTGACGAAGTAGCTCGTGACCTGGCAGAACTTGTACGTATTCTTATAGATCTCCGGTTCGTGGGTCTTGATCCAGGTAAAGCGGGAATTCTTCTGGACAAAATTTATGAGTTTGGACCTGCCGGCCAGCCCGAACAGCACCTTGACACCCAGGCTCGCGGGCGGCGGGTTTTCCGTGTACCGCTGGTCGAGCCAGATGATGCTGTTCCTCAGGGCGTTTCCGTTTTTATCCGTCGGGATGACCGCCGACCGCTGGGCGGTAATCCCGAGCGCGGCAAGCTTCTTTGGATCGAACTTCTTGCTTGCCATCACTTCCCCGACGACCTTGCAGAATTTCTTCCAGTAGTCGTCCGGTTTTTGCTCCGCCCATCCCGGTTTAAGGGAAAAGTAGGGATCGTGCGGCGCCCGGGCCACGGCAAGTTCTTTGCCCTGCCGATCGTATACGATGGCCCGTACGCTCTGCGTGCCGCTGTCCACCGCCATAACGAATTCTTTTTCCATCACGTTACCTGCAAAATAATGTCATTGTATAAGTGCACTATAGCTCCGGCTCCCAGGTGGGGTCATAGGTCCGGTAATAGGTGAAGAACCGATCACGGTGCTCCTGTGCCTTATGCACGAGCGATTCCCGGGTGATAATACCCCGGTCGACCATGATATCTTCGAGCTTCTTGAGCGCCTGTTCGTAGGGAGGGCACCCGGATAAAAACGTATCGTTCCCCGAAAGCGCGATCCGGTTCCTGATCTCCCGGGCGTCGCCGGCGCAGCCGAGGGCACAGTCGCCCAGGAAAAAGGTGTTTCTCTCGTCCCAGGTCCTTCCGGCGGGAACCTTCGGGTCTACCCCGACGACCAGCACCGTCCTTTCGGGAAACTTGTTGAGCGAGGGGAGGACAAGCGCCGCCATGAGCCAGCAGGTGGGGCAGGCCCCCCCGATGAAGATATCCACGTTGGGCCAGACCCCCGTCACAAAGGTATCGACCGGCTGCGTATAATTGATGGGAAGCATGAACTTCTTCCTGACCTCAGAGACCGGCAGACCTACGACGTCGATTTGGTCGGGCAAGCCCGTACCCAGCCCGTCGTAGGCGGCAATCCGCGTCGTACCGACGACCGTCGGGGTTTCGATGCCCATCACCATGGAAGCGACCGCGTCGGTCGCAACGGGGTCGGCGCCGGCAATCAGTACCCCAAGGGGCACTGGCCCGCCCCCTTCTCCCGCTCCCATTCCCTCCATGCCGATGAGCCCGTCGATGACGGTCAGGTCGGGCTTCCTGACCTTCATGATGTCAACCATGTGCTGATCCAGGTCGTCCCGGTGGCCGTAGTAACGGTCCGCCTCGTTCAACAGGCCCTGGAGGTTCTTGATGCCCAGCGTCACCATCGTCATCGTATGGGTCTTGAGTGCGGGCAGGTTTATAAAGACGTCGGCCTCAAGTACCGACCTCGGATAGTCTATCGTGGTCAGGACCTTTCCGCCGTCAACGGCCGTTTTGACCCGCGGGCCGTCTTCCACACCCAGGACCTCGCCCCCGGCCTCCTCGACCGCGCGTTTTATACCCAACAGCTTCATGACGTCGATCGTTTTCATCCCCCGGGTCATCGCTTTCGACGGGCCGCTCTTTTCGATATTGACCCGTTTCATGAGGCTGCCGACGCTCACCCCCTCCACGACCGTGACCTTGCCCGCACCGGCGGCTCTGCAGAGCGAGACGACCGCGGCGATCACCCGGCGGTCCACCGAGACCGGCGGGGGGTAGGGGGCAAAGAGGTTGGGCTTGATGACGACCGATTGCCCCGGCTTGACATACCGCCCGATTCCCCCGACGAGATCGACGGCCTGTTCTGTTATCCGCTTGATATCAGAATCGGCCGCGGGCAGTTCAGTTCTTACGATGGATACGGAGGATCTCTGTGCCATGAGTGGGGTCCCTTTGCATCAAGCGGCAGTCCCGCCCGGGGCCGTCAACCACCACGGGGCCGGCGGCCGGGCAGGGAATGAAGATATTTAGGAGATACTATAGCACATCGGCGGGCGTTTCTCAATCACGGATAAAAAAAGGCCGCCCAGGGCGGCCTTTTTTTCTCGTATGGTGCCGAAGGCGGGACTCGAACCCGCACAGGCGTTAACCCACCACCCCCTCAAGATGGCGTGTCTACCAGTTCCACCACTTCGGCTATTTCAGGAAACGCAATAGTATACAATAGCGTCTTGTCTGTCAAGGAGATTTATTCGCCGATGTCCGACGGAAGCTCCGGGATTGCCGGGACGTCCGGAAGCTCTTCTTCGACCCCGGGCTTTCCCTTGAGGTTCTCCATCAATGACGAAGAGCCGACCGACGTCGTGAAGTAGGCAAGCGCCAGACTCGTGAGCATAAATACTATAGCCGCCACGGTCGTCAGCTTGTTTAAAAAGGTCGCCGGTCCGGCGCTCCCGAACAGCGTCTGGCTCGCCCCGCCGAACGCCGCCCCCATGTCCTGGCCCTTGCCGGTCTGTAGAAGCACGATAAGAATCAGCGCAAAACAGACAATGATGTGGACCGTAATGATTGCCGCTGTCATAAAACCCTTCCTTTTACCCGTTATGTGGTATCGGGCGGTCGATTACTCCCTTTCCTGCATTTTGTGCCGGAGTAGACACCCCGCACCCCGCCGCTCATGTGTCGGAGAAACGCCGTCCGCCCCTTTCCCCTTTCGTATTACCTCGAATTAGCGCGCGAACCTGACGATCCGCTCAAACGAATCGGCCTTGAGGCTCGCACCGCCCACCAGCGCCCCGTCTATATCGGGCATCGCCATCAGGGTGTCGACATTGTCCGGGGTAACACTACCACCATATAGTATTTTAAGTGAATTTGCAACAGTTTTGTCGTATTTTGTTTCTAGAATACGCCGGATAAATCCGTGCATTTCCTGAGCCTGCTCGGGACTCGCGGTTACGCCGGTGCCGATAGCCCAGACCGGCTCGTAGGCAACAACGATCCGGCTTATCGTTTCCCGGTCTATGCCGGAAAGCCCCCCGGCAATCTGCTGCTGGACGACCGTCTGGGCCTTGCCCGATTCCCGCTCTTTCAGGGTCTCCCCGACGCAGAAGATCGGCAAAATCGCTTCCGAGAGGGCGGCGATAAGCTTTTTGTTGATCATATCATCGGTCTCGCCGAAGAGCGTCCTGCGCTCCGAGTGTCCGACGATCACGTATGTCGCGCCCACGGCCGCAAGCATCGGGGCCGAGGTCTCCCCGGTAAAGGCGCCCTTTCGCTCGTAATGGATATTCTGCGCCGCAAGCCGGATCGAGGACCCCGCGAGGACGGCGCCAACCGGGATCAGGACGGTGAAATTGGGCGCCACGACGATCGCGGCGTCGGTAACATTCCCTATCCGTTTCACCAGCTCCCCCGCCAGCGCTTCGGCCTCCGGCAGGGTCAGGTTCATTTTCCAGTTAGCAGCGATTAGTTTCGTTCTCATTGTCATACCTTGGCCTCGAGGGCTTCGATGCCGGGAAGCTTCTTTCCTTCCAAAAGCTCAATGAAAGCGCCGCCGCCCGTGGATATATAGGACATCTTGGACAGCTCGCCGGCCTTCATCACCGCCACGTCGGTATCTCCTCCACCCACGATGGTCAGCGCGTAGGAGTTCGCGACGGATGACACCATCGCTAAGGTCCCCCGGGAAAACGCATCCATTTCGAAGGCCCCCATCGGGCCGTTCCAGATAATGGTCTTGGCGTTCTGGAGGACCTCGGTAAAGAGCTGCGTCGTCGCCGGTCCGATATCAAGTGCCGTCCAGTGTTCGGGGATCTCCTGAACAGGCACGATCTTCGTCTCGGCCTGGGCGTCAAACTTCTCGGCGATTACAACGTCAACGGGTAGGTAGAGCTTCACCTTTTTCTGAGCCGCCTTGGCCACGAGCTCCCGTGCGTGATCGATCAAATCGGGCTCCACCTTGGAATCACCCATGTCGCAACCGGTGGCCGCCAAGAACGTGGAGGCCATCGCGCCGCCGATGATGAGCTTATCCACCTTCATGAGGAGATTCTCTATGGCGCCGATTTTATCGGACACCTTGGCGCCGCCGAGAATGGCGACCACGGGACGGGCGGGATTGGTAATCGCCTTATCGAAATAGGTAACCTCCTTTTTCATAAGGAAGCCCGCCACGCAGGTATCGAAGAACTTCGTGATGGCGTGAACCGACGTATGGGCGCGGTGTGCGACGGCGAATGCGTCGTTGACGTAGATATCGGCCAGCATCGAGAGCTTCTTGGCAAATCCGTCGTCGTCGGTCGTCTCCTCCGGGTGAAAACGGAGGTTTTCCAGGAGCATTACGTCGCCCTGCTTCATCTGCTGGGCCATCCGTTCCACGTCCGGGCCAACGCAGTCGGGGGCCATGGCCACGTCCTTATCCAGGAGGCGGGAGAGGCGCCTTGCCACCGGCTTGAGGCTCATGCTCTCCACGACCTTACCCTTGGGCCGTCCCATATGAGACATGAGGATGACCTTGGCCCCCCCGTCAAGGGCGTAGTTGATGGTCGGGAGCACGCTCCTGATACGCACGTCATTGGTGATGTTGCCCAATTCATCGAGGGGAACATTAAAATCGGCCCTGATCAGCAGGGTCTTGCCCTTTATGTCTATCTCATCGATATATTTCAGCATGGGTATGTCTCTTTATCTGGTTAAAGACGAACGCCGACGTAGTTGGCCAGGTCGACCAATCGCTCGGCATAGCCGGACTCGTTATCGTACCACGCGATTACCTTGGCCATCCGCCCGCCGATGACGTTTGTCAGCGGGGCATCGAAAATGGCCGAATAGGGCGATGACTGGAAGTCGATGGATACCAGCTCTTCCTCGCTGTAGTATATAATCCCCTTGAGCCGTCCCTCGGCCTGCTGCTTGACCGCCTCGTTGATCTGCTCCGGTGTTGCGTCCTTCTTGAGGTCAACCACCAGGTCGACCAGTGACACGTTTGGCGTGGGGACGCGAACGGCAAATCCGTCGAGCTTCCCTTTCAGTTCGGGTATGACCTGCCCAACGGCGCCGGCCGCACCCGTTGTCGTCGGGACCATGGACAGGGCCGCGGCGCGCCCCCGCCTCAGGTCCTTGTGGGAGCCGTCCAGCAGCCGCTGATCCATGGTGTAGGAATGGATAGTGGTCATGAGGCCCTTCTCGATTCCGAAGGTATCGTTAATGACCTTCACAACGGGCGCGAGACAGTTAGTGGTGCACGAGGCGTTTGAAAGGATGTGGTGTGAGGCGGCGTCATAGGTGTCTTCGTTGACGCCCAACACGATCGTGGCGTCCACCCCCTTGCCCGGGGCCGCCAGGATGACCTTTTTCGCCCCCCCCGCCAGATGGCCGGTCATTTCGTCCTTCTTGCGGAATTTGCCCGTGCATTCTAACACGACGTCCGCGCCGTATTTTCCCCACGGAATCGAGACCAGGTCCTTGGTTTCACGGATGATCGGGATCTTCTTCCCGCCGACCGAGAACGAATCTTCCTCGTACGAGACCGGCGCATCGTATTTCCCGTGGATCGAATCGTACTTAAAAAGGTGCGCCAGGACCTTGGATTCCGCCCTGCTGTTAATCGCGGCGATTTCCATGTCCTTTCGTCCAAGAATGCTCCTGAGGGCATACCGCCCGACCCTCCCGAATCCGTTAATACCAACTCGTACGGTCATCTGTATCTCCATTCAAGGCATGAATAATCAGGGAAAGTTTTTTTATATACCAGGGACGGGAATACGTCAAGACTATTTATCTCTGTATTCGGGGGGAATTAGGGGTGGATTCAGTGACAGGTACTGCGCCGGAGCGACGGCTCTAAGCGCCGGACCAGGTACGCTCAGCGCGATAATTATGCTCTTGGTTTGTCGTCTTGGTTGATCTCCTCGTGGACGAAGGAGATCAATTTCCCGGAGAAATCAAGGATCTGCCCGAGGTCATAGCCCGAGTTTTTCAGCTCTTTGAACATGGTCTTGGCGATGAGGTCCATTCCCTTATGGCCGTTCCCCTTGATGCGTCCGTTTCCGTTCCCGTTTCCGTTTCCATTTCCGTTTCCGCTTATCTTTTTCGTATTTGCCGTCATGTGTTCCTCGGGTGCCGATTCCGTATCCGATTATATTAAACTATTATTTTTTAGGGGTGCGTGCAGGAATAGTACCATTTAGTACCCAGCGTAACCCCGCTCACCTACCAATTGAGAGTATAGTAAGCAATATCCTTGCCATATATCCGGCCGTGAAACATTTATTTAATCTAATGATTTCGAGAAGATAGGGGGGCGACATATACGGCCGGGGATGGCATCCCTCGATCTTATGTCACAAATGACACACGTGGTGTGTCAAACTTAACACAAATTGGCTTCCTTTTTGTTCCTGTATGGGACCGTAATATCGTATTGTTACCCGCGCAGGACCTGACGCGTACCGGGGTCGCCTTACGGCCGGTGTCCGCTGTCTTGTTGTAGCTTCTTGAGCTCGTTAACGACCTCGGGCAGGACATTTCCCACCTTCCCGAGGATGAGATAGTCGGAGACCTTTCCGGTCAACTGGGTCGGTTCATCATTGATTTCGATGACGATTGCCCCGACGTTAGGTGAGGGTTCGATAACGGCGGTCGAAAAGAAGCCCCCGCCCCGTTTTGCGATGAACGGGAGCTCGGCAGCGGGGTAGACCACCGCGGAAGTCCCGGCCACGATCATCACGTCCGAGCGGCGCGCCTCCGCAATCGACCGCTGTAATGCCTGGGGAGGTATCGGTTCGCCGAAGAAGACCGCGTCGGGCTTGAGGATGCCCCCGCACGCAGTGCATCGGGGTGGGAGCTCGCCCGTGTCGATCTTCCGGTCGATCGCATCGGTCGAGTAGCGCTCGCCGCAGTTGATACACCGCCCCCATAAGAGGCTCCCGTGAAATTCGATGACGTCGGTGCTGCCGGCCTTTTGGTGGAGGTTATCGACGTTCTGGGTAATGACGCATTTCACGTATCCCATCGCTTCCAGTTCGGCCAGCGCCAGGTGCGCCGGGTTCGGCAACGCTTCGGCCATGTCCAGATCGCCTTCCCGTTTCATCCTGATACTCATCTCCCAGATCCGCTTCGGGTTGGACATGAAGCGCTCATACATGAACTCCATAGGATCATACTTCTCCCAAAGCCCCCCGGGGCTTCGGAAATCAGGGATTCCGGATTCCGTGCTGACGCCCGCGCCGGTCAGCACAACGACGTGCTGCGCCCCATAGATATCCCAGGCGGCCCGTTTAATGAGATTCTTCATCGAACGACGCTCCTTTTCGTGGCTGATCGGACGGAGACGCGAACCCGGTAACAAAGGCTATCATAGAAGTCAATCAATCTCAAGACGTTTTCGGGACACGTCGCCGCGATCGTAACGGCGCCCGCGATAAGCCAATAAGCCGATATGCAAATAGGCAAATAAGCGAATTGGCCCGCCCGCGCGGTCATTCCTTCCGACAGGAGATATGGCATTTTTCGCTGTCCACGTGGGTATAGATTCCCGAAAGACACATCCGGCAGAATTCGGGCGGTGTCCCCTTGGCGAAGCTTCGCCGGAGGCCCCGGTATCCCTGCGAGTTCCAGATGGTCCGAAAATCGGTCTCGACGATCGATCCGAGATACAGCAGCGGAAAGCAGCATGGCCGAACGTTCCCGTCGTAACCGACGTAGGCAAAATCGTACGGGCGAAGGCAGGTCTTCTGGGGCTCGGGGGGTTTTTGCCCTTCGTCCGATGCGAACAGGCCGGGAAGCCGCGCCTCGAGACCCGCCGCCCGCGCCATCGAGGCGATTTCCATGAAAACCCTGTTTGCGCGCGGTCGGTCGAAAAAGAGGCTTCTGCCAACGAGCTCTTCCTTATAGGCCATCAGGTAGTTGACCTCAACGGCGTCGGCAGACAGCTCGCGCGCAAGGTCCACGAGCCCCGGTAATTGGTCGACGTTGTCGGTCATCGCCACAGCGGCGAGCACTACCCGGGGCCGGCGCGTCCCCCGCTCATTTCGCATCGTAATGAAGCGCCCTACGTTACCGGTTACCCGGTCGAATGACGCGCCTTTGCGTATCCGCTCGAAACCGGCTTTATCGGGCGAATCGATGGAGACGGTGATCTCGGTCATTCCACCGGTGATAACGGCCTCTGCCCGCCTGCCGGTTAGCATTGTCCCGTTGGTATAAAACGACTTCTCGCATTCGAACAGGCCGACGATATCCATTATCTCGGTAAACCGGGGATGCGCCAACGGCTCTCCATAACCGTGGAGTATCAGCTTTTTCACATACGGAAAGACCGGCGCCAACGACCTGAAGAGGTCGATCGAAAGGTGACCGGGCCCGTACGGGAACTCCGAACGGGCGCAAATGGAGCAGGCAAGGTTACAGGCCGAGCTGATCTCCACCTGCAGGATCGTGGGTAGCGAGATCAGCCGCTCCCGTTTCAAAACCCGCTCGAGGTAGTTGAGCACTGCGTTGCGGGATGACGTGAGATTCATATGGATTGCTGTAATCCGCCTGTTTGTCGGCGGGCGCTATCTAATGGTATATTCTGATACTTCGGCACGTCTTACAGCAGCGCTTGCTTGACGCCGTCGATTACGAACTGCGCAGCCATTACGCAGAGAATGAGCCCCATCACCCGCTCGAGGATATTCATGCCGGTCCTGCCGAAGACCCGCTGTACGTTCTCGGCAAAACTCAAGAGAAGAAAAGCGATAAGTATGGTCAGGAGACTCCCCCCGAGGACCACCACCTTTGCCTCCCACCCCGGCATCCGGGACGAGAGGACCATCACCGTAGTGATCGAGGCGGGCCCGGCCAGAATCGGGACGGCCATGGGGACGATGGATATATCCTCTTTTTTTTCGCTCTCATCCTCTTCTTCCGGGGTCGTGATGACCCGTGCACGGATAATCCGTATCATCGCAAAGCCGATAAAAAAGAGGATTATTCCCCCCGCAACCTGAAAGGCCGCCACCGTAATTCCGAAGAAAGTAAGGATATTGTTACCGAATAGCGTAAAGACCGAAAGGACGGCCAGGGCAGTCACGCAGGACTTGAGGGCGGTACGCCTGACCTTATGCCGGTCCATCCCCTTGGTGAGGGTCAGGAAGATCGCGACGCTTTCCGGCGCGCCCACCACCACGAAGATCGTGATGAATGACGTTATGGCAAACGTAAAATCCATGTATCACCCGTACGGTGGCTACGCGCAGAGTCTTTCGATGAGACGGTACATATACTTCGTACCGAGGAGAAGTCCCTCCTCGCTGATCTTCTCGTTCTTGCCGTGGACCGTCTGTACGTCCTCGGTCGTGAGCGGGGCTGGCAGAAGGCCATACGATGTGATCCCGAGATCCCGGAAAAACCGGGAATCGGTGAAGCCGGTAGAAATCATCGGAATGGTAATCGAACCGGGGACGATCTCGTCGGCCGTGGCCGAAACGGCCCGGAAAAATTCGCCTGTCGATTGTGACAGGGACGACGGGGCGAAGAAGACCTCCCGAACCGCGATCCGGTCGTCATCAAGCCGTTTTTTCGCCCACCCGATGAATTCGTCCTTGTCGGTGCGGGGGAGCAGCCGGACATCGATGGTCATCCGGGCCCCGTCGGGGATTACGTTCTCCTTGATACCCGCGTGCATAGTGGTGAGGCTTATCGTATCGGTAAGCATGGCGCCGATATTGGGGGTCTTTGATAGGAGCCTGCCGATCAGCGGCCTGAACAACGGGACGCGTACGCCCTTGAGCAACGCGCCCTTTATCCCTCCGATCCCGCCGCCGAGACCGGCGCAAAATTCGATCGTTTCGTCGATGAACCGGATGGGCCGGCGCGACCGGGAAAGCCGGTCGGCCGCCCGGATCAGCTTGAGGATGGCGTTATCTGCCACGGGGACCGAGCCGTGCCCCGAGGTGCCGGCTCGGGAGAGCTCCAGCCAGAGCGGCCCCTTTTCCCCCACGGCGACCATGCACGAAACCCTGTCGTTGGGCAGGACCCCCCGCATAAGGGCGCCCCCCTCGTTGAGGAGAAAGGTCGCCGCCAGCTTATCGGCGTGTTCCCTGGCCATATATCCCGCTCCGTATTCGCCCCCGGTCTCCTCGTCGGCCGTCGCCAGAAAGACAACGTCCCGCTTGAGCTGCAGACCCGTGCGCCTGGCCAGCAGCAGCGCCATCAGGCCCATGACTCCCATCCCCTTGTCGTCGAGCGTTCCCCTGCCGAGGATGTTGCCGTTCCTTCGCTCACCGGAGAAAGGATCAAAATCCCACGTGGAGGCCTCGGCCCCGACCGTATCTATATGAGAAAGAAAAATCAATCCCCGTGGGTCCACGCCCTTCAGCCGCGCCAGGATGCTGGCCCGTTTGGGACCGGATAGATAGACATTCGAGTCGATGCCGTCTTTCTTGAGCACGGATGCGAGGAACCGGGCCGCCTCTTCTTCGTCGCCCGGGGGGTTTACCGTCTTGATCCGCACGTATTGGGCCAGGATTTCGGATGCCTCATCTTTCACATCCTTCCACGCGATGCCGCCTGCCTTATTCGTCATGTTCAATCCGCCTGCGAAAGTCCTTTTTTACCGAAGTTATCCGCTTTGTTTCGAGCCGCCGTTCGCGCACGCGCCCGGGGGCCCTGGTCTTGATGCGGACGGCGGCGCGTTTCGTCTTTTCGCTGACCCGCTCGGCGAGCCTCTCAAATGCCCGTTTCATATTGACGCTGCGGTAGCGGCTTTCCGGGGCGACCACCGTTATCCCGGTCGGCAGGTGCGTGATCCTTACGGCCGTATCCTTCTTGTTCTTCCGCTGCCCGCCGGGGCCGGAGGCCCGGTAGAACTCGATAACGATGTCTCCCTTTGAAAACATGGCGCCGGATCACATAATCTCGGGAATATCCCGCTCGGTGACCGGCCCCAGGAAGACCGCCGTCAGTTGATCGGGGTTGATCACCGTGCGCGCGACCTCCAGGACGTCGGCCGCGGTTACCCGGTCGATGCTCTGGATAATTTCGTCGGCCTCCACCCGGCGGCCGAAATAGAGCTCGTTCTTGGCCATTCGTCCGAGGCGAGCGTCCGTGCTCTCCAGCGAGAGCAGGAGATTGCCCTTGATCTGTCCCTTGGCCGAGGCAAGCTCGGCATCCGAGAGGGGCTTTTTCGTCAGTTTCTTGATCTCGCGGGCGCTTATCCGCAGGAGCTCCTCCAGTGAGTCGGCATCGGTGCCGGCGTATATTTCCAGCGAGCCTGAATCCCGGTATGGGGAGAGAAACGAGTAAATCGAATACGCGAGCCCTCTTTTTTCACGGACTTCCTGGAAGAGCCGGGAGCTCATGCCCGCGCCCAGCACGGTGTTGAGGATCAACTGGCTGTACCGGTCCGCATGCGTATAGGGAAGCGCCGAAAACCCGATGATGAAATGGACCTGCTCTATATCGCGCTCGAATACCTCGCGCCGGGCGGCAAACTGCGGCGATGCGATGCCCTCGGGAGAACCCGCCGGAATCGCCGCCAGCGGCCCGGAGAGCAGGGCCGCGAGCCGCTCATGTTCGAAATTCCCGACCGCCCCGATAATAATGTTTTCCCGGGTATGGTGCTTCATCCGATAGGCCGTCAGTAATTCCCTGGTGACGGCCCCAACCGTCTCTATTTCCCCCAGTATCGAATACCCGAAGGGGTGATCGGGCCACATCGTCTGAAAGGATAGGTCGTGGATCAGATCGTCCGGGGTATCCTCTACCATCTTTATTTCCTGAATGACGACCGACTTCTCTTTTTCCATCTCGTCTGCAGGAAAGACCGGATTCAGGAATATATCCATCAGGACGTCGGCAGCGAGCTCGATATCGTCCTTGAGAACCTTCACGTAGAAGTTGGTATATTCCTTAGAGGTATAGGCGTTCAGATGGCCCCCTACGTCATCAATCTCCCGGGCGATTTGATAGGCCGTCCTGCGCTGAGTTCCCTTGAACAGCATGTGCTCGACGAAGTGCCCTATCCCCATCGTCTTTTTCGTATCGGAGACGGAGCCGGACCTTACCCAAATGCCGAGAGAAACGGAATGAACGTAGGGTATATATTCAGAGAGGAGGGGAACCCCTCCTCCTATATGTGTCTTTGTAAACATGTTACCCTGCAATCAGATTTCGTCGCCGACGAGGGCCTCTTTTCGGGAAAGCTTGATCCTTCCTTCCTTGTCGACATCGATTACCTTGACGCGGACCGTATCGCCTTCCTTGATTACGTCGGTCACCTTATTGACGCGATTCCTGGTGAGCTGCGAGATATGAACCAGTCCGTCAACGCCGGGAAGTATCTCCACAAAGGCGCCGAAATCGACGACCCTGACGACCTTACCCTCGTATATCTCCCCGATGGCCGCCTCTTTGGTCAACTCCTTGATCGTGTTGATCGCCTTGCTTGCGGCGGCCTCGTCGATGGACGCTATTTCGACCTTACCGTCGTCGGTAATATCGATCCTGACTCCGGTATCACTGACGATCTTTCTGATGACCTTGCCTCCGGGGCCGATCACGTCCCTGATCTTGTCAGGATTTATGAAGAACGTCACGATACGCGGTGCATGGGGCGAGAGTTCGGCCCTGGGCCGATCAATGGCCTCGGACATCTTCTTAAGGATGAAGAGCCTCCCCTGGCCGGCCTGCGCAAGGGCTCGTTTCATGATATCCTCGCCGACACCGGTGATCTTTATATCCATTTGGAGCGCGGTGATACCGTTTGTCGTGCCGGCTACTTTAAAGTCCATATCGCCGGCGTGGTCTTCGTCTCCCATGATGTCCGAGAGAACGGCAACCTTGTCGCCCTCCTTGACGAGGCCCATGGCGATGCCCGCCACGTGCGCCTTGATCGGGACGCCGGCATCCATCAGGGAAAGACTCGATCCGCAGACCGTCGCCATTGACGAGGAACCGTTGGATTCAAGAACGTCCGAGACGATACGGATCGTATAGGGGAAGTTGTCGTCCTTGGGCAGCACGGACGATATCGCCCGCTCTGCAAGGGCCCCGTGGCCGATCTCTCTGCGTGACGGGCCGCGCAACGGCCGCGCCTCACCGACGGAAAAGGGCGGGAAATTATAGTGAAGCATAAAGGACTTGTAGCTTTCGCCGCGTAAGGCGTCGATCTTCTGTTCGTCCTGGGACGTACCGAGTGTCGTCGAAGCCATGACCTGGGTCTCTCCCCGGGTAAACAGGGCGCTGCCGTGGGTCCGCGGGAGAATCCCCACCTCACAGGTGATCTGTCTGATTTCGTCAAACTTCCTGCCGTCGATGCGTACCCCCTTGAGGATGATATCCCTGAGCACGTGATGATGGACGTCGTCGAAACATGCCGCCGCCTCCGCCGCCATCGTTGGGTCGTCGGGAGCAAGCGCTGCCGTGATCTCCTGCCGCAGGGCCGACAAAGTCTTGTACCGCTCCTGCTTAACAGGAATTGCCAGGGTCTTTGTGATGCTATCGGCGGCCGCCTTTTCTACCTGTGCTCGGAGCGCGGCGTCAAGCGTCTTTTCTTCAAAGCTCCTCTTGGGTTTCCCCGCCTCTTTCATGAGCTCAAGCTGCATATCAATGAGGGGCTGAAGCTCCCGGTGGGCCGACACGATCGCCGAAAGGACGTCGTCTTCGGAGATTTCCGAGAACCTTCCCTCCACCATGACCACGTCGTCGCGGCTGCCGGCGACAAACAGATCCATATCACTCTTCAGGAGGTCCTCGCCGCTCGGATTGAACAGGAACTTGCCGCCGATCCTGCCTACCCGCACCGCCGCGATGGGGCCGCAAAACGGGACGTCCGACAGACAAAGGGCGCATGAAGCGCCGGTAAGCGCCATGATATCCGGATCGTTGTCCTGATCGATGGAAAGCACCGAAGCCACGATCTGGGTTTCGTAATAATACCCCTTGGGCAACAGCGGCCGGATAGGCCGGTCGATGATGCGGCAGGTGAGGATTTCTCTCTCACTGGGTCTGCCCTCTCGTTTGAAGAAACCCCCGGGAATCTTGCCGGCCGCATAGGTCATTTCCTGATAATCGACGGTCAGCGGCAGGAAATCCGTCCCGGCCCTGGTCGTATCCGCGGAAACGGCCGTTACAAGCACCCGGGTATCCCCGTACTTCACGAGGACCGAGCCTCCGGCCTGCTTGGCCATCTTCCCGGTCTCGATACCAAAGGGTCTTCCGTGAAACTCTCTCTTTTTCTCTCTAAATTCTGTCATAAACCTCTTTCATTGCCCGCGGGCGACGTTACTTTCTGATCCCCAGCCGCGCGATAAGCTCCCGGTATCCCTCGACATTTTTTCGCTTGAGGTACTCCAGAAGCCGCCGCCGCTGGCCAACCATCATCAGTAGGCCGCGCCGAGACATATGATCCTTTTTGTGTGTTTTAAAATGTTCCGTGAGGGTATTGATGCGCTCGGTTAACAACGCGATCTGTACCTCCGGTGAGCCGGTATCGGTCGGATGTTTTTTATATCCGTCGATGATCTCGATCTTTTTCTCCTTAATAAGGGACATCTACTACCTCCAAAAACACCGTTACTTAAACAAAAACCTTAAACGGCTTTAAATTTGCCTTGATATTCCGATCCATAACCTTTGCGAGCGCCACAAGCCGTCCCTCATGCACCAGTTTGACGGTCGCCCCCGTCCGCATGGCGTTAGGCCTGCTCCAGCAGAGGAACCCGCCGTTGGCCACGAGCGCCGCCTCCTGCTCGCTGATGGGTATTTCCATCATGTCGGCGACCGCCTCGCGAAGCCCAATAACGGCGCCGTATCCCGAGAGGCCGAGGGCCGTGAACTCCGACAGCTCGTGGGCCGCATCGAGGGTAAAGGGGCCGGATGCGGTCCTGCTCAGCTGTTCGAGATAGGCCTCCGTCCCGAGCGCCCGGCCGATATCGGCGGCCAGCGATCTGATATACGTCCCCGGCGAGCAAACGACCTCAAAACTGACCCGGGGAGGCGAATAGTCGACCGGCCTCAACATTCGGATATGCACGGGCCGGGCCTCCGGCAGGGGCATTTCAACGCCGCTGCGGGCAAGCTTATAGAGCCGAACCCCGTCCACCTTGATCGCCGAAAAAATCGGCGGGTGTTGCAGAATATCACCGACGAACCGCGAAAAGACGGTTACGATGTCCTGCTCGGTTATCCCGGAGATATCCCCGGCTGTGACGATCGTTCCGGTCAGGTCATACGTATCGGTAGAGGCGCCCAGGACCATCACGGCCCGGTAGGCCTTCTCAGTCTTGTCGAGAAACGGGATGAGCTTCGTCCCCTGGTTGATCCCCATTACCAGAACGCCGGTTGCGAAGGGATCGAGCGTGCCCGTGTGGCCAACCTTTGCCGCCGAGAGCGACCGTTTTACCTCGCGAACCGCATCGTGGGACGTTATGCCTTCCGGTTTATTGATGATCAGGACACCGTCAAACGGCATATTACGTCTCCCCGCCGGTCGTTTCCTCCAGCACACGCTGGGTTACCGAAATGACATCGTCCTTGATCCGGGCCAGTTCGCCGGGTATCGTGCACCCGGAGGCGTTCATGTGGCCGCCGCCTCCGAAGTGCCCGGCAATCCGCGACACGTCCAGCGTATCTCGCGATCGGAAGCTGACTTTATAGCCGCCGCCCGTCAATTCCCGGAAGAGGACTGCGACCTTTACACCCGCAACAAACCTCGGATAATCGATAAATCCCTCGATCATGTCCGGTCCGCTGCCGGTCTCCCTGAACATCTCCTGGGTGATCGTCATCGAGCCGATTCGACGGTTACCGGAAAACTCGAGAGAAGACAGCGCCAACCGCAGGAGGTCGAGACGGGATACCGAGTAGTTCTCGTTGATCTCCTCTGCGATCTTGGCAGGTTGTGCGCCGCACCTGACGAGCTTTTCGGATATTTCAAACGCCCGGGCCGTCGTGTTCGAGTAGGTGAAGCTCCCGGTATCGGTCATGATCGCCGCATAGAGACACGACGCAATTCGGGAATCGACCCCTGTTCCCAGGGCGTCGATCACGTCATAGAGCATCTCTCCGACCGCAGACGCCTTCGGGTCAATATAATTAATATCACCGAAGGAGTTGTTGGAGACATGATGGTCGATATTGATGACCTTCTCCAGCCTCACGATCGACGGGATATCCGTGCCCGTACGCTCCCAGTCGGTGCTGTCCACCACGATTGCCAGGTCAAACGACCGGCCCTGCCGGCCGGTAAGCCCGTTTATCACGAGATCGGAGGTCGGCAAGAACCGGAAATTAGCCGGGATCGGGTCCGCAATAAATGCCGTCACATCCTTCCCGAGCCCTAATAACAGGCAGTTGAGGGCAAGTAGTGACCCGATCGCGTCCCCGTCCGGATTTACGTGCGTCGCCAAAAAAAGGCGTGACGAGTCTCTTATCGTCCGGGTAATCTCGGTGAGTATGGACACTACTCTTCCTTCAACTCCTCGAGGATCCGATCTATCTTCTGACCATAGTCGAGGCTCTTGTCAAACATAAACGTCAACTCGGGCATCCGCCTGATCGTCAGGCTATGCGCAACGGAGCTTCTGATAAATCCCACGGCGCTCTCCAACCCCCGCTGCGCTTCACGCCTCGCGTTGTCATCGCCGCTGACGGTATAGAAAACCTTTGCGGCTCGTATATCCCGGGAAACCTCTACGTCGGTGATGGTAAGCATCCCGATCCGGGGATCCCTGATTTCTCTGATCAAGAGGGTCGATATCTCTTCCTTGATAAGGTCCCCGAGCTTGTCGATCCTCCGTGTATCCTTCCCCTTCACCTAATCAAAATCCCTGTCGGAATAATTGAGTATCTCAATGTTGTGGTCGATTATCTCGGCCGCCTCGATGCATTCCATATAGTTGATGATTTTATCGAGGTGGGAATTGACAAACGAAGCATCGTTACCCACCACGGCGAATCCTATCGTCGCCTTCTGCCAGAGGTTGCCGTCGGCAACCTCGGCGCATGCCGCATTGAATTTATTGTGAACCTGTACGGTTATCCCCTTGACCACCTGCCGTTTCGACTTTAGGGAATTGGCGTGATGGATAAAAAACCGAACGCGACCCACCCCGACAAACATGCTACAACTCCGCGGCGATTTCCTCTATTATGTACGACTCAATAATGTCGCTGGGTTTTATGTCGTTATAATTCTCGAGTTTTATACCGCATTCATACCCCGAGGCTACTTCCTTGGTATCTTCCTTGAATCGCTTGAGAGATTCCATCTTCCCGTCGAAGATGACCTGTTTATCACGGAGCAGGCGAACCCGGGACCCCCGAGTAATCTTGCCGTCCGTTACGTAGCTGCCGGCCACTGAGCCGATCTTCGGGATCGAGAATACTTCCCGGACCTCGGCATGACCGAGGGTCTTTTCCACCAGCTTCGGGGCAAGCATCCCCGTGATCGCCCGTTTTATATCGTCCACGCAGTCATAAATAATATTATAGAGCTTTATCTCCACCTTTTCGAATTCTGCAAGCTCCATCACCTTCGGCTCCGGTCGAACCGAGAAACCGATAATGACCGCCTCGGAAGCCGACGCCAGCATCACGTCCGACTCGGTGATGCTCCCGGTTGCACCATGAACGACGACGACCTTCACTTCCTCGTTACCGAGGTTCACGAGGTTCTCGGAGAGCGCCTCGACGGAGCCCTGCACGTCGCCCTTTATGATGAGCTTGAGTTCTTTCACGCCATCCTGCAGTTTCTGATAGAACTCTTCGAGGCTCGCCCGGGCATGCGGCATGACCATCTCTTTTTCCCGGGCCTTCTGCTGCCGGTGGCCGACTACCTCTTTTGCTGTCTTTTCGTTCTCGACAACGCTAAACGGATCTCCGGCAGCCGGCACCCCCGAAAGCCCCAGGATTTCAACCGGAATCGACGGCCCGGCTTGATCGACGGATGCTCCCTGATCGTTGATGAGCGCCCGCACCTTGCCGGAGTAAAGGCCGGTCACAAGATGATCTCCCACTTTGAGGGTCCCGTCCTTCACCAGGACGGTCGCTATGGGCCCCCTCCCCCGGTCAAGTTTGGCCTCTATGACCACGCCGCGGGCCGGCTTATCGGGGTTGGCCCGCAGCTCCAGCACCTCCGACTGAATCAGGATCATCTCGAGGAGTTCGCCGATGTTTTGCCTCTTCTTGGCCGAAAGCTCGACGTATATGGTCTCACCGCCCAGGTCCTCTGAGACAAGACCGTACTCGATGAGCTCCTTCCTGACACGCTCGGCCTTCGCGTCCGGCTTATCAATTTTGTTGACCGCGACAATGATGGGAACGCCTGCGGCCTTCGCGTGATTGACGGCCTCCACCGTTTGGGGCATAACACCATCATCGGCGGCAACCACCAGGACGACGATATCGGTCACCTGGGCTCCCCGGGCCCGCATTGTCGTAAAGGCCTCGTGGCCGGGGGTGTCAAGGAACACGATTCTCTTATCCTTTATATCCACTTCATAGGCACCGATGTGCTGCGTGATGCCGCCGAACTCACCGCCCACAACGTTTGTTTCTCGAATGGCGTCCAAGAGGGTGGTCTTCCCGTGGTCGACGTGCCCCATAATAGTAACAACCGGCGGACGGATGCTCAGGTCCTCTTCATTATCCTCGACCTCTTTGATGAGCGTCGTTTCCTCAAAAGCGACATTTTCGACCTCGTATCCAAACTCGTGGGCGATAATCGAGGCGGTATCCAGGTCAATCACCTTGTTGATCGTCGCCATGGTGCCCAGTTCCATCAGCTTCCTGATGAGGTCGGAGGCCTTTACGCCCATCCGTTTGGCAAGTTCCCCGACAGTGACGACCTCTTCGATCTTGATGATGCGTTTACTTGCCTTTGGCGTCGTGATGGCCGTTTTCAGCATCGCCTTCTTGACGGTTTTGGGCGCTTTCTTGAATTTTTTGGCCAGCGGCCCGGGCTTGGCCCGAGCGACCTCATCGGTAACTCCGGGAACCTCCGTCGTAATAAGGACCTCGCGTTTCTTGACGGGATGTCTTATAGCCGCCTTATCGTCAACGACATCCCCTCTCTTCTTTTTCCTCTTTCGTTTCTTATCGGCCTCTCTATTAACGGGGGCCACTACCGCCTTTTTATCGGCGCCGGCACCGGTGGTCGGCACGGGCCTTTTCCTGTCGGCGGCTGTTATTTCAACGTGCTGGGGCTTATGTATGATCTTGGGTCGAACGATCTCGGTCATCTCATCTTTTGAAACGGTCTTCAGCCGCTTGCCCAACACCCTCTCCTCCCGTTGTTCGGTAGGATGCTGGGGCGTCGCGGGCTTCCCTTCTTCCGCCTCGGGCGCCCGTACTACCCTTGCCGCCGGCTTCTCTTCGCCATCCTGCTTCGGTTTACGCTCCTTGACTACCTCTTTGGAGATAATACGGGGAGCCGATGCCTGCTCCTTCTCTACCGTCTTGAGGCGTGGACCTGTGTCAGCTCTCGGCTCGCGCTCAGCCTCGGTTTCAATGACCGGCGTTTCTTCTATGACCTCGAGGGTGACGTCTTCATCGGGAGATGCGGCCGGTTTTTCCTTGGCCCTCCTCCTGATGACGGTCGGCTTGATCCTTTCCTCGATAACGCTATCGGTCTTCTCTTTCCTGATTAATTCTTCGAGGATCTTGACTTCCTCCGACTCGAGGGTCTCCGTGGCGTCTTCTATTCCGAGGCCGACATCCCGGATCCTCTGTAAGAGGATCTCGTCCTCGATTTTTAATTTTTTCGCCAGTTCGAAGACTTTCATCCTAGACATTAAGACAATTCCCCCACACGGTGGACGTCCGCAGCATTCGAACCGCTGCTCCAATCGGTACCGTCCTTATCGTTATTTTTCTTCCGATACAGCTTCACCAATGAGTTTTTTTGCCGATTCAATGATAGCCTGGGCCTTCTTCTCCCCGATACCGGGGACCATGGAGAGTTCCTCAACGCTTGCTGCGGCGATTTTCCGCACCTCGTCAAATCCCCCACCGACCAAAAGCTCCCGGGTCTTTTCGCCGACCCCTTCAAGGTCTCCAAGGGATGGCGGCAGGGAGGTCGGCTCTGTTTCGGCCCCTGCGACGCTTTCACCGGCAAGGATTGCTCGTGCCGCCATGTAGATCTTCTCCGCCTTCTTTGGGCCGAGGCTCTCGATGTTGGCGAGATAATCGACGCCCGCGTCAACAATATCGGCAACCGTCGCAATACCGTCTCGGTAAAGGATCTCCGCGGTTGCGAGGCCCACACCGGGAACGGCTCCCAATGCATAGACCGCCTCTGCAAACTGCTTCTCCTTCTTCGAGGCGCTCTTAATATCAAGCCGCCACCCCACGAGCTTCGAGGCGAGACGCACGTTCTGCCCTTTTTTGCCTATGGCAAGCGACAGTTGATCATCCGATACGATGATCTCCATCGACCTTTCATCTTCGTATATAATGACCTCACTTACTTCCGCCGGCGACAGCGCCTTACAGACGAACTTGACCGGGTCTTCGACCCACGGGACGATATCTATTTTCTCGCCCCTGAGCTCCTGGACGATGCTCTGAACCCGGGACCCCTTCACTCCAACGCACGCCCCGACCGGATCGACGTCTTTATCCGTTGAAGAGACCGCGATCTTGGAGCGCTCGCCCGGCTCCCGGGCCGCCCCCATAATCTTGACGATCCCTTCGCTGATCTCGGGAACCTCCAGTTCAAAGAGCTTAATCAGGAGCCCGGGGTGGGTTCGGGAGAGAATGATCTGCGGTCCCTTTGACTCCCTGAGGACGTCAAGGATGTAGGCCCTGATCCGATCCCCCTGACGGTACCCCTCTCGGGGGACCTGTTCTTTCGGCGGTATAATCGCCTCGGCCCTTCCCAGATTAACGTAGATATGTCCACGCTCGAAGCGCTGGACCATCCCGGTAATAAGCTCGTTAATACGGTCTTTATATTCCTCGTAGACGTTATCCCGCTCGGCGTTGCGTACTTTCTGGATAATCACCTGCTTGGCGGTCTGGGCGGCGATCCTGCCGAAGTCCGATATATCGAGTTTAAACCCGAGGCTGTCTCCCGGGACGGCTTCCGGATCCGTCTTTACGGCCTCCTCGCAGGATATTTGGGTCTCGGGATCGGTAACCTCTTCGACGACTTCCTTAAACTCGAAGAGCTCGACCTCGCCAAGTTCGTGGTTGAATGACGCTTCAATCTCCTTCATGTTGCCGTACTTTTTCTTGGCCGCCGAAAGGAGGGCCGCCTCGATAGCCTCGACGAGAACGCTCTTGCTGATTCCCTTTTCTTTTTCGACCTGGTCGAGGATATGATCCAGGTTCGTATATGTTGTCGTTGTTGTTGTCGTCGCCACTTGACCTACCCTTTTATAGGAATATCATGATGGGCAAGACGGGCCTTCTTTACCGTCTTATGAGGAATACGAAACTCCCTATCACCTTCGCCCATGAGTATAATCTGTCCATCGGAAATCCCTATGAGCTTGCCAGAGAAATTCGTCTGCCCTTCGATGGGGATATCCGTCTTTATCCGTATAGTATTACCAACAAACGTCTGAAAATCGCCCTCTTTCCTCAGCGGTCGATCGGGCCCGGGAGATGAAACCTCGAGGGTAAATGGGCCGTCGATGGGGTCCTGCGCGTCGAGGAATCTTCCGACGGCCTGGCTCACGTGGGCGCAATCTTCCACCGTGACCCCCTGTTGCCCGTCGATATAGTAGCGAACCAGGAGCCTGCCCCTTCCGCGATTGACCTCGACCTCGATGAGCGATAAGCCAAAAAGATCGCAGGCCTTCTCACCTAATGCCCAGAGGGTATCCTGTAACGCTTCGAGATACCCTCGCCTTTGTTCATCCGTCGTGATAATAAACCGTTAAAAGCCGTTAGATACTATCTGCCAAAAAAAAAGCGGGCGCAAGAGCCCACTTATTTTAAGTAGACCCATAGCAACACTGCAAATCACAAAAAGTCCATCATCGTTTCCAAACGTAAAAAATGGAGCGGGCAACGGGGTTCGAACCCGCGACATCAAGCTTGGGAAGCTTGCACTCTACCAACTGAGTTATGCCCGCTTATCGCATCGATCTATCGCGACCGGTGTTCCGTTCGTCGCGAGACAAAATATCAAGTCCCGGCATCCCCCGGTATCCTAGAGCCGCACGAACCTATGTTTAGAAATGGTAATATAGATGAAAAATGTTTTTTTGTCAATAGATATTTTTCGGCTGTTTCCGGGCGGTCGGGCCGTTTTGGCTCGTTTACGGTCTACTCTATGTCGAGGGAATCCAGTATTTTATCTATATCAATTGTCTCGTTCAAATCCTGCCCGGTTTGCGTGTTTTCGCTTGCAACCGGTGCTCCTGGCGGCGCCGCGCCCGATACCGGGGTGCGGGGGGCATTTTCCGGAGCCGGCCGCTTCCTGTCATCGGTGACCACCCGGTCGCCGCCCGGGGCTATTACCTTATGTGATTCAATTCGGCTCAGCTCATCAGGCGAAGCGGGTTTGAGGCTCAGTTCCCGGGCTACCTGCTCAATGATCGTGCGATCAATCACGTCCGCTTTTGCGAGCATTCCCTCCAAAAGCGAGTTGTCGCAGATGTTATTGATGATCCTCGGTATGCCTTTCGAATACCGCTGTATCTCCTCTACCGCCTCCCGGGTAAACAGCATCTTCGTCGCACCCGCCACCTTGAGGCGGTGCTTTATATATTTCTCGGTCGAATCGATATTCATATACTGGAGCCGAAGGCGCAGTGCGACCCTTTGATTGAGCGGTTCATCCTGTTTAAGGTTTTCCTCGAGGTCCGGCAGGCCAAAAAAGACAAACGAGATGAACTTCTTGCCAGGCGTCTCTATATTCAAGAGCCCTCTGAACTCCTCCATGACTTCCCTGCTCTTGAGCATCTGGGCCTCGTCTACCAGGATGATCGCGCTCTTACCGGAGGCCTGGATTTCGCTCAATCGCGCAAAGAGCTGCCCCAGGAGCTTTATCTTATCGTCCGCAGGGTTTTCTACCCCAAGCTGAACGGCAATCCTGGTCAACAGCCAATCTGCGCTAATTCCCGAGTGGATGATTACGAGCATCGACGCATCGTACTCGTCATCGGACAGAGACATCAGAAGCCTGCGGGCCAGCGTCGTCTTTCCGGTTCCTACGTCACCGATGAGTATGGCCAGGCCCTTCATCGACCTGGCAATATAGAGCAGCTTGGTCAATACCAATGAATGTTGATCGCTATTAAAATAGAACCGATTGTCCGGCGTATTGGAAAACGGATCCAGTTGCATGCCGTAGAATTGGTAGTGTTCCATTAAACCGCCGTGGTAGTGGAATGGGTCATAAGCCGGACCCGTTGAAGACAGCCGCTATACAAACGATATCTTCCCCTTTTTCGATGGGGTTTCCGTATGAGAGGATTTATCGCCGTCCTGACTTGAGGGTTCGGTTTTGGTGGCCGTCTTGACAGCGGGGGGTGGGCCCGCGTGTCCCCTGATCGTTCGAATCTTATCGGCTACGTCCCTGAAACCCGTATCCTGAGAGTATATCTGCTCGTACAACGTGACGGCCTCGTCCAGCTGTTTCGCATATTCGTTGGAGAGGGCCAGCTCGTACAGGATACCCATTCGCTCGTCCTTCTTTATCCCGGACGTATCGAGGGCTTCCGTAAAATAATCGATACTTTTGCCGTATTCGTTGATATCGCGGTGCGTAACCCCGAGCATAATAATGCTGTCCAGTCTCTTTTTCGGATCGCTTGCCGAAATGAGAAACTCGGTTACCGCGTCCTCGAAAAGGCCCATCTCGCGGTAGGCGATGCCCAGATTGTAGTGTGTGTCGTAATCCCCTTTCCCAAATTGTTTTTGCACGCCCCGCTTGAATTCATCGAAGACGTCCTCAAAAGAGTATTGATCGTCCTTCCCGAGCAGGCCCGCACCTCCCTTTGATTCCAGCGAGATGTCTTCGTCGAGTACGACCTCCTCGAGTTCCTTACGGAGATCAAAGTAGTCTTCCCCATCGCCGAGCGGCTCGTCCCGCGGAGCCATATTGATCAGCGGTGAGGCGGAAGATTCTCTGACCTGCGGCTCGCGGGTAGCTTTTACCTCATGCAGCTCGTTATCTTCGATTACCGTCTCGTAATTGTCGGAAAATCCCTGCTCATCCAGGGAAATCTCTATCGGCTCCCCGCCTGCTTCACCGACGTCGATGGACTCGGAAACCTCGATTTCGTCCATAGACGAAAAATCGTCGCCTTGCTCAATCGCCTCCAGCTCTTCAGTGTCGTCCATAACGACGTCAAACTCGTTAACCTCTTCCATGGCGACGTCGGAAGGAATCTCGGCCGAATCCGGCGCGCCCAGTTCCGCCGCCTGGGCCGCCATATCTCTGGAAAGCGCTGTATAGCCCTTCTTCTTGGCGATCGCCGAAATATCGCGATACACCTGCGCGGCAAGGCTGGAATATTGGTCGGAATCCTCGCTAGTGCCGGCAAGCTCCCGGTAGAGTTCCGCGAGCCGCATCCGTGGGGTTATTACGTCCCGTTTGGCTGTATAATCACCCAGGACATTGGCAGCCTCCTTGAACTGGCCGTATTTAACGTATGTATCCACCTTCAGCATAACCAGCCGCCCCTCGTTGTCAAGAGACTCATCGATCTCTTCAGGAGCCTGTCCAGGGCCGGAGATCTCCTCTACGATCTCCGCGTCGATAATCTCGTTTTCGCCCACCTCAATTACATCTTCCTCGCCGAGTTCCCGTAAGGGTTCGTCTTCGTCTCCCGACAGGGACCCGGAGCCGATACCCGCGCTCATCATATCTTCGGATATGGTGCTTTTCAGGTTGTCGTAAAGGGCTTTGTAGTGGGCCGCCTTTTCCTCTCCCCCGACCTTTTTTCGAAATGAGATCATTAATTCGGTGTAGAGTCGTTCCAGTTCATCCTTATTGCCCTGTTTTTCGTAGATTCTGGCCAGGTCTTCCTTCGCTGAGATAAACTCGGGGTCCGCCTTGAGGATTCGATTGAGAATTTCAATAGTTACCTGGTGACTGTCCCGCTCCAGGCAGAGTCTCGACTTGAGATAGAGGAGTTTCATTGAATCGGGGGCTACCCCCAAACCCATATCAATACGGGCCTCTGCCATGTCCTTCTTATTGGCCTTGAGATAGGTATCCGCAACCTCCGTGATCATATCCAAACGCTGCGGATGGTGTTTTATAAGCTTTTCGTAGAGGCTTATCATATCGTCGATGCGGCCGTCTTTCTTGAGCTGCTCCCCGATTTTGACGTATTCGTCCAGACTATGGTCGATGTTTCCGTTACGATAGTAGGCATCGGCAAGCCGCATACGCAACTGAAGGTTACCGGGGGCCATTTCGGCCATCTTATCCAGCGTCTCCAGCGCGCGTACGGTGTCTCCTTTGCGCTCATGGAACTGGTAGACGAGCTGGAATTGCTGGATTGCATCGCCGTTGAGGTTCTGTTTGTGGTATAGCTCGGCAAGCTTGAGGTTAATCGCTATTTGGGTAGGATCAAGCTTCAGGATCTGCTTATACAGAGCGATTGCACGAAGATAGAATCCGTCATCGGCATAGAACTTGGCGACGTAGTTATATTCCGCCAATGCCTCAGATCTCTTGTTCTCGCGGGCGTACAGATCGCCGAGCTTTTGGCGTACCTTGATATCCTTCGGGTCTTGACGTACAATACCGGCCAGTTCCTTAATAGCGCGGTCATACATCCCCTTCTGGATATACTTCTGTGCGAGCAGGATCGTCTTGTTCTTATCAAGGGCCATACGACGGAATTTAAAGGAAATAAGTCTTTTTAAAAAATACTACATATCGGCTGAAAAGTCAATACACTATGGGGTGACGGCGCCGCTTCGCCGTGACTCGGGTTCGGGCCCGGCCGATCACTAACGGAGTTAGATATATTTTTCGAGAAAGCTCGAATCGTTGTAACCGCCAATAAATATAGGATCAACCATTATCTTCCTGTATAGGGGTATTGTCGTTTCGATCCCCTCTATGACGAATTCGGAGAGGGCCCTCCTCATGCGCCCGATTGCGCTTGCCCGATCGGGAGAGCAAACAATCAGCTTCGCAACGAGAGAATCATAGTATGGATTAACGTGCGCGCCGCAGTAGATTGCCGAATCGACGCGAACTCCCGGGCCGCCGGCCGGGATATACTGTGTAATCGTGCCGGAAGAAGGGGTAAACCTGAACGGGTCTTCAGCCGTAATTCGGCATTCAATGCCGTGTCCGGTAAGCACCACGTCCTCCTGAGCTAAACCCAGCGGCTCTCCCGCGGCCAGCCGTATCTGTTCCTTGACAACGTCGATGCCCGTAACCATCTCGGTAATACCGTGCTCCACCTGGATACGGGTGTTCATCTCAAGAAAGTAGAAGCGTTGGTCCTCGGTAAGGAGAAATTCCACCGTTCCAATATTCGAATACCCAACCGAACGGGCGAAGCGGACGGCCGCCTCACCCATCCCCTTTTGCATCTCATCGGTAAGTCCGAACGCCGGCGACTCTTCGATTATCTTTTGATACCGGCGCTGTATCGTGCAATCACGCTCACCGAGGTGAATAGTGTTGCCGGCGTTGTCTGCAACGATCTGAAACTCTATGTGTCTGGCCTTTTGAAGATACTTCTCGATATAGATGCCCGGATTCTTAAGATAACTCTGCGCTTCCTTTTTAGACTGCTCAAAGGCCGATGCAAACCCCCCCCGGTCGCCGACAACCTTGACGCCCCTGCCTCCTCCGCCGCCAACTGCCTTGAGGATAACCGGAAAACCGAGGGAATCGGCCACGGACAGCGCCTCCCGCTCATCCCCTATGGCTTCCACGCTCCCCGGCACGACCTCAACCCCGACGCTCGCCGCGATGTTCTTGGCGGCCACCTTGTCGGCCATTAGCGACATCGAATTGACCCCTGTACCGATAAACGTGACGCCCACGTGATAACAGGATTCGACGAATTCGAGGTTCTCGGCGAGCGGACAGTATCCAGGATGGATCGCGTCCGCCCCTGTAATCTCGGCGGCCGACAGAATCGCGGAAAAATTGAGGTAGCTGTCCCTGATACCGGCCGGCCCTATGCAGAGCGCCTCATCGGCGGTCCTGACATGAAGCGATTCTTGATCGGCCACAGAGTAGACGGCAACAGTGTTGACGCCCATCTCTTTGAGGCTGCGTATGATACGAACCGCTATTTCGCCCCGATCGGCGATAAGGACTTTGTGAAACATACGTCCGTTACAGCGGCTCAAGCAGAAAGAGCGTCTGCCCGTATTCCACCGGTTGTCCGTTTTCAACAACGATTGAGACGACGATCCCGTCCACATCGGACTCGATCTCGTTCATCAGCTTCATCGACTCCACCATACACAGGACATCCCCCGCATGGACCTCCTGACCCACCTCGACAAACGGGGGAGAATCCAGAGAGGATGAGCGATAGAACGTACCGACGAGCGGGGATGTCACCGCCGCCAGCTCATGGTCTTCGGTCACGCTCTTGGGCGTCAGACGCCGTTGCGGCCTTCACGTCCACGGACCCGGGCGTGCCCCGTTTAATTTTAATCCTCTCCCCTGACCGTTCGATCTCAATCTCCGTTATGTCCGTTCCCTCTTATCGCCCTGATGATGTCCTTTATCTCCCTGAGATTCATGCGCGGCCCCTCTCTGATTCTATTTCGAAACCCGCTCGATATATTCGCCGGTCCTCGTATCCACCTTGAGAACGTCACCTTCGTTCACAAAGAGAGGCACCTGCACTACCCGTCCGGTCGAGAGGCGGGCGGGTTTCGTCCCTCCGCTTGCGGTATCACCCTTTACACCGGGTTCCGTCTTTGCTATCGGAAGCTCGACGAACGTGGGGAGCTCCAGGGAGATCGGCGTGTCATCGTGGTAGAGCACCATGAGTTCCAACCCCTCAGAAAGAAAATCGGCGGAATCCCCCACATGATCCTGGGTAATGAAGACCTGATCGTACGTGTCCGTATCCATGAAGTGAAACCCGTCCGAATCACGGTACAGATACTGCATATGCTTCTCTTCGAGACGGGGCTTGTCCACTTTTTCACCCGAGCGAAAAGTTTTCTCCAGCACCGCTCCGGTTACCAGGCTCTTGAGCCGTGTCCGAACGAATGCTCCACCCTTGCCGGGTTTCACGTGTTGAAAATCAACTATGATATAGGGCTTTCCGTCCAGTTCAATCTTAAGTCCCTTCCTGAACTCCGCTGTTGAATACACCTACGTAGCTCCTTGAGAAAATAACGTTAAGCGATCACTTTAAACGATTTGGGAATCGTTGTCAACACGCGAGGGCCGGTATGCGTTACCAGAACCATATCCTCGATACGAACTCCTCCCCAGCCGGGAATATAAATACCCGGCTCCACCGTGACGACCATACCCTCCTCGAGGACTTCCTCGCCAAGCGGGCTGATCCTGGGCGGCTCGTGAATGTCCAGACCCACACCGTGGCCGGTGCCATGAGTAAAATAGCTCCCATACCCACGCTCGGCGATATAGTCCCTGGCGATTGTATCCACCTCCCGCACCGGCGTGCCGGGTCTGACGGCCTCGATCGCCCGCCGCTGAGCCCCCTGCACCACGTCATAGACCTCCCGTTGTTTTGCACCGTCTGTCCCAATCATGACGGTAACGGTCTGATCGGAGTGATAACCCTGGTACTGCGCGCCGAAATCAATCGTTACCAGATCTCCGGGCTTTATCATCCGGTTTCCCGCATGGGCGTGCGGGAGCGCCCCGTTTGTGCCCGCGGCCACGATTATTGGAAACGGAAGCACGCCGGATCCCTTCTTTTTCATCCGGTATTCGAGCTCGACGGCAATTATGTCCTCACGGCCGCCCGCTGTAATATAGGATGCCGTTTCCGCGTATGATTCCTCCGAAATCCTGATCGCCTGCCTGAGGGCGTCTATCTCATCGTCGTCCTTTATCATCCGCATGAGCGCCAGATCTTCTTCTATCGGGAGGACCTTTCGTCCGGGCAGGCGCGACTTGATAGTCGTGAAGAGAAAGAGGGGCAGCACGCGGGATTCAATTCCGATCCGCTTAATCTTCAACGCACGAACCTCGTCGGTTATACCGTCAATCTTATTGCGGTATTCCTTGACGGAAAACGAGGTAACCTCGCCGGTGGCCTGGGTTGTATAGCGGCCGTCGGTAAGAAATGTACCGCCGTTTTCGCAAACCACCAGGACACCGTCACTACCCGTAAAACCGGAAAAGTACCGGATATTCTTCATGTCGGTAATAATAATCCCGGAAAGCCCCAGACGCGAGAGGGTTCCCATTAATCGATCAATTCTTGTCTTTGACATGCTTCTTCGCGGTGAGGTGTTCATGCAGGGCGATGAGAGCGAGGCGGTAACCGGTTGCACCGAAACCCGTGATAACGCCGACGGCGATATCGGATATGAACGACCTTTTCCTGAATTCCTCCCGGGAAAATATATTAGAGAGGTGAACCTCAATAACGGGAAGAC
Source organism: uncultured delta proteobacterium (assembly GCA_963735595.1). Lineage (GTDB taxonomy): Bacteria > Desulfobacterota > Zymogenia > Zymogenales > Zymogenaceae > JAFGAS01. Next base: position 42,061 of record CAVTLK010000002.1, on the reverse strand, counting down.
CTACCGATAACAGGGCGTCTCGGACACCGACCGAGGTATGTGTATAACCGCCGGCGTTAATGATGATCCCGTCGCAGCCTCGTGCTTCCTGGATCGTATCAATGATCTCTCCCTCGCTGTTGGATTGAAAGACCCGGACGGATGTCCCAAGGGAATCGGACCACTGGTGTATCATATTAACAAGCTCGTCATACGAGACATTCCCGTATACTGCCGGCTCCCGCTTCCCGAGCATATTAAGATTCGGACCGTTTATGATCAGTATGTCCATGAGCACTCGCCCTTGAACGTCACATCAGCTCGCGAAGCTTGAGGGAATAGATCCGGGTCTTATACCGGGCAAGACCTTCGTTCGCCTGTGAATTGAGAAAGACTACGAAGTAGTAATCATGCGATATGATATGGGCGACAACCGTAAACATGTCCGAGCATACGGTTACGTCTTTAAGATCATCCAGCTTAAGAATCGATATCTGCTTATGTACCTCCGATACGACACCGGCGTACTCCGCCCCGATTACCTCCCGATCAAGACCGATAGTGGTGTTCTGATACGATTCCACGATTAACCCGTCTCTCCCGATAACCATGGCGACAAGGCTTCCGGGAATCGCCCTGATGACTTCCTTCAGTACGGTCTTAAAATCTATCATACACAACGCCGTCCGGTCTATGATCCGGAATTCGCTTTATCGCCTGTCGTATCGTTTGGCCGGTCCGATCCACGGCAAATGAGAAATCTGCCTGCCATGCTTTACAGTAATAACCCGTCCGATACGCACGGATAAAGGAAAACAACAAAAAAGAAGACCGTACGCTCTTCGCGTATTTCTCCCTTATAGCTGATTGCCCGGCTACTAAAAACCCTCGGCGGTGGTCCTACCTGCGGAAGGACTGCGGGGTTTACCCGTCGCCGCTAAAAACGACGTAATCTTTCTAATCGATACGAGCCACCGATTGAGACTCTCGACGTTATTCTGAGTTTCGGTCACCGGCGATTTCAGGGACACCGCCGTGACGTCCAGTCCTCTCCCTCAATCGGTGTCGTTGGCCGCTCTGATGATCGTCGCCGGCCTTCCCTCATCTTATTCTTGACAAAGGCGATCTTCTGCTTGAGTGAGTCCCTCGTGGGGTAGACCCCCAAGAGCTCCTCATAGACGGACAGCGCCTTGTCGAAATAGCCCTGCTTTACGTAGATATCGGCTATAGTCTCCGTGGTTATAGTCACCCCCTGGGCATCAGGGGCTGCATCTTCGCCCTCCGGTCCTTCTGTGACCTCATCCGATGGCCGACGTTTGCCCGGTTCAACGGTTTTTTCGAGGGCCGTGGCTTTGCGGCGCGCCGCCGGGGGCCCGGCCGGCCGGTTGACGAGCGTTGTCGAGCCCTTCTACGGTTATCTCCCCCTCTTCTTCTTCCAGATACCGAACTCATCCACCAGTTCCTGGTCTCCCTCAATGTCGATATCGCCGTCCTGTAGTATCTCGATCCGACTCTAATTCCGATTCGTCATCCGGGGCGTAACCGACGGCGTCTCGGTCGGGACTGCTCCTGCTCCTGCTCAACTTCCCAGAGATCCCCTTCACCCTTGCGCGATCGCCTTCGATACTCCCGCTCGATTCCTCGCATACGCTCACTTTCCGGCACGTCTCCGCCGGTTTCGTCGGTCAAACAGATCGTCCAGAGAGCCATCGTCCTCAAGCGGTATGTCGAGGTCTCCTGCCTCCCGAATCCGTTCGGCTCTGCCGGTCGGGGGTCTTCCCCGGAGGGCGGGATCCCGCCGTGGCTCTCGGGCGGTCTCTCCGCCCTGTCCGGTGGGCATGGCGTCTTCGATAATCTCGGAGGGCGCGTACTCGGCCACCTCCTCGAGGATCTCGCCCTCAAGTATTTCTTCCGTCTCCTGCGCTGCCTGAACCGGTTTATCGGGGTCGTTGCCGACTTCAATGAGCTTCTCTTTGGCCTCCGCGTCATCGGGGGCAAGCGCGAGTACCTTGATAAAGCTCTCAACGGCCTCTGGACGGTATCTCCCTCCAACAGGTGGATCTCCCCCAGAATCTTATTGGCCAGGATATTGTCGGGCGTAATAGAGACGACCGTGAGTACTTCCTCTTTCGCCTCCTTTATCATCCCCTTGTCCGCATAGGCCCTCGCAAGGGCTACCCGCCCGCTCATGTATTTCGGATGGGCCTTCGTCCCGCTCCAGCAGAGCCTGACGGCCTCATCGAGCATACCCGCCTTTCTGTAAAGCTCGGCCAGGGCCGCAAACACCCGCGAATTCGGGTCTTTGGCAATCATCGCCCGGTACCGCTCCATCTCGGGCGTTACGATCCCAAAACCGATAGGGACCTCTTTCTGCGGCGGGGCCGGGGTAACGGCCTTCTGCGACCGGCTTTTGCTCCGGGCGTGAGAGACTTCTCAGGAGGCCTGATATTCTCTCTCTCGTCTGCCATATAGGACCCCTATTGTTCAATGAAATCAAGTATATCTAAGACAGATACATTTTTCAAGATAAAACGACCGATACCTTCGCTAAGGACGAAATTTATTGTCGTTCCATCGGATTTTTTGTCCACCATGAGGGCATGACGGTAGTCGGCCTGCCCGAACCTCGGAATTGAAAGCTCAAAGCCGTAGGCTGACAAGAGGGCGATAATCCTGTCCCGGTCTACCGACGAGATAATCCCCATATTTTGGGAAAGGTTTACGGAAAACGCCATGCCCTTTGCCACCGCCTCGCCGTGTCTGATGCTCCCATATCCGACGAGCTTCTCCACGGCATGCCCGATAGTGTGGCCGAAGTTGAGCACGCTGCGCAGTCCTGCCTCCCGCTCATCCTGACGCACAACATCCGCCTTGATCTGGACGGACCTCTTGATAATCGTAATGAGTTCCTCGCGCTTCTGGCTGAGGATTTCTTCTCTCTTGTTCTCGAGCAGCTCGAACAACGCGCGATCCAGGACAATCCCGTACTTAAGGACCTCCGCCAGTCCGGAGAGGAATTCGTCCCGCGGGAGCGTGCAGAGGGTGTCTATATCGATGAACACGAACCTCGGCTGATAAAAGACGCCGATGAGGTTCTTACCGCGGGGATGGTTCACTGCGGTCTTGCCGCCTACGGAGGAATCAACCTGCGCAAGAAGGGTCGTCGGGATCTGCACAAAGGGTATCCCACGCATGAATGTCGCCGCGGCAAAGCCTCCCAGGTCCCCGATTACACCGCCGCCCAACGCGATAAGCGGCGTCTTGCGCTGCGCCCCGCTGCGTAACAACTCGTCGTATACCTCGTGAAGGTGCGTGAAATCCTTCGACGTCTCGCCGTCGGGTACGATGATGGTATGAGCCGTGGCCCCCGCCCTCTCGACAGCGTCTCGTACTACTCCGCCGTACAGCCGATCGACCGGCGGGTTGGTGAGGATATAGACGTCGCCGATCGGCAGATAGCCGCCGATCGCCGATAAGAATTCCGGATCCGATGAGAATTGGATAGCTCCGATCGCCGAGCTCTACCGTGACCCTTTCCATTCCCCCAGATACCTCCAATAGCCGTCGAGAACCTCCTGGACGGCGGCATCGACGCTCTTGCCGTCCGTATCGACCGTAACGTCTGAGAACCTGATACGATAGGCTGCGCCTTTCCATCATCTCCCGCACGACGGCGACCCGATCCGGTACGTTAAGGAGCGGCCGATGCCGGTCGTCGGCAACGCGCCGGGTAATCTCCTCGGGAGAGGCCGTCAGGCAGACGAGTACACCGCTATGTTTGAGGTTCTGCACGTTTTCCATCTTCAACAGCGAACCTCCGCCCGTTGAGATGACCAGATCCCTGTAACTTCGAGAATTTCTTGATTATGCCCGATTCGATCTCTCTAAACACGATCCTCTCCGTGCTGTTTGAATATCTCGTTGATCGTCATTCCGGCCGACTGGATTATCTGGTCATCGATATCGACGAAAGTCCTGCCCAAGCGTTCCGAGACGACCTTTCCGACCTCGGTTTTCCCGGTGCCCATAAACCCGACGAGTACCAGATTTGGTTCCATCACCTGCCGAGTATCCTCTCGGCGTACGAGTCTAACGAGGCATGGATATCGCGGCGGCAGTCCCCTCCGAATTTTTCGAGAAACGCACCGATCAGCGTCAACGCAATCATCGCTTCCACGACGACCGCGGCCGCCGGCACGGCGCACACGTCGCTTCGCTCGGCCGCGGCCGAGACCTGCTGTTTCGTGTCGATATCGACCGATCTCAACGGGCTCATGAGAGTCGGTATCGGCTTCATTGCCGCCCGGATAACGAGGGGTTGTCCATTGGTTACCCCTCCCTCCAGTCCGCCGGCGTGATTCGTTTGCCGGTAGAATCCTTTTTGCTCTTGATACAGGATCTCGTCGTGGGCCCGCGAACCCGGTACATCCGCGAGCCGGTACCCGTCCCCGATTTCCACCCCCTTAATCGCGGGAATGCTCATAACTGCCTGGGCGAGCCTCCCGTCTATGCGCGCGTCCCACCGATCGTACCCGCCTAACCCGACGGGAATTCCCGTTGCAACGACCTCGACGACCCCGCCGAGGGTATCGCCGGCCTGTCGCGTCCGATCGACCAGCGACATGAGCTCGTCATCTTTATCGGGTATCGGGGTTGAAAACGGAGACTTCTGGGCGTTCTGCTGCCTGGTATCGTACGGGAATATCACCGGGATCAACCGATATCCCCCCGATCGCCAGGACGTACCCGTAAAGGCGGATATCGAAATCGGCAAGTATTGCCCGGGCTACCGCCCCCGCGGCGACCCGCGCCGCCGTCTCCCGGGCGCTGGCGCGTTCCGAGGACGTTTCGCATGTCCCGGTGGTCGTATTTCATTCCGCTCCGGCCAGGTCCGCATGTCCGGGGCGGGGCGGGTGACTTCGCGCCCGGGCGAGATTTTCCCGGGATCCATATAGGCCTTCCAGTTATCATAATCCCGATTCTCTATCATGAGCGCAATGGGGCTGCCGGTGGTCACCCCTCCCCTGATGCCCGATAGGACTCGGACCCGGTCGGTCTCGATATCCATCCGCCCCCCCTTCCGTACCCCTTCTGGCGCCGCTTCAGTTGTTCGTCGATCACCTCAGGACCAACGACGAAGCCTGCCGGTATCCCCGAGACCAACGCCACGACGGACGGTCCGTGTGATTCTCCCGCTGACGAAAATGTAAACATAGGCACTGTCTCTAAAAAAAACGTGCACCTGATGAATATCAGGTGCACTGAATAAACGGTATTACCGTATTGTACTACTTTTCGGCCTTGGCTTCATCCTCGCTCCGACGATCGTCGGCGTTATGAAGATCAGAAGCTCTCGCCGATTATCGGTTATATTCTCTGGTCTTGAAGAGCCACCCGAGAAGGGGGATATCCTTGAGGGCGGGAAGGCCCTCCTTCAGGGTGTTGCTTTGTTTCCGATAGAGCCCGCCGATAACGATCGTGTCGCGGTTGTCGACCAGACACCTTCGTAATGAGATTCTTCTTGAACTCCGTATAGTAGATATTTTCAATACCGGCCTCGTTGGTCAGGGAGACCGGCTCGCCCTGCGTGTTGTGGGTGAGGTCCAGATCGAGCTTGATGGTATTATCGGGATTCACCGTCGGAGTGATGACGAGCTTGGTTGTCAAAGTCCTTATACTCGATCTGCGAGGTAATGGTGACGTTTCCGGTCTCGTCGGTCTATCCTCCGTGGGTAGATTGCTCTCGGGAATACTCGTGGTTATTTCAAGGGTCGCCGTTTCATTGTTGAGAACCCGCACCTTCGGGGACTCGATGATCTGTGCCTCGCCGAGGCTCTCCAGGGCATGGAGCTCGATATCCAGACGCAGCGCACCGTCCAGCAGGCCGATCATCGCACCGGCGCCGCCGTAGGCGTTGAGCGCCGTTAGCGGAAGCTGCGGAAAGATCGTCGTTGCCGCGTCAAAAAAGCCGCCATTGTTCAGATTGGTGGCGTCCAGCGTTCCGATGGCGCTCTTGATGGTGCCCCCGTTGTCGCCGTTGTAACCGGCAACCCACTTAATTCCCAGATCTTGTTCGAACGTATCGTTCATCTCGACGATCCGCGCCTCGATTCGCACTTCCGGCTGCTTTTCCGGCGTATCCAAGAGATGGACCATCTCGATTATTTTATCGACCCTTCCCTGCGTATCGGTCACGATGATCATGTCCCCTGAAGGCGCCCAGGCGATCGATCCGCGCGTGCTGAGCATCTTTGCATTAGTGATCGCAGAAACGATATCAACGGTCGTGCCGGTCGGTGGTGGTCGTTGTTGTTGTCGTACCGGGTGGTCGGGGCCGGGTTCTGACGGTATATGACGTTGACCTGTCGGGTCACCAGCGGTTCGTCGTCTTCGAGATTCTTCTTGAACTTATACTCGCTCTGAATCTCTTCATTCAGCTTGGCCTTGGTCGTCACGATGATAACATTGCCCCGCTGCACCATGCCCAGTCCCGGACAGGCTCACGATCAAATCCAGAGCCTGATCCCACGGGACCTTCTTGAGCCTCAGCGAAAGCGTCAGATCGTTGGGAACCTCGGGTTTGATGACGATACTCACATTCGAAAACTCGGCAATCAGATTGATGAGGTCCTTGACCTTGGCGTTACTGAAGATCAGGGTCATCGGTTTTCCCGTATAGACCTTTTCATCAGAGGTACGGTCCCGGTCGGGAGTCGGTTCCATACCGGGTGCAACGACCGTCGATTCAACGGTCCGCGTGGTCTCTCCCGGAAGTGTGGCCGGTGTCGAGACCGGGGTTTCGGGGGCCTGGCCGTATCCCGTCATCGGTCCGATTTCCGTTACCGGGAGTCTCCCCGGCGGGCTGGGCCGGGGCCGACGGCGTTTCTCCTTGGGCACAGACGGCTGGAATCGACCCAAGCACCATCTCGCCGGCCTTCCTGAACGAAATCATCAGCTTATTGTCCAGGGGAAATACATTATACGTATTGATCTTGTCCGGCAGCACCGACTCCATAACCACCCGTGTCTTATCCGGGTACGTACCGATTCTGATAACCCTGATATCGGAGCCGCTTGACTCTTTATCTCTTTGCTCGGGATAGGTATTGGTCAGTCCCTTGATATCCACGACCAATCGGTACGGGCTCTCAAGGACAAAGGACTCGAAGTTCTCAACACCGCCGTCGGCCAGAATCGTGACCATTGTACCGTCGGCCTCATCGTCTGCCACGACATTGATGATCTTGGTGGCAGGAGGATACGTCGTCGTGGGGGTTGAGGCGGGCTGTTCGGGCGTCGATTCCGTAACGACTGCCGCCGAAAGTTTCTGTATCTCGACCCGAATCTGATAATCGGACGGCTTGGCAACAAAGTAATTGGTGTCCTCGGTCAGATAGATCTCGAGACGGGCGAGGTTCTTGCCGTCCGACGTCATATCAAGCTTCGATATCTTGCTGATCGTATCGCTCCCGACGACAACGTCTTTTTCCGGCTTGTCGAATGCAGCATCAGGAATATCGATGACGAGCCTGAGCGGGGATTCAAGGCGATAGGGGGTATAGTTCAGTTCGGCATTGCCGGAAAGAGTCATAATCACACGGTCGTCTAATTCCTGGATTGAATCCAGCAGCGACCGTATTTACCGGTGACGGTCCCCCGGAAACCGGCTGCGTTGTGCCGGTGACACACCCTTGTATCGGCGATATGTATCATCATAGAGGAGGAATAACAAACCGATACATTTAACGGTGACCTATTCATCTATTTTCCTCCCGCAATCTTTAACGTCTCAATTCTCTTTTCGGTATTTCCGTAGAAATCTTCATAGCTCATCTCGACCTGCACGTCGGTCTCGGTGATTCGCACTACTCTTCCGCCGCCGATTTCCGAGCCGACAATGATGTTATAACCCTTTTTATCCGGTGCTTCCACCATAGCGATACCCGTCCCTTTTTCCGAGTCATATATTATTGCCGTCAGCTTGAGCTGCGAAAGGTTATATCGCTGCAACGGGGTCAGTGCCTCCGGGGGGACCTCTGACTTTCTTCTCCACCTTCAGGTTAAAGGGCCTGAACGGGTCCCTTTTCCCGGTTGGATCATAGGTATATTCCTTGTCCATGAGGGAATCCACCGGTTTCGTGGGCGATAGCGTTGGGCCGCCTGCCCCCGGTACGAGGGCCAATATTGCGATATCTTCCCCTGCGGCCGCACCGCCTCCCGCGGCCTTGTCGGTCGACGGTTTATCGGGCGTCGCCGGCGGAGTTTTTGTCCCTTCGGCAGGTGTGGCCGGTTTAGTTTTTCCGTTGGTCTTATCCGCTGTCCCGTTTATATCTGGCCCGGCGGGTTTCCCGTTTTTATCGAGCCCCGCGGGCGGGGTCGCCTTTTCTCCCGGTTTCTTTGCCGTTTCCGTACCGGGCGGTTGTTTCTCCGGCAGGGCAGGGGACCCTTTGACCCCGTCCTTATCGGGAACTATCGATCCTCCCGGACCGGGTTTGCCGGGCACGCCCGCTTCCTCTCCGACAGGCACCACCGCACTCGGAGTAAACGCCGGTATAGAGCTGCGTATCTCCTCGGTTGGTTTGAGCTTGTGTACTACCGGCTCTTCCTTCTTCTCTTCCGATTTAAGAAAGCCGGGCAAAAGGTCGCCATACTTGTCCGCGAGGTCGGAACAACCCGACGCCATGGACAATGAGCCGATTAAAATAACACAGAAGAAAGAGTTTCTTTTTTTCAATACCGATTCCATCTTAGTTATTCGGAGAACTTAAACGTAACCGCCTTACACGAAATCTCGAGAATAATGTTTGATTCCCTGACCGCCTTTTTCTTCATCGAGATGTCCCTGATGTTGATGATTCGCTCAAGTCTGCGCACCTTGTCCAGGAAAACCGCAAAGCTCTGGTAGGTGCCCTCAACGCGGATACTAACCGGAACCTCTGTATATTTCTTGTCCTTGCTCTTTGCCTCTTTGTCCGGCTGGAAAAGGAGAAATGTCAACCCCGACTCTCTTCCCTTTGTTGAAACGTTCGAGAGTATTCCCGGTATCTCGGAGCTCTTGGGAATCTGCACCAAAAGGAGATTCAACTCGGCTTCAAGTTCGCTGACCTTGGCCTTATATGCCACGAGGTTCTTTTTTGTATCCTCGAGTTTCTGAAGCTCCTTTTTTTGGCTATTAAGCTCTTCGTTTAGTTTATTTAGTTCGTCCTGCTTTCCGGTATAGACGCCGAAATAGTAGCCTGCACCCATTAAGGCCAGCGTACCGATGAGGATGAGGGCCTTATATTGCGTGGGGAGCTTCTTAATCATTTCGGGCGAAAAGGCCATCCCGTACTCCTATCCTATCTGTCAGCGTACTTTTCGTTACGCCTCTTTCTCTTCGGTCTTCTCTTCCTTTTTCTTCTCTTCTTTCTTTTCCACCGGTTTCTCGGTGCCGGGGTACTTTATCTTCATCGTAAGGGTAAAACGGTTAACGGTGAGCCCTCCCGATGTCGTTTTTTCGCTTCGAACAAGGTTCACGCAGGTAAAATAAGGCCGATTGGTAAGGTTCATCATAAATGTCGCTATCGTCTCGTTATCGGAGGCGTATCCCCTCACCGAAAGCGAATCTCCCTTGAGGGTAAATTCATCATCCAGATTGCCTGGGGCATTGCCTGCGAAAACTCATCCATGAGGTGAACCGGTCCGTTGCGTCCGATTTCGAGCGTATTGATGATATTCCGTTTGCTCTCAAGATCTTCGGTCTTTTTCTTGTATTCATTGAGGTCGCCGACCTCTTTCTTGAGGCTTGCCAGTCGCCAGCTCTTTCTTGACGTTCTCATCTTCCGTCTCGACGGTCCTTTATCTTCTTGTTAATATTAATGTGTACGTACGCAATACCCCCCACACCCAGCAGAAGACACAAGACGAACAGCACTATCTGCTGCTGGAACGTATCCCTCTTCTTTAGCTCCCGGGTAGCAAGGAGATTTATCTTTATCATCGGTCACCCACCCTTCTCAACGCCAATCCGACCCCAACCGAGCCGAAGGGGGCAATTTCCTGAATGTAGGCCGCATCGAAGAGTTTTTCGTTGTAGTCGACATTGGCAAAGGGATTAATGATTTCAATGGGAATTCCCGCCTTATCGGCGATGATCTTCGCAAGTCCCTGGGTCTTGGACGTCCCCCCGGAGAGATATATCTTACCGACGGAGTGGTGGGCGCCCTGCGAAAGGAAGTAATCGATGGTCTTCTGAATCTCCGACGCCACCAGGTCACCGGAGACCTGGTCGATGACCTTTTTCATTTCTTCCCGGGAGATATCTTTTCCGCCCTTTCCAAGCTTGAGGGACTCGGCGTCATCGTAGCTGATAGAAAAGCGCTTCTGCAGCTCCTCGGTATACTGATTGCCGCCGGAGGCGATATCCCGGGTAAAGGCGCTCATACCGTTCTTGATAATATTGATATTGGTAAAGCTGGCCCCGATATTTACCAGGGCGATAATATCCCCCGTTTCGAATTGGTAGTTGACATCAAACATGTTTTCGAGCGCGAAACAGTCCACGTCCACGACAACGACGTTGAGGCCCGCCTCGCTGATGACCGCGACGTATTCGTTGATCACGTCCTTCTTCGCCGCGGCCAGCATTACCTCCATCTGGCCGGAACCGTCGTCAAGAGTATCGAGGATCTGAAAATCAATATTGACATCCGAAATATCGAACGGAATATATTGCTCCGCCTCCCATTGAATCGATTCGTCCAGCTCTTCCTTCGTCATGGAGGGCAGAGATATTTTCTGGATACGAACCGCATTTCCCGATACCGAGGTGACCACGTCTCTGATCTTCACCTTCAGTCCTGAAACGAGGCTCTGGATCGCGTCGACAACCGCCGCCGTATCCATGATGGCGCCGTCCACGATTGTCTCCGGATGTAGCTCCGCGATACCAAAATTCGTAAGCTGGTATCCTTTCTTGACTTCTTTGATCTCTACCAGCTTGATGGAGCTTGACCCGATATCGATCCCGATAACGTCCTTTTTACTCCCAAACATCTCTTTCCCCCCGGACTAACCCGATGGACTCGTAAAAACCTTCTCCTTTTCGTCCAGATCAAGCCCCAGCGCGAAGAGAATCTTCCGCTTGGTATCCATGCGGCATTCCTTCCCTTTCTCAATGCGGTCGATGGTCAAAGGAGAAACACCGGCCTTGCGCGCCAGCTCGGCCTTGCTCATCAAAAGCTGTTCCCGAAAGCTCTTAACGTTATTATGTCTCAAGCGCTTCCCCCCCTGAAGAATGAATTCTCGTCCTATTATATGGATAAATCCGTTTTGAAATCATTATAATAGACTTAATTATGCTATGTCAAGCATTTTTTTATGCATAATTAGCACTAAATTATACCTATCTTAGTTTATTTCTGGTATTAAAAAAACATAATTTAATGATATTTTTGCCTCATGAAGACTACACACCGGTCTCTTCCACGCCTCTTTTGCGGCGTAGAGATACCGGTCGGCCTCCTTGACCAGGGTGTCGCCGCACGACGACGCCGTCGGAACGCGTCGCCACCCCGATACTGACCGTCACCGTAATAGCCTTTCTGCCGTACGGGATTAATCGCTTCTGTATCGCCTTTCTGATACGCTCCGCAGTGGCAAGTGAGCTTTTTTTCAGCGACTTGGGAAGAATCACCGCGAACTCCTCGCCGCCGATCCTGGCCGCGACGTCAACCTTGCGAATCGACGAAAGGATCGTATCGGCCACGGCCCTTGATCACGTCGTCGCCTGCCGCATGGCCGTACGTGTCGTTTATCGTCTTGAATCTATCGATATCAACCATCAGAAGCGAGATCGGCTCGGTATATCGCTCGGCGTGTCTCCACCAGACGTCCCAGGGCCTTCGTGAAGCTCCTCCGGTTATAGAGGCCGGTCAGCGGATCGGTCACCGCCTGTCTTCTGAGCTGTATTGTCGACCGGATCCCCATGAATGATACGACGGCCATGTTCAGGACGACCTCGACGAGCCGGATATGGAACGTCGACGGGCGTTTTCGAGAAGCGACGACAAGACAGCAGGTCCCGATAACCCTTCTCCTCCCACAGCAGTGGAAAAAGCGCCAGCGATCCGTCGCCCGAAAGCTCGATCTGCCGTCCGAATACGTTTCGCTTTCGCTCTTTCTGAGGAAAGACGAGATATTTCCTGTTCTCGATTACCCATCCCACAAGCGAGCCGGCATGGGGAAACGTCCTTCTTGGGGATCGATTGAGGCCCTTCGCCGTGAATCGAGACGATCGCACTCTCTTTCTGTTTGCGAGCGTAAAGACCATAGTCGAAACGGGCAGCATTCGCGCGCAGAACGTATAGACGATCTCAAAGACCTCCTCGATCCGCTTGGCCTGCGCGAGAGCCCTGCTGATATCGTATAGCTCCTCATACTCCGTGAGATTGACCGACAGCCTCTTGAACTGTACGATGATTTTCTCCACATCCCTGAGCATCACGGCAGACCAGCTCAAGAAACTGGATATCCTTTAGGGTAATGGAGTCGCGCGACCCGCGCTTCGCAAACCAGAAGACCCGATGTCGTTCGCCCGTCGGTCACCGGAACAATCGCCATGCAGCCGCGCCGGAGGGTCTTCCCGTATAGTAGCCGGTCTCCAGCCCCCTGGGACCCTGACCGCCCGAAAGACAGAACCGGCTCCCTTTGGTTCATAGCCGCTCGGTACATCTCGAGGTTCGGCCGTGCGTCGAAGTCAAACAGGTCGTCACTCGAGGCCGCCTCCCGAACCCTGAGAAGGTTATCTCCGGTCGGCACGAGGTAGGCCACGGTATCCACCCCGACGGCCTTTTTCGTCCTATCCAGAATGTCAAACAGGAAATCATCGATGCCGAAGAGCGCCCTGACGGCCTGCTTTCCGATCTTTCTCCTCAGATATTCCCTCACGCCGATCAAGCACCGAACGCGAGATATCGGAGAGATCGTCATCAAAACGTGAAGAGGCGTCGGGACAGTCTCCCTGTCGCCGTCTTGCCTCAATCCGGTTATAGATCAGAAAAAAGCCGAAGAATAACACGAGGATCGATTCCTCCATCAGCGCCGTATGGATCACGACGGGTGACCGACCCAGACGAATCGCGGCACCAGGTCGACCGCCGCCAGCAACATCAGAAGACAGGAGCCGACCAGCGGCCTTAACACAAGGGCAAGGATCGACGCGTCAAGATACATAAGGGGGTAAAGGGGAGAGTCGACAAAACCGGTCAGCTGGATGAGGACCGCCGTAAGAACGACGAACAGCGTCCCGAATTCCGCCTGCGCCAGCGTCGTTCGGGATGACCCGAAGAAGCGCACCGCCGCCCGGATGAAGACGGGAACGAGCGGCAGGGCCAAAATCGCCCCGAGAGCGGCGGGACGACCCCGGGGGATAAACAGCCCCAAAAGAAGCGGCACGAAATAAACGAAAGAAACCAGGAAGGAGACGTACGAGAAGAGCGCGTTTCACTCTTTTCAGTTATCTCCCTCCCGATGAGAAAGATACTGGCTTCCCGGCCGGATTCGGACTCGGGAGCAAGCCTGATAACCTCCTCGGAACTCGAGTTCGGCGGCCGTCGACCGGCCGAGCTTCAGGTACGTCTTGCCGAGAAGCAGGTGTGTCTCCGGGGAAGTGGGGGCGTAGCTCAATACGGTCTTCAGTACCCCGATCGCGGCCTCGTAATTTTTCAGGTCAACATACACGACGGCCAGCTGATAGTATGGAGGAAGAAAATCGGGCCTGCAGGCTGATGGCTCCTTTGAAATACTTGACGGCGTTCTCCCGATCGTTCATCGCCAGATACGTCAGGGCGATGTTATAGTACGCCTTTTCAGGCTCGTGAAACAAAATGTTTTCAAGGGACGTGTTAAACTGGGCTAGGGCCTCATCGTATCTTCCCATATCCCGGAGCACGATCCCCTTACCGACGTTGCTGCTGGAGAAATTCTTGTCCAGAAGCAACGATTTGTCGAAATAGTTCAGCGCAAGCTCATTACGCCTGAGCATGTAACAAGCCTGTCCCATCGAAAAATAGAGTTCCGCCGTCTTCCTGTACTTTTCCGCGTTCAGAAACGCCTCCATTGCATATGACGGCTCGTTATTCGTCAACCGGTTGAGCCCCTGGTTGTAATGAAGCGTATATCTGGCGTCGTTGAACTCGGACATCGTCGTATCCGACGGCGTGGTGGCGCACCCGCCGATCCATATAAAAATACAGAGAACGATCGGAAGATTCTTCTTCATGGTCTGCTCACAATGAAATTAATAGTTTTACGATCGCCTGTTGCTTCCCGGGGAGAATTTCCGCCGGCGGAGCGGCCTCCGGATCGGGTTGTTTGGGCCGTTTTGCAGCCGGTTCCGGCGTCTATCGGACCGCTCAACTGGCGTTTGCATAGCCGGCCGGGTCTTTCCGGGCAATCTCGCGAATGGTCTGGACCATGTCGGACAGCTCCTCGCCCGAGGTCGAAGGCCTGCTCATCCGCCTGGGCGGCCTCGGTGGTTTCCGGGAGAGGGGCGAGTGGTTCGGTCTTGGGAGCGGTATCGGCGGTATCCGTGGCCGGCGGGTGCTCTTGCTGGCCGATACCTCCGTAACGACGTCCGACAGGCTCTCGTATTCCTCCGGTTTCGGCGGCTCTTCCTCTACGGGTACCTCTTCCTCGACCTCTTCGTACACCTCCTCATATTCGATCTCCGATTCCGCCGCCGCCGCCCGATCCTCTCTTTTGCTTTCTTAGCCCGCTTTTCTTCGTGCTTGACCTCGGAAATATCGTCGACGAAGGGCGCAAGGCCCATGATGGCGTCTTCTCGCAGATCTGACGAGAGCTCGTCAAACCGTTCCCGTGACCATCATGAATCCCATATCCTCGGCAAATCGCAGCGCCTCCTCTTCGAGCTTGGTGCGGGCGGATTGAGACGTTGGGACGGTATTTGAGGTAAAGATGAGCCGCTCGCCTTCCTTGATGATGTGAAAGCAGAGGTATACCGGCTGGGTCTTTCCCCTGTTGACGGATACGATGAAAGCGTCGGCCTGCTGTTGGCGGACCGGACAGGGCCACCATCGGTCGATTCGTGGAAACGAGCAGCGTAATAATATCCGACGGACGGAGCATCGAATCTTTTGAGGGAACGGTTTTGGACAAACATGGGATTTCCGCGCCTTTTTTATTACTGTAACAGACTCGTATAATATTGTCAATCCATAGAAAAAGCATGCGCACAGGCATGACCACTCGCACCATCGTACGGGTCCGTCGCCACTGTTCGAATCGGCACGGCGTGACGTTCCCCTCCGGCCGATCGGCGCCCCCACGAAATTCCTTGATTTATACATCGATTTCACTATACTATGCGAAATTCTCCATACAAAATTTATCCGTTCTCATGACAGGAGCCGACCATGCCGTCCTATAAACGGGAATTTGTCTTCTCCGGCGACGATCTCTTTATCTATGATTTCCCCGAAAAGACCCGAATCATATACCCCCCGGATACCGTCCCCCCCTGGTCGACGAGCGGGCGGCCGTCATCCGCGCGCTGGATCGTCCGTTAGGGGCGCCGCCCCTCATCAGCCAGGTCGACATGACCTCCCGGGTCACGATCGCCTTTGACGACCCCTGCCTTCCCGTCCCCCACATGGTTCGTGACCCGCGGGAGACGGTCATTACGGCGGTAATCGAAAAGCTTTTCTGCCGCGGGGGTAAAAAAGGAAAACATACGGCTGATATGCGCGGGGGGGCTCCACCGGAAGTGGACGATCAAGGAGCTCGCCGCGATCATCGGCAAGAGAGTGGCCTCGGAATTTCGCGATCAGATCAGCTGCCACGACGCCGAGGACCCCGAGGCGGTCGTATCCCTCGGCTCAACCGACGCGGGCGAAGACGTCGAAATCAACCGGGCCGCCCTCGACTGCGACCTGCTGATCTACGTCAACCTGAACTACATCACCATGAACGGCGGCTGGAAGTCGACCGCCGTGGGGCTTTCCACCTACAAGAGCGTACGCCACCATCACCGGCCCGACGTGCTCAAGATCGGCTCCCTCATCGATCCGGCCGGCTCCGGCATGCACGCCGCCGTCAACCGTATGGGAGAGGTGCTCAAGAAACACGTCAACCTGTTTCAGATCGAGACCGTCATCAACAATAGCCTCTGGCCGGGCGTCCTTGGTAGTCACCTGATTCCCGATCGGTCAGACGAAGAAGCGCACCCCAACCAGAATGGTCAAGGCGTCGCTTCCCATTGCCGCCAAGCTCGGCCCGGGCATCAAAGCCTCCGTGCGAAACTGGCCTGCGCGCGGGATACCGGATGATCGGGGTCAACGCCGGTAAGGTCGATGAGGTCCATAAAAAGACCCTGGAGCTGCTCTTCCCCCAGCAAAACACCCTGGTCCGGGGCCAGTCGGACATCCTCGTCTACGGCGTGCCCAACTTCTGTCCCTACTCGGCCTTTTCCACCATCAACCCGATGTTGGTCGTGACGATGGCGATGGGGTACTACTTTAACGCGCACCGGACGAAGCCCCTGGTCAAGAAAAACGGCGTGGTTATCATCAACAACCCCCTCACGGAGCAGTTCAACGCCGTCCACCACCCGTCCTATATCGATTTCTACAAGGACCACCTGCCCGCACACGCCAATCCCGAGACGATACCGGTGAAGCTGGAGGAGGCGTTTGCCCGCGACCAGAACTATATCGACCTCTACCGGTCGCGCCTGGCCTACCACGGTTCCCACGCGATACTCGCGTGGTACTGGGCGAGCAAGGGCCTCACCCACGTCAAGCAGGTGATCGCGGCGGGCGCCGACCCGAAGGTAGCCGAGAAGCTGGGGCTGGTCCCCGCCAAGGACCTCACGGCGGCCATAGCGATGGCCGAGGAGATCATGGGCAAAGACGCATCTCTCGCCTACCACTACCTGATTCCGCTCAACGCGGTGGACGTGGGGTAGTCGCAGCGATCGTATGTTATCGCGACAATGATCTTGCCGCCGATTCGGATATGCGATTACCGAATTCCGTACATATCACGTACGCGAATCGGCCTTACTTATGTGGAATCCTTAAAGACGAGGTGGAAAATGAGAAAAGTACTTCTCGGCTCTTCCGTTCTTATCTGCCTTTTTCTTCTTGTCCCCACGGCGTTCGCCGGTGACGACGGTTCGGGTACTGCCGACAGGCCGTGGTTTATGCCGACCCTGCGGGTGGGCTGCGCCTTTGACGCGGGCGATGCCATGTACGATCTCCGGGCCGAGGGGGTGGTGATAGCCGGGCTTACCAGGAGCAATCTTAAGCTCCCGAGCACCCCGCGTGTCTACCTGGCCGCCGAACTTCCGGTTGCAGTGACCGACCGGCTGACCCTGTCGCTCGGGGGAAGTTGGGCTTTCTATACTAAAGGAAAGGACTTCCACGAATCGGTTGGCACGTTCGCTATAAGGAACTGGGATCGCGATAACCGCAATGACTGGGTAACGGCGGACTTCACGGCGTCATACGCCTTCGTCAAGGACGTCTCGATTATCAAGGATCTCTCGGTGGTCGGGTCCCTCCGCTGGAGCTACCGGGACATGCACTTCACCGATCCGATTGTTGTGGGAGGGGGCGTTGCTTCAAGCCCGACTGACGAACTCGACATCCAGATGCAGACCCTGGCGGCAGTCTTCGGATTGACGTGCACGCTTGCGGGCCGCGAATCCGGGTTCTTCGGGGGAGACATCGAGCTGGGCGTCCTGGCGGGCCCGGTCGTCTGGAGCAAGATGGATTGGCAGGAGGAATTCTCACCTATTTTTCAGTTTGGCTTCAAGGGCCATCCTTCGCACGGTTACGTCGTAAATGCGTTTGTCGAACTGCCGATTTTCTCGGGGGCGATCAAGCCGGGGCTCGACGGGTCTCTCTCGTTCTTCGCGGACTATACCAGGGCCTCTATCAGCGACGGTGTTAATGGCGCGCGTTTTATTGGCGGGGTTCCCGTCGCCACGGCCCCGTACCAATTCGAAACACTGACTAATGTCATGGTCCTTGGTATCAGCGCCTCGCTTTCGTTCGACCTTTACGGAAGGCCGGAGCCGGTTTCTCCGTCGCCCGCTCCCGCACCCGTGATCGAGCCCAAGCTCGAGCCGATGAGCCGGAAGTAGACCGATCCCCCGGATAGAGTTACGGATTCGTAATAGGTGCCGTGTAGAGAGGGGCGGCAGCCATGCCGCCTCTCTCCCTCGAAAGTGATCGGCAGCGCGTGCCCGTCCCTATCCCCGTTTGAGTATCAGGTATTTTTCCTTGAACTGCCGGATGTGCCCCTCCTCGGCGAAGCTGTAGTAGTCACCGTGGCCGATGATGATGTGGTCGAAGACCTCGATATCCATCATCCGGGCGGCAAAGACGAGGTTACGAGTGATCTCGTGGTCCTGGGGAGAGGGCTTGGCGTGGCCGCTCGGGTGGTTATGCACGAATATGAGGCCGGAGGCGTTGTAGTGCAGCGCCTTCTCGATGATCTTGCGGGGATAGACCAGCGAATGGTTGAGGGTCCCCTCGTGGAGGGTATCGGTGGTGATGATCTCGTTTTTCGCGTTGAGGAAGATGACGCGGAAGACCTCGTGCCTGAGCGACATCATCGACACCTGGAGATACTCCAGCACCTCCCCGGCCGAATGGAGATACTCCCGCTTCTTTATCCGTTCCCGCAGGTAGTAGGACGGCGCCTCGAGAAAGAACTTTATCAGAAAGGCGGCGTTCTCCCCGACGCCTTTGACCTCCATAAGCTCTTCCTGGGGCGCTTCCATGATCCCCTGGATGTTCTTGAACCGCCGGAACAGCTCCTTGGCGACGGGCTTGGTATCCCGGCGCGGTATGGCAAACGTCAAGAGCAGCTCGATGACCTCGTAGTCGGCAAGGCCCTGCCCTCCCGTCTTGATGAAGCGCTCCCGCAACCGGGCCCGATGCCCCGCGTGGTCGGTTACACCGGCCGGACCCTTTTCTTTTTCGCCGTTGGACGACAAGCCGAGACACCTCCTGAATCCTCGTGCTATTGTACATAAAATGGGAAAAATTAAACACAAATATATTGATGCTACTTTCTATGCATACGCGCGATATAGAATCCGTCGGGGATAGTATCCTCGTCGGAAAAACGGTCGGGCGTTGTAAAGAGGGCACCCCGTTCGATACACGGCGCGCACGTGTCCGGCAGGATCGTCGTCAGGTCGTCGGAGGCGAACTCGCGGTGTGATCGCAGGAACCCCTCGACCACCCCGGCGCCCTCGTCCGGGCTGATGGTGCAGACCGCATAGACGAGCACCCCTCCCGGCGCGACGAAACGTGCCGCCGCCTCAAGGATACGCCGCTGGCCGGCGGCAAGCTCCGCCAGGTCGCCGGGCGACAGCCGCCACTTGATCTCGGGGTTGCGCCTGACAACACCCAGGCCGCTGCAGGGAGGGTCGACCATAACCCGGTCGAAGGCCGCGTCCGGGCGTATCGGCGGCCGGGCCGCGTCGCCGCCGACCACCGAGAGCGACCGGATGCCGAGGCGGCGGGCGTTCTCATGGATAGCCATAGAACGGGCGTGGTTGATCTCGATCGACACGACCTTTCCCCGGTCACCCATCAGTTCCGCGCAGAACGTCCCTTTGATTCCGGGGGCCGCACAGACATCGAGCACCCGCATCCCCGGTTCGACGCCGAGCGCCGGACAGGCCAGCTGTGAGGCCTCGTCCTGCAGAGAAAATACCCCGTTTTGAAAGAGGTCGGACTTATGCAGCGCCCCGCCGCCCCTGACCGCGATCCCAAAGGCGGAACGTTTCGTTTCGCGTGCGTCGTAACCGCGCGCGGCGAGCTCCTCCATGAGCCGCTCTCTGGTGATCTTGATCGTATTTGCCCGCAGAACCACGGGGGGACGCTCGACGTATCTCTGCCCGATGGCAACTGCCCGGTCGCACCCGAAGCGCTCAAGGAAGAAGCGCGCAAGCCAGACCGGAAGCGAGCAGCAGACCACGAGAAAATCCTCCGGATCGGTCCGCTCGGAGGGGTAATCGACGGACTCGATTCCGCGCAGGGCGGAACGCAGGACGCCGTTGATGAACGATCCGGCGCTTCGCTTGCCGAATACGCCGGCAAGGCCCACCGCTTCGTCGACGGCGGCATAGGGGGGGATCTTTTCGAGAAACAGGATCTGGTAGAGGGCCGCACGGAGGATATTTCTGACGTCGGGATCGAGCGATCCGGGCTTACGTTTGGAAAAGCGGGAAAGGACATAGTCGATACGCCCGAGATTTCTCAACGCGCCGTAGGTGATCTCGGTGGCCAGGGCGCGGTCTTCGTCGGTGAGCGTCCTGTCTCGCGTGAGGAGTATATCCAGGACACTGTCCGAATGCCCGCCGCCGCCCAGCACCGCCCCCAGCACCCTGACGGCGGCGTCACGGGGGCCGCTCATGGCGCGCCGAACCGGGAGCCGACCGGTATCTTGTTCCCTCTCACGAACTGGCCGGCCTCCATACGCTGTTTACCCGGCGCCTGGAGGTCCGTTATGACGACAACTCGCCCCCCCGCGGCTACGTATATGCCGTCCCCGGCCACCCTGACGATCGTACCCGGGGGCATGTCGCTTTTCTCGGAATCCTGCCTGATCCCGAATATTTTTATCATCCGGTCGCCCAGCCGTGTAAATGCGCCGGGCCAGGGCGTCATACCGCGGATATGGTTATTGACGGCCTCGGGCGTCTTTGACCAGTCGATGAGGCCGTCCTCCTTCTTGAGCATCGGGGCGTGGGTGGCGTTCGTGTGGTCCTGCGGGACGGGCCGGATGCGGCCTTCCTTGATGGCCTCTATCGTTTCGATTAGCAGCCGCGCGCCGTCGTCCGCGAGGCGATCGGCGAGCTGGCCGGCCGTTTCGTCGGGCCCGATGGGGATCTCGCGGGATAGGAGGACGTCTCCGGTATCCACCCCTTCGTCCAGCAGCATGGTAGTGACTCCGGTGACGACCCGCCCGTCGATAATCGCGCGGTTGATCGGCGCCGCCCCGCGGTAGGCCGGAAGCAGCGACGCGTGGACGTTGACAACGCCCATCGGGGGGATATCGAGGAGGGATCGCCTGAGTATCTGGCCGTAGGCAACAACGACGATGAGGCTCGGGGAACTATCTCGGACGTGCCGGATAAAATCGGGGTCGGAGGCCTTCTCGGGCGTCACGACGGGAACGGCGCGTGCCTCGGCCGCCAGCCTGACCGGGCTCTTGGCCGCCTCCATCCCCCTTCCCCTGGGACGGTCCGGCTGTGTCACCACCAGGGACACCCGATCCGGCCCTTCCAGGAGCGCCGTAAGCGACGGGACCGCAAATTCGGGCGTACCCATAAAGACGATGGAAAGCGGCTCCTCACTCATCGTCTTCGCCGTCCTTTTTAATGAGACCTTTCCTGACCTTACGCTTATAGATATCCCGCTTGAGGCCGCTCACTCTGTTGATGAGCAGGACGCCGTCCAGGTGATCGATCTCGTGCTGAAAGACCACGGCTAACAGTCCCTCGGCATCGTAGACCGCCTCCTCCCCCCTTTCGTTAATCCCGCACACGCGGACCTTCTCGCTGCGCGTGATCTTCTCGCGGAATTCGGGAAGCGACAGGCACCCCTCCTCGTAGGCGAGTTCTCCCTCGCAGGAGACGATCTCGGGGTTGGCCAGCATGATTGGCTGCGGTTTTTCCTCGCCCCCCGCATCAACGACGATGATCCGTTTGTCCACACCAACCTGCGGGGCCGCAAGCCCCACACCGGGGGCCGAATACATCGTCTCCAGCATGTCCTCCATGAGCTTCTTTACGTCCCCATTAGCCTCTGCGACCCGTTCGGCCTTACGCGAAAGGATCGGATCGGGGAAGGTCACAATAGTGAGAATCGCCATACAACACTCAGATGTTACGTATTTTGAAAATGCGGCGACCGATACGGCCGCCGTACGGTTTTTTCCTCTTCATATATCTATTTAATTATAGCATATCCATCGGATCGATATCAACCGATATCGCGACACCCGAGTGTTTCACCGGGCCGCCAAAAAGCCGCGACGCGGTGAGTAACTCATATATATCCTGGCGCCGCGCCGCCTTTATGAGGATCTGGTATCGGTGCCGGTCCCTGATACGTTCGATGGGCGCCGGCACCGGGCCCATGACTATCAGGCCGAGCCCTCTTTGCGTGACTATGCCCGCGAACTCGTCGCGTACCCGGGCCGATTCACGCCGGACCGCGGCCGCATCCGGTCCGTTTATCCTGACCAGCGCCAGCCGGCAAAAGGGCGGATATGAGAGCTCCTGCCGTGCGGCGATTTCGCGCTCGGCAAACCCGTCAAAATCGTGCATCGAGGCGGCGGTTACCGCGTAGTGCCCGGGGTTATAGGTCTGGATAATAACCTTCGAGGGCGTATCGCCCCGGCCCGCCCTCCCCGCCGCCTGGGCAAGCAGGGTAAACGTTCGCTCGCCCGCCCGAAAATCGGGCAGATTGAGGGCAACGTCGGCGTTGATGACGCCAACCAGCGTTACGTCCGGGAAATCATGTCCCTTTGCCACCATCTGTGTCCCGATGAGGATATCGGCCTGATGCCGTGAAAAGGCCGTCAGGATCTTCTCCGTCTCGCCCCGCTTTTGCGCCGCGTCACGGTCGAGGCGGAGGATACGCGCCTCACCCACGATGGAGGCAAGCTCCTCCTGGACCCGCTGAACGCCGGCACCCATTTGTATGAGGTTATATCCCGCGCACTCGGGACAGACGTCCGGCGCGGGCATCGTGTAATCGCAGTAGTGGCACAGGAGCTTACCCGGCCCCTTGTGGTAGGTCAGGGTGATACTGCAGGAAGGGCAGGGAAAGTTATGGCCGCAGTTCGGGCAGAGAATAAAAGAAGAAAATCCGCGCCTATTCAGCAGGAGGATTGCCTGGCGCCGCGCCTCTACGGCGCTTCTGATCTCGTCGGCAAGTCGCTCGGTAATGTTTCGGGTGGCAAACACGGCCTCCCGCATATCTACGATCTCGACCTCGGGCAGCCGCCTCATCTTGGTTACGCGGTCCGGAAGAACGAGCCTCCGGTAGCGGCCCGTTCGGGCGTTGTGGACGCTCTCCAGCGAGGGCGTTGCCGACCCGAGAACGACCACCGCTTGTTTGATCCTAGCCAGCATCACCGCGGCGTCCCGGGCGTGGTAACGGGGCGTCTCGCCCTGCTTATAGGAAGGGTCGTGCTCCTCGTCCACGATTATGACGCCGGGATCGGGAAACGGCGCGAAGAGGGCGGACCGGGCGCCGACGGCCACCCGGGCCTTTTTCGTCTTCACCCGCCACCACTGATCCAGGCGCTGGCCGTCGGAAAGCCCGCTGTGAAACAG
Source organism: uncultured delta proteobacterium (assembly GCA_963735595.1). Taxonomy (GTDB): domain Bacteria; phylum Desulfobacterota; class Zymogenia; order Zymogenales; family Zymogenaceae; genus JAFGAS01. Next base: position 18,717 of record CAVTLK010000002.1, on the reverse strand, counting down.
GGCTACCGTCTGCCCGAGGCGCGATGAGAACTGTGCCGTCAACTGCGGGGTGAGGGCAATCTCCGGGACAAGAACGATAGCCCCCTTGCCCATTTCCAGGGCCCTTTGGACCGCCCGAATATAGACCTCGGTCTTGCCGCTGCCGGTGACTCCGTAGAGAAGATAGGCCGAGAAACCCCCCGAATCGATGGACGCGCCGATCTCTTCAATCGCGGCCCCCTGGGCCTCCGTGAGCTCTTCCGGTCTTTCGGTGGGCATATCGGCGGCGGCAACGGCCTGTTCCCGGTACTCCGTGACGACGTCCACCGCCCCCCATTCTGCCAGCCGCCTGACCTGGCCGGAGACCGCCCCCCACCGCTTGAGGAGCGCGGCGTACTCCATTTCGCCCTCGTTGCGCAGCGCCGATAGGATTTGACTCAGCTTAGGGGATCGGGAGAGCGCCTTTTCGAGCTCGGCCGGCGGCTCCCATTCCCTCGGCTTGACGATCCTGACGCCGCGGCGCATCGTGCCCCGGGCCCGGGAAGCAGCCCCCTCCTCGACGACAACGGCACCCGCACGGGTAAGCTTATCCAGCCGGTACGAGATGCCTGTCGTGCCGAGGCGTTTCATAAGCCCGCCCACGCTGATACCGCCGGGAGCCCGGGAAAGCTCGATGATACGCCCTTCGAGCGGGTCAACGGTATTATAGTCGCCGGCCGCGCGCACGATTCGCCGCGTCTGGATTGTAAATCCGCTCGGAAGCGCCTTCCTGATTACCTCGCCGAGCGGGGCCCCATAATAGTCTGCCAGAAACCGAAAGAACCGGAACGTTCCGTCGTCAAACAGGGGCTCCGAATCCAGCAGGTCGATGACGTCCCTGATCTCGCCGGAGTATGCGCCCCCCCTGGCGATAATGAACCCGGTCACTACCCGCCTGCCGAGCGGGATGAGCACCCGGCTGCCGACCGCCGCCTTCCCGGAAAACTCGGCCCCGAGCCGGTAGGTCAGCGCCAGGTCAAGCCCGGTCGCCGGGACGACCGTCACAAGGTCTCTTTCTTGGTCGGATTGAGGCATTTTATTGGGCCGTCGCCGATTTCGCGCCGGTAAAGACGATGGGGAAAAGGGAACGGGCGTTACACATCAATGCCCTTGGTGAGGAGTTTTGCCGCCAGATCGTCGTCGAATATCTCATCGGTACCGAATATCGTGATACTCTTCCCCGATATCGACAGGAGCCTGCGGCGGTGCAGCTCGTTGAGCACCCGCGAGACGGTCTCGCGCGAAGTCCCGACGATGGAGGCGATGTCCTGCTGGGTCGGCCGTTTCTCTATCATGATCCCGCCCTCGACCTTCGTCCCCTCGGTGCGTGCCAGGTCCAGCAGGAATCGGGCGATCCTGCCGTAGACGTCAAGAAGGATGAGATTCCCGATACGCTCGTCGGCCCGTCGCATCCGCTGGCTCATTTCTGAAAGGATTGCCTTGGCGATTGACGGATTCTTTTCGATCTGGTAGAGAAAATCGTTACGCTGTATGACCAGGAACGTGGAATCCTCCATCGCGATAACGGTAGCCGAACGGGGCTCTCCGTCAAGCAGGGACATTTCGCCGAAGAAATCTCCGTCCTTGAGTATGGAAAGGATGATCTCCTTTCCTTCCTCGGAGTTGAGGACGACCTTGACCCTCCCCGTGAGGATGACCATGAGGGAATCTCCCACGTCGTCTTCCTGGACAATGATGCTGTCTTTCGGAAACCGCTTTCGGATCGCCCGCTCCGCGAGGCTCGCCAGCTCGGCCTGGCCGAGGTTTTTAAAAATCGGGAGTCTTTTGAGAACTTCATTCATAGTATGCGTCACATCTATCTTTATTTATGTTGTAGTATATCGAAATCGACGATAAGTGCAAGAAAATTTTTGATCTTCCGCAACGCTATTGTCAAGCACGGACATCTGTGGTATAGAACAATAGTCGAACCAAACCGCGACGCGGGAGATCCTCTCACAGGCAGAATCGTCAACCGGCAACGGGGCCGTTCTCAGCCGGCGGAACGCGGGGCATTCCGGCCGGAGGCCGGGCGGCCGTGGTAACCGGACAGGGTATACATCGTATGATCATCATCAAATCACGCGACGACATCGCCGCCCTGCGGCGAGCGAACCGGGTGGCGGCCGAGGCCCTGGCGGAGGTGGTAAAGGCCGTCAAGCCCGGCGTCGAGACCGGCCGGCTGGACGATATCGCCCGGGAGCAGATTCTGTCTCGGGGGGCGAAGCCTGCCTTCCTCGGCTACCAAGGGTATCCCAAGAGCCTGTGCGTCTCGCTGAACGATGAGGTGGTGCACGGGATACCGTCCAGCCGGAAGATCGGCGAGGGGGATCTGGTGAGCCTGGATATCGGCGCGGTCAAGGACGGGTTTGTGGGAGACCTTGCGGTTACGGTGGCGGCCGGCGATGTGCCTCCCCGGGCGCAGGAGCTCATCCGGGTCACGAGGGAGTCGCTCTACAGGGGAATCGAACAGGCGAGGACCGGTAACCGCCTCTATGATATCTCCTCGGCCGTCGAGGCCCACGTGACGGCCGCCGGTTTTTCGGTGGTGCGCCAGTTCGTCGGGCACGGGATCGGCCGCGACATGCACGAGGAGCCCCAGATCCCCAATTACGGGAAAGCGGGAACCGGAATCAGGCTCAAGGCCGGGATGACCTTTGCCATCGAGCCGATGGTCAACGTCGGCGGGTGGTCGGTAAAGGTGCTTCCGGACGGCTGGACGGTGGTGACCGCCGACGGGTCGCTGTCGGCCCACTTCGAGCATTCGATCGCGATAACCGACGACGGCCCGGTGATCCTGAGCGAATTGGACTAGACCTCATCGCAGGCCCGCAGCTCTCACGCTGACTTAAGGGCTCCATTAGCGGACGTATCCGCTAATTTGCACGCGGCCGTGCGAGACCGCTTCCTCTCTCGAATCTCTCCTTCACCCAGAAAGGGGCATCTCATGAAATCGGTCGACGAACTGACAAAAAAGGAGATCATCGATCTGCTGGGGCGCTGCTGGATGACCCACGACGGGATGTGGTTCTACCATACGATGCAGGCCTTCGGGATCGCGGAGGCTAACCGGCTCAACAAGGCGGCCATCGCGATGCTCGCGCCCCTCGAGATCGGGCGGATGAAAAAGGTCTTTGGGCTCGAAAAGGAGACAATCGAGACGTTTGGGGAGTTGGCGGAGTTCTTCGAGCGCGCAAGCACTCTCTTCGTTCCCGATTTCATGAACGCGACCTTTTCGTTCCCGGCCGAAAACACCTTCCACTGGGAGTTCAAGCCGAAACACTGCTTTGCCTACAAGGGGATATCGCGGGTCGGGATTATCGAACAATACGAGTGCGGCGTGATCTACCGGGTTCTGTGCTGGCTCGATTCCCTCGGGGTGAAGTACACGGCCCCGGAGGTCGTCCGCTGCCGGATGATAGATGGGGATACGTGCGCGGGGGATGTGGAGGTGGAGTTTTAGCCGGTCAGATATTCTATTCCCTCAGATAATATCCCCCAGCTGTTCCTTCAACTCGAGGTAGTCCAGGACTTTCTTGAGGTTTTGGGGATTCTTGATGGTGAGAACATCCCCCTCAATCGAGAGGAAGCTCTTCTCGGCCAGGCTCTCGACCACCCGCCTCGTCTTTTCGACCTCGATGCCCACGAACCCGGCGAGATCCGTGATCGGAAGCTCCACGACGATGCCGTTCTTGGTCTTTTTGCCTTCCTTTACGGCGATCTTTCCGATCATGTCCACAACCTTACTGGTAGTATCCTTGATAAAGAGGTTCTCGATTCGGTGATCCGCGTCCCGCAGCCGGCCGGCTAACTTCCGCATGATCCGGATGGCCACGTCGGGATTGGTACGGATCGTCGTCTCAAACGTCTTTTCATCGATAACCAGGAGCTTTACGTCGGTGGCGGCCGTCGCCGTGGCGGAACGCACCTCCTTCTCGAGGATCGCCATCTCTCCGAAGAAGTCGCCCCTGTCCAGCTCGGCCAGGATAGTCTCCATCGCCCGGATCTTTTTGGTGATCTTTACCTTACCCTCGTGGATGACGTACATCTCGTGGCCGCTCTCGCCCTCGCTGAAGATCACGGTTCCCTTCGGCGCCGATTTGCCGAATTTTTCATAGAGCTTATCACGTTCCGACACCGCCCGCCCCCTTTCTGCACGAATTATTCGAAAACTTTACAATATTGTGTCATGCAAAGTCAAGGTTTATTGACAAGGAGGCCCCGATACGGTATATAGGAGGAAGCGTTGTAAGGACGGATAATGGAAAAGAAAATCGCTCCCTCAATCCTTTCGGCCGATTTCTCGCGACTCGGCGATGAGATCAGGGCGGTCGAGGCCGCGGGGGCCGATTGGATCCACGTTGACGTGATGGATGGGGTATTCGTGCCCAACATCACCATCGGGCCGCCGGTCGTCAAATCGATCCGGGCGACGACCCGCCTGGTGCTGGACGTTCACCTGATGATCGAAAGGCCGGAGCGCTACGTAGCGGCGTTTGCGCAGGCGGGAGCCGACATCATCACGATCCACGCCGAGGCCTCCGTCCATACCGATCGGACCCTGCGCGAGATACGATCCCTCGGGAAGAAGGCGGGGATCTCCCTTAATCCCTCGACGCCGCTTGCCGCGGTCCAGGAGGTGCTGCCCATGGTTGACCTCGTGCTGATCATGAGCGTCAACCCGGGCTTCGGCGGTCAAACGCTCATCCCCTACACGCTGGATAAGGCGGCGCGGCTCAAATCGATGCTGGCCGAACGTAACCTTGCCGACGTGATCATCGAGATTGACGGCGGCATTACCGACGAGACCATCGCCGCTGCCGCCCGGGCGGGAGTGGACGTCTTTGTGGCGGGCTCGGCGGTCTTTTCCAGGCCGGATTACGCGGCGGCCATAAAAAAATTGAAAAAGAGTATTGAATAGCTCTGAATAATCAGATATAATGAGAAATTCGTCGGGGTGTAGCGCAGCCTGGTTTAGCGCGCCTGCTTCGGGAGCAGGAGGTCGGAGGTTCAAATCCTCTCATCCCGACCATTGATTATAAAGGGGTCAGGCGTTCGCCTGGCCCCTTTTGTCGTTGGCCCTTCGTCGTTGGGCCATTCTCGGTTGGAATTAATCGCGCTAATTGCTTCTTACCCACACGGACGTAAGCACAAAAGTACCTGCCGGGATAGAGAAAAAGCATCGCGATGTCTACCGGGTTATCTCAATAAACATACAGTCGTTTTCCTCGAAAAGCACCTTCCCGTTTTCAATGATAGCATCCAGCCCTTCAATAACGGCCCCACCCCTGTCGGACGGTATAAAGAGGTACCGTATATTGTTCTCCAGAAGCCACTCCACGTCGAAGGTATCGTGGACGTGCCGCATATAGTTCTCGTAGCTGAATAGGCTCATCCCCTGGTAGTAGAAAAACGATACGGGGAAAACGTCGTACAGCGGCAGGATCCGGGACGCACCCCGGGGGAACAACCATATCTTGTCACGGACCACAAGGGCTTCGTTGAGGATCAGGATCCTCGGAATCTCGTGATAGTCAAGGCTGCGGCCCGCCTCGCGGTATTCCCGGAATAAGCCTTCGATCCTCCGTATCACGGCGAGATCGTCTGAGGTAACCTCCTCGAAGCTACCCGACATGTATTTACGTGGGAGGAATATATTGACTTTTTCGGTGTGGTTTTCCGACACGATCACAAAAGCGAGAACGGCGATCAGCACGCTGAGCACGATATTCCTGCGGTCGAAGCGGCTCAGAACCGATGCAAGGACAACACCGGTGCCCAGAAGAAACCAGATGAGCATGTACCGCGACGCGTGCAGCGTTACGTAGAAAGACAGGCATCGTATGTTGGGCTGCCACGGGGCACCGATTGCTCCGGGGATAATAACGGCCCCGGGGCGAAGAAAGGTGTCAGCATGGGCATCCGATAGCCCCGTCAAGAATACAGTGGTCAGCACCAGGACAGATCCGGACACTAGTATCAGCCACAGAAATCGCATTGTACATAGTCCCGGATACAGACGAAGAGAACAGAAAGGACCATAGCCGCCATGAGGTGTATGTTGAGGGTGTTGTCGAGGAGGCCGGTTTGGAAGAGAGAAAGGATCGGCACAATGCCCTGGAAATGGTCCGCCGCTGCTGCAATAAACGCCGGGAAAAGCCCCTCGTTCCCCGCGCCCCCGCTGGTGGACGCCGCGGGAGACAGCAAATCGGACAGAAACGTGGCGTAGTATGGATCGAGGAGCGGAAGCACCGCAATCGGCAGAATCGCCGCCACGCGTATCCAGTCGCCCCGCTTCCCGTTTCTGCCCCACAGAACGATGAGCCCGAGACAACATGGGATCGCGACATAGAGGGCTGCCGCCGGATGTATGACCGCCAGTACGCCGCCTATCAGTACCACAGCGGTAGTATTGAGGGGAACGTTCAGGCTATCCCGGTATCGCGTGTTTCCCCTGCCCATCCATACAAAGAAGATGAAGCTGAAGACCATCGCGACGAAGAAGAGCGTGCTGAATATGGCCGTATGTTCCTGGGAAAAGAAAACCGTTTCAAACCCTTCCGGGAAAACGCCGTAGTAGATGCAGAAGACCAGGGACATGAAGACGAAATATGCCCGTCCCTTGATAACGGTAGGAGCAACAACCGCCCGCGCACACTCCGCAAGTAGCAGTATCGCCAACTGCGTTTGGATCAACCGTTGGGCGGTCACGACAGCGAGAACGTCCAGACAGCTTATCGTTGACCACAGGAAATTCAGTACCGCAAACCCTCCCGGGTAATGCAGGGGCTGGTTCCCCCAGTAGTACTGCGTAAAAGGCAGGGTATGAAATCGCAGAATCTGCCTGGCGAAGAAGGCGTGCTGGTCCGAATCCGAGGAAAGCATCGCTATCCGGGGAAGCTCTTTGTTGGCGATAATCAAAAACAAGAGCCATACAAAATACAGGGTTATGAGGTAGTCGTCCCTATTGACGTTCAGCCCTTTTATGAGTGTAGCGATCTCCCCTTTTCTTTGGAGGATGAAAAGAAGAAGGACGCTAATGGCTATAACATCGAGTGCCGTTATGGGGATAACTACCCCGATCAGGTAATTTATATATGACCTGAGATAGACGTATACGAGTAATGCCAGCTGACCGATGAACACCGCATGAACAAGGGGTTTAGAGCCGTCCTTTGAGAACCAGAATCCTTTGATACAGTGGATGATAAGAAGTCCCACTATCCCGAGTACGGCAACAACAAGAATAAGCTGACAAGTATGGATATAGTTATAAACGGTATGCGCGAAAGGCGCGGGATTAACGGCGACGTTAGAATGGGCGTACCCGATGAAAACGGACGGCGTCGCCGCGAGCCATCGCCCGTTCGTGCGAGGCCGTCGGCGACGGCGCGATCGTCTGCCTGGCGGTCGACGACGGCGACGGGGTGGACGGCGCCCGCTGGTCGGCGGGCTGCGCAGCGCGGGCGCGAGGCACGTGGAGGTCGTCGTGCTCGCGCCCGGGCGCCCGGTGCGCGCCGCCGACGTGTCGGGGGCCGCCGGGCATCTACGTCGCCGGCGGCCGCACGCCGCTGTACCGCGAGCTGCTGGTGGACGGCGGCGGTGACTGGCTGCCCGCGGACGTGCCGTACGCGGGCTTCTCGGCGGGCGCCGCGGTCGCGGCGACCTCCGCGATCGTGGGCGGCTGGCGGATCGGCGACCTGGCGGTCTGCTCCTCCGACGCCGCCGAGGATCTCGACGCAGGTCGAGCCGCGCCCGGGCCTGGGGCTGACGCCGTTCGCCGTCGACGTCCACGCGACGTCGTGGGGCACGCTGACGCGGCTCGTGCACGCCGTCTCCCGCGGTCTGGTGGACGACGGCTGGGCGATCGACGAGCACACGTGCCTGGAGGTCCGCGGAGGCGACGTCGTCGTGCACGGAACCGGGTGCGCCTATCGCGTCGAGCCGGGCCGGGCGACGGGTTTCGCGTGCTGCCCGTCGCCCGCGCATCCGGCTGCGCGCCTGGGCGCCGCTGCAACGGCGCCGCTCAAACTCTCGTCCAGTCCTGCCGATAGGGATGGTGAGTCGCATCCCCGCGACCGCGAACCTCCTTCCCGAACGGAATTCCCACTCATGCCCCAGGCCGCATCACGCCCCGTCCCTGCGCGCCGCAGATCCGCCCGCCGATGCCGCGCGCCGCCACAACGAAGGCCACGGTCGCCGCCTGACGGCCGCCTTCGAGGCGCTCGAGAACTTCCCGGCCCTCGCCGAGTCCCGCGACCGCGTCCTGCGGATCGTGGGCGAGGAGCGCACCAACATCGAGCGAGATGGTCGCCGCCGTCGAGAGCGACGTCGCGCTCGTCATCGCCGTCCTGCGCGTCGCCAACCAGATCGAGGGCCGCACCCGCGGCCGGGTCGAGTCGATCGTCCAGGCCACCGAGGTCCTCTCGCCCGAGGCCGTGCAGTCCGTCGCCGCCCGCGCCCGGACCTTCGACTTCTTCGAGCGCTCCACCGTCTGGGAGGCCGCGCCCGAGCGCTTCCGCCTGCACGGCGTCGCCACGCAGCGCGCCGCCGAGCGCCTCGCCGCCGAGGTCGGCTACGAGGACCGCGACCGCCTGATGGTCACCGCGCTGCTGCACGACATCGGCAAGCTCGTCCTCATGCACGCCTACCCGGGCTACCCGCAGCAGGTGCACCAGGGCGCCCGCACGCCCGAGGAGCGCATCCACCGCGAGCGCCGCGAGCTCGGCGTCGACCACGCCCTCGTCGGCGGCGTCCTCGCGCGCCGCTGGGGCCTGCCGAAGTCCGTCGCGTCCGTCATCGAGCGTCACCACGCCGAGGACGCCAGCGACGAGACCGCGTTCGTCCGCCTCGCGGACATGCTCGCCCACTACGCCCAGGGCGGCGCCGTGTCGCCGACCGAGATGCTGCGCTGCGCCCGCGCGATCGGCCTCGGCCCGGAGGAGCTGCGCAGCGTCATGTACGACCTGCCGTTCCCGTCCACCGGCCGCGTCCGCCAGGTCGACCCGTGCCCGCTCAGCGGCCGCGAGGTCGAGGTGCTCAAGCGCCTGGCCGAGGGCAAGGTCTACAAGCAGATCGCCCACGAGCTCGAGCTCTCCACGAGCACGGTGCGCACGCACCTGCACAACATCTACGGCAAGCTCGGCGCGGTCGACCGCGCACAGGCCGTGCTGATCGCGACCGAGCGCGGCTGGCTCTAGGCACGGCCCCCTGGCAGGACAGACCGCGCCGTAGGCGCGGTCTGATCGTTCTCCCACAGGACCGCCCGCGCCGTAGGCGCGGCCTGATCGTTCTCCCACAGGACCGGCGGTCGTTCTCCAACCGCCGCCCACGCCTTCCGGTACGGTCACCCCGTCCGTCAGCCGTGGGAGGCGCGCGTGGAGGCTGCATCAGTCGTGGTGCCGGGTGACCATCACCCGATCATGGAGGTCGAGGACAAGGGCCTGAAGAAGGGCCTCGGCTTCTTCTCGACACTCGTCATCGGGATCAACTCGACCGCTCCGGCGTACTCGCTCGCCGCGGTGCTCTCGGGGATCGTCGTCGCCGTGGGGGTGCAGGCACCGGCGTCGCTGATCGTCTCCTTCGTCCCGATGTTCTTCATCGCGGCGAGCTTCTATTACATGAACCGCGCCGATCCGGACTGCGGCACGACGTTCACGTGGGTGACGAACGCGCTCGGGCCGTGGAGCGGCTGGATCTCCGGCTGGGCGGTCTGCATGACGGGCGTGCTGGTGATCGGGTCGCTCGCCGACGTCGCCGCGATCTACACGTACAGCATCCTGGGCATGGACTCCGCGGCGGAGTCCGTCGGCGCGATCACCGCGCTCGCGGTGGCGTACATCGCGCTCACCACGGCGATCTGCGTGATCGGCACGGAGATCTCGGCGAACGTGCAGGTCGTTCTCGGAGCCGTGCAGATCCTCGGTCTCGTGCTGCTCGCGGTCGTCGCGATCGTCAAGGTCGCGCTCGGTGACGTGAGCACCGCACCCGTGGCGATCGGCGAGGAGTCGATCCTCATGCAGCCACCGGGGTTCTCGCTCGACTGGTTCCTGCCATGGGACATCTCGTCGACCACCGGGCTCACGGCCGGGCTGCTCATCGGCGTCTTCATCTACTGGGGCTGGGAGTCCTCGCTGACCCTCAACGAGGAGAGCGAGGACTCGGACGACTCCGGGCGCGCCGGGATCGTCGCGACCGTCCTGCTCGTCGTGCTCTACGTCCTGCTCGCGACCGCGCTGCTCGCCTACGCGGGCCTGCCCGCGTTCGAGTCCGCCGACGCGCAGGGGATCGAGTCGGGGCTCTTCGACGACCTCGCCGGCTCGATCCTCGGCGAGCCGCTGGCCAAACTCGTGATCCTCGCCGTCCTCACCTCAGCGCTCGCCTCGACCCAGACGACGATCCTGCCGGCGTCACGGACCTCGCTCTCGATGGCGCGCCAGGCGGCGCTGCCGCAGGCCTTCGGCGAGGTCAGCCCGCGCTGGTTCACGCCCGTCTTCTCGACGATCGCCGTCGGCCTGCTGGCGGCGGCCTGGTACGTGCCGCTGAATCTGCTGGCGCAGGGGACGCTGTTCGACTCGCTCCAGGCGCTGAGCCTGCTGATCGCCTTCTACTACGCGATCAACGGCGTGTCGTGCTTCATCTTCTACCGTCGCGAGATCCTGCGGCCCGGGCCGTGGATCGCCCTGTCGATCGGCCTGCTCGTGGCCGGCGGGGCGCTGCTGCTCATCGGCGGCGTGGGCGACTACGAGGACTGGGGCGGGGTCTTCGGCGCGCTCACGTGGGTGGGGCTCGCGCTGCTGGTCGCGCTCGTCCTCGTGCTGCTCGCGGGCCGCACGACGGTCAAGGCGGCCGCCTTCCTGGGGATCGCGCCGCTGGTCGGGGCCGTCCTGCTCGGCTACGTGCTCGTGCGCTCGCTGCTCGACCTCGCCGATCCGGGCAACAGCTCCAGCGGCGACACCTGGCTGGGCGTGACCCCGGCGCTCGTCATGGGCCTCGGCGCGCTCGGCGTCGGCGTCATCATCATGGTCCTGTGGCGCGTCCTGCGCCCGAAGCCGTATTTCGAGCGGCGCCGGCTCGTCGTCCCGCATGAGGTCGCGCTCGAGGCGCCGGTGGAGCGTCAGGAGGGAACGTCGTGAAGAATGAGCTCATCCTCGGCTACGACGGCAGCGCCGGCTCGCACGCCGCGCTCGTCGAGGTCGTGCGCCTCGCACGCGACCTGGGCGCCTCGGTCGGCGTGGTCTTCAGCTACGAGCCGCCGGCCCGCGAGGCCGGTGAGGTCGCCGACCAGCGCGCCGCCGTGCGCGAACTCGGCGCGCAGATCGTGCAGGAGGCCGAGGAGCGGCTCGCCGAGCTCGGCTTCAGCGACTACGAGGCGCTGCTGATCGACGATCGCCCGGCCGACGGGCTCGTGCGCGTCGCCGAGGAGCGCGACGCCCGCATGATCGTCGTCGGCGGTGCCGGCGAGCGGCCGATCGCCGGCGCGCTCCTGGGCGCGACGCCGCACAAGCTGCTGCACCTCACCGACCGGCCGGTGCTCGTCGTCCGCGAGCACGCCGACTGACGCGGGCCCGCCAGAGCAGCCAGGCGACCGCCACCCCGGTGGCGTCGATCAGGACGTCCACCGGGCTGCCGCTGCGGTCCTGCACCGTCGTCTGGTGCAGCTCGTCGGTGATCGCGTAGCCGATCGCGATCGCCGCCGCGACGGCGGGCCGCCGCCGCCCCAGCGCCCGCAGCCAGAGCAGGAAGAGCAGGCCGAATTCCGCCATGTGGATCAGCTTGCGGCCGACGAGGTCGATCGTCCCGAGCCCGCTCGACAGGCCCGGCTGCGCGCTGAGGACGAAGATGAGCGCCATGAGCGCCAGCGGCGGCGCGTAGCGGGAGAGCGCTCCGGGGCGTGCCATAGGATCGCCGTCGAGAGTAGAGCCGGCCGATGATCTCGATCACCACCAAGTCCCCCTACGCGATCCAGGCGCTGACCGAGCTGGGGCAGGCCGGCGAGGGCCCGGTCCCGATCGGGGAGCTGGCGCGCCGGCGGGACATCCCCACGCAGTTCCTGGAGCAGCTGTTCGCGACGCTCCGGCGTGCGGGGCTGCTGAAGAGCCAGCGCGGCGTGAAGGGCGGCTACTCGTTCGCCCGCGAGCCCGGCGTCGATCACGGTGCTCGAGGTCGTGGAGCTGCTCGACGGCCCGCTGGGCCGCGACAGCACCGGCGTCTTCGCCGAGGCCGCCCAGGCCGCGCGCGCCGTCCTCGAGCAGACGTCGATCCAGGACGTGATCGACCGCGAGCGCTCGGACGCCGGCCAGGCGATGTACTACATCTAGGCTCGCCGACCCTCACGCACAGCCCCGCACAGGGGTGGACGGATGTGCGAGCACGCGCCGCCGCGCTCCAACGCCGCCGCCCGGCGGCCGATGGCTCCGTGTGCTCCGCCGTTCCTCGCCGCTCCTCCTCGTCGCGCTCGTCGCGTCCCTCGCGCCCGTCTCCGCGGCGCCCGCCGCCGAGCGCTCAGCCGCGGGCAAGCACCAGGCATCCTCCGCGCGCAAGGCGGCGGCGCGCAAGGCGGTGGTGCGCCGGCAGCTGCGGCGCGAGCTGCGGCGCAGCCCGGCGGCCCTGCGCCGGCGCTCGTTCCTGCGCCGAGCGGCGCTCGTGAACTTCCAGCTGCCCGTCACGATCCGCCTGCGCAACGCGTGCATGACCGAGAACGGGCAGAACCCCGCCCCGGGCGGCGGCCAGAACTGCCTGACCCAGGGCACCGCGCTCAACCAGCGCACGCTCCCGACGGCCAGCATCAACCTCGGCCCGTCACTCGGGTCCCGCCAGGTCGTGATCTCCGGTGCGCTCGGCGCGGTCGTCGAGTTCCAGGACACCTACGACGGTGGGTCCCTGGGCAACGTCACCATCAAGCTGCTCCCGGGCGACAAGACGCTCCAGACCTCGTCGGTCCCGCTGCTGTGGAACGACGCGATCGCCGACCCGGCGACGCGCTCGGACGCCAACTGGCTGGCGTCGCTCGCCCGCCCCGGCGGCGACCTCGCCGCCCTGCAGTCCTACGCCGACGGCCCGGCGGGCGACCAGGGCTGCGGCGACTGGGCGACGAGCGCCGGTGAGGGCGGGACGTTCGCCGGCGCGCCGGCGGGCCCGGGCTACAAGGCGCTGTTCCACGGCGCCCCCTACGACTTCGGCGCCGGCACCGGCAGCGGGCTTCCCGGGTACCCCGTCGTCACCGTCGGGCGGCGCGCCGAGCGGCGTGTTCCTGCCGGTGCGCCCGGGTGTCGACGCGCCCTCGCGCATCCAGGCCGGCGGCATCACCGGCAACAACGACTGGATCGGCCCGAACATCGACGCCGTTCCCGAGCGGCTCGGCGCCGGCGGGCCTGACCTCCGGACGCGGCGACACCGTCCTGCGTACGACCGCCCTCAGCCTCGGGATCGCCCCCGGCGGGGTCTCCGTGAACATGAGCACGGGCACCGCGACGACGCCCGGCGGCCTGACGACCGCGCAGGGCTCGCAGGACACGACGCTCGGGTACTCCGGCGGCCAGGCCAACCTGTTCGGGAACATCCCCGGCAAGGACACGGCGATCGACGTGACGGTCAACCTCATGACGAAGATCAACGCGATCGCGCGGATCGTCGACCAGGACGTCTTCCGGCAGCCCGGCCTCGTCGAGGGCGAGCACCTGCCCGCCGCCTACTTCCAGTGCCGCCAGGTCGTCACCGGCGCCGTGCAGAACTACATCCCGGGCGTGCGGCTCACGGGGAGCCTGCGGATCGCGCCCGCGATCATGAAGGACGGGCGCGTGCGGATCGCCAAGGCGACCGTGCAGTCCGACGTGAACAGCCCGGACCGCATCGCGCTCAGCGCCTGCCTCTTCCCGGCCAAGCCCTACAACGCGTATGCGGGCGGGTTCAGCGACGCGGCCGCCGCGCTCGCGCCGACGGCGGCGCAGGTCACCGCCGGCGGGGCGGCGCAGGCCGTGACCGGCGGCGTGCTCGCCACCGACGGGAACACGAGCCTGCCGTTCGTCGACGCCGAGCGCTACCCGAACTTCGCCGAGGGCAACGGCCCGTCGTCGGTGCCGTGCGGCTCGGACGCGCCCGGCGACCTGGCGGACGTCATCCGGGGGAGCGGCCTGACGGGCACGCTCGGCGGTCTGCCGACCCCACCGATCCGGCCTACGGCGGCGTCAGCTACCGGGGCGACCAGGCGAGCGTCGCCGGCGACCTCACCGTCAACCCGCTCGACGTCGACGTCCTGCTCGGCGACGAGCCCATCGGCACCTGATCGGTGACCGCCGACCGCTCCGTGCCGCGCTTCACACAAGCGCGCACCCAGCGCCATACGTTCCACCCATGACCTCCACCGCCACCGACTCCAGCCGCACGCAGACCACCGTCGCGATGCCGCTCGCCTGCGGCGCTCGCCGCCGCCCGCCGCTCGGCACCGTCCCCGCATCGACCTCGCACCGCGACCTGCGCGACCGCCTGCTGCGCTGCAACGGCTGACCGCGTCCGGCCGCTGCGCGAGCATCCCCGGCATGGGAACGCGCCTCGTCTTCGCCGACGGAGAATGGCTCGCGAGCGACCTCGACCTCGCGGAGGTCGAGCGCCTGATGGCCGAGGACCGGATGATCGCCGCCGATCGCAAGGGCAAGCGGATCGTCGTGAACCCCGCGCACGTGGTGTACGCCGAGGAGTGGGACCGCCCCAGCGCCTGACGGCGGCGGCTGACGCCCGGCCGCCTGCGCCGTCGGCCGCGTGCTCTAGTCTCGGCGGGGCCCAATGGCCCCAATCCCGATCAACATTGCCGATCTCGTCGGCGGCACCCCGATGGTGCAGCTCGGCCAGGCTGCTGGGCCCGGACGCCGACGGGGTCGAGCTGTTCGGGAAGCTCGAGGCGCTCAACCCGGGCGGGTCGGTGAAGGACCGGATCGGCGTCGCGATGATCGAGGCCGCCGAGCGCGACGGGCTGATCGAGCCCGGGCGCACGACGATCGTCGAGGCGACCTCCGGCAACACGGGGATCGCGCTCGCGTTCGTCTGCGCCGCGCGCGGGTACGACCTGCGGATCTTCCTGCCCGCAGGGCATGAGCCGCGAGCGCGAGGCGCTGCTGCGCATGTACGGCGCGACGGTCGAGGTCGTCGAGTCGCTCGGCGGGATGAACGAGGCCGTGGACGCCGCCCGCGCGCTGGCGTCCGAGCCCGACGACTTCCTGCCGGACCAGTTCTCCAACCCCGCCAACCCCGAGGCGCACCGGACGGGCGACCGGCCCGGAGATCATCGCCGCGATGGACGGCAGGGTCGACGTCCTCGTCGCCGGCGTCGGGACCGGCGGGACGATCACCGGCGTGGGCGAGGCGATCAAGGCGCACAACCCGGAGGCGCTCGTCGTCGCCGTCGAGCCGCAGTCCAGCGCCGGTCCTCTCCGGCCGCTCGCCCGGGCCGCACCGGATCCAGGGGATCGGCGCCGGGTTCGTGCCCGCGGTGCTCAACCGCGAGATCCTCGACGAGGTCATCCCGGTCCCCGACGAGGCCGCGATCGAGACCGCGCGGCTGGCGGCCTCGCGCGAGGGCGTGCTGGCCGGGATCTCGTGCGGCGCGGCGCTGTGGGGCGCGATGCAGGTCGCCGCGCGGCCGGAGTCGCGCGGGCAAGCGCATCGCGTGCGTCCTGCCGGACTCCGGCGAGCGCTACATCTCCGCGCCGTTCTTCGCCCCGCAGGGGTAGCTGCCGAGCAGGCCCGGCCGCCCGGGTACGATTCCCCGCGTGCTCGGCTTCGGAACCCTCCGCCGCGTCGCCGGCGAGCTGCGGCGCGACGTCGCGCCGCGCACGAGCGCGATCCCGCCGCGCGCGGCGTCTCCTCGCTCGAGATCCTCACCGGCTGGCCGGGCGTCCAGGCGCTGCTCGCCCACCGCGTCGCGCACGCGCTGCAGGAGAACGGCCTGTCCCGTCGTCCCGCGGTCGATCGCCTACGTGAGCCGCGCGGTGACCGGCATCGAGATCCACCCGGCGGCGCGACATCGGCGACGGGCTTCTTCATCGATCACGGCTCCGGCGTCGTGATCGGCGAGACCGCGGAGATCGGCGACGACGTGACGCTCTACCAGGGCGTGACCCTGGGCGGCACCGGCTTCGCCACGCGGCAAGCGCCACCCGACGATCGAGGACAACGTGACGATCGGCTCCGGCGCCAAGCTGCTGGGCCCGATCACGGTCGGGCACGGGGCGAAGGTCGGCGCCAACACCGTCGTGCATCGACGACGTGCCCGAGAACGCACCGTCGTCGGCAACCCCGGGCACGTCGGTGCGGGTCGAGGGGCGCAAGGCCGAGGGGCCCGACGCCGACTGGATCCACCTGCCCGACCCGATCGCCGACGCGATCAACGAGCTGTCGGCGCGGCTCGCGAGCTGGAGGAGCGCCTCGCCGAGCTCGGCGGCGAGGAGGCTCCCGCGCGCGTCCGGCCGCTGCGCTCGGTCAAGGGCCGCAACCCGGCGGGCGGCTGAGCACGTGGCGACCGCTCGCAGCTGGTCCGACCTCACCCCGCGGCAGCAGCGCGGCGTCGCCGGCGCGACGGCCGTGCAGCTCGTGCTCTTCCTCGCGGCCATCATCAGCGTTCGCCGGACACCGCAGGAGCGCATCCGCGGGAGCCGGACGGCGTGGACGCTCGCGTGCTTCGTGAACTGGATCGGCCCGCTCGCCTGGTTCGCGATCGGCCGCCGCCCGGCGCCTGGCGATCAGTAGGCCACGCAGCGGCAGCGGTGCCGCGGGCGGGCCTTGATGTCCGGGTCCTGGCCGCGGGTCCACAGGCGCACGTCGATGTCGCGGGGCGCAAGCCCCGTTCGCGCGGACAGGAGCTCGCAGGCGTGGACGGCGCAGGCGCGGATCTCGCGCTCCTGGGGCCCGGGGCGCAGCGGCCGGCCCGCGTCGATGAGCGCGGCGAGCCCGTCGGCATACACCAGGACACCGGCGCAGCGCAGGACGTGGGGGACGAGGTTGTCGGCGAAGATCGTCAGGCGGTCGAGGTCGGAGAACTCGGCGACGCCGGCCAGCGCGAGGTTCGACGGGACGATCTGGGCGCGCTTCCAGAAGCCGCGGTCGTCGTAGAGCGCCATGCCGGTCGCCAGCGTCCGCGCGAGCGCGGCGGCCGACCCGCGGGACTCCGTGACGAGGTCGAGCGCTCGCCGCTCGCCGAGGAAGCGGCCGAGGTCGCGCAGCGCCTGGGCGTAGAGGGCCATCAGCTCGTGGTCGCGCGGCTGGCCGAGCGTGTCGGCGATCTCCTCGGTGCGCATCGCCCGCAGCTCGGCGTTCGGCCACGGCCCGGCGGCGCGGAAGCGGTCGGCGACCGACCACGCGACGGTGAAGTAGCCGGACACCGGGCGTCCCTGATGATCCACCCGCTTGCGCAGCGTCGGGAACCAGCCCGAGCCGAAGTTGATCGTGTCGAGCGTGAGGAAGTACGCGGCGACGTCCTGCGGCGCCCCGTCGAGCAGGTGGCGCTCCGCGTCCGCGGCCGGCGCCGGACCCGGCTCGAGCGCCTCCAGGACGTCGAGGTCGATCGTGACCGAGCGCGCCTGCTCAGCGATCCGCGCGCAGGACTCGCGCACCTCGTCGGGGAGGCTCAGCGCCATCGCGCGAGCCTACCGTCGCCGCCGCCCGCGGTCGTACCCTGAACGGTCCATGACGGACGCCGCAGCCGACGAGCGCATCGCCCACCTGCTCGAGGGCCTCAACGACCCCCAGCGGGAGGCCGTCACCCATCCCGAGGGCCCGCTGCTGGTTCTCGCGGGCGCCGGATCGGGCAAGACGCGCGTCCTCACGCACCGGCTCGCCTGGCTCATCCAGACCGGTCGCGCGCGTCCGGGCGAGATCCTGGCGATCACGTTCACGAACAAGGCAGCGCAGGAGATGCGCGAGCGCGTCGAGCTGCTGCTCGGGCACTCCACGCGCGCGATGTGGGTGATGACGTTCCACAGCGCGTGCGCGCGGATCCTGCGCGCCGAGGCGCCGCGGCTCGGCTACACGCGGCAGTACACGATCTACGACCAGTCCGACAGCCGCCGGCTCGTCAAGCAGTGCCTCGACGAGCTCGGGGTGGACCCCAAGCGCTTCACCCCCGCGGCCGTCCAGCACCAGATCTCGGCGGCCAAGAACCAGCTGCGCGACGCCGCCGGCTACCGCGAGCTCGTCGGGTCCTACTTCGAGCAGACGGTCGCCGACGCCTACGAGCTCTACGAGTCCTCGCTGCACCGGATGAACGCGATGGACTTCGACGATCTGCTCGGCCGCACCGTCGACGTCCTGCGCGCTCTTCCCCGAGGTCCGCGCCCGCTACCAGGCGACCTTCCGCCACGTGCTCGTCGACGAGTACCAGGACACGAACCACGCGCAGTACGTGCTGCTCCAGCTGATCGCCGGGGAGCACGGGAACCTCATGGTCGTCGGGACGACGCGCAGGCGATCTATGGCTTTCGTCAAGCCGACATCCGCAACATTCTCGACTTCGAGGACGACTTCGACGAGGTCGCGACGGTCAAGCTCGAGCAGAACTACCGCTCGACGCAGACGATCCTCGACGCCGCGAACGCGCTGATCGCGCACAACCGCGAGCAGATGCCCAAGACGCTCTGGACCGACCTGGGCCCGGGGGACGACATCGTCGTGCGCGAACTCGACGACGAGCACGCCGAGGCGCGCTACGTC
>CAVTLK010000001.1:747500-1077780 GCA_963735595.1 uncultured delta proteobacterium | reverse complement strand
CGGGCACGGCGGAATCTTAACCTGGACTAAGAAGCCTTCCAGAGGAAATTCATCATGAAATCAGTAGGAGGATGAATATGCAACCTCTTGAAAAAACAGGTGGTAAGCTCAAACCGCGACCATATACACCACTGCGTGAGCATCCAAAATATCACGAGCTGAAGCGTATGATAGAAGAATTGCCTTCTGAAAAAATGCAGAAGCTGAAGACCTATATTGAAAAGTGGCTCTCTGATTCAGGTAGTTAACATATCACGAATTAAGAAATCAATTAAAGTGCTCATGAAATGAAAAAGCCTCCCGAAAAGAGGCTTTTTCGTATTCCAGGCAAATCGGGCTATTCCCACTCAATTGTGCTCGGCGGTTTAGAAGAGATATCGTATACCACGCGATTTATCCCACGCACTTCATTTATTATCCGGTTTGAAATCGTCCCTAATACTTCATAAGGAATTTTAAACCAATCCGCCGTCATACCGTCCGTTGCTTCGACAGCTCTAAGAGCTGCAACATGCTCGTAGGTTCTTTCATCACCCATAACCCCAACGGATTTAACAGGAAGCAACACCACAAATGCTTGCCAAATTGATCGATAAAGATCAGCTTTCCGTATTTCCTCAATGGCAATAAAATCAGCATCTTGCAATAGGGATATTCGATCTGGAGTTATTTCACCTAAGATCCGAACGGCAAGACCCGGTCCGGGAAAAGGGTGCCTCCAAATGATGGATTCAGGTAAACCTAATTCAAGACCCAATTCGCGAACTTCGTCCTTGAACAACTCACGAAGAGGTTCAATAAGATCAAGATGCATTTTTTCGGGAAGGCCACCCACATTATGGTGGCTCTTAATTGTTGCGGAGGGTCCCCCTTTAAATGAGACACTTTCAATGACATCAGGATAAAGCGTGCCCTGTGCGAGGAATCTGACTTGAGGAAATCTTTTTGATTCTTCTTCAAATACCCGGATAAATTCTTCTCCAATTATTTTTCGCTTACGTTCAGGATCGATAATTCCAGTTAACTTGCTCAAGAATCGCTCTGAAGCATCCACGTAATCGAGATCAATTTCCAATGATTTAAATGTCTGAACTACTTCTTGAGCTTCATCTTTACGTAACAGGCCGTTATTGACGAAGATAGGATGCAGTTGAACGCCGATTGCTTTGTGAAGCAATGTAACCATTACAGAAGAATCTACGCCTCCGGATAATGCCGCGACGACATGATTATCCCCTACTAAATGCCTGAGATGTTCCGTCGAAGTTTCGATGAAACTAGCCATATTCCACGAAATTTGTATATTCGCAATTTTGCGGATAAAGTTCTCAAGGATCTTTCGGCCATCTGGAGTATGAACAACTTCGGGATGAAACTGAACACCATAAATCTTTAGGGTGGTATTTTCAAAAGCGGCATAGGGAGTATCTGCTGTACTGCAACAAGCGTAAAACTGCTCCGGTGGGCTGATTACTTTATCTCCATGACTCATCCAGACTTGAGAACCGGATGAAATCCCTTCCAACAGCGTAGAATCCTGTTTCACCCAATCCAAATAAGCCCGGCCATATTCTCTATCTTGGGCGCGCTCCACTTTTCCCCCAAGACAATAAGTAATTGCCTGCAAGCCATAGCATATACCTAGAATGGGAATTCCTGATTTTAAAATATTGATATTCAGTTGTGGAGCATCTTCATCATAAACGCTGGCAGGTCCTCCAGAAAGAATTATGGCATCGGGAGGATTGGTCGCTATGATCTCATCGCCTTTAAAATACGGGTGAATTTCACAATAAACACCTATCTCCCGTACACGGCGCGCTATGAGCTGTGTGTATTGTGATCCAAAATCGAGAATTAATATGTAATTTGGATGTGACACGGTGGACCTCGGTCGAAAGTCTTCAAACATTATTGGGAAGCAAAATAATGCTAGTGCGATTCAAACTTCTGCAAATGAGTTATGTAGCTTTTTTTTTATCGCAAGTCCATAGCCATCTCTTCTTTAATCTTTCTAAGAGCATAATAGGTAAATTGCAGGATTGATATTTCGATGAAAAAAAAGTAAGGAACAATTTCCAACTTTATGGAGTTCATTTATGAAAAACGGAAACGGTATGCGAACAGGAAAATATACAGCTTATTTGCTCATTTTAGCGACTATCATAGGGTGCTCACAAGAGGTAAAAGACACGCAAAAACATAAGGAAACATCCGTCACTCAACTTTCCCGAACCCAGAGTTCCACTGGATCTCTTAGAGTTGGTTTCGGTAATTTTCATCAAATTTCGGAAATACACTTGAACAAAGTAAAGATCCTGGATACCTAGGTCGCAAGATGAATTGTGAGATTGTGATCTATGATCAAGAAAACAAAATCTCGCAATCTGACCTGCTGCTTAAACGCGACCTGGACATCATTTTCTTTCTTTCTGATGTACCCCGCTACGAGACAACCCAAGAATGGAATTCGATTGCCGTACCTATATTGAATCAAAGTCCAACATCTCAGTTATCCTTTATTGTCAATGAACGTTCACCTTTTTACCAGATCAAAGATTTAGGCGGCAAATCCCTCGGCCTATATGATGCCGAATCAGTGGGTGGATCGGCGACAGCTTCATACATACCGTCTATTGTGCATAAAAAACCCGAGGAATTCTTCGATAGAATTGTGTACTTCCGTGATGATGAAGATGCCATTTCGGCAATTGAAAGAAAGCTTCTCGATTGCTGCGTGGTAAACAAAGACACTCTTAATAGGAGGTTAGAGCAGGATCCGATTTTAAAAACGAGAATACGCGTCATAGCTGAAACTGCTCCCTACGCATTTCCACCTGTAATCTGTTCAACAAAGATGCATCCGCAATTAGTACTTGGAATTCAAAGCATATTATTGACTATGGAGAATGATCCTGAGGGAAAAGATTTGTTACAACTCCTCAATATTGACGGGTTCACAGCACCTAAACAAGAATGGTTCATAAAAGCTCGAAATTAGGATTTTCGCATTATGACAAATAATCGTGGATCTATTTCTATCCCCAATGTTAGGATAGCTACGTATTAACCAGTATAACCCGAAGTAGGAACAAGGCTGATGGAACCAGCGGGTACTGAAGTTATTTCTTCCAACAAGTTCTAAATTCGTTTCAGTGGCAACCTCTTTTATCGAAAATGGAGCCATTGGATTCGATATGGGTAAAAATGAAGCTTTGGCGCTTACCCTTGCCACTGAGGAAGTCTTTAATTATATCAGCGCAATAGCAGCCCCAGATCAGCATTTAGAGCTTCTGTGCAGAAATAATATAGGTCGAATCGAAGCAGAATTCATTTTCGAATCTCAGAACTTTAACGTAAGTGCATTCAATATCACCTCTCACGTTGATATACACAGCCATAACTTTGAAGAAACGGGCCTTCTCATTGCTGCAAGGATGATAGATCGATTTCGCTTTTTTCATGAACACAATGTAACAAGATTAATTCTGGCAAAAAATAAAGCATATCCGTTGGCGCAGGAAAATTTGCCAATGGAGGAACCTCGATTATCTGATTTAAGGAAGATGCAACCCAATGACGAATATTTAAAATTAATGATTAGATACGCAGCCCAGTCTTATAATAACCCGTTTATTCCAATGTGGTTTCAAACTCCAGGATACGCAATTGATCTGTTTAGAAATGGCTTGCTGTTTGGATTGATCATTACAGACGGAATAGGTCATCTCGGTGGAGGACTGCTGTGGAGGAAGGATTCTGACAAATTACTCGAATTCTTCGGTCCTTATGTATTTGATTCATCCCACAAAGCTGAAATTTCGCATTTGCTCCTGGAAGGCTTTCTAGAGAGTATTGCTAAGACTCGGGCAATCGGGGTAATTAATCGTTACCCAACGGACGCTGTCTCCAGCGAATATTTTGATAATCTCGGTAGTCTTCGTTTCAAAGCTACCGAGTCTGATGCTAAAGAAATCACAACCTATTTTAGACAAATTGATGAAGATCCGGGTTTAACTGTGTGGAGCCATGAATTGCTCCTGGAGTTTTTAGAGAAAAAATACGAACATCTTTTTTTCGCAAGGGAAATCAATTTAATTTCAAATGATGGTGAGCAGGTTTCACCAAATTCTGTTTTGGCTTCAGAGGTCAATATTGTAAGTAAGAAAGTTACTTTGAAACCAATATGGATGGGCCGAGATGTTAAACAAATCATAAAGGATCATATTTCCACGTTTCAGAATGAAGGTATACACAATATCTATTTTGAATTAGACCTCGGTTTGGCATGGCAAAGTTACTTTGTACCAGCTCTCTTGGAGTCCGAATTCAGCCCGAGAATAATTCTCCCGTACGCAGGCATTGCCGATATTGTAGTGTTCCAGCATTGCCCAGGAGATCTGAATAATTGAATTGGTCAGCGGAAAAATTTCTACCAGATTATCTGAAACGATTTGAGGCCTATGTACCAAGTAAGCCAGATAAAGAATTGATAAAGCTTTATGGGTGTCCTCAGGTATTTAGACTCAATAACAATGAAAATCCCCTCGGACCTCCTAATAGTGCCAAGGAAGTGATTGCCACATTCACCCCGGACAAAGCTGCTGTCTACCCAAGTGGGGATTCATATTATCTGCGTGAAAAACTAGCTGAAAAATTCGGCATACATCCGGATCAGATTTTGGTTGGTAATGGTGCCAATGAAGTAATTTCTTTCGTAATAAAAGCGTTTTGTGAACAGGGCGATAATATTATAACTGCCGATAAAACGTTCGCTGTTTACGAATGGGTTGCTGAATTTTCCGGAATTCAGGCAAAGCTTATTCCGCTGAAAAACTTTGGCTTCGATGCAGAAGCAATGTTGGATGCAATAGACGCACGGACAAAAATTCTTTTTGTATGCAATCCAAATAATCCCACCGGGTCTTATTGGGATAAAAAAAGATTCCAAAGTTTCATGAATAATGTACGTGGAAACCAAATTGTGGTTGTTGATGAAGCTTACTTTGAATTTGTAGAGCGTCCCGATTACCCGAATGGATTAGATTTTTTAGACGAATATCCAAATTTGATCGTCTTTCGCACGTTTTCCAAAATGTACGGATTAGCGGGACTGAGAATCGGATATCTCGTAAGTTCAGCGGCTACGGTCAATGTAGTCAAGAAAACCTGTATTGTTTACTCCGTCAATAGTTTGGCTCAAGATGCAGCCATTGCCGCATTAGATGACGATGAACACGTTCAGAAAACGCGCCAACTGATCCGTAGTTCAAAGCAGTATCTTGAAAATGAATTGGAAGCTCGTGGATTCGAGTTTCTCGTCAGGGGAAGGTAATTTCGTTGTAATAAAACTCCCAATAAGTGATACGCTTGCATACAGAAAATTAATGAAATACGGCATGATGGTTCGCAGCATGACCGGGTTTCGATTTCCTAACCACATAAGGATTTCGATCAACAAAATTGAAATAATGGAACAGTTCGTAAACGCATTACAGCAGATAACAGCCAAATAGACCATTCCAACAGTGTTAATATGATCAAGAAACCATCATTGCAGCTTCATATTGGATCTAGCTTCCCCAGAGACGACGCTTACTCAAAAGTATGTGGAGAAACCAGATTCGCAAGCGATTTTTATAATCCAGAAATGATATGGGTAGGTGCAAAACGAGCTGGAGTGCCTCATGCCCAACTGATCAATATGCATCTTGAATCTGCTCGAGCTGTTCCGGGTATTATTGCCATTCTGACGTCCAAAGATATCCCCGGTATAAATAAACAGGGTGTAATCCGCAAAGACCAACCCGTCCTTATCTCTGATCGAATCCGGCATTGTGGCGATCCGGTTGCACTGGTTCTCGCTGAGTCAAAATTGGCATTGAAAACTGCTTTGGAATTAATTGAACTGAATATCGAGCATTTACCAGGTATTTTCAGTATTGAGGATGCTTTAAAGGCAGGCAGTATTCTCATTCATGAAGATCATCCCCAAGGTAACACCCTCCTTAAAGCTGAAATAGTTGCCGGCAAAGGGAAAGAGGCTCTGGATGAATCAGACTTTGTGATTCGTGAATGTTTCAGAACACCAATGCAGGAACACGCGTATTTGGAAACCGAATGTGGTTGGGCCATTTATGAAGATGGTAAATTGACCATAGAATGTTCCACCCAAACTCCGTTTCGTGACAGGATGGAAACTGCAGAAGTACTTGGAATGAATCCCCTGGACGTAAGGATAATAGTCCCCTATGTAGGGGGCGCATTCGGCGGAAAAGATGGGGTAACTGTCCAAACACTGCTCGGCTTGGCCGCTCTTCATTCACCAAATAAACCAGTGAAAATGTGGTTGGAACGCGAAGAATCCTTCATATCCGGGACGAAAAGGCATTCTGCAATCATGGATTTCACACTTGGAGCCAAGGAGAACGGCAAATTACATTATTTGGAGGCTCATATCTCCCTGGATACAGGGCCCTATGATCATTTGGGTGGGGTGGTCCTGGCTCTTGCTTGTGAACATGCGGGAGGTGCTTACCATATACCGAATTGTCTCATCAAAGGCTTGGCAGTATACACAAATAATCCTATTGGAGGGGCATTTCGAGGATTTGGAGTTCCTCAGGTTACGTCTGCAATTGAACAGCTCATGAATAAAATGGCCAACACCCTGAAAATGAATCCAATTGATTTTAGATTGCAGAACGCTTTGAAGATTGGCGCTACGAACTGTGTAGGTAAGACAATTACAAGGTCAATAGGAATTTCTGAGTGCCTGTTAAGGTTAAAAAAGCACCCGCTTTATGTTGGAGCAAAAAAATGGAAGCAGGATGCATCCGAAAACAATCTTAGGGGTATCGGTTTAGCCTCGCTCATGCAGGCATCCGGGTATGGGCCAATCGTGCCCGACGTTGCGAATGCTAAATTGGAATTGAATTTGGATGGCAAAATTACCATTTTCTGTGGCATCGTAGATATGGGCCAAGGGAACGCAAGTACAAATCTCCAATTAGCCGGGGCAATCCTCAATCAGGAAAGCTCGCAATTGCAACTTATTTTGCCTGATACGGATGCAACACTTCCTAGCGGGTCCGCTTCTGCAAGTCGATGCACCTATGCGTTTGGTAACGCCTTAATTGGAGCAGCTAACCTGCTTTCGGAACGAATCCGACAACGAGCTGCCGATTTTCTGTTCGCAAGAGACACGAACCAAATTGCGCTCATTCCTGGATTCGTGAAGAATCTCGAAAACGGCAAGACCATTAGTCTCAGTGCTTTAGCTAATATGTTAACCCAGGCGGAAAAAGTGGTTACCTATCGATTTCGTTCTCCTGTTGCACAGGATAATCTTAATTTGCCGGATATATTACGATTGCATGGCCTCCCTCACACCATGTACACCTATGGGGCGCATTTGGCTCTCGTCGAAGTTGATCAAATAACGGGTTCACTTACCATTGTGAACTATTTAGCCGTTACAGATGCCGGCATGGTCCTTAATCCGCAAATCTATGAACAACAGATACAAGGAGGAATTGCTCAATCAATTGGGTTGACAATGATGGAAGACTTTGAAGTGCAGCACGGTAGCAGCGTTAACTCGCAATTTTTCTACTTATCTGATACCTACGAGCATGGACATTCCCGATATGGAATCCGTTGCCGTTGAATTATATGAGCACAGCGGCCCATTTGGAGCGAAGGGAATCGGAGAGATTGCCGCCAATGGACCAATTCCCGCCATTTTAAACGCTGTTTATGATGCTCTTGGTGATGTCCATATTGATCCGCCAATAACGGCAGAAAAGATTCTCACTATTTTGATCAATAACGAGCAATTATGAAATTGGAATTCAGACTTAATGGTCAAATGAAATCCTTGGAGACCTCAGCTATTAAAAAGGTGGTCGATGTTTTACGAGAAGATTGCGGATTATTCGGCACCAAGACCGCTTGCGGGAGTGGAGACTGTGGCGCATGCACGATTCTCGTAAATGGAGAGACAAAAGTTTCATGCCTTATGCTTGCCGGACAAATTCAAAACTGTGAAATAATAACGATTGAAGGAATAAGCCAGATACCTCAATTCCATATTTTGCAAAAAATGTTCATAGAATATGGCGCTGTTCAATGCGGCTACTGCACGCCGGGGATGATATTGGCAGCAGCATATCTTTTGAAAATAAAACCGAATGCAACTCGGCTGGAAATCAAAGAAGGGTTGGCGGGCAACCTCTGTAGATGCACTGGGTATCAGAAAATAGTCGAAGCGGTTGAACAGGCAATTCGAGTGGTCCAAGATCAGAATGAATAATCTTTTTATACCGACAACTTTATCCCAAATGTGGAGTATCCATAGAGATCACCCATCCGCATTAATCTATTCAGGAGGAACCGATCTGTTGGTCGGCATGGATGAAGTAACCCGATCAAAGGAAAAGTTCATCTGTTTGGAGAGAATTGCTGAACTTCATTTAATAGAGCATCACGAATACTGTACACGAATTGGAGCAGGCGCAAAATTAAATCGATTGTTGCACGATGAACAGATCGGCGTTCGATTTCCTATTCTCGTTCAAGCGATTACCAGCTTAGCTTCTCCTGCCATTAGAAATATGGCCACAATGGGCGGAAATATCTGTACAGCTTCACCTGCGGGTGATACTTTGCCCTCATTGTACGTATTGGAGGCCGAGCTGGAATTGATGAGTTGTAATGGAGTACGGAAAGTTCCGATTCAAGATTTTATATGTGGTCCTGGTAAAGTCGCTCTAAATAGAGGTGAGATATTATCCGCCATCATTTTGAAATATCCGCCGAATTGGTCGAATCAGCATTATGAAAAAGTGGGCAGGCGTAATGCCATGGCTTGCTCGGTTGCCAGTTTAGCTGCCTTAATAAGACTTGAGGAAGACACCATACAGACCATACGATTAGCATGGGGTAGCCTTGGCCCTTGTATTGTGAGATCACATGCAATAGAGGAGCAATTGACTAATAAGAAGCTCACACGTGAAAATCTCATGTCGATATTTCCCATGGTACAAAAGGTCATTGCACCTATTACTGATATCAGGGCATCCGAGCAATACCGGCGATTATTGGGAAATAGACTCCTGTTCCGATTATTGAACTTCTCAGATTCAACAAACTGCAAAGTGTCTGCATGAAACAACAATTTGAACCTGCAAAAGAATTAAGTGCTCTTTTTACTGCTGATTTTCTTGCACTTAACTTTATTATGTTTTTAACGTACTGCAATATTGCGGTTTTTTTTGAATTTCAGAATTATTTAGACACCCTCAACATACCTGATGGGAGCATAGGATTCATAATAGGGATTTTTTCCCTTTCTGTTTCTTATTCTCAGACCTATCATTAGTCCTTTCATGGGCGTAGACAATGCACGAAAATGGATCTTTTTTTCCTGTATAGCCGTTATTGTTACCCTTATATCTTACAATTATGCTTTTGGCATTATTTCAATGTCAGTGGTAAGGTTCACGCATGGTGTTACATACGTTGTCCTGGCAACCGCAGTTTTAACTAAGCTCGTCAGCGCAATTCCTGAGAATAAAAGTGGACAAGCATTTGGATTGATATCCATCATAACTGTCCTCCCGTTTGCAATAGTCCCTCCGATCCT
Organism: uncultured delta proteobacterium; assembly: GCA_963735595.1. GTDB lineage: Bacteria > Desulfobacterota > Zymogenia > Zymogenales > Zymogenaceae > JAFGAS01. Next base: position 1,068,134 of record CAVTLK010000001.1, on the reverse strand, counting down.
AAATCCACTTATCAATTGGCTGGGTGGCTTCCTAGCCGTATTGAATATTTCGGCAATAGTTATGGCGCTGAATTTTCCACTGCTATTGTTGATAAAACCTAATAATAAGAGAACAGCAACGCGAAGCGGATTTAATACTAAAGAATTTACAAAGAATATTGCGAATTATTCTGTTATATTGATTTTATTAGTCGGTCTCATTTTGTGGACAACATTCACGCCGGTATTCTATTTCATTGCAAAACAAGGATCTGATTTACATATACCCAATGCAGGTCTATTCTTTACTTTCTCAACTATTTCAGAAGTAGCTGTTCGCATTATCTGTGCTCCATTGTTTGATAAGGGCAATAAATCGGTAATGCTGATCGGCTCTCTAATGGTTCTCGTTTTCGGTTACATAGCTTTGGCTCATGTACAAGGTGTAATTACTTTCTATATCATTGGTGGAATACTTGGCCTCGGATGGGGTGTTGCCATGCCGCTGTTGAATGGAATTATGTTTGATATTTCCGCCCCTGAATTTCGTCCTCTGAATTCTAATTTGGCAATGCAGATGTTCCAAATGGGCTTTTTTCTAGGACCAATTGCCGGAAATGCGATAATGCTTAGGTGGAGTTATTCGGTTCTTTATTATATCTGTGCTGTAACGCTCATGTGTGGGGTTATTATGGTATTGACCGTCAACCGACTACGTCCGACTTCATAGGAAAATAGATGAAAACACAAGATTTTACTATTAGGTTATTCAAAGATGGTGATGCTGCAGGTATTGGGAACGTATTTCGATCCACCTATGGTGAAAATTACCCCATCAAAATATTCTATGATCCGCAGTCGTTAACGGACGCGAATCGCAATTTGGATTATTTATCTATTGTGGCCGAATCTTCAGATGGCAAAATTGTAGGCGTCGTTAATCTTTTCCGGTCTGCTCCTTATTCAAGGATTTATGAATGCGGTTCCGGCCTGGTTTTGGAAGATTATCGGAATTACAAATTGAGCACTCGTCTCATGGATTATTTGTATAATGAATGGGTTCCAAATGCCAGTCACGTTGAAGAAGTATTTGGTGAAGCAGTCTGCAATCACATTTATATGCAGCGTATAGTAGAGAGAATGCAATCCGTAGAAACCGCAATAGAAATAGATCTCATGCCCCAAGATGCTTTTGTTAAAGAAGAAAGCGCTCATGGGAGAGTAGCTTCACTACTCTGTTTTAGATGTTATAAACCGAAACCTCACGCCATATATTTTCCGGAAAAATATACTTCCGAACTCCATTACATTTATTCTGGAATACAAGATTCACGAACTATTCTGAACGGGATAGGAAAGCTTGACGGCAAAACCGCATCCTTTGTTCAAACATTTGCTTTTGCGCAAGTTGCACGAATTTCAATACTTCATGCGGGCACGGATCTTTATCAGCATATCGTAGATCTTGAAAATCAGCTAAAAGCTGAAGGAATAATAGTTTTTCAGGTCTGGCTAAATATGGAAAAGAATACGATAGATGCTTCGGTAAACGTGTTGAGAGATTGTGGGTATTTTTTCGGTGGACCATTGCCGCGGTGGTTTGATGGTGATGGATTCCTCATGCAAAAAATACAGGATAACCCCAACTTCGATGAAATTGTTCTTTATAGCGACCGTTCAAAAGAAATATTATCTATCATTCGAAATGATTGGAAACATGGGAGGCAATAGTGCAGCTCAACGTGAATAAACTTCAGCATGTGTTGGTTGTATCTGTAAATGGAAGACTGGACACAAATACGGCTGATGATTTTCAGACCAGCGTTAATGAAATCCTTTCCAGTGGGGAAAAGGCGATTCTCGTGGATTTGGAAAAAGTTGATTATGTCAGTACTGCCGGTCTTAGAGCATTATTGATGTTGGCAAAAAAGGCCTCAGCACTGGGTGGTAAAGCTCATTGTTGTGGACTCCAGCCCCTCGTCAAAAAAATATTTGAGGTTTCCGAATTTAGTCGACTCATAGCTACCTACGATTCCGTTCAAGATGCTCTAACCAGAATATAACTATATGGTATTCAATAGAATAAGATCAAGCATTACTGCGAAAATGACGCTGCTGGTACTTTTGGGTACAGCAACAGTCTTGGCCTTTATTCTCGTCTATAGTGCCACTTATTCCAGACAGATTATTCTCCAAGATGCTGAAACAAACGCGAGTAGTTTGGTCATCCTCGTTTCAAATCAGCTGGACTCTGAATTGGCCGGAACTGCTAATATCGCTCAGAACCTGGCCTACGCTGTCCAATACGGTCAATGGGATAAGACATCTTTAACGGAACTTTTGCGTGACGTAGTCAGTTCAAATCCCAATGTATATGGAGCTACTATTGCATTTGAGCCGTTTGCTTTTAGAAGTGATTTGAAGGGGTATGCTCCTTATTATTGTAAAGGTGAAAATGGATTGAAATTCGTGCAATTGGGCTCGGGTTCTTATGACTATGTAAATAAGGAGTGGTATCGAGTTCCTGCGGAACAGAAAAAATCTATGTGGTCATTGCCGTATTTTGATGAAGGCGGCGGAAACACACTGATGCTCACGTACTCGTGTCCATTTTTTTTCGTAACAGATGGCGAAATCGTTGGGTCAAAATTAAAGGGAATCGTAACCGTAGATATTTCCATCAATTCTCTGGAGAAGATGCTATCTACTTTGAAATTGAAGAATACCGGATTTGCATTTCTGGTGGAATCTGACGGGACAATTATCGCCCATTCGGATAATAAGCCAGTTATGCCAAAATCTCTCTTTCAGTTCTGCCAATAAGGCCAAAGATGAGCCATTCGAGCGCATTGCAAAGATAATTACTGAAACAGATCATGGCTTTTTAGATATTGGTAGGACAGTAATCTCGCCAGAGGAGTCATTTCTGGCATTTTCAAGAATGAACCGAACTGACTGGAGATTATGTGCAGTTGTTTCCAAGCGTGAACTCTTTTCAGAACTGGAGCAATTAAATAGCACGACTTCAGTATTGGCAGTTATGGGAGTCTTCTCATTGCTTATCGTGAGTTTTCTCGTTGCACGATCCATTGCCAGACCTCTGAGAATAATGGCTGCTGCCACGAAGAAAATAGCGGACGGTGATTTGAGTATCGATTTATCTGAGATAAAGAGTCATGATGAAGTAGGACAGCTTAGCAAAGCATTTGAAAAAATGACTTTGGATCTTCAGAATTACATTAAGGACCTGACCGAAACTACGGCAGCGAAACAGAAGATTGAAAGTGAACTTTCCATAGCCGCCCAGATCCAACGAGATATGTTGCCTTCTCATTTTCCAGCTTTTCCGGATCAAAGCGCTTTTGACATATTTGCAATCATGCGCCCAGCCAAGACCGTAGGCGGAGATTTTTATGATTTTTTTATGCTGGATGAACAGAAATTGGCAATTGTCATTGGAGATGTTTCGGGAAAGGGAATCCCAGCCGCATTGCACATGGCAGTAACCAAATATCTCATCAAAGCTTTCATGGCCCAATCGGACAGTCCTGATGAAATTCTAAAACTCGTTAATAAGCAGTTAATTCTGAATAATGAATCCTGCATGTTTGTTACCATATTTGTAGGTATTCTCAACGTAGCCACAGGTGAAATGAATTATGCAAGTGGCGGGCATAATCCCTTGCTTGTGCTGGACAGCGACAATCCTCGTAATTCAACATTTCTTAATAGACCGGGCGGCCCAGTCGTTGGAATAATCGATGACGCAGATTTTCAAACTGAGAAAATTACGCTTCAGAGTGGTTGGTCCATTGTTGCTTACACTGATGGAGTCACCGAGGCTTTTAATACTGCTGGGGAAGCTTTTTTGGAAGAGAGGTTAAAATCTACTGCTCTCGGTTTGACCGGAATGACGGCAAAACAGATTGCCCAAAATATCCTCAATGCTGTTGATGAATTTTGTAAAGGAGCCCCTCAAGCTGACGATATCACCCTTTTAGCAGTACAGTCAGCTCCACATTCAAGTGATAGCTGCTTCCCAACAATATTTGCTGAGGTCAATATTGAGGGCGAATGCACACATTTCATGTTTCCTGCCTCAATTGTAGCAAGTCTCGAAATTGATCCCCAAACTCCACGTCAATAACTTTAAATGGTTCCATTGAATATCAGATACCGAGCAAAACAACGGCAGGTCGGCTAAACTGGCATATATTAAATAAAGGTGTTATTGTAATCATAAGTTGTTCAATGAAGGGAGTTTTAGATGATACAAGCAAAATCAGGTGATACAGTAAGGGTACACTATACCGGAACCCTTTCAGATGGTTCCGTTTTCGATACCTCGGTGGATGAAACCCCACTTCAATTTACACTGGGTGAAGGACAGGTTATTCCTGGATTCGAGAACGCTGTAACTGGAATGAGTCCGGGTGACAGCAAAACAGCAAATATTCCCGTAAACGATGCATACGGAGAACGCCGTGACGAAATGATTATTGAAGTGGAGCGATCGAGACTGCCTCAGGATTTAAATTTGGAAGTGGGAGAACAACTCCAATTGAAAGCTCAAAATGGGCAGTTCCTAAATGTTGTAATATCCGATATATCAGAAGAATCAGTTACATTGGACGCCAATCATCCTCTCGCAGGGAAAGACCTTACCTTTAAAATCGAATTAATCGAAATAGTACATTAATATTTGCCCAGGAGTATCCTGGGCAAGCTGACTATCCAGCATTCAAAGGGGATTTCTTGCTCAGGATGAAATATCATTTTGCCCAAACTGACACTGAGTTACTTATTATAGTTTAAACCAGCTTAGTTCCCCGCACGGTGACTTCATACCATTTCGCTTTCAAAACACGTATTACCGGGAAGGAGCCTCTTGTAAGGGGCTCCTTTAATCTTTTCTCGAATGCACATTATTATCAACACTTAATTCTAGTGTAGAACGATTTGCCTTGAGATGTTGCTTTATGAATTAGCCTGAAATCCTCATATTCTTGTTGAATATGTTTGAGAGGGGGAGGTAGAGTAAGTAGAGGCGGCATAATCGAGGAATTTATTTTAGATTGATATGTTTGAATGAAGTGGGATGTGGAAGCAAAGGTATTCGAAACAATAAAAACCAGTCAGATTGACTGGTTTTTATTGTTTGTATAAATTCCTAGACTACTTAACAGCCTGTTTCTTCACCATTTCATACTTCATGCCGCCGGTAGCACAAGGATTGCAACCCGGGGAAGTAACCGTGAACTTCTCGGCATTGCTAACCAGCTTGGAGTTAGGCGGAAGCGCAGGAGGAGCACCCCAGGCAACAGGGCCGCCGTAAGCGGGAGCCACGCACTTCGGGGGGATAACCTGAACTTTCATTCTGCAGGTTGTGCTCTTGAATGCGCCCCAAGGACGAAAACCGCCGAGATACTGGGGGCAACCGTCAAGCAGAAGCGTGCTGTCGCCGCCGGCGGTGCTGGCGGTGTCCTTATTGAAGGTGTACTTCACCTTCATGGGGATCATGATCATGTCACCCATGCCGGTGTTCGGCATAAGGCCCGCTACCACCGGGCTGCCGTTTCCGAACTGAGCGCTAGCGACACCCACCGCGGTTATGATCAGAGCCAACGCACTGAACACAACGATCGATTTCTTAACCATACCCAAATCCTCCTTTTATTAGGCCCCACAAGCTTGCAACTGTGGAACCGCATTCGGAATTGTAGACAATAATACCTGCTTCGAATCTTGATTATCAGAACCATCCTCGGAAGTCAAGACATTTTTTCCCAGGAAAGCCTGATCTCATACACATTCTAGCACAACAGGTCACCGCAAATACTTATTCCTGTATGTCTTATTTCAGGATATAAGTCCAGACACAATACTGTGCGATCACGGTCTTCTTGTCAACACAAATCTGAACTGCTTGACCATTTACTTATTGCTAATTTCAGCTCACAATGTCCTTCGGATTCGTTAAATAACCCGTAATTGCACTTGCTGCAGCCACTGCCGGAGAAGCTAAAACCACCTCACTTTCCGGGTGACCCATCCTGCCCACAAAGTTACGGTTTGTTGTTGATACGGCGCGTCTTCCCTTGGCTAATATTCCCATGTGACCGCCCAAACACGGACCACACGTTGGCGTTGAAACGGCAGCGCCGAGCTTTATAAATTGTTCAATAAGACCTTCTTGCATTGCTTCCAACATCACAGCTTGGGTTGCTGGAATAACAATGAGGTGTACGCCGGGAGCGAGTTTTTGATTCTTAAGGACTTGAGCCGCAATCCTTAAATCTTCGATGCGGCCGTTCGTACAGCTTCCTATGACCACCTGATCGATTTTCGTTCCTTTTACTTCTGATACGGGACGCACATTTTCCGGCAAAAAAGGCATTGCAACAACAGGCTCAAGGGAAGACAGATCAACAATAATCTCGTCGCAGTATTCAGCATCATGGTCGGAAGCGAATACTTTGTACTCTTTGGTGGCATGGTCATCTAGATACTGTTTCGTATTCCCATCGAATGGAAAAATGCCGTTTTTTGCACCAGCTTCAATGGCCATGTTGGTTATCGTAAAGCGATCGGACATAGATAGAGATGCTATGCCTTCTCCAGCAAACTCCATAGACTTGTACAAAGCTCCATCCACACCGATTTTACCAATAATGTAAAGAATTATATCCTTACCATATACCCACGGAGCAGGAGTTCCCCTTAAAACAAATTTCATCGTTTCCGGGACCTTGAACCAGCATAGACCTGTTAACATTGCAGCGGCGAAATCCGTACTGCCCACTCCTGTGGAAAATGCTGCCAGAGCACCATAGGTACAGGTGTGGCTATCAGCTCCAATTACCACATCTCCCGAAACAACGATTCCCTTTTCAGGAAGCAGCACATGTTTGATACCCATGGTCCCAACATCATAAAAATGCTTTATATTCATTTCTGCTGCAAATTCTCGAGCCTTCTTCATCATTTCGGCTGAATCAATGTCTTTTGCCGGATTGAAATGATCAAGAACAATGACGACGCGGCTCACGATCAAAGACCTTAGTTCCGCCCGCTTCTTTAAACGGTTTTAAAGCAAGAGGAAGTGTTATGTCATTGGCTAACGCGATATCGACTCTTGCTTGAATTAACTGATGAGCTGACACTTTCTCGTGGTCAGAATGGTAAGCTAAAATTTTTTCTGTAATGGTCATTCCCATTATTGGAGCTCCTTAGAAAATACACCTTTATTAAAAAACAAACGATTGACGACAATCATCGTAATGATTATTCCTTGTTATCACGCAAAGCCAATGGACGAATCAAGAGCATCGGACCAAGGCCGTAAATTCATGTTAGCTAATCGCTTGAACTTTGTATTATCTAAAACAGAATATAGTGGGCGAGGAGCAGGTCGTTTCAGTTCGCAGGACGGAATAGGGTCGATCTGTACCTCGGTAATGGCTTTTTTTTCAGCAATGGCCCTCGCAAACGACCACCAGCTAGCGACTTCTGAATTTGTAACATGAAAAATGCCTTCTAATCCCAAATCTATGAGACGTAGTAAAGCTTGTGCTAGATCAACTGTATACGTCGGACTTCCCACTTGATCATGAACAATCGCTAAGCGGGTCTGCTTCTCCATCAATCCCAACATTGTTTCCACGAAGTTCTTGCCGTGGAGCCCAAAAAGCCATTGAGTTCGTATAATGCTGAATCGGCAGCCAGTCTCAATTATATTTAGCTCCCCTTGAGCCTTAGATTTGCCGTATACTCCGAGCGGATTGATCTCGTCTTCTTCTGAATAGGGCGTCCCTTTCGTTCCGTCGAAAACATAATCCGTACTTAAATGGACCAGGTGCGCATTTGCTTTTTTAGCAGCAATAGCCACATTGGCTGCTCCAATACTGTTTATCAAGAAGGCTTTTTGTACTTCGGTCTCGCAGGCATCAACGTTGGTAAAGGCTGCACAATTGACGATGAATTTCGGTCGGGTACGATGGAAAACAGTATTCAAATCAGCTAAACTCGTGATATCCAGTTCGGTCTTGCTAAATGCCTGGAAACTATGTCCTTCTCTTTCGAGCAACAACCTGAGATCTTGGCCAAGCATTCCGGCAGCACCTAAAATGACCATCGGTGATTCCATGTTTTTTCACCTAACGAATCGGAGTGGAAAAAGAATTCTATATTGAATCGTAAAAACTGTTAACAAAATAAAGGTATTTGTACTGCCATATATTCCATCCTGCTATTCGAATCTGATATAATTACAATGGTTACATTGAATAATGGCCTGATGGATTTTTGAGCAAAGTGGTTCATAATTATGAAATTCAGGATCAGTGATTAGCTGACAATTAGTGATTTGGATTGCTCATTCTGTTTCTAATGTGTTAACGTCGATTTCCCGTTTCATTCTCGCGTTATCCGGAGCTTCCGGATATTTTTCGTCACCGCTCTTAAAATCCGCTTATCGAGTTTATCATGCATAATAAGATAATTCTTAGATCGGCAACTGCGAAAGACATTCCCGGTATTAAACATATTTTAAAAGTGTGGTTAGAAGAAGATCCGTCTATTCTAAACTGGATCAATCCCCAGCAAGCGGACACATCCACAGTTCGCTCGCGCGTTATGGAATTTGATAAAAAGATTCGAGCAATTATCTTTTGGATGCGTGACCTGTGCGATGAAGTTAGAATTCTCGCCTTTGGCTTCGATCGGAAACTGACTGATCCGCCTGAGCAACAAAGATTCATTAAAGAAATTATCCTGGAATGGAGCGAACTTGGCATATCAAAAGCTACGGTGCGCATACCCGAGGCACTTTCCGCATCTTCTGATGGCGCCACTGAAAACCAGTGGGTTCATGTTCGAAGGCATCTCATCTTGTTGTGGTCCTAAGCAAATACCACGAGTTCACCTTTGCAAACATTTCCTCTATAAGACAATTCAATATTCCAAAGTAATAGATTTCTTAAGAGAATTTTTATCGTCGCTGGGATACGAAATCAGGGCTGAAGAAGACGGATTCGGTTTTAGATTAAAACAAGAGTATCGGCTCCCTTTTATATTCAGTCCCTGGCATCGAATAACGCGGAGTGGACCCGATATTATTATTCACCCTCCTGCCAGGGTTCTGAAATGCATGAACTCGAAACGCTTTTTTATCCACTCCAAATTCGAGTATCAGGCGAAAAACCTTTGCTCTTGCCTCTGGAACGAAAGCGCGCCGAGACGTTAATTGACCTACCAAATGGCCAGACTGCTCAAAGCACGTTGTTTGATCCTGAAACTTATAGAAGCCGAACCATTTATCCAAACAATCTTGCTTTCAGCTTACCTGCCGTTCTGAACTCCATGAGGAAAGGGCTCCCCCTTTTGTTTTATATAAATCGAATCGGAGCTGTAGGTGCTGGACGAGTCGAAGACTATTATCTTGATGAACCCAAAAATCTATTCAATCATATAGATGACATGTCCTTTTTCGATCCAGCCGATGTAATGGACCATGCAATGAGTTCAGGGACAAAGGCAGGAAAGATCCTTGTAATACGCTTTCATTGGTACAGGCCCTTTAAAAAAGTAGTTTCATTTGAAGAGATCAAGAAAGCCGACGATTCATTTAATCCACAGCGAACCCGGGTATTATCGGCCGGTCTATTCAATGCCATCACAAATCAAGGAAATGACCTTGCTCACTCATAAGAAAACACCATGATCTATGAATTTAGAGGAAAACGACCGAGGTTAGGAAAAAACGTATTTATTGCTCCAGGAGCTATATTACTTGGCGATATCACTTTGGAGGATGAAGTAAATATCTGGTTTAATACCGTTGCGCGAGGTGACGTCAACTCAGTTACCATTGGCGCTCGAACCAATATTCAAGATATGTGCATGCTCCACGTGACCAGTGGCAAATACCCTCTCACTATAGGTTCTGATGTAATTGTAGGTCATAGGGCAGTGTTACACGGTTGCACTATAGAATCAGAAGCCCTTATTGGAATTGGCGCGTTGGTGCTGGACGGAGCAGTGATAGAGCAGGGCGCTATAGTAGCCGCTGGAGCCGTTGTATCGCCGGGTACCGTTATTCCAAGTAACAGAGTTGCAGTGGGGATACCGGCGAGAGCGACGAGGCATGTCTCCGCCGAGGAACATCAATTTAATCAAATAAATCTACAAAAATATAAGGCGTATGCGCAATCATTTTCAGAAAACGTGAAGGAATATGTTTGAAGTAGCTGAAAGAATTGAGAAATTCTAACGAAGTTAACATTTAACTTTAAGTCTTGACATCATCTTCCCGTTATGTTTTAGTTTATTCCGTTGCAGCGCAACGGAATTTATGCAAAGCGGGAGGACCTCGCATGTCTCATTCTATAGATTTTTACATCGGTCGAATGAACGATGAATCACTGGTAGATGCTCTCTCAGATTTCGAAGATCCTCTAGATGGAAGATCAGCCGACCTGCTATCCTCCCTGGATTCGGATGAAGAATATGTTGATGAAGATGATTACATTGACTTTGAAGATTATTGAGAATTCCCGCCCATGCTCTTCAACGGCCGGAGTTCAAAATTTCGGCCGTTAGTCAAATACTTCCCCCCAGACTCCCTCATGTTTTGCACTCACTCACTTTAGCCACATTTTGACTTCCAGTACCTGTACCATACTGATCCATTTCTAATTGAGTGTACATTGGACAATGTTTTTTCAGAATTTGACTCAAGTCAATGTGCAATCCAAGAAAAATCTTATAATGAGAAAAGGTTGTCGTAAAAGAGCAGTATGCGATTGGAGTGAATAAATGATAAACATCTTTACCGAAACAGGAAAATCTATTTTTTAAATTCCGATTTACAGCTCCTAACTTATTCAGCAACGTATTGAAAATCATGATCAGCTTTGAGAATTGCGTAAGTACTTTCAACCGGAGATGAACATGGGCAACACAATTGATGCATGTCTCAACATTGATATTTCCGATAAGGATATTTACCAGGCCATGAAGGAAATATCAGGGTATCTGGACATTACGCCTGGAGATTTCAAGGAATTGTATATCAAAGCTTACAGGCACGCTGTTCAGCGATTGTTAACTGCAGTGAAAGCATGCGAGATCATGACCAAGGAAGTGGTATGCATTACCGCCGATACACCGATCAGAGATATAGCTTCCAAAATGGCCGAAGCGAAGGTTGCCGGTGTGCCAATCGTTGACGAAGAGCGCATTGTAATCGGTATAATTTCTGAAAAAGATTTCTTCAGGGAAATGTCAGATGGGCAAGCCAGCAGTTATATGGATGTTATAGCATCCTGTTTGAATGGGAGATCATGTCTCGCAGTTCCGGCACGTAAGCTCGTCGCCAGGGAAATAATGAGTGCTCCACCCATAACTATTAAAGAATCAATGCCGGCCGTGGAAATTGCGGACCTAATGATGGAAAAATCGATTAATCGCGTCCCCGTGGTGGATGATAAAGGAAAACTCGTTGGCATTATCTGCAGATCAGATCTCGTCGGTTCTCAATTGAGGAGTGAGCAATGAATTTCTTCTCAAAAATGAAGGGAACGACTACCAGTCCCCCAAGCGTAAACAATATCGAAGTATTTTGGTCCTGGCTTGGCTCTTTTATAGGCATATTGGTGGTGGGTTACATAAATTTTAAGGTATTAGCTGGAACAAACACAATCTTACTCATAGCGAGCTTCGGGGCATCAGCAGTATTGATTTATGGCGCACCGAAAAGTCCATTGGCTCAGCCTCGAAACGTGATCGGCGGCCATGTTTTGGCTGCTTTAATCGGTGTCACGGGATACCAACTCATTTCTGATCAATTGTGGATTTGCTCGGCATTAGTGGTAGCTACGTCCATAGCTATCATGCATTTGACAAAAACCCTGCATCCGCCGGCAGGCGCAACGGGTCTTATTGCAGTGATTGGTGGTGATAAAATACATGAAATGGGCTATCACTATGTATTGATGCCAGTTGCCGCAGGAATAAGCATACTCGTGCTCATCGCACTTATTTTCAACAACATTCCGAAAAATCGCAGATATCCGGAGTTTTGGTTGTGAATTATGCTTGCCCTCAGCCAAAGGACCCAGGGCAAGCAATCCCATTTTATAAAAGTCTCTCGTCTATAACTCGACGAGCTTTTCCTATGCTCCTTTCTATTGATTCTTGAGGAAGTATGGTAACAGGCACTTTGATTCCGACAATCTGCTGGATTCGAGCTGCTATGCGTTTTGCCAATTGATCTATCTGTTGCTGACCGCCTTGGTAAACAGCGCTTTTGACCTCGGTTTCTACCGAAATTTGATCCAAATAGCCTTTCTTTTTTACTCGTATTTGATAGAGTGGTTCGACTTCAGAAAACTCCATTAGCAAAGATTCAATTTGGGACGGGAAAACATTGACTCCGCTGATGTTCAACATGTCATCAGAGCGTCCCAAAATCTTATCCATGGTTATAAGAGTTCTTCCGCATTCACATTTAATTTTTCGCAGGCTACATATATCACGGGTTTGATACCTGATCATTGGCATTGCCCGTCTCTGTATTGCGGTGAGCACCAATTCACCTTCTTCACCTAACGGTAAAGGCTCCAATGTGCCGGGATCGATTACTTCCGGGTACACGTGATCCTCATTGAGATGAATATTGTAATACTCACAGCTAAAAGATACGCCAGGGCCCATCACTTCCGTTAGACCATAGAGCTCAAATGCGTGCAAACCTGACCGCGATTCAATATCGTTACGCATTTCCACGGTCCACGGTTCGGCTCCGAAATGTCCGTCTTTTAATTTTGTAGATTTAAGGTCTACTCCCATCTTTTCAGCTCTTTCAATAATGGTCAAACAATATGAAGGCGTACAGCATATAGAAGTTGTCCCGAAATCCTGAATGAGCATTATCTGTCGTTCCGTCATGCCCGCTCCTGAAGGCACCAGAGCGCATCCTATTTTAACTGCTCCTTGCACCATGCCTAGTCCACCTGTGAACAGACCCATACCAAAGGCATTTTGCAGAATGCTATCTGGTCGAACTTCCTGTGCCCATAAGCTCCGAGCCATACATTCCGCCCATTGATCCATATCGTCCTGAGTATAAGGTCCTGTGATTGGTTTGCCTGTTGTGCCTGAGGACGCATGTATTCGGGTAACTTCCGACATTGGAACGGCGCATAATCCGAATGGATAATTGTCCCGAAGATCCGTTTTTACGGTGAAAGGAAATTTCGATATATCGGAGAGACTCTTCAGATCATTGGGTTTAATAGATCTTTCGTCAAATGATTTCTTGTAGAATGGAATTCGATCATACACCCAGTTCAGCGTTTCCTTTAATTTTTCAAGCTGAAACGCCTGCATTTTGGATTCAGACATCGCTTCGAATTCTTCATTCCAATAATATTTATACATTGGGAGCCCTCCTGAATAAAACAAATAGGGGACGTTTCAGCGGAATGGAAATGTGAAAGTTAGAACAACAAAAATGATCCCCTAGTCACCTGTATCTATTGATACAAAGATAAATATGAATTTCAAATCCATCCATTTGCTAAAAAGTATAATATTGTGTCAAAACGAATTTGAATAGCAAGATAAATTAATTACCAGATGAAGATTTCTTACACTGCTCAATCATCAGCATCGTCTCCGGACTGCACTTCTCCCCATTGATGCAGAGCCTGGATGCCTCATCACAGCGGCCAAGTTTTACCAAATTCGCCGAATACATAGATAATATCTGCACGTTTTCAGGCACGAGTACATGACATCGGGCTAATTCGGTATCCGCAGCAACAGCATTTCCTGTTTTCCGATGAATTTCTGCTAAGCCGAATATAATATTAAGATGTGATGTGTGTTGCAAAGCTTCGTTCAAAGTGTCTAATGCCCGATCATACTTCTCATCTGATCCGTAAATATTGGCTAGATTGAGGTATGGCTCATGCAAGAAGGGATCAATTTTTTTTGCAGCTAAAAGCATCTGAATTGCATCATCGCGACGGCCCAGGGAATTGTAGAGTACTCCCAATTCGTTCTTGATGCGAGCAGAGTTTGGAAGCTTTTCTTCTGCAATTTCGAGTAGATCAAGAGCTGTTTCTCTTTGTCCTTGTGTAATTAAAATTTGAGCCAATCGCGTATAGTATGCTTCATTTGTGGGATTGAGACCGAGAGCAGTTTCCATAACTTCTCTTGCTTCGAGAAGCTTTCCCTGCCTCTCATAGAGCGAAGCTAAATTCACGTAAGCAACATCGAGAAAAGGTGCAAGCTCAATCGCTTTTAACAAATGTTTCTGAGCTTCTTCCAAACGATCCTTTTCGGCAAGTGTGGCCGCATAATTGGTTAGGTACTGTAGGCGACTGTGGATTTTTCTCAAGATTAGTTTCCCATAAGATAATGGGATCTCTCCAAACGAGCGTCTGCTTAATTGAGATGATCCCCAAGACGCAAAGCACAGTATAAACGGCAATTTGATACATTATCAATTTCTTAGGGATGTATTGATATCTTGCAAATAAAAAACTGAGCATATCCGAGCTGAGAACGGCTACGCCAACGATTGGAAGATACATGAAATGATCTGCAACATAAGAATGTGACATATACCCGAACGGAATAATGCCACAAACTGGCAAAAGAGATGAGACAAAGAACACTATACCGAATTGAGCAATGGGTCTTAGTTTCTGGGAATATTTTATATAAAGAAAGACACAAATAGAAACAATGATCAATGCCATGGTGAATGGGAATAAGTTATTGTCCAAGTCCCATTTAGGGTGGACGGCCACCAAATTCGTGGGTAATATGAGTTTTGAAATATAAAAGAGAAGAGAAGCCGAGGCCAGCATTGGTCTTTTAAGTATCGAAGGCAACATTCCCGGAACTGAGATTTCAGTGTGAATTGCGTAAATACTCCATGCAAAAGAAAATGCTAATAAAATGAAGAGAAATTGAACGGTACCGGACCGAATTTTGGGGGTCAAATAATAGGAATAAGCCCCGGCCACTATAGGAAATACAACCATGATCGGTTTGGTTCCTAGGCCAAGAACAAATAAAATGAAAACAAGAATCATCTTCAAATTTGATTTTGTCCGCTCATAGCTAATGTAACTGATCATTGCGGATAAAAAAAACAGAGTCACCAATAAATTCTTTCTTTCACTTATCCAGGCTACAGTGCCAACTTGAAGCGGATGGATAGCAAATAAAAGTGCTCCCATAAAGCTGCACCTGGTGTCAATGCCTAAACGAGATAGCAGAAAGAATACTAAAACGGTATTTATCCAATGAAAGATGATGTTGAAAAACTTTGAAATCCACGGTTGGGGGACGAGAGCTGGATAGATCAGGTACTGATCAAACATAAGACTCATAAAGTGAACAGGGCTATAATATTTTACTCCGGTGAATTGAAGATTAAAGTCCGAAATAATAGTCCATAAACGGCTCCAACTAGGCTCCCATACGGCTGCAATGTGTTTTGGATCATCCCAGTTCGCAAAATCCTGGCTTATTGTTGAAATGTATATCTCAGAAATAACGATGATTATGATAAGTATTGCAATGAGTTTTGGAATAATTCTATTCATTACCAATTAAGCAAGAGATTACCCAGCATAAATAAATCATCTACTTTCGTTTCCTGAATTAGGCTGAGTATCGGTGTTTTCTAGCTTCATTTGCTTCTCATTCTCTGAATTAGAGGTTTGATCGTCTGCCGAAACTGGAACCGATGGTTCTTCGCTTTTTCTGGCTTTCTGCTCTTCCAGATACGCTGCCCTGTCCTGTGCCGAAATTTTCTTGCTGAACAATTCTATCGCTTTTTTGCCGTTCAACTTATCGGTAAACTCAAGAAAAAAAACATCATTTTCCTGCGCATTGGGGGCATAAAGGAGCATGTCCGAACCCTCTACTCGCATTCTAAGGGGATCATCCCAAGAAAGATCGAAAATTGAGAAAAAGGCTTTCTTGAGCGTCTGAAAATCATCCCTTCGTGTGTCTTTTAAATCGAATCGGATAAGATAAAGCCGATCTTTTTCTGTGAACTGGAATTCAATATCTCGATAGTTTGAATTGTTTTTCAAATTCCATTGCAACTTTGGACGACGCGACTTGGAATTGACCGTGAAAGTGCCGTCTTTGTCAATGAGCTTTTCCAATGAATCTATGTTAGATCCCATTTTAAGGTCACGTATTTGTTTGGGAAGTGGGTTTTCCGGTGCATCACAAGCCAGAAGCACGAATGAGATGAGCATAACGAGAGGAAGAACGATTTTGGATATCTTTGGTGACATATTGCCTCGTGTCCTGGGCGATGTTAGGGTTTACGCAACTTGAACGATGAATTTTCCGGATACTTCCATTTCACTAATTCTTCGAGCGTATCCAGGAGGAACTCACCTTTAAAGCTCTGAGGGACATTTTTGCTGAGAAAGAAAATCTGCGGAGTAGCGGTTAATTTTAGTGTAGCACCTAATTCTGTATCTTCTTTAATTTTTAATTCGGGTTTTTCATTTGCTTGCATCAATTGTGTAAATCGGTTTACATCAAGGCCAATCATATTAGCATACTGCAACCAGGGCTGTTTCTTAAATTCGCGCTGATTCGCAAAGAGTAGATCTCCATATTGCCAAAATCCGGTGGAGTCCTTCAATATAAAAGCTGCATAAGCTGCTTTAGCGGCTTCACAGGCATACGGGTGCAGATTTCCGATAATTATTGAGTTGCAGTTCGGAGATAATGGGTAATTTTTATACACAAGCGATAATACATGGGGATTGGCATTCACAATAGATTTTAGGTATTGCTCTGTCTGAGAACAAACAGGACA
Source organism: uncultured delta proteobacterium (assembly GCA_963735595.1). Lineage (GTDB taxonomy): Bacteria > Desulfobacterota > Zymogenia > Zymogenales > Zymogenaceae > JAFGAS01. The sequence goes on along the minus strand of CAVTLK010000001.1, from coordinate 1,051,291 downwards.
TTGGAAATCACTAAATAAGACTATTGGAAAAGGCGCCGAGGGATTTCCAAAAACTGGATCATCTTTAGTGATTGGTATTTCGTAGTCAGGTGACGCTTTGACCGTTGCCATGATTACAACCGGATCATTGGCCAATTCTTCATATTTTGTCTTTGCGTCTCGAAAACTTAAATAGTTCTCAAGATAAACAGATCCGAAAAAAACAACCAGAGCTAAACACAACCCACCTGCTATGAAATAAAACCGTTCCCATTTACTGGCAGGTTCTTCCAACAAGAAATTTTGTCGGTTCTTAATGGAAAAATAGAGTATCAAGGCTAATGAAGTGAAATTTATGACATGAACTACAATGCACCATGTACAAACGTAATCGACCTCAAAGGCCATAAGATAAATGTAGTACCAGCTAAAACCTATTGCCATGAAAAAATAGAGCACCAGCAATGTCATGGCGAGTTTTCTTACGCGCTCATTCAAAAGACTATTTACGAGCAACCACCATACAAATACAAAGCCCATGAGACCAAGTACAGAGCTAGGAAAATATCCTAGAAGTACTGAATAATCGGTGAGCAGTATGCCATCACAATTGATAACTCCTTGCGCTTTGCATAGGGCCGATTCTCCTACATTCCCCGTATGACTCGTGAGAACAATATGCCTATAAGTTAGAAAGGCCGTTGCAAAAACGCCTACAAGTGCCAGCAATAATAAAATTATAAGAGGACGACGGCTGATAAAATATGGCTTACTCCTATCCCACGGCAATACCGGATATTGTCTCTTCCGTAATCGGAATGAAATCCTTTTCTTTTTCGTCGACTCTGTTGCCATAATTTATCCTGATCATACCGAGGTGCAATTTGGGTTAATGTACTGAAAAACAAAATTGGGGTCAAGCCGTAGAACAGGTTACGATTATTCAATTCGCATTTTAGGCGATTAAAAAGAATCAAATTTGGTAATAAGAGCATCTTTGATGTAGAGTCCGAACCCGATTCATTGTTGATCATAATAAACGATATTTACAAATTGCAATTGGATTAATAATTTACATATAGTTCCTAAGGTTCATATTTATTTAGTTTTTATTCCAAGTTTAAAATGAGGGGAATCGTAATGAAAACACCTTTTGATGATAATAACTTTTTTTGGACCCGAGATAATTCTGATCATGAACTACTCTGTCCCACTGATGCTATCCGTAGAAAAGGCGAAAACATAAAAACCGATTATATCGAATGCATTGACATTACTGCACTTGAGGAAAGAATCGGAAAATTATAATACAAAATACCCCGTCTATTTGTCAGGCGGGGTAATCTCCTAAATTCACCTGATGTTCTCTGTGAAACTTGGTCTTTTCGAGAAAAATCTCAAACCAAATATTCAATGTCAAAAGAGTCCAGATGACGTTTGCATCGTAAGCAGTCGTTGGTGAATTGCTTTTCATTAAGTAATGGATTACATCGATATAGTTGCTCAATTTGGACGATGTATCTCGAAGCGTGGCGATTCTCTCCTTTCCTTGCTTCGTCTGAAACCACGCCATTAACGGTATGCCAAAACCCCACTTTTTTCTTGAAATCAGATTATTTGGTAAATACGATTTCAGTGTTTCCCGCAAGACCCTCTTGCGAGCGACTAGAGTAACTTTCTGTTTATTGCTCAAGGATAATGCGTAAGCAACCATTTCTGGAGTTGCAAAGGGAACTCGGTTTTCAATGGAAGCGGCCATAGACATTTTATCCTGTCGAACAAATAGTGCTGGGAGGTAAGTTTTGATATCGTAAACTTGACACCGAGTAAGATTATCTTCAATACTAAGCCCTTGCAATAATACTTGGCGATTGCGATTACTTGCATTTGCGGCCGAGTTATCGCTTAGAAAAGCATTAAGATCAGAATCTGATAGGTAAGCTGAGCTTAGCAGAATAAAATCATTTAAAGTAATCGGTTGATGATGACCAAGCCCGGGATAGAGCATGGACAACAATTTTGAACAAAACGAATATCCTAATCGCTGTAAATTGCTGAATTGATTTACTACAATGTATCTAGAATACCCGCAGAACAATTCGTCAGCTGCTTCACCAGACAACAAGACTTTAACCAGGTCTTTGGCTTTCTGAGAAATTAAGAAGATACCGATAGAATTTGGATGTGTGAGCGGTTCATCCAAATGGTAGGTTAATTTTTCAATGAGATCCGAGAAAAAAGTTTCTGCATCCAGTGTCTCTGTAACGAGTTGAAATCCGAGATGTTGCGCAATTTGCCGGGCAAAAGGTGTTTCATCATACGAGGCGTTTTTAACATGACAGTGGAAACCCATCAGTTCCGTGGATAAATCTTTCTGCATGATGCAAGCAATGAGGCTGCTGTCTAATCCACCTGAAAACCGTGCGCCAACAGGCACATCAGCAATTAGATGCTGTTGAACAATACGATTAAACTTCATTGAAAAGGAGTCTGAATCAGAAGGAGAAAATGGAGTCAAACAGCTTTCCGGACGCCAATATTCCTCAATTTTATAGGCATTTTCATTCTGGTTAAAAATGAGATATTCACCTGGCCCCAATTCATAGACGTTCTTGAGTAAGGTGTCTCTTCCAATTATGCTCCGAAAACGTAAAAATTCCGGCAACGTTTTAATATTGAATTCAGGTTGGAATTCATCCAAATAATAAAAGGACTTCAATTCGGAGGAAATGGCAATGCCTTCTGGATTTGCCCAATAATAAAGGGGTTTGATACCAAGTGGATCTCGAATTGCTAATGCTTTTTTGTGTACAGCATCCCAGTAAACGAGAGCAAACATGCCTTCAAATTTATGAATACAGTTCAGTCCCCATGTATTCAGAGCATGAAATATAACTTCGGTATCACAATTGGATTTGAAGACAATGCCTGTGCTTTCCAGTTGTTTCTTTATATTTTGAAAGTTATAGAGCTCTCCATTATAAATGAGCAAATTGCCTTGTGCATCAGAGAATGGTTGATTTCCAGAAACAGAAAGGTCCAGTATTGCTAAACGCCTATGCCCAAAATACACGTCTCGATTATCCGTATAGTTTTCACCCCAGGAATCGGGTCCTCTATGGGCCAAAACATGCGTCGCCCGACGGCAATTCGTTAGATCAACCGGCTTCTCACGAATATTTATTTGAGCAAATATGCCACACATAATTATAGTTTCGGGTAAAGGTTTTTACACAAGCTTCGGACTGATTGGAATTTTCCATTGGCTCCTCTTGGTATGAAATCGACTTTATCTATGCTTATCCTAACGTTATCACCTACTTTTTTACGAAGGTTCAACATGAGCTTTTCACCTATATTGTCGTGATACTCTGGAAGGGGTACCAATTTGATAACTATTGAATCCAATTCGGATTGAATGATTTGAGCTTCCAGTATTCCATATAATGCCTTGAACACAGGATCTAGACGTCCTATGAAGCCTCTCTCGGGAACATACAAAATATCGTCCATGCGCCCTAAAATCTTTTCTATTACCGTCATGCTGCGTCCACAAGGGCAATTTTGATCTGATGAAACAATCGCCATATCACCCGTGGCGTATCGTACAAATACCTGTTCTTTGTTGCAAAATGAAGTAGCAACGATTTCTCCCATTTCTCCAGGCTGAGCAACTCTGCCGTTCTGTGTTATTATTTCACAGCTCCCGAACTCAGGATTTATGTGCAACCTGTCTTTTTCACAAGAAACTGATAAATGCAGCAGTGTCACTAGATGCATATTGGTTAAAAATCCTGCATTGAAAAGCAGTTTGTATGGAAATCTTATCGGTATCCAATAAAGTTTCGGCGCTTGTTATGATAGCTCTTGGAGAAGGAAGCTTAATTCTATGATTCAAAGCATACTTACTGATAATTGCCAGTGCTGAGGGATAACCATCTATCAATTCTGGAGCAAAGGCACGGATAGCCTCAATATAACCCGGTATTGTTCCTTGATTCAAATGTGAGGTGGACATCAATAATGTGTTGCCAGGTTTATTAAAACGCCAGTAGATACCAGTTTGGGTGGAAATATCGTTTGATGCTATGTCCCTCCCTGTAAACTGGACTCGCCTCGGAAAGAACGGGTCCTGTAAATTACCCCACTTCCTCAATCTATAAACAAAACTCCAGATTCGTCCGAAACTCTCTTTGGAACTCCACAAATTCAATGGAGTCCCAGTTGTGCCGCTCGTGAAAAATCTGTTCCACTTGCGATCTATTTTTCCACAATGAATAAACTCCAATGGGAATGTTCTTATTTGATCTTTTTTAAGTGCCGGGATTCTTCTAATATCATCGGTGTTTTGCAGCTCTAGAGGATTAAACGATAGCTCTTGAAACAGTTTCTTATAATAAGGAATAAAGGTTCCAGCATAGGTTAGATGATTCTTCAATGAATTGAACTGAGCTTGATCATGTTCATCTCTAGGCCACCATTGGCTTTCAATTAGCTCATGGTAGTGTTTCTTACAGGTTTTCCAGTTGATGCGTCGGGTATTGTGAATGGCTCCTTGGAGCGAAATGAAGATATTCTGAAGCATTATTGGGGAGTGATCGTATATTTTCTGTTTCATACACATACATTTCAGAAACGGTTTGTATAGCGAAGAGAATATTCTATCTAAGTTCCGATTATTTGTGACAGTGCGCAGAAACTTCAGAAATATTCTGCAGCAATTGAATCTGCCCTTTGGCTGTTCTCATGAATTGCTAAATGAAACATACTCCGTTTAATTCCCGTGCACAGTTTTTTTTAGCTGCATATCTCTCATGCTTAGTTGTCGTTCGAGAGCTTTGAGTCTAGCTGCAGCGTACATCTTCATCAGTAATGGAATAACGGCACATGCCAGCATGGCAGGAATGAGCTGAACACGTTGTCTTACAACGAGGCCTTCATTTGGAAAATAGGACAGCAGCATGCACATCCAAAGAGAAGCTAAGATAGCTATTTGAATTCCTGGTAATTTTAAAGCATACCATCTATCACGACTATTAAAAGACCACCATGCAAATATAATCAAAAGAGTCATTGCCCAGGTTTCTATGGAACTAGCAGATGTTCTTAGAGATCGTATTTCCCAAGGAAAGGGACGCAGATAAGCAGCAACTATTCCTGATAGCAAAAAAATTGGACGACCAGAATCATACTTAATTGCTGACCCTTGATGACTTATAATCGTCAGAGCTGAAAATTGTGATTCTCCCATTTGAAGCGCAACTTCTTGGGAGAAATCCGACTTAAGAATGGTTCTCAACGAAAAAGCGACTATGGGCATGCACATAAGCATAATGATGCCCGCTGTTCGTCTACCGGATCGAAAAACCATAACCCCTGCAACTGCTGCAAGCCAACCGATGAGCACATGAGGTCTGAGCAAAGCTCCAATAATAACCGCTATGATTGATAAAGGAATACGGGCAAAATAGCCAATGCTCCTGTGTGGAAAACCTATTGAAAATATCAGGCAGATAGCCCAATACATCATCGCTTCTTTGAGATTTACTGTACACCAAAAAATAACGGAAGGACAAAAAATCGTAAAGAGAAACAGGAGATTCCGCTTCCTGGGATAGGGACATATTGAACTAAAACTAGAGGCAAGCACCAAGCCTCCCCAAAAAGCGAGAAATGCATTTATTCCCGTAAGGGTGAAGATGGTTGCACCTGTTGATAAAATAAGAGAACTATAGCAATGATATGCATTGTTCCCGGTAGCAAAATGATCCAGAAAATATTGCCAATTACCTTTTGTAATCTCTTCGGCTATCACTTTCCCGTAATTTGCATGGTAAAGAGCATCCATCCAGGGGACACCAAGAAAATGCTCTGAAACGTATTCGCTGATGAATACATATACCATCCAAATAAGACCGCCATAAAGAGCAAGATTCCGTTGCGATTGACTGAAAAAAGCAGGTTTCAAATATAACTTTATGAGCATAGGAATAGATGCCATGAGAGGCAGAATAAACAATATGTCAATGAAGTTTGCTGAAATCATGTTTTTGCCAAAAAATATGCCTCTTTGTACAGATGTTTTAGTTTGGGCAACTGTCGTTCGGAATTAAAATTCTCATTCACATACTTCGGAAGTTTCTCGCGTAAATTCATTCTCAGCTCGGAATTGCTTAGAAACGTGGTTACATTATTAGCGGCTATATCAATATCATTGATGGGAAATGTAAACGGTAATAATTCGTCGGCTAGCGCTTCCAGGTTAGGGTCAATTGCAGATGCGACAACGGGGATTCCGGATGCCTGGGCTTCCAGAATCACGGTGGGTAAACCTTCGATTGACGAGCTCGTAATTAAAAGCGCAGCGGATTTCATGAGGTCTGGGATATTTCGTGAAGTACCTATAAAATCCACCGAAGCAGAAATGCCCAGGTCCTGGCATAGATTCCTCAAATACATCTCTTCAGGTCCTACTCCGGCTATGATCAATTTGGCTTTTGGAAACACGTCTAGGACTTTTCTAAATATTTTCAGAGTAATATCGACATTTTTAGCTTTTAGCAATCCACCAACAGATAATATATTGAAATCCTGATGAAAATCTCGGGAAGGAACAAACTCCTTCAAATTGATCCCTGCGGTCCAAATTAATATGTCCTTGTTTACTAGCCAGGTAGATAAAGGGTCGCGAACCGAATGGGAAACTGTTAACACATGGGTTGCATACCTCGATAGCCAAAAACGACCCCAATATACCACAATATTCTGGACATATCTAATTAACGGATTTGCCCTAAGATCTTCCGCCCATGGCATTATAGAATGAATTTGAGCTATCCTCACCGGCACTCCGGCCATTGATGCGCCTCTTAAAATCGCACCACTCCACGCATCAAGATGAGAATGCACAATACCATAATTTTGAGATATAATGGTGTTCCTGAACCGCTTGGAAAATGACAATAAATTTGGAGATTTTGGACAACTAAGTATCTTTGTATCGAGATTTCTCACTTCTTGTTCTAATTTTCCCATTTCATTACCAATTACGCAAACATCTATCTCGAAGGCTCTTCTATCGTATTGCTTAATCAAATTAAGTAGCTGTAATTCCACTCCACCTAAATTAAGGGAATTTACAACATGAAGAATGTGAATTTTTTCACTCATCTGACACTCTGAATTCATTCTCGGTGAAGATCAACTTTTTCATTTTTGCTTGCCTGGGATGATAACCATAGTGATTAATGCTTAGGCTAGGAGCAGATTCCCGAAAGAAATACAAGTAAAATCCATGATGGCGTGCAATTTCCGCATTTTTCAGTGACATACCACCAATGAGGAACACCTTTTTATTCCTCAATTGGTAAGAAAAGTTGTCCTCAAATATACCTTGGGCATCAAGTTCCGGAATACTCGTTGTCAAATTGATTGCTCTGAGATCAGGATTTTCAAATCCAAGCATAGGACCAAAACCAGTTATGATAATCGATTTTTCTGGAACCGGCAAATCGATTAGAGATCTCTTCATGGCCTCAAATTGTTTTCGTTTCAGAAAATCATCTATAATGATTCCAGGAGCTATTGCAAAACCCACTTTTCTATTTCCGCTTTCTCCACTTTTTAGTTCAATGGAAAAAAAGCTGAAAGAAAAGACAACACAAACAAATATCATGAGATGTTTGCGCTCAAATAATTTTCCTACGAGGAGATATAGGAAAGGAATAGCTGGGATCAGGTATTCAGTTTCGTCTGGATGGATCAAGAAAACGAAACATACCAGGAGGAACGAGGTGAATTCGGTGATGCTCGCGGGATCGAGCTGAAACATCATTTTATAATGTTTTTGTTTCAATTCGAGAATCAGTATAAAGGAAAAGACCAATAGGCTCGGTAATCCAAAGAGCATAATTGCATTATAAACAGCAAGATAGATGTGAGATGAATAGGGCATTTTGAGCAGGAACCAGGCGCCAAAGACCAGGTCCAAATCTTAATAGAATCGGTAGATAACTCAATAAAATTCCTGTAATTACAATCCCTAAAAAGCTAGCTAGTTTTCGTCTGTCATGGCCTGACGACATGAAATACATACTGAATGGAATAATGAATACAGCATGAGATAAACGCATTCCTATGGATAAACTCAATAATACAGCACTCCAGAACAAATGACGTTGCTGTAAAAAATAATAGCCCCAGAGAATTAACGCTAACCCAGGAATATAGTCCATTGTTAACGCTGCATTCTTCATAAGAATGGGTGTGAAAGAGAATAAAACGATCAGCAGGAATCTATTGGGAGTATTGGCCGTAAGCTTATGAAATGCCAAAATTGCTAATAAAAAACTGAGGAAACTGAATGAATTTGTAAGATAATAACCATCAACAGTGGAAAATATCCCGAGTATATATTCGTAGATGGGATTTCCGGGAAGTCGAGAAGGGATGTATTGATTCGATTCCATGAGCCATCGAGCGGCTAACATGCCACGTATGGAGTCGCCATCAATACCGTAATTGATTATGATCCGAGGGAACGTTAATAAAACTAAAAAGCTCAGAGCAAGTAAATGGAATAATACATTCTGATAAACATCTCTGGTAACAAACGCTTTCACATTTTCATGACCCTTAGTTATTTCTAAACATTTGCTTCATCACTTCAGTAGTTTGCAGAATCATGGGAGTTCCTTGCGAAATATCCGATAAATTTTGTAGATTTTGCAACCTGCCTCTTCTTCATACTTTATAATGTCCAGATTGTCCTCGAGATTCCATCCGACTTCTAATGTCTTGTAGAATGTCTTACGAGCGAAAGTCTCCCAAAGAAAATCCAGGGCAACTAAAGGAATTCCCAAATTATGATATTTCAGCTTTATTCCCAAGGCCAGACAGCGGGCCGAATCTATGGCCTTTTTATATTTCAATAGTTTAAATAGTCCAAGGAGTCCAATTTTGCCATTTAATGCCTTCAAGATCGGATTGATATTGGGGAGGACTAAACAAAATCCGGCAGGCTCATTTTTGTAATATACAAAAAATACAAGATCCTCATCCATGATCTTCATCAACTCTTCGGCCATGTATGAGAATTCCGAATCCGTCATTGGAACGAAACCCCAATTTTTGGACCAGGCTTCGTTATAGATATCTTTAACTATGAGGATTTCTTTCCCAAAATCCTTTTTCCTCACGTTGCGAACGGTGATATCGTTATTTCTCCTGATCCTCTTAGCAAGTCTTTGAAATCGTTCAGACACCTGAGTTGATCTATCGGCATAAAGAGCATAGATATCCTTTTCTTTGGAAAACCCGCAGAAATTCATTAAATCGACATAATAGGGTGGGTTATACGGCATCATAATGGACGGTTCTTTATCGAAACCATCTTTCAACATACCAATTTCGTAATTCGTCGACGGGTTTAGAGGGCCTCTGATGAATGACATTCCATTTTGTTGTCCCCAAACTGCTACGGAATTCATTAATGCTTGTGCGACTTCCGGATCGTTTGTGGATTCAAAAAATCCAAATGAACACATTTTTTCTGTATGGAACTCATTATATCGATTATCGATGATAGCGGCGACTCGCCCTTGTATCTGCCCATTTTTCCATGCTGTAAATAGAGTTCGCTCTGCAAATTCCCAATAAGGATGCTTGCGAGTATCGAGCAGTTTTCGTACTTGAGATTTTAATGGTGGAATCCACTTCGGATAATTCTTATAAATGGTCCAAGGCAGATCAATAAATAAATTGAGATCTGACTTGTTTAGCACTTCTATGATTTCAATTTCACCCATGAAAGAAACGCAACTTATTGGAGATTTTTGACAATGTGAATCGCTTAAGGATTAATAGGACTTAAAGAGCCATTCATTTCTTCTTCTTTCAATTGTGCTTCCAGCAGGTCTTTTATTGTATTTCGATACTCATAATAGTGTTCAGCGACGATACAAGCAGAAATAAATTGCCTAAATCGATCAGGGTACTTGAACACGATAGAAAGAAACTTCTTCCAGAAGTTAAGCCTTCCCGAGTAGCGAACTCCATGATTAAAAATACTAATTATTACAGCTCTGACTTCCGAAAAATAAGGCGGAGCAAATCCTTTTTTATAGGGTAAGGCTCCCATATTAACGATGTGATTGTATACACGTTCAAGATAAAAGTTCTGCTGGTACAGTACATTATAAAGATTTATAAATTCGCGAGCTATTTCGTCCTTTGGCCGTTTAGTCTCAAAATTTACCATAGCTGTCTGACTTCCGAAGTTGTCATCAATACCAACAAAAAGCAATCTTCCTTCATCTTCTAATCTGTGCCAAAGCTCCGTACCAGGACCGGCTTGAAGCATAGTAACAAACATTTCGGGGATGTTATTTCTATGAGCAAATTGAATGAGATGCTGGTCAGCTCCCGTGCCTTCTGCATCGAAACCTAGAATACATCCGGCTATAATCTGTATACCTGCAGCATTAATCGTCTTGCATACATTATCCAGGTCTACAGATGCATTCTGGAATTTTCTCGCATCGGTCAGAGTTTCTTTATTGAGAGATTCGATTCCCAAAAATACTTTCCAAAATCCAGCTTTGGCCATTGAATTCAATAGCACGGAATCTTTGGCCAGATTAACTGAAGCCTGAGTATTGAATTCAAAAGGATATTCTTTATTCTCCATCCACGGAATCAGTTCATTCAACAAATCCTTTGTCTTAGCCGGATTACCAATAAAATTGTCATCTACGAAAAAAACCAAACGTCTCCAACCCAAGTTGTACAACACTTCTAACTCGTGAAGGATCTGTTCGGGACTCTTTGTTCGTACTGTTCTTCCGAACATCAATGTAATATCGCAAAATTCACATTTAAAAGGACAACCCCGGGAGAACTGGATGGACATGTCTACATAGGAATCCATTTCAAGAAGGTCATACCTGGGAGGAGGCGAATCCTTAAGATCGGGTTTTTGTGGCGCTTCTAAAACTATGTTAGTTAGTCTTTGTTCTATGGCATCGATAAGCTCCGTGGCAATCGGTTCAGCTTCACCCCTGACTATAATATCAGCCCCTGCCGCAAATGCATCATCAGGCACGTGAAACACCATCGGTCCGCCGACAACAACCAGTTTGCCCCTTTGCTTGGATTGACGAATTGCATCGATAATCCCTGTATATTGGGCAGTCATGCCTGTTATAAGAACCACATCGGCCCAATCCCAATCTTCTTCTTTAACAGGTCGAATGGCGCCATCGGCAAGTCTCAATTCCCAATCGTTTGGAAGAAGTGCCGCGACGGTCAAAAGACCAAGGGGAGGCTGGATGCACTTCTTATTCATCATCTTAAGTACTTTGTTAAAGGACCAGAATGTCTGTGGATAATTCGGATTTACCAGAAGAGCTTTCATATATCGCCTATAGAGTATTTGAAAAAATAAATAGCGCTTTTTTGACCCGTGAAAAAGCAAAAGGAAAAGTCTATAACTATGTATTAGCACATCAAATTGTTTTTCGTAATAGATCAGCAGTAATTTCCTGCCCAAATTCTTAAATAACTGAGGGAATTCATAAAATAAAATCCTTGAACTTTGATGCTCGGCAGGCGAAACTACTTATAATTAGTATTAATACGGAGTGAACAAATGCTACCACGCGAAAATAAAAGATAATATTTTTTTGTTAGGAGCAATTGATTGGGATCGCAGATTATTTGACAGTCTCATCCCTCTCCCGGACGGAACAAGTTACAATTCCTATTTGATCCAAGGTAGTGAAAAAACGGCTCTTATCGATTCTGTTGATCCTGCTATGGCTCATATTTTAATGGAGCAATTGAAACCGATTTCTAAAATCGACTACATCATTTCCAACCATGCTGAACAGGACCATTCTGGCTCAATACCCCAAGTATTATCAAAATACAAGAATGCAAAAGTCATAGTCTCCGATCAAGGAGCCAAACTTCTCCACGAGCATTTGGAACTCAATTCTGAGGTTTCTGAGGTCGTAAATGATGGACAAACGATCTCTTTAGGCAACAAAACTTTGGAATTCATCTATACCCCCTGGGTTCACTGGCCGGAGACAATGGTTACCTATGCCATTGAAGACAACATGCTCTTCAGCTGCGATTTCTTCGGATCTCACATTGCTACATCGGAGATGTATGTTTCTGATGAAGGCCGGGTTTATGAAGCAGCAAAGCGTTTTTTTGCGGAAATTATGCTGCCTTTTAGAAAGATAATTCTGAAGAATATGGAGAAAATAAGAGACCTCAAGATCGAAACCATTGCTCCCAGTCATGGCCCAATTTATCCGAAACCCTATTTTATAATAGACGCATATAACGATTGGCTTTCAGATCAATCTAAGAATCTGGCGTTGTTGATGTATGTTTCCATGCATGGCAGTACGAAAAAAATGGTGGAGCACCTTGTGTCGCGGTTAGGTGAGCAGAAGGTTGAAGTCGCTCAATTTGATTTATCGAATACTGATATCGGAAAACTTGCCATTAATCTCATTGATGCGACAACGCTCGTCATAGCGACACCTGCAGTAAGGGTCGGGCCACATCCTCTTGTTATAAATGCAGTGGTACTTGGCCAACATTCTCCGTCCAAAAGCAAAATATGCGGCCATAATGGGATCATATGGTTGGGGCAACAAGATTGTCGAAATAATTGGACGAGTCGGACACGATCTTAAGGTGGAAATTATGGACCCCGTTCTCTGCAAAGGATACCCTGGACCAGAAGCATTGCAATCCGTGGAAAATCTTGCTGATCAGATTGCTTTAAAGCATCGGGATCTTGGATTCAAGATGTAATAGAAGGGGCCCTCGGGCCCCGTGATTCGTATTGGGGAGAATTGTTTTTCGAGATTCTATAAAGTTACCGTAATCATAGCCCATAAAAAAGTTGGCAACATCAACTGAAAAACTTGACAATTGATTTAACCAAAAATAGTATTGCCTAGTGTTCGCCTCAACTTTTCTATATTTATTCGTTGTTTCAGCTTAGTTACTATTCGCGTAAGTTGGTTAACTGCTCTCGTTAAAGGTTAAGGTAATTTTTCCTTCAGCCTTCTCAATTGCGGTAAACGATAGTTGTCTAGCAAAAGATTAAAGAGGTAATACGATGGTCGAAATGTTTTGGTATTTTGTTCTGGTGCCAATGGTATATATTTCCATATTGTGGTCGATTGTATGGATAATAATCAATGTAGTAAAAGTGATAAGGACTCCGAATAGTCCTAAAGCTCATAGAATCTTCCCCGAAGGCAAGACTCCGGACGATCCTCCGGAGGGCGCATTGTCAGGCGCAATTTTTGACGCCTTCACATTACCAACCATTAGAAAACTACAACCAACATTGTGGTTTTTTATCATGCTGTTCCATATTTTTTTTTTATTGCTTATCATCGCACATCTTGATCTTTTGCCTCAAATCAACATTACCTCTCAGAAATCCCAGAGCATGTTAGGGCATGGTTTTATTGGACTTGTTTTTACCATATCTCTGATTTATCTTTTCTTTAGGCGCTTTAAAACGCCTGTCCGTGAAGTCTCAGTTCCGGCAGACTATATAATTCTCTTTCTGCTCATCTGTTTAGCCATCAGCGGAGATATAATAAGTTGGGGTAACTCTTGGACCGATACAGGCTTTGTGCTTACAAAGCAGGATTTTGGCACCTATTTAGATAATCTCATTAAATTTAAATTCGTGGATCCAAAAGAGACACTGGCTGGTGGTCATTATCCTGTAATTGGAACGCATGTTTTGTTTGCTAATCTTTTCTTTTTTGTCCTCCCCTTTAGCAAAGTAATGCACTTCTGTTTTGCGGTGCCGCTAAACAAGTTGAGAAGAGGCTAAGATGGAAGAATCTCAAAAACAAGAACTTATAGCTTTGATTGGTAAGCGGCTTAACCGGTCGCTTAAGCTGTATATGGAAAACTGTGCTCGGTGTGGAGTATGCATTGATTCATGCCATGCTTATGCATCAACGGGTGATATACGATATTCCCCAGTGGCAAGAGCCCAGAACATCAGACGCTTATTCGAAAAATATGAAACGATTACAGGGAAAGTGGCTCCGTGGGTACAATGAAGCCATTGAAATAGACCAGAAATGGTTAGATAAGATTTACGAAACTGCCTATACTTGCACTGGTTGCAGAAGGTGTATGGTCCATTGCCCATTCGGAATAGATACTCAGCAGATTCAGCTTCTCGCGAAAGAAATGGTAATTGTGGCAGGTATGGACCCAATGCCACTGACAATGAAAGCCAAAGCATCGCCCCTGTATATTTCTGAAGTGGCCCCTGCAAAAAAGCGGGGAGGATTGGTAACCTTTTACCAACTCGCCATTACCATCGGCATTTTAGTGGCCTATATCAGCAATTATTTTTTACAACAATATGCTACCAATCATGCAGGCGAAGAGGGCGGTTTGTTAACCTGGCTTTTTATAGAGCAGGTTTGGCGGGGAATGTTCCTGGTAGGGGTAATTCCGGCAGCGTTATTTTGTTTGTTATTAATGATTGTACCAGAAAGCCCGCGCTGGCTGGCGATCTTCGGCAGGAATGAGGAGGCGCTGGCATCCTGACAAAAATAAACGGTCCGGATGAAGGCAGTCTTGAATTGAATGCCATTAAGGAATTGGTTACCCAAAAAACAGGTGGACTGAAGGAGTTAATGCGACAGCCTTTAGGCAAATTATTAGCAATGGCGATGATACTAACCGCTCTCTCGCAGTTCAGTGGTATTAACGGGGTGATCTTTTACGGCCCAACCATTTTGAAATCGGCAGGCATAGTTACAAGCGATGCATTATTGTACCAGGTGATGTTGGGCACGGCTAATATGCTTTTCACCTTTGTGGCAATTTGGAAAGTGGATAGCTGGGGAAGGAAACCATTGTATATGGTAGGGGCCATGGGTGCCGCATTTGCATTGGCGTTAACCGGTGTTTGTTTTATCTTGGGTGTAACCGGATGGCTAATGTTGTTTTGCATCATGCTGTTTCTGCTGTTTTTTGCATTTTCCCTTGGGCCTTTGAAATTTGTAATTGCAACTGAAATATTTCCAACACAGGTAAGAGGAACTGCTTTGTCCATTTGTATAATGACCATGTGGGTAGCTGATTACGTGGTAAACCTTTTATTTCCTGTATTAAGGGATGGTTTTGGTATTGGTATTACCTTCTTTATTTTCTCCTTTTTTTGCCTGGCGTCATTTGTATATGTCAAAAGGAATTTATTTGAGACAAAAGGGAAAACCCTGGAAGAGATCAGTATACTTGAGACTAAAAACGCATAATATTTTGAAATCTATAAAATTAGTTTTTCATGAAAAATATATTCCTGTTTGCTGCACTGTTAACGTTTGCACTGCAGGTACAATCACAAAAAACAGTGCCTTATTTTGGTAAAATAACCTGGGTGAATGGTTTTGCAAAGGAAATCAGCGGAGAAAATATCAGCTATTTTTCTGCCTTCCCTGATTATGCGACTACCGCTTTGCTAAGTCGCACAACTAATGGTAACAAAATCATTGAATGGGAAACTGCACCAGCTCCATCCAATGTAAAAGGCCCATATATTTATTTCAGTTGGGTGGCTGCGCATTCTTCCGGCACCAGTAGTGGCAACCGTAATTTTGATGTATATGTGGATGGAACCAAACTGTTGACCTTTACTACTTTTCCCGCACATCAAATGCCCGACTGGACATTTGGTGCTCCCGACAGTTCAAGGTTGGTATTTGAGCAAACAAAAAGGGATGGTGCCAACGATGCACATGGTATGGCCTACCTGCGCTTGCCGGTAAGTAAGGTAAAAGCCGGACAAGCAGTAAAAATAAAAGTGGTTGGCCAGGCACAAAACAGCAATGACTGGTACATGACTTTTAAGTTTTCGTTTGAAGAGAAGGTAGACATCAATCCGATGCCTTTTCTATTAAAAAACGGTAAGCAACCCATTGAATTAACGGCACTGCATTTTGGTGAAAACCAAACACTACAGGTGAAGATCAATAATAAAGAATCACATTCTTTTGTGGCAAAGGATGGCGTAAACATTTTTGACATACCTGTTACTGCGTGTTCAAAAACCGGATAGTGTGTTCATTCATATTTCGGCGGGTAAAAAAGTATTGGTCAACAGGTTTGTATCCCTAAGACCGGTGATCTACCGGGAACTGCATTTTATTCATCATTCACATACCGATATTGGTTATTCCCATCTGCAGCCTGAGGTATTAAAGATTCACATCAAAAATATTGATGATGCATTGCGTATGATTGAAGTCACCAAAAGATTATCCCGCCGAAGCAAAATTTAAATGGAACATTGAATCGCTCTGGGCGGTTGAAAATTATTTAAAACAGGCCACTCCCGCACAAAAAGAAAAATTTGTCGGAGCTGTAAAAGAAGGTAGTATTTGTTTGTCTGCATTGTATGCCAATATACTAACAGGAATCAGTGAACCGGAGGAAATGTTTCATTACACCGATTATGCAGCACAACTCAGAAAGGAATTTGGTTTTGTCATCAACAGTGCAATGATATCCGATATTCCCGGTTATGCATGGACCACAGTAACCGGCCTGGCAAAAGGCGGGGTGAAATATTTTTCCAGCGGTCCCAATTTTATGGGTGAAAATCATCCTTATTGGGGCGACAGGGCCGGTCATTTTGTAAAAACCTGGGCCGACAAACCGGTTTGGTGGACCTCACCTTCCGGGGAAGAAAAAGTATTGTTCTGGACCGGTGCTAAAGGTTATTCCTCCTGGCATGGAACCAGCCCGGGTGCTGTATTTGAAAGAGGACCCAAAAAAATTGCCGGTTATCTGAATGAACTTACCGAAAATGGATATCCCTACGAAATGGTACAATGGAGGTATAATATTGTAGCTGATAACGGGCCCATAGATACCACTATTTCGGCATTCGTAAAGCAATGGAATGAAAAGTATGCCTCACCAAAAATTGTATTAAATACCACCGATAAACTATTTGAGGCTTTTGAACAAAAGTATGGTAACAATATCCCGGTAGTAAAAGGAGATATTTCACCTTACTGGGAGGATGGTGCTGTCTCTACCGCAGATGAAGAAGGTAAAAACAGGCTGAATAGTCTGCGCCTGCAACAATTAACAACACTGTATTCTATGCTTAACCCGAAGGAGTTTAACCGGCAAAAATTTTATGAAGCCTGGACAAACATTCTAATGTTTCATGAGCATACCTGGGGAGCACATAACAGTACTACCCAGCCTGACATTCCATTTGTTACCGAACAATGGCGGATAAAAAAACAATTTATGCTGGATGCTGCCGAACAGATTAGTAGTTTGGAGCAATCCTTGCTGAAACCACTCCATCATTCGCAATCAAAAAAAATTGCCGTATTCAATACTTCCTCCTGGAAACGCAGCGGACCGGTAGTGATAGCTGCAACAGAAAGTAATAAATCAGTTATCGATGTTACCGGCAAAAAAATTCCATTGCAAAAATTGAGTGATGGAAAGTCCGTTTTTATGGCAAATGATGTGCCGCCTTTGGGAACTGCTGTATATGAAATTACGGATGAAGACAGTATTACCAGCTATTACTTCTTTTTTAATAACAGACAGTTCACTTTCGAACGGAAAAATTTCGATTACCTGGAATAAAAACAACGGAAGCATAACAAATTTGCAAACCGGTAATGATTTTAATTTTGCTGGAATTTTTAATAAACAGGGCCTGAATAGTTACTGGTATGTACCGGGTCTAAATCCGGCAGATGCTGTTTCAAATGACAATGTCCAGGTAAAGATAATAGCCAATGGCCCGGTTGTAACCACTATTAATATAAGTTCGGGGGCGCCGGGAGCAAACAGATTAGAAAGAAACATTTCACTGTATGCAGGTGCCGGTGAAGTGTTGATTGAAAACACCATTGACAAAAAAGCAATCCGCGAAAAGGAAGCGGTTCATTTTGGATTCCCTTTTAATCCATTGCTAAATAAGACCACCCTGGATGCAGGTTATGGAACCATGCAATTTATTGCCGACCAGTTACCTGGTTCAAATATGGATTATTTATATGGCCGTAGATGGCTGGATGTTTCTGCCGGAGATAAGGGAATGCAATGGATGTTGCTGGAAGCGCCATTGGTGGAACCCGGTAGCATGATTGATGAAAGAAGATCAATAGATCAAAGCCATAAGGAATGGAAAAAAGAGGGGAAAGCAACAGCCACCTGGTTTAGTTATGCAATGAATAATTACTGGCATACCAATTACAAAGCCGACCAGGGAGGTATCAGTCATTTTAAATATGCATTGCGGCCTCATGGTATGTTGAATGCTTCGGAGATGGAGAAAGCTGCCGCTTCATTTACACAACCTTTAATAGCACTGCCCATAAACGGTGCGACAATATTACCGGGTCAACTTTTTGAATTAACAAATAACCGAATAGTGGTTACCAGCATTACTCCGGATGAAGATGGGAATTTCCTGCTTCGTTTATTTAATCCTGAGCAATCAGTGCAGGAGACTGGTTTTGTCTGGAAATCATTAAAGCCTCAATCAATTACAAATATTAGCTCCGGACAGAAAGAAAAAATTGAGGGCAATGCGAAATTGGCGCCAATGGGCGTTTCGGAGTTTTTATTGAAAATGTAAATGCTGAATTGATTGACATTATTTTAGTAACCGTTGCTTATGCAAATTATTAAATAATAAAAAATGAAAAATGGCTATTCGATATTGTGTTTGTTATTGCTTGTTTTTGCAGGTACTGCACAAGTAAAAAACGATCCTTTTAATCCCTCTGCTTATGTTGATCCGCAGATTGGCTCAGTACATGGCCGATGGTTTTTCTATACACCTGCATCCATGCCTTTTGGAATGGCCAAGCTGGCACCGCACACCAATGCCTACGGAAGTGCAGGAAGTTGGGGGCCCTGTGGGTACGATGACCGGCACAACTCGATCGAAGGCTTTGGTCATTTTCATGAATTTCAAATTGGAGGACTGGTTTTTATGCCAACGGTTGGTGCTGTGCAAACCATTCCGGGAACGCTCGAAAATCCGGATGGGGGGTATCGTTCCCGTTTCGACAAGGAATCGGAACATGCCGTGCCCGGGTACTATTCAGTGATACTGAAAGATTATGGAATTAAGGCAGAAATAACCGCCACCGAAAGGGTGGGATTTCATCGATATACTTTTCCTGAAACTAAGGAAGCGCATCTTGTTATAGACATCGGGCACCGGCAAGGCGAAAGCAGTGGCGTTACAGATGCTTATGCAAAACTTGTGAATGGAAATGAAGTGGAAGGGTATATAGAGACTTATCCAGAATATGCCAAATTTTGTGACCCGGATAAAAAAGTAAAAATGTACTTCGTGGCACATTTAAGCAAACGCCCCACAGCAACAGGCTCTTTTGTAGATTCAATTCAATTTGCCGGCGTTTCCGAAACCAAAGGCATTGGTAATGGCCTGTTTCTGAATTTCAGTATGCAAAAAAACGAGGTGTTGGAAATTACAACCGGACTGAGTTATACCTCCATTGAGAATGCCCGGTTGAATCGGAAAACAGAGGCCACGGGAAAGTCTTTTGATGCTGTTCGCAAAATAGCAAAAGATGCCTGGAATGAGAAACTGGGCCGGATTCATGTGGAGGACCGCGACAGTCTTAACAAGGTGAAATTCTACACCGGCCTGTATCATGCTCTATTGGGCCGCGGTATTTCCAGCGATGTAAACGGACAATATCCATTGGTAGATGGCGGCATTGGGCAGATCCCACTGGATGAATCCGGAAAACCCAAACACCATCATTACAACACCGATGGAATATGGGGTGGGTTCTGGAACCTGAGCCAGCTCTGGGCTTTGGCCTATCCCGACTATTTCAAAGAATATGTGCAATCAAATATCGATTATTATAAAACCCGCGGCTGGTTGCATGATGGTGAAGCAGCAGGTATTTATACCAATGGTGTTCAAACCAATTTCCAGGGTTTATTGCTGGCATCGGCCTATAATTGCGGAATCAGGGACTTTGATGTGAAGAACGGGTTACGAAGCGGCTTTAAAGAATGAAATGGAATTCAATGGCCGAAACCTTGGAAACGGGAAATACGATTTGAGGTATTTCATTAAGAACGGTTATGTGCCATACAAAGATACCACGCTATCAAATGGTTGGGTATTTAATTTTGGCGCATCACACACGCTGGAATATGCGTATAGTTCTTATGCAGTTGCACAAATGTCAAAAGCATTGGGACATAAAGCAGATTATGAAAAGCTGATGAAACAGGCTGGGCATTATCAAAATTTATTTGATCGAGAAACAAAATACATTCGTCCAAAAAGGGAAGATGGATCATTTATTCAAAAATTTGATCCGATGAAAGCCTGGGATGGATTTCAGGAAGGAAACGCTTTTCAATATACCTGGTATGTTCCGCATGATGTGGAAGGTCTTATCCGGTTAATGGGAAAAGAATTATTTAACCAGCGGCTGGAGACATGTTTGAGAGCGCACAAAAAAGCAAGTTTGGCGGTGGCGAGATGAAATCAACAGCTTCTCCGGAATTGACAAACAATACAATCATGGCAACCAGCCCTGTTTGCACAATTCGTGGTTATTCAATTACAGTGGTAAGCCCTGGCTAACCCAAAAATGGACAAGGGCCATTTGCGATGAATTTTATGGAACAGAACCGCTGCGTGGATATGGTGTTGGGCAGGATGAAGACCAGGGGCAATTGGGTGCCTGGTATGTGATGGCGGCACTTGGATTGTTTGATGTACAGGGACATGCATCCATGAACCCCACTTTTCAGTTTGGCAGCCCATTGTTTGATAAAGTGACCATCCGGCTCGATCCGAAATATTATTCCGGGAAGCAACTGGTTATTGAAACCACCAACAACTCTAAAGAATAAGTAGTTACATACAAGCTGCATCCCTCAATAAAATGAAAATAGAAAATTGCTGGATCGACCGTAAGAAACTGACCGATGGGGGTACCTTGATTTTCGAAATGGGGGAACAGCCAAATACCACATGGGGTATTGCAGTGCCACCACCTTCGATGAGTACAAAAAATTGATTTAAATTTTGAATTGGATTACAGGATTGCATACAATAGTATTAAATTAAATAGTAACCGTTGTGCGGTTGTCAGTTCAAAAACAAAAAAGCCGTAAAAAAAATTATCCGCACAACTGGTTAAATAGTAGTAAAATTTAATATAGTTGACTTTTGAAGACTGAAATTGTTACAGAAAATAGGTTCGCCGTCCCGTTAGGGACATACTGTCGGTAGCATTAAATAATACGTGAACCCAAGTCCCATAGGGACGTAATATAACAGGTTAAGATTCTTTGTAGTCATGCCGGGTATTATATCCGCTCGGCCACGTCTTTCGTGATCGGGTCGACCTGGATGAGCATGGCGTGATACGCGCCTTTTCTGTTCTGCTTATTATCACCCATTCTATCCATTCCGCCCCCCGAGATAAGGAAGACTGTATTCCCGACTCCAGCACGAAAATAGGAATGAAAATCCCCCGAGATGACATAGTCGACGTTGTAGTCTTTAATCATAGACAGGAACTCTTGTTCTCCCAGCATTTTCCTGCTCTTGATTTTAGGAGAGATTGTGTGCGCCGGTATATGTATAAAAACGAAGGTCATGAGGGTGTCTTTCTTCCTGTGCGAGAGGGTATCGGCAAGGTACGCGACGTGGCTGTCGGTGTCGATGTTATTGAGAATAATAAACAGGCAGCCGTGATACGTGAAAGAAAAATCGGCCGGGCCGTAGGTCTTTTCGAAATCATCCAAGGTAAAGGAATACCGTCTGTTTCGAGCCATATCTTTCTTAGTAACGATATCGTGATTACCGCAGACGAGAAATACCGGCTCCTTAACCCCCCAGGTTGCGAAGTCCAGCATGAATGAATTATGAGATTCCATGGTAGCGGGTCTCACGTTGTCACCTAATAGAACGCCAAATTCCGGCGAGTCATCGTTAATGTTGTCGCGATAAACGGCAGGAAAGAAATCGTTTTGCTGTATATCTCCCGCTATAAAGAAGGAGAAGGGGGTAGAACCGGAATCGGTTTTCTTGAGTAAATCAATATTGTCCTGTTTGTTTCCCAAGAACGTCGGCAACTTAACGTCCCTTTTTGACTCGCCATATAGTAATGAGACCACGGCGTAGCTCAATGAAAGCAGTGAGATCAGAAAGAGAGTGAGAATGATCACTAATTTTATGCCTAAGATTTTTCCGAATATGTTCCGCTTTTTCACTATTTATCTCCGTCAATGGATTCACCCTCAGGAAGGTGACCGTTCAACCGTTTCTCTATCTCACCGAATATCGCGATAATTTCTTTTCTTACGTTCTCCGGCCCTGACTCGATCAGAGTCTTCTTTTTTCTCACCGCATCGATTACCGCCTCGTGATAGGGAATCTTTCCGACGACCGGAGAACCTATGCTTTCGGCTTCGCGCATTATTTTCTCAGACATGTCCATATTTATATCATACTTATTGATAACAACCAATGCGGGGACTTCAAAATGGGTCGTCAACGCGAGGATCCTCGTCAGGTCGTGGGCGCCGCTGACCGTGGGCTCCGTCACCGCCACGGCAAGGCTCGTCCCGGTTATGGAAGCGATGACGGGGCACCCGATCCCGGGGGGGCCGTCGATAAGTACGGTGGATAGCCCCCTTTCCTGAGCGATCTTCGCCGCCGCCTTGCGGACCTCGCTGACGAGCCGGCCGGAGTTGTCCTCGGCGATTCCGAGGCGTGCGTGAACCATCGGTCCTGCCGCCGTTTCCGAGATATAGAACTCGCCCGACTTGTGAGGGACCATTGTGATGGCCAGGGGACGGCATACCTGCACACAGGCGGCGCATCCTTCGCAATATTCCTCCCGCACATGAGGAAAGCCCTCCGCATCGGTGAGGAAGGCGTCGAAACGGCAGGCATCGACGCATCGGCGGCAACGCGAGCATTTCTTCAGGTCGACGGCCGGTCGCTCGCTCCCGAAAAAATTCCTCGTCTCCTTTACCTGTGGCGAGAGGAGGAGGTGCAGATTTGCCGCGTCGACGTCTGCATCGCAGATAACCTTGCTTTCGAGAAGTTGGGAGATTGCGGCGCAAACGGTTGTCTTGCCGGTCCCACCCTTGCCACTGATTATGACGACTTGTTCCATTTCTCGATCCTGTATCGTTTCTTGTGTTATCCTTGTTTGCTAACAGCGATACCCTCTGAGACGTATCCCTCTTCCACCTTGTTGTTGTCCCTAATCCATTTAATAGCCGCCCTGAACGCTATTAATACCATCAGAGAGCAGTGTTTCTTGCCTTCGGGCAGGGCACCGAGGGCCTCAACAATATCATCGTCGGTCAGGGAAAGGCAGTACGGGACGTCTTTTCCCTTCATCATTTCCGTGGCGACGCTCGACGTGGCGATGGCCGCCGGGCATCCGTAGACGAGATAGCTGATATCCTTGACGGTGGAGACAGTCCCGTCAGTACTCACGAAGAGCTCCATCGAATCGCCGCATGTCGGGTCACCGACCCGGACATGGATGTCGGGATGTTCAATGATCCCGACGTTCCTCGGATTCTTGAAATGATCGAGAACAAGATTGGTGTAAGAATCACTCATGTCAGCATTGATTTCCTTCCAGTGAGTTTTGACACCACATGGATATGGGTTACCTATCCAGAATGACTTAACCTATTTCCTTTTCTCATAGGGCCACATTAAAATGCCACCGTCCAGGAACTTAACATCCTTGAAACCAAGCCCCTCGAGCGTCTTAGCCGCCTCGTAGCCCCTGAGGCTGATCTTGCAGAAGGCGATGATCTCCTTATCCTTTGGGAGCGTATGGGCCTCCATGCGGAGCTTGCCCAGCGGGATATGCGCGACCTTGTCCGAGGGTAGCCGCCCCTGCTCGTCGAGCTCGGCGGGCATCCGGACATCCAGGAACAGGCAGTCTGTACCACGTTTGATTCTATCCATCGCCTCCATCGGCGTCACGCTCTTGGCCAGCCCGTCGAGTTTATTCCTCACGATGTTTGCAGCGGTGATGATGTTGTCCATTGCCGGGGAATAGGGCGGGGCATACCCGAGATCCAGATTGGCCACCTGATCGACCGTGGCCCCGAACCCGACCGCGGTCGCCGCCACGTCGATGCGCTTATCCACGTCGCCCGGGCCCATGATCTGGGCTCCGAGGAGTCTCCGGCTCTTTTTGTCGGCGACGAGTTTGATGGCGATAGGCTTTGCCCCTGGATAGAAGTGGGCCTTGTCGGGAGAGGGGGAGAGGATCGTCTCAACGTCAAAACCCGCTTTTTGTGCCGCAACTTCGGTAAGCCCCGTCGAGGCCGCAGTGCAGTCAAAGACCTTAACGATAGCGGTGCCGCACACTCCCTTAAAAACATCTTTGCCTCCGACAACATTAGTCCCGATGACGCGGCCGTGCTTGTTGGCCGTCGACCCCATGGGAGCAAACACCCGCTGTCCGTGGACGATCCCAACCTGTTCCACGCAGTCACCGCCGGCGTAGATGTCGGGATCGGAGGTTCGCATCTCTTCGTCGATGACTATTCCGCCCAGCTGCCCGACAGTGAGGCCGCAATCCGCTGCGAGCTTTACGTTCGGCCTAACGCCCACCGACACGAGCACGAAGTCCGCGGGGATCTCGCCCTTGTCCGTAACGACATGCGTTACGTCGCCCGCTCCGTCTCCCTTCAACTCGCTCACCTTCGTCCCGGTCATGACAACGACCCCCTTTTCAACGAGGCACCGGGTCAAGAAGGCGCTCATCTCCCAGTCAAAGATGTTGGGGAGTATTCGGTTAAGCATCTCGACGACCGTAACGGCAAGCCCCCGTCTCACGAGCGCCTCGGTAACCTCAAGACCGATGAGACCACCACCAATAATAACCGCCCGCTTGATATCTTCTTTGCCCAATGCCCGGTCGATCATCATGGCGTCCTCGACGCATGCCTGGGAGCAGAGGGTAAAGACGTTGTTGAGCGAATCGCGGCCCGGTATCGGCGGCAAGACGGGCGCCCCCCCCGTCGCGATAACCAGCTTGTCGTAGGAAATCTCCGAACGTTCACCGCTCTTGATGTTAAGCATGTGGACGACCTTTTTTTTTCGGTCGATCGAATCGGCCAGCGTCCTGTTGAGGACGTTGATATCCTTGACATTCTTGAAGAAAACCGTGTCTCTCACAACCCCCACCGGCGTCTCCATGAGACCTTTCACGTCTTTAACGTCCCCCGAG
The DNA here is from genome assembly GCA_963735595.1 of uncultured delta proteobacterium. GTDB lineage: Bacteria > Desulfobacterota > Zymogenia > Zymogenales > Zymogenaceae > JAFGAS01. The sequence continues at coordinate 1,025,987 of CAVTLK010000001.1, read as the reverse complement.
AGAAAGTAGGGAAGGCCACATCCGGCGTAGGAAAGCATCTCACCTTTCTCGATAATGGTGATCTCGGCCTCGGGGTCGAGCCTCCTGGCCCGGGCGGCGGCCTTCGGCCCGCACGCCACACCACCGATAACAACTATCTTCTTTCCCATGGTTATTTTCCTCTTTGATCATTTATTGTTTTAAAGATCTGACCAAACAATACCTTCATGGACTTATCTTTCATAACCACGATTTCACCTCGGGATATCATCTCGGCGATCTCCCTTTTCAGGGGGATCTCTCCGACGACCGTCAGGTTCTCGGCCGTGAGGTAGTCCATGAGTTCGTCGTCGATCCCCTGGGACCGGTTGATGATGATCCCCAGGGGAAGCCCGAGGCTTTTGGTCATCCCGACGGCAAGCCTGAGGTCGGAGAGGCCGAACGGGGTCGGTTCGGTCACCAGCACCACGAAATCACAGTCCCTCACCGCCTCGATTACGGGACACGATGTCCCCGGTGACGCGTCAATAATCGATATTCTCTTTCCGACCGTTTTCTCCTTTACCGATCTCACCAGAGGGGTTGCCATGTGCTCGCCCACGTTGAGTACGCCCGCGCGATAGTCGATTCTGCGATTGAAAAACCCGTTTTTCCCGACGACCGCCGAACCCGTTTCGATTACCCCGATCTCGCGGGTCGATTCCTTTATAGCCCCATACGGGCAGACGATCATACAGGCACCGCACCCGTGACAGAGCTCGGGGAATACCAGCACGTTCTTCTTCGTGACCAACAGGGCGTTGAAGCGGCACGCCTCGGCACAACGGCCGCAGAGATCACACCGTGCCCCGTCGACGACCGGAACCATCACGACGGCGGGTGTCGTCTTCCTGATCTGTGGTTTCAAAAAGAGGTGACCATCCGGCTCCTCCACGTCACAATCGACGTACTGAACATCGTTGATAAACTCTCTTGCTACTACGGCAAGGTTGACCGCGACCGTAGTTTTGCCCGTCCCACCTTTTCCGCTTGCCACCGCAATTCTCATGACCAGATTTCTCCGTTTTTCTTAAGGCTTTTGTCCTCTATATCCCCGCCGGCCCCTCCGCCTGCTTTCGTCCGGATCGAGCCGCTCGGTCCATCCTCCCCGCGTGTCCCCGGGGATGTCGCATCCGGGCAAGAAGGGTTTTATGTCCAGAAGTGGGGTTCTGTCCAGTATGTCGACGTCTTCAAGATAGAGCGTTGCCCCCTCGCGACGAATAAGCCGTACTATACTGAGGCCGATGCCGTTGGGACGGCATGGGTGCCGGGTTGCAAACAGGCCGCGCGGGGTGTCGTCCAGGAAGGGCTTGACCACGAGCGAGAAAGCCCCGGACCTGTGAAAGTGGTAGAGGAGCAGCAGGTGAGAGAAGCCCTCAATATCTCTGAGCCCCTCCGCGTATTCCGGGGCCAGCACGGCGGTGCCGGGGCACCCCCCGGCGTATACGGGCTGGACGGGTGTCTCCTCGGGCCTCACGTGCTCGCTGTGGATGATCCCAATGGGAACAAACACGATCTTCTCGCCGGGTATCCGGGCGTCGCCCCGGATAGCCTTTCCTTCTTGCTCTTTGCCAGGGGATCCCTTCGACAATAGAAACCCCCTCAAATCCGCTTTAGCCCCGCATGGGCCGCGGCGGTAGCGGATTCCAGCAGCCGGGCCTTATTTGCCCGGAAGATATCGAGCGCCTCCTGTACGGTGGACGCGGAAACGGCGTAGAGCTTCACATCTCCCGCCGATAGCGCGTCGAAGGCCTTTGGGCCGAAGTTCCCCGATACGACCGCTTGGGCCCCGGCGTCAATAACCGTCTGAGCCGCCCTGATTCCTGCACCTCCGCCGGCATCGGCGGCGTCATTCGTTATCGCTTTGAAAACACCGGGGTTGTCGGCATCCACGACTATAAAGTACGCGCATCTGCCGAACCGCTCGTCCATCTCGGAGGAGAGCTCATCTCCCCTGGCGGTAATCGCAATCTTCATATCTTCCTCCTTACTCCTTCATCATCGCCTTCCCACAGCTGGGGCACGTCACCTGGTAGCAGGGAACGCCTGCCTGATGCGCCGCTTTCGTCCCACATGCCGGACAGACGCAGTTTCCGCCGGGGCCGGAGCCGGGACGGTTTCCCATACCTGCCCCACGGCCTCCACCGCCGCCGCCTGCACGACCTCCGCCGGCTCCGCCGCCACGGCCTCCACCACCACCTCCTCGTCCCATTCCACCACCGGAACCGGAGCCACCTCCGGCGCCTCCCTGTCCTCTCTCACGCATCAACATTTCACCCTCCTGTTTAGATGCGGCTATGCCGAAAAGGTCAACTTCGTGCCGACCATATTGAGAAGGAATTGATCCGGCATGCGCCGTTCGATTTCCATTACTTCCTTCCTTCCCGTGCAGTGTGTAGGGACTATGTATGCCGGGTCGGCATCAATCAGCCCCTGTACCGTCGGGCCCACGACGGCGTCCGCGTCCGCGCCGTTGAGGTGAAACCCGCCCATGACGGCATGGATCTTATACTGGCCGGTCACCTCCTGCGCATATTGGAGTGTATTGATAATCCCCGAGTGTGCGCATCCAGACAGCAGCACGAGGCCCTTCCCCTTCAGGTTGACGGCGATCGCAGAGTCGTCGATGATGTCGTCCCACAGCTCCTTGCCGTCCTTTTCGTAACAGAAATCCTGCCCCACTTTTTCGAACGCCGTCTTGCGGGGCACTTCTCCGAGAAAGATGACGGTATCATCCAGCAGGCCGCGGGGCTCTTTTGTCGCCTTCAACGAAAGACCCGCGGTGTCAGCCCGCTCCCTGGTCAGGGGAGGGAAGAAGACCTTGAACTGGTCGGTGATCTTGAGGTATCTCGGGTTTCTGAAGGCCTCGGGGTGGACGACCAGCGGAATCCCCTTCCTTCCGATATTTCCCGCCAGTTCCTCCATCCCCCCCACGTGGTCAAGGTGGCCGTGGGAGATGACGCACGCCTCGATCTTCGAAAGATCGACTCCGAGGGCGTCGGCGTTGAATGCTGCCCCGTGGGCGGAAAAACCGAAATCAAAGAGGATGCTCCGTGACTCGCCGTTACCGGTTACGGTAACGACGGAGGAAAACCCGTGTTCGGCCAGGATCGAGTTCTTCACCTGCATGTCCTTGAGGGGCATCGCCCTCAAGACTACCTCGGTATTATCACGAGAGACCAGATCGACATAGTTATCCTGTAAGGTAAGAATCTCGACCTTGTCGACTTCTCTGAGGGCTTGTTTCATATTATTCCTCCACATGTGACTGGAGACAGACCCATCAGAGAGCGGGATGACTCCAGTTTCTCCAGATATCATCCTTTGCACCCATCCTGGTGATCGTGGGCGCACGGAGCGCTTCCCTTGATCTTCCCTTCCAGATAGGCGGCCAGGATGTCCCCCACCCGGCCGGCATAACCGGTTACGACCTCGATCCCCAATTCGCCGAAGAGGTCTATCGCCCGGGGTCCCATGCCACCCGCGATGATGACGTTGGCGCCGATAGACTTGATGAACTCCGGCATGACGCCGGGCTGGTGGTTACCGAAGTGGGGATTTGATACGGCCTTGACCGTCTTGACGGAATCGCCGTCAACGGACACAAGGGTATAATAAGGGCACCTGCCGAAATGGGCGGAGAGCTCCCCGTCGAGCATCTTCTCAGTCTCGGATGCAAGGGCGATACTTTTCATTGCGTCAATCTCCTTGTTGTTAATGCGCCCCTCTTTTTGAGGGTGCGGTTTATCTACGATACCGTCCACGATGTGCGTAAACGATACGGCGGCGCGTGATTTCTTGCCGTGGATAACAAACGGTTGACCGTCATCGCCACCGGCCATGATCTCGGGATCCAACGGAATCCTCCCCAGGAAGGGGACTCCCATCTCTCCCGCCGCCCGCTCCCCGCCGCCCGTCTTGAAGAGGTCGATCTCGGTGCCGCAGTGGGGGCAGGTAAAGCCGCTCATGTTCTCGACGATCCCAAGCACCGGCACCCCCAATTTAAGCGAAAAGTTGACCGACTTACGGCTGTCCAGGAGCGCCACGTCCTGGGGCGTGGTGACGATGACGGAGCCGTCAGCGTTACCGATAAGCTGCGCCACGGACAGCGGCTCGTCGCCCGTGCCGGGCGGCAGGTCCACGATCAGGTAATCGAGGTCGCCCCAGTTAACCTCTCCCAGGAATTGCCTGATGACGCCGTGCTTCATCGCCCCCCTCCAGATGACCGGGGTATCGGGGTCTTCCAGCAGGTAGGCCATGGATATGACGTTCAGCTTGTCGGTAACGGGGATTGGGACAATCCCGTCATCGGAACCGGAGAGCTTTCGATTCTCTATTCCCAGCATCTTGGGGATATTGGGGCCGTGCAGGTCGGCGTCCAGGAGCCCCGTCCGATACCCCCGTTCGGCAAGGGATACCGCGAGATTGACGGCGACCGTGGACTTGCCCACGCCGCCCTTGCCGCTCATCACCATGATCTTCCTGGCGATGCGCGAAAGGCGCGTTTTGAGGATTTCTTCGGCATGCCGCTCCTTCTGGTCGGCATCGCAGCGCTGCTCCGAAGCACACGAGGAACAAGCGGCATCTTTTTCACATTCATTCTGTTTCAAACTCTTACCTCATCATCCTATTTCGACAAAAAATGCAAAATGCCGGATACAAAAGAGATGTATGAATAATATGCCGGTACTATAGTATGTGCTTATCAAGACAACAGGTCCTTTTCATACCCTCAACCCGTTACGGGCAAGCAGGGGGGAACACGCCCCCCTGCTCGCGAGGTACTTAGTTGTTGTTTTCCGAAAGCTCGGAAAGTCTCTTTTCCATCTCCTCAAGTCGGGATTTAAGCGCCGTGATACTGCTCTGTATGAATGTCTTTTCCTCTTCCGCACTCAGCGGTGTGAGAGGCACGGCTTCAGGATAGGAGTGAAAGGAGCTGTAACCCCGTCCACGCCCTGTTCCCCGTCCCCATGCCATCCTCATCCCGTATCCGGGTATCGCTCTTCCCCGGCCCCGGGCAAGCCCAAGGCCGCCGGAAAAGAACCTACCAACGGCTCCGGAAGCCGAGTTCATGAATCCCGGCACATCGAAGCCCGAACAATACCCCATTCCCCTTCCGGTTCGCGGTCCCATTCCCTGGGGACCGGTTCTGTCTCCTCTCGGCATATCCATACCTCCTTTCATATGCTACGGATTGTTCTTGTCTTCCGTACCCCTCCATCTCCTGCGCCTGCACCCGACGCCTCTTCCCATACAGGGGATGGACATCTCGTCGAGCGTTCCCCGGATAAAGGCCTCAACCGCGCCGACCGCGTCGCCGGCTATCCGCGAATAGACGGTTATTCCGAGGTTTGTCATGCTCTGCCATGTAATCACGTCAATTGCCGAACAGATAAAAACGTCTACGCCCTCTTTTTTCAGCCAGTGGGCCATCTGGAGCGGATGGATCCCGATAAGGCGGACGATCTCCCGGCTCACAATCCGTTCATCGGATATGGTCACAAAGAGCATCCTCTGGGCCGTATCAAACCTCGGTGCGATACGTTCTTCCAGGAGAGGAACGGCAATTCGATAAGTGGCTCCATCCATACCTCTTGATAGTTTGCAACAGTCGTGCCAATCGCCGGGCAGAGAAACATGTCTGGAAATAGCAGTCAATTCAATATATTAGAAACATGATCAGCGCCGGGAATTTCGGCATGTGGGATGGCGAGAAATATGGGTTCATAAATGCAATCATCTGAGAATAGATAATTGCAGAAATGATACTATTTGACTCGTCTTGAGCAGGCTAATGATTCGTAGATAACGGGTAGGTTTTACGATACCAGTCCAGGATTATTAAAGTAACTGGTGCTTCTTCATCTTTCTCCAGAGGGTGGACTTATCCAGGTTGAGGGCTTGAGCGGTCTTCACTCTGCTTCCCTTAAAACGGGCGAGTGTATCCGCGATAACCCGTCTCTCGGCCTCTGCCGCCACGACCCTGCAGTCGCGCGGATCAGCAGAGATTTGCACTCCACTCGCAGAAACATCGTCGAGAGCGACTCCTTCGAATATCTCCTGAGGAAGATCTCCTGCGGTAATCAAACCCGACCGGCAGAGAACCGCACCGTGCTCAATGATGTTTTCCAGTTCCCTCACGTTTCCCGAAAAGTCGTAACGCATGAGACGGTCCAGTACTTCGTCGCTTACCCCGACGATCTCCTTGCCCAGTTTCCGTGACATCTTTTCAACGAAGTGATCGATGAGGATCGGGATATCTTCTTTACGCTCGGAAAGATCAGGAATCCGCAGCCTCATTACGTTCAGGCGGAAGAAAAGGTCGGTACGGAAATTACCTCGCTCTACCTCCTGTTTTAGATCCTTGTTTGTGGACGCAATAATACGAACGTCAGCCTTGACCTTCTTGACAGAGCCGAGCGGTTCATACTCTTTTTCCTGGATCACCCTCAACAGCTTTACCTGGAGGGCCTGCGGCATTTCGCCGATCTCGTCCAGCAGCATGGTGCCGCCTTTGGCAAGCTCGAAACGGCCCGGCTTATCCTTTACGGCGTTGGTAAACGCGCCCTTTACATAGCCAAACAGCTCGGATTCAAGGAGCGTGTCGGGAAGCGCGCCGCAATTGACCGCAAGAAACGGTCCGTCGTTGCGGGGAGAGAGATGATGGATCGCCCGGGCGAACAGCTCCTTGCCCGTTCCACTTTTCCCCTCGATGAGAACGGTGCTTTCGCTCTCGGCAATGTCGGGCAGTATATCGAAAATGTCGAGGATCTTCCTGTTCTTGCTGATGATGTCTTCGAAGGTGTAGTTGGAGGCGATCTCCTTTTTGAGCGCCTCGATGACTGAAAGATCGCGGAAGGTTTCAACCCCACCGAGTATAACGCCCCCCTTGTCTCGAAGCACGGCGGTGCTGATGGTAATCGGGATTCTCTCTCCGTCGGCGTTGATGATGTTGATCTTTTGGTCAATGACTGCTTGTCCGGAAGCAATAGTCTTCTTGAGGGCGCAATCGTGTACACAGATGCTCGCGTGAAAGATATCGTGGCATTTCCTCCCGACGGCTTCGTGACGGGAAACACCCGTTATACGCTCCGCCGCGGTGTTGAATGAGGTAATGGTGTTATCGTTGTCAATGGTAAAGACGCCGTCGGCGACGCTGTCGAGGATTATGTCGAAGAATTCCTCTTTCCGGGCCGCCTTTCCATGTTGTTTCGCAGTCATTCTCACATCTTAGCAGAAAGATTGCAATATTGCAATCACTATATTTACCTGATTGTCCTCACGATATCGGTTTGGATGTCCCGGTCATTAATCAGATTTTCGATGTAATTGGGTTACAGTCAGTACAGATAAAGAATATCCCGATCAGCTTATCCGAAAGCGTTACAAAAAGTGTTACAAAACCCGGGGGATTACGGGGTATTCTGAGGTATTCCAGGGCATCGTCGGGAATTGAAAGAAGAATGATGTCTATAGATTATCGTCAAGAATGACCTGCTTCTAATTCGTGGGTCGTCGGTTCGATTCCTGCCGGGCGCGCCAAAATAAACATATCTTGACGGAGAATCGAGACCTGTCTTTTCCCCCTCGTTACTATTATAATCTGCCTCGTAATACCCTCCGAAAAGCAAAACTTCACGTGAGCCGTGCCAGTCCTCTTAAAATGAGACGATACGTTTGCCCGAACGGCTCCTCAGCCCGTTTCAAACGATTAGGGAGATTTAACCTTATCGGCGGGAACATGTGGCACTTCAGCTTTGTCAAACATCGGTATGGGAGATATCTGTGTATCCATTCCTTTATATTTGCCCGCATTCGGGGTAATAGCGAGGATTTCATTGATGTGCTTTCTCCCGGATAGTCATTTTCGGGTGAGCCACGGGCTCACCTCAATCTGAATGCGGCCTTCCATCTGTGAGAGAGTATCTCCGACCTTCGCGGTCCGCCGTCGGTATCCAAGGCCGTAGTAACGTTAGAAACCGATTCCCTTTAGTAAGGAGGAGAGCATGAGAGGAAAAAGGGGTATCCTGTTTTTCTGTTGTCTCGTGTCGTTAGTCATCTTTTTCTCATCCCTGGCTTTGGCCCAGAACATCACCTACATCAGCGACATCATCAATAATCCAACCAGGTTCATGAACATGACGGTCGTTATCTCGGGCCGTGTCCAGGAGTCCAATCCAGCCGGACCGACGACGCCCGGTTCCTTCGTCTTGACCGACGATAGCTTCGGATCGATCACCGTGCTTACCTATAATCCCCCCGCCCCCGGTGCGGTTGTCACGATAGAGGGGGTTGTCCAGGTCGACCCGACCACTCAAACCCCGTATGTCCGGGAGCTGAAAGTGGTATCAGGGGGGCTGCCCGTCTCCGTATGGGCAATCATCGCGGCGGCAGTCGTGCTCATCCTCATCGTGGTCTTCATCATGATCCTCAGGAGACCATCGTTTAAGGAAGAGAAGATGGAGCCTACCCTAACGCGCACCAGGGGCACGTCGGTTACCGAGGGGTCGGGCCGAACCGAGAAGGTGCGGATGACCGAGTACGGTGGCGCCGCCAAGACCGACAAGGTACCCACGAACGCGGCCCAGCTTGAGATCATCTCGGGAGAGAGGCAGGGAGAAAAAATCGTCCTCGTCATGGAAAACCTGATTGGAAGGGAGAAGGGCAACATCCGCTTCACCGACAAGAGCGTGTCACGCGAACATGCCCGCATCCGTTATAGCGGAGGAAAATACAGCATCAATAACGTGAGCCTCACTAATCCCACCCGTGTTAACGGCGAGACTATAAGCGACGAGCGCGAGCTTTCCGAAGGCGATGAGATACAGTTTGGGGTAATCAAGGGGAAGATCGTCTTCCTTAAATAGTCCGGGCCGGCCGACGAAGGTGCGGGAAACGCCCGGTTTTGTTGAGCAGAGTACCGGCCGTTTCCGCCCCAGGGGAAAGATGACGGCATGATTCTGCGGGGGGAGGCCGCCGCCTTGGAGCGCCCTCCCTGCGCCGTTTCCGTCACGGACTACCCGGGACGTGTATCACCTCTTCAGGCGCCGGGCGGTGCTTTCTGAAATCTGCCCGGGACGCGGCCGCGGGAAGGATACCGCCCGTTCTTTTGCGGTTGGCACGGGGGAGGCTCGTGGGAAAAGGCGATCCCTTTATCAAAACCGTTATCGATCAACGGTGGCAGATCGTCTCAAAGATCGCCGACGGGGGGATGGGCTCGGTCTATCGCGCCCGTGACCTCCGCAGGAAGAGGGACGTCGCCGTTAAGATACTCCCGCCTTCGCTATCCCACGATACAAAACTTATCCGCCGCTTCAAGAACGAGGCCGCCGTAATGGCTTCACTCGATCACCCGAACATTATCAGGGTTCTCGGGAGCGGAAGAACCTACGATACGTTCTATATCGCCATGGAGCTTCTCCCCGGCAGGGACCTGGCCAAGATCATCGCCGAACGGGCCCCCCTCTCGGTGAGGCAGACCTTTCAAATCGCCGTCCGGGTGGCCGAAGGCCTTGCGTACGCACATAAGAAAGGGATTCTGCATCGGGACATCAAGCCCTCCAATATTATCGTCGATAGTAAGGGACGCGCCGTCATCACCGATTTCGGGATCGCGAAAATGATCGGCGGGTCCGGGCTCACGACAACCGGCACGGCGCTCGGCACACCGGAATACATGAGCGTAGAGCAGGTGAAAGGCGAGCGGCTCGACAAGAGGACCGACGTATATTCCCTGGGCCTGGTCGTTTACGAGATGCTGACGGGCCGCTCTCCCTTCAGGATGGGATCGAGCGTCGCATCGATCTCAAAGATCCTGAGCGAGCCGGCGCCTCCCGTCGGCCGGATCAGGCGGCGGCTTCCCGGCTGGGCGGCCGATATCGTGAACAAGGCCGTGGCGCGTAACCGGGCCGACCGATACAAGAGTGCCGAGGAATTTCTCAGGGATGTCAGGGCGGGGCTTCGGAAGGGACCGTCGGTCATGCGCGCGTTGAAGAAGCTCTTCGGCAAGACAAAGAAAACGAGCGTCCCCCGGAAAATCCCGAAAAAAGAAAAACGGGGCACAGGCTTTGCCGCGTGGCTGAAGAAAGTCTTCCGGGCCTGCTGTCTTTTAGTCATCCTGACGATCGTCAGCCTCATTGCCTGGATGTTCTGGGTGATGAGGGACGGGCGGAATGAAGGGCCGGGAGAAGAACGGACACCCCGGGCGCCGGTAGTGCTCACCCCCGAGGCCGTGACGCCGCTTCCGCCCGGCGGGTATGTTCCGGTGTATCGAGGCAGTCCCGCGGGGACCGGCGCCTACGATGGGACGGTACCCGGGGACCGGCCCGCCCTCCTCTGGAAATCCGACCCGATCGGGGCGCCGTTCTCAACGCCCGCGGTGTCCGGCGGAAGGGTCTATGCGGGAGGGGGGGATGGGTACCTCTATTGCTTGGACGCGGCTACCGGCACAGTGTGGTGGCGGTCACGGGCGGGAAGTCCCGTCTACTCTTCTCCGGCCGTAGCCGACGGGATAGTATGTTTCGGCACATTCGGGGGGAAGCTCGTTTCCGTCGAAGCGGAAACGGGAGCGGAGATATGGCGCTACGCGGCGGGTGGCGAGATCGGCTCATCTCCGGTCATCGTCGATGGGATGGTATACTGCGGGTCCTATGACGGCGCAGTCTTTTCGCTGGACGCGGCAACGGGCAAGGAGAAGTGGAGGGGTTCGGTGGAGGGTTCCGTCCACGGGACCGTGGCGGTCGCCGAAGGGATCGTTTACGTGGCCAGCGGCGGGGGTATCCTCACCGTGCTGGATGCAGCCACGGGCCGGGAGCGTTGGCGGCTTTCGGGAGAAGGTGCGATCACGTCTTCGCCGGCGGTCCGGCTTGACCGGGTCTATTTCGGTCGATGGGATCGGTTCGTGTATGCGGCGGGCGTCGGAGACGGAGCGATCCTGTGGCGGTTCGAGACGGGTGGCCAGGTACTCAGTTCTCCCGCGGTAACAGGGGAGACGGTCTTCGTCGGCAGCGACGATGGGGGGCTCTATGCCCTCTCGACGGCCGACGGCACGCTTATCTGGCGGTTCGTTTCGGGGGGGGCGGTAGTCTCCTCGCCCGTTGTGGTTGGGAACGCCGTATTGTTCGGGAGCGACGACGGGAACCTGTACGTCCTTGACGCGAAAAGCGGCCGGGAGCTATGGCGCCACGCGGCGGGAAGCCCGGTTCGGGCCTCCCCGTGCGTCGTGAACGGTGTCGTCTATTTCTGTGACGGATCGGGAGGCATCTACGCGCTGAAATAGGGATGCCGGCGGCCGGCAGATCCCTGAGATCTTATCGTAACACCATATGGAATACCAATGAGAGGGAACATACGATGAATACCAAAGGTTCTCGCTTCGTCTTTTTTTCACTGATCGGGGCTATCTCTGTTGCGGCAGCGGCCGCGCTCACGGTTTTCCCGGCCCTGTCGGCTGAGGGGCCCATCCCCACCCCGTCCGTGCCGGTGGGGGAGGAGCGGGTCGGGACGGTTACGTTTTCCGACCTTAACCTCGAAAAGTACCCCACGATCTCGGCATACCTCTCGGTGACCGATCCCGCGGGGCAGCCCATCAATCTCGTCTCAATCGGAGACCTCGCGGTAACGGAAGAGGGAACGGAGGTGTCGGGCCTCACGATCATCGAGGCCGACCCGGTCACCGATCCGCTGTCGGTTGTGATCGCCGTCGATATCTCAGGGAGCATGGCCGGGGCGCCCCTTGAAGCCGCCAAGCGTGCGGCCGAGTCCTTCATCGGGCTACTGAAACCGGGAGACAAGGCGGCACTCGTGACGTTTGACCAGGACGTCTATGTCAACCTCGGGCTGACCGACGACAAAGACGCCCTGACCAAGGCGGTCAGGGGACTCACATACAAGGGAGATACGGCGCTCTACCAGGCGATCATAGATTCGTCGAAGATCCTCGATGCGGCGCCTGTGGGCAGGCGCATTGTTGTCATCCTCACCGACGGCAGGAACGATAAGGCCAACAGCCCGGCCACCGACGCCGACGCGATCGCGGCGGCGGGCAAGGCGAGGTCGGTCGTGATCACCGTGGGGCTCGGGGGTGACGCCAACCGGACCATCCTGAAAAAGATCGCCGACGGGACCGGCGGGCGGGCCTTTTTTGCACCCGGTCCCTCCGGTCTTGAGGCGATTTACCGGCTCATCTCCGAGCAGATCCACAGCCAGTACCGGATATCGTTCGTCTCCCCGTTCCCGGCCCGGCCCGACGGCGTAGTCCTCTTCCATACCCTGGGGGTGAGCCTCTACTACGGCGGGGAACAGATTACAGGCAAAAAGGAGTTCCTGGCGTCTACCAATCCGCCGGTGGATACCATGGCCCTCTACGATTTCCACAAGAAGGAACGGACGGAGAAGGTCTTTTCCATCGCGTTCCGGGCGCTTTCGATCGTCGCGATCGTGCTGGCGGCGGCGATCCTCGTGATCCTCCTGGTCAGGACGGCCCGGCGGCGCAGTGGTTAGGAAGGACGAGCGATTGCGGTCGGATTGAAAATACCACAGCCTTTCGACCGCCCGTGACGGCAGCCGGTAGATAACCGTCTGTCCGTGAAGGCATGTACGCCGCCTTCGATATCGAGGAATCCCGAAGATACGGGTAAGTAAGCGGGCATCCGCCAGGGACGCCCTGTATAGAGGTCATTCATGAGACAGCCGATCCACTCCCCCATCACGCTATGTGCCGCTACGGACCGGGGCCTGGTCAGGGAAAAGAACGAGGACGCGTATATCGCGATGACACTGGAGCAGCCCGATCACAACCCCTTCGCCATTCGGGCGTTGCTTGCTGTTGCCGACGGCATGGGCGGGCACGTTGGCGGCGATCTCGCCAGTAGGGCGGCGGTAAGGCTCATGGACGACACCTTCTCGAAGAACGGGGGGGGCGGGCTTGCCGATTTCCCCGATATCGAATCGGCCGTCATGGCGATTATCTTTGAGGCCGACCGGCGGGTGCGGGAGGTCGGGGGAGGGGGGGCGAAGCCGCCGGGCACTACGTTGACGGCGGCGTTCATCGCCGGTGACGACGCCTATATCGGCCATGTCGGGGACAGCCGCGCCTACCAGATCAGGAAGGACGAGATCGTTGCGGTTACCGAAGACCACTCGTACGTGGGGCAGCTGGTTCGTGAAGGCAAGATGTCGCCCGACGAGGCGCGCCATTCCCCCCAGAAGAATATCCTGATCAGGTCCCTCGGCGCGGGGGATGCGGTCGAGGTCGATCGGCCCGGGCGGGTCAGACTGCTGGATGGTGACATCCTGATGCTCTGCACCGACGGGCTGTGGGATCTCGTGACCGAAAGGGAGATTGTGGGCATCATCCACGCCGAAAAGACGCTGCGCCGGGCGACCGAGCGGATGATCGAGCTTGCCAAGGCCCGCGGCGGACACGACAATATCACGGTGGTGTGCGCCGAGATCGGGAGATTCGAGAGGGTCCCCGCGTTCGCGGCCAAGAGCTTCGAGGAAGACGCGGCCTCGAAGCCCCGTCGTCGCGGAATACGCCTGATGAGGGCTGCCATCATGGGGATGGTAATCCTCCTTGCAATCGTATTCGCGGTACTGGTGGCCGTCATCATCGATCCGGAACTCCCCGAAAGGATACTGGGCGTGCCCACGCACCGGGAGGTGCCTCAGCCCCTCCCCGGCCGGTCATATATGGCGCCGGTCACGGATTTTGGAGCAAGCCAGTGAGGGAGGTAAGCGAGGTCTCCCTATAAATCATGCGATTTCGCCTTCTACCGGCTGACTGCCGGCGCACTGGTTTATTACTCAATCGTTCCTGACCAGGTTAGCGTAAATTATATTCTCAACGCCGGTATGCTATTTGCTTTACTTTTTTTACGTAATATGGTAACATTATTAGATAATAGTTGTATTTTGTATGAGGCTCGGGTCGCGGTTCTCTCTCGATTGCAGTAGCGTTTGAATTGAACGAAGCGGGAATTTTCTATAGTTATTTAGTGATCGCGTGAGTCATTTAGGCATAAACGGTCCCACGCGCCGATATCGTAAAGAAGTAGCGGCCTTATCATCTGATCTAACGGAGATCATGAATGATAACTGCACGATGTCTTCATAAATTACTCCTCGGCGGGCTATCTGTACTGATAGCCGCCTCATTAGCACCCGCCCTGGCTTCGGCCCAGCATCTTTCCGATACGGCAACGCCAACCGACTCCACCCGTATCGACGAAATCACGTCAACAACCAATGGTGACGACCCGGAACTCGCCGGCCCCCGATCGGAATCCTCACTCGATATAGATATGATGATAGCGCAATCCCTGAAGGCAGTAACCATAAACAGGGACGCGGCCGAAAAATCCGGCCGGGAAGCCGAAAAGGCCATCGAGAAGCTCAATAAGGCCCTGGCCGACCTCGAGGCCGAGAACCGCGCGCTCACCGCAATAAAAGCCGATACTTCCGCAACCGACGAAGATGTCGCCGCGTCCGAGAATCGCGTCGCGGACGCCATGGCGTCCGTCGAAGAAGCGGAACGGGCAGCCGATGGCGCCGCGGCCGATGCAATGGGAGTGGACGTAACTACCGTGGAATCGATGCGTGATTCCGGGCTGGGCTGGTTAGAGATTTGTCAGGAGATTGGGGTTTCTCCCAGTGTCCTGGGCGACGCCGTGAATAATGAGAGTAAACGAGGTCTTATTGGAAAGGTCTTAGATACGCTCTTCGGGAGTCTCAAAACCACCGCAAATTCGAATGTCGGTAAGGGAAAGGGGAACGAGAAAGATAAAAGCAGTGGAAACAGCAAGGGTATCAGCAAGTGGCAGCAGCAAGGGTAACCGCGGCAGCGGCCGCAATCACGGCCGCGGCAGTGACCACGGCGGCGGTAAAAAAAAGTAGCCGGGTGGATTTGGCAGGCTATCTTACCTGATACATGGCGGTCTTCTCGATAGTCTCTCCCCTGTGTCTTCCAGTATCTTTTTATTATGGTGAGTTTAGGGGCTGCGGATTTACAATGCCCTGAATGAACCGCCGACTGCCGGCGAGATGTGCGGCCTTTTTTTTTCCGGAAATCCGAAGAAGTCCTTTTAAATCCCGCCTGGGCACACAGCCGGGTGTTTGACGTTACGGCGCGCGAATGGACATATAATTATATCCGCTAATTGTCATAATAGTACCAAACTGTTGCACAATCGACCGAATACCCGCTTGCAAATAGGTCACCTTTAAGTAGAATAGTAGACGTCAGTCCCGATCCACTTGCATCGACGATTGAGCCCGGCTTCGCGCAGGTCTGTTCGTTTGATCGGGAGCGAGCATAAAGGGGCCACCGTGAAATCGTGGGCGCCGCCTTTCCTTTCCTTCACGGGTCTCAAATGATTAGTACGATGAAGCCCATCCCTTCTGTCATCACTCCAAGGAACGCGTCCCTCGTCTTTCTTGTCGGCTATCTTATTCATCTTTCGATGATAACGTTTCTGATCGGCGACGAGTGGAATCGGACAGTTTTTAATGATCTCGCCATCCCCATTGAGGGACTTTTGGCGGTAGCCGCCCTTTCCTGGGGGGCTTTGCGTTCGGCAGCCCACTCCCGCCAGCTTTTTGTCGCGTGGGTCCTGCTGGCAGTCGGGCAGCTTGCCTGGACGCTGGGAGATATTAACTGGTTTATCCAGCAGATAGTGATCAAGGAAACGCCTTTTCCATCGCTGACCGACCTGTTCTATATCCTCTCTTTTACCCTCTTCATCGTGGGGGTACTGAAACTCCCCATGAAACGGTTGAAGGGCAGCGAGTGGCTCAAGTTTTCGCTCGATTTAGGAATCATAGCCCTGTCGGCCCTGCTGGTTTACTGGTATTTCTACATTAGCCCCCTTCTCACAATGGGAAAGGCGGACCTCACGACTCTTATCGTCGCCTTCACGTATCCGGCGTTCGATTTCCTGTTGCTTATGGTGCTCTTTCTTCTGCTTTCGCGCCGCTTGAAGTCCCAGGCACGAAGTCCCATATTACTGCTCGCCACCACCATGCTGCTCAAGATCAGCGCCGATGTGGTCTTTGGCTACCAGTTCACTTCGGGTACCTATGTCACCAAGTTATATATTGACATGGGGTGGATTGCCACCGTGTTCCTCGCGGGGCTTGCCGGCGTATTCCAGGCGATTACCGTCGATCGTTCGGCGGCGGAGGTGTCGGCCGATACGGACCTGGTAGAAAAACCAAAGGCTATCGCACCCTGGGCGATGTATGTGCCGTATTTCTGGCTGGTCGGGGCCTATGTCCTCATGATAACGAGCTATCGGAGCGACCTCGATATCAATTTTCCCACCCTTGTCGTTTGGCTGGGTGTCGTTATGCTCCTGGTGCTTATTCGCCAGATTACGGCGTTTCTAGAGAACAAACAGCTGCTTGACGAACAAAAGCGGACGGAATATGCCCTCCGCGAATCCGAGCGGCAGTATCGGAGCCTTTTCGAAAATTCCCTCGATACGATTTTCACTTGCGACGCGAAAGGCAACTTCACGTCGGTAAACAGAGCCGCAGAGGACGTTACGGGATATACCAAAGACGAGCTTATCGGAAGAAACTACCGGGAGTTCATGGGTAAAAAGCTCGCGAAACGAACGTACAATCTCTTTAACAAGCTTTATCGGACCGGTGTGCCGATAAACGGAACCAGGTTTGAGATAAAAAGGAAAAACGGCGAAGAACGAATAGTCGAAGGTTATATGAACCTCATCAGAAACGAGAACGAAATCGTGGGTTTCCAGGGAACCCTGAGAGACGTAACCGACCGAACTAAACTGGAGCAACAGCTCATCCAGTCACAGAAAATGGAAGCCATCGGCACGATGGCCGGCGGTATCGCGCATAACTTCAATAACATCATGGTGGGAATCATGGGCTACTCGGAATTGCTCCTGATGGGGAAAACCCCGGAAGACCCCGACCACAAGGCCCTGACCGTCATACACGAGGGAACGCTCAGGGCCTCAGCCCTGACAAAACAAATCCTAAACATCTCGCGCGGCGCACATTATAATATAACCAGGGTAAACGTCAACCGACTCATCGAGAAGATCGTGCCGCTCATCAGCGGCACCTTTGATAAACTTATCGAAATCAAGACACACCTCGAACACGACCTTATGTCGGTCGAGGGAGATACGAACCAACTAGAGCAATGTCTCCTCAACCTTAGTATTAACGCCAGAGACGCGATGCCCCGGGGCGGTCGGCTTACCTTTGAGACACGAAACCAGATCCTGGATCGCAGCTTCGTTGAATCCCACTTCGGCTACGCCCCCGGGCCGCACGTTGTGCTTTCGGTTACCGATAACGGTGTGGGTATCGCTCCCGAGATACTCGATCACATTTTTGAGCCCTTCTTCACCACGAAACGGGATTCGGGCAGCTCGGGAATAGGACTGGCGACGGTCTATGGGATAGTGAAAGGCCATAAGGGCTTCATCACGGTCCACAGTGAGGCAGGTAAAGGGGCTGCCTTTACGCTCTATTTCCCTGGAGTGAAAGGAGCAACGGAGGAATTGACTCGCATGAAAGAAAATCACGACGATTCTCTCCACCCGACGATCCTCCTGATCGACGACGAACCGGCGGTTAGGGAGGTGTGGAGTGATTTCCTGACGGGCAGGGGACACCCCGTGCTTACGGCCGAGAACGGGCTTGTGGGAATTGAGCTGCTCAAGAGGCATAAGGAAAAGATAGGCGTCGTTATCCTGGATATGGTTATGCCGAAGTTGGGCGGAAAGGCGACGCTTGACAGAATCAGGGAGATTAAGCCCTCGGTGAAAGTCCTCATTACCTCGGGTTACAGTGAGGAAGGGCAGGCCGGTGAGATCGCGTTGCTCGAAAAGGATGCGTTTATCCAAAAGCCGACCCAGCTTTCGCTCCTTCAGAAAAAAATCGATGAGGTCCTGGGTAAATAGGGCATGCCGAGAACCGTGATGGGATGGCCAATTCTTTTCTGATCAGAACGAAACGCCAATCAGGGAGTCGGGAGTAATTCTGCGAGGCCGCTACGGGTCACAAGTCCTGCTGGCGCCGGCCGCGCCGATGATGTGAATCCTATACATAATTGATATTGCGTCTCCATTCAACAATCCCCTGCGTTCACTTCCGTGATAAAAATCAACGACCCGGCCGAACCGAAACGACTCTTAAGGATTGAACCATAAGAAGCACCGCGCACGGCCGTGCGTATACCGCCGAGGATATCCGAAACGAGTATACCGATGTATGTACGTGGTACGTCCGTAGAATACCTCCCTTAGACCCAGCAGTTTAGATTATATTGACGGTATCGACGGTCTTTCAACGGGGAATTCAGGGAAGAACCGCTCGACGGCGAGAGCTTTGACACGGGATCGAAAGCGAAGGTCTTGACAGAGAAATGGCGGAGGGAGTATAACATGGTCAGGCCGTGTAGTTCTCCCGGCTGTAACCCCCAGTGGGGAACTCACGGAGCTTTCCATCTCGGGAAAAAGCTTCACGTACGATCTGGCCGGCCACGAGATAGCGAGTTTTTACCTGGAACGGTAGCCGGGGTGGTTCTGTCTCCTCCCCGGCGACTGATTATATTGATTTGCATTGCATTTTACAGGAGAAGGCAATGGCCGATACGCGCGCGTTCGGAAGGAAAGAACTCTACGCAGTAATCCTCATCGCGGCGATAAACCTCTTTATCTTTGCGGATCAGAACCTCATGGCCCCCAACCTCACCCAGATAGCCCGTGATTTCGGCTTTTCCGACATCCAGCGGGACGTACTGCTCGGGGGGCGGATATCCCTGGCCTTCTGGGTAATCGGCGCCCTGATAACGCTTTGCATCGGCTACTTCACCGATATGGTCTCCCGCAAACAACTCTTCGTGGCGACGGCGATCATCGGTGAGCTGCCCTGCCTCCTTTCGGGTTTTGCGGAGAACTATGCGCAGCTATTCTGGCTCAGGGCACTGACCGGCATCGGCGTCGGCGGGATGATCCCGATTACCTTTTCCATGATCGGCGACTTTTTTTCGCACAAGAACCGGGCCGCCGCGGCCGCCTGGATCACGCTCGTCCAGGGGTTGGGCGTGGCCGTGGGGCAGCTCGTCGCCGGATTCATCGGTCCGGAATACGGCTGGCGGCTGCCGTTTATCGTCGTGGCCGCCCCGAGCTTTCTGTTTATCCTCCTGTTCTGGTTCACCGTCAAGGAGCCGCCCCGCGGCATCGCCGAGGAGAGCCTCAAAGAATTGATCGAGAAGGGAGCCGTGTATACGGGAAAGATCAATTTTTCCCTTTACCGCAGTATCTTCCGTATCAAGACCAACGTGCTGGTCCTCTTGCAGGGTATCCCCGGTTGTATCCCGTGGGGCGTCTTCTTCATATACCTCAACGACTTCTATGCGCAAGATAAGGGTTTCTCGGTGGAAATGGCGACACTCATCGTCATGACGGGCGCGGCAGCTACGCTGGCGGGTTCGTTCGTGGGCGGGCTGATCGGCAACAAGATCTATAACCGGAACCCTCGATACCTCCCGCTATTTATAGGTACGGCGTGTATCATCGGGGTCATCCCCATGGCGTTTCTCCTCAACTATCCGTCGCAAGTCGGCGTGGAAAATCCCTCCGTAATCGTGCCGCTGGCGCTGGCGGCTATTACGGGCTTTATAATTATATTCCCGGCGCCCAATATCAAGGCCATCACGCTCAACGTAAACTCCCCGGAGACCAGGGGGTCGATCCTCTCGATGTCCAACCTGTTCGACTCCTTCGGCAACGGGTTCGGCCCTGCGCTCATAAGCCTCTTCATCATCGCGTTCGGCAGGGTGTGGGCCTTCAATATCGCCAACCTCTTCTGGATCGCCTGCGGCATCCTTGAGATCATGATGTTCTTCACGTTTGCGGCCGACGAACAAAGACTCAACGCGTTGATGAAAGAGAAGGCCGACGAGATGACGGGGCGTAAATAAACCGAAAAGGTTCATCGGAGGTAGTCGTTACCGCTCGAACAGGCGGCCGATCATCGGGAGGAAGACCGACACGAGCGTTTCCTCGACCCAGGGGAAATAATCGGGGCCGTCCGGGTCCATGCGGATGAGCCACGCGGCGCTCTCCGGGGCTCCCAGATAGTAGAGCACGAGGGCGTTGAAGCTGTCCGAAAAGCGGCCGACCTCCTCCACTGAGGCCGTCAGCTTCATGGTAGTCACGAACATCCGCCGTATTCCCTCGATCGCCTCGATGAGGATGTCCTGCCCGGGGACCGCCCCGACGCGCTCGCCGGTGATGTTGAGCATGATGATCCTCAACACCCAGGGCTTCTCACGGCTGAAACTAACGAACCGCTGGACGTATCGCTCGAAGCCCTCATGCAGGCCCATACGCCGCACTTCGACCATCCACCGCTCGTTTCCGGCGCACAGGTCGCCGCAGATACGGGAGGCCACGGCCCGGAAGAGGTCGGCCTTGGCGGGGAAATAGTAACCGATGAGGGCGTGGCCGAGACGGGCCTGGCGGGCGATCATACGGATGCTGGCGGCGTTGTACGGGTGGCGGGCAAAGACAATGCAGGCCGCGTCGAGGATCGCCTCCCGCGTCTTGCTGGTGTCGCTGTTTGCGTCGTTGTTGCCCATGGAGGCGCCCCTATCGTCTGCTCATAAACCGCATGAGCCCGGCCCGGTCATTGTTAATACTATCTATCATACACAGGGGTGGGTTTGCAAGGAAATTTGTACGATCGTACAAAATTATCTTGACATCGCCGCCCGTCCGTGGTACTTGTTTGTACAGTCGTACAAATTATGTCCTCTAAAAGCAGGCAGTATCTAACGGGCGCCGCGGTTCCTTTCACGATCCGGCCTATGGCACTGGCGCGGCATCTTCATGTCCTATATCGTAATCCTACTAAGGAGTCAACGATGAGAACCAAGGAAGATTACTTCGAGGCCCTCAAGGCGTTGAAACCGAATATCTACATCGGGGGCCAAAAGGTCGGCCGGGACGACTCGAGGCTCGAACCGGGCAAGACCATCGTCGGGATGACGTTTGACGCACAGGGTGATCCGACACTGCAGGACGTGATCCTGGCTTCCTCCCACCTTTCGGGGAAAACGATCAACCGGTTTACGAACATACACCGGAGCCCGGATGACCTCCTCAAGAAACAGAGACTGACACGCCTGCTATGCCGGGAGTGCGGGGGATGTATCCAGCGCTGTATGGGGATTGACGCGGTCAACGCGCTTTCCGTCATCACGTATGCGTGCGATCAGGACCGGGGGACCGACTACAATGCGCGGTTTCTCGAATTCCTGAAGAGGTTTCAGGACAACAACATGGTCGGCTGCTGCGCCCAGAGCGACGTCAAGGGAGACCGTACCAAGAGGCCCCATGAGCAGGCCGACCCGGACCTCTACCTGAGGATCGTCAAGCGTACGAAAGACGGGATCGTCGTGCGCGGCGCCAAGGCACACAACACGATGGCCCCCTACGCCGAGGAGATCATTGCGATCCCCACCCGGTTCTTAACCAAGGAAGAGGCCGACTGGGCGGTGGCTTTCGCGGTGCCCGCCGATACCCCCGGCATCAAGATGGTGTCCCGGGCGACGCAGGTCCGGCCGCGAAAGCCGGAACTGGAGGCGCCCATCACGCGGCTGGGCGCGGCCGACTCGCTGACGATATTTGACGACGTGTTCGTCCCCAACGAACGGGTGTTCCTGGCCGGGGAGACCGAATACGGCGGGCAGCTGGCGCTCCTGTTTGCCCTGTACCACCGGCACAGCTACACGGGCTGCAAGCCGGCCGTGACCGATATCGCAATGGGCGCTTCGGCGCTGGTTGCCGAGTACAACGGCCTGGGAAAGTCCACCCACGTGCGCGACAAGCTGGCCGAGCTGGTGAGCGTGGCGGAGCTGACCTATGCGGCGGGCGTCGCGGCGGCGATGGAGAGTACCGCGCACCCCTCGGGAACTCAAGTTCCCAACGTCGTTTACTGCAACGTCGGCAGGCGGCACGCCGGCATGAATATCTACCGCGAATACGAGATTATCTGCGACCTGGCGGGGGGGTTGCCGGCGACCATTCCGTACGACGAGGAATTCCTCAGCGATGAAGTCGGCCCGCTGGTTAAAAAATACATGATAAGAAAAGAAGGCGTCTCCGCCGAGGACCAGTACCGCTGCTTCAGGCTGATATCGGACATTACGGTATCTGCCATCGGCGGGGTGCTCCAGTACGCGGGCGTCCACGGGGGCGGGTCGCCGGTGATGGAATCCATCGCGATAATGGGTACGTACGACATCGAGGAGAAGAAGAAGGCCGTCAAGAAGCTGGCCGGGATCAAGGATTAGACGACATAGGGCCGCGCGGGGCGACGGCCCCTTCGCGGCCCCTGGTTCCACTGCCGGAGACGGGGCGTAGGGGCGGGCCAGGGAGATCCATAGACGGCGGCCGGCAGTTCATAGTCCCTTGTCAGTTTTTTGTTGACAGGGGATTTCTTTTGGGATATTGTTGAACATAGTATACAAATAGTCTATTATGTATACTATCATTACTCATATGAAAGAAGATACGAGAAAGATGATCCTTGATGTCGCCCGCGAGTTAGCGGTGCGCTACGGGTTTTGGTCTTTTAGGGTTGATGATATCCTCCGGCACGCGCATATATCGAGGGCGACGTTCTATAAATACTTCAAGAATAGAGAAGACGTCCTGCTCACGCTCTTCGATACGCGACTGGACGCAATCGAATCGGACGTGCGGGCGGCCGTGGGCGAGGTGTCGGGATCGTATAACAGGCTCAGGGTCTTCATGATGCGGGAAATCACCGGTATGAAGGACATGTTTGAGACCCTTAATATCCGTATCAACGAATCGGGTTTTTCCCCCGTAATTCCCCCGGAGCGGATGGAGAAGAAAGGCGAAAAGGACCTTGCCATCATCAGGGAGATACTGGTCACCGGGAAAAGCGAAGGCGATCTCTCCTTTGAGGACCTAACGCTTACGGCCAGGGCGGTTAGGGGAATAACCCGGGATATCGGCTTCAGCGCGGTATTCGAGAACAAGGATAATAATACGGTAGAGCGCGAGATCGAGGCCATGCTGGGGGCGCTCTTTTTCGGCATTTCGGGCGGACCAGGAAAATAAGATATCGGCCCGGTTACAGCCAAAACATCTTTTTTACTATTCTCTGTCATAGAGAGAAGGAAAGCGCCATAAAACATGTTCATATAATTTAGCGTGTCAATCGCGCAGGAGATATTCACGACGGATGCGGCCGGCTTACTTTTTTATGACATATCTAACAGTGGAACCCATTCTCTGATATGATATTAACGAATACCCGCATGAGGCACCGCGCCATGAGTGATACCGTTCGAAAGACAGTCCTTCCCCTTTTCCTGTTTCTTGTCGTTCTCCTACCCGCCGTTGTATCGGCCCAGGAGGAGAGCCCGGCGCTCTCCTACACCCTCGACGAGTGCGTCGATATCGCGCTCAAACGCTCACCCGATGTGCTGACGGCGGCCCTGGAGATCAAGCGGGCAAACGCCTATATTTTCGAAAATTGGGCGGGTGTCCTGTCGGTGAGCGCCGACGGCACCTACAGCTTCGTCGATCCGAACTCGAAGCTGTTGAGCGCGCCGGCGGGCAGCTCGACTTATGAGCAGTACAATGTTGGCCTCAGCGCGTCCCTTCCCCTGTTTACCGGCGGGCGGACCGTCTGGGGACTGAATATCGCGTATCTCCAGCGGGAGACCGCCCGGGAGCAGTACCGGTCGGCCGTCGGCTCGACGATCTACGGCACGCGCACCGCGTTCTTTTCGATCCTGTTGGCCGAGCGGCAGGTTGAGGTCTGGACCGAAGAGGTCGACGTGCTCACAAGGAACCTCGAAATAACCAGGAAGAACTTTATGAACGGGCTTGCCCCCAAGTACGATGTCAACCGTATAGAGGTGGAGCTTGCCAATGCCCGCACCTCCCTGATCATCGCGAAAAACGATCTCACTGTTGCGTACGATAATCTCAAAGACATGCTCGACCTGGACCTGGATACACCCATCGTGCTCGACGGTGATCTCGTGTACATCCCGCGTGACAAGGGGCTGAAAGAATACCTGGCGGCAGCGGAAACCGGCAGCCCCGAGATGAGGGTAAAGACGCTCGCGGAACGGGTTGCGGCCAAGAACGTCCTGTCGACCATCGGCGCCTATTTCCCGACCATCAGCGCCTTCGCGTCGTATGACACGTCATCCCGCGACGTAACCGACATCAGCTTTTCCGGTGACAACTGGGAGTTTACCGGCGGGATAGCGGTATCCATCCCCATTACGGACCTCGCGGTGACGGCGGCAAAGAACAGGCAGGCAAAGGCCGAGTATGAGAAGGCCAAGATTGCCACAGCGGCGACGGCCAAGGAAATCAAGCTCTCCATCAGGAAGGCCTACTTTGACCTCGAAGAGGCAAAGGAAATCATCAACCTGCAGGAGAGCAACGTCCGGCTTGCCAGGGAAAACCTGGAGCGGTCCGAGCTTCGATACGTGAACGGCGTCGAGACGCTGCTGGATCTGCTGGACGCCCGGCTTGCGGTTACCGAAGCGCAGCTTAACTACATCAGCGCGATATACAGCTATGAGGAGTCCCTCTCCCGGCTCCAGATGATCGCCGGCGACGATCAGCTGCTGCAGTGATCTGCTTTTTTTCGGGAGGGGGCGATGGGTGATTCGATAGAGGCCGTCGGTTCGCGGAGCTTCACATAACGCACGGCGGGCGTTGCTTATTTATCGCGACCTCACAAGGAGCGGACTGTAATTATGAAGATCGGTAAACGAGAGGTAAAGATCGCGGCGGGAATAATCGTGATATGTTTTCTGTCGTTGGTAGTGGCGCGTTCTGTACAGCGATACGGCAATTCTCGCGATGACCGGCCGAAGGATACCGGTACACCCGTAACCGTTGCCGACGTGTATCTGGGAAGCATCGAGGATACCCTTTTCTATACCGCCGATCTTCACGCGGAAAACGAGGCGGAGGTCTACAGCCTGGCGCCCGGCAAGGTCATTCGGTACTACTACCGGGAAGGGGAGCCGGTCACAAAAGGGGCGACCCTCGTAACCCTGGAGCGGCAGGAGAAATGGGACGAGTATATGCCGGTGGTCGTAGAGGCGCCCATATCCGGGATCGTGGCCCGCAACTACCTGGACATGGGTGAGCTCGCGACGACGACCACGCCCCTTGTCCTTATCGTAGGCGGCGATACGATCAGGGCGGTCGTCAAGGTATCCGACGTGGAGGTCGGACGCATCAGGCCCGGGATGGAGGCGAGGCTGACGATTCCCTCCGTGCCGGACGTCGTCTTCCCCGGCCGGGTGCACGAGGTGAGCCCCTTCCTGGATGCCAACACCCGTACCGCCCGGGTCGAGCTGAGTTTCGAGAAGACCGATCCCTCGTTTACCTCGGGGATGTTCGGTGATATCACGATCGTCACGGAGCGGAAGGACGACGTGACGTGCATCCCCGTCGGCGCCCTGCTGTACGAGAAGGGCGGGAGGAAGGCCCCCTACTGCTTCGTGATCGAGAACAACACGGCCCACCGGCGTTCCCGTGACCCTCGGAATCGTCAACGAAGACGCGGCTGAGGTCATCGCGGGGGTAAAATCGGGGGCGAAGGTGGCGGTTTCCGGAAGGGATACGCTCAAAGACGGCTCGTCGTGCGGATTGTGAAAAACCGGTAACCAGGAGAGGCGTTCACCATGTCCATCACGAATTTCTCGGTCAAGAACCCCATTTTTGCCAACCTGATCACCATCCTGGTCTATGTCTTCGGAATTATCTACGTGACCCAACTGGGCCGCGAGGTGTTCCCCTCCGTCGACTTCGGCCGCATCATGATCACGACCACGTATTCCGGGGCCTCTCCCGAGGAGATCGAGAACCTCATCACCACGCCCATCGAGGACGCCATCGCCGACGTGGACGGGATCGACGAGATAACCTCGCGAAGCACCGAGGGCATGTCCACTGATCGTTATTAAGGCCGATCTGGACGTCAGGGGCATGGCCCTTGACCAGATGCTCAACGACGTAAAAAACGAGGTGGACAAGGTATACGACCTCCCCGATGACGCGGACGATCCCCTGTGCGTCAAGATGGAGCCGGAATTCGCGGTGATCACCGTCGGGCGTATACGGCGATGTCTCCGAGGAGGCGCTGCGGGAGACGGCCGACCGGCTGAAGGATAAATTCGAGCTGATAGACGGAGTCAGCACCGTCACCATCGACGGATATCGGGACCGGGAATTCTGGGTGGAGGTCGACCCCCGGAAGCTGGAGGCGACCAACCTGACGCTCTCACGGATCGTTTCGGCGATCAAGCAGCGAAACCTCAACGTCCCCGGGCGGTACCCTGGAGGAGAAAGAGGAGGACCTCCTGATCCGGGCGATCGGCGAGGTGAAGACGGCCGACGATATCGCGAAGATCGTGGTAGCCTCCCGGTCCGAGGGCGTCATCAGGATCGGCGATATCGCCAGGGTCTCGGAGACGTATGCGGAAGAAACGGTAATCAACCGGCTCAACGGGAAACGCTCCATAAATATCGGCGTCACCAAGAAGACCGGCGGGGATATCATCAATATCGCCGAGGAGGTCAAGGAGATCGTCGAGGAGGAAGAGGCCTACGCGCCGGCCGGCGTCTCTATCTCAACCCTGATGGACGAATCGAAGTACGTGGCCAAGCGCCAGAAGACCCTGCTCCAAAACGCGCTGCTCGGCATGTTCCTGGTGGTACTGTTGCTTTACCTCTTCCTGGATACGCGGGTGGCACTCTGGGCGGCCCAGGGGATCCCATTCTGCTTCCTGGTGCTCTTCATCTTCATGCACTACTACGGGATGACGCTCAACCTCCTTTCCATGTTCGCGATGCTGTTGGTGCTCGGTATCGTCGTGGACGACGCAATCGTCGTCGGGAGAAAACATATACCGATACTACCAGATGGGAATACGACATCAAAGACGCGGCCGTCATGGGAACCAACGAGGTGATGATGCCGGTGCTGGCGGCCGTGCTCACCAACATCGCCTCCTTCGTCCCGCTGATCTTCATGACCGGTCTCATGGGCAGGTTCATGACCGCGATACCTACCGTCGTTGTCGTCGTCTTCACGGCGTCGCTATTGGAAGCGTTCGTCCTGCTCCCGTCACACCTGGTCGAGTTCGGCATGTCCAAGAGGTCGGTGAAGACGAGGATCAGCAAGAAGCGCGAGGCATTCTGGGATTGGTTTGAGCAGGTCAGAAATTCATATGGCAGGCTCCTGGAAAAGCTGGTGAAAAGGCGCTATCTGGTCATCTCCGGCCTGGTGGGGCTGATGATCATTACCGTCGTCTTCGGGATGCTGACCATGCGCGTCGTCTTCCAGGAGAAGGGCATCTCGGAGAAATTCACCATAAGCATTACGATGCCGGTGGACAGCAGCCTCGAGGAGACCGAGGCGGTGGCAAATCGAATTGAGATGCTGCTCCGCGAGCGCCCGGCCGACGAAATCGCCGCCGTGATGACCAAGATCGGCAGCACCTCGAACCGCTTTATGGCCAGGACGGCCGCCTATACCGGTGAGGTCCAGGTGGAGCTTACCGAGCACGGATACAAGGAGGTCGGGGCAGACGCGATCATCAACGATCTCAGAAAACAGACCGACGAAATCCCGGGGGTCATGTCCATCCGGTACCAGGAGCAGGGAAGGGGTCCGCGTGGGGGATCGGCCGTCGAGGTGGAGATCAAGGGAGAGGATTTCGAT
Organism: uncultured delta proteobacterium; assembly: GCA_963735595.1. Classification (GTDB taxonomy): domain Bacteria; phylum Desulfobacterota; class Zymogenia; order Zymogenales; family Zymogenaceae; genus JAFGAS01. Next base: position 998,186 of record CAVTLK010000001.1, on the reverse strand, counting down.
ACCCTCAGGAAGATCGCCGGGGATTTCGAGAATAGACTGAGAAGCATGAAGGGCGTGACCGACGTCGACGACGACTACGACCTGGGCAAGGAGGAGATCCGCTTTTATTTTGACGAGTACAAGATGGGAAAGCTGGGCCTGACCGTCTCTTCAGTTGCAAGCGAGCTCAGGACCGCGTTTTCCGGCTCGGATGCGGGCAGTATCCGCCGCAACGACGAGAAGATGGACATCATCGTGAAGTATCAGGACGGATTTGACACCATCGATCACCTGCAGAATCTCTCCGTCCCCAATTCCAACGGGGACAGGATACCGATCAAGAGTATCGCCGAGATCGTGTTTGACAAGGGACTACTCAGGATCAACCATACCGACCGTGACCGGACCATCACGGTTGATGCCAACGTCATCCAGGGGCAGGCGAACTCGCGTGATGTTAATAAGGAGCTGATGCGGACCTTCGGGACACGGAGCGCCGATTACGCCGGATACAGCTTCGTCTATGGCGGAGAGTTCGAGGATACGCAGGAGTCCCTCGTATCCGTCGGTAAGCTCCTGCTGGTGTCCATACTGATCGTATACGTCATCATGGCGCTGCTGTTCCGGTCGTACCTGCAGCCGCTGATCGTCATGACGGCGGTGCCGTTTTCGTTTATCGGCGTGGTCTACGGTCTCTTTATCATGGACCTGAACCTCTCGATTACCGCGCTGATCGCGGTGGTCGCGCTCGTGGGCCTGGTTGTGAACGACGCGATCGTGTTGGTCGATTTCATCAACCGCTCGCGGGAAGAGGGAATGAGCGCGTATGACGCGGTGGTGGCGTCCGGCAAGGTGAGGCTCAGGCCGATTATCCTGACAACCGTGACGACCATCGGCGGCCTCCTCTCGATGGCCCTGGGCTTCGGCGGCCGGGAGTCCATGCTCACCCCGATGGCCGCGGTCGTCGTGTGGGGCCTGATCTTCTCCACGACCCTGACGCTTCTGGTCGTCCCGTGTCTCTATATGATCATCGAGGACATCAGGAATAGGTTCACAAAGAAAACGGCATAAGACGCGGCGGCGCGTGACACTCCGTCACCGCCCGGGTCACCGATAGCCTCGATCAAGATTCCCGGTTGCATCGACTCGAGAAGAAGGGGCCGTCCCGGATGGGACGGCCCTGTTTATTCTGTCTGCTTTACAGGCGATAGCGGCCCGACGCGTATGACTACCGCAGCACGGCTATGCAGGCGATCCGGCGCGGCCAGCCTCCATTTTCTTGATCTTTGCCATGATCTGGCCGTAGGCCTTCCGGTCGATCGGGTAAAACCAGAGCACGACGTTGGCGGCGATGAAAAAGACGGCCGTCAGCGGGCCGATGAGGAGCCGGATACCCATGAGCGATGCCTCCGGCTGGGGGACGAGGTTCGGGATATACCCGAAGGCGTCGAGCATGAACCCCACGATAAACCCCGACAGCGCCCCCCCCACCTTGATCACGAAGACCCACAGGCCGTAGAAGATGCCCTCGCGCCTCGTGCCGCACCGGGAATAGTCATACTCGATCGTATCGGGGACGATGGACCAGGGCATGATATAGTGGGTCGAAAACCCGATCCCCGCGAAGAAGATAATGATACCCGAGTAGACGACGCCGATGATGTGCGCGACCAGTGAAAAGGCCATGATTGCCGCCGCGGCGATGAACATCCCGATAATATAGGTCTCGCGCTTTCCGATCTTTTCAGAGATCTTGACCGTAATCGGGACAAACAGCACCGCGGTCAGGACCAGCACGAGGAGGATCGGGGTGATGAGCGCCTCATTCAGGAAGATATACTTGAAGTAATAGATCATCGAGGCCATCACCACGCCGACGCCGATCGTGTTGAGCATCCAGACGACCAGTATGAGGACGAAGGGCTTGTTGGAGAACGCGTCCCGATAGGACGAAAAGATCCCCTGACTGGCCACCTTTTTCGGCAGCGGCGGCTCCTTGACGGCAAAAAAGGGCGAGAGCACGGAGATCACGATGAGGACCGCGAATACGATTCCCATCCCAAAGTAGCCGGCGTCTTTATCGGCGAAAAGCCCGATGAGCGGGATCGCCGCCCCCGCGCCGATGAGGGTCCCGGCGACGGCAAATACCGTCTTGTAGCCGGTCACCGAGGTTCGCTCGTCGAAATCACGGGTGAGGTCGGGCAGCAGCGCGTTGTACGGGATGTTGGCGCACGGGTAGGCGGTGGAAAGGGCAATGAACGACAGCATCGTCCAAAAGAAAAGGGCCGTCTGGGAGGAAAGCCCCGGGTTCCTGAACATTTGAGCGAAGGCAATGGCAAACGGTATGGCGGCAAACAGGAGCCACGGTCTGCGCCTTCCCATACGCGTGCGGGTCCGGTCGGAGAGGTAGCCGATGACCGGGTCGATTATGGCGTCCCATAGCTTACCGACGAGGAGCGCCGTACCGGCAAGGGTAGCCGACAGCCCGACGTTATCGGTCAGGAAGATCATGAGAACCACGGTAGTGACGGTGAAGAATATGGAGCTTGAAAACTCGCCGGCGCCGTACCCGATCTTCAGGGGCGCGCCGAGCCTGCTGTCCTTTTTCATCGAAGTCTCCTGCTATGATAGTGATATGAAAGAAACAGTATCTATTATGAAACCTGATGCCGGGGATGAGCCGCGTGCCTATCCTGAACCGACCGGTGCGTCAGACCTCCTATTGCTCCCTTCTAGTGTTCCCTATTACTCCTCTGTAATTGATCGAGTATTTTCCCCCTGGCCCTTTCAACGACGATGCCGGCCGCGCGCTCGATGGCATCGGCCTGGGACGGGGTTATCTTAAATCGCGTCGGCGTTTGGGTGAAGATATCAGAAATCGCGGGGTCGTCGGCCAGGTAGGGCGACAGGTAGACGAAGGTAACGTCCTTGAGGCGGGGATCGTCCCTGACAAGGTTCATGATCGTCAGGAAGGTGAAGGCGCGCCCCTGGTGAAAGCAGGTATAGTAGGACCGCTCGATCATCTCGATGGTCGAAAATGCCCTCACCGATTCCTGACAGTAGCGCGGGTCGATACGGGGGTTGGCGTCGACAATGAGGACGACGGCCCCCGTGAATTTCTTTTCATCACGTTCGGCGCGCCCATCGAGCCTATAGAGGAGCTCTATGAGCGTCACCAGTCCCTGATTGTCGTTGACGCCGCCGTCGCTCACATGGACGTAGATATCTTTTCCGGGCGCCGACTTCCTGTTGTCCCGCATCACCACCGGGCCCAGGACCAGCGGGACCGAAGAGGACGCCGCCACGGCGAGCGATACCTCCATGTCCATGACCGAAACGCCGATATCGCCGGGGGTGACGACATTAAATACGTCCGCACCAAAGGAGATGTCGCTTTCGGCCAGAGACTCCATTGAGCGGCCCGCGATCCGCTCGGGGCGTACCTCGAAATCGGTGCGGGGCAGCGTCGTGAAGAGAAACTTGGCACCGGTCTCCATGTCGGTCCCGTTGGCGATCAGGACCGGCGCGACGGCGCGGCGCTGCCGATCGGCAAGCTCGGCGAAGGTCTTGTGGCCGAAGTAAAGCGCGTCAAAGGTCTCCTTGAGCACGATGGCCCGATCCTCCGACGAGAGAAGGTAGCGGTACCAGGTGAGGGGAGAGCCGGCCATTTTTGCCTCGATATTGACGCGCATGTCGGCCAGGTATTCGTCGAAGAAGGCGTCATACGGGTCCGTGTGGGTCGTGTCGGCCTCGGGCTTGTTAAGGCACCAGTAGGCCGATGAGAGGCTTCCCCCCGATACGCTCGAGATGTAGTCGATCTCGTCGGTGAGGCTCCTGCCGTCCGGCAGCTTCACCTGCCGGTAGAGCTCTTTCATGACGGCGGCATGCCACAACGCGGCCCGGCTCCCCCCGCCCGTCACGGACACCAGTACCAGGAATTCCCCGTCGGTGCGGGCGGATGGCCCTGTTGTTGCCGGGGCCGGCAGGTCGTAAACGATCACGGTGTCCGGATAGAACGCACAGGCATGAGCGGTAAGAAGGGCGACCACAAGGCAGAACATCATCGGTACTTTCGCTGTCTTCACGTCGTACCCTCCGGCGGTCGGCGTCAACAAAAATCCCGGCCATTATACTGTGCGGGCCGTAAATATACAAGGAAATTGGAGCCGTCCGTCGAGCGGGTCGCGTTTCCCGGCGGATGGTTGCGGCTATGGACAGGAACGAAAACGAGTCCCCGGTGGGCTATTATTAATCTTTACTTGATTTTCCGAAGTTATTTAGTTATAGTTAAGGCGCTCGATTTTACCGGCGGATTTTTCGCCAACCGTCACTGCCCCGGCGGCACGTTTGTTGTGCCGTTGCCTTTATTACGGAGCGAATATGAAGATAACCTGCCCGCATTGTGATTATTCCGGTACGATCCAGGACGGGCTGATCCCGGAATCGGGGAGCGCCGTCAACTGCCCGAAATGCAAGAAGAAATTCTTTGTTACCCCCGATATCCCGGAAATGGAGGCCGACGAGTTTGCGGAACCGGGCGTCCTGTCGACGCCTGTTGAGGCGGGCGCGCCGAATAAGGCGCCCTCCAAGAAACAGAAGGGAAACAAGCAGGATACGGTCAAGACGCTGTTCGTCGCCTTCGGGCTGATCTTCGGTATGTTCCTCTGTTTTATCGCCGGACGGATCTCCGTCGGGCCAAGTCCCCTGGCGCCGCCGGCTCCGGGAAAACCTGCGCCCCCCCCCGCGCCGAAGCCGGCCGAGGGATTATCGGTGGTCGGCGGCCTTCCGTCGGATCTTCCGCTGATCGTTCTGCCGGAGGAGCGGTTCACGGGTGCGGAGACGGTAGACGTTGCGTCGGTCGACAAGAAGATTTCGGATATCTCGGCGCTTGCCGATCCCGAAAAAACAACGAAGATGGGTGAGCTTGCCGAAGGCCTCATCGGTAAGAACGTGTCGGGCACCTTCCAGGTCAACAGGGTCGAAAAGGTGGTGTTTTTCTACGATGCGTTTCTCCCAACGGAGAGGGAGAGCCGGTACCTCGAGGCCGAGGCGGACACGAAATCGCCCGTCCGTACGCGCATATTCTTCACCGTGAGCGGGAAGGGCCCGGAAATCGCCGCGATCGAAAAGGCTAAAGAGGTGTTCGTTACGGGCTTTATCGCCAGCTGCCGGGCGTCAGACGGGCTCGAACTGGGGTTGAGCAACGCGGAGGTAAAGGCCGCAAGGTAGGAGAATTAAGGGGACACCATACTTAATTCCGGTTCTTTCGTTTAGTCGAGGAGTATAATGAATTAAGTATGGTGTCCCCTTAATTCCGTCCGGGTTGGGCGCGCTTGTTACTTAAACTCCACGAACTTGTCCTTCTTTGCCTGGCAGACCGGGCATACGTCGGGCAGAACGCCGTCGGACACGTAGCCGCAGACGGTACATACCCAGTAGGTCGTCTCTTTCTCCTCCATGAAGTGGTTCATCGCTTCCTTGTATAACTTCGCATGCGTTTCTTCCACATCACGGGACTGAGCGAAGATCGTGAGCGCCGCGTTGTCGTCCAGCTCCGTGGCGATCTTGATGAACTGCTCGTAGGCGACTCCCGCCACCTTCGTCTCCGACTCGAAACTGAGCTTCAGGTTTTCCTCGGTCCCCTTTATCTCCCTGAGATACCTCAGCGCTCGGCTGCCGTGTAACCACTCCGAAAACGCGATCACCCGAAAGAGCCTGGCGATCTGGGGGTATCCGTCTTCCTCGGCCTTTTTCGCGTAGACCTGAAGCCGCAGCAGAGCCTTTGACTCGCCCGTATAGATCTGCTCCATGGCGCCCTTGATCTTTTCGTCCATGATTCATCCTCCATCGTCAGCAAATTACCGATATCCGGGTCCTCTTAACAATGGGACTATTGTCTGCTATTTCGAAATGTAAATCAAGGATTTTTCGTTTCGTTAAGACGTCGGGAATAGGGGTGTCGGCCGGCCGGTGAAACGCTTTGACACTTTCGATCAAACCCGTTACAATACGCCAGAGGTCGCGCCGGTTCGGCACGGGGTAAGGGGCCCGATGTCCACGCAGCCAACGGAGGGGTTCCATGGACCAACTGATACAGGATTTCCCGCTTTTCTTAAAATACTTGACCGCGCATAAGTATTTCATACCTGCGGCGCATTTGATCGGGGGTTTTCTCATCGGATGTGCCGTAGAGGTAATTCTCATCAGACAATTGGACCGGGTCATCAGAAAGACCCGTTTTCGGCCTGATGATTTTATCATCCGGGCCTTCAGGCGAATGAGTATCCTCTGGTTTACCCTCGCCGGGGTGTATGATGCCGTTGATGAACTCCACCTAAAACATAAGTATGCTGTTGCCATCAACAAGATCATCATCATACTCGTTATAATCTCGGTGACCATTGTCGTGGCACGTATTTCCGTCGGCTTTATCAGGTTCTCGCTTAAACGCGTCGGGTATCCCTCTACGACGCTTTTTACGAATATCAGCTATATTCTTGTTCTGGTCATCGGGGTTCTGGTCGCTTTGGCGGCCCTCAATATATCGATTACACCTATTCTGACGGCCCTCGGGGTCGGTGGGCTTGCCGCTGCTCTCGCGCTGCAGGATACTCTCAGCAACCTCTTTGCCGGCATCCAGATCATCGCCTCAAAAAAGATCAAGCCGGGGGATTACGTCAAACTGGATTCGGGCGGCGAGGGGTATATTACCGATATCAACTGGGGAAATACGACTATCAAGACGCTTCCCAACACTGCCGTCATCGTTCCAAACAACAAGCTCTCCTCTACCGTACTTACGAACTTCTCCCGGCCTGTTGAGGAATTATCGGTAATCGTACCGATCGGGGTAAGTTATACAAGCGACCTGGCTAAGGTAGAACGGGTGACCCTCGAAGTGGCGTCTACAATCCTAAAAGAGGTCCCCGGAGGTAACGGCGAGTTCCAGTCGCTGGTTCGTTTCACCCGGCTCTCCGAGTACTCGGTTAATTTCAATGTTATACTCAGCGTCCGCCACTATACGGATCAGTACCTGGTTATCCACGAATTCATCAAGAGGTTGTACGAGCGTTTTGCCGCCGAGGGGATCGAGATACCGTTTCCCACCCGAACCCTCCGGTTTCCGCTGGAGGATCACCCGAAGAAGAAATAGACGGAAAGCAAGACGGGCTGTTTCACCGGCCCTCGGCAGAGGTTTTGTCGCCGGCAGAAAAGGGCTCTCGGTTACGTGAGGATTACGCGTTTTCCGGACGGACCGTCGACGGGAAGGGTAAGCGGTCCCGGGGCGGCGCAGACGATCGTGATGTCGTCAAGACGGACGTCGGTCTCGGCCGCGGAATCGACGATATGCGAAACGACCATACCGGGGGTATGGGCCGAGTCGCGTGCGGACAGCAGCGCCGCGGGGACAATCCCGCGCGTCCGCGCGAGATCGGTGATGCCGTCGGACGCCAGAACGATCAGGTCGTCCGGGGCAAACCCGATGATCTCGGTCTGGAAGAGGGCGGGCGCCCTCCCCACGAGGACGTGGCTCGTCCGGGAAAGCTGGGTGACGGCGCCCGCCGGGCGCTCGATGCGCAGTATCAGCGAATCGCCCGTATGCAGGACGATACCGCGAAGTGTGGTGCCCTCCCTGATCGGGATCAGGGCCGAGAAGGTCGTGCTGTCGTGGTAGTCGATCGTTTTCATCAGGGCGGAGACCAGATCAACGACCGCCGCAAAGGAGTCATCGACGGGGTTTTCCGCAAAGCGGATATGGGAGCCGGCCAGCGCGTCGGCAAACTTGTTCAGGAAAGACGAAGCGGCATCGGGGTTTCGCTCGGGGGCGTCGGCCACGGCGAGCACCGGAACGGCGCGGGAAATCAGCAGCGCGTCGGCGCAGTGGATACCGCCGCGCTTCCCGTTAATAGGCCGTTTCCTGCCCGGGATCAGGGCGGCCGACAGGATATCGGGTATGTCGTGGCGCAGTATCTCCGGCTGGGACATCGATATGAAGTAACCCCGCAAAAGTACCATTCATATCATACGGCGGCGGCGGCGGCAACGATTTTTATTTAAAAGGATATGGGGTAAACCCGAGCCGGAGGGATCGTCCGCGGGGGGCTCCCGGTCAGGTAACCGGTTCGGGCGTATCCCGGCAGGACGGATCAGCGCCCCCTGACCGTTACCCTGGGGTTGAAACCCGCGTCGCGCAGGATCGGGAGGTTCTTTTCAAGGAGCGCGTGATCGGTGAAACCGATCGTCAGTTTTCCCGCCTTGAGCTCCGCGATGATCTCGCCGGTGGTCTTCTTCCTGCTTTTTGCCAGCGTCTGGATGATCTTTTCGGCCTTCCGTATATCGGCGGGCAAGGACAGGGTGACGAGATAGGTTGGGCCGCCCGGAACCCGATCGCCCGTCACCGGCGCAGCAGCAGTTCTTTCCGGGCCCGTTGCCGGCCGATCCTGGGGACGGGGCGGGGGGGCGGTACGCGATTTGGACGACCTGACGGCCAGCATAACGAGCGCTACGGCAAAGACCGCCAGGCACGCCAGAAGGACCGAGACCAGCGCCCAGTTGGGCTGATAGGCAACCAGGTTCATGGCGATCGTACCGTTCGGCGCGAGGGTGAAGTTCCAGACGGCCGCCCGGCCCTGCCGCTCAGGGGCGTTGGTATCCATGATCCTGCCGGGCAGGGTCACGACGAACGTTACCGGCACGGTGTACGTCGAACCGCCGCCGGGTGGCAAGGCGCCTTCGGGCGGAGTACCCGATTCGTTGCTCTGGTACCGGTACTCTACGTCAAGCGTGTATCTCTTGAACAGGACGTAGTCATCCACCCGGAACACGTCCCTGTCAACGGAGGTAATGGTCACCGTGCTGGGCAGCGCCGGTATATCCCACGACCCCGCCGCGAACTCCTTGGTACCGACGATCCAGACCTTGTCGCCCCGGGTTTCGGTCGTAACGACAAATCCCTCGTTCTGGATATCGGTGATGACCTCGCCCAGGTAGGGGGCCAACAGCGCCGGCATCCCCATCCGCGTGGTGAGATGTTCTACGTCGTTTTCGTCGATGGTGATCTCGTAGACGACCTCGATGCAGCCGGCAATCGACAGGATCACCAGCGCGAGAAGGAATAACCGGACGGCCTGCTTCATGGGGACCTCACGGTTGTGGTGGTTGAGGCGATTACCAAGACGGAGGCTTATGTTAATGTTAATACGGGCGGCCTGCTCTGTCAATGTGGTCGAAGGCCGCGGGGTTTCGTTGAGGGGCGGTATCATGCTCTGAACGGTACCGCCTATTTCCCCCCAACCATTTTCAGGAACTCCGTTCGATATCCGTCAAGCCCTTTGAACTCCTCCGGGGGCACGGGATTTTCCTCGATCTCAAAGAGGTCCGAAAGCCCGCGGGGGTCGGTTCCCATCAGCGCCGCCTTGCCCATCAGCGCCGCGCCGAACGCCGTGGCCTCCGAGAGGTTCGTGGTGGCCGTGGCAGCCTTCGGGAAGAGGGCGGCGAGCAGCCTCGTATAGATCTCGTTTTTGGCAAAACCCCCCTCGATGAAGAGCCGCATCCCGTCGGCCAGGCCCACGGCCGAGAGCGCGACCTCGGCCTGCAGGGCCACCGACAGCACCAGGACGTGGTAGGCGGCCGCGTAGTCCCCGAAAAACGCGGGGTGCGTGCCGCCGAAGAGGTCTCCCAGCATAATGACCGTATCTCCCTCCACGACCCTGGCGGCGGAGTCCGGGAACATCCCGAAGGGGATAAACGAGGGGAGCACAAAGAGCCGGCGGGCCGTGAGGATATCTTCCAGCAGTGCCTTGTCCAGCGGGGGGTGTGCGGGCGAGCCGTGGATCGAGGAAAGCAGGCCCATATAGGTGTCGAACTCCATCCCCCCCATGAAGATGGTCGTTTTGACGGGGGTCTTGAAGGCCGAGAGATTGTAGTAGACGACCTTTCCGAGGTCCTCGTCGGCCAGCGTAACGTCCGGCGTGGGTCGCAACGAAACCGAGACCGTGCCCGTGGAGTTGACGACAAACGGGCGCGTTTCCTTGATAAGGTAGGGCAGGAGCGATGCGTTAGAGTCGTGGATGCCGACGGTCACCACCGTATCCTCGAAAAGCCCGGTCTCACGGGCGACGTCGGGCCTGACGGTCCCGAGGATATCCCACGGGTTCGATATGGATTGGGGGAAGATCGCGCGCATGCCCATCCGCTCGATAACGGGCGACCAGTCGCCCTTCTCGAAGTTCCAGAAGGCGGTGTGGCACCCGACGTTGGTCGGGTCGATCGCCTTGTTGCCCGTCAGGACGAATCCGTAGTATTGCGGAAGCGGCAGGATGGCCGAGACCCTCTTGAAAGCCTCGGGCCAGCGCTCCCGGGCAAACATGATGCCCTTCGCCATGCAGCCCAACCCAATCATATCGGGCGTCTTGGTCTGTCTTTGCAGCGTTACCGGGTCGCCGAATTGGGCCGAGAACCGTGAGGAAAAATCCTGACCGGGGTCGGTGGTGTAGGAGAGCACCGGCGCCGCGAGCCTGCCGCCGCCGTCTATCATGGCAAAGGCCGCCCCGTGGGTTGATACCGAGATCGCCCCGATGTCGTGCTTCGCGGCCATTGCCTTGAGCGAGGCGATCAGCCACGCGGAGGTCTCCTCCACGGCCTCGATCTGTACGCCGTCTTTCTCGTACTGGTCGAAGGTGTGGTAGACCGCGTCCACGAGCTCCAGGCGGTGATTGAAGACCAGTAGTTTCTTGTTGGTTTTGCCGACGTCGAAGACGGCAATCGATTTGGCGTCGGCTCGCGCGGCGTCGGTATCCGGGGCCATTCGGTTTCTCCGTGTAACAGACAGCGACCATGCGGTGCGGCCTCAGACAGGGGGGCCGTGCCACGGGCCTGGTCGGTATTCCCGGCTATCCCCCGGGAAAGTAGGAGGGCGCAAGCGCAATGAGGAGCTGCGCGCCGGCGTACATGGCCGGCCCCGCAAGGTTCAGGGAGACGGCCGCAGGTGGCGGGGACGGCTTTTTATAGGACGTGACCGCAAACAGCATGTCTCCGAAAAATATCATCAGCGTTCCCGCGGTCAGGAGGACGGCCTGGGTCGTGGAAAAGGCGTCCCCGAAGAAGGTGGAAACGGCCCGGTTGACCATGATGCAGAGGATCGCGCCGTAGATGACGAACGGTATCCTCATGGGGCCGAGCCCCGGCCAGAGGTAGGCCATGAGGGCGCACAGGATCGCCAGCAGCGCCGCTGCGACGATCAGGTCGGCGCTATGGAAGCCGTTGTAGAAGGCCATTCCGACGGCGTAGGCCAGATAGGCGAAGACGAATATGACCAGGCCCACAATGACGACCTTCTGGCTGGTCATGTCGACGTTGAGGAAGTCGCCGATTAACGCCAGCACCAGGCCCGCGAGGATGAACGCGGTAAAACCGACGACGGCATGCGGCGTTAGGAGGGAGAGGGCGCAGATCACAATGGCAAGGATCGTGCCCAGCGGCTGGACAACCGCCACCCGTTTGAGGTCGTTTTTGGCGCGGGCCACGGCGTAAAACCCGATGACGATAAGGACAAGCGGTACCGGGATGAGGTGCCAGTACATACTACCTCCTCTATGTGGTGAGCGGGCGGCAACAGCTGCGGCCGAACAGGGGCGATTCAGATTGCCGATTACCGCTCCATCATAGCCTATCGGCGGAAAAAATCAAGACGAAACGGCCGGTACTGCACCGTGTTCGGGGCTATGCACGCGCCATGTGACGCGCCAGGTCGAGCATCCGGTGGGAATAGCCGTATTCGTTGTCGTACCAGACGAAGACCTTGACAAACCGGTCCTTGATAACCATCGTGGACAGTCCGTCTACGACGCCCGAGTGGGGGCAGCCGATGATATCGGCCGACACCAGCTCTTCCTCGCTATAGGCCAGAATCCCCTTCAAAGGACCGTCGGCCGCCGCCTTGAACGCCCCGTTCAGGGTCTCGACGGTGACGTCCTTTTTCAGGACGGCGACGATATCGGTGAGCGACCCGTCCGGCACGGGCGCCCGCACGGCGATGGCGTTCATCCTCCCCTTCAGCTCCGGGATGACCAGGGCGGTGGCGTCGGCGGCGCCGGTGGATGTGGGGATGAACGAGACGGCCGCGGCCCTGCCCCGGCGCATCTTTCGGGCGGCCTTGTCCACGAGGGACTGGCTTGACGTATAGGCGTGGACGGTGGTTACAAACAGGTACTCCACGCCGAAGGTGTCGTTCATGACCTTGACCGTCGGGGCGAGCGAGTTGGTGGTGCAGGAGGCATTGGAGACGACGCGGTGCTTGGCGGGATCGTAGGTCTTTTCGTTGACGCCGACGATGAAGGTGGCGTCGACATCCTCGGACGGGGCGCTGATGATGACATGGGACGCCCCGGCGTCGATATGTTTGCCGGCATCGGCGCGCCCGCGGAAGGCTCCCGTGCACTCCATGACGGTGTCTATCCCGAGCGCTTTCCAGGGGAGGTTCGCGGGGTCCTTCTCGTGGGTGACGGCGATACGTTTTCCCCCGAGATCGAGGGAACCTTCGCCGAATTTCACCTCGAAGGGGGCCCTCCCGTGGACCGAGTCGTAGCGCATGAGGTAAGCCAGGTCGTCCATCGGGGTAAGGTCATTTGCTGCCACTATTTCTATCTCACCTGTGGCGCCCGGGGGCGTTTCGATGAAATTGCGCAGGATGAGTCGTCCGATTCTTCCCAACCCGTTAATCGCTACCTTTTTCATGTATGATCCTCCTTGTCGCTGTACGATAAAGAATCTATAGACCTATATGACAATAATTATACCACGAAAAATACGCGGCGGCCTTCGATGGGTCGCGTTTGGCGTATCGGACCGCCGGGTAAGCCCTCGGCTCGCGGAATAAAAAAACGGGGCCGCCTGCAGGCGCGCCCCGAATTATACTGCTACCGCTTTAAGCGGGTCTTCCGGATGTCACTGTAAGGGATTGGTGATATATCCCCACTTACGCCCGACTTTGACACGGGCCAATCCTTCGGAAAAGTTCCAGACCATGTCGAACTGCGGCGGAATGATAAACTCGCCGGTCTTATCGATATATCCCCACTTTTCGTCGACCTGGACTGCCGCCAGCCCCTCGGCGAAGTTGGTGGCGTCAAAGAACTGCGGTTTGATAATCATCGCACCGGTCTTATCTATGAATCCGACCTTGTTTTTCGTGTTGTCGGGGATGACGGGGGCCATTCCCTCCGAAAAGGGGCCGGCAAAATCGTATTTCGCCTCGATGACAAGTTTGCCGGTCGTATCGATGTAGCCGAATTTCTCTTCCACCCTGACCTGGACCATGCCGTTGGAGAAGATCGGAGGGAAGGAAGGCTTGTCCGACTTTATCTCGTAGGTCGGCTGGATCACGGTCTTTCCGGTCTTATCAATAAAGCCGATCTTGTTGCCGACATTGATTGCGGCAAACCCCTCGGAAAAGTCGAGGACCCAGGTGCATTTCGGCTCGACGACGGCCTTTCCGGTCTTGTCGATAAAGACATCCGTGCCGTCCTTTATCACGTGTGCCAGGCCGTCGAGGAAGGGCCCGGCCGAATCGTACCGGGCGGCGATGACAAGCCCTCCGGACTTGTTTATATATCCCCACATCCCATCTGTATAGACGGCGGCAAGCCCCTCGGAAAACCGGTAGGAAGGCCCTTCTCTATAGGGATAGATATATCGGGGGGAGACGGCGACGGTGCCGGCCTTGTCGATAAATCCCCACTTATTATCCAGCTCCACTGCGGCCAGCCCGTCGTAAAACGAGCCCACCTCGCTGTAGGTGGACGGCACGATCATCGCGCCGGTCTTGTCGACGAATCCCCACCGGCCGTCGATGAAGACGCCGGCCATCCCCTCCGAAAAGGGGAGGCAATCGTCAAACATCGGCTCGATAGCAAATTCGAAGCCCTTGCCCGCTTCACCGGGGCCGCCGGCTTCGGGCGTCATCCCCTCCGGGCCCTTCTTACCGCAGGAATATGCCCCGATTACGGCGATAAGCATAATGACGATACACGGTACACGTACGGTTCGTGACTTCACGCTATCTCTCCTTTCAGTATTCAGTGGCGGTTTAGCGGTTTTAAACGGCGCGGGACGGCTATCGGGCAGAAGCGGCGTCCCCCGCGACCTCGGCCAAATCTATCATAAAAACGAGTCGATGTAAAGACACCGCCGTCAATTTATTACCGGCCGCGGGAAGGGACAAACAAGGCTACCGCCGTATCGAGGGTCTGGGTGCCGGGGCGGCGCGGGCCTTGTTACGGGGCGTCGTGGTGCCGGTTGTCCGGTTCTTTGCCTTTATCGGTCTTTCTGCTTTCTTCTATGACGTTTCTGATGAGCCGTATCAGGTGGTAAACCGTATAGAAGATGATCAGGAGGGCGGCCGCCTTAAAGAGGCTCTCATACATGTTCGTCACTCCCTGCAACGGACCGATTATGGAGCCGGATCTTCCCTTTGCGGGCGGACTTACGATCGCTTTTCCGGTTCCGCGGGTCCCTCGTTGTTCGATATACCGACGACTCCGCTTCTTGCTGAAGATTTACAGGAGATATATAACGACGGCTGATCGGGAAAACGTGGTCACTCGGATCGGGAGATCAGGTATCGGCGATCGACGGAATAACGAACATCCACGTATCTGCCGCCCAACTGACCCGAAAGTTACTATATCACACCGCCTATGGACGTGCCAGTGATTATTACCGGCGCGCGACACAAAAAAGGGGGATCGGAAATTCCGAATCCCCCGTCGGGAGTATCCCGATAGGTTAAACCAGCGTTATGGTGCGATGACCTTGAGCACCCCTTTCATACTCATGTGCCCGGATCCGCAGAATACCGAGCACTTGAAGGGGAACTCCCCGGTTTCGTCGGCAACGAACGTCACGGTCGTGACCATTCCCGGAACGACGGTGACGTTGATGTCATACCCATCGAGCTTGAAACCGTGTTTACTGTCAAGGGAGGTGATGTTCAGGGTGATCTTCTGTCCCTTGTAGACCGTGATGTCGCCGGGGTCAAACGCGTATTTATACGCCTTCATGTCGATGGTTATCTCTTTTGCCTTCGGATCGGCGACGTACGGTTTCGGGGTTTCGGCCGAATAGGCCGGAAGTGCCGCGTATACGAAGGCGGCCGCTATCAGCAATACGCCGAGAATTTTTTTTGTGTTCATCGCTACACCTCTTGTCTTTGAGTTTTTCTATTCATTTATGACGCCTATACGATTCCATCCGGCCGTGCCCGGTATGAGGTCGAGGTCATTTAAGCGGGCCGGTCGCAAAAAGTGATCTCAGTAAGAAAGCCCCTCCTGAGAGGGGCTTTCATTGTATATTCTGTCGGGTCTCTCAGCCGGTCATCGGATCCGGCAGTCCCGATCGTACATTCTTATGTAAGCTCCGAATTCCGACCATAGAGAGATCGCCCTTCGGCTCCTGTCAATACAGATGTGGAGAGAGCCCGAAGGATTCAGTAACCTATTTCTTTTCTCCGATGGTCTTCTTGAGCCTGGTAAACTCATCGGTCGTGATCTCGCCTTCGGCCAGGCGGCGCTTCAGGATGTCCAGGTGAGACTCAGCGCTTACGGGGACATTCCTGCCGCCGGTCAGGCGCCAGAGCGCCCACACGGCAAGCGCGATAACCGCAATCCAGAAGATCCCCATAAAGACCATCCCGAAGGGCCAGAACCCTCCCATCATACCGAATCCGCGGCCGCCGTAAAGGCCGCCGCCCCATCCGCCGCACCATCCACCCAAGAGCGTGCCGATTGTTCCATACGCGCTCGAAATAAGTGTCTCAAACATAGCAGACTCCTTTCTGTCAGGCCGGACCGACCCTAACCCCTAATTTCAGGAGCTAAGCGTCCGTCTGATCCGGGTATATTCTTTCTCATCGATCTTCCCTTCGGCCAGCCGACGCTTCAGGATATCCTCAGGTGTCTGATTCGACCGGTTCCGATCCGATTGCAGTATATCAAGCGTGCCCTGGGACCGGTAACGGTATATCAGCAAGCCCGCCGCTATCGCCAGAAGCACCAATACTATTGCTCCCATCAGTCTCTCCTTTTGCGTTTTGTCGTTATCGCGTTCTCTTACTACTATAAACAGCATAGCAGAGCCTTTCCTTCGTCGCGGGCGATAAAATACTACTAATATAGTAATAATTTAGTTTGCGACGACCCGCTTTTCAATAGGGCGGCGAATAAATCGATTCGTCCGTGATGAGGGGGGGTGCGATGCGACGCAGGGCTAATGGAGCCGCTGGATTCCGATGATCGAGCCGGAGGCCGAGATTACGGGACAAAAGACGGTTGACCGCTCCGACCGGCGCAGGAAGACCGACGCGTCTCCTTCTTTTTGGCAGTAATCGTAATATTCAGTCAGCTCGACCTCGATGACACCGTCCCGGTTGACGTCCTTGAACGCAAAGCGCGCGTCGAAGGCGCAGATCCCCTTGTCGGGCCAGCCGGTATTATCGAAACCCTCGAAGGTCAGGAGGTCGGTCGGGTTTCCGTCCGCGAAGTAGACGAGGCGACGGCAGATGACCAAGTAGCCCTGGTTTCCGGCGGCCGTGTGAGTGAGCAGCTCGAGGGCGCCGTCGCCGTTGAGGTCGGTGGTGACGAATTCGGCGGTATCGGACTCGGCGATCTTCGCGACCGGCTCCCATCGTTCACCGACGAGCCGAAGCAGCCATATCTCGGCGGTACCCAGGGCGTGTGATTGGTTAGCGTCGGAAAAAGAGACCACGGCCTCGGTCATCCCGGGGGCGGTAAAAGCGCCCTCGACGACGGCCACGGCGGCCGGCGAAAAGTCCCGGCCGGCCTCGTTGGTCCGGGAAGAGAAGATATCGGCGACGATGTCCGCTGACAGCACGGGTCCCGCCCAGGCCGGGACGGCAAGCAGGGCGGCGATACCCAAAACGATCGAAATCCGGGCCGCCGTCTTCGGCAGGTCGGGCCGGGAGTGTCCCACGCGAGGTAGAAGGGCCAAATTCATCGTGTTCCTGTGTCATCATGGGCGCCAGAACGACCGGGCCATATTATCATATCGGGGCCGGCCCGTACTACACCAAACCGGATTGATTCCTCCTCCCGATGACGGATTAGACATACGGCCGAGGTCATCCCATACAGCGTTAACGCCTTTTCGAGAACGAAAAAAAGCCTTGACATATATACTATGGATATATATACTTTCGACATAAATTCATCGGCCTTCCCCGTAACGTCGTATCGGTCCTCCGGCGATCCGATGCTCCCTTTTCCCGCCGACCGATCGAGTCCTTTTCCCACTACCCGCGAGGAAACACCATGTCCGTGAAATACGCCATCCTGGGACTGCTTCATTACAAAGATATGCACGGCTACCGTATCAAGGAAGTCATCGAGAATGAATTCGGCTTCATGTGGTCCATCAACTACGGTCAGATCTACCCGAACCTCAAGCAGCTCGAGCAGGAGGGGCTGGTGACGAAGGTCGACGTGGCCCAGAAAAACGTCCCCGACAAGAAGCTCTATTCCATCACCGAGAAGGGTGAAGAGGCCTTTGCGGAGTGGCTCAATACGGCGCCCGAGCGGGGAATGCTCATCCGCGATCCTTTTCTGCTCAAGTTCGTCTTCTTTCTCCTTCGGGGATAAAGAACGGTCCCTCGAAATCATCGAGGAGCAGATACGGATCTATCACGCGGATCTCTCCTCACGGCGCCACCGATACGACCATAAACAGAACGAGAACACCAACGTCCGTCTTATGAGAGAACTGGGTATTTCGCTCAACGAGATGATGCTGGCCTGGCTTGAGCGCGTCAAGGTCGAGATTCAGGCCGAGATATCCTCCCGGAAATCCCGCAGCAGCGGGGATACGATAGACCGGGAGAACGTTAAAGCGGTCGCAACCACAGGAGGAACGACGTGAAATTCTACCGGGATCACGTTGGTTACCGGGGCCGCCGGCTTTCATGGGGAGCCACCTGGTCGAACACCTGGCCAAATCGGGCGTCAAGGTCAGGGCCACCGCCCGGCCCAGAAAAGACACGTCGTTTTTCGACCGGCTGGGGGTCCAGTACGTGGCCGCCGACCTGACGAAGCCCGAGACGGTGCCGCCGCT
Source organism: uncultured delta proteobacterium (assembly GCA_963735595.1). Lineage (GTDB taxonomy): Bacteria > Desulfobacterota > Zymogenia > Zymogenales > Zymogenaceae > JAFGAS01. The sequence goes on along the minus strand of CAVTLK010000001.1, from coordinate 980,087 downwards.
GTTTGAGGGAGAGGTCGATCGGGTCATCCACATGGGGGCGATCTGCAATTTCTCCACGCCCTATGAGCGCCTCTATCCCACCAACGTGGCGGGGGTTGCCCTGATCACGGAGGCGGCCATCAAGGCGGGGGTCAAGCGGTTCGTCCACGTGACCTCCACCAGCGTCTACGGGCCGTATACCGGCTCCCCCTTCCGGGAAGACTCTCCGCGCAACCCGCAGGACGACTACGGCAGGAGCAAGAGGGACGGCGAGAATATGCTGTTTGCGGCGCTCGAAAAGGGGCTTGACGCCGATCCTCTGCCGCCCCTGCACCGTCTACGGCCCCCGCTGTACGGACGGGGCGGGCAAGGCCTTTTCCCGGCCCACCTCGATCACGGCGATCCCCGGCAGCGGCAAGCAGCTTCTCGCCAACGTCCGTGCGGAGGACGTGGCGCGGGCGGTGGTGCACCTGTCGGAGCTTTCGGGCAACACCGGCAAGATCTACAACATCGTCGACGATTCCAAACCGACCATCGAGCGGGCCCTGACGCCTGGCGGCCCTGGCCTTCGGGAAAAAGCCGCCCACGCTTCACCTGCCGTTGTGGCTCGTCAAGATCGCCGCCAAGGCCGACGGCTTCGTGTCCGCCCGGAAGGGGAAGGTACCCGGACCTCGAGTACGACGCGGTCGCAGTATCTCTATCACGACTACGTGGTGGACAACGCCGCGCTCAAGAAGAGCGGCTTCACGTTTCTCTATCCCGATTTCGAGAAGTCGATGGAAGAGATAGCACGGCTCTATCGGGACGGGAAGCTGGAGATGCGATAACGGCGTATAGTGCCGCGGGTGATCTATTATCCGACCGCCGCGGCGCGACATAGGAACGGGATTTGGAGCTGAGTGTAATAAACCGTATATAATAATGGAGCTATTATGAAAAAGACGATCGTCATCACCGGCCTCGGGGAAGGAATGGGCAGGCAAGTTGCCAAGATCATGGCGGCCGACGGATATTCCGTCGCCGGGTTTGACATGAACGCAACCGCCATCGAATCGCTCAAGAAGGAACTCAAAGCAGGCGGCGGGGATCACCACCTGATCGCGCTGGACGTCACCAACCGAAAGGGCATCCTGAAGTTCCGGGACGACGTCCTCAAGAAATACGGGACGGTCGATACGGTGCTCTCCAACGTCGGGATCGGCTTCTTCGGTCCCTTTGAGGAGATCGACCTCGAAAAGGCACTCAAGTGCCTCGAGATCAACGTCATCGGGGCGATGGCCATCTTCCAGGCCTTCATCCCGTCGATGAGAAAGGCCGGTGGCGGCAAGCTCATCGCCATGTCGTCGCTCGTCGGCCGCATACCGTTTCCGTTCGAGTCGATCTACACGGCCTCCAAGTTCGCCATTACGGGGTTCATCGAGTCGATGGAATACGAGGTCAAACCCTTCGGCATCAGGGTCGCCATCATCGAGCCGGCCCAGGTTTCCACCACGTTCGCCGCCAAGATCCACAAACTCCCCCCGGAAAAATCGCCCTATCGCGATCGAGTCAAGCGGTTCATCGATCGGGACAACGAGCTCATCAAGTCAGCCCCTACGCCGGAGGCGGCCGCCCGTACCATCGTGAATATCCTCAAGAAAGATCGGCCCAAGTTCTACAACCAGCTCCTGTTCGCCGACTCGTTCCTGATGAAGCTGAACCGATTCCTGCCGAAGCGCATCAAGGATTCTATACTGGTAGGTTACATGAAGATCAAGGTATAAAACAGTTGCCAGTTACTCAAACAGGTGGGATAATTGTATAGTATAACACTCATCTTTGATGAGGGAGCAAACGCAAGCAGCTAAGGAGGCCGCTATGTTATCCCAAGAGACCAACGCGCAAAAAGCCCCGACTTCCCGGGTCTGGAAACTGAGGGAAGCGATCGTCAATGCCCCGCAGGAGGTAAGCGTCCAAAGGGCGCGCTACCTTACGGCATCCATGAAGAAACACTGGGCCGAGCCCTCCCTGACAAGGATAAGCCTTGCGCTGGCGGAAATCCTCGATAACATCAGCGTGGTCATCCGGGACGATGAGCTGATCGTCGGGTCACGGACGGAGAAGAAAAAGGGTGCGCCGCTCTTCCCCGAGAATAAGTCCCAGTGGATCGAGGGGGACCTCGAAGGCTTTAATCAGCGGGTTATCCAGCGGGCGCTCATTACCGAGGCCGAACAAAAGGAACTCACCGATGAGATCCTCCCCTTCTGGCGGGGCAAGACGGTGGAAGAGCGCCTCACCGAGCTGCTTCCTGCAGACGTCACCGACGACATGGATAAATATATCTTCACGATGATGCTGGAGATCACCTACGGCGTCGGCCATTTTACGATGGATCACGAAAAGCTGCTGAAGGTCGGCCTCAGAGGGATTATCAAGGAGGCCCAGGGGAAACTCGCGGCCTTACCCGCCGCCCCGAAGAAGGGCGATGCGGGGCTTTTTTACGAAGCCGTTATCCGGTCGCTCGAGGCCGCGATCAGGTTTGCCAACCGCTACGCTCTGGAGGCATCCCGCCTGGCCGAAAGTGAAAAAGACCCGGCCCGCAAGGCGGAGCTTGCCGAGATCGCCCGGGTCTGCGCCCGCGTCCCCGAGCACCCCGCCCGGAGCTACCGTGAGGCCGTCCAATCGGTCTATTTCGTTCACCTGATCTCCCAGATCGAGTCGGGCGGAAACTCGATTTCATTGGGGCGCATCGACCGGATCCTCTCTCCCTACTATGAGGCAGACAAGAAGGAGGGAAGGATCACCTATGACGGAGCCAAGGAGCTCCTGTCGCTCATGTTCCTCAAGATGTGCGAAATATGGAATGTCCTTGAAGAAACGTTTATCCCCGGCGGCGAGGGTACCGAGGGGAAGACGACCCAGAACGTCGTCGTCGGAGGGATCGACGAGAAGGGCAACGACGCCGTCACGGAGATGACCTATATCGGCCTGGATGCCTACGCCGATATCAGGACGGTCCAGCCCAACTTCGGGGTCAGGATCTCCGAAAAGACGCCCCGCGACTTCTTCATGCGGGCGGTCGGCTACGCCAAGGAAGGGGTCCTGATGCACTTCTTCAACGACGAGGCAGTCGTTAAAGCCCTGACGGCCGGCGGCCACACGATCGCCGATGCCCGTGACTACGGGCCGGTGGGCTGCCTGGAGCCCAACGCCCAGGGCAAGACCTACGGCTCCACCTTCGCGGTTCAGTTCAACGGGATCAAGTGCATGGAACTGGCGCTCTCCAACGGGATCGACAACACCTTTGGCTATCAGTCGGGCCTCGAAACGGGCGACCCGGCGGAATTTACGTCTTTCGAGGACGTCAAGAAGGCCTACGCCGCCCAGCAGTCTCACTTCATCAAACAGGTTGTCCGGGGGATGGCGTGCATGGATCAGGCCGTCGCCGAGCTCGTTCCTTCTCCCTTCGCCTCGGCGCTGATCGGCGGATGCCTCGAAAAGGGAAAGGACGCCACGGCCGGCGGCGCCGTCTATAACTCCACCGGCGTCCAGCAGATGGGTTTTGCCAACGTCGCCGACAGCCTGTATGGCGTCAAGAAGGCGGTCTTCGAGGATAAGGTCATGACGATCGGAGAGCTTGTCGGGCATCTCTCCGACGACTGGACGGACGCCGAGGACAAGCGGACCTATTTCCTGACGAAGATCCCCAAATACGGCAACGACGTCGACGAGGTGGACGCGATGGCCGCGTGGGTCGTCGACAGCTTCTGCGACGAGCTGGGAAAACACAAGAATTACCGCGGCGGCTCGTTCTGGCCGGGGATATTCTCGGTCGGGTTCCACCTGGCGATGGGATCGTTTACCGCCGCGACACCCGACGGCCGCAGCTCCGGCGATATCCTGGGCAACGGGCTGACGCCGACCACCGGCAACGCCATGAACGGGCCCACCGCCGTGGCAAACTCCGTGGTCAAGCTCCCCCTGGCCAGGCTCCACAACGGGGCAAACCTCAACCTGCGCTTCCCCGGAAAGTCGATCAGGCCGGAGAACCTGCTTGCCTTCATCAAGACCTACTTCGACAAGGGGGGCATGCAGGTGCAGTTCAACATGGTCGACACCGATGTCCTGAAGGCGGCACAGAAGGAGCCGGAAAAGCATAAAGACCTCGTGGTCAGGATCAGCGGCTATTCGGTCCTCTTTACGGGGCTTTCGGATACGGCTCAGGACGAGATCATCTGCCGGACCATGTACGAAATCTAGAAGAAGGCGGCCCGTCAGGGCCGCGGATAAAAGGTCGTCATTGCGAGGAGCGAAGCGACGCGGCAATCTCGGTGCGGCCCAAAGGGCCGCGATTAAAGGTCGTCATTGCGAGGAGACCGCCTCTCCTATCGGGGTCGTGAGCGAAGCCTGCTTCGCGGGGTGATGATGACGCGGCAATCCGGAAGGCGGCCCCTTCGGGGACGCCTTTATTGAGAATAGCACACCTTTCTCTTGGGTAGCACATGAGTAAACTCACCACCATGAAAGAGGCAATCGCCGCCCACGTGACCGACGGCGATTTTGTCTATATCGGCGGCTATATCTGCCGCACCCCCTTTTCGGCCGTCCACGAGATCATCCGCCAGGGTAAAAAGGACCTCACCATCACCCGGAGCAACGCCGCCGACGATTTTGATATGCTGATCGGGGCCGGCTGCGTGAAACGGTTCATCGCGACGTTCCTGTCTCTGGGGGTCTACGGGCTGGGGCGCTGCTACCGCAGGTCAATCGAGAAGTCAATCCCCCACAAGATCGAGCTGGAAGAATACTCCAATCTCTCACTGCCGCTGATGCTCATGTCCGGCGCCATGGGCATGCCGTTTGTGCCGGTTAAGGACATGGTGGGCACCGACCTCATGAACGTGAAGGGGTTCATGGGGGATAACAAATACAAGATGATCGAGAGCCCCTTCGACAAGAGCCCCGTTCTGCTGGTGCCGGCGCTCACCCCCGACGTAGCCATCATCCACGTGCAGCAGTCCGACGAAAACGGGAACGCCCAGATATGGGGGATCGGCGGGGACTGCCAGTGGGGCGCCAACGCCAGCAAGAAGGTCATCGTCTCCGCGGAGCGGATCGTCTCCCGGGAGGTGATCGGCCTTGACCCCTCGCGCACGATCGTTCCCGATTTCAAGGTATCGGCCGTGGTGGAGGAGCCGTACGGGTCCCATCCGGGCTACACACCCGGTTTTTACGACGTCGATTTCGTCTTCGGCTCGCTCTACCAGAAGGCGTCCGACACCGAGCAGGGGTTCAAGGAATTCCTCGACGAATGGGTATACGGGACCAAGGACCGGGCCGACTATATAGACCATTACATCAAGAAGTTCGGCTGGGAGGCATTCCGCCGGCTCCAGGCGCGCTTCGGCTTCAGCTACCCGGTAAGCTACGAATATTAGGTCGTTACTGCCGCCGCACCGGCGGAAATCTGATTATTTCTCGCGGGGTCTATTCCTATGTCATCGCATCCCAACGACTACATCAAGCCCGAATTGATGGCCTGCTGCGGAGCACGGGAGATTGCCGACAGCGACGTCGTCATCGTCGGGACCGGCTTCCCGACGATGTCGGCCAATATCGCCAAGCACACCCACGCGCCGAACGCCGTGATGATGCAGGAATCCGGCGTTTACGACGCCCGGCCGCGCCGGCCAGCCCTCTCGGTGGGCGATCCGTGCCTCAACCCCGGCGCCGCGTTTGTGGGCGGGCTCGTCGATATCATGGGGATGTTCCTCCAGAAGGGCTGGGTGGACGTGGGATTCCTGGCGGGCTCCCAGGTGGATAAGTACGGAAACGTCAACACCACCGTTATCGGCGACTACGCCGCCCCCAAGAACCGTCTGCCCGGCAGCGGCGGGGCAAACCCGATAGGGTCCCTCGTCAAGCGGGTCCTCATCATTGCCCTCCACGATACCAGGAGGCTCTCCGAACGGGTCGATTTCATCACGACACCCGGCTACATCGACGGCCCGGGGGCCAGGGAAAAATGGGGTCTTCCCCCCGGCACCGGCCCCACGGCGCTCATCACCAACAAGGCGGTCATGCGGTTCGACGACAAGACCAAGGAGGCCTACCTTGCCTCGTATCATCCGGGAAGCTCCGTTGAGGAGATAAGGAAGAGCACCCCCTGGGACCTGAAGGTCTCCCCCGACGTCTTCGAGACCGAGCCGCCGCGGGCCGAGGAGCTCAGGGTCATGCGGGAGATCCTCGACCCCCACCGGATGATAAAGATATACGAGAAGCGGGGATACGTATAGACGTCCGAGGAAGACTCCGTTTTCATAGAAGTAATCACGGGGAATGATTATGGACTATTCAAAGATACTCTCTGATTTCTGTCACGATCTCACCTATGATATGCTGTCCGCCGACGTTATTGAAAAGGCCAAGCTCTGCATCCTGGACTACGTCGCCAATGTCTACGGATCGCTGGAGCTTGACGCGGTCGCCCGCATCGTCTCGACGGTCAAGTCGCTCGGCGGCAGGCGGACCCGTCACCTGCCTCGGGTGCGGGTTTTCGGCGCCCATTCTCGAGGCCGTGTTTCTCAACGGCGTGACGGCCGAGGCTATAGAGGCGCAGGACGGCCTGCGCTTCGGCGGAAACCACCCCGGCACCGCGGTGATCCCGACGGCCCTGGCGCTGGCCGAGAGAAACGGAAAAGGCGGCAAGGACGTTATCGCTGCCGTCGTCGCGGGTTACGAAGCGGCCGACCGGGCGGCGGCATCCGTCCATCCCCGGCACACACTCTCGGGATTCCTGCCAACCGGCACTACCGGCACCTTCGGCGCGGCGATAGCGGCCGCAAAGCTCATGGGGCTGGATAAGGCGACGACGCTTTCGGCGCTGGGCTGCGCCGGCTACCTGGTTCCGCTGTCCATGGCCGAGCAGCTCATGGGAGGCTTTACGGTCAAGGTCGTGCAGGGTGGCAAGGCCGCGCAGAGCGGGCTCCTGGCGGCCGAATTGGCCGCCGCCGGCGTCACGGGGATGCCCAACGTCTTTGAGGGCTCCAAGCTTAACGGCGGTTTCTGCAAGATCACCACCGACCAACCCCCGGCGTTCGAGCGGATCACCGACAAACTGGGAGAACGCCTCACGATCCTCGATATCTACTTCAAGCCCTATACCGCCTGCCGGCACACGCACGGGTCGGCCCAGGCGACGATCGAACTCGTGGCCGAAAAGAAAATCGGCCCGAAGGACGTGGAGAAGGTCGACGTCTTCACCTACGGGATCGCGGTACTGGCTGTCGGGAAACCGGTGGTCCTCAACGATAGTTTCGTCAACGCCCAGTTCTCCATCCCGTACGTCGTGTCGGTCGCGATCGCCGACGGCATGGTCGGCCCGGTCCAGCTTACCGAAAAGCGGCTCTCGGACCCGGCGCTGATCGAGTTTACGAAAAAAGTCACGGTCAACTACGACGATGAGCTCAATAAGCTCTATCCCGGCAAGACCGCCAGCCGCGTCGAGATTACCCTGAAGACCGGCGAAAAGATCACCAGGCAGGTCGATATGCCCGCGGGCGACCCGCGCGACCCCATGACAAGCGATGCCGTGGCAAAAAAGGTGCGCCTGTTTGCCGGAAAGCGGGACGTGAAAAAGCTCAACGCCCTTATCGACGGAATACTCAAGCTCGAAACGGTCACGGATATCACACAGATCACCAAAAATATTTGAGAAAGGACGGAACATGGATTTCAATCTTACCGACGAACAAAAGATGCTCGTCGAGACGCTCAGGACGATGGGGGAGCGGGAGAACTTCAAGGAACTGGCGAAAAAAATCGATGCTACCGGGGAGTTTCCCTACCACCTCATGGCCAAGTACGCCGAGCTGGGTTTATTGGGCATGACGCTTTCGGAGGAGAACGGCGGCGGGGGGCAGCCCGTCCTCAACGCGGTGCTGGCCGTCGAGGAGCTGGCCAAGTTCTCGCCGATGATCGCCGCGCCGGTCTTTGAATCGAATGTCGGCCCCGTCCGGGTCATCGACCGGTACGGGTCGGAAAAGCAGAAAAAGGAGATCATCCCCAAAGTCTGCAAGGGAGAGCGTTCGGTCTCCGTCTGCATGACGGAGCCGGAGGCCGGCTCCGACCTGACGGCGCTGACCACCAAGGCCGTGGACAAGGGCGACCACTACCTGCTCAACGGCACGAAGACGTTTATCACCGGCGGCGGGCACGCCAGCCACTACATGGTCTACTGCCGGCTCGGCGATACCCCGGGCTATAAGGGGATCGGCGGGCTGCTGGTGGAAAACGGGATGCCCGGGTTTTCCTTCGGGAAGCAGGAGGTCTTCATGGGGCTACGGGCCATGCCGTCCTGCGACCTGATCTTCGAGGACGTCAAGGTCCCCAAGGAGAACCTCGTCGTCAAAGAGGGGGAGTTCGTCAACCTCATGTCGACGTTTGACGTGGAGCGGTGCGGAAACGCCGCCATGTGCCTGGGCACCGCGGGGGGTGCGCTGGAGGCGGCCAAGGCATACGCCCAGGAGCGCAGCGCCTTCGGGCGGCCTATCTGCGAGTTCCAGGACGTCCAGTTCAAAATCGTCGATATGGCAATGAAGCTGGACGCGGCGCGGCTGTTGGTTTACCGCGCGGCGTGCGGGGCGGGCAGGGGCTTTCCCTCGGTCTATGAGGCGGCGATGGGCAAGTGCTTCGCCAACGAGATGGCCGTTGAGGTGGCGGTCTCCGCGATGCAGATATTCGGCGGGTACGGCTATTCGACGGAATTCCCCGTGGAGCGAATGGCGCGTGACGCAATGGCCTGGCGGGTGGCAGGCGGCACCGTGCAGATGCTCAGGATCACGATGGCAAGCCTGCTGTTCGGCAGGAGATTCGACCAGCGGAAGGGCAAGTAGAGCGTGTTCGCCGGCAGTATGGTGGTTCAAGCATAGCTATATGAGGGCCCGTACGGGCGGAATTCATGCCGCCCGCTTGCTGGGTCGCCGGTGCATACCGGCCACTATGATACAACGTAATATCAAGGAGGCCTCCCATGGGAAAGTACTATAAAGACGCCGACGACCTCTACAAGATCTACGGCTACTTTATGAATCGAATCCTCACCGACCCCAAGATCGGGCCGAAGATGAGCAAGGCCGGCATCATCATCAGGTTCATATACACCGACCCCGATTCCGAGATCACCATCGACCTGAAGAACCCGCCGAAAAAAGAAGGCATGCACGGCAACTACTACCTGGGCCCCTGCGAGCTGAAGGAAGACGTCTGGTCCAAGCAGGCCGCCGATTTCTCGCACAGCTTCTGGCACGGCCTCGAAAACCCGGTGGCCGCCGTCACGCGCGGTAAGGTCAAGCAGGGCGGCAAGATAACGGCCATGATGAAGCTGCTGCCCGTGGTGCGCCCCGCGTTCGGGATGTTCCCGGTTATCCTCAAGGAGCTTGGATTGGAAAACCTGATCGTCACCAAGGAGACCAAGTAAGAACAGCCGACGGCCGGAAGCGAGATGATTACACGCGATCGGATTGTTGACCTTATCAGGGCGTTCGTGGCCGGCGATCACGGCAATGCCATTCCTGAGAGCCCGGGCCTCCCGATCTTCAGGGAGCCGCTGGTTGCCTTTGCCGCCGCAGACGACCGGCTGTACGCGGCGCTCTCCCAAAGCGGCGTGATCGGGCCCTACCATAGGGGACCTGACGAATGGCTTTCCGGCGCCCGAAGCGTCGTGGCCTGGTTTCTCCCCTTTACCGACCGCATCGTGGAGAGCAACCGGCCCGAGGGCCCGCCCTCGGGGGAGTGGTATCTCGCTTATCACTGGGGCGAGACCTTCAACAATGCCCTTCGGGACCACGTGGCAAATGAGATCAAAGGGGAAGGGCATGCGGCGGTCGCCCCGATGCGGGACGGCCGGTTCCTCATGCAGCCCGGAACCAGCAACTGGTCGGAGCGCCACACCGCCTATATCGCGGGGATGGGCAGCTTCGGCCTTTCCTATTCGTTCATCACCGAGAAGGGGTGCGCCGGCCGGTTCGGCTCGGTCGTCACCGACCTCGACCTGCCGCCGTCTCCGCGAACGATCCTGTCGCTTCGCGCAAACTGCCTGGGCGAAGGCGACGGCGGCTGCGGGGTCTGTATCACCCGCTGCCCCGTCAACGCGATTACCGCCGAAAAAAAAAGACCACGCCGCCTGCCTGAGCTTCCTGCGGGAGCGGGTAGTCCCCCTGTACCGGGAGAAATACGGAGGGATACGATCCCTCTGCTGCGGCAAGTGCCAGACGGCGGTTCCGTGCGCGCGCCTAAATCCCAGAAAAAAGAAGTGAGGTTACAGTCGCATGGACAATAGCCGGATTCGCGAATTGATTACGGCGTTTGTGGCAGCCGATTCGAGGAACGCCATCCCGGCGATCCCTGGTCTTCGGATATACGAGGAGCCGCTGGTGGCCTTCGCGGCGGCCGGAGACCCGATGTACGGCCAACTCAAGAAGGAAGGGATTATCGGGCCGCACCACCAGTCTCCCGACGAGTGGCTGCCGGGGGCGCGTAGCGTCGTCTCCTACTTTCTCCCGTTCAGCAAGGAGATCGTCGAAAGCAACCGCGTCGAGGGGATGCCGTCAAAGGAATGGTACCTCGCGCGTTTCTGGGGCGAAGAATTTAACAACGCGCTGCGCGATCACGTGGCCGGCGCAATCACGCAGGCCGGGCACCGGGCGGTGGCGCCCCCGCGCACCGACCGGTTCGTGATGCTGCCCACCACCAGCAACTGGTCGGAGCGGCACACCGCCTATATCGCCGGATTGGGGACTTTCTGCCTCTCCTATTCGTTCATCACCGAAAAGGGCTGCGCCGGGCGCTTCGGCTCGGTTATCAGCGACCTTCCGCTTTCGCACACGCCGCGGACGGCCGCCTCGCTCATGGAAAACTGTATCTACGACGCCGATGGGACCTGCGGAGACTGCATCGGCCGGTGCCCCGCCGGCGCCGTCACCGCCGAGAAGAAGGACCACATCACCTGTATGAACTTCATCGCGGAAAAGATACTTACCGAATACCCGCAGAAGTACGGCAACATCTATGCCGGCGGGTGCGGCAAGTGCCAGACGGCCGTCCCGTGTGCGCGGACGAACCCGAACAGGCAAGCGAAAAAGCGGACTAACTGACGCGACTATCCTCCCGCCTTTACGATGTCAACCCCGCAATCCTCCGCGGGGCATCGACGCCGGTTCCGAAACCTGCGGGTAATCGAACCCGTTTAGTAATACGACACCGTGGAGCCCGCAAAGAGGATGCGCACCTTTTTCGGGACGCTCTTGTCTGCGGCCGGGCCGACGATTGCCTCAAACGGGGCGCTGTGGCCGGCGGCAAGCTCCGGGATAACGACCTTTGCCTGCCTGTTAGCCCCGAGGCTGACGGTAAAGGCCGCGTCATAGTGGTTAAGGCTGCCCCCGTTGATGATCGCGCCGGTAACCCGCACCCCGGCGTCAACCGTCTCCGTCTTTAAATCGACTAGCGAGAACCCCAGGCCGATGGGCTGGACGTCGACAAACGAGCTGTCGACCCAGCCGGGCTGGAGGCTGGCGGTGCTTTCGGTGAGGGCCGCCAGCTTCTCCTCCGCCGATGCTACCCGGCCGTGCAGGCAGCTCACCTGGAGCGCGATGACGATCGTGGCCGCCACCAAGAGGACGATAACGACGCACATAACGGCGGGAATCCATACCGACCTGTCCGAGAAGAACCGGACGACCCTGTCATACGCCGGGTGCCTATTCGCCGGAGCACGTTCCTGTACCTTACTCTGTTTCAACATGGCCGCTCTCCATTTGTTGGTAATTTATTAGTCACGGGGCCTGAGCACGGCGCCTGTGCCGCCGTACGGACTATTATATCAATTTTCCTTTAACCTTCGGCGGATTTCTGTTTTCCCCGTCACACTTTTTTTTGTATGTCTATTTGCCCGGGGGCCCGGCCGCCCCGCCGGCTCCGCTTTTTCAATAACCTCTTGACAATCGGGCCCGGCTGGTATATCGTGATTAGCTAAGAAAAGGAGGCACGTATATGGGATTTTTTGATAAAAAGATAGAAGAGCAGAGCGAGGAGGCAAAGAGGGGCAGCGCCGATATCGATATGACAACCCGCCCGAGGCGGGACTGCGAGTGCTATATTGCCAAGGGGACGACGGTGGAGGGTAAAATCACCGGCGGAACGAGCGTCGGCATCGACGGGATCGTCAAGGGCGAGCTAAACATCTCGTCCAAGGTGATCGTGGGCGAGACCGGCGAGATAAAGGGCAATATCAAGGCCGACGATATCATCATTGCCGGCAAGATCACCGGGAATATAGAGGCGCGCAACATCCTCGAAGCGCAGCCAACCGGCCAGATATTCGGCGATATCAACGCCAACCGCCTGATGATTGCCGACGGCGTCCTCTTCGAGGGCAACATCACTATGAAAAAGGAAAAACAGGTCAAAAAGGAAAAGACGGGCGAGCCGATCATCCTGGAGCCGGAGACCCCGGGACTGGAATAGACCGTCCAGACATACCGTGAGTTTAAAAAGGGCCGGGGAAACGGCCCTTTTTTATGTCAACAGGGATAACGGGGATGTCGGCAGGGAGTCGTGTAGCCCAACAAAATGGCTGGGAGCCGAACCGGACATTTTTCGGAGGAACGCATGGAAGTCTTCAACAGGGCCAACTCAAAGAATACCGGGTCGCTGCAAACGCTCACGTCATGGCTGCTCATCAGTCCGCAGAATAGCCCGACTAGACATGTTTCCATACAGGTCTCGGAGGTACCCGTTGCCTCCGAACAGCCGGTTCACAGCCACGGCCCCGAACAATGCTACTATATAGTCAAGGGGAAGGGCCTCATGATCATTGACGGGGAGACCAGGGAGGTTACCGAAGGAGACGCGATCTATATACCCTCAAACAGGAAGCACGGGATCAAAAACACCGGAACCGTCGCCCTGGAATACCTGACGGCCAATTCGCCGGCGTTCGACAAGGAACATGAGAATAGGCTATGGCCGGCGGACCCGGCCTAAAGGGGAAACGGCTTACCTTACGATAGGACAGCCTCATTTCAACCCCACCCGGTACTTCTCCTCCAACCGCTCGGTTCCTTTTCTCCTCAGTTTTCCTATCCAAGACCAGAAGTTTGCGAAATTATAATAGAATACCGAATACTGGGCGGGAGCGAGATCCCTTCTTTCAAGCTCCTCCGATAGGCTTATTGCCCTTTCTAATCCTTCTTCTTTGCGCAGGTCAAGAGAGGTATTTGCCAATTCGCCAATGTGGCTTATGGCTCTATCGTTCTCAATGCCCGATAGATTTTCGATTGCCATTAACTTGGTATATATCTCCGATAGGTCTTCCATCCTACCTAATAACTATCCCCTTCGCCTTCACCTCGTCGCGGATGAACGACGTCGGCGGACGATCGTATTCTTCCTCGGTCAGGCCGATGATTTCCATCGGTCTCCGTAAACCGACGCGCATACGCCCGAGGAAGCTCAAGCGCTCAAAGAGATCCATTTCCTTGAAATCATCGGAGATAACGGCAAGATCGATATCACTGTCTTTATGAGTAGTGCCAATGGCTTGCGAGCCGTACAGAATAATTTTCTTAACGGCGATGCCTTTCTTCTCCAGCCGATCCCGGTATTCGGCTACGATTTTATTAATTGCTCTATCCACCGAAATACCTCCTTTGTTCGGGTGAGGATCTTCTTTGTTCGATCTTTTGAGTATTCCCTAACTAAGCGTTCGGTGTCGTTAGGGTATCGCGTCGCCGTGCTTACGTTGCTGATATCGCCGAGGAACGCCTCCCTTTCCTCATCGATGTCGATGCCGGAGAGCTCCAACAAATACTCCAGGTCATGCGTCTTAGGAGGATGGCTATTTGTCGTCTTCTCGACGGCCGCCTTCAATACCTTTTCGAGGGCAAGGTGGCAAAAGAAAACGCAATAGATGTACCTACCGCTCTCGAATAGATGCTCGGCAGTGTCAAGATCATATGTGGCCGAATCTATCCAATTCTTAACGATATCTTTCATTACCCTTTATTATACTTGATAAGCGCTGAAATCACAACCCGATAAAAAGCCAGTTCCAAAAGAGGTACACGCTATGATCTCATCTCATCGTCACCCGGTACTTCTCCTCCAGCCGTTCGGGAAAGTAAGACTCCTTGGCCTTGCGCAGCCCCTCGTCTCCCAAATCCTGCTCACGGTTGACATGGGCAAATCCCGAAAGGGACTGCCGGCAGAATTGCTGGTTGATCATCGCGTAAAGCCCCCGGACATCGGGATCGGCTTTCTCCACGTGGATGACGGCCGTATCGCCGTTAAGGGCCTCGGCCAGCGTAAAGGCCCGCACCTTCCCGTCCATTGTTATCACTCCGCCGGAAAGGCCCAGGTCGGCGTGGTGCGTAAGGGCCTCCCTGACGGCTTCGTGTTCCCCCGAAAGGCCCAGGTCGTCCCAGCAGCGGCGGGCCCGGCACCACTCGTCGGCGAGGTCAAGGCAGGCGGCTACGTGGGTATCGGCCAGCGGCTCGTAGGTAAACTCGTATTCCATTCGGAACCGGTTGATGTAGTTACGTTTGGCGTGATATTTCCTGCCGGCAAGCTCGATAAGGTCTTTTGACGCGTAGACGTAGTCGAAGTGCTCCCGGGTCTCGTCAACGGTAAAACCGTCCGCGTTGGCCAGCTCGTCGGCGAGCCGGCGGTCGGCCCGCTGGATGCCGGGAGTTTGGACCCCCCGGTTGCGGCCCAGGTAGTCAAGAAGGGACCGGGTGACGTCGGCGCGGGGTGCGTCACCGACGGGGGGGAGGGCAAATCCGCCGCCCGTCGTCGCCGCCGCGATAACGATCAGCCGGCCGTCGAGGATCGACCACTCCCATTGGAAATATCGTCTCCAGATGAAGAGATTGGTGAACGTCAGCTCGGAGGTGCGAGGACGGTAGCGGTCCAGAAACCCGGTGATGTCCGGGCGGTCTGAAAGCTCTATCGGTTTGAATTCCGGGAACGTCGGCAACATATGCGGGCCCTCTCATGTACGGTGTAATCGGTCAGCGTCGGGCAGCGCGGCGCATATGCGTCGATTCCATCGGTTTGACTGCCTATCGATTACTCTATCATCTTTTAGGGGATTATTGTCGCATTTTTGGAAGGTCTTTCGCGAGACTACTCAATTACGTATTACGGAACGCGCCACCGGCCTGCACGGGCGGGCGGCCCAACGTCGCATCGGCCGCCCGGGCGGTACGGGATGGGGATAAGGCGGCGGTAATGCGACGGCCGAGGCCCGGTCCTATTTTTGTATGAGGGTAAAATAGCAGGTCTCGTCGCCCTTAGCCTTGCACATGGTCTCCCGCACCAGGTATTTCCCCTTGCCAAAGGCAAAATCGACCATGAACTGGGTGGTGCCTTCATATACACCGCACATGACCCGGTCGGTCTTGTACGCAGCGCACAACAGGCAGTCGGGGCAGTCAAAATCGGCAAGGCCGTCCTCGCGGGGAACGGGCTTACCCTTGCCGGAGGCGGCGCAGAAGATTTCCATGCCCCGGAGGTACTTCTCGGCCGGCGGGAGGTCCATGAACGCGTCAAGGACGTGCCCGATCTCCACGGCATATTTAATGTTAGTATAACCGATCCGCCGCCAGATGCCGATACCTCCGTTCAGGCCGACCAGGTTGATGATCTCGCCGTAAATCTTGGCCTGCTCCGGCACCGTCATACAGGGCTCCCAGGTGTATCCGGGGGGGTTCTCGTAGATATGAGAAAAACCGATATTTCTGAAGAGGATCTTCGCGCCGTTATCTCCAACGATCTCGTGAATCCCGTCGACTGCCGCCCGTATCGCCATGTTCGTCGCCATTTTCTGCTCCTCGCCCATGATACGCCTCTTGGTGGTGTAGTGAAAGACTAACACAGAGACATAATCCAGTATTGGCCGAATTATAGAGTATTTCTCTTACAATATCCATACAGTTTTTCACTTTTTTTATATATTTCTTCAATCGTGATCGAAGGGACGACATCCGTTGTCTCGTCTCAGCGTGTCCTACTACACGGTCTCTCCTCGTGATTGCCGGCGTCCACGTCCCGATCCGATATAGAACTTAAAACGAACCGGCAACTCAAATCGGGCCTGAATATGATTGACATTATTAAGAAATGATGATAGATAAATAAATGCTCTCATTTTGTGACCGTTAAAGAGCGGGCACAGGCCTAACCATCCTGTACATCATCATACCGCCTGCACATCCTATTTGAAGGGTCAATTACTAAGGAGCTACGAAGATGCCGCATTGGGAAGTCGGAAAGATCGGCGGGGATGGTTCCACACAGGTCTTGCTCATCGAGGATGATACCGGGTTTGCCCGGATGGTCCAGAAGATGATTACCGAGATAGAAGGCGAGCCGTTCAATTTCGAGCGGGTCGAGAACCTCGAAAAGGGTATCAGCCGGCTAAAGGGCGGCGGAATCGACGTAGTCCTGCTGGACCTGTTGCTTCCCGACAGCGAGGGGATATTCACCTTTTTCAAGCTACGGGAAGCCGCTACGGATGTCCCGGTCGTGGTGATGTCGGCCCTCGAGGATGACGAAACGGCGATCCTCGCCGTCAGGGAGGGCGCGCAGGACTACCTGTTCAAGGGGATCGTAAATCCCGCGGTCCTTATCCGCTCGATCCGTCATTCCATCGAGCGCAAGCGCAACCGCGATGAGCTCAAGCAAACCCGGGTGGATCTGGAATCATTGCTTGAAAAAAAGGATGCCGAGATCGCCGATCTCAAGAAGCGGCTGGACGCCGCCCTCAAGAATAATAAATAGGCCAATCGGTCTCCGCCCGGTCCGGCGACGCCCGGGCGTCGTATAGCCGTCAGCGGTCAGGCCCGTCAGGCGTATCGTGGCCGACCGGCCGTCCCGTTTCGCGACATTCAGGCCCCCCACCGGGGGGCCTTTTTATGTGAAGATGCGGCCTATTTCGACCAGGCCCTGATGAACCGCGCGATCGAGCGGTCGTAGGTCTTCTCGTCCCCGGGAGGGAAGAAACATCCCGGTATCTCGTTCTTCTTGCGATGATGAGCGACACACTCGCAGCACAGGCCCTTTCGGGAACAGGCGATGTACGTGCACCCGCATCGATCCAGATTCTTCTTCAGCTCCGTACAGTCCATACCATGTGCCCTATTACCCGGAGACAGACCCGCGTCTCTACCGGAGTCAGATCCCGAGGAGCGCCCTCGGGTTGGTATCGGTCATCGCCGCAAACGTCGTCTCCTTGATGCCGAGCTCCCTGATCTCCTTCATGATGCGGACCCGGGAAAGGAGCGGGTAGTCGCTGCCGAACAGGACCTTGCCCGTCAGCGCCGTATCGGCAAGGCGGATGACTCCTTCAGGGATGTATCGGGGCGCCCAGCCGGCTATGTTGAAATAGACGAAGGGGTTCCTCCTGACCACGGCCAGCGCCTCCTCCCACCAGGGATAGCCGAAATGGGCTATGACCAGTTTCAGGCGCGGGAAGTCGACCGCTACGTCGTCAACGAACAGCGGGCGGCAGTATTTTATCTTTGTTCCCGCGTGGAACTGCGTGCCGGTATGAAAGAGAACGGGTACGCCCAGCTCCTGGGCCGCCTCGTACAGCGGGTAGATTACCGGGTCGTTTATATCAAGCTCCACGAGGTGGGGCAGTAATTTCAATCCCCTGAGCTTCAGGTCCCCGACCGCCCGTTCGAGCTCCCTTACTCCTTTATCCCCTTTATGGGGATCGACGCTTGCAAAACCGATGAGCCGGTCCGGGTGTTTAGAGACCGTCTCGGCCACGAGGTCGTTTGAGACCCGGTAGTTGTGGATGGTCTCGGCGTCCACCGCAACGATGACGGCCTTGTCGACGCCGGCGGCGTCCATGTCCGCCAGCGTGTCTTCGATCGAGGGGAAGCCCATGTCCTTGAACATGGCCTTGTACCCTTCGGCCATCGCCTTGGGGAAGCTTTCGATGGCCTCCTTCGTCCAGAGCTGGGAGTGGGTGTCGATGATCATTGATAACTCCTTGTCTATTCATGGAACGGCGGGATACGTGCGGCGGCCGATAGGGAAGTGTTACGCCTTTATGACCGCCTTCTCGATCAAATCTGCCATCGCACCGACGTCATCCAGGTCGATGACCGGTGCCTCCGAAGGGATCGGGCAGTCCGCGGCCACCGCGATCAAGCCGTCGGCCGCCGTACACAAGAGCATGTCCCGAACGCCTTTGCGGAAGACCTCGATCTTCGGGTGGATATCTTTTTTGAAGCCCTCGGAGACGATGAGGTCCACGTCCGAGATGAAGCGCTCCCGGATCTCGGAGAGCGTCAGGTCGCGGCCCGTGTCGGCAACGACGGCGATTCTCTCGGGCCCCGATACCACGCTAACGGCGGCGCCGGCGCGCTTGAGACGCCAGCTGTCCTTGCCGGGCGTATCGATCTCAAAACCGTGCACATCGTGCTTGACGGCGCATATCCGGTACCCGCGCCCGGCCAGCTCGGGTATCAGCTTTTCGAGGTAGGTGGTCTTGCCGCTGTCCGACCACCCGACGATGCTGACGATGGGTATCACCGGCCCTGCTCCTTCACAATCAGCCGCGCCCGCACATAATCCTCGGGCGTATTGATATTAAACGTTGAAATGAAGTCGGGATCGACCGATCGGAACTCGTCGTCCCGTATCGTCCTGAGGCGCACACTGGACAGGAAACCGACCGCGCGGCGTTTTCGGGAGGCGATGGTCTTCTCGATCGCCTTGAGGCACCGCCTGGAGTAAATGGCCAGGAGCGGCTCGTATTCCCCGTTGATATAGGGGACGACGGCGTCGGTCTCATGGAAGGCCCCCACCATATAATCGATCAGGGCGCGCTTGATAAAGGGCATGTCGGCGGCGGTAAAAAAAGCGCCGCCTCCCTTCAAAGAGGAGAGCCCTGCATGGATTCCTCCGAGCGTCCCGATGCCGGGTATGATGTCGGGCGTCATCGGAAGGCCGAACCGGGCGTATTTATCGGGATCATTGGTGACCAGCAGCACGCGCGGGAACGCCGCGGCCATCACCTTGATTACGTGCGCAATGACCGGCTCACCACCCAGGTCGAGGAACGATTTGTCGGTACCCATCCTGTGGGAAGACCCGCCCGCCAGGATCACGCCGGTTATCTCGTGTGGCATCAGCTACTCATCCATCGTATCGGGCGGGTCGCCCGCGGACTCCGGGGAATACTCCTTGAGCCAGTTATAGTAATCGTCTTCTAGCTTGTTGATCGAGGAATCCCGGTTGATCAGGGAGCCGATCGGGATGATCTCTCCGGTGACCCTGTAGGGGCGAGACGGGCCGACGACAAGCGTGGTCCTGCCGAGGCGTTTCCCCTTTTCGTCGCCGCTGGCTATCCAGGTTGCGGCAATCGATTTCGGGACCGGGATCGGCTGGGGCTGGGCCGTCGTAACGATGAGGTCGATTCCCGGCACAGCCGCGGCAAAATCATACGCATCTTTCCGGTCCATCGCCAGCAGGGCTACGATAACGTCCGTCTTTTTCGAGAGTTCGGCGACCATGCGCCTCCCGGTTGTCTCGGGGTCGAAAAACAAAAAGCCCTCTCCATCGGGCGCGCCGGAGGTATTGCCGTCGGCGACCCCGAAAAATCCCACCCTGACGCCCCCGATCGTCTTGACTACCGACGCCTCGAATATCGGCGCGGCAGTCTTAGACGAGACGATATTTGAGCTGATCATCGTGAAGCCGGCGTCTTTCCTGATATCGAGGAGGAAATCGATACCCGCCGCCAGATCGTTGGGGCCGATGTTGGCGACGTCGTATTTGAGCAGGCTCATGCCTTTGGCGACGTACCGGGCGGCCTCCTTATCGGCCACTTCGTGAATCGAAGACAACCGTGTCGCCGCAAACAGGGAGTTACCCGCGTCCGCGACCAGGACATTGGGATAGTTCTTCCTGATCTCGTTAAGCACGGTGGCGCGCCGGGCGAAACCACCCAGCCGTTTGCCTTCTCACCCACAGGGGATGACCTCACCATAGTTGTCGCACGAATGGACAATGGTGACGGTGGCGGCCAGTACCGTGAGCGGGGCCGCCGTGAGGATCAGGAAGAGGCACAGTATCACGAGTGTTTTCATGAGGGTCCGATCTCCCGCTATTCTTTTATCAGGATGCCGATCAGCAGAACGATAAACCAGATAAGGGACAGGCCGATTATCAGGTTTGCGATGATCCGGTATTTACGCGCGACGTCTTTTTTCTTCTGGAGCTGGATGTAGTAGTAGACGTAGAAGCCAAAGAGCATGGCGATCGCCACACCCAGGCCCAAAAAAAAGATCGGGACGATCCTGGTCATAATAAGGCTGCCCATCGTATACCACCTATTGCTTTTTCCCCAACGCCGTCCGGAAGATCCCCTGTATCTCCGTGAAGGGCGCGTCCTGGACGTACGGAACAAAGATAAGGCTGATCGTATCGATCCGCCCGAGGCGGGAGGCCGTCAGACGCAACTCATCAGCGGCGATGGGCCTGCGGGTTTCCCAGTCCATGACCTGCAGCTTTATGCCGACACGCGACGGTTCTCCCGCTGCCGGGATCGCCCGCGAGACTATCTCTCTCATCAGGCCGCCGGCCTCGTCCGGATCGGACAGGCCCTTCTCCTTCATGATCTGGCGATGGTAGGCCATGATGAACACGTAGTCGGTCCCGTTTTTCAGGAACTTCTCGATATCCTGAGAAAGCCACGCCAGCGCCATATCGGGACGGGTTACCGATTCATACGAGAGGTTTACGGCAAATTTAAGATCGGGGCGTGCCCGGCGCGTCCCCTCGATGATTGCCTGTTCCACCGCGGCAAGCCGGGAGGCCTTAAAGCGGGACCACTCCCAGAAGGCGTCGGTATATCCCCGGGTATAGTACTTCTTCCCGTCAGAACTGCGGTACGGTTCGATATAGAAGGTGCCCGGCCGGATCGGTGTGCCGTAGAGGCGCTCGGCGCTCTCGCCCATCCCTTCGTTGTGGTGTAGGACCAGGTCGTCCTGGAAGAGGATTCCGTCGATATCGTAGGCGGCCAGGTCCTGATAGAGCGCGACGAGATCCGCGACCTCCCGGTCGTCAAAGAGGTCCCGGCCGAAAGCGGGAATGATCGTCTTCTTAGAGAAGTCATAGGCAAAAAGCCGGTAGCGGTCCTGTCCCCAGGCGGCGTATTTGGTGGTCATCCATGCCCAGATGTCAAGGCCGTTCAAGCGGGCCGCGCGGATCATCGGGGTCAGCGCGTCGGCGACGACGGGCGCGCGGTCGGTTTCGAAATACACGCCGGAGTCCGTCCGGGGTGTGACGAAGGGATAGAACCGATCCGTCTTGTTATGAAAGACACGAACGATGACGGTATCGGCGCCGGTCGCGGCGATCCGCTTCATCTCGTCGGCAAGGCCGCTTTCGGTCTTTGACGAGAAAAGCAGGACCTGGAAACCCATGATGCGTTTGTCGGAGGCCGGCCCGGGGACGGGCGTGCTTACAGGCGCAACCGCGTCGTAGGGCGGAGCGAGGTCTCTGGTCGATACAAATTCGTGGTGTGCAGGGAGTACGGCCGTTTTCGGCGCGCAGCCTGAGAGGGACAGGAGCGCCAAGAGGACGGCCGCCGATAGGGCGGCGCCGGTCACGGCCACGCGCTGGATACTACGTATCATGTGAGCAGTATAACGTGGGCGCCCGAACAAATCAAGAGTTATTGAAAGTGGGCGGGCAGTTCGGAAATATCCTCGATGATGATCTCGGCCCCGGCGTCCGCGAGGTCCTGTCTGGTGCCAAACCCGTACGTGACGCCGCACGGAATAACACCCGCCGCCTTTGCGGCCGTGATGTCATCAATGGTGTCGCCCACCATGACGGTGCGGGACGGCTCAACCCCGAACTGCTTGAGGGCAAAGATAATCGGTTCGGGATTCGGCTTCATACTCTGGGCGGTATCGGCCCCGACGATGAAGTCGATCTCATCGGCGATACCCAGGCCGACGACAACCCGTTCGGCCATTGCCGAGAGCTTATTGGTCACTACCGCCTTTTTCTTGGTGATAGACGAAAGCGTCTCCAAAACACCGGGAAACGGCTTGGTGGTGTCCAGAAGGTGTTTATCGAGCTGTTCCATGTAGACGCGGTAGGTTTCGAATTTCGTTGAGGGGTCGCCGGAAAAGTTCGAAAGGAGCTTTGACACCCCCTTGCCGACAAGCGTGATGATGGTTTCCTCGGGAAGCTCCGGAAAGCCCATGGTAACCAGGGTTTTATTTATCGCCGTCACGAGGTCTTTCTTGGAATCGGACAGGGTTCCATCCAGGTCAAAGAGAAACAGATCAACTTCTTTTCTATGGTTTTTCTTTTCCATTGGCGCCTTTTGTCGTGAATGAATGAGTTCTTTAGGCCGTTTACCCGGCCCGGCCGATATACGCGAAAGTTTTCGAACTATAGCGCAGTCCCGCTGAATTGTCAATACGAGATATTTGCCCGATGAGGGATTTTGTTTTAATGGCGCCTCCGTGACGGGTGTGCTATACTGCGCCGGTAGCCGAACAAAAGACACCAGACGGCGATGAGAGGGGGAAAACGTGAGGCGTGGAATAGTTTTGGCCCCGGCCACTGAGCGAGATGTCCCGTTTATCATGGCCCTGCTCGAGGAGAACGGGCTTCCCTCATCCGATATTCCCGAAAAGCGGGGTTCTCTTTTTCTGGCCCGCGCCGACGGATCGGTCGTCGGGGCAGGCGGGGTGGAAATTCTCGGGGAATACGGGCTCTTACGGTCGCTGGCGGTGACGCAGGGGGAGCGAAACAGGGGATACGGCCAGGCCGTCGTACGGGGGCTTATCCACCACGCGCGGCAGGCGGGTGTCCGGGAGCTCTATCTCCTGACCATGACTGCGGCGGCTTTTTTCGAGGGGCTCGGGTTTGAGCGGATCCCGAGGGACCGCGCACCGCTGCCGATACGGCAGACGAGCGAATTCTGTGGACTCTGACCAAACTCCGCGGTCCTGCTGGTCAGCAGGCTTGCTTGATGGGGGACGCGTCCAACCCGTATAGCTCTCCCGGAAACGTCCGGGAGCGGATGCGGTTTTTGCTCAGCCCGCCTAATCCCCTCACCGGTGTCTCACCGTTTCTCCAGATAGCGTGCGATCATACGCGCCGTCTCCCGAAAGACGCGATCGCGATCTACCGGAACCTCATAGAATAGTAGGTACTGGATGATCTCGTCGATTGTCTTATGGATGACAAGCCGTGCCGCTTCGGCATCCCTCACCTCGATCCGATCCCCGAAACGTTCGGTAAAGGCGCCCACGACCGTTTCTTCACCGCGCCGTTCCAGCGCGGTATAGACCGACCGTACCTGATCGTCCGTAAGGGACATGATCACACAGTCCCGGTGTATATTGATATGGGTACGGAAGATGTCAAAAAATCGCCGGATGACACCATATACGAATTCCTCGACACCGGGATGGTCGGGCAGATCTTCGTCAATGTGGTTGAAAAAACTGTGCTCGAGCTCCGCAGAATAGAGCGCGCATACCTCAACGAACGTCTTCTTCTTGTCGACAAAATAGGCATATACGGTCCCGATTGAGACGCCGGCCGCCGCGGCAATATCCCTCATCCCCACCGCATCATAACCGAGCCTGGAAAAGAGATCAAAAGCGGCGCTGAGAACCCTGTCCCGCTTCTCCTGAGCCCTCGGCTGAACGGGGGTCCTGGCTCCGGGCTTGTTCCTTTCACGCGGGGCGTTTTCATCCATCTGAACGGAATCCTTCAATAGACTGTAACCCAGATTATACGATGGAAATCGACCTGAGACAAGAATAAATATGAACAAGGTTCATTATATTCTTGACAAGCAGGTGGTGTGGATGTACAAGATGGTATATGAACAATGTTCATGTATTGGGCCTTCTACGCTGTCGCCGCGTGATGGTACGAAAATCAGTACGGATACCGGAGAGTTGATCTACCGGTACAGAGGAGGGAATTATGAGTCAGTTTAAAGCTCAAATGGGGTATTATCACTTCCACGACGAAGTTAACATGAATTTTCAGCTCAACCGGCCCCTTTCTTTCGGTGGGGGAAGGATCGACGAAATCAGATCGGCCGCCAATCGGATCGAGGAGCCTCTCCGATTGGAAACGTGAATTTCTTTCGCTTGCCGAGACGGCCGAGCGTGACGGAAGAGGGGGCGACGCGGCGGTCTACCTTCGACTCGCGGAGTTTTTCATGCCCATTGGGGATACCGACAAACAGAAGGCCTACGAGAAGTTCATTGATCTCTTTCACAAAAATCTCGCATCCGAATATTCCCGGGGCGAGATTATCCAGGAGAAAGTGCGGTATCAAAGCGGATACCTCCCGGTGATGAGGCTTCCGGTGATTAACGGAAAAAAGAAGGGAGTTCTCGTCGCCCATGGCGGATTCGACTCATTTATTGAAGAGCTCTACCCCCTGATGGACTACTTTCGTGAACACGGCTATGAGGTGATTGCATTCGAGGGGCCGGGCCAGGGGGCGTGTTTGAGGAACTACGGGCTTGTCATGACCCCCGAATGGGAAAGACCGGTGGGCGTCATCCTTGATCACTATGGTTTAAGCGATGTAACACTCATGGGCATTTCCCTCGGCGGCTACCTGGCGCCGCGGGCGGCCGCTTTCGACAAGCGGATAAAACGGGTGGTCGCCTATGACGTGATCTACGACTTTCTCGGGTGCATCGCCTCAGTACGGGGACCGGCGTTTGAGGCAGTTATCAGGATACTGGTGGCTCTGCGTGCCGCCCCCCTCATCAATGCGATCGTGCGAGCGCGAATGAAGCGTGACCCGTTTGTCTCGTGGGGGGTCAATCAGGGGATGCACGTCTTTGGAGTAAAGACTCCCTATCTTTACTTCAAAGAAGCGATGAAATACACAACGCGGGACGTATCACGGCACATTACCCAGGATTTTCTCCTGCTGGGCGGTACTCACGATCACTTCATACCAACCGAGATGTTTTTCAAACAGGCGCGGGCCCTCACGAACGTGCGGTCGCTGACCTGCCGGCTCTTCACAGAGGCCGAATCCGCCCAGAACCACTGCCAGGTCGGGAACATTGAGCTGGCCCTTTCGTTCGTCGTCTCCTGGATGGACGAGATGAACAACAACAAGCAATACCGCCCGTGACGCGTCCCTGCTTACCCACTGCGAACGGAACAGAAAGCGGTTCTGACAATCGGTTATACCGTTAGATGATTGTGCATCAGACGCCGTCAGGGAAGTCCCTGACGGCGTCTCGCATCTGTTGACAAAGCGCCGGAAGTGTCTGATAATCGTCCTGTCTTTCGCGTACCCTTCTATACGCGCGAGCGCGTATGGCCGAGAATCCCGGGTCTTGGCCGGATCGTGTTCCTATGTAAATCCACGCGGGGAGGCATACCATGACCGACGATAAGCCGCGTCTCTCTCTTACCCCCGAACAGATGAAAAGCCTCGGTTATCGTGCCGTGGATATCATCGTCGAGCACCTGACGAACCTCAGACAAAAACCCGTTTCGGGAGGCGCGACGAGGTCCGAGCTCGATAGTGTCTTCAGGGAACCGCTTCCGGAGTCGGGAGCCGATCCGAACGAGGTCCTGAGATTCGTTGAAGAGAAGATACTCACC
Organism: uncultured delta proteobacterium; assembly: GCA_963735595.1. GTDB lineage: Bacteria > Desulfobacterota > Zymogenia > Zymogenales > Zymogenaceae > JAFGAS01. The sequence continues at coordinate 954,437 of CAVTLK010000001.1, read as the reverse complement.
GGAATCATGCACCTGGATCATCCGCGCTTCTTTGCCTTTGTCCCCGGTCCCGGCGGTTTTGTCGGGGCGATGGCTGACGCCCTGGCCTCCGGATTCAACGTCTTTGCAAGCACGTGGCTGGAGGGGCCCGCCGCCGCTGAGATAGAGCTCGTCACTATCGACTGGCTACGCGAGATCTTCGGGATGCCCCGGGAGGCGGGCGGGCTTTTTGTCAGCGGCGGCTCGGCGGCCAACCTGACGGCGCTGGCGGCTGCGCGCACTAGTCTGCTCGGAGACGACTTCAGCGACGGCACCGTCTATTTCTCCGACCAAACCCATTCCTCGGTGATACGGGCGCTTCGCGTCCTGGGATTTGCCCCCGACCAAATCAAAATAGTCGGTGCCGATGAGCATTTCCGAATCGACCCCACGCGCCTTTCGGCCGAGATCGCGCGTGACCGGGGAAACGGGAAGAGGCCGTTCTGTGTGGTTGCCAATGCCGGGACCACCAATACCGGCGCGGTGGACCCCCTGGGGGAGCTGTCGGCGATTGCCAGGAACGAAGGGATGTGGCTTCACGTGGACGGGGCCTACGGGGCGGCGGCGATCCTTTCCGAACGGGGAAAGGCGCTGCTGGCGGGGCTCTCGGACTGCGATTCCCTTGCCGTCGATCCCCATAAATGGCTCTTCTGCCCGTTTGAGATCGGGTGCGTCATCGTACGGGACGGTGCGTTCCTCAAAGATACGTTCCACATTTTGCCGGAGTATCTCAAGGATACTGAGATGATCGCGGAGCCGTTCAATTTCTGTGACTACGGCATCCAGCTGACCCGGGGATTTCGGGCGCTGAAGTTGTGGATGACCCTTAAGATATTCGGGTTGAACGCCGTTCGGGAGGCGGTCTCCGTCGGCATTGAGAATGCCGAGACCGCCGAGCGGATCATTACGGGGTCCCCCAACTGGGAGGTCGTGACGCCCGCCCAGCTGGGTATCGTGACCTTTAGGGCGGCGGCGAAGGGCAGGACGGCCGCCGAGGTTGACCGGCTGCACCGGTCTGTGGTTGGGTGTCTCATCGAAGACGGTTTTGCCTTCCTGAGCTCGACGACGCTCTCGGGCAGGACGGTGCTTCGGATGTGCGCGATCAACCCGAATACGACCGAACAGGATATACGGGAAACAATCGCGCACCTGGACGGGATTGCCGAAACGCTGTCGGAATGAAAGGACCGTACGGCCGGGTTTGGGCCGCCGGAAGGGAGCAGAGCGACGAAAAAAACGGGGCGCCCGGTCGGGCGCCCCATATCGTTTTCTAACGTGCCGCCATATCGACCGCCAGGGCCTCGAGCTTCTTGAGATCTATCTTTGCCATCATGATGTCGGATTCCGAGAGCATCCCGATGATCCAGGGATAGTCGTGCTTTATATTGCTCGTGTAGTACGACACATACGCCTCATCTCCCCTTACGACCACCCCGGCGTACGACGTGTCGCCGTCGCTCGGCAGGTCGGAGAGCCACACGAGACGGTCCTCCTCCACGAGGAAGAGAGAGGTCCGCTTCTTTGCCAGGATGCTGCCGGTCTCAAAGGGGGTGGATTTGCAGCCGGGTTGAAAACGTCCGACGGCATAGACCCGGTTGTTGTAAGTAAAAAGGTATGGACCGTCCAGCCTTGTAACGGTGCTGTGGTTTTCGGTCCACTCCGTGTAGGGCGGGGGCGACACCGCGATAAGGGTGTTGCCCCGGTTATCGCCGAAATAATAGCCCGCCACCTCGAGGCGTGCCGTGGCCAGCAGCCTTCCGTCGGCAAGGAATTCTATGTCCGTCTCGTCGTTAAAGTCTCCGGTATAGATATCGGAGACCTTTTCCCATGTCAGCCCGTCCGCCGATTTCAGCAGGATGGATTTACCGTGCTCGTGCCAGTAAGCGGCAACGTACCAGGTCTTACCCCCGTCGGGTGATTTCGGCCGCCAGAAGAGCCAGCCGTCCTGATTGACGCTCACCGTCGGCTCCCAGGCAATCCCGTCGAGGCTCGATGTTACGAGGGTGAAGTAAGGCTCGGCTTCGGGGAAATTCTTGTTCTTGAGGGAGTACATGAAGAGGATGCCGTCGATCACCGCGAATTTTGGGTCGCGAATATCCTCCCCCGGATTTTGGAACTCGGCGACCTTTTCCCAGGTCCTGGCGTCCGCCGACTTCCATAGGACGAGCCGTGTCGTTTCAGAAGCGAAATGCCACGGGGCCGACGCGTGGATCAGCCAGAAGGCGTCTTTCCAGTAGATCATGTCGGTGTTTGAATTATGTCTCCCGTCGGCCACGGCGGGCCACGTCTCGACGCCCAGTTGCTCGGATATGACGGATTTGTTCGGCCTGAGATAGAAATAGAGAACGATGAGACCTATAGCCAACACAACGACCAGGACTGCGGTCCCCAGCCATTTCGCCAGTTTTCCGATATATCGTCCCATTGTACAATACCTCGCGTAGTAGTTATACTCAATTAGCGTTCTTCTACGATTGACAAGTGGCACTCATTGAAAGATCAGCTATTGTGCGAGACGCTCCACCGCCAGCGCCTCGAGCTTCTTGAGGTCTATCTTCGCCATCATGATATCGGATTCCAGGAGCATCCCGATGATCCAGGGATAGTCGCGCTTTATGCCGCTCGTGTAATATGAAACGTAGGCCTCGTCCCCTCGAACCACGACCCCGGCGTACGACGTGTCGCCGTCGCTCGGCAGGTCGGAGAGCCACACGAGACGGTCCTCCTCCACCAGGAAGAGGGAGGTCCTCTTCTTTGCCAGGATGCTGCCGGTCTCAAAGGGGGTGGATTTGCAGCCGGGCTGGTAACGCCCGACGGCGTAGACGCGGCCGTTGTAGGCAAAAAGCGCCGGGCCGTCCAGCCTCGTAACATCGCTGTGGTGGTAGCTCCATGTCATAAAGGGGGGCTCCGCCGTCGCAATCAGCGTGTTGCCCCGGTTATCGCCGAAGTAATACCCGGACACTTCCAGCCTCGCCGTGGCAAGCATCATTCCGTCCGGCAGGAAAATGACCGCGGTCTCGTCGTTTACGTCTCCCGAATAGATGATGGAGTTGATTCCCCACGCAAGGCCGTCCGTGGACATCAGGAGCACCGACTTGCCGTGTTCGTGCCAATACGCAGGCATGTACCAGGTCTTGCCGCCGTCGGGCGTCTCGGGCCTCCAGAAGAGCCAGCCCCCCGGTTCCATGTCGACAAATTCGGTCCACGTAACGCCGTCCTCACTTGTGGCGGCCGCCGTCAGGTAGGGCTCTGCCTCGAACGAGATATTCTTGAGGGCATAGAGGATGAGGCGGCCCCCGATAGCCACGAGCTTCGGATCGCGGATATCCTGGCCGGGGTTGCTGAACTCGGCAACCCTTTCCCAGGTCCTGGCGTCCGGCGACTTCCATAAGACGAGCCGTGTCGTTTCAGAAGCGAAATGCCACGGGGCCGATGCGTGAATGAGCCAGAACGCATCCTTAAAAAAGACGAGGTCAGTGTTGGAGTTGTGTCTGCCGTCGGCAACGGCCGGCCATACCTCGATGCCGAGCCCTTCGGCGACGACCGAACGGTTCGGCCGTACGACCGAGACCACGACGAAGCCTGCCGGGATCAGAAGTGCGACGACGAGAAACACCACAATGATTTTAACGGCTTTTACGATGTATTTCCGGGCCATGGTCACACCTGCATAATGGGATGGATTGCCCGATAGTAGCACGGACCAACTTTTTTGGCAACCGAAACGTGAGCTTTCGTGATTTACGTATGTCCCCGGCCTCTCGTAACGGGGCTCAGGCGATCCGGCAGCGTCCGTGCTCCCTGATGATGAACCCCTCGCCGATCAGCTGGGCAAGCACCTTACGTATACGTTCCGGGTCCATAGCCAGTGCGGCGATGATCTCGGTTTCGGTCATCGCGCCGCAGGCCCCGGGCCCGCCCGCGCCTATCAACTGCTTCAGGATCGCACCCCGAATCTCCCGGTCGGAGCCTTTGAAAGGCGATTGTCTCGAATGGTGTGCACTCCTGCGGCCCGGGTTGGCGGTCGTTTCCTTCAGCATCGTCCCGTAGTCCATGAGCGCCCAGTACCAGACACGCGGGTTATCCCGGTCGAGCGTCGCGTCGACGAGGGGGAGAATCCGGGAGTCCCTGACATCGGCCGTATCCGGGAAGAAATGATGTATAAAGACCGAGCGGATGTTGGTCTCGATGAAGACGGTGGGCCTGTTGAAGGCAAACGCGGCGATCGCCCCGGCGGTGTTGCCGCCTATGCCGGGGAGTTTAACGAGCTCGTCCGGCAGATCGGCGCAAGCGGCCGCCGCGTAGCGGTCGACAACGATACGGGCCGTCTCCTTCAAGGTAGAGCGCCCGCCGGTTGTAGCCCAGTCCCTTCCAATGGGAGAGGACCTCGATCAGGGGTGCGGCGGCAAGGGCCGAAAAACCATCGAAACGCTCGACGAACGGCTCGAATTTTTCGAGGACGCGGCCCACCTGCGTCTGCTGGAGCATCACCTCCGAGACGAGAATCTGGTAGGGGTCGCGGGTCCTGCGCCAGGGGAGGTCCCGGCCGTGGGTGCGGTAGTGAGATAGGACGGTGTCGCGAAAGCGGGCGATATCGCCGGCCTCGAGATCCGGGGCGAGGCCCGGTAACGGGCCGTTTTGTATGGCGGATGGTTTTCTGTCCGTCATATTTCCGAAGCGTTTCGGTCGTCTGCAAGCGGGCATCCCGCACACCGGGGTTCTTTCGGCCGGCAGAAGTTCTTTCCCACGGCGACAAGCAGCGCGTGATACTCGTTAAAGAGGGATACGTCGGGGGCGAGATTGTCCATAAACAGGCGGCGCAACTCTTCGTACGGGGCGTCCGCCGGGGCAAGCCGTGCCTGTGCCATGACCCGCCTCGTATAGGCATCGACGACGAACGTCGGGTGGCCGCCGGCATACAGCAGTATGCTGTCGGCGGTCTCCGGGCCGATGCCGGATACCGAGAGAAGCTCAACGCCGCTTTTCGGTGCCGTCTCCGTCGAAGCGAGTCGGCGAAGTCTCCCCCGTAATTCGCCGCGATATAGTCCGATATAATTCTTCAGGCGGCGCGCCTTGACGGTAAAGTAGCCGGAAGGCCGGATCAACGCGGCAAGCTCCGCCTCGGCAAGACCGTCAATGCCCTCGACCGTAAGGATGTCCTGCTCGCTTGAGGTTTTCACGGCCCGCTCGACGTTTTTCCAGTTGGTGTTCTGGGTGAGTATTGCCCCCACCGCCACCTCGAAGGGGGTATCGGCCGGCCACCAGTGCTGGGGGCCGAAACGCAATCAGGAGGCGGTCGTATATCTCCATGAGCCGGTCGGGCACGTGTCGGGATCGCCGCCGGCCGTATCACGATCATCGTCGTGGACGTCGGGTAACCGGGACATGGGTTTACGTTAGCTCCAATAAAAAAGAGCCATTCGCGGCTCCTGTATATATCGTCTTCGTCTATCCTCCACGGACGCCGGATCTGGAAAAATCCTGCCGCGTCGCTGGCCTCATTCCTTCTGACGCTAAAATCACCCGTGGCCGGGTCGTAGGTGAGGATATAATAATTCTTGCCTTCCCCTATCCTTAAAACGCGTCTTGAAATCGGTATTGGTCTTCGCCTCATTGAGAATCAATTTGAGGTATTCTTTTTTGTCTTCGTTTTCTTTGAAGAACTTCAGTTCTTCAATACCCTGGGGGTCGCCGACGAGTTTCATTTTCTATTGATTCGAATAGATGTATGAGGAGGTAAAAATATCAGACTGGCGCCGGAATGTCAACATGCAATCGGGGCAATCGGGCCAATCAAGCCGATCAGGCCAATCACGTCTTATGCGCTCGAATCAACATAAAGGACAGCAGAGCCGCAACGAAGAAGGAGACGCCCGATATAACAGTATACACGGAAATCGTCGCCGAAACCGTGCGGTAGACCTCATAAAAGAAAATCCCGATGGCCAGTGGAAGCACAACGTATGCGCAGTAGGCAACCCTAAAAAAGAACATCACAGCCCCCGCGGCGGCTACAACGGCAAAAAGGAGATGCGCCCCTCCGTCAAGCCCCTCGCTGTGCTCCATGAACAGGCTCATGAGCTCCGCGAGGAGAGCCAACACCAGTGCGATTCCGGCCGCGAATCGCACCCGCTTGCCTCAGAGTGCGTCTGGGTCTGGCAGTCATGGTTCAGTATGTCTTTTTCTCGACGGGTTTCAGACCTTCTTTATATCTCTTCGAGAGACCGACGTAGATATCTTTGAACCCCTCATAGGCCAATCGTACATCTTCGGCGACCTCCCCGGCGATTTTGGCCGGGACTCCCACCGCGATGGATCGTTCGGGTATCTTCTGCCTGGAAATAACGACGCATCCCTCGGCCACGATCGCACCGGCCCCTACCTCGGCGAAATCGCTGACGATTGCACCCATTCCGATAACGGCCCCATCGCCGACACACCCCCCGTGAATGATCGCCCCGTGACCGACATTAACGCGCCCGCCGATCTCACAGCGCTCACCCGGGCGGGCGTGAACGACGCAGTTTTCCTGGATCGAGGTTTCTCTCCCGATAACGATGGTGCCGTAGTCTCCCTTGATGCGGGCCCCGGGTCCGATAAAACACCCCGGCCCGATGGTCACGTCGCCCACGACGGTGGCCTCGGGGGATACGTATGCCTGATCTGAAATAACGGGAATCCTGTCTTCAAACACGTAAACGGACATAGGCCCCCCGAAACGGTTGATCCGGCCTCCGACGGCCCCAAAAGAACGGGGGGAATGCCCCCCCCGAGTACGCGCTACGTCGCCGGGCGTATCAGCTGCCCTTCCTGGAATACAGATAGTCCTGGTTGATCTTGATCGTCTCGCCGGACTTGACGTAGTCGAGGAATTCGCGATAGGTCGAAAACTTCTTAACGGCCAGGGCCAGGTTGGAGTAGTATTCCCGCTCATCCGGGCTCAACTCATCGATGGCCGTGATCTCCTTCCCCTGTGATTTTGCCATTTCCATGACATTATCGTCGGTGACCTTCACGGAATCGGTGACGATGTCCCTGATCTTCTGTGTCAGGAGGCCCTGTCTGACCATGCCTCTCGTACGTCCGCTTCGGAATACCCCAGATAATTGTCAAGGAAGTCCTTGTAGGTTTCGTAGTCAAACTCACCGTCCTTTTGAAACATGGAATCCCCGAGATATAATCGGCGACCTCACCGTCGGTAACGACGAGCCCGAGACGTTTTGCTTCCTTTGTTTCGAGGATCTGGTCGATACGCTCACTGATGATCGTGTCCTGGGCGTTGAGGATGTCGTCGTCGGTCATCTCGGTCCCGTACTTATCAAAGTAATCCCTCTGCCCTTGTCGTCATAAGGTCACTGAACTCGTCGGGAGTAACCATGTAGTCTCCCACCCGCACGACGTATCGATTCGGGTCTGTCGTTACTGACCCTGTTCAGGATACCGAACCCGATGACGAAAGCTCAGGGCGACGGCGATCAGTATCGCCTTGATCCACCACGAACCGGCATGTTTTCGCATTATATCAAGCACACGTTCCTCCACATCGAAAAGACATACAATTATTACCAGACCGGGAGGAAAAAAGCAATACTTTTTAGCCTGAAAACGGCCGATGATCCATCGCTGATACGACGGACGACGTTTCGCCGGGGGAGGGCGGGCATCTCCGACACGAGGCAGCGGTCCGGCGAAGAGGGGGCTTCGGCCCGGCGCGCTTACGCCCCCGCCCGGTTATCTCCGCGACGGTGTGCCCGGCCGGCGTTTTTCGCCGATACCTTCCACCGCGTGCCGCCCAATCGATCGGGTGGAAGTACGAATTTCCTTGAAATCTCCGTGACATAGATATAATATCTCGAGTTAGGAAAAGTTTTACGGTTTCGGGTTATTAGGAGTCGATCATGGTCTTGAATTCCCTCGTGGGTCTTATCTCGAACGATCTATCTATAGATTTAGGCACCGCCAATACCCTTGTCTACCTGAAGGGCAAGGGCATCGTTTCCGATGAGCCGTCGGTAGTCGCGGTTAAGGAAAACGAGCGTGGAGAGCGCAAGATCATCGCGGTGGGGATCGGAGGCGAAACATATGCTCGGGCGCACCCCCGGTTCCATTACGGCCATTCGGCCGCTCAAGGACGGGGTTATAGCGGATTTCGAAATCACCGAGCATATGCTGAAGTATTTCATCGCCAAGGCCCTCAATAAGCGTTCCCTCATCCGCCCCCGTATCATCATTTCGATTCCCTCCGGGATAACCCCGGTGGAAAAACGGGCCGTTATTGAATCGGCCCACACTGCCGGCGCCCGGGAAGTCTATCTCATCGAGGAGCCGATAGCCGCGGCAATCGGCGTCGGACTTCCCGTGGGGGAGCCGAGCGGCAACATGATCATCGACGTGGGCGGCGGCACTACCGAAGTGGCCGTCATTTCCATGTACGGAATCGTATACTCCGAGTCTCTGCGCGTCGGCGGCGACAAGATGGACGACGCGATTATCCAATACCTCAAACGGAAATACAATTTCCTGTCTAGGGGAAAGCTCCGCCGAAACAGTAAAGATCACCATGGGCACCGCGCTTCTTGAAGGCGAGAACAAGCGCGTTGAGGTCAAGGGAAGGGACCTGGTGACCGGTCTCCCGAAGAACCTGACGGTCACCTCCGCGGAGATCAACGAGGCCCTCTCGGTGCCGATAAAGGCCATTATCGATACGGTAAGAAATGCGCTGGAAAAGACCCCGCCGGAGCTTGCGGCCGATTTCGTCGAAAAGGGAATCGTGATTTCGGGCGGGGGGTCGCTCCTGACTAATTTCGATAAGCTCCTCCACAAAGAAACGGGACTTCCCATCATACTTGCCGAGAATCCCCTTTCGGTGGTTGTGCTCGGTTGCGGGCGCGCCCTGGATGATCCCGATCTCCTCATGCAGGTGGCGACCCCGGGCAGATAGGCGGCCCGCGGTTCTTCCGAAAAGGCCGTGAAGGGCCGCCGGGAGTATCTCATCGTCGAGATGTGGGCCGGAGGTCGCCTCCGAATGAGGGTAAGAGCCTATCCGGGCATCCCCGGACGAGCACTGTGTGCAGGGCTCTCGTATCACGGATTTATTTCTAAACGAAAAAACCATCAATGTTGTCTTTTTTACGCCGCCATAAGGGAACTCTCGCCGGTACGATAATCTTTATCTCCTCGATTCTGTTGATCGGCTACCCGACGCTCGACGGTTCGCTTTCCGAACGGGGCAGGCACGGCCCTGCTGGGCGTCTTTTCCCCGATTCAGGGCGATCGTCTCTTCCGCGGTCGATACAGTCAGGGATGTCTGTGATCATTACATCCTTCTCAGGGACACGAAAGAAGAAAACGAGGACCTGAGGCGGCTGGTCGGCGAGATATCGACAAAGTACGACAATCTCAAGACCCTTTATATTGAGACCGAAAAGAAAAACAAGCGGCTGGAGGAAATCCTCGGATTTTCCGAGAAGGCGCCGTATACGCTCATGCCGGCGCGGGTCGTCGGCCGCGACCCCTCGATACTTTCAAGCACCATTGTCATCGACAAGGGATTCCGCGGACGGTGTAACGCTTAATATGCCGGTTATCTCCCCTAACGGGATCGTGGGGTTGGTTCTGACGGTTTCGCGAGACTCGTCGCGAATCATGCTCATCAACGACAAGAACAGCCGCATCGATGTTCTGGTTCAGGAGAACCGCGAGATAGGAATTCTTGAAGGGTCTACCGATGGAAGCATCAGGCTTTCGTATATAGACAGCGAGGCTACGGTCAGGGTTGGGGATTCGATAGTTACCGCGGGAGTGGGCGACAGCTTCCCAAAGGGGCTGCCAGTGGGTGACGTGATTGAGATCGAAAAGCCGGTCTCCGATCTGTTTCAGATTATCATGGTCGACCCAAAGACCGATCTCGGAAATATCGAGGAGGTGCTGCTGATCGTTAGATAGGCCCGGGTTCTCCGATCATTCGGTGGGGGGACATCGGGCACCGCCCGACGATACAAGATACAACCGGGCGCCTGTTGTCCGTAATCGGGACGATCACGGCCGGCGGGTGAGAATCAGAGGCAGTCGGTCTGCCGCATTTTGTCTCGACCGTATACACAATGAGTGACAAAAAGAACGTCATCAGGCAGAGCAGGACCCGCAAATACCTCGGATTTTTCCTGTTTGTGCTGCTCGGGAGCCGCGGCCCTGATCGTTCAGGGGATCGCGGCGGACGTACGGGGAATCAGGATAGAGTGGCTGCTCCTGGTCATCGTATACATCGGGGTGTACAAGTCGCCGGGTACCGGAGTCCTCATCAGTCTTATCCTGGGGCTGTTGCTTGACCTCTATTCGGGTGCGGTTCTCGGTGAAGGGCTCTTTTGCGTGTTTTTCGTTATGGGGTACGCCCGTCTTATTTCCCGCATGATCTACGTCGATCGCCTCACCCTGATGTTTCCGGCGATATTAGCGACGATGTTCTCTCTGTACGGCGTGTTGGCCGTAATCACGCTCTTGTGGGGTAAGACGGTTGGGACGTTCGGGTCATTTATCGTCACGTCATGTCTTTCCGCCCTCCTGACCGCGCTTGCGGGCGTTCTGCTTCTGCCGGTGTTAAAGTATTTCGATCCCGGAACGGGGCGGATACTATCTAACCCGTTTCATGCGGGAGGAATGGGGCGAGCCGCTCGTGTAGAGGCGGCCCCCGAACCGGATTACCAATGCGTTCAGCTCTTCAAAGAATTGACCCGTCACGGACGTTGAGAACGTACCTGCCGATTACCCTTGCGGCGGTCGTCTCCCTCGTTGCTCGTGGCGCGCCTGGCATATCTCCAGCTCTATATGAATGATGAGTTTCGTCTCATGAGCGAGGAAAACAGGGTTCGGCTCGTTGAGCTGCCCGCCCCGCGGGGGATGATCCTTGATCGTACAAACGGGTAATCGTCACCAACCGCCCCTCTTTCAACGTCACGGTCTCGGAGGATTTCATCACAGACATGGATGAGACCATCAAGACCATTTCCCGGCTCACGGGCGTACCGGAAACGACGATTACCGCCAATCTCATTAAAGAGCGGAAGAAGTATCAGAAATTCCATCCCCTGACGGTCGTCCGCGATATCCCCCTCGAACAGGCGGCCCCTCTCATTACCCACCTCTATCGAATGTCAGGAACGGCCCTGGTGGTGCGGCCGATAAGAGACTACGTACACGGACCGCTGGCGCCGCACCTTTTCGGACATATGAGCGAGATAGGCGAGGCGGAACTTGGGAAGGAGGAGTTCTCCGGATATCGGCTGGGCGACATCATCGGCAGGGGCGGTGTGGAAGAGACCTGGGACGAGGAACTGAGAGGGACCGACGGCGGTGTCCAGGTGGAGGTGGATTCTACCGGGAGGGAATCGAAAGTCCTCGGGGAGCTGAAGGCGGTTGCCGGCAACAACCTTGTCCTGACGCTTGACTGGGACCTCCAGGAGTACGCACGGCGCCTGATGGAAGACAAGGAGTACGCGGGTGCAATCATCGTCATGAATCCGAAAACTTTCGAGATTCTGGCGATGGTGTCGGAACCAGGGTTTGACCCCGCGCTTTTTGCCCGTGGAATAGCGCCGGACGAATGGAAGGAACTGATTACCGACAAGAGGCATCCCCTCGAGGACAAGTGTATATCGGGCCAATATGCACCCGGCTCAACGTATAAGCTGATCACGGCCAGCGCGGCCCTCGAAGAGGGAATTATCGACGAGAAGACGGTGCTCTATTGTCCGGGCTCCTTTCCCTACGGCGGAGCGATCTTTAACTGTTATAAGGCGGGAGGGCACGGCCGTATCTCGGTTCACCGGGCGATCGTGGAATCGTGCGACGTCTTCTTCTATAAACTCGGGGACAAGGTCGGCATCGACAAGCTTGCCGTCTACGGAAGCGGGTACGGGCTCGGGAGGCTGACGGGCATACCGATCGCCGGAGAGAAGCCGGGGATTTGTCCTTCCACTGAATGGAAGAAAAACTACTTCGGAATTCCCTGGTTTCCGGGAGAGACAATATCGTGCGCCATCGGCCAGGGATATAACCTCGTGACGCCGCTCCAGCTGCTATCCGCGTTCTGCGCCCTGGCCAATAACGGGACCCTCTATGAGCCCAGGGTCGCCAGGGAGCTTTTAACCCCGGACGGGGACACTATCGAGGTCTACGAGAGCAAGAAGACGGGAACCGTCCCGGTTTCTCCCGAGACGATCCGGATCATCAAGGAGGGGTTCTTCGGCGCGGTAAACGAGCCGGGGGGGACCGGCTGGCAGGCGAGGGTGGAGGGGAAAGACGTGTGCGGAAAGACCGGTACGGCGCAGGTCATGTCGGGCAGCTATATAAGCAAGTATCTCCCCTACGAGCTGCGCGATCATGCATGGTTCGTCTGTTTCGCGCCCTTCAACGATCCGGAGGTCGCCGTCGTGGTGTTGGTCGAGCACGGCGGATTCGGCGGGTCCACCGCGTCCCCGCTGGCAGGAGCAATCCTGAATAAATATTTTACGCTCAAGGGACGATCGCGGCGATGACCTTTTCGATGATAAAGAAGCTGGATCTCTCCCTCATCTTATTGACCGCGGCGCTCGTGGGAATCGGGATCGCTAATCTCTATTCGGCCACGCGCCTTGAGCCCGCATCGTCGCTGCCCGTTTATCTCAAGCAGCTATACTGGCTCGGATTGGGCGTCATCGTTATGGTATGTGTGGCGCTCATAGACTACCATTTCTTTGAACGCTGGGGATACTGGATCTATGCCGCCAATATCCTGCTTCTTGTCGGGCTCTTCTTCCTGGGTGATCGGGCGTCCGGGACCGTCCGGTGGTATACGATCGGGCCGGTCTCGTTCCAGCCATCCGAATATATGAAACTATCCCTGATATTTGCCCTGTCCAAGTATTTCTCCGGCGTGATGACCGAAGACGGGCTGCGGCTGACGAACCTGATTATACCGGCGTTCATGATTGCCGTTCCCGCGGCGCTTGTCCTCAAGGAGCCTGACCTGGGTTCGGCGGGTCTCTTGGTTCTCGTCTTCCTGACGATGGTCTTTGCGATAAAAATGCGCCCGAAGACCTTGTTGTCACTGGTTCTGACGGGCGTCGTATCGGCGCCGCCGATCATCTACTTCGGTTGGAAGTTCCTCAAGCCGTACCAGAGACAGCGGATACTGACCTTTATTGATCCGAATCTCGATCCGCTCGGATCGGGTTATCACATCATTCAATCCAAGATCGCCGTCGGCAGCGGCGGTTTGTTCGGCAAAGGGTTCATGAACGGGACGCAGGGGCTGTTGAAATTCCTGCCGGAGCAGCATACCGACTTCATATTCTCGGTCCTTGCCGAGGAATGGGGATTTATCGGCGCAGTGATAGTCGTGGGCCTCTTCTTCCTGCTGATCATCAGGGGACTTGCTATCGCCCGGGAGGCCAAGGACTTTTTTGGGGGAGCGGTTGCCACGGGTATCGCCTCGTTTTTTATCTGGCAGTTCTTCATCAATGTCGGGATGGCCACGGGAATCTTCCCGGTGGTCGGCATTCCGCTTCCCTTCCTTTCGTACGGGGGGTCGTCATTGGTCGCCAGCCTGTGTGCGGTCGGTCTTCTTCTCAACATTCATCGGAAGCGAAAGATATTCTAATGGGGCCCTATCGGTTTCTGGATCATACAGCCGACCTGCGGATAGAGGTGACGGCCGACAGCATGGAGGGGCTCTTCGTAGAGGCGGCCGCGGCCCTCTTTGACATCACGGTGGGCGTAGGGACAATCGACGTACGGGAATTCAGGCAGGTGCGGGCGTCGGGTGACGATGCGCGTGAGCTTCTCGTCGACTGGATCAGAGAACTGTTGTACCGCCTCTCGGGAGAGGGGATGCTCTTTTCCCGGTTCGAGATCACGGACTTTTCCGAGACCGGGATTACCGCCCGATGCGGGGGCGAGCCGTTTGTCAAAGGGCGTCATGAGGCCAGGTGTGAAATCAAGGCCGTCACCTATCACGGCCTTGAGATAGTCAGGCGCGACGAGAAATTCAGTGTTTCCGTGATATTTGATATATAGGCAACGGTGATGGCAACAGAACTGAAGCGGCTTGATCAATACCGGTGGGAAGTGCCCCGATCGGGCAAAATGCGCGTGCCCGGGCTTATCTACACGGATGAGGTAATGCTCGAAGACATTCAGCGGGACCAGGGAACGGTTCAGGTGGCAAACGTGGCGACGCTGCCGGGGATTATCGGGCATAGTCTGGCGATGCCCGATATGCATTGGGGCTACGGTTTCCCGATCGGCGGGGTGGCCGCCTTCGATATGGATCAGGGAGTTGTCTCGCCCGGGGGCGTGGGCTACGATATAAACTGCGGCTGCCGCCTGATGCGCACCGAATTGACGGCCCGCGAGGTCGAACCGAAAATCGAAGAGCTCACGACGGCGCTCTTTCGGACTATTCCCTCAGGGGTTGGTTCCACCGGCAAAATCAGGCTCAACCGTAAGGAACAAAAGGCGGTCCTCGTTTCCGGCGCGCGGTGGGCGGTCGAGCGGTCTATGGGCACCGAAGAGGACCTGATGCGTACCGAGGACGACGGACGGATGGATGGGGCCGACCCGGAGGTTATCTCGGAGCGGGCGCTGGAGAGGGGCAGGGACCAGCTCGGCACTCTGGGCAGCGGCAACCACTTCATTGAGGTGGCGGTGACCGAGGAGATATATGACGAGACGGCGGCACGGGCGTTCGGGCTCTTTGTCGGCGGAGTCGTTGTTTTGATCCACTCCGGTTCCCGGGGGCTCGGGTATCAGGTCTGCGACGATTTTCTCAAGACCCTCGGAAGGGTATCGGCGCGGGAGGGGATAGATCTCCCCGATCGTCAGCTGGCCTGCGCGCCCCTCACGTCACGGGAGGGGCGTAACTATCTGGCGGGCATGGCGTGCGCCGCCAACTATGCCTGGGCCAACCGGCAGATCATGATGCACTGGGCGCGGGAGGTTTTGATGCAGGTATTCGAGGCGTCCCCGGCTGCCCTCAAGATGAACCTCGTCTACGACGTCTGCCATAATATCGCCAAGATAGAGAGGCACGAGGTGGACGGTGCAATGAAAGAGGTCTGCGTCCACCGCAAGGGGGCGACCCGCTCGCTGCCCGCAGGTCACCCGCTTGTCGGGGAGGTATATCGATCGGTGGGCCAGCCGATCCTGATACCGGGGGACATGGGCACCAATTCCTACGTGCTGGTGGGGACGGAGGGGGCGCTCAGGGAGACGTTCGGCAGCACGTGCCACGGGGCGGGGAGGGTACTCTCGCGAACGGCGGCCGTTAAGGCGGCCAGGGGTCGGTCGATACGGGGGGAGCTCCTGGGGCATGGGATCTTCGTCATGGCGGGGGGCAGGGACTCTCTGGCAGAGGAGATGCCGGATGCCTATAAGGACGTGGACCGGGTGGTAGAAGTGGTGCACGGAGCGGGTCTTTCTAAGAAGGTCGCCAAGACCAGGCCGTTAGGGGTTATCAAAGGATAGACGCAAGGGGCACCCGTCCCATTGCGGAAGCGCCGGATTTGTTAACCGGCGGGCACGGTGGGCGACCGGCTTTCACGAGATCTCCGACTTCAGCCGTGTTCGGCAATTAATACAAAAATTTACATATACCCATTGTTTTCTTGAACGATCCTCGAATTCCTGATACGATATAATTGGTTAGATTTTTTGATAAACTATCGGAATCCTATCCTTTTAGGTATTTTATAACTCAACGCCGGAGGAAGCATGGATGCAAAAGACGATATCAGCTCGATGGCGCTCAGGGTTGTAATCGATGCCTATGAAGAGATTATCGGCAAGGGAGGCAAGAACTCTATTCTCAACTACTCCGGGCTTCAGGAATTGATCGACAACCAGCCGGGCTATTCGGAAGACGTGAAATACCCTCAGGCGTTCGCCGATCGGATTATCAGGGCGTCGGTTGATGTTCTCGGAGAGTCGGGCACCAAGGCGATTGTGGTGCGGGCGGGAAGAGGCACGATTAAACATCTCGTTGAGAAAAGCGAACCGGTCCGGCAGATCGCTGAGAGTAAAGATATCCCGCAGATGGAGAAACTGAAGATCATTCTGAACCTCTATACCGCCAATATCAACCGTCCCCCCCTTTTCGACTTTCTTGAGAACAAAACCGTCTTTCATAATCCCGGTTGTACGCTATGCAACGGCGTCAAGACCAAGAAGCAATTCTGTACGTATGTAAGCGGGATGCTCGAAGGGATAGCCCGCTATATCGCGGGATTCGAAAACGCCCGGTGCGAGGAGGTCGCCTGCAAGGCCACGGGAGCAGATGAATGCCGGTACGAAATACTACTTCATGGACTCGAATAGCGGCATTGGCTCTTGGTTGGGGTGATAAGCGGGCGGCCGTGTGCGAATTGTCCGCCTTGCGATAACGCGATGGGCCGTACCTCCATCCGCGATATTTTGGGGCGTCGTCTATTCCCGGAGAGAACTTCGACCGGTTTTTTTGCCAAATAGCGGCATTTAGGTGCCGGAAAAGGGCCCGGAATGTAAAAATATTTGACAATATTGCGTTATTTGTGATATAAATCTCAAGCTGTGTAGGTCATCCTGATGGGTCTGGGCGAGGAAGGCCGCAAACGGGGGCGGCGGGGGGACGTCTGTGGTGCGAGAACGTATTTTTTTGATATAATTCGTTACGTAACGCTCGCATTCATTCGCAATGAAAAAGACATACTATTCTATTCTTATCATACATGACAGGGCCGATAAACTATCCCGGTATAAAATTTCGAGCGTCGCACTATCGGTCGCCGGTTTTTCCGCGCTGGTGATTCTACTAACCTCCGTATTTATGCTCTACAACTACCTCACCATACGTCTTGAGATGCTGGAGCTTTCGTACTATAAAGAAGAAAACCGCATGCAGCGCGATCAGATAGATATTTTCGAGAAGCAATTCAAGGAACTGAGCTCCAGCCTCGAGCAGATGACCGAAACCAACACGATGATTTGCGCGATGCTCAATATTGAGACGGTGGGGGGAAGCTCCAGTCTTTTCGGGATCGGTGGAACGCCAAACGGCGACAATGAGCTGAATTCACATAACAACGGCGACGATATTGTCGCCGCGGGGCTTATGGCCGACATTGCCCAGCTCGGGGAGAAATCCAAACTCCAGGAACAGAGTCTTCAGGAACTCCTCTTATTCTTCGAAGACCAGGGTAAGCTCCTCGATTCAACCCCTTCGATCTGGCCGACCAAGGGCTTCCTGTGCTCATGCTTCGGCTTTCGGCGGGATCCCATCAACCGGACAATCAAGATGCACGAGGGCTATGATATCGCCAACAAGATCGGAACGCCGATTCATGCCACCGCCGACGGCGTCGTGATCTTTGCCGGAATAGAGTCCGGTTACGGCAACATGATAACCGTCGATCACGGCTACGGCATCACGACAAACTATGCACACCTGTCGGCCATTCTCGTCCATCTGGGAGACCGCGTCACCCGGGGGCAGAAGATCGGGCTCATGGGGAGCACGGGCCGTTCTGTTGGCTCTCACCTCCACTACGAGGTCAGGATCAACCGGATCCCGGTTGATCCATGCAATTACATCCTCAACTAAAACAGTATTTTCCCGAAGAATAAAAAAAGACCCGCGGAGGACCGCCTCCTATCTAAAGGGGCGGATACTCTATACCGTGTATATTGGAAGACCCCGCTCAAACTGAGCGGGGTCTTTGTATTTTAGACGTAAAAGCCGTAAAGGACTTCGTTTCACGAGGTGCGGTCTATACCGGCTTGAATTCGTTGAGGCTCTCCAGAAAATCCGCCATTTTCAGATAGAGCCCGTCCCGTTTCTTCATGATCTCGTTCTCGGACCTTCCCCCGTAATCGAAAAAGCCCTTTCCTGTCTTGGCCCCGAGATGGTTCTTATTAACCTTATCCTCGATAATCGGGTAGCTCGCGCCGTGGCTCTTAATAACGTCAAGGACGAGGTCGAGTCCCGTAAAGTCATTGCTCTGAACCACCCCCACGACCGGAAGCCGTACACCGAGGCTCATCTTGACGGCATAGTCGATTTCCTCGGGAGTCGCCCAGCCGTTGTTGAGGATCTCCATGACCGCCATGAAGATGTAGCTCTGGATACGGTTGACGATAAATGACCGCACGAACTGGCGCATGACCACCGGACGCTTACCGATACGCTCCATCAGTGAAACGGTAAAATCCACGATCGCCTGATCCGTTTTGGGCCCGGGTGCGACCTCGACCAGCGGAATGATATGGGGCGGGGCGAACCAGTGGGTGATGACAAAGCGGGTGGGGTCCTTCGGCTCAAGGAAGGTAAACAGATCAAGACCCGAGGTGTTGCTGGCGAGCACCGCCTGCGGCGGGGCGAATTGTTCCAGGTCCGCAAATACCTTCTTCTTTACGTCGGGGACCTCGGCTACGGCCTCGAGGGCGAAATCGACGCCGTCGGCCGCCTCCCGGATGTCGGTGGTTGGATGAATGCGGCCGATGACGGCAGGGATTGCCGCGGCGTCGATACGGCCGTACTCGGCAAGCGTCTTGAGATTATGCCCGATCATGGTCATAGCGTGATCGAGGGACTCCCGGTTGAGATCGACGAGGGTTACATCGATGTCGTTTGCGGCAAATACCTGGGCGATGGAATGGCCCATCACACCGGCCCCAACGATGACAACCTTTTTCACATCCTTGGCTTCCATGATTTCTCCTTTCTCAGAGAGGGGTGTATGCGATCTGTAGCGCGGCCTTCTCGGGGGGGCGTCGCAAGCGCCGAGGGCCGGCGAAGTCCGGTGAAGTTATTCGGAGCATGTCGCGACGCTGTGCTCGGCGGCCTATACCGGTTTGAACCCGTTGAGGCCTTCCACGAAGTCACACATCTTCAGGCAGAGCTCGTCCCGTTTTCGGAGTATCTCTTCCTCGCTTCGCCCCTGATAGTCAAAGAGGCCCCTTCCGGTTTTGACGCCGAGGTCACCGGCGGCGGCCCTGTCGCCTATCATCGGATAGTTCATCCCGTAGCTCTTGATCATATCATTAACGATATCGAGTCCCGTGAAGTCGTAGGTCTGGACGATCCCCTGGATCGGCAGGCGCACCCCGAGGCTCATCTTGATAGCGTAGTCGATCTCGTCGGGTGTTGCCCATCCCTTATCGAGCATTTCCATGGCGCCCATGAAGATGTAACCCTGGATTCGATTGAGAATAAACGATCGAACGAATTGGCGCATCACCACGGGCCGCTTGCCGAGCCGCTCCATAAGTGCGGCGGTAAACGTGACGACCTCGGGGGCCGTGCGGGGTCCCGGGACGACCTCAACCAGGGGGATGATGTGGGCGGGAGAACACCAGTGGGCGACCACGATCCGGGATGGGTCCGCGGGCTCGATAATATCAAAAATCTCAAGGCCCGACGTATTGCTGGCAAGGACCGTGTGCGGCGGAGTAAATCTCTCCATGTCCGCGAAGACCTTCTTTTTGGCTTCGGGTGCCTCAAATACCGCCTCGATGGCAAAATCAACGTTTCGGGCGGAGCCGGGCAAATCCGTTGAGGGATGGATGCGGGCGCGTATCGCCGGAATCGAGGAGGGATCGATACGGCCGTAATCCCCGAGCGTCCTGAGATTATTGGCAACCAGCCTCATCGCCCGATCGAGGCTCGTTTCGGCCAGGTCGACGAGGTTTACCTCGATGCCGGCCGTCGCAAAGACCTGGGCGATGGAATGACCCATAACGCCGGCGCCGACGACCAGCGCCTTTTTTACGCTACCGGCTTTCATGTAGATCTCCTCTCAGAATTGACCGTACGCGCCGGATCGACCGGGCTGCCTTGCGCGGGAACAACCGGCGCCTCCACCCGGCCGTGAGAGCGGGGTTAACAGGCTCGCTACGGCCGGACCGAAGGGCTATGTGTTGGAGAGGATTTCCCCCTCCTTAACCCGGCATCCGAGGGTTTCGAAGCTTGCCTTGTTCTTAACGGAGTCTTCCTTGCTGGAATACCTGAAGACCATGCCCTTTTCCAGCTGGATCGATATCTCCTCGTAGGGCCGATTCATCCGGGTCATCAGGTACTTAATCAGTGCCTCGCGTTTGGCCACGTCGAAGGGGGTAAAGACGGTCAGAGTACAAATCACCGGAAACCGGTGGTCGCAGATGGGGGCAGCGTTTCAGGGCTGCCTCAATATCTCCCCCGCAGGACGGGCATTTCTTCGTGGAGACGGCGCGCGAAGTCGCCATTCGATTGACTCTGGTGCGTGTCTGATCCTTGATTTCTTTGCGGCGGGCCTTCCTGAGGGTTGTGATTCCCCAGACCGTCAGGGAGAGACCGAGAAATGCGTATATATAAAAGGACGGTTTGAAGTCCCCGGTCTTGAGGACGCCGACTACCCCGAGGATAAAGAGGACGACGCCACCGGCTAAATAGAGATAGCCCATACGATTATCCCTCACGGTCGGCCCCGGGAATCGATCCCGGCGCGCGGTCGGACGTTCGCATACCTGAAACGTGCCGCGTCCCGAAGAACACGGCGCGGCAGAGAGCAAACCGACGGTTTTTTATATCACGGGCACATGGGGAAAGTCAAACGACAAAAACCGGTGCGTTGGGAGGCGCGTCGCATCCGACGAATGGTCCGATATGAGGTACGATGTTATCGGAAAGCTGCGGAAAAAGGGGGGGGACATACGTCCCCCCCCGGAAAGATACCTCGTCTGTCGTTAGGCGCCGGAACCCATGCTCTTCATAAGCTCGCGGACGATAATGAGTTTTTGGATCTGGGTCGTTCCGGCCCCGAACTCGATCCCCTTCATATCCCGATACATCCGCTCGACAGGGAACTCACTGATGAAGCCGTAGCCCCCGAGTATCTGAACGGCCTTATCCACTACCCGCATGCCCACCTGTGATCCGAGAAGCTTCGCATAGGAGGCCTCCAGACGTACCCGTTTGCCCTGATCGGCCAGGGTCGCGGCCCAATACGAGACGATGCGGCCAGCGTTGAGGTCCGTGGCCATTTCCGCGATCATCTCCTGAATCATCTGGAAGTTGATGATGGCCGTACCGAACTGGACGCGCTCCGACGCGTACTTAAAGGCGACGTCAAACGCCCCCTGTGCGACGCCCACGGGCGTGATGGAATAGACGATGCGCTCCCGGTCCAGGCCGTTCATGAGGACCCGGATGCCGTTGTTCTCCTCGCCGAGGAGGTTTTCCGCAGGGACCTCCATGTCCTCGAAGACAAGCTCGCCGGTTGGCGAGCCGCGAACTCCCATCTTCTTCAGGCTCTTGCCCCGCGCGAAGCCGGGAAAGTCCTTCTCAACGATGAAAGCGGATATCCCCTTGGGGCCGGCGTCGGGGTTGGTCTTGGCATAGACGACGCCGACGTCGGCAACCGGGCCGTTGGTGATGAACATCTTCGTGCCGTTGAGGATGTATTTATCGCCCTTCTTGACGGCGCGGGTGCGCATCGAGATGGCGTCGGAGCCGGCCTCCGGCTCGGTGATGGCGATAAAGCCGATCTTTTTGCCGGCGATCAGGTCGGGCAGGTATTTCTTTCTCTGGGCCTCGTTCCCGTTGCGGAAGATGTTCTCGGTGCACAGGATCGCATGGGACCCGTAGGTGTTGGCGGTCGAGGCGCACCCGCGGGAGAGCTGCTCCATGACCAGGAGGCTCGACATGAGGTCGGCCCCGATGCCGCCGTATTCGGCGGGAATGGAGATACCGAAGAGGCCCAACTCGGCCATCGCGGCAAAATTCTCCTTGGGGAAGGTGCCGTCCTGATCTATCTCTGGGGCCTTGGGGATAACTTCCCGATCCACGAATTTGGATACGGTCTCCTTGAGCATTACCTGTTCTGAGGTCAGTTCAAAATCCATGAGTAACTCCTATTTTTTGCGTCCGACGAGGATTTTGGGCGAAAACACGATGCAGTCTTCATCGCGGTGATTTTTTATGGCAGCTTCATAGGCAATCGTGCCCATATTTTCGTCGCGTTCCTTCATCTCCGCGACCTTTGCCTCGCAGCGGATCGTGTCCCCGATCTTTATGGGGCCGACAAAGCGGATCTTGTCTATCCCGTAGAATGCGATGAATTTCTTGGGCGTGAAGACGTAGGGCCCCAGCCGGAAGATGAGGGCCGACCCTACCGAAAGGCCCAACATGCCGTGGGCGATCCGCTCCCCAAACATCGTCTTTTTTGCATATTCGACATTGGTGTGGATCGGGTGCCAATCACCGGTGAGCCCGGCAAAGAGGATAATGTCGGTCTCGGTGATGGTGCGCCCCGGCGAGACGAGAAGCTCGCCGACCTGGTAGTCTTCGAAGAAAACCTTTTCCATGGCTCGTTCCTTATTGAGAGTGGATAAAAAGCGTTTATTTTTGATTCTTATTCTTCTCCATGTCTCTGAGCTCCCGCTTGAGGATCTTTCCAACGGCCGATTTCGGCAGGGATTCCACAAATTCGTAGATACGCGGCACCTTGTAGGGGGAGAGGCGGTCGCGACAGTAGGCGTCCAGTTCTTCCGTGGTTAGTACCTGGCCGGGTTTCGTCACGATGTATGATTTAACCGTCTCACCGCGGTACTCGTGGGGAACACCGATAGTGCAGGCCTCCAGCACCTTCGGGTGCTCGAACAGGACTTCATCAATCTCGCGTGGGAAGATGTTATACCCGCCGGCGATGATCATGTCTTTTGTGCGGTCGACGATGTAGAGGTATCCGTCTTCGTCGAACCGGCCGATATCACCGGTATAAAACCAGCCGTCCCTGATACTCTTGGCTGTTTCCTCGGGCATGTTGTAGTATCCCCGGCACATGTTGGGGCCGCGGAAGACAATCTCCCCCTCCCGGCCGGTCGGAAGCTCCGTCGTCCCGGTCGGGATGTCAACAATCTTGACTTCGACGTTGGGAAGCGGAACGCCGACGCTGCCGGGCTTGAGCACGCCGCGCCAGGGGGTCACGGAGATAAAGGTTGTCGATTCGGTCATGCCGTACCCCTCGACGATGACGGCGCCGCCGGTGGCCTCCTTCAGCGC
Source organism: uncultured delta proteobacterium (assembly GCA_963735595.1). GTDB lineage: Bacteria > Desulfobacterota > Zymogenia > Zymogenales > Zymogenaceae > JAFGAS01. Next base: position 931,372 of record CAVTLK010000001.1, on the reverse strand, counting down.
GTTGATGGTATCGATGGGCAGCGGGGCGGCCCCGGAAAAGAATCCCTTGATGAAGGTAAGATCGGCCTTGCTGAATTCGGGCAGGGCCAGCACGCCCACGTAGATCGTCGGAACGGCCAAGAAGATCGTCGATCGGTATTTCAGGAGCATGTCGACGATCGTCTTGGGCTCGGGCCGCGGGATGAGGACGGCGGTCCACCCGTTGATGACGCAGAGGTTCATGACCGCGGTAAAACCGGCCATGTGGAAGAAGGGGAAGATCGCAAGCTCGCTCTCGGGTTGTTCCTTGATGTCGAAAAACCACGCCTGGGCGATCTGGGTGATGGCCGAGACGTTCCGGTGGGTGATGGCCACCCCTTTGGCCAGACCCGTGGTGCCGCCGGAGTAGGGGATGAGGGCAAGATCGTCGAGCCTCGGCGGGGGGCCGGCGGGGGTGTCGGGGTGCCCCTTCATCAGGTCCGGAAAGTCATAATAATCCGGGGCCGGCACATATTCGACGGTCATCCCCTTTTTGACGAAGGGGAAGAGCTGCTTTGCCGGAAACGGGAGGTAGTCCTTGATGTGGGCCGTAATGACGGTCTTTACGGCGGTTTTATCCCTGAGGGCCAGCATCCGGGGCACCAGCAGGTCGAGGCTCACTATCGCGGTTGCCCCCGACGTGGTAAGCTGGTGCTCGATCTCCCGATCGGTATAGAGCGGATTGATGGGGACGGGAACGAGCCCTGCACGCCATGCCCCGAAGTACGCGATGACCACCTGGGGTATATTGGGAAGCAGCAACGCGACCCGGTCTCCCCCGGTAAGCCCCAGCGACGCCAACGCGTGGGCAAACCGGTTTGCGAGCCGGTCGAGCTCCTTATAGGTGATCTTCTTGCCGAGGAATATGAGGGCGACCCGATTGGGGAATTTCTGCGCGGTACGGGAAAGGATTTCAGGGATGGTGATATCTTCCAGGTTGATCTCTTTCGGGATGCCGGGGACATACGAACGATGCCATATACGTTCTTCCATGGAGCCGCCCCTGTAATATAATAGTTAATGATTGCAGCGACATTGAAAAATTGACGATAATCGGCCGATAGGCCCGGGGAGGATCGACCGTACACCGGGCAAAGGATTTCGGGGGCAACGGAACGTGTCTCATGTTGACGGCGTTTCGCTGCCCCCGTGATGGCTGCCGCGTCGATCGTTGCCGACCGACGCCGATACACAATCGATCTACAGCACGGTGAAATGCTTGATGTCCATAAGGGTTCCGGTGCGCTTGTCTTCGAACACCGCCTTGACCCTCGCGCCGACCTTTACCTTGTCCGGGTCGGTGCTGTCCAGGAAGTGGGGGATGGCCGTGTCCGCACCGTCGAGCTTGATGAAGGCGTAGCCGTAGGGTACCGGACGCTGTATGCCGGTGTTGGGATCGACAAAGGAGAACTGGATGATAGTGCACACGACGATCTCTCCCTCGTCTTTTAAGGGGACCATCTCGTCCATGGCTACCCAGCACCTGCCGCAGACCAGCCGCGGCGGGGCGTAGACCCGTCCGCACTTCGGGCATTTCACTCCGAATAGCTTCTTGTTATCCCTGAGCTCGGCCAGGAATTTCGACCCGTGCTTACCGACGCTCCACCGAAACGGCTGGGCGGCGTCACCTGACGATATGGCCAGAAGCTCCTTTTCTTGCGTTTGTTCGGTCATGTCTGGTTTCCTTATATGTTCGCCAAAGAACAATCACGACTTTTGCATCCTGTGCCGATCCCGCGCCCCGAGAACGGGCGTCGGGATGAAACGGCACGAGGCCCTGACTGCCGTTCGGTCTTAGGCCGGCTTTTTGCTCGAGAGGAGCATAACGTCTGCCCAGCTGCAGCCTCCGAAGCCTGTGGTCAGGGCGTAATTCACGTTCTTTTGCACCTGCCGGGGACCTGCCTTGCGCATAATCTGCCAGGCGGCTTCCCCAACGCGGAGAAGGCCGGTGGCCCCGATGGGGTTTGAGCTCATGACGCCGCCGGAAGGATTCACCGGAAGCTCGCCGTCCATATCGGTTATCTTGTCCCAGAGGAGCCTGGGGCCCTCGCCGGGCTTGGCAAAGCCCATGTTCTCCATCCATTTGAGCCCGCCGTAGGAGTAGGGTATGTAGAGCTCGCAGAGGTCGATTTCCTTGAGGGGCTCTTTGATACCCGCCTTGGCGAAGACCTTTTTGCTGGCGTCTATCAGGGGCGTGTTGAAATCCCAGTTCAGGTCGCCCAGGTAGACGAAGTCGTGACGGTTGGCGGTGGCGGCTACCCACGCCGGGATCGGCGCGAGTTTCCCGGCCGTATCCTCCGAGGCGAATACGCAGGCCGCCGCGCCGTCGGTGCGGGGGCACATATCGCTCATTCTGAGGGGATAGGCCAGCATCTGGTTCTGCTCCGAGGTCACCAGGAGGTCGACGACTTTATCGACGTCCATCCCCTTCATCCATTCCTGGTGGAGATGGGCATAGGGGTTGTTGAGGGCATGGAGCCGCTCGCGAACCGCGACGCGCGCCCCATCCCTTTCGGTGACGCCGTAATTCTCCATATACTTACTGGCTTCCACCGCCAGCCCCGCGATCGCGCCGCCCAGGTTCGGGCGCTCCCAGACCGGATGAAAGGCGGTGATGATGGCCCCGGTCGTGTCGGACTCGGAGTTTTTCTCCCAGCCGATGGCAAGGACCTTATCGAACATGCCAGACGCGACGTGGTAGTATGCGCACATCGCCACGGTGGTGCCGGTGGTGCCGCCGGTGGTGACCTTGATGATCGGCTTCATGACCGCGCCGGCGCCTTCAACGCTCCACATGTCCACGTAATTGATGCCCTCGAAGTGATCCATATTTCCGATCACTACGGCGTCGATATCCTTTATCGTGATACCGGCGTCGGTAAGGGCGGCGGTTACGGCCTCGTTAATGAGCTCCACGCCGTTGACATCCCTCCGGGAGCTCCGCTGGTACGTCTGGCCGAAACCGACGATGGCTACTTTCTTTCCCATGGTTTCCTCCCTTCCTTATGACCCGACGATGAAGACACAATGGGCCTGACCGCAGGGGCCGTTGATTCCGTGAGCGAGGGCTACCTTGGCCCCCTTAACCTGTCTCTTCTGTGCTTCTCCCCTGACCTGCAGCACCGCCTCTATAAGACGGGCCATGCCGGCCACGAGGACCGGATGCGCGGAAAGGACGCCGCCCGATGGGTTGACCGGGAGCTCCCCGCCCATTTCCGTGGCGCCGGAGCGGATAAGGTCTTTTCCGTTGCCTTCTTTGGCCAAGCCGAGTCCCTCGTACCACATCGGCTCCATGTAGGAGTAGGCGTCGTAGATCTCGGCCACGTCAAGGTCCTTGAGGGGGTTTTTGATGCCGGCCGCCTTATAGGCGCGTCCGGAAGCGGCTGCGAGCGCCGGGGCGTTGCCGAGGTCCCGGTATCCAAGGGTATAGGCGTCCGAGCAGTGCGCGGTACCCTTGACCCATACCGGGGATTTCTTGAAGCGCTTGGCGCCCTTTTCGTTGGCGAGTACCACCGCCGCGGCCCCGTCGCTAATGGGGGAGCAGTCAAGCAGTTTCAGCGGTTCGGCTATCTTCTTTGATTTCAGAACGTCCTGGACGGTAATGTCCATCGGAAGCTGTGCGTATGGGTTGTTCTTGGCGTTTTTATGATTTTTTACGGAGACCCGGGCAAAATCCTCCTCGGTGGCCCCGCTCTTTTTCATGTAAATACGCGCCTGCAATGCGGCCGAAGACGTGGCGTCGATACCGAGATTTCTCTGGTAAATCGGGTCAAACATCGCGTTGGTGATCAGGTTCATTATTCCTTCCGATCCCTTCATGTGACTGACGACGAGCGTCGTATCGAAGGACCCGGATAGGATACGCATCATGCCGTAGAGGGCTCCGAAGGTGCCGTCGCCTTCTACGGTGGAGATGTCCTTTCCCCAGCTTCCCGCGGCGTCCATGACGCCCATCGATGAGATGGTGCGGCCGTCCCAGAAGTCGTTGGAGACGGTGATGATGTTGTCGATATGGCCCATCTCACCGCCGGCGTCCTTTAACGCCGCGCTCGCCGCCTCAAAGACGAGCTCGTCATAGGGGGCTTCTTTGGATCGTTCATAGGTGGTCTGGCCGACCCCGACGATTCCTATTTTTTCCATGGCAATATACCTCAGTGAATTTTCGTTCCAATTACGGCACGGTAAAATCAAACGGGGGCAAAATGCTTGATGTCAAGGATGGTGCCTTCCCGCTTGTCGGCGAAGACCGCCTTTACCTTCATGCCCATCGCCACCTTGGCGGGATCGACGCCGCCGATCAGGTGGAGAAGCGATCCGTCGGCCCCGTCAAGCTTGATGAGCCCGTAGACCAGGGGCGGCTTTGCCGGCTGCATGCTGTGCGAATAACTGACCACGGTGAAGGATTCAACGGTTCCGGTGTTAGCGACCTTCACCCACTGGTCGGTGGGAACAAAGCAGACGCCGCAGTTCTTGACAGGCGGGACGTAGACCTTCTTGCACTGGGGACACTGAACGCCCCAGATCTCCTGTTGGTCCCTCAGCCCGATCAGGAAGCGGCTGCCGGTTTCCCCCACGTTCCACTTGTAGGGAACCTTGATCTGCCCTTCGTAGATAATGTTTTTTACTTCGCTCTTCCAATCGCCCATGTAAACCTCCAGAAAGGGATGGAACGGCGGCGGAGCCCGGCACGATACGCCGGGCTCCGGTGCCGGATGTATGCGCTATTTCTTGGGTTTCTGGGGGAGCCCCAGCATCTCCCGGGCCTGGGCGACGGTGGCCACTTCCCGGTTCATCTCTTTTGCGATACGAATGACCCGCTCGACAAGCTGAGCGTTCTTCTTGAGTTTTTCGCCCTTCCGGTAGTAGAGGTTGTCTTCCATACCCACGCGGACGTGGCCGCCCAGCAAGATCGAAAAGACGTTCATCGGGATCTGGAACGGCCCGACGCCGATGAGCGCGAACATTGAGTTGGGCGGAAGCTCGTTGATCAGGCCCAGCACGTTGGCCGGCGTCGGGTAGGACGAAGTCTGGAACCCCATGACGTACTGAATCATGTAGGGGCCCTCGATGTTGCCTTCCCGGATGAGGTCCTGGAGCACGTGGTACTGACCGGGATGGTAGAGCTCCACCTCGGGCTTGATGCCCTTTTCCTTCATCGTCTTGGCGTAGAGGTTGACGTCCGCGTAGCTGGCCGGGATACAGGCGTCAAACATGAACCCGGCGCGCGGGTTCTTCAGCGGCTCCTTGCGGTCCTTGAGGGGGACCTTGAGGACGAAGGGGCCGAGGTTGAGGCTGGCCATGTCCGGGCTTGGGTCGGCAAACAGGCAGCACATGCGCTCCTCGGTCGAGAGCCAGGGTCCGCCGCCGGTGGTGTTGTTGATGATGATGTCGGGGCAGCGCTCCCGGATGAGCTTGTTGATCTTCGAATAGTCCTCGGGATTCTTGGTGGTCAGGGCCAGGTTGTTCGGATCACGGGCGTGCAGGTGCACGGAGACCGCGCCGGCCTTATAGGCCTCGAAGACGGCGTCGGCCTGTTCTTCGGCGGACTCGGGCAGGAATTCGTTTGACTCCTTTCCCTGGACACCGCCGGTGATGGCGCAGGTAATCATCATCGGCGGAAAGGCGCTGCGAATCACCCGGTCCATCCAGAGATAGGGATTACGATAATCCCAGATATACTCTTCCGGTTTCATATGAACCTCCATGAAAATATAAATCGCGTTACCGGGCGGTAAACGGCAAGAACCGACACGGCCCGGTGCGGGAGATCATTCTCCCGACGGCGTACTCATATAAAATATACGATCGACGGCGCTGCGGGCGGCAAATAGGCCGGCCGGCGCCGGGTCCCTCATGTTACGGGTTTTTCCTAAGCTGCTTTTTATCCAGCTTGCCGACGCTGGTCAACGGCAGCTCTTTCCTGATCACGATCTCCTTGGGCACCTCGTAGGGGGCGAGCTTTTCTTTGGCCATGGCCAGTACGTCGGCCTTGAGCTTGTCTTCGTCGCCGCCGTAGTCGTATCCGGGCACTACCGTCATGTAGGCCCTGACCAGTTCCGAGCCCGGCCTTTTCGGGTCGGGCAGGCCGATGGTGGCTATCATCTCGACGGCGGGGTGCTTGGCCAGGATGTCTTCGACCTTCTTGGAGAAGACCTTGAAGCCGGAGACGATGATCATATCCTTGGTGCGGTCGACGATCGTCAGGTAGCCCCCCTTGTCCTGGACCATCACGTCGCCGGTATGGAAGTATCCCTCGCTGTCAAAGACGAGCCTGGTCTCTTCCGGCTTCTTATAATAGCCCTGCATCAGGTTGGGGCACTTGATGCAGAATTCGCCGGGCTGGCCGGCGGTCACGTCCTTGCCGGTTCCGGGCTCCACGAGCTTGATATCGGTATTGGGAAGCGGGAGCCCAATCGTGCCCAGCTTGCGGTCTCCCTTGAGGGGATTCATGACGCAGATCGCGGTGGTCTCGGTCATGCCGTAGAGCTCGATGAGCTTGTTCTTGCCGATGACCGACTCAAGCTCCTTCTGGGACTCCACCGGGAACGGGGCCGCCGCCGATACGCACTGCTGGAGGTTGCTGTGATCAAGGGTTTTGAACCGCGGGTTTGCCATGAGCATGTGGTAGAGGGAGGGAACGTTGGCGATGAGGAACGGCTTGTACTTTTTCAGCATATCGCAGATATACTCGGTATTGCGGGGATCGGGCAGCATGATCTGCGTCCAGCCGTTGTAGAAGGATATCTCGTTGAATGCCATGCCGGCGATGTGGAACATCGGGAAGGCGGACAGCGCGTTCTCCTGAAACTTGTACCACTGCATGTATGCGGTCGAGATGAGGATCTCGGCGACGTTATTGCGGTGGGTGAGGATCGCGCCCTTGGGAACGCCCGTGGTGCCGCCGGTATACATGAGGAGTGCGGTGTCGTCCGGGCCGACCTTCACGCCGGGATCGCCGTCGGCAAACGCGCCCTTCTTGAGGACGTCCATGACGGTGTATACGGTCTTGCCCGCGAGCGGCGTGACGGGCCCGGTGGGGATCTTCTTGAGCTTCTTGGCGAGGAACTGCTTGATCTTGGGCAGAAAGTCGACGACGCTGCCGGCGACGATGACCTTGAGGTTCGGGAGCTTGGGCGCGATGTTGATCGCCCGGTAGGCGTAGAGCGCGTCCAGGGTCACCAGGCACTTGGCCTCGGAATCGCGCAGCTGATGCTCCATCTCGTCGGTCGAGAGCAGCGGCGAGACGCCGGTGACGACGCAGCCGGCCTTGAGCGTGCCCAGCCAGGCGATGGGGCAGACCGGGATATTGGGCAGGTTTATCCCCACCACGTCTCCCTTTTTCAGGCCGTTTTTGATCAGCATGTTGGCAAACTGGTTGGACAGGCGGTCAAACTCGGCAAAGGTGAACGGGACGCCCATGAAGATATAGGCGGGGACTTTCGCGTTTTTTTTGATGGTTTCCCGATAAAGGTCGATAGTGCTGGTTTCGAAGAGCTTGGGGTCGACGTCCTTGATTACCTGGCCGTAGGATTTGGTCCAAAAGCGTTCTCGTTTCATGTCATGACTCCGTACCGTGTGTTAGTAAATAAAACTAATATGTTATAACTATTCGGAATTATAGGATATTATCCAATATCCGAACACAACACCCGGTGGGTGAATGATACTAACTTACCGCTATTTGTCAAGAAAAATATCTGCCTTTTCCCCCTTTTTTTCGCCCTCGTGTTTCCGGTTTTCGATCCCCCTGAAGATGATCCTGGTCAGGTCGTCGGTCATCGTATCGGGCTGGATCTCCCGGCTGAAGATCACGCGGGTCAGGCAGACGTGCTCGATACCCCCGAGGATCACCTGGCACATGAGCGGGGGGGGGATGTCGTCCCTGATCTCCCCGTTCGCGATGCCCTCCTCGATGATATCAGAAAGCAGCACGCTGTATTCCTTGACGAGCCGGTAAGGCTCGCTGGTGTAGTAGTCCGAAAAGCTCCTGACCTCGAGCATCAGGATCTTGGCGAAGACCCGGTCGGTGGCGTAGACGTTGATGTGCGTCCAGATGGTCTTGCGGAGCTTGTTGAAGGCGCCCTTGATGCCGTTGAGCTCGTGGTGGGCCTGCACGATGTAGCGCTCCATGTACTCGGCCAACACCTGGTAGAGGAGGTCGCGCTTATCCTTGAAATACTTATAGATAAGGGCCTCGGTAACCCCGGCGTTCTTGGCGATCTCGGCGGTGGTGATGGCATTGAAGTCCTTTTCGCGCAAGAGTACGCGGAGGCTTTCGGTGATCTTGATCCTGCCGGGGGGGTGGCTCTTTTTCTGGGAGTTTCTTTCGTTGAATTGAGAGATTTCAAAGTTCGCCATCATATCCCTTTCAATGAATAATTCAGCTGAACAATTGGGTCGGTTTACTGTGCAAAACGGTAGGTAGGACGATAATAGACGCTTGCCGCGGAAAAATGCAAGCGTAATGAGAAGAGGGGGGGTGATTTTTCGTAGGGAGGGGGAGAGGGGGGGGCGATGGCACTTCACCGTCATTGCGAGGAGGGCTTTGCCCGACGAAGCAAACTCGTCATTGAGGGGTGGAAGTCGCGTCCGATTTATATAGGTTTGACTATGTTTGTAAAATATGAAACTTGGTAAACTTAGCTTGGGGTATAGAGTGGAGGCGAGGGAAAGGCCGGCTGTTAAAGACTTGGCCCCCTACCTTTTTTGTGTTCCGCGATTATCGGGCTTACGCATTTTTCCCTTCGTTCCACTTCGTTTATTTTTTTCTTTAGATCATCGAAATATTTCTCGATGTCCTGAAGATCATTCTCCAGATCGCTGATCGGAGGCAAGTCTGGTTTGGCCCCCGCCGCCTTATCATGGCTAGCTATCTTTTTTGAGCTATTATCCCATCCCCAGTAAATTGTTCTAAAGTCGTCGTCGTTCACTTCAACTCCGTCAAGATTTTTTATATCAACGCTGTCTCTAAATCTCAGAATCGTCTTGCGAAACAGATTTTCTTCGACAAGCCTTTCCCACGTCGTCCTCAGTCTATCGTAAAAGGTTTTAACAATTTCCGAATACCGCTCAGAAAGGCCCAAATTTGAAGCGTCGCGTGCGTTTCTTAGTAGGGAGTGCAAATCCGTTATCCTAGCCGTTGTTTTCTTACTTTCCAAGTATATCGTCGATACATCTGCCTATAGTAACAATACTACGCTCGATCGTCTGGGCATTATTGGCACCCTCTCCCTATTCGCGCACTCCACAATCTCAAGCAAAAAAACTATGTCGTGAGTAAACACTATTACTTGCCTCTTTTTTGCCTCCTCCACAAGCCTTTTTGCAACGCGTTCTCTAAACCTGTGATCAAGCGATGAAACTGGGTCATCAAAGACAATTCCACTCTGGAAACCGGTCGCCTCGATCTCAGCTAAAAAAGAAGCTATAGCTACCGCTCTCTGCTCTCCTTCGCTAAGTATATCAGAGAGATATACGCTCTTCGGATTGCCCTCCGACATTTGTAGTCCAATTAATGTGCTTCCCTTTTCGCCTTTATTTGCTACATCTAGTCCTAAATAGTCCACGTTGAGCTTCTTAAGCTCTTTTGATAATTTTTCCCTTAATTTACTGGTAACTGCCTTTGCCATTAGGTGGTTCTGGGTATCTGTTAAACTTCTAGTATTTAGGCACTTCGTACATTCCTCACAATAATGTTTAATTTTCATTTGCTTTAGTATTCTTAATACAGTAGTTTTCTCTTTAGATAAATACTGCCTCGCCTCCAAATCGAGTAACTCTGCTTCAACTGCAATTCTTTGATTAATGAACGTCAAGAGTTCTTTAATCTGTTCTTTAAGTACTTCCGAAGCGGATTTCAGCGCAACGGTAGGGGATTCTGGCAGGGTCGGCAAGTTGATCCATTCACCTGTATCGCAGGCTTTCTTGATTCCCTTAACCCTAGGTTCTATGCTTTGGATATAGGTGAGAGTTAGCTTTTTAAGTCCCGGATCTATGATCCCTATTTCATCGAGGATCTCTGGATCGCCAGATTCCGGTCTTAAAGGTACATTATTCAGTGTATTGCGCTTGGCCTCGAACTCAGCCGTGCTTTCCTCAGATTGCTTTTGAACGTCACTAATAATAAAATCCCAGAACCTTTCTAAACGAACCTTAGCATCAACATCTAAGGTCTGTTGGCATAGAACGCAACGGCTATCACCCTCTGTAAAAGGGAACTCTTTCCCCGGGTACGCCACATGTTGAGAAAACCTCTGGGCTGCATAAAACATCTGTTTCCAAGGGTCAGTCCCAACGCCTGGCAAAGATTTCTCTTTTAAGAACTTCTTTTGAAGCTGTTTCTACAACGCTCCTAGCAACTTGCGCCTTAGTCTGTTTTTCTTTTAATAAAGCGGTCGATTCTTCAGACAGCGTATTGTCCGCCAGATCAATCAATGCCATCAATCGTTCGATTCTGCTTCCCAATCGACCCAGGTTATCCGATACAATACTCGGATTCTCAGACCTTTTGACCTCTAATAGTTTACTTAACCTTGTTAATTCTGTCTGATTAAGCAATGCTAGTTCTATGATATCTTTAGTCTCCGTCCTCCAATCGAGGCTTGAAATAAAGTGTCCCACTCTAGTTTCTCGGTAAGTAGTAGAAAACGCGTCCGGTATTTCCTCGACAGACTCCCTTTTTCCCTTCAATGCGTTTCTTCACTTCATCGCAAACGTTTGCCAGACGCTGAAATATGTCTAATCCATATGGTATATAACTTATCCTATTATTTTTATCGACAAACAGACGTGCACACTTCGAGTCAAAAACGGCAATCTCCTTAAGACTCTCGGGATAGCGCACCTCATCTATCAATTCCTCGGTTCTTTTTTCACCGTCTACCTCAAAATCAAAAGCTGCCGTCGCACGTTCCTTTTTCTCATCTTTTTTATAGACATCAGGAAGTATCTTTTCGTGACCCATCCTTTGACTGACAAGCTCTCTTTAGTACCCGGGAGTATCCAGATTTCCCGGATCGCGTGTTCTCCGTAAATAATAGTTATACCTTCCAACGCAAAATGGATAGTCTGATCCGGAACTAGAGCATTCACATTTCTCACATTGTAAAGCCTATCTAGTACAACTTTAGGACCTCCCGACTTCGGGATGACAAAATCATCTCTTTTGATTGGTACTGGAGTCGGTACTACCTTATCTGGTTCAATCGGCACATCATTGTCTGACTCAAGCATTAAAAGTATCTCTTGATAATCGGCATCGGAAAGGCTCTCTTTGGAAGCAAGACGGCGAGCCGCGTTCCCGTAGCCAATTAGGCTGCGCACTGATCCATCCATATATTTCGTCAAATATATCCATTGTTAGTACCAAAACAACGTAGTCAGATTCATTCTTTTAAGGCTTGTATTATTCGCTCTTATACTCTTGCCGACTTCCACAATCTGCAAATATTCCTAACCGAGATAGTAAGGTTATTGCCTTAACGTACTGTCTATTTAGAATTGTTGTAGATAGTAGACCAAAAAGAGATTAAATTCCCGTTCCTTCTCTGTTAAGAGCTACTCGACTCGTCTAAGCCTTCGTTGAAAATCTTTAAACTCGTCAGCATCTATTTTATAACTGAGTGCCATTTCAATGATTCGTCCTACCGCGTTAGCCGCACCAAACTCTAAGTTAATTGAGAGGAACTTATCGACAATTGGTTTAATAAACTCGCTTATCAATTTCGTCTTTTTTAAAGACGAACCATAGCTTATTAGGCTAGTAACTGCGCTAAGATCATATTCGACGCTTTCGATTAATAGTATCAATTGTTTTTTATCCCCATCCGTTAGATCCGTTTCCGGAATTCGTAACGCGTCTGCTAGATGTATGGCCATAACCGCTAGTTTTTCATCATATTTCAAGTTCGCAATCGCACGGATAACCTTATCTGTCTCTCGAGCTAAATCATCTGTTTTTCTACCTAAAGTATCTGTCTTTTTAGCTAAACGCCACGCGACATACGATATCGCAATTGAAATAAATCCAGAGACTAATGAAATTACACCGAGTATTAATGAACGCTCCACGACTATACTCTGTTAAGATATTTGAGCTAAAAGTGAAATTTTACCTACACTTTTGTATAGTACTCTTAGGTGAATGTGTCAATACTAAATTTAACTATAAAAAAAAGGTCAAATCTCCGCTAAACTCTTATCCACGTAGCGGAAGTGCGATAATTATGAGAGTAAACGGTTCAAATCTCCACTTGACGCTAATTTACAGAAAGGAACCGATCAAATCCGGCTCATACGTCACTCGTCATTGCGAGGGAGCGTCAGCGACCGTGGCAATCTCCTCGTTGCCAAAGGCGATTAAGTCGTTAATGTCTCCGACGGCGAGGAGATTGCTTCGTCACCTTCGGTTCCTCGCAACGACGGGATGGGTCTACGATGACAGTGAGGGGGTTGCCGCGGCCCCTAAGGGGGCCTCGCAATGACGACGAAGTGGTGGATGGCAGCTCGCAATGACAATAATAATCGCCGCTGGAGCGGCATTGTTACGCATTGCGGCTCCTACGGGTTTAAGCGCGTTCGGGACGGCGACCGTAAACCCTACAGCACCCCGAATCCCAACAGCAGGAAGAAGATGCCCATGGTGAGCACAATACCGGCGTATACCCGCATGAACCGTAGGTTCACTTCCATCTTCTTGCTGATATACATATAGAATCCGGGGAACACGAAGATCATAATTCCCTTGATCAGGGCGATCCAGCCGATGATCGTGATGAGGACCGTCCAGCCCATAGCCCACACGTTGTGAAAGCTGACGATCACAAAGCCGGTCACGAGCGTGAGCAGGCCGGTCACAAAGAGGAGGGCGGGGGAGCCGGCAAACCCCTCGGCGAGGTGTTTGTACGAGTCCTTATTGATCACGCCCCCCAGTCCCATCGCGGTATAGGCCAGGCCGATGAGTTGAAAGATCTGAGAGTCGTTCATGATATGCCTCCTTTTTTTCTCCCGGGTTAATCGGGTAGAATATCTATATATAATTATAGCACGCCCACGCACCGCGGGCAACCGCGGGACGGTGCGGATACGCCCGGTCGCCCGTGGAATGATGGTTATCCCCGGCCGTCACCGGAGAACAACAATCCGTCATTTCGAATACCCAGCCGACGGCGCGGCAATCCCTGATCCAAATTACGACGTTAGAAAAATAGCATGTTCAATAGTTAAATAAAACTTACTATTTGATAAATGTTATAATATTGAATATAATTAAATCCATAAAATGAAAGGGAAAAGGATTTTACGGTCACGTTTCCTGGTGATAAACGATAACGATATTTTTTTAATACGAGCAGGGCAGTTTAATGGCACGAAAAAGAACTGTTAGGGTTATCCATATCGAAGACAACCCGCTGGATCAACGTCTCATTGCGGATATGCTCTCACAGCAGGAAACGGCGCGCTATACCCTGGATATCGCTTCTACGCTTGCCCAAGGCAAGGAGCTACTCGATACCGGTAACTACGACCTGATCCTCCTGGACTTGAATCTTCCCGACAGCCAGAGAACCAACACCCTTGAAGAGATAGTAGGTATTAACAGCTCTCTGCCATTGATCGTCATATCCGGCATCGACGACGAGGCCGCCGCCATGGAAGCGCTGGACAAGGGGGCACATGACTACCTCCTGAAGGGCCATTTCGACTCGGCAATCCTTACCCGCTCCATACGATACGCGATGCACCACAAACACCTCGAGGAGTCGCTCCGGAGGACGCAGGAAACCCTGAAGCTGCAGGTGGAAGAACGGACGAACGAGCTCATAGAAGCAAACCAGGAACTCACGCGCACCGCCGATCAGTACCGGAGCCTCTTTAATGATTCGATCGAGGCGCTTTTCACCCTCGACCGGAAGGGGTGCTTCGCCGAGGTAAACGACGTCTTCGTGAAGCTCACGGGATACCCGAGGGAAGAGGCTATCGGTACAAACTTCCGGAAAGGGATGAACGACGAGGACGCCAAAAGGATCACTGCCTTTTATCGGCAGCTGCGTCAATCGGGCGAACCCATCAGGGATCTTGGCTTTACCCTCATCAGGAAGGATGGAACAAAGAGGTCCGCCGTCATATCGGCAAACATACTCTACAAGGACGGCGACTTTGCCGGATTCCTGGGAGCGCTTCGGGACGTCACCGAACATAAGAAGGCCGAGGAGGAACTGCAGCGAAGCGAAGAGCTTTTCAGAAATCTGTTCCATCGCCACTCCGCCGTTAAGCTAATCGTCGATCCCGATACCGGGCGTATTGTGGATGCCAATGAAGCGGCGGTTCGTTTCTACGGTTGGCCGATCGAACGGCTCAAAAAGATGAAGATCCACGACGTCAACACGCTGCCGCCCCATGAGGTGGGCGAGGCAATAGAAAAGGTCAAATCAAAAGAGGCCGTTCATTTCGAATTTCGCCACAAAAGGGCCGACGGTTCCGTCCGGGACGTAGAGGTATTCAGCAGCAGGATCGAGGCGCGGGGTAAGGCTCTCCTTCACTCAATCGTCCACGACGTAACCGACCGAAGGCTTGCCGAGGAGGCGCTGAGAGAGTCGGAGGTGAGATATCGGCAGGTCGTCGAAAACGCCCAGGAGGCCATCGTTGTCTTCGTGGACGGCGCCGTCGTATACGCCAACCCGATGACGGAGCAGATAACCGGCTATCCGATCGAGGAGCTGAGGGGTAAGGTTCTGCAGGATATCACGCTTCCCGAAGACAACGAACCGGCTGCCCGGGAATTCCGCCGAAAGCTCGGAGGGGATTCCGTAACCTATTCTTCCGAATACCGGTATGTCAAGAAGTCCGGTGATATCGGGTGGTACGAAGCCATCGCTGTTTCCATTGTATGGGATGGTAAGCCGGGCATAATGGTTTTTGCACGGGAAGTCACGGAACGCAAGAAGCTTGAGGAGCAGTTCCTGCAAACACAGAAGATGGACGCGATCGGGGCCATGGCAGGAGGGATCGCCCACAATTTTAACAATATCCTCGTAGGCATTATGGGGTACTCCGAATTCCTCCTGCACGACAAGAGTGAGGACCATCCTGAATATAAGGCCCTGAAGACCATTTTTGAGGGGACGCTTAAAGCTTCGCAATTGACTCGTGAACTGCTCAACGTAACCCGCGCCGGCGAGTACCGCCTGGTAGGCGGCAACCTCAATGCAATCGTCGAAAACATCCTCCCGCTGATAGGGGGGGCCTTTGACAAGTCTATCGAGATCAAGACCGTCCTTGCCGACGGTCTGCCGAGCTTTGAGGTGGACGCGGCGTATATGCAGCAGTGCCTGCTGAACCTCTGCATCAACGCCCGGGACGCCATGCCCGATGGAGGGAC
Organism: uncultured delta proteobacterium; assembly: GCA_963735595.1. Taxonomy (GTDB): domain Bacteria; phylum Desulfobacterota; class Zymogenia; order Zymogenales; family Zymogenaceae; genus JAFGAS01. Next base: position 915,975 of record CAVTLK010000001.1, on the reverse strand, counting down.
CTTGGCTATAGAAACGTATCGAAAATACCTGGACGGCGGTTTCGTGCGGACGCACATCGGCAGCCGGGAGGGCGAACACCTGGTGTTAGGGGTGAGCGATACGGGAACCGGGATGACGCAGGATGTGAAGGATCACCTGTTTGAGCCCTTCTTCACGACAAAGTTGGAGGCGGGCGGTACGGGGATGGGGCTTTCTACGGTATACGGAACGATGAAAAAGCACGGTGGGTTCATCACCGTCTACAGCGAACCCGGGCATGGGACGACGTTTAACCTCTATTTCCCGGTAAGCAGGGGGGCGGTTAAGGAGGAGCGGGAAGCGGGCGGGAAAGACCATAAGGGAGGGCATGAAACCATACTCATTATCGACGATGAACCGGTGGTGAGGACCGTATGGATGGAATACCTGCTACGAAAAGGTTACCGCGTGCTTTTAGCGGAGAACGGCGAGCAGGGGGTAGCTCTTTTCAAGGAACATCGGGATACAATCGACCTGGTAATCCTGGATGTGATCATGCCGAAGATGGGGGGGAAGGAAACGCTGGCGGCGATCAGGGAGGTCGCGCCGGCCGTGAGGGTGCTGATCACCTCCGGGTACGCGCTCAACGGAAAGGCGGGCGAACTGGACATGAGCCGTGTGGAGGGGTTCGTCCAGAAGCCGGCCACCCTCAAGGAGTTTTCGGAAAAGATCCGTACGATACTCGACGGCGCCGGGTGACACGGACGGCCCCGTTTCCCTACGCTTCGTAAAGGCGCATCTTGTTTAAACGTGCAGGGGCGGCATATATGCCGCCCCTGCTTTTATTATTGGTGCTCCCGGAAAAGCCTGCAATCATGGGGCAGCAATCGACATGCGTCCCGGCCGGGTCTCCTGTCAACGCCCCTCGACAAACGGGTCTATATATGCTATCATATTAGTAGTGATAGGTGGACGCCGCTCGCCCGGCGAAATAGCAGCGTATCCGGGTACGGGCGATATTCAAGTATTTTAAAAGCCGCGGTCGGCGGCGCCGGCGGTAATCGGCCGCCATGGCCGCCGGACCTTAGTGTACGACGACTCACGTGGAGCAACGATCGTCAGCCATGGAGGTGGATATGAACAAGATAGTCCCGTACCTGTGGTTCGACACGCAGGCAGAAGAGGTGGTGAAGTTTTACGTTTCGATTTTCAAGAATTCCCGGTTGACGGACATATCCCGCTTCGACAAGGAGGCGGCCAGGGCCTCCGGGCAGCCGGAGGGGTCGGTCATGGTGGTGGAGTTCGAACTCGAGGGCCAACAGTTCGCTGCACTCAACGGCGGGCCGGAGTTCAAATTCACCCCGGCGGTCTCGTTTTTCGTCAGTAATAACTCGGCAGCCGAGATAGACCGCATGTGGGCACGGCTCATGGACGGCGGCAGGGCCGTCATGGAGCTGGGCGCGTATTCCTTCGGCGAGAAGTACGGGTGGCTGGTCGATAAGTACGGCGTCTCGTGGCAGTTTTACTTGGAGGAGCGAAAGCAGAAGATCGCCCCTGCCCTGATGTTCGTCGATAAGAACCAGGGGAAGGCGGAAGAGGCGATGAACTACTACGCGTCGCTTTTCAAGAATTCGGGTATCGCCTTCAAGGCGCTCTACGACAAGACCATGGACGGCCCCGAGGGGGCGGTGGCTCACGCCCGGTTCATGCTCGACGGGTATGAGATCGTCGCGTTTGACAGCCACATCCCGGCGGACTACACGTTCACGCCGGCCGTGTCGTTTCTCATCAACTGCCGAACGCAAGAAGAAGTGGACGAGTTCTGGAAGCGGCTCTCGGCGGGCGGGCAGACGGAACAGTGCGGATGGCTTACGGATAAATACGGCGTATCGTGGCAGGTCGTTCCCACGGTTCTTTTGGAGCTGATGCGCGACAAGGATGCAGGCAAGACCGCGCGCGTCATGAAGGCGATGCTCGGAATGACGAAGCTCGATATCGCCGCGCTGAAGCGGGCCTACGACGGGGAGGCCGCGGCGTAGGCGTTTTTCGGACCGGTGAGGTAGAACGGACCGGCCCGGTGCTCCTGCTGGTAATCATCAAGAGGGGCGGCATATATACCGCCCCGTCTTCTTAAACGGCACTATTTTACCACAAAGGCACAAAGGCACAAAGAAAGGCTGCTTTTTCTTTCTCTCCCTTTGTGTCTTCGTGCCTTCGTGGTTAATTCCTTACCCCCGATCGCCGGGCACGAGATTGCTTCGTCGGGCTACGCCCTCCTCGCAATGACGATAATAATCGTCGCCAAAGGCGACATTGTTAAAAATCGTGCCCCGACGGGGCGTAAGGGCGATTCCTACGAGTATCCGTAGGACGGACCGCCGGCAACTCTTGTCTTGAAAAAATTGACCGGGTGGCATACAATGGGCCCGTACTGTCAGGTCATATTTACGAAGAGGGCCAAGACAGGGGAGATGCCTATGAAAACCAGAGAGCGGTTCCATGCGACCTGCGGCTTCGAGCGGCCCGACCGGCCGATCCGTCGGGAGACGATCGGTTACTTCTCCGAGACGCTCACCCGCTGGCACACCGAGGGCCTCCCGGAGTCGGTCGTCGACGATGTCTTCACCGGCCCGCCCCATTTCGGCTTTGACTCGATGAGCTGGCTGCCGATCGCGGCGGACGGCTCCAACAACCCGGGGTTCTACCCCAATTTCGAGGAGAAGGTCCTGAGCCGGGATGAGCAGTACATCATCAAGACGGACTCCGCGGGAAAGACCATACGGGTAATGGCCGACGGCCGCTCCACCATTCCCCAGGAGCTTGACCACCCGGTAAAGACCATGCGCGACTTTCTGGATATCAAGGGCCGGCTTGACCCCGAGAGCCCCGGCCGTTTTACCGACGTGCTGGATATCATGATCGGGATGGCCGTTGCCCCCGGGGACGATACCTTCACGTCTGCTGTCCTCTGCGGGTTGTTCGGGACGTACCGCCACCTGATGGGGCTGGTGGGGCTGTCGGTGGCGCTCAGGCGGGACCCGGAGCTCTTGAAGGCGATCGCGGAGAACTGGGTGGTCATGCACGAGGCGCTTATCAAGAAGATCAGGCAGCGCTCCCCCGTGGACTATATATACTTCTGGGAGGATATGTCCTATAAGAACGGCCCAATGATCTCGCCGGGGGCCTTCCGGGAGTTCATGACGCCCTATTACCGGCGGCTGATCGACTCGGTCAAGGCCGATACGGACATTCGGGTATTCGCGGTGGATTCGGACGGCAACCTCGATATCCTTATCCCTCTCTTCTGGGAGGCGGGGGTCAATATGTTCCTGCCCTTCGAGGTGCAGGCGGGCATGGATATCCGCGCGGTGAGGGAAGCACATCCCGGCCTGATCATCTGGGGCGGGCTGGACAAGCGCGAGCTTGCCAAGGAAGTATCCGACGTCCAGCGGATGGTGGACGCCTTCGTCCCCCCGATGCTTGTGCGGGGCGGCTTTATCCCGGCCATCGACCATGTTGTCCCCCCCGACGTGCCCTTGAAGAACTGGACCGCGTTCCTGGAGATGGTCAGGGAAAAGGGGTGAGGTCCGGACGCGGCAGGCGTTCTCTCCATGTACCATAAACCCGTTTCGTGTTTGAACCGGCGGGGGCGGACCGCTTTGCGAAGGACGGAGAAAACACGATGAAACTCGGGAAGGCGCTGTTTTTCTGCTCCATTCTTTTTCTGACGGCGTTTCTCGCGGGGCCGTTCCCGTGCCTTTCGGAAGATACGGGGTATACCGCTGAAATCCATACGAGCGGGGGAGACGTCCTCTATGTGAATAACTTCTCCCTCGGGGGCCGGGGATATTGTGGCGCGGCGCCGGGCACCTTTTTCTGCGACACAGACGGAAACAGGATTTCCTTTCGTGACGTCCGTGACGTGGAATTCTCGGGCAGGTCCCGCACGGCGGGCAGCCGCTTTCCGGGAGGATTCTTTCGGGATGCCGGGATAACCGACCTGGACGGAAATACGAAGGCCGTGACGCTCGTGCTCGACGATCTTAACGGTGTAACCGACGGCGGGCGGTGGCTCCTGGAATACGACCGGTGGGACGCGCTGGACGGAATCGTTTTCGCGAGATGGGGCGATTAACCGACGCGCCGCGGCGGTAAAACTTCCTTCAAGCTCCGATGGAGGCAGATGATGCAGGACTCTCCCGATATGACCCCCGGACCGCCACCGAGCCGGAACCGAAGGTATCCGTTGCTTCAGAAGATATGGGGGATATCTGTCGCCGTCGTATACTTTTGCGTCGGCACCGCTCTGGTGCTGTTATCGTATCTTGTCTGGGAGAATAACGACGTGGTTGAGAAGATGGCGGGCTCGGCGCTGTTTCTCGTCGGCGGGGCCGGCTTCATCACCATGGGTGTAAAGTCGCTAACGAAATGGAGAAGAGGGACGTAGGTTACGGCCGGGTGACAACCGCTCAATAACAACCCGTCATTGCGGGGAGCAACGCGACGAGGCAATCTCGGACACGGCGCGCCTGGGTCGCTGCGGGTTGTCAATGCGTCGTACCGTGTTGGAATCCGCAGGGGCGGCATTCATGCCGCCGGTTTTCTCTTTAACGCCGACGGAGTCAGATGATGCCGGATTTTCCCGCCATGACCCCCGAACCGCCGCGGGGTAGAAACCGGAACTACCGGCTTGCTATGGGACTGCTGAGGAAATTCCTCACCGTCTTCTTCATGTGCCTCGGAGCGGCGCTGTTGGCGTCGTCGTATCTCGTCTGGAAGAACAACGACCTGTTGCCGGCGATACTGGGCACCGCACTGTTCCTGTTTGCCGGTGCCAACTTTATCGCGCAAGGGATCATGGGGATCCGCAAATGGAAAAGAAGGCCGTAGGACGATTCGTATTAGATTCGTCGGGACGCCGTATGTGATGTCCGTCTTTTCTGCAGGGACGCGTCGCGAGCCGCCCGTTCTTCCTGTTTACTTCTTTCCGTTCATATGGTATAGTATTTGAGCGTTTTGTGATGACGGTGTTCAACCGGGTCACCGAAATCTCCTCTCGACCGTCATAGCTCCATTCCCGAGACCCCTGTTTTCATGGTAAAAAGGTTTTAAGAAGGAGGATGCGATGCGTCGATTATCTATTCTCGTAATTGCCATTGCCATTGCAGGTCTCGTCTTTGCCTGCTCCCAGAAACCGGCCGAGGAAATGGCGCCGGTCACGGTCAACGCCGCAGACGTTTACGCCATGATGACCGAGGGCATGTCGACCTACGCGATCTTCCCGGGGTCGACCGAGATGACGCCGGGAAAATCTCCGCACGGGGCCTTTGTAACGATCCTGGTCAACGACGTCGCCATGAAATCCATCGAGGCCAAGAACGCGACGTTTGACGACGGGTCGTTGATCGTCAAGAAGAACTACGGTCCCGACAAGGCCCTTGGGGCCTATACCATCATGTACAAGGTTGCGGGGTACTATCCGGAGGGCGGCGACTGGTACTGGGCGAAGTACGACGGGATGGGTGTTTCCGATCTCGAAGGCGAGGCGGTAAAGACGATGTTTACGGAAAAGGGCGAGGGGTGTATCGCCTGTCACGCGCAGGTCAAGGATATGGACTGGACCTTCACGCCGATACCGAAATAGGGACACGCGGCAGGGACCGCGCGTCGAGGCGTATACCTATCGGGGGGGAATGATTGTTCCCCCCCGTTTTATTGTGCCGGCCGCTTTAGGCCCTCGACAAACCGTCGAGTCGAGCCGCCGTCTCGTGGTGCCCGGGGCGCGCCCGCCGACCCCACGTGATCTTTTCACTAATCCCAGCGCCCTTTATCTTCAAATATAAGCGTCATGTTTTTACACTTCGGGCAAAGGTGCTCGGTGTCCGCCAGTTTGAAGAATTTGCCCGTATCGGCGATTCTCAACGCAACGAGGTAGTCGTATTCCCCGGTTTCCGTCCAGGGACCTTCGACTGAGGGGTCGTCATAAAAGGTTACCGTATTGCGGCACCTGGGGCATCGCGCGGTATTCCGATCCACGTAATTCCTTACCAGGAGTTCATTACAGTGCAGGCAAATCGCCGGAGCGTTACACGTGTCCATGAAATTCGTAAAACCGCCGCCGACGAAGATTTCGGTTGTATCGAAACCGCACTGGCAGAGGCCCCTTAATATGTTTCCCATAACGACCGACCCGCTTGAGTAATGGTTATTTTACGGCTCCCGGTACGTCGGGAGGGAAATATTTAGCCGCTGAGCATATATAAACTATAGGGTAATGGTCAACGAATAACTTACAAAGCGAATGGAACTCCCCGGTTTGTTAGCGGTCGATCTTCGATTTCGGTCTCTTCTCACGCGCTTTCTCAGACGACGCTATAATGTCTGCGACGTCTTCCTTTGTCAGCCCAAGCCCCTCATTTCTTTCCCGGCATATCCTTTGGGCCTCTTCCCATGTCTTGCCCCAATAATGGGGGGCGGCGCGCAGTCCCTTTCCCATAAGTGGGTGCTGTATCGTAAGACCGGAATATATGACCGAGGGAATAAACCCGTTCTCGTCCATCTGGTCGGGATACACTACGTAGCAGAATGTCTTTGGCATATGTCTACCCCCCTTCAGGGTGTCGGAATCTTTAACTGTTGACCGATTCGTTGTCCTTACTTCAGCAATAATGGAGTATCTCCGTGAACTACTATAAAGCAATAATCATGCCATAGTAGAACCCGCCGCCCATTATTTCTTGTAGTCACCGGCGGCGTCACCACCGTTTAATATATTGATAACAGGTACTTTTTTGGTTTCAATGATTTCCGTGCCCGGTTACTCTCAAGGAACGCGGCCGCATGGTGGGTTAAATAGACCCGTATAGTGATGATTATTATGCGGGGTGCAAAATAATGGGCGGAATTCTATTCAGTTATTCCTCACCAAATCGTTTAAACACCGCCCCTCAAGACTCCCGACACGACGCAGCGGAACGGCTCTCGCTTGACAAAAAGCCCCGTTTGCAATAATAATGGGCCGACCGGTGGAAGGGCCTGTGGTCTGTCAATCGTGGGACCCGGGCCTCCGCCTGTTTCGGGGAAACAGTCCCGCGAATACGCCTGGCTAAAAAAGGCATCGACGACAAAATACAGGAGCGTACCATGTCGATAATCGAATGGAAGAAAGACGAGAGCGTGGCGATCGTCGTCATGAACAACGGGGAAAACCGGCAGAACGCCGCCTTCGTGGACGCCATAAACGGCGTGCTCGACGATATCGAGAAAGACCCGGGCGTCAAGGCCATCGTCATTACCAGCAGCGACCCGAAGAACTGGTCCCAGGGATTTGACGTCGCCTGGATGATGGAGAGGGTCTCGAAAAACGAGCAGGACGCCGCCCGGTCCTTCCTCTACGCCATGGACGGCGTATTCAAGCGGATCCTTACCTTCCCGATGCCGGTGATCGCGGCGATCAACGGGCACGCGGCGGCAAACGGCGCCAACCTCGCCTGCGCCTGCGACTTCCGGTTCATGCGCGGGGACCGGGGCTATTTCTTCTACCCCGAGGTGGATATCAATATCCCGCTTCTCCCGGGCCTGATGGCCATCTGCAAGAAGGCGATCCCCCTCTACCGGCTGGACGAGATGTTTTTGACCGGCAGGCGCTACACAGCGCGTGACCTCGAGGCAGACCACATCTTCGTGAAAGTCACCGAAAACGCGGAGACGCTGATGGCCGAGGCCGTCGCCTTTGCGCGGACCTTCCAAAAGAACCGGCCGATCTTTGCCGAGATGAAGCGGCGGATGAACCGGGCGGTCATCGAGGTCATCGACACCCAGAATAAGCCCTACGTCGATACGCTCGACCTGATGACGACGGATTGAGCAACGGACGCGTCCGGGCCCCTGCCGCCTGTAAGGACGGTCCGTGTTCGAACCCGCCGGGGCGGCCCTTAAGCCGCCCTTTTTTTGTATCACTGCTGCCCCGAATGCGTCACTGCCGGAATTAAGGGGATACCATACTTAATTCCGGTTTCTTTGTTTATGCGAGGAGTATAATGAATTAAGTATGGTGTCCCCTTAATTCGTAAGACCAGGCGAAAACCGTATGGAAGTTTTTAGTATTTGCTTAATGGGCCGATCTCCACTATACTAAGACATCGCGGCAGCGGGCGCGGTTCCCCGCGGTTTCGCCGGGCGGGCGAAGACAACGGGTCCGGCGGACCACTGCCTCCGTTTCACTTTCCCCCTTGAACGGGTACGTATGGGAAGCATATTGCGCGGCCTGTGTAAGTGCGGTTTTGACACGGGCGATATCTACGTCGGCGCCGGGTTCGTGAACTTCATGGAGACGTGCAACGCGCCGGCGATCTGCCTCCACTGCAACGAGTTCCTCGTGCGCAACTACATGGCCGGGGACGCCGCCCGCTGCCCCGGATGCGAAGCGAAAGTCACCTTCTACGACGACCCTTCCGTCCAGGATGCTTCGGGAAAGAAACGGTACGATTACCTGTTCGTCTGGAGAATCGCCGATAAGGACGAGTTCTTTAAGCTCCCGGATACCAATTTCCTGTGCCCCAAGTGCAAGAAGATGGCGCTTATCTTCGAGGAAATAGGGAACTGGGATTAAGGGCGGGGGCCGTTGCGACCTCGTTTCCACCGTCATTGCGAGCCGCCCGAAAGGGCGGCGTGGCAATCCCCTGACTGTCACCAAGGGACGATACGTTACCGGCCCGATTCCATAAAATACCTGTATATTTATTTAGTTGACCGGCGTAACGGTTTTGAATATAGTCGGGTCAAGGGAAAAGGGAAGCGTCCTACACCCCAACCGATACGGGCCGGGCGGAGGTGTAACCCCTTTCCCGGATACTCCTTTACGAATCTATTCTGAACGAGGCATGTCATGACCTATCGCAGGGGAAAAGGCAAAGACCTTTGGCACTGGTGTAAAAACTGCTCCGGCTGGCCGTTAAGCAAGTACGATGAACAGGAAACGAAACCGCCCGATGAGGAACTCTGCGAAGAATGTAAGGGAAAACAAAGGGCCGGTAATTGCCGGGGGTAGTCTGTTTAACCCGTGCAGGGGAAAGGTGAAGGGAAGCTCTTTTCACCACGAAGACACAAAGGCACAAAGAAAAGAACATTCTCTCTTTTCCCCTTCGTGTCTTTGTACGTTCGTGGTTAGTACGTCCGTTCCGTTTGCCGGACACGAGATTGCTTCGTCGGGCTACGCCCTCCTCGCAATGACGATCATCATTGTCATTGCGAGCCGCCCGTAAGGGCGGCGTGGCAATCCCCTGACTATCGAGTAGGCCCCCTTTCGGCCACCGAATCTTTTAAATCCCTACAATTCTCCGCAGAATTCATATCCCTTGACAAAATATTCCATATATGCTTATTTAACAAATATCATCTCTAAAGTTTTCTTGCGGATCGCGGGTGGAGGGTGCTCGTGCAGATCCAGTATCCAGGCAGCAAATATAATTGCAGTAATCGGAGGATAAGCCTCTTTCGGTCCCGGTTTGTCCGGGAAGCGGCAACGAAAGACTTATCCCCTCGCAGGCCTTACGATGGAAGACGATTTGACACCGTATGAGCTCGGGTCGCACGCGGGGATGGTGTTGCGGTACGCGATTATCATCGTGGCCGCCGTGGCGCTGTTCCGGCTGCTGATGAGGTCGGTGAAAGCGCGGACGCGCAACGCGGTGCTCGTGGCGCTGGCGATCTTCATTGTCTTTGCCGGCTGCGTCGTAGCATTGGCCGGCGAACGGTTCGGCCGGGGCGATGAGATCGGGCTGCTCGCGCTGGCGGTGGTCATGATATACGAGGTATGGCGGATGAACAAGCGGTTCCGGGCGGGGAAAACGTTTAGGTAGGGATAGGTTGGAGGGAGGGGATTGGGTGAGAAGGTGACAACAAAAGACGCGACGTATTTTGCCACTAATACTACTAATCGATTTAGCTCGTAAAAGTGAGGAGAATATATTTATGATTACAAAAGAAAGGACGCTCCTATTGGTGTCAGATTTCCTGGTTTGGGTACTAAGAAAACAAAATTGCAGAGGCGTGTACCCCGGACTTTGGGGAGGTTCTGAACTGACGGGCAACGAATATGATTGGACCCTCCACGGATCAGAAGAACAGGATATTTGGACAACTACGCAAAAAGTTATCGAGGTTTTGGTGAGTTTCAATTTTTCTCTAAACTCCGTATTATTAGCGTATCCGATACAATGGCTAAGCCGGAACTATGATAAGATGCCAAGGAAGAAGTCTTTTCCAATTCTCGGTGTACTGCTAGATTTAAAACAGAGAGATCCTGATTCGGCTGAAATCGAAGCGTTCTATCAGAAAGTTATCGCCGATATTCACACTTATATTCGTAACAGTAGTGATGCATTAAAGGCTTATAACGTAGTTGACGAAAAGAACTCTGAGAAATTCTTAAAGTCTATTGAACACGAAGCACCCTATCACATTCTTTCCAATATGCTCAGAGCAAGAAATACTATAGGTCTTAGTGAAGAAGAAATAGCGGTTTTGCTAGGGCTTTTTATAAAAGCAACTAGATCGTTCTTACGCAATACTCTATCAACAAGAGTATCATATGCGTTGCTTTGTTTAACGCTACTATATAGCTCTACTTTATATGATAAATATAAGGATTTGCTTTCGTCTCTCGGGATAAATACGGATACCTTTATTCGCGAATGCTTACAATATATTAATTCGCATATATCCATGCCAAACGGAAATTTCTGTTGGAACGAGCAAAGTAGCGTTACTAACATTTATAATATCTATGCTCTTAATATCTATTCAAGATGCGAATATATTCAGAGAAATCCTGATCTACAACGAATCTTGGAGGAATTGCAGAGAAAAGCTATTTTAGGTGGAGGCGATACAGCAATTGAATTCATTATTAATCAAAAGTCAAATTTCGTAGCTTCAGGCAATGGACATTTAAAATCCGACCCACCTGCATCCGGGGAATATTCAACTTTCAACAAGGTCTATACGACCGCGGTTTGTATCAGTATGTTAAAGGACCTATATCCGTCTAGTGAAAGCGAAGTACTATCGTTAGTTCTATCGAAACCAGGAACTCTGACCGGCGTAGTTAAGGAATCGCCTTTCATCGGGGAAAAGGAACCAATAATTCTTCATTTGTCAGATATACAGTTCGGTGACGAAGTACAAATACAAATATTGGCTCATTTTAAAAGAGGTCTACTCGATTTCATGCGCAAACATGAAATACAGCCAAATATACTTGTAATTAGTGGGGATATCTCGTCTAAAGCGAGTGAAGTTGAATTTAATCAAGTAAAAACACATATACTGGATATCGCGAAATCTTTCAACATTAGCCTTAATAGAGTAATATTTTCACCGGGTAATCATGACATGAACTGGACTATTTCGAAAGCCAGGTATCTAGATCCAGTACAGCTCAGAGACTTAAAATCGGGAAAAGGGGCTGAGAATCTTACTAAGGCACTAAAGGCGAATAGGGTTTTTATTGATGGTAAAGGGGAAGCAGAAAGAGTTTACGTTGTTAAAGAAGATGAGATTAGTGGCGAATTATCACAGTATCGGTTTTCTCCTTATGAGAAGTTTGTTTACGATTTCTACCATTATGGTGAACACGAGATTTTGTCCTTAAATCTTTTTAACAAAAAGAAGCAGTATACGATACACGAAATTCCCGAAATGAAGTTATTAATCGTATCTCTAAACACAGTACAAACAATCGATTGGAATAACCAGGTTTACAAGCATACACGACATGAAACGCTAGTTGAAAATATATGGGCGCACTTGGAGGAAGACATAAAGAAATATTCGAATACCGATTTCCTAAAAATAATGGTCGTTCATGGACCGTTACTTCGAGAGAAAGACCGGTTTACAGATGAGCTGAAAGAAAACAGTTTCTATGTAGTGTTATCAGGTCATGAACACGAAGAAGATGGATTTGGTAAAGCATTTAAGGACGATCCCGGGGTAAACGTTATGAATCTTGTTTCTGGTACTCTATCAGGAACAACACCACCACTGATTGGTAATTCCTTTAAGCTAATTCCCTTTACACGCAAGGACTTAAGTTTTGCCGCTTATCCAATAGATCTATATCTGGATTTCGATTCACGAAGACGGGGCCAAGAGCTTATAATAGATGAGGTCAGAATTAAAGAGACCGAGAAGACCGGCAAGCTTATCGAAAACTGGAAGAACCGTGGAGCCACTGTTTACAAAGGCACCATCGTGACTAGATAATAGCAAAATAGTTCTTTTACTAAATAGCGACATGTATACAGAAAAATACTGCATTCTTGTTATTGGCTATATAGGTACTGGCAAAACTACACTTGCCAGAAATCTCTCGTATCTCTTAGGATTAAGATACCTTGGAACAGATAGAATTCGCGAAGAGAATACTACTTTTGATTTCGGCGAACATAGTACAGAGTCTACTTATAACGAACTCTTCTTTTTACTTAAAGAGTATTTAGATAACGGGGAAAATGTTGTAGTTGATGCGTCTTTCTATAAAAGAAAATGGAGAGAGAAACTACGAAGGATTTGTTATGAATATAATATCCCCATCATTCTTATATTCTGTAACGCCGAAAGGAGCCTAAAAGAGAAAGCGGTTTTAAATAGATATGGAAAATTTTATAACGGCGTATCTGACTATGATGTATTCCTAAAGATCGAAAACGAATTTGAGAAACTAGATAGAATAGATGAAGTGGATTTTCCAAACATAATTAGCTATTATCGTGGTTCTAAGAGTTTCGAGACAAGAATAGAGAAGAGTAATGATCAAGAGTCACGTTTAATGAAGATTATTCTTGATCATATGGTTGATACTTCAGTTGTATGGACTCCAATGAACAAATCACAATTAGTTAATGATATAGTTTACGGTGACATACATTCAGCGAGGGAATTACTGGATGGGAATATCATAAGTACTTATCTAATGGGAAGCGCCGTAACAAATGAATTAAGTTACGTACAATACAATGGAAGCACCCTAATCCTAAGCGATTATGATTTACTCTTTATTTCTAAGGAGCCGTTGAAGGAAAAAGATAAGAGAGGAATACTTGACTGGATTTCAAGGCTAAAAATCCTTAGGAATTCATCTATTATTAGAACTCATATAGGATTTAGATGCTATACAGAGAGAACTATACTAGATGCGGATATAATATATTTAGCAAATTTCTTGACCCTCGCAATGAGAATAGATGGCATAGAAATCCGTTCCCATTATCCGATGATTGCGGCCGACTTTACTGATTTAAATGGATATGATACGTGGCATTTTAGACTGAGGGTTCTTCTTTTAAAGATTATTATGCTATCAAAAGAAAAGCCTTCGTTGCCTAGAGACTTAAAATTAGTCTACAGCTTTATAAGAGCAGGTTTAGATCTTGCTTTTTCTTCGTGCTGTGACCATAGAATTATTCCAACCAGCCATAAGGAGGCGATTAGTATACTTGAATACTACGAAGGTGAGAATTCGAAAATCTATCAGACCGCGAAATATTGCTTTGATATTAAGATCAACAAAGACAACACGATACTAAATCCAAACTTCTCGAAGAACGCTATTGAATTAGCGTACGATATTATAGATATAGGAGTCAGTAACTGGGATATGAAAGCAACTAGGATCGCAGGTTCAATATTCCTCTTACTCGAATTCTTTAAAGCTAAAGGCATTTCCGAATTCAATGGCGATGCTCTAATCAAGCTCTTATCGGACTATTATGAATGTAATGGCACTCTCGAAGTTAAAGAATTGCAGTATAAGATCTACACAATTTCAGATAAAATCAAGGTTAATTACCTACCAGAGATTTTCAGCTCTCTATTCCTAAATTTTAGGTGAAAGCATCTCCTCCTTTGCTCATAAAATGATTTATGAAAGCCAAGCGCTTCCCGGTTTGCTAGTCCTATCCGAGCTGCCGAGCGAAATTAAGACGAATTTACATTATATTAATTCTAATACTAGATGGGTATGATCAAACATGAATACATGGGCTATTAACTTAATATTTACTAGTATTGGAACTATCTTGGGATTCCTGCTTTCAATTTTGGGGATGAAAATCAACTACGATGTCTTTATTTCGACGACTGTGAAAAAGAATTATAGAAGAGAGAAGTTAGAAGAAGCGGCTCAGATAATAAGGAAAATTGTGATATTCACACAAACAACTCGAACGAATTTCATACGGATTATTAAAGGATTCCCGCCAGAAACAACACCTAATTATGATATGGCGCAGGAACAACTAAGATATGTCTTAGGCCTTTTCGGTAAGGAATTCGAGAACGAGGTTCAAGAATTTGACACCGCTTTTGAGGCTTTCGGGGAGGAGGTCCTTTCAATTAATGAGGCAATCAGTACTCGTCGCGAACCGGAAAGGCGATTGGCAGAAATGGGTCTCAATAGCGGCGATGCTTTATTAAAAATATGCAATAGAATCCTAGCAAAGATTCAGACTGCTACGAGGGAATTCGTACATCAAGAAGACTAATCGAAAAGACAAGTATACGAGGACACGACTCATCTTTGCCCATATTTACGGTTATCCGTAATGCCTTTTCTAATATGACCTAATCGTATACTCAAGTCCGTTTCCGTGCCAACTTTCCCACTCCATTACCTCCCCACCGCCTCCTCCGCTTCCTCGTAAGTCGTAAGGGCTCAGGTCTCCTCTTAGCTCACGCAGGTTGAACGGGGGCAATAGCCGAACATGAGAAAACGGGGGAAAAGAGTCACGAGGAGACGTGACCCTTTTCCCCTTTCCTTGCCTTTTCCCTTTCCTCAACAGGGCGCGCTATCGCGGCGTCATTTAGCTTTAGCCTTTGCCGCCTCCATCTCCTTTATCTGCCCCTGTATCTCGGAATACCGTTTTTCCGTTATCGGATAGAAATAAAGCACCAACTGCGGCCAATATGAATACGGCAACCGAGATCGGACCCAGCAGCAGCCTGATGCCCAGCTCCGCGCTGGGGGCCTGCGGCAGGACGCCTTTGACGTAACCCATGAGCTGAAGTATCCAGCCCATCGAAAGGGCCGCCAGCGCCTGGCCGAGCTTTAATCCCCATGTCCAGATGCCGAAGAACGAGCCTTCCCTCCGTTCGCCCGTCTGGAGATAACCGTATTCGATCGCGTCGGCCACTATCGTGAACGGCGGTACGTACAGCAGGCCGAGCCCCGACGCCCATTATGAGCATCATGATCATCGTAAAGCTGATCGGTTGTTTGTCGCCGAACATGAACAGCGCCACCAGCCCGGCCGACATGATGAAAAAACCCGCCCCATAGACGAGCTTCTTGCCGAGCTTCTTGCTCATAAAAACGCTGACCGGGATAAACAGGAAGGCGGTCCCGATCAGTATCAGCATCGCCTTGGTTATCTCGTCTTTCGGGTTCATGACGTTCCGCGCGGCAAGGACGTAGTCGAAGTAATAGGCGGCCACCTGGCTCACGATCGTGATAGCGATGATGTGGAGGATGTAGGTGGACAGTATGATAAGATAGGGCTTGTTCTTGAAGACCTCGAGGTATGTCTTGAAAAAGCCCACGGACCCGGCCGGTTTCAGATCTACCGGCTCTTTTGTCGTGAACACCGTGGTCAGGGCGGTCACCATCATTATTCCCCCGTAGACGGCCCCGAGGAGGATGAAGCCCATGTTCTTGTCCTTCAGGAGGCCGACTATCGGCCAGGCCGCGCCCGCGCCCATCAGGGTGCCGATCGCGGCGAACCCGAACCGGTATCCCGTCAGCGACGTCCTTTCATGATAGTCGTCGGTGAGCTCAGGCGTCATGGAGCAGTAGGGGATGTTGACCGTGGAATATGCCGTGCAGAGGAATATATAGACGAGTGTGGTGAATATGAAGAGCTCGGCCTGGCTGAGGTTTTCTTTGAAAAGCGCCGGGTTCGTGAACATGAGGATCATCGCTATGCCAAGCGGCACGGCCCCCGCCAGCATGTAGGGCCTGCGTCTGCCGAGCCTGGTGCGTGTCCTGTCCGAGACATAGCCGATCACGGTGTCGTAAAAGGCGTCCCATATCCTTCCGATGAAAAGCGCCGTTCCCGCGAGGCCCGCTTTGAGCCCCATGGTGTCGGTTATATATATCATCAGGACGAACGCAGTAGCGGTGAAAAATAGGTTCCCTCCGAAATCGCAGACGCCGTATCCGATTTTAACGCCGAGAGACAGTTTCTTACCTTCCATCAGACAACCTCCTTGTTGCAGTTTTACGTGGCGCGGTCACTTCACAAAACGTCAGGCCTGTTACCGGGCTTCTTTGTTTCAAGGCAAGGCGGATATTACCAGTCATGAGGGAGACCGGTCTTAAACGTCTCTATCTCATCGAACAGGTTCTCGCGCGTGATCTTTATCCCGTCCCTGGCGGACTTGTACGATGCAAGGGTCCAGGCGATGGTGAGGTACGAGTCTTCCGGCGTGGCGCCCCACGTCCCGGAGATACCGTTTTTCATCGTATTCTCGTTGCGGACTTGATCGATGAAGTATTTCATCTGCCGGTAAAACATCGTATTTCCCCTGCCGTACGGGGGCAGGGCAGGGTAATAAAAATTATGGAGTATGTTGGAAAGACGGTAGATCCCTACTTTCATCCGGCGTTTCTTGTAGGCGTGACGGGCCCTGAAAGCGATCTTTCCCTTTTCCCCGTATATATATCCACGCTCAAAACCATACGGGCTTCCCGTGCGGATGACGTTCTTGTCATAGAGAAAGACTGCGCCGTTGGAAAGCTTGAACGTGGCCACGGCCAGGTCCTCATACGGGCGAGCGTTCGGGTAACACCGCTTGGTTTCGCACGAAACCTGTTCGATCTCCATTCCGTAGAACCGGATAATGTCGATGTAGTGCGGCGCGTGGTCGAAAAAGTCGCCTCCCCCGGCCCTGAGGTCGCTGTACCTCCAGAAACCGAACTTCTGCACAATATCGAACCCGTATTCCTTGAGCTTGCTGACAAGAGCCCCGAGCCGGCCTGCGGTAAAATCCGGAATGAAAAAGTACCAGAAGACGTTGACCTGGAAGATCCTTCCCAGGGCGTTTTTCGTCAGCAATTCCCTGATTCTCTCGTGCCCCGGTTCAAAACGCTTGCAGTGGCCCATGAGAATATAGACGTTGTGTTTTTTGCCCGCCTCGATTATTGTACGGCAGTCTTCAAGAGTCGTCGCCATCGGTTTTTCGCACAGGATAGGAAGGCCTTTTTCGGCGGCGTCCTGGACATGACGCGCGTGAAGCCACGGGGGCGACGATATGACAACGGCATCCAGGTCTTCACGTTCAAGCATGGCGCGGTGATCTTCATACACACCGCTTACCCGGTACTTTTTTGCGAAGACGTCCCTGTTGTGCGGATCGGGATCGCTGATTGCGGCGATATAAGCCCTCCCGTCCGCCGTGATGGCCGGGCCATGGCCCACCCGGCAGATATTTCCCGCGCCAATAAGGCCTATCTTTGTTTTATGGCTTTGTTCCATAGTGCTTCCCCACGGGCTTATACTATATGACTATGCGCGCCTCTTTCCATAAAAAGAACGGGATTCTGCCGCAGTATATCCGACAGTCCGCATTCGCGATTCGCCAATCGTCCGGCCGTGATAGCTGCTTCACAAGAAAGGAAAAGGGTCACATCTCCTCACGGCCCTTGCTATTGTTTCTTCGTGCGGATACCCGGGACCTCTGCCCGTATCCATGCTCAATGCCGGCGGGCCGTAATCTATGCCGGCGTAACGACCGCCGTTCGATCACCGTAACCTACTCCCCCACCGCCTTCATGGCCTTCACCGCCTCGTCGTAGAGCGCCTTGACCTCCTTCATGATCGCCGTGACCTCGGCGATCAGCTCGTTCCGGCGTTCGCCGCGTGCCGTCTTGAATTCCTCGATCCTGGCCCTGCCTTCCTCGATCTTGACGTTCATCAGGTATACTTTGTATTGCGCGTCTTCCCGCAACGGGCTCTGCATCGTCTCGGCCCTCAGGGCCAACTCGTCGGCCTTTTTCTCGTAGTCGGAAAGCGTCCACGTGCACTGGGCGATGAAGGTGTCGCCGGCCTCCGGGACCCGCGCGGTCCCGCAGGCCAGCGCCGCCGCGAGGATTACGGTCAGGGCGGCACAGGCCGCAGCGATCGGCAGTCTGGAAGGTTTCATGGGCCTGTCTCCGCATAGCGGTAAACGATAGCGGAGGATAGCCCGAACGGGCCGCCCGTGTCAAGCCCCCCGTCCCATAAAAAAAGACGCCCCGTTTCGGGGGCGCCTTTGAGGTCTGCACTTCGACCTTTAATCGATCGGCCGCGGCGAATCTACATGCCACCCACGGCAGTGACCGCGTCATTGTAGAGCGTGGCGGCGTCGCCGAGGATGGTCTTGAGCTCGCCAATCAGCCCGGTCCACTTGGCCGCCTCGGCCCCTTTCAGCTCCTCCAGCTTGACCTTGCCCTCTTCGAGCTTGGCCTTGGCCATCTCGATCTTGACGATTGCCTCTTCCTTGGCCGGGCTCGGCAGCATCGCCGCCTTCTCGATCAGGCTCGTCGATCTTGCCCGTATACTCGTCGATCGTCGTCTGGGCCTCGGTGATGTACGTGTCCTTGATCTTGGCCGCCTTCTCGCACCCGCCCAGGAACGCCGCCGCGAAAACGACCACAAAAGCCAAAACGAGCAACAGCTTAACGGATTTCATTGCTTTTCTCCCCAATAGGTACAAAATTATGTAAATAATACTATAAATAGTTCCGAATGTAAAGCTTTTACTTAAACCACCCCCCGGCGCCCCGTCGGGCGCCTAAATACGCACCATTTCTCCCGCGCAGCAAAAAAATGCTTGACATCGTCTCCCGCCCCTGTTATATACTTAAAGCATGAAGTTATACTTTAAGCTTTGTAATTGAGGCGGGGGTAATTAACACCCATGTACTGCGTCCCCCAGTCCACCCAATCATCCACCGGAGGCGTTATGATAAAGACCCGTATCACCGAAATGCTCAACATCAAGTACCCCATCCTCATGGGCGGGATGCACTGGGTGTCGTTCGCGGAGATGGTCGCGGCCGTGGCCGATGCCGGGGGCATGGGCTTTTTGCCGTCGGCCTCGTTCGAATCGACCGAGGCGCTGCGCAAAGAAGTCAGGCGCGCGAAAGACCTGACCGACGGGCCGTTCGGCATTAATATTTCGATGCTCCCGGACGTATCGCCCGGCGAACAGACCCTCGACATCGTCCGCATGGGCATCGAGGAAAAGGTCGCCGCCTTCGAGACGGCCGGCCGCTCGCCCGAGCCGTTCATCCCGCTGGTCAAGGCCGCAAAGGTCCCCCTCATCCACAAGATCACCCAGGTCCGCTTTGCCAAAAAGGCCGAGAGCGTCGGGGCGGACGCCGTGGTCATCGTGGGGTTCGAGGGCGGGGGGCACCTGGGCATGGCCGACGTGGCCTCGACGATGCTCATCAACAAGGCCGCCCGCACGCTGTCGGTCCCGGTGATCGCCGCAGGCGGCATCGTGGACGGCAGGGGACTCTTGGCGGCGCTGGCCCTGGGGGCCGACGCCGTCCTGATGGGGACACGGTTTTTGGCCGCTACCGAGACGCCGATTCACCAGAACTTCAAGGACTGGATCGTTTCGCCATACCGAGAACGACACGGCGGTGGTGATGCGCTCCATCAAGAACCCGATGCGCGTCATGGACAACGCCACGGCAAAGACCGTCTGCGAGATCGAGGCGCGGGGCACGACGCTGGAGGAGATCCTGACGTACGCCGCCGGCAAGTTCGGCAAACAGGCCTACAACAGCGGCGACGTGGACATGGGCATCATCTCGGTGAGCGAGGGGATGGGCCTCATCGGGGACGTCAAGCCGATCAAGGAAATCATGGCCGACATCATCGCCGAGGCCGAGGAGGGCCTGGCGCGTTTGAAAAAGATCATGGGAGACGGGAAAGTAAGATAATAAAACCGTCATTGCGGGTGGTGAAACGGCCGGGGCAATCTCCGAGCAACATACCGGAAAATCCGTAAAGCCATTGACCTTTCCTCCGTAACCGGGGGATTGCCGCGCCACATAACCCCGCGAACCGAACTTCGCGGCGGCCCCGTCGGGAGACCGGGGCCCCCCGCAATGGCGCCTTTTTAAATTATAACAGCCTATCGAGGAGGCATCGATGTTGAAGACGGCGATTACCGAGATGTTCGGCGTCAAGCACCCCATCATCTGCGGGGCCATGATGTGGCTCTCTATCCCGCCGCTGACGGCCGCGATATCCGAGGCCGGCGGCCTGGGCAACCTCACCGCGGGCAACTACGAGACCGAGGAAGAATTCCGCAACGCCATCAAGGCGGTCCGCAAGCTCACCGACAAACCCTTCATGGTGGGCATCACGATCCTGCCGTCGCTGAGGATCACGCCCGAGCACCACGCGATGTACGTCAGGGTATGCGCCGAGGAGCGCGTGGCCGGCGTGGAGATCTCCGGCGCGCCGCTGGACAAGGGCCTGGGGATGGACGCGATCGAGACCCTCAAGAAGGCAAACGTCAAGATGTTCCAGAAGGTAGGCGCGGTGCGTCACGCCGTCCACGCCGAAAAAGTCGGGTACGACGGCATATACGCCGCGGGCATCGAGGAAGGGGGGCACCCGCTCTCCGACGACGTGACCACAATGATACTGACCCCCCGCATCGCCGAGTCGGTCAAGATCCCGGTGGTGACGGTGGGCGGCATCGCCGACGGCCGGGGGCTCGCGGCGGCGCTCATCCTGGGCGCGCACGGGGTCATGATGGGGAGCCGCTTCGTCTCCACCAAGGAGTGCCCCTGCCACGACAACATCAAGGAGGAGCTGGTACGCCGCCAGGAGATGGATACGACGATCTTCGGGCGCTCCATCGGCCTGCAGGGCAGGGCGCTGATGAGCGACGTCATCCGGGACGTCATCGCCATCGAGGAAAAGGGCGGCAAGCTCGAGGACCTCATCCCGCTGATCTCCGGCCTGCGCATCAAGCAGGCCTGGGAGACCGGCAACGTGGACTACGCGCCGCTGATGGTGGGCCAGTCCATCGGGCTCATCAAGAAGGTCATGACCGTCAAAGAGGTGCTGGAATCGATGGTCAAAGAGGCCGAAGAGGTGTTGGCAAAGAAGAACAAGATGGTGGTGTAAGATCACCCCACGAAGCAGGCTTCGTGGGGGCCCCGATGGAAGAGAGAGGGCAGGGAACGAGTAACTACTGTCATTGCGAGCCCCCGATAGGGGGCGCGGCAATCCCCCAGTTGTACGGTGACAGTCGGGGGATTGCTTCGTCGCTTCGCTCCTCGCAATGACGGTATGACGTCGCAGGGACACCACACGCGGCATCCGTATATAAGAAACAAAGCGGGTATTGGTTTTCCAATACCCGCTTTGTTATACAACTCTGTTATGCGGCGGTTACTTCGTGCCCGCGTTCTTCTTGTCCTCGCGGTCGCGCAGCTCGCGTCTCAGGACCTTGCCAACGGCGGTCTTGGGGAGCTCGGGGATGAACTCGACGATCCGCGGGATCTTGTAGGCCGCGAGGTTCTGCTTGCAGAACGCGACGACGTCGGCCTCCGTGAGGGCCTGGCCCGGCTTGCACACGACGAAGGCCTTGACCGTCTCGCCGCGGTAGGGGTCCTTTACGCCCACGGTGCAGGCCTCGAGGATGGCAGGGTGGGAGAACAGGACGTTATCCACCTCGATGGGGTAGATGTTGTAGCCGGCGGCGATGATCATGTCCTTCTTGCGGTCGACGACCGAGAGGTAGCCGTCCTCATCGAACATGCCGATATCGCCCGTCAGGTACCAGCCGTCCTTGAGGACCTTGGCCGTCTCCTCGGGCTTCTTGTAGTAACCCATCATGATCTGGGGGCCCTTGATGGCGATCTCGCCGGTCTGGCCCTGTTTCACTTCCTTTTTATAGTCATCGGCGTCCACGATTTTCACGTCGGTATCCGGAACGGGTATGCCGACCGTGCCCGGCTTGATCGTCCCGCCCCAGGGGGTGACGGTGGCAATCGGGGTGGTCTCGGTGGAGCCGTAGACTTCGCAGATGGTGGCGCCGGTCAGCTCCTTGAGGTCGCGGATGGTATCGGCGGCCAGCGGCGCCGCGCCGGAGAAGAACCCCTTGACGAACTTGAGGTTCAGTTTACGGAACTCAGGTTCCGCCAGCAGCCCTACGAAGATCGTCGGGGCGCCGGGGATGAAGGTGGGTTTGTATTTCTTGATCAGGTCGATGAGCGCCTTGGGCTCGGGGCGGGGTATCATCAGGTGCTCGAAGCCCATCCAGGTAAAGAAGTTCTGGACGGCCGTGTAGCCCGCCGAGTGGAAGATCGGAAACGTCCCCACGAGCCGCTCCTTGCCCTCCTCGAGGTCCGTGAACCAGGAGATGAACTGCTGGACGTTGCAGCTGATGTTCTTGTGGGAGAGCATGACCCCCTTTGCGACGCCGGTTGTGCCGCCGGTATAGATGAGGGTTGAGAGCTCATCCCATTTTCCCTGCTCTTTCACCGGCGAGGTGTCGTACTTCTTGATGAGGTCCTCAAACAGGATGATGGTGTCGCTCGTTTCGAGGTTTTTCACCATCGCCTTCTTGACGTAGGGGAAGAGCTGCTTTTTCGGGAAGGGGAGGTAGCTGTGGATGTGGCAGCCGATGATCTTCTTGATCTTCGTGCCGCTCATGATCTTTTCCATCCGGGGGACCAACAGCGTCAGGGTAATGACGACCTTGGCGTCCGAATCGTTGAGCTGGTACTGGAGCTCGCGCTCGGTATAGAGCGGGTTATTCTGGGCGGCTACCGCGCCGATGCGCAGGGTCGCGAAGTTGGCGATGACCGTCTGAGGGAGGTTCGGGAGGCATACCGCGACCTTGTCGCCCTTCTTCACGCCGAGGGCCGTGAGGGCCTTGGCAAACTGGTTGACCATGCCGTCAAGCTGCTTATAGGTAATCCGGTTCCCCATGTAGTTCAAGGCGGTATTGTTGGGGTACTTCTTGGCGGATCGGGTCAGGGCCTCGCTCACCAGCAACTTCTCGTAGTTGATGGTCTTGGGGACACCGGGGGCGTACGATTTGAACCATAGCTTGTCTTTCATTAAGTCCTCCCTTATGGGTATCGTGGAATGAAAAATATGAGCGTCCGATCGTCAGCGGGACGACGGGGAAAAACAAGCGGCAACCGGCGGTTCGGGGAGGTGAGAGGTAACCGGGTGAGCCCGGACGATCGGTATACTTTATACCGACTTATAGAGAAAAACGAGGTGAATGTCAATCACTTTTTCATTCGATCGTGATTTTTGGGGCGCTGACCCGTGCCCGGCCGGTGGCGCTCCAACAGCTCGACGAGGGTCATGACGCCCCAACCGGTGGCGCCCTTGGTCACCCAGCCGTACTCCTTATCGGAGCGGGCGGTCCCGGCGATATCCAGGTGCGCCCAGGGGACCGCTTCTCCGGCGAACCGCTTGAGAAAGGCCGCGGCGGTGATGCTGCCGCCATCCCGGCTCCCGGCGTTCTTGAGGTCGGCGACGTCCCCCTTGATCTGCTCGAAGTAGTGGTCAAACAGCGGCATCGGCCAGACGTCTTCTCCCGCGGCGCGGGAGGCCTCCCGGACGCGTTCGAGAAGGTCGTCGGTCGACGAGTAGAGGCCCGCGACCCGCCGGCCCAGCGCGATGACGACCGACCCCGTAAGCGTGGCGATGTCCAGGATGAACGCGGGGTCAAACCGTTTGGCGTACGCGATACCGTCGGCCAGGACGAGCCTCCCCTCCGCGTCGGTGGTGATGACCTCGATTGTGGTGCCGTCCATGGCGGTGAGCACGTCGCCCGGCTTGGTGGCGGCCGGCCCCGGCATGTTTTCGGCGGCGGGGATCACGGCGACGATGCCGACCGGGAGCTTCATGCGGGCGGCCGCGGCCACGGCCGCTAACACCGCCGCGGCGCCGCTCATGTCGCTCTTCATCGCGCCCATGTTCTCGGCCGGCTTGATCGATATCCCGCCGCTGTCGAACGTGATCCCCTTGCCGACCAGGGCGATTGGGTCCTTTTCGTGGCCCGCCGGCAGGTACTTAATCACGACCAGGGCGGGCGGCTCGGCGCTTCCCCGGGCCACGCCCAGGAGCGCGCCCATCTTGAGGCGGGCGATCTCGTCGGGGCCGAAGACCTCAACGGCCAGCCCGGCCTTCCCGGCGGCCTCGCGCGCCCGGCCGGCCAGGATCGTCGGCGTCATGAGGTTTGCCGGGGTGTTGGAGAGGTCGCGGGCCAGGTAGACCGAATCGGCGATGATACGGCCGTGGCGCGGGCCGTCGGCCATGACGGACGGGTCGCCGCAGATGACGATCCGGTCGACGGCCTTTTTCTTGTCCCCGTTCTTCTTGAGTGCCGAAAAGGAGTAGGCCCCGAGGGCGGCGCCGATAAACACCTCGCGGGCCGCGTCAGGCCCGGGAAGGCCGGTGTCGGCCGCCAGGTCGTACGCAAGCGCGATCGTGCCGACCCCGAGGCCCTTGAGGCGCCTGGCGGCGGCGGCCGCCGCCGACTTCAAACGCCCGGGGCCGAACCGCTCCCGTTTTCCGAGCCCCGCAAGGCATATCCGCCGGGGACCGCCGGAGGCATCGAGGTAGAGCAGCGCCGTC
This sequence comes from uncultured delta proteobacterium, assembly GCA_963735595.1. Classification (GTDB taxonomy): domain Bacteria; phylum Desulfobacterota; class Zymogenia; order Zymogenales; family Zymogenaceae; genus JAFGAS01. The sequence goes on along the minus strand of CAVTLK010000001.1, from coordinate 891,348 downwards.
TCGTCGGTCTTGCCCGAAAAATCGCCGGAATCGACGACCGCCGTGATCTTCCCGCCGACGGCCTCGTCCAGGGCTTTCACGGCCGGGGTAAGGTCGCGGGTCTTTCCGAACAGGCCGATCACAAGCGCGGGCGTGTCCACGGCCGAAAGGGGCCGGTCCGAGACGGTCAGGCTCGGAAGCGTGGTTGAGAGATCGTCTTTCATGCGCTCCTCCGGGTGCGGGGACGGTTCGTTAGCTCGCCGTACGGGGGCCGCGGCGGCGCCCCGGGTTTCACACGCGCGGTTACTCCTCCTCCACGGCCCAGGTCTCCAGGATATCCTCGCCGATCCCCTCGATGAACCGGGAGGGGCGGCCGAACGCCGGGCCGCGGTGGGTGATGATCTTTATGGGGTAGGTGATCGTAAGGTTTTCCTTTGCCCGCGTGGCCGCGACGTACATGAGGCGCAGCTCCTCTTCCAGGTCGTCGGCCGATTCGGCCGCGTAGGTGGTGGGAAAATAACCCTCCGCCGCCCAGATGATAAAGACCGAATGCCATTCGAGCCCCTTGGCCGAATGGATCGTGGAGAGGATGAGCCGCTCCGGGTCGGGGTCCTCCCGGAGTATATCGGAGATGCTGTCGGACGGCGGCTCGAGCGCCATGTCGGTCAGGAACGACTCGATCGACCGGTACTTACGGGCGATGATCGCCAGATGATCGAGGTCTTCCAGCCGCTTGGGGTGGTCGTCGTACCTCTTCTTGGCGATGGGGGTGTAATAATCCAGGAGCCGCTCCACGGCCTCGGCGGGGCCGACGTCACGGCCTTCCAGGGAGGCCAGCGCCCGGGAGAGCCGGCCGATCCCCTCCCCGAACCGCCGGTCGCCGATGAACGGGGCAAGGCCGTCGGTTATGCCGGGGGCGTCGAGGATCGAAGCCGTGATGGCCTCTTCGGCACGCGGCCCGACGTTTTCCACCAGCATCAATACCCGTTTCAGCCCGACCGCATCCCTGGGATTGATGAGCACCTTGATGTGGGAGACGATGTCCTTGACGTGCGCCGTCTCCATGAACTTGAACCCGCCGTGCTTGATGAAGGGGATGTTGCGTTTCTTGAGCTCTATTTCCAGGTCAAAGGAGTTAAAGCCCGCCCGGAACAGCACACAGATATCGGTCAGCGGCACCCCTTCCTCCCTGAGGTCGAGTATCCGCTGGGCGACGAACCGCGACTGGGACGGCTCGTCCGGCAGCGGCACGAGGGCCGGCAGCATCCCGACGCCCTTTTTGGTCCAGAGGATCTTCGTATATTTCTCCCGGGCGCGGTCTATGATGACGTTTGCCAGGTTGAGGATCGACTGGGTGCTCCGGTAGTTTTCCTCGAGCTTGATAACCGAGGCGTTCGGAAAGAGGGTCGGGAAATCCATGATGTTCTTGAAATGGGCCCCCCGGAACGAATAGATGCTCTGCGAATCGTCCCCGACCGCCATGACGTTGCCGGCGCCGCCGGCCAGAAGCTCGACGATCCGGGCCTGCAGGCCGTTGGTATCCTGGTACTCGTCGACGAGGATGTATCGAAACCGCTTCGCGAGCGTCTCCCGGATGCCCTCGTGTCCATCGAGGAGCCTGACGAGGTGGACCAGCAGGTCGTCGTAGTCCATGAGCATGTGGGCCTGTTTATACTCGGTATAGGCGGCCAGTATCTCCAGGAGCTTTTCCGTCTCGTGGGAGAAGTGGGGGTATTCCTGGCTGACAACGGAGGCCACGGGTACGGCGCGGTTGACCGCCTTGCTGAAGATCTCGCCGATGGTATCTTTCCTTGGAAAACGCCGCTCGCGGTCGGCAAGCCCGAGCCTTCCCCGGATGAGGTTGATGATGTCCTCCCCGTCGGCGCGGTCGAGGATCGTAAACGAGGCCGAAAAGCCGACGGCCCCGGCATATTCCCTGAGGATCTGGGAGGCAAACGAATGAAAGGTGCCGCCGGCGACCTTCTCGGTCTGCCCCCCCACCAGGGCCGCCGCCCGGTCGAGCATCTGGCGGGCGGCCTTGCGGGTGAAGGTCAACAGGAGGATGGAAGCGGGCGAGACCCCCGATTCGATAAGCCGGGCGACCCGGTAGACGAGCGTGCGGGTCTTGCCGCTGCCGGCACCGGCGATAACGAGGCTGGGGCCGCCGCCGAACGTGACGGCCGAAAGCTGGTGTTCGTTTAGCTCCTTTTCATACGGGATGGTAAACGAGGGGGCGGGTCCCGTTTCGGCCTTCTTCAGGATATACTTCTTCATTCAATAAGGGTACCAGAACGGCGGCCGATTTTCAAGATGTTTGCGGGGCCGGCAAATGGGTGCCCCCATATGATACAAATGATACGATTTATTCATTGAATGAAGATGCCGTATATGATATAGTAACTCCAGTAGCCATCGGAGCTATAGCAGACCATGAAGACGCAAAACCTCAAGAACTTCATCCGAATCAACCATCAGGAGATCCTTACCAAGGTGGATGAGTTGGCCGGTTTCGGGCCGTCGGATATCTGCATGTTCAAGGATCAGGTGGTCAGGGGCATCGGGGTCCGCACCGCCATGAAGGTCGTGTCGATATCCGAGATGCGCGACCTCTACATCGGCCTCATCGCGATTCGGGTGGTGGAAAAGGAACGCGGGTACGCGTAGTATCGGCCGTTCGTCCTTCCGGGGGGAGTTATCTTGTCGGCGGTTCCTGTTGGACGCCGTTTTTTTTCGCGGTTTGCCGCCTGTACCCCACGCCCGGTTTGCCGGCGGACGAACTAAATATCTTTTCAGGTACGGAGTATTATACTATACTATCGCTCCATAGGCGCGATGGATATCATCATTTCCACTGGCTCTGAAGGTATAATCCGATGAAAAAGCAACACTACCTGTCTCCCAGGAACATTTCACTGCTGGCCCTTTTTTGCGCCCTCGTCGTCGTGGCGACGATCGTCGTCCGGCTCCCGATCCCGGCAACGGGTGGCTACTTTAACCTGGGGGATACGATCATCTTCATTACGTCAGTCCTCCTGGGGCCCGTTTCCGGAATGGTCGTGGGCGGAGTGGGGTCGGCGCTGGCCGACGTTATCGGGGGATTTGCCCAGTTTGCTCCCTGGACGCTCGTCATCAAGGGCATCGAGGGATTGATCGCCGGCCTGTTGATCCGCGTGTTTCGGGCCGACCCCAAGACGGCGCCCGGCGCGCTGTTGGCCTTCGGGTCTTTCGTTGTCGCCGGGCTCTGGATGGCGGCGGGTTATTTCGGCGCCGAGTACGTCATCTTTGGGCTGGACTGGGCACCGCCGACGGCCGAGCTTCCTTTCAACCTCGCTCAGGCCGGCATATCGGCCCTCATTGCGGGACTCCTCGCTCCGATACTTACCCGTGCTTTTGAGGGGCGGCTCTCGAAGTAAAGCCGGTCCAAATCAACGATGGTATCCATGACGTATACCGTACGAAACCGCCTGGGCCACGGCGGCATCCCTCAAATACCATCTCTCGACAGGCTGGAAATGCGCGCATCCCGGATGCGCACGGCTGACCCTGGGGAAGGACGCGCCCGGGTTTCCCATAATTTGCTTGACTTTAGAGCGGTTGGATGGTACAAAGAAAGAATTGTTTTTCCAAACACTCTGTGGGGAACGGTATGAAAATATTCCGGCGAACAATCATCCTGGCTTTCATCGTGTGCCTGATTCTGCCTCTGGCGGCTTTTGGTGCCGATAAGACCAAGGTTGCCATTATTCCCTTCAAGATCAACAGCCCGGAAAAACTCGACTATCTTGAAGGCGCAATCTACGATATGATCGCGTCCCGCCTCTCTGTCGACGAAAATATAGCAATCCTCGAGCGATCGACCGTCGTGCGCGCCCTCGGGAAAGACTACGAGACCGCGATGACCGTCGAGAATGCCGAATCTCTGGGCAGGAGGCTCGGTGCTGATTACGTTATCCTCGGCTCCCTGACGAAGCTTGGAGAGGCGTTTTCCATTGATGCCAAGATGTTCAACGTAGCCAAGAAGGAACAATCCACCGCGGTCTTCGCGCAGGGCAGCGGGTTAGACGCCCTCATCCCGAAGATCAATGAGTTTGCCCGGAACATGAACTTCAAGATACTCGGCTATATCCCCAGGGAGGGAGTGGCAGGTTATATGGGCGAACAGGTTGAAAACCCCAATTTTATCTTTGCGACCCGCGACCTGATGAGCAAGTCCGACTTCCGCAAGAGCCCCTTCTGGGATATCCAGATAAAGGGGGTTGACGTCGGTGACGTTGATGGCGACGGAGTCAACGAATGTATTGTGATCGATAGGAACGAGCTGTGGGTTTACAAACGGGGCAAGGAAGAATTCGAGCTCTTCGCAAACTTCAAGGGGCGCGGCGCCAACAACTTCCTGTCCCTGGATGTATTGGATCTGAATAAGAACGGCAAGGCCGAGGTGTTCATAACGAACGTGGACAAGGGAAGGCTGGCCTCTCTGGTCGTGGAATTCGATACGACCAAGAAGGAATTTGTGCGAATCGACAAGAATATCCCGCTCTATTTCCGCGCCTTCAAGCTCCCCGGTAAGGAAGTGCTCCTCCTGTGCCAGAAGATGGGGATGGACGAACCCTTCTACGGAAGCATCCATAGGGTCGAGATCAGCAGGGGAGGCTACGTCGAGGGCACAACCGTCGATCTTCCCGAGGGAATGGGGGTATTCGGGATTACGTTGCCGGCTAACATTACCAATGAAGGTGTGCCCGAAATAGCGCGCGTGACCGGCGGTAACCATCTCGAGGTCAGGGATATGAGCGGCGGTGTGAGGTGGTTAAGCAAGGAATACTGGAGCGGCACCTTAAACTACTTCAGCACCACCGAGAAGGAAGAGAAAAAGCCCGGGGGAGTCAGCGCGGATATGGCCGGGACCGGCGATATCTATATTACCGGGCGGGTTCTGATAACGGACCTGAACCATGATAATGTCGTGGAGGTGCTTGTCCCCAAGAATATCTCCAAGACCATGAACCTGCTGCCGAAGTTCCGGCTCTATGAGACCAGCGAAATATATAACCTCCAGTGGGACGGTATTAACATGTCCGAGAACTGGCGCTCACGTCTCATAGAGGGATATACCGCCGACTTCCAGGTCAAAGATATAGACTCCGACGGCATCGATGAGCTGGTCGTGGCGGTTGTCTATTCGACGGAGATGACGGCGCTGATACCGGCCAAAAGCGGGGTCCTGGTATACGAGTTGAATTTCTAGGGCGGTGTAGCTCAGATGGTTAGAGCATGCGGCTCATATCCGCAGTGTCCGGGGTTCAATTCCCTGCACCGCCACCACTATGTGAATGAAGGGGCCGAAAGGCCCCTTTTTTTTGCCCGAAAAACGGCAACGGCCGCCTTCCGCGTGTTAATGCCTGCAGCACAATCACCGTTCTTCGTGACCTGAATACAGTGACTTTCCGCGAATCATGAAGGCATCGAATTGTTCGGACGGTACGAGCCGGCCCCCGGTCGTCCAGACGAGGTGAACGGCCCGGTCCGGGCAATCGGTAATCCCGTGCTCGCTGAGATATACCGATGCCTGCCCGCGGGTAAAGAGGAGAAGGGGGCCGGCGATACCTGCGGCGGCCGACGGTTCGATGGCGATACCCTCGGTCGTAAACAGGGCATAGACGAAGCGGAATAGATCATCGTCGCTGACCGTCAGGCAGCCCGAGACGAGGTCCCCGATGACCGACCCGGCAAGGAGTGACGCGGTAGGGACGGCCAGGCCGTCCGCCTGGGTGCTGTTGGTAAGGCCGATTTCGTAGACCGGAACGGGCCGATCGAATCCCGTGAGCATCCCCAGCATGAACGATGGGGACTCCGTGGGCTCGGCGAAGAAGCAGTGGACATCATCGCCGAAGACGTGCTTGAGGCCGAAGGTGATCCCGCCCGGCGCGCCGCCCACCCCGCAGGGGACATAAACCAGCAGCGGCCGCCGCGGCCCGATAATAATCCCGCGCTCGCGCAATTGATCGGAAAGCCTGAGGGCCGCCACCGAATATCCGAGGAAAAGGTCCACGGAGTTTTCGTCATCCACGAAGTAGGTGAACGGATCGCCGGCGGATGCGGCACGGCCGGCGCTGACGGCCGCCGAGTAATCGCTCTCGTGTTCGACGACCGTAACCCCTTTTTCGCGCAGCAGCCGTTTTTTCCATTCCTTGGCGTCGCGGGACATGTGGACGGTCACCGAAAAGCCGAGTGCAACCCCCGTAATCCCGATGGAGAGCCCGAGGTTGCCGGTGCTGCCGACCGCGATCGTATACCGCGAGAACAGCCCCCTTATCTCGGGAGAGGCAAGCTTCAGGTACGTGTCGGAGGTGGCAAAGAGCCCCTCGCGCACGGCCAGCCGTTCGGCGAATGCCAGCACCTCATAGACACCGCCCCGCGCCTTGACGGAGCCGGCCACCGGCAGGGCGTGATCGGCCTTCAGCCACAGATCTCCCCGGATATCGGCGGAAAAGCGTCGTGACAGCTCGTCCCTGAGCTTCGGGACGCACACCAGATCGGACTCGATCAAACCGCCGTCTTTCGCGGTCTCGGGAAAGAGGCGGGCGATCAGGGGGGCGAAGCGTGAGAGCCGGGCGGCGGCGTCCTCCAGGTCGCGGCGCGAGGGCCGGCGGCCGGGCAGCACGTCGCCGGCGCGCGCCAGCCTGTCATTGACCCAGAGAAAGGGGACACGGGCCTTCAGTCGGTCAATGGGATTTTCGGGCAGGTCGGTCGTATTTTTCATCGGTTATCCGTTATTCGGCAGGCTCATACGGGTCTCAGAATCATGCCGCTCGCAGAACCCGTGGGTTTCCCGTCGGCAAGCGCCCATTGCCCATTTACCATCACGCGGGGGATGCCGGAAGGGGAGCGGTGCGGGTCCCGGTACGTCGAGTTGTCGGCGACGGTCTTGGGGTCAAACAGCGTAATATCCGCGGCGTATCCCGGGGCAATTATCCCCCGGCCGGCAAGCCCCAGCCTGGCCGCGGGCCTTCCGGTCATCTTTGCGATTGCCTCCCCCCAGGTGAGTACCCCCTTTTCGCGCACGTAGCGGGCCAACACCCGGGGAAAGGTGCCGGTGACACGCGGGTGGGGTTTGCCGACCGTATCTTCTATCCCGTCGCTGCCGAAGAAGACCCAGTCCTGCCGCATAAAATTAACCAGGTCGTCTTCGTGCATGAATTCACCGACGGCCAGCGTCGAGGGACTTGCGGACGTAATCCGGGCCCCGGCCTCATCGGTTGAAACTCCCCAGCGCTCGGCTATCTCCGCGAGTGAGTGCCCCACGACTTCATCCCAGAGGCGTCCTTCGGGGGTAAGCGACTTGGAGACGATGATCTTTTCGGGATCTCCCTCCGGGTGAGTAAGGATGATAGCCAAGAGCGTCGAGAGAAAGAGGTAGGGATACATATCGGCCATTATATCCAATCCCGCCGAGCGGGCCTGCGATATCCGTTCGATGACCTCGGCCGATCTCCCCCAGTTGGAGCGCTCCTGGCACTTGAGGTGGGATATCTGCACGGGGCAGCCGGCTTCGGTCCCGATGCGGATCGCCTCATCGAGGGCCGTATGGATGTCTTTGCCTTCGTTACGCATGTGCGAGGCATAGACGGGGCGCGCTCCCGCGCGAAACCGTACAGCCGATTCCATGAGCCGTACCAGCTCGCCGGCGCTTGTCATAGAGCCGGGCGGATAAATAAGCCCGGTGGAAACGCCGATTACGCCGTCTTCGAGGGCCTGGCCCAGCAACCGCTCCATCCGTGAAAAATCGTCATTTCCCGCCGGGTCGGCGCTCATCCCCACCACGCAGCCGCGGATCATCCCCTGCCCGACATAGGAGGCCAGGTTGATCGACAGGCCCCGTTTTTCCAGAAACGATGTGTAGTCGCCGTACCGGGCAAACCCGGTAAAATCGGTGCCGACTATTGTGGCGATCATGGCCTGGAGCGTGTCCCGGATGGTATCGTTATACGGAAACGGGGTCAGGCCGCAGTTCCCCACGACCTCCAGGGTGCATCCCTGCCGCAGCTTTTGTTCCGCAAGCGGGTGAACGAGACGGTCAAAATCGCCGTGGGCGTGGATGTCGATAAAACCGGGGGCGGCCATGAGGCCGGTCGCGTCAAACCGCTCGGCGTCGGGCGCGGCGATATCGGCCGCGACATCGGCGATCGTCGGGCCCAGGACCAGGATATCGCGCGGGACCGGCTCGGCGCCGGTGCCGTCGGTAACCAGCGCCCCGGTAATCAGGATTTCTGTTCGCGCCATTGCCGTTTCTCAAAAGATGGTGACACCACTACCATTGTAAGGCAGTCGACGCCGTCCGTCAACTATCGCTCCGGCACGCTCCGGCAGTGCGTTGGCCGCAGTACATCCGAACCGTACACCGGTTTTACAGGTCCAGGAGCTTGAGCCCCGTGTGCTCGTCGTACCGCCGGGTGAGTCCCGCGGGAAGAGGTACAAGAAATATCTCCACGGTAGCGGCGCAGACCATGTTGAAGACGTGGCCGCCGCACGTACGGCAGTCCTCGTCGGAGAAGACACCGTGGATGTGCAGGATCGGGCCCCCGTCGGTTTGCGCGAGGCTTCCGGTCAGCGATGCGATCTCCCAAACGCCCTCGAGGGCCTTCTTGTGGTAAACCTTCCGCTCGATATCGTAAGAGCCCAGCACGATTTCCCGCGCGGCGCCGATACCCCAGAAGTGCGCGGCATCCACGGTCTGGCGGGCGCCGAATTCGATGAGGGATGGGCCAATCTCCTCTCCTATGGCCAGCTGTATGATGTACCCGTGTCCCTGGGCGCGGTAGCGCATCGTATTACTCCTTCCGGCGGTGGTTTATATAGTCGGGATTAACGAGATTGGGGATTTCGGTTTCCTCGATCATCGCCACGAGGCATTCGGCGGCGGTCCGCGCCATACTCTCGCGCGTCGCGGTGGTGGCGCTGCCGATATGGGGGAGCAGCACGCAGTTATCCAAGCCCAGGAGGCTCGGATTGATCTCGGGCTCCCTCTCGTAGACATCAAGCCCCGCCCCGGCGATCACGCCGCGGGCCAACGCATCGGCAAGGGCGGCCTCGTCTACGACCTGCCCCCGGGAGGTATTGATGAGGTACGCGGCCGGCTTCATTACCGAGAGCTCCGCGCCCCCGATGAGGCTGCGCGTTCGTTCGGTAAGGGGGACATGGAGGGACACGAAATCGGAGACGGCGAGAAGCTCGGAGAGTGCAACACGCCGGGCCTCAAAGCCGAGTGCGGCCTCATCAAAGGGGGCCTCTTCATGACAGACGACCTTCATGCCCAGGCCGTGTCCCCGCCGCCCCACGGCCTGCCCGATCTTTCCCATGCCGACGATGCCGAGGGTCGCCCCCTGGATATCGGCACCCAGGAACTGCATCGGCCCCCAGCCGCGCCAGGCGCCGGACCTGACGAAACGCTCGGCACCGGGTATCCGGCGGGCGACCGCGAACATGAGGGCGATCGCGAGCTCCGCGGTGGCCTCGGTCAGGACGCCGGGCGTATTGGTGACCGGAATGCCGCGCCGGGTTGCCGCCGCGATGTCGATGTTGTCAAAACCCGCGGCGTAGTTCGCGATCCCTACCAGGTTCGGCGCCGCCTCCATGACCGTATCGTCGATGCGGTCGGTCAAAAGGCAGACGATCCCGGCGACGTCGGCAACGCGCTCCGTGATCTCGTGTGCGGTCATCGGCCGGTCGTGTTCGTTGAGGACCATGTCGTAGCGATTGCGCAGGGCCTCGAGGCCGACGGCGGGAATTAATCTGGTGATCAGCACCTTCCTGGTCATGATTGGTTGTTTTTCCTCTCGGTATGTAGTATGATCGCACCGTCGGTTGCCCGGGACGTCTGCCTGTGAGCCATACGGCTACCATATATCACAGGCGCCGTCGGATTTCAAAACAATTACATCTCAACTGTGCGACACCATGTATCATGCCTCTCTCTATACGAGACTCGAAAACAGACGTGCCCAGTGCCGCGTTTGTCTCCGACGCTGCGCCATACCCGAGGGGGGCCTGGGTTGGTGTAAGACCCGGCTCAACAAGGCGGGGAAGATATTCTCCCTGACGTACGGCCGGGTATCCTCAATCATGGTATCTCCGGTAGAGAGCAAGCCGATGTTTCATTTCATGCCGGGGTCCACGTGGCTCTCGGTCGGGTCGGTGGGATGCAATTTCAAGTGTCCGGGGTGCCAGAACTGGGAGATCGCCCACGCGATACCGGACTCACAGGGATCATACTGCATCCAGGGCGGCGAACACACGACCGAGACCGAATACCTGGCGCCGGAGGTGCTCATCGAGATTTCCCACCGGGAGCGGGTGGACGGCCTCTCGTTTACCTATAACGAGCCGACGCTCTGGGTTGAGTACGCCCAGCGCGCCATGACGCTGGCCAAGGAGGCGGGTCTCTCAACAAACTGGGTCACCAACGGCTACCTTACCAGCGATACGCTGGATTACCTGGGCCAGTCGCTCGACTCCTTCCGGGTGGATATCAAGGGCTTCTCGGAGAAGACCTACCGGCTTATCGGCGGGATCGTCGACTATCGGGACATCCTCGAGGCAGTCCTGCGCGCCAGGCGTCGATGGGGAATGCACGTGGAGCTGGTTACCAACATCATCCCGGGGGTAAACGACAAACTCGCCGAGCTCACCGACCTGGTGCGGTGGATCGTTCGGGAGGTGGGGGCCGACACGCCGTGGCACATCACGCGGTTTTCGCCCCATCACCAGTGGACGGGTTACCCCTCCACCGCCATAGAGACCCTCGAAGATATCTACCGTATGGCGCGCGGGGAGGGGTTGAACTACCCCTATCTTGGCAATGTCCCGGGGCACCCGTATGAAAGCACCGTCTGCCCGTCCTGTAGTGAGCTCCTGATAGACCGTCGGACGGCGGGATCGGTGACGGTGAGGCTCGTCGAGTCGTCGTGCCCGGCGTGCGGGGCCCGCGTTCCGGGGCGTTTCGAGCAGAAGAAGTAACCGCGCACCGTTCGTTATTCGCCCTCTAAATGAAAAAAGGCCGTTTCCCCGGGTGGGAAACGGCCTTTTCTTTTATTCAGGTTCTTTCGGACGGCCTCAATCCAGGGAGGCCGGTATCGGGCGGGCGTGTGAGGGCATCTGAACTAGAAGAAAGCGTGATAGAGATAGGCCAGCGTGATACCCAGGTAGTTGCCGATGGCGTACCCGATGATCCCCGTGGTGACGCCGGAAAATACAATTTCCTTGTTCTTGAGGGCGCCCGCGATCACCGGGACAAACGGCGGGGAGCAGATGGCCGAGGTGGATACGATGATGGTGGTGTCGGCGTCGATCTTGAGCGGGATCGAGAGGAGCACCTGCAGGATCAGGGTCCCAAAGACGCAGATTGCCACGAAGACCATGATCTCCGGGGCCATGGTGAAGAGCTTGGTAAGGTCGGCAAGCGCGCCGACGGCCGTGCAGAAGACCAGGATGATGTACATCCCCAGCTGAAAGGTCTTGTCGACGTTCCTGATCTTCGGGACGAGTGAGGCGAGGATCCCGAGCGTCGTGATCGAGAGGATTATGACCGCGACCTCGAAGAGCTTATAGCGCTCCGGGCTGAAATCGGGCAATATCCGGGAGAGCACGGGCGGCAGGCCGAACATGATGCCGGCGCTTACCGCGAAGATGAGGATCGACAGGAACAGGGCAGCAACCAGGGGAATGATCTTTGCCCTGCTGAAGATACCCGAATAGTCCGTAAACTCCCCTCCCGTGACGGCTTCGCCGGCGGCGGCGGTCTTCTTGAAGGGGGGCAGGACCAGGAGAAAGACCCGCTGGGCGATCGTGACTAAAAAGAGGATATATACCGAGCTGATGATGACGTCCGCCGTCTGCACCATGATGAAGGTGGTCGGGTCGACTTTAAGGGCGGTGCCGATGGCCGCGAGGTTCGGCGTGCCCCCGGTGTAGACGCCCATGAGCATACCCGCGATCTTCCAGCCCTCGGGGAGCGAATCCTTGAAGAGCAGGAAGGAGACAAATGACGTGATCATGATACAAAAGATCGCAAGTATCATCGACAAGAGGGTCTTCCCAGCGAGCCTTGACCATTTCCTGATGTCCATGGAAAACAGCAGCAGCGGAAGAGAGAGCGGGATAGCGATCGTCATGATCAGGTCGATGGTCTTGGCGCTGCCGGAGGGCAGCAGCCCGACGTTGCCGAGGAGAATACCCGCGGCGTAGCAGAGGATCACGGCCCCGAGTTTATCGACGGCCGGATATTTATCGCAGAGATAGATGACCAGGACGGGAAACAATAGGAAAAAGAGGATCAGGATAATGGTTCCCATGGTTTCTCCTCACGAAAGGTTGGATGATCTGAAAAACCCCGCCCCTATTATAGAGGGCGGGGCAAAAAAGTAAACAGAAAAGGGGACGCAACTAAAAATTATAGATCCCCATGAGCGGCCCCACAACCGAGATGACCAGGGTAAGCAGGACGATCATCACCACCGTCATGACGATGCCCGACAGGGCGAAGTCCTTCACGGAGAAATAGCCGGACGTGTACGGGATGATGTTGGTCGGCGACTGCGTCAAGAGGATAATCCCCAACGACGCCGTGAAGGCCGCCGGCGCCACGAGGAACCACGCGTCCAGCCCGAGGTCCGCGGCAAGCGTAATCAACAGCGGTATAACGATAATCCCGGTAACGGTGTTCGAAGCAAGGAAGAGCTTCATGAACATGACGGCGGCGATCACCAGGGCGATCTGGACGACCGGATGAAACCCGGTGATGTTTCCGAGCAGTATCCAGGAAAGCCAGCGCGCCGCGCCGGTCTTGTACATCATCAGGCCCAACGCCAGCGAGGCCAGCACCAGGACGATGGAATCCCAGTTCATCAGCGGCTCGGCCTCCTCCCAGGTCATGATCCCGATACCGGGGAGGAAGAAGACCAGGCCGCCGGCCATCGCCACCATCTCCATGGAGAGGACGATCGTCCCCCCGCTGATCTTGGCGATATAGTCGGTGGCCATCCAGAGGACAATGACCGAGAGAAACACCGCAAGCGTAATGATCTCCGGGCGGGAGAGCCCCCCTTATCCTTGAGCCGTTTCCTGATCTCCTGCTGCTCCATCGGCAGCCGCTTGATCTCCGGCGGGAAGACCAGGATGAGGACGAGCCAGCCGAAGGGAACCAGGATCAGTGCGGCCGGGACGCCGATCTTCATCCAGTCCAGAAACGAGACATGAAGGCCCGCCAGGTCGTTCAGGTATCCGATAGCTATCGGGTTGGGGCCGCATCCGGCGGGCGTCCCGATACCACCGAAGACCCCTCCCCAGCAGCAGGCGATCATGAGCGCCTTGCCGAAGTTGCTTTTACCCGGCTTGATGCCGGCGCTCCGTAAGAGCGCTACCCCCAGGGGGGTCATCATGGCCGCGACGGCCATGTCGGTCACCCACATGGAGGTGATGGTCCCCATGATGAGGAAGCCCAGCACCACCATTCTTGTCCCGGTCCCGAGCACCCGGAGGATGACGAGCGTCAGCCGCTCGCCCAGCCCCGATTTCACGAAGGCCCCCGTCAACAGGAAGACGCCGAGGAAGAAGAAGACGAGGCTGTTGCCGAACCCGATCTTGATGAGCTCAACCAGGCCGTCGGCCGCGCCGTGCACGGTCTCAACGCCCTTGGCGGTGACCACCTCCATGCCCTCGGTGGCGCCCAGGAGCGCCATGAGAATCATCACGAGAATCGAGGTCACCGCGAAAGAGGCGGCCTCCGTCACCCACATGACGATGGCAAAGGCAAGAAGCGTCATGGTGAGCCGCCCCTGGTGGGTCAGCGTGGCGGTCTTATCGCCCAGCGAGATGGTGTCGGGCAGCGGTGCGTAGTAAACGATCACGGCCACGATCACGGCAAGGACAAGGAAGATGGTCTCCCTGTTCTTCTTAAACGCGTCGGTCAATTTAGTCTTCGTGTCGGCGGACATAACCCAACTCCTTTTCGCAGAGACTAATACGCCGAGGCGGCGATATTTGCCAGGGCGTAGCTCCCCGGGCTGATGACGTCCGGGTCGGTCATGACGTTGATGAGGGATACCTTGCCCGATTTGAAGGCGCGCTCAAGGGCCGGCCGTATGTCCCCCGGTTTTTCGACGAGCTGGCCGTATCCGCCCATCGCCTCGATCATCGTGTGGTACGGGAAGGTGCCGAGCTCCGTGGCCACGTTGACGCCCGGGCCGAACTTCAGGCTCTGGCTGTGCCGGATCATCCCCCAGCCGAGGTCGTTGCTCACCACGATGACGATAGGGAGTCTGAAGCGGATCGCGGTGTTGATCTCCATTAAGTTGAAACCAAGTGAGCCGTCGCCGGTGACCAGAAGCACCCGCTCTTTCGGGGAAAGGAGCTTTGCGGTCAGGGCGAACGGTATGCCAACGCCGAGACAGCCGAACAACCCCGATTCGAGATAATCGCCGTGACGGTAGGTCTTCCTGGTCATGCCAAGCCAGACGGAGGTGTCGCCGCCGTCGGCAACGACGATCCCCTCTTCTTCCCATAAACTCGTCCACCTCTTTCATGAGGCGCTGAGGGTGAATCGGCACCGCCTCGGAGTTTAGCTGATCTTTTACGGAATCAAGTGAAAAGTCACGCTGTTTTTTCAGCTCGGCGATCCACTCCGCGAAGGCGTCTTTCCTGATACGTCCGGCAAGCGCCTGCTTGAGCTGGCCGGCCACAAGCAGGCGTCGCCGACAATCGCCGTGTCGACCCGGCGGTTTCTGCCGATCTCGATGGGATCGATATTGACATGGATGATTTTGGCGTCGGCCGGGAAGACATCGCCGAACATCGTAAAGAGGTTGATTCTCGTCCCGAGCAGCACGATCATGTCTGCCGCCGGTGACGGCGGCCCCGGCCGCGCCCGGACGGATCAGGAGGGCGGAGCCGAAACAGAGGGGGTGGTCCTCCGGCAGGGTCCCCTTGCCCATCGAGAGGGTGAACAGCGGTATCCCGGTCTCTTCCACCAGCTCTTTAACGGGAGCGACCGATCCCGAGAACCGAACGCCGCTACCGGCGATGATAATCGGGTGCTTGGCCTGTGCGATAAACGAGGCGGCCTGCTCGATTGCGGCCGGGTCCCCCATCGAACGAAGCGGCATCGGGGAATCGAGGAACTTTACGCCGTCGGCCGGGCAGGACGCCGTGAGGACGTCAACTGGGAACTCGAGGAACGTGGGCCCGGGGCTCGTGGCAAGCGCGGTCTTGAAGGCCACATCGACCAGCTCGGGTATGCGGTTGACGTTCGTGGCGGTCTTGGCCCACTTGGTGATCGGGGCCACCACGTTTCTCTGCTCGATCTCCTGGAGGTCGAGCCGCTCGTCCATCCTCAGACCGATCCTGCCCGATAACACGAGGATCGGGGAGCCGGCCATGCGGGCGTTTGCGATGCCGGTAACTGCGTTGGTAAAACCGGGACCGGCCGTGACAAGCGCCACCCCGACTTTGCCGGTGAGACGCGCGTAGGCATCGGCCATAAAGACGGCGGCCTGCTCGTGGCGGGTGTCAAAGAGCTTGATGTCGGATTTGATGAGGTGCTGATAGATCGGGGCGATATGCCCGCCGCTGAGGGTAAAGATGTATTCGACGCCCTTTTGCTCCAGCGCCCGGACGACGAGCTCGCCGCCGGTCATTACCCGGTCGGCCGGCTGCTTACTATTCTGGGGGGTGCCTGTTGGATTCGTGCTATTCATGCCGTACCTCCTATAGTTCCATGAGCTGGCCGCCGTCCACGTTCACGGCCTGGCCGGTGATGTATCGGGCGTCGTCCGAGAGGAGGAACGCCACGATGTCGGCTACGTCCTCGGGCGTGCCGATGCGCTTGAGGGGAATGGTCTGCTTCTCCTCCTCGATGACCTGATCGACGGTCTTCTGAAACGCCTTGGCCTGAAGCTCAAACGACCACCGCTCCAGGTCGGTGTTTATCTGGCCGGGACAGATGGCGTTTACCCGGATGCCGCTCATGCCGGCCTCTATCGCGAAGACCTTGGTGAGCATGATAACGGCGGCCTTTGACACGCAGTATGCGCCGCCGAACGCGCGGGGGCGCTTTCCCGCCCGGGAGGCGGTGTTGACGATCGCCGCGCCGGGCCGCGTCATCAAGGGGAGCATCGCGCGGGTGACCAGCAGCGTGCCGTTCAGGTTGATGTCCATCGTTTTCTTCCACATATCGAGATCAACGTACTGCAAAAGATTGGGGGAGGGGCCGGCGCCGGCATTGTTGATAAGGAAATCGAGATGGGAGAATTTTTCCCGTATCGTCGTGGCGGCCTGCTGGATAGACTCGGCGTCGGTGACGTCAATACGAACGGCCGATCCGTTGATCTCCGTGGACAGGGTTTCGAGATCCTCCCAGCATCCTATCTTCGCGTAATCTTTTACGCCGATGTCCCGGCATACGTCCGAGATGATCACGTGGGCGCCGTCCCGGGCGAGCCGCTTGGCAATCCCGAAGCCAATCCCGTCTTTCTTGCCGGAGCCGGTGATCAGGGCGACTTTTCCTGAAAAATCATACATGGTTAACTACCTCGCTCTATCTCGTTTCCTCTTTACGAAGATGACCGACCATTCGGTCACCCTGCGCCGATAAACGCTGATCCGCCGCCCATGGAACGTCAGCCCTGTTTCTTCGGTGAGTTCTCCATGGAGAAGCGGATAATGCTAACAACCTGGTCGATTTTTGATTTTATTCCCTCTTCGACCCGATCGTCGGTAAGACTCAAGTATTCCCCGAGCCGTATCCGGTAGTGGCGGGATACGATAGATATTATCATCATCACGTACATGCTGTTGATGAGAAACGCGGTCATGTCAACGTCGAGGTCGGGCCGGATGAAACCTTCGTCGATGCCGCGCCTGATGGCCACCTTATAGTAGTCCGCGGTATGTTTCTCGACGGCAAGCGTGAGCTTGTCTGCAAATTGCTCCATTCCGCTGGAAGAGATATTCACGTATAGCTGGGCGTACTGCGGGTATTTGACGACGAAGGCCATACCCTGATGGAAGATGTCACCGATCTGGGTAAAGAAATCCTTGCCGTCGTCTATGATGGAATCGATATTCCTGCGCGACACGGAGATCCCATGGGTGCAGACGTCCAGATAGAGTTCCTCTTTGCTGTCGAAATAATCGTAGAGCGATCCTTTCGATACCCCGGCACGGTCGGCGATGTTTTTAATATTCGCCTTTTCATACCCTTCACGGGCAAACTCCAGCGCGGCGGCATCATAGATCCGGTTTCGTTTTTCTTCGCTGATGATCGAGAAGGTTGATTTGGGCATCGTCGGTGTTTGGGTGTTGTTTGCCAGAATTATACGGCCAACGAACATGCGGCTCATACCGCCGGGCCGATTTCCGAGCCCGGGCAATCGGTTGGCGAGGAGATAACGGAATCCGGGGTGCGCCTCACGTAACAGGGCATATGAGGGGCCGTTCCCGGGATTCCGACCGACCGTCCGGTCATGTTCCCTTATACCCCTCCTGAGATCGGCGTGTCAAGAAAAAAGTGACGGCTCAACTCGGCAGGAGAAGCCGTCTCTTTCCGCCGGTACAGTGGAGATCATCGGGTTGATAGTTAAAAAGCGGTGGCTATTGGCGCACGAACTAAAATATGTATTGACAGGATGTGTCGCATATCATAAAATTATTAATAGTAATAGTTATCAGAAAGGTAAGGACGTGCCAAATCAGATATCCCGGATGACTACGCAGCGCACGATCATCCTCGAGGAGCTGGGAAAGCTGAAAACCCATCCGACCGCCGACGAGCTCTATCGGATCGTGAGGAGGAAGCTCCCAAAAATAAGCCTCGGCACCGTCTACAGAAACCTCGAGATCCTCTCGGGCTCCGGCGTTATCCAGAAGATCGAAGTACCGGGAACCACGAAGCGCTTTGACGGCGAGGCCGAAACCCACCACCATGTCCGCTGCGTTTCGTGCGGGGCCGTCAGCGATGTCGGGCCGGGGCATACGATTGTCGTCCCCGAAATCACGGGCGACGTGGCGGGCTACCGGATTGTCGGCTGCCGCCTCGACCTGATCGGCATATGCCCCCGATGCCGGACGTAACCCACAAGCCGATGCGGGCACCATCACCGCGGGGCTCGCAATCCCGTTGGACGGATAGTGAGGAGGAAAAGTATGGTTGAGAAACAGGAAACCGTCCTTTCCGCCATGAAGAAGGCGGGCAAACCCATGAAACCCGGCGAGATTGCCGATGCGACCGGGATCGATCAAAAAGAGGTCGCGACAATTATCGACGTCCTCAGGAAGGAAGGGAAGGTGGCTTCACCCAGGCGGTGCTACTGGGAGCCGTCTACATAGACGGCCCTCACGAGAGGACGGACGCGTCTGACCGTGGAAGATCCACTAACCGACGTATGACTCTATCGGAACAACGCAAAGCCTTTGAGCGGCTCTATGATACCTTCAACCGGCCCGAATTTATCCATCCCGACCCGGTGGAGTTTCTTCACCGGTACGACGACGTCCGCGACCGCGAGGTCGTCGGGCTGGTCGCCTCGTCGCTGGCGTATGGGCGGGTTGCGCAAATCATGAAAAGCGTATTGTCGGTACTGGAGCCGATGGGGCGGCACCCCGGCCGATTTTTGGCCGACGCCGGCCACGAAGATCTCTCGTCGATATTCGGCGGGTTCAGGCACCGATTCACCACGGGCGCCGAGCTGGTGCTCACGCTCCTGGGGGCGCGCGGACTCATCCGGCGGCACGGGTCGCTGGAGGCGGCCTTCGTATCCGGTATGGGTCGGGGCGACCGGACCACGGCGCCGGCCCTGTGCCGGTTTGCGGAAGGGCTCAACGGTTGTTTCGAGTACGGATGCAACAGCCTTATTCCCCACCATGAAAAGAGGAGCTGTATGAAGCGGCTCAACCTCTTTCTCAGGTGGATGGTCAGGAGGGACGACGTGGACCCGGGCGGGTGGGACTCGGTATCGCGCGTCCGGCTGGTCGTGCCCCTCGATACGCACCTGTTCAGGATCGCCCGTACGCTTGGATTTACCGGCAGGAAGTCCGCGGATCTCGCGGCGGCCCTTGAGATTACCGAACGCTTCCGTGAGATCGCGCCCGACGACCCGGTCAGGTATGACTTTGCCCTGACCCGGCTGGGAATCCGGGCCGATCTCAGGGATGGAGCCGTGACGTTTCTCGGCCCGTTGGTCGGGTGAGGCGCCGCCCGCTCGTCAATTTCAGAGGGGAAGCGCCGGCTGTAGAGGAAAATAAGTTAACTGAATTTCGAGACAACATAAGAAATCAATCACTATCAGAGAGGAGACACGTGTATGGAACTTAAAGGATCGAAGACCGAAAAGAACCTGCTGGGGTCGTTTGCCGGCGAATCGCAGGCACGCAACCGTTACACCTATTTCGCCAGCCAGGCCAGGAAAGACGGATACATACAGATAGCCGATATCTTTGAGGAGACGGCAAATCAGGAAAAGGAACACGCGAAACGCTTCTTCGGCTTCCTCAAAGGGGGCGAAGTGGAGATCGTTGCGGCGTTCCCGGCCGGTGTTGTCGGCACGACCGTGGAGAACCTGAAGGCCGCGGCCATGGGCGAGAACCATGAGCACACGGTCCTGTATCCGGGGTTTGCCACAGTCGCCAAAGACGAAGGGTTTGAGGAGATCGCCCGGGTCTGGACGGCGATATCCGTCGCCGAAAAGCAGCACGAGAAGCGCTACCGGGATCTCGCCGCAAATATCGAGAAGGGCAAGGTCTTTAAACGGGACGGTAAGGTCGTCTGGCGCTGCAGGAACTGCGGCTACCTGCACGAAGGCCCCGAGCCCCCGCAATCCTGCCCGGCCTGCGCCCACCCCCTGGCGTACCAGGAGCTCCTCGGTGAGAACTGGTAACATCGTCAGCGATAACCGACCGGCTCACAACGAGGGGGCGACCGGCCCCCTCGTTGAGTACTATCATTCGTTACTGCACCGGTTTTCGGGTTGACAATCGCCGGGTACCTCAATACAATACTACTGTAACTTCATTCTACCACGCTCTGAGAGGGGGATTCGATGACTGAGATATTCAATATCGACGAGACGTTCGAGATCGCGGAGCAGATCGAGAGAAACGGTGCCGGGTTCTACCGCAAGGCCGCCGGGATTTTCGAGGCCAGCAGGGCAAAGAGCCTGCTGATGGATCTTGCCGCCATGGAAGACCGACACGAAAAGCTGTTCAGAGAAATGCGGCAGGAACTGAAAAAGAAATCCGGTATGGAAGACAGCCTTATCGATGAAGAACCGGCCCTGTACCTGAAGGCGGTTGCCGGCGGATACGTCTTCCCGATCAACGCGGACCCCTCTGCCAAGCTGACGGGAAAGGAAACGCTTTCCGACGTCATTCATTTCGCTTTAGAAATTGAGAAGGATTCCATTGTCTTTTATCTCGGAATCCGGGAAGCGATGCCCGAAGAGCTCGGGAAACTCGATATCTCCCAGATCATCAAGGAAGAAATGCGGCACATCACCGTCCTTACCGATCTGCTACACAAAACCAAGTAGGGGCTATACATGGGAACCCATTTCAAGGCGATACAGATAACCGATAAGGTCTACTGGGTGGGGGCTATAGACTGGCTCATCCGTGACTTCCACGGGTATGCCACGAATCGCGGGACCACCTATAACGCCTATCTCGTCATGGCCGAGAAGGTGACCCTGATAGACACGGTAAAGGCCCCGTTCAGAGACGAGATGCTGTCGCGGATAGCCTCGGTGATTGACCCCACGAAGATCAAGATCATCGTCTCGAACCACTCGGAGATGGATCACTCGGGGTGCCTGCCCGAGGTGATCGAGCAGATCCGTCCCGAAAAGGTCTATGCGTCGGCTCATGGGTGAAAAGACGCTCGTCGATCACTTTCACGAGCGTATTGCCGGAAAGGTCATACCGGTAAAGGACGGGGAGACCGTCTCTCTGGGCAACATGAGGCTCGTCTTTGCCGAGACCAGGATGCTCCACTGGCCCGACTCGATGATCGCGTTTCTCCCGGAGCAGTCGCTCCTGTTCTCCCAGGATGCCTTCGGGATGCACCTGGCCTCGTTTGAACGGTTCGACGACCAGGTTGATGATTCCATCCTCGACTACGAGGGGGGCAAATACTACGCCAACATCATCATGCCCTACGCGGGTCTCGTCACGAAGCTGCTGGAGCGGGTCCCGACGACCGGGTGGGACATCAAGACGATCGCCCCAGACCACGGGCCGATATGGAGGTCGAAGATCCACTGGATACTTTCACGCTACACGCGCTGGGCGTCCGGCGCCCCGTCCAACAAGGCGGTGGTCGTCTATGACACGATGTGGCAGAGCACGGCACTGATGGCGCGGGCCGTCGGGGAGGGGCTTTCGGCCGGCGGTACCGAGACGAAGGTCATGCCGATGGCCGCCCACCACCGCAGCGACGTCGTCACCGAGATACTCAACGCCGGGGCGCTCGTTGCCGGCTCCCCGACCCTCAACAACAATATCTTCCCGACGCTGGCCGACGTCCTAGTTTATATGAAGGGCCTCAAACCGACCAACCTCATCGGGGCCGCGTTCGGCTCGTACGGGTGGAGCGGCGAGTCCGTCGCGCATCTTTCCCGGCTGCTTGGCGAGATGAAGGTGGATGTCGTCGACGAGGGGATCAAGGTAAAGAATGTGCCGACCGAGGCCGACCTCGCGGGCTGTTTTTCGCTCGGCAAAAAAATATCCGAAAAACTCAAAGAGAGGACGAAATGAGCGATCCCTTGAACATGAAGGCCCTTTACCAGCTCAGCTACGGCTTATATGTTGTGACCTCTCACCTGGACGGGAAGCCCAACGGCCAGGTCGCCAACACCTTTTTCCAGGCGACGGCCCAGCCGCCGCGGCTGGCGGCCTGCCTTAACAAGGAAAACCTGACCCATGAGTACGTCACGAAGAGCGGCGTGTTCGGCGTCTCGATCCTCGACCAGGAGACCCCGTTTCAGTTTATCGGCGCCTTCGGGTTCAAGTCAGGAAAGGACGTGAATAAATTCGAGGAGGTCGCCTTCATAAAGGGGGCCACCGGGGTCCCCATCGTCACGGAAAATGCCCTCTCGTATTTAGAGCTCAAGGTCATTGGGACGATGGACGCCGGCACCCATACGTTTTTCCTGGGGGACCTCGTCAACTGCCAGGTGCTCAAGGAGGGAACGCCGCTGACCTACAAATATTACCACGAGGTCATCAAGGGCAAGACCCCCAAGAAGGCCACGACCTACCAGGCGGGGCCGGAGAAGTAGGGAAGAGGGTAATCTTTTGCGATGGGTGGCACGGGCGATACCTTTGGTTGCCCGTGAGAAGGGGCCGCCGGACACGACAAGTCGTGTCCCTACGGAACATAAGGTCGATTCGAGTTAGAACCCGTAGGGGCGGCAAAACATAACGATGCCGCCCCCGGCGGCCATTGATATTGTCATTGCGAGGAGAGCGAAAGCCCGACGAAGCAATCAGCCGCCCGTCCTGTCGAAGCCGCGAGGAGTGTATGCGAAGTGGCGGGAACCAATCCCCTTATTATACGAATTTTGGGGACACCATACTTAATTCCGGTTTCTCGAATAGCCGATAGGCCTAACGAATTAAGTATGGTGTCCCCAAAATTCCGTAATTCTCTTACAAATTCCTATCCCTCCCCCCGGACGTGCCGCCAGTAGGCCCCGACCATCTCTTCCTGCTCCTTTGTCTCGATGAAGTTCCTGATCTCTCTGAGATTTTTTATCGCCACATCCGGCGTCTCGCCACGGCTTACCCGGTAGGCGGCAATCGCCGTTCCCGTCCTCCCGATCCCCATCAGGCAGTGGACGGCGACGTTGACGCCCCGGTCGAACTGGCCGTCGACGAAGGAGACGAACCGATCGATCTGGTCGATGGTCGGGGGTTCGAAGTTTTCCACCGGCAGGTGCAGCTGCGCGAAGAGGGGGCGGAACTGGAGGGGGAGGACGAGGGGGTCCTGGGTCATGGTGACGATCGCACCGACATCATGGGCTATCAGTGTCTTGAGGTCATCCTCGACCGGCCGTATCAATCCCGGCAGGGCCATCGCGAAAAGCTTATGCTGCTCGCGCTCGGCGCCGACGCAGAACGATTTCTTGTTGTGCACCTGCAGCTCGGACATCAGGCCTCCGATGAGAGCTCCCTGCCCAGCTCGTCGGTCGAATAGAACATCTTGCGGGGCTTGCGTTTGACCAGCTCCTCGGGTGGGTCGAAGGAATCCGAGACGACATAGACGTCGATATTCGAGTTCCTGGCCGTCTCGATATCCACCTGGGAATCGCCCACGAGAATCGTATCGGCTCTCGTCGTGCCCATTTTCTCGATCGCGGCATCCACCATGTCCGGCTCGGGCTTGGGGTTGGTGACGTCTCCGACGCCGATGACCGCGTCGAAGTAGCCGTTGATTTCCAGGTGTTCCATCAGGTCCCGGGCATAGGTCCCCAGCTTGTTGGTGGCGACCGTGAGCTTGACGCCGGAGCCGGCAAGATACGACAGCACCTCGTGTATCCCCGGCTTGACCGGGGTCATTTCCTTGTAGATGGCGTGGTACTTCGCCCGGAAGACATTCACCGCTTCGGCCAGGTCGACCCCGGGGAATATCTTTTCCATACCGACTGTCAGCGGCCAGTTCATCATCTCCCCGAAGCTCTTTTCCACGTCCACGTCAAGGTCGAGCGTGTCGATGGTGTGGAGAAAGGAGGTCCTGATGGCCTCCAGGGAATCGACGAGGGTCCCGTCCAGGTCAAAGATCACGCCCCTGATCTCTTTTTCGAATTCGGCTTGTACATCGGCAAAATTATGGAAGTAGGTATAGACAAGCCGGTGCTCGGCGGCGTGGTTCATGAGCTGCCGCTTGGCAAACAGGGTATCGGCAAGCTCCGAGGCGCAGAGGTCCGAATAACCGTCGCCGATGAATATGATGTGATCGTGATCCTGCTTGAGTCTCTTGATGATATCGGATTTGCAGTTTCCGCACGTATCACACTGTGGGTTATGGTGGGGAAAGACGGGGACGAGCGTACCCGACGCATCCTCGACAATATCATTGGCGTAGATGGGAACGTCGACGATCCCCTCCCGTTCGAGGAGGAGCTTGATGTAGAAGAGAAACCCGTCCGAGAGGATCACCAGGTCGATGCCCCGATCCTTCAGGTAGCGGTAAAAGTCCACGAAATGGGGATCGATAGGCGGCGGCATTGCGGCGATATAGTCGACAAGCTCCGATCTCGTCGCCTTGATCTTTTCGAGGATGAGCCGAAAGGCCTCCTGGGAGCCGATCTTTCCCTTCGCGTAGGCCTCGTCCACGCCCTGCCAACCGCCGGTGGAAAACCGTTCGAGGATCTCGTAGCTGATGTCCCTGGTGCTGATGGTCCCGTCAAAGTCTGAGACCACGATGGGCCGCTTTTTCTTCTTAAGGAGTTGTTTGAGCATATTTTTTCCGGTGTGCCTCTCTCAGTCCGATGTAGATTTCATATCCGTTGTCTATGGCAACGCCCAGCCTGATATCGGGTTTGATCTCGCTCCCGTGAAAGTCGCTCCCCGCGCTGATCAGGAGCCCATGCTTTCGGCAGAACCGCGCAAATCGTCCGGAGGCGGCCTCGTCGTGATAACCCGAGTAGGCCTCGAGCCCCAGAACACCCATGCCGATCACCTCCCGGACGATATGCGTCGGGTAGACGCCGGGATGCGCCAGGATCGGGATACCCCCGGCCGCCGATATCACCGTGATCGCTTCCGTTGTGACCGATGCCGACAGCGGTACGTAGGCCGGACGTCCCCCCGCCAGATAGTCCTGGTAGAAAAACTGGGACGGCGATGCGGATCGGTTTCCCGCGGTATAGCGCGCCAGGTATTTGTTATCCCGGTTTTCCGGTCTCTTGACGAGGGCCAAAAGAAAACTCCTGCCGGTGGGGGGCCTGCCCGCGGATTCGTCCATGACGTCGGCGACATCCAGCACGAATCCGGCCGCCCGCAAAAGCTCCACCCGACGCTCGGTCTGGAGGGCCGACTCGTCATAGCAGCGGGCAAGAAAATCTCTCAACTCTCCCGACCGGTGGTCGATGAAATATCCCAGTACGTGTACGTCCTGATCCCGGTGGCTCGAGCTGATCTCAATAGCCGGCACAAACGGTATCGAGTAATCGCCGGAAAGCCGTAACCCCTCGCCGACGTTGGCAATGCTGTTGTGGTCGGCAAAGGCGATGGCCTCGAGAGCCGCCGCCCGGGCCATGTCGAATACCTCGCGGGCCGTATGGACCCCGTCCGATGAGGCGTCGGTATGTATATGCAGATCGATCATGGTAAAAGATTAATTATATCGGAAGGAAGACATAAAGTCAAGACACATTGCGATTTCCGGGGACGGGCGTTTAACGGGCGCAGTCGTCCTCGTCACCGCATGCCTTGGCCACGGCGTGGGGCAGCGCCGGACGAATAACCGCCAGGCATTCCGCAACCGCCCGGGGGCTGCCCGGCAGGTTGATGATGAGCGTCGATTTTCGCATGACTGCTACCGCCCGCGAGAGCATGGCGTGGGGGGTCTTCGTGAGGCTTTCGGCCCTCATGGCCTCGGCGAATCCGGGGACGATCCGGTCGGCCACGGCCAGCGTAGCCTCCGGGGTTACGTCCCGCGGGGCCAGCCCCGTGCCGCCGGTGGTCAGGATGAGGTTGGCCGCGCCGGAATCCGCAATCGCGGTGAGGCGGTCTTTTAATATACCGGCCTCGTCGGGGATGACCTCGGCCGATACGACGGTCCCCCCTAAGCCGGCGATGAAGCGCTCGATCATCGGGCCGCTCTCGTCGGCGCGCTCGCCGCGCGATCCGCGGTCGCTGAGGGTGATCACCGCGGCCCTGATCAAACGGCCGTCGTTTTCAGTCATCGGTCCGGCCTCTTTCCGGTAACCGTGATCGTATCGCCGGGGCTGATCGTCCCTCCCTCCAGCACCCGGACGAAGATGCCCTCCCGCGGCATGACGCAGTCACCGACGGCCTTATAGATCGCACAGTGGTCGTGGCAGACCTTGCCGATCTGCGTCACCTCAAGTGATGCCCCCCCGGTGGTGGTGAGGATCGTGCCGACGGGAAGCAGGGGCAGGTCGATTCCCTGGGTGGTCAGGTTCTCGCCGAAGCTGCCCGGGGAAACATCCGCTCCCTTTTCCCTCATCGAATTGATGCTTTCCTGGGCCAGGAGGCTGATCTGGCGGTGATACGGGCCCGCATGGGCGTCGTTACGGATGCCGTGCTCCTTGACGAGCTCTCCGCTGGAGATCGGGTCCTTTTTTATGCCGGTTGTCTTCGATATATTGACGGAGATGATCCTGCCGGTCTCGCTCATGTTACTTCTCCCTCGTGTAGGTTCCGCTCTTGCCGCCCGTCTTTTCGATCAGGGCGACGTCGGTGATAACGGCGGCGCGATCGGCGGCCTTGATCATGTCGTAGATGGTGGCGGCGCCTGCGAGGACCCCCACGATCGCTTCCATCTCCACGCCGGTGCGCCAGATCGCCGATACGGTTACCGTGATCACGACCGACGGCTCCGGTTGGTCAATCTCGAAATCGACCGATACATCGGTGATTGGTATCGGGTGGCAGAGCGGGATGATGCCGTCGGTCCTTTTTGCCGCCATGATCGCGGCGATCCGCGCCGTCGCCAGCACGTCCCCCTTCTTGACCCGGTTCTCGCGTATCATCGCCAGCGTCTCCGGCTTCATCGTGACGCGGCCCCGCGCGACCGCGCGCCTCTTGGTGATCTCCTTCTCGGAGACGTCCACCATCCTGGCCTTTCCCGATTCGTCGGTATGGGAGAGCGTCATACAGCTATCCTCCAATGGCCGACATCGCCCGCTGGCAGCTTTTGAAGCGGCCGTCGTTTATGGCGTGCGCCCGGGGTTTTTTTGTTACCGCTTCTTTCAGAAAAGCGGCGATCTCCTCGATGGGGCGTCCCTCGCGCAGGATCGGCAGGATTGCCGACTCGTCATCGGAAAAGAGGCAACCCCTGATTCTGCCATCCGCGGTCACCCTGAGCCGGTTGCACCGGTCGCAGAAGTGACTGGACACCGGCGAAATGAAACCGACGGTCCCGGCAAAACCGTCGATCCGCAAATCCGTCGACGGGCCGCCGCCGCGGGTTTCTGCCTCTTGTTCTATTGTATACCGTTTTCGTATCAGAGACAATACCTCCGCGCTCGGCACTACTTTGGCCGGCTCCCACCCGTTTTGGGCCGTGATGGGCATAAATTCGATAAAGCGCACGGCGAGCGGCCTGTCTCTGGTGAGCAGGGCGAAATCCATAATCTCATCGTCGTTGACCCCCCGCATGACGACGACGTTGATCTTAACCGGGTCCATCCCCGCGCCGAGCGCCGCGTCGATCCCGGCGGTCACCCGGCCGAAGAGATCGCGCCGCGTGATGGCGAGGAATCGATCGGGCTTAAGCGTATCGAGGCTGATGTTGATTCTGCCGATCCCCGCCGCCTTGAGACGGGGCGCCTCCTCGGCCAGGAGGACGCCGTTGGTCGTGAGAGAGAGATCGGATATGCCCTCGACCGCACCGATGGATTCGATGAGATCGGTCAGGCCCCTCCTGACCAGCGGCTCTCCCCCGGTGAGGCGGACCTTCGTGAAGCCGATAGAGGCGGCGGCCCTGACCAGAAGCGTGATCTCCTCGTACCGCATGATACTATCGTGGGAGATCGTGGGTATTCCCTCTTCCGGCATGCAGTAGCGGCAGCGCAGGTTGCAGCGGTCGGTTACCGAGATCCTCAGGTAATCAATCGTGCGGGCGTAGCCGTCGGTGAGGCCGCCGGCGTGCGTCATCGTTGTTTCTTCAGGTTTCAATGATCCGTTCCTTTCCGGTCTCTTTGGTATCGTAGCCGCCCAAGAGACGGGTATCGTGCTTAAATTGCTCGTCGGAGACGGTCTTGACCACCGCCATGATTTTCTTGTCGTTACGGTGTTTTGCGGGAATGATCAGGTCATACCGTTCGTGTTCGATCGGGATGAAGTCCAGATCGAGCGCCCGGGCCGCGGCCCTGATGCCGAGGCCGGCGTCGGCCCGCCCGCTCTTGACGGCGGCCGCCACCAGGAGATGGGTAAATTCCTCGCGGCCGTAGCCGTCGATCCGGCTGCCGTCGATGTCCATCTTCTTGAGCAGGTAATCCAGCAGTATTCGAGTGCCGGAGCCCCGCTGCCGGTTGACGAAGGCCATCCCGTCCCGGGCCAGGTCGGCAACTCCCGTGATCCCCGAGGGATTCCCCTTCCTGACGATCAGGCCCTGCTCCCGGTGGGCCAGCGTGATAAGCGACACCTCCATACCCTTGAGGTAACGGCGGACGGCCGGGATGTTGTAGTCTCCGGTCTCCGGGTCCAGGAGGTGGGAACCGGCCAGGTGGCATTCACCGTTCCTGAGGGCCATGATGCCCCCGAGGCTCCCGACGTTGACCGAGACGAGCCGGAACGCGGGGTAGAGGGCGCTGAGCCTGCCGGCCAGAAGGTCAAGGCTGACGTCGTGGCTTCCCACGGCCATGACCGTGTTTACGATATCCTCTTTCGGCTTGAGGAGGACGGCTCGCGCCGTGTCCCCCGATTTGAGCCCCTCGGAGAGGGAGTCGACGGTTATTATCCCGTCGGCCTTTACCATCGTGGTGATATTTCCCGCGCCGCGGGGCAGGGGGGAGGCCACCAGCCTCCCGTCGATCTCGGCCATCTGTACCCGAAGGAAGAGGTCGTTGCCGACCGCCTTGGGGATATCCCTGAGAACGACGGCCGTGGCCGTTTCGTCTCTCGGCGCCGGCAGGCCCTGCATACGGGCGATCAGGGGGCGGACGACCGTCCGATAGGTCATCACCGCCGAGACCGGATACCCGGGCAGCCCCACGACCGGCTTGCCGGAGAGTGCGCCCAGGATCGTCGGCTTTCCGGGCATGATGGCAATCCCGTGGACGAAGACTTCTCCGAGATCTTCGATAACGGATCTCGTGTAGTCCCGGGTTCCCGCCGATGAGCCGGCAAGGATGATGACAAGGTCGAAGCGATCGACGTTCTCGGCCACCGCGCTCCGAATGGAGTTATAGTCGTCATTTACGATTGCGTGACGGACGGCTCTGCCGCCGTCGGCGGTGATCATCGCCGCGATAACCGCGCTGTTTGATTCATAGACCTTCCCCTCGGGAAGCTCCGTCTCGGTGTCGGGCACCAGCTCGTCGCCGGTGGGGATGAGCAGGACGCCCGGCAGTCTCCTGGCCGCCACCGTCGTGTGCCCCGCCCCGAGCAGAGCGCCGATATCGTAGGGGCGTATGACGTGATGCGAGGGCAGCACGAGCTCCGTGGCCACCGTGTCCTCTCCCATCGGCCGAACGTGCTGGTAGGGAACGGCCGCCTTGATAATCTCCACGGTCTTCTCGTCGACGGGATGGACGTCCTCGATCATAATGACGGCGTCCCGATCCGGGGGCAGTTCGTTTCCCGTATTGACGGGGACGAAATCCGTGCCGGCCGCCAGCAGCCGGGGAGAGGCCTCGGTCGCCCCTTCGGTGTCACGAGCCCGGACGGCAATCCCGTCCATCGCGGCGGCGTTGAAATTGGGCGACGATATGCGCGCGAAAACGGGGTGGGCGGTGATTCGGCCGCACGATTCGGCGCTCCTGACCGTTTCCTCGCTGACGAGGGTGTCGAAGTCGAAGGCGCCCAGAAAGAGATCCAGGGCCTCGGAGAGCGATCGTTTTTCGAGATAGATGTTTCGTTTCATGACGTCTCGTAGAGATACACCTGGACAACCGTCCCGGCTTCGATGCCCTCCCGCATTGGGTCTATGACGATGATCCCGTCGCTTTTCGTCAGGATCGATACCGCCCCGGATTTGCCGAGAATCGGGACCGCCCGCGGGGGGGCGTCCGGCCCGCCGAACTCAAGGGCCGCCGGGACATAGACGTGCTTGCCGGGAGACCCGGCGACGTTCCGGGTGATGTGCGCCGCCACGCTCCGCGTAAAGGGCCGGCTCTCCCGCTCTCCCCCGATTTTCCTGATAAGAGGGGCGATAAAGACCGTGAAGATCACCAGCGCACCCGCCGGATGCCCCGGAAGCCCGACGACCGGCACGTCCCCGATCATCCCGAAGATGGTCGGCTTTCCGGGCTTTACGGCAAGCCCATGTACGAGCACCCCCGGTTTGCCGCTGTCGTTGATGGCCTCCAGCGTAAAGTCCATCCCCCCCACGGAGCTGCCGCCGGAGAGGATCACCATATCGGCGCTTTTCGCATTCTTCCCGATCATTTCGGTCAAAAGCCCGCGGTCGTCGGTCACGGTCGGCAGGAGGGTGACGGTCCCGCCGGCCTGCCGTACTCCCGCGGCGACGGCGTATTTGTTGATATCGCGGACCTTGCCCGGTGGCGGGGCCTGGGCCGGCTCCACTACTTCGGCGCCGGTCGAAAAGACGGCGACCGAGGGCCGTTTGAAGACCTCGACCTCGAGTATCCCCAGCCCCATCAGCGCCCCGATGTCAAAGGGCCTGAGGGGGCGGGCGGCCGGCACGACCACTGCCCCGCGGGTAACGTCCTCCCCGACCTGGGCAAGGTTCTCGAAACGCGCGGCCGCGCGCCTGATCTCCACCGTCTTTTCGTCGATGAGATCGGCGTGCTCTATCATCACCACCGCATCCGACCCCTCCGGTAACATTCCCCCTGTCACGACCCGGATCGCCTCTCCCAATTTGAGCGGGCGCCCGGCGACGGTGCCGACGGGGATATCGCCGGCCAGATCAAGGTAGAGCGGGATGGAGTCCGACGCCCCGTGGGTATCGGCGCTTATGACCGCAAAGCCGTCGACCGTGGAACGGCGAAACTCGGGGAGATCCCCGGGGGCGATGATATCGGCGGCAGGCACCCTTCCGAGGGCGTCGGCGGTCGCTATCACCTCGGCGACGGTCGTCCGGCCGCAGCGGGAGAGAATCGCCTCAAACTCGCCGGCCGCCGTCAGCTGGAGGAAGCCCTTTCTCACTGCTGTCCCTGCGGGTTATACATCGCCACCGACGACGCCTTAAATGTAATGGAGACGTCTTCGCCGATAAACAGCCCCATCTCCCTGATGGAGCGCTCGGTGACGGTAATCCTGAAATCCTCCTCGGCCCGAACCGTGACGGTAACCGCGTCGGCCGTCCCTTATCATTTCGATGATCTGGACCCGAGAAATGGTTACGGGCGCTGGAGGAGACGGGTTGCCGTGATATGATAATGTCGTTGGGATCCACCGATATCTGCCGGACGTCACCGTCGAATACCGGAAGCTTGATGCGCGCGCGGCCGGTATCGAAAACCGGCTCGCCATCTTCCTTTTGGACGACCCCCGAAAAGATATTCACCAGCGACGTGCCCTGCGCCTTGCCGTACATGAGGGTGACGACCTCGTGGGACAGGCGGTAGGCCTGGTTGAGGTTATGGGTGGAAAAGATAATCGTCATGCCGGCGCTTTCGTTTATGTGCCTGATGATCTGCTCTATCCGGCCGGCGTTGATACCGTCGACATTTGCCGTCGGTTCGTCCAACAGCAGGATATCGGGGGAGATTGCCAGCGCCCGGGCGACAGCGACACGCTTGGTCTCGCCGCCCGAGAGCGTACGCGCGTTCCTTCTGGCGAGGTGCTCCATGCCGACGGAGCGAAGGGCCTCCACGACCCGCTGTTCCCGCTCCTGCTTGGGTACGTCACGGTAGATGAGCCCCATCGACACGTTTTTCCTCACGCTTGTGCGAAACATCACTGGCTCCTGATGGACCAGGGTGATGCGCCTCCTGGTCTCGGGGGCGGGCATGAGGGTGGTATCGACCCCGGACAGGCGGATCGTCCCGGTCGTGGGGGGGATAAGGTGGGCCAGGATCGAAAGGAGCGTGCTTTTTCCCGATCCGTTCGGCCCCACGAGCCCATAGATTTTCCCGCGCTCGAATGCGCGTTTGTCGATGTCCAGGACCGTGCCCGTACCGTAGGCCTTGGTGAGGCCGGTAATCTGGATCGCGTAATCGGTCTTCATGACACGTCCCCGATACGCTTGAGGCGCTGTATCGGAATGTTGACGGCGAGCGCCAGGATCAGCAGGATAATGCCGAGGGCCATGCCGAGGGAGAATTCCCCCTTGCCCGTCTCCAGCGCGATGGCGGTGGTGAGCGTCCGGGTATGTCCCTTGATGTTGCCGCCCAGCATCATGGCCGCGCCCACCTCCGCGATGACGCGCGCAAATCCCGCGGCCACGCAGACCAGATAGCCGATCCTCCCCTCGAAGAAAACCGCCAGGGACGCCTGGAAGGGCGAGGCGCCGAGGGTGAGGGCCGTCTGCCGTACCAGGGGGTTGACCGTCTGCGTGGTGGATATGGCAAAGGCGACGATAATCGGAAAGCAGAGCACCGTCTCGCCGATGATGATCGCCCCGGGCGTAAACAGGAGGCCCAGAAAGCCGAGGGGACCGCTCTTGGAAAGGAGCGCGTATCCGCAGAGACCCACGACGGTCGTCGGCAGCGCCATGAAGGTGGAAAAGAGCGTCACGAGCCCGTTCTTCCCCTTAAAGTCGTAGGCGCCGATTAAAAAGCCGGTCGGCAGGGCGAACAGCGTCCCGATGAGGGTGGCCGTCAGCGAACAGTAGAGGGTGATCCCCACGATCTCGTATACCTGCGGGTCGAACGTAACGATCAGGACGAGGGCCTGCTCCAGCCCGTCGGTGATGTAGCGCAGCGTCTCAATTAAACACGTGGACTCCTCATATCCGTTACCGCACTAGAGTACTAATCTCGATCCGGCCGTCCCTGGACGGTTTAGTCGGCGACCCTTCCCCTTTATGCGCCTGCATGGATAGGGATAGAATTAGTATCACATCGGGGCCGATGGAAATACGGCGGGACAAACCCTTTCCGGGGATGTTCCGATGCGCCGACAGATACAGTTGTTATCGAGGGAGTCGGTAGGCGGGGCATCAGGAAGGCGGGAGCCTTCGTGACGCCGGTAGACGAATCGTTCTATCCAACTCTCCTTTTCAAACACGGAGGGCCCGGCCGTTTCCCGCCGAACCGTATCGTCCACTCACCGTAGTGCCCCGTGCCTGCCGCCGTTCTTGTTCTTATAAGGGCAGTGGCATGGGCCTGAGACCGTAGGTGAAGCGGATCGGAGAATTATCTTATAATTATAAGTAAAAAGAGAAGGCCCTGTCAAGCCAATTTCACGCCAAACGAGCCAGAAAACGGGACATGCGCACCGAATTATTTAAATTTCCTTGACAAAGAAAAAGCGTTTAGCTATATATATCCAAATCTATTGAATATGCTGCAGAAATAAGAGCGTATAGCGGATAGCGTATAGGGTGTGGGGTATGGGGTATGGATTTCCTTCTTTTCAAGATCGGAGAAATCCCTTCGGGCGGAATATCCATCGAAATGCCCGGACGACGCGCATTTCCCGCAATGGCTGGGCGCAGCGAGTCGTCTGGAGATCCATACGGTTATCGACGGGACCGGCTGGCAGGATGATCTGCTGGGCGTTATCCGGGAAATGGAGCTCACCTTTCCCGAGGGCTTCGAAGGTACGATTTATCTCAGACGGACCGACGATACCCTGATTGTCGACGGGCGCATTCTGACGAAGGCGCGGCGGGCGTGCAGCCGGTGCACCGAGCTGTTTGACAGGAAGCTTGACATCCAGTTTAAGAGCGTATTTACCCATGAGGCGGTCGCCGGAAAGGAAATAGAGCTCAAGAGAGAGGACCTCGAGCTTAATTTCTTTCACGGGGATATGTTCGATATCGGACAAGTTATCGTTGAGCAGATATCCCTCAACCTGCCCGTCAAGCCGCTCTGCAATGACGACTGCCTGGGGCTGTGCGTCCGATGCGGCAAGAATCTCAACGACGGGATTTGCGGCTGCAGGGATGAATTGATCGACATACGGTTTGAAAAGTTGAAAAATCTCTCCATCAAGCAACAGAGGAAATAACCATGGCTCTTCCTAAAAGAAAGATATCACGTGCACGCAGAGGAAAACGGCGGGCCCACCAGGCACTAGTGGAGCCCGGACGCAGTCTTTGTACGAACTGCGGAGAGGCCAAGGCCCCCCACCAGGTATGTCCCCACTGCGGTTACTATAAAAACCGGGAGGTTATCAAGGCCGAGGAAGAATAGTGATCTCCTCCAGGCTGCTGCCGCTGCTGGGCATTCCCTATCCGATCCTACAGGGCGGTATGGCGCGGGTGTCTCATGCGGCGCTTGTGGCGGCCGTAAGTGAAGCCGGTGGGCTTGGCATCATCGGCGCCGGGCTTATGGAGTCCGGATGAACTCAAAGACGAAATAGGGCGCACCCGAAAGCTGACGTCTCGTCCCTTCGGCGTGAACCTGATCCTCACCGTGCCCCTGGCCGAAGAGAAGCTGGCGGTCGTGATCCGTGAAGCCGTGCCGGTACTTACCGTTGGGGCGGGAAACGCCGGTCCGATCATCAGAAAGGCTCAGGGCAGCGACCTAACCGTTATTCCGGTCGTTGCGTCGGTCAGCCTGGCGGTGCGGTTGGAACGGGCGGGGGCGGCAGCCGTCATCGCAGAGGGATACGAGTCCGGCGGGCACGTCGGCGAATTGACGACGATGGCGCTCACCGCGATGGTAAGCCGTGCGGTTTCGATACCGGTGATTGCGGCCGGGGGGATCGCGGACGGAAGGGGTTTGGCTTCGGCGCTCTGCCCTCGGGGCCGAAGGGATACAGATGGGGACCGTCTTTTGTACGGCCGACGAATGTGACGTGATGAGCGCTGGAAACAGCGAATCATCGGCGCCGGGGATCGGGATACGATTGTCACGGGAAGGTCCACGGGACACCCGGTCAGGATTATCAGGAACAGGCTCGCCCGAAGGATCCTTGACATGGAAAAGGGCGGGGCCTCCCCCGAAGAGATCCAGCGGTTCGGCGAAGGCGCGCTGGCCCGGGCCGTCGCAGGGGATGTAGAAGAGGGCTCCGTGATGGCGGGCCAGATCGCGGGACTGGTCACCGTAAGGAGATCGGCCAAAGAGATCATCGACGATACCATGGAACAGGCCCGACGCACCATCCGGGCCATGGGCGAGCGAATCACACAATAGCAGCCGTCAACGGCGGCGGCGTGATCGTCATCGCCGCGGTAGACTCATCGGGGGAAAACGGTGTCCCATTTTGCGCTGGTGTTTCCCGGCCAGGGTTCCCAATCCGTGGGAATGGGGGCCGATATCATCGCGGATTTCAAGGCGGCCCGACTCGTCTTTGAGGAGGCCGAGGACGAGCTCCATAGAGATATCCGAAAGCTCATCCTGAAGGGACCGCCTGAAGAGCTCTCAAAGACGGAAAATACGCAGCCTGCCATTCTCGTCCTCTCGGCGGCGATCCTCGCGGCGCTCCGTGAGGCCGGCATAGGGAGCAACCATAGGCCCGCGTTCGCCGCCGGCCACAGCCTGGGAGAATACTCGGCGCTGGTCGCGGCCGGAGTGCTTCCGGTTCGGCAGGCGGCCGGTCTCGTTGGAAAACGGGCGTTGTTCATGAAGGAGGCGGTCGGCGAGGGGGAGGGGGCGATGGCGGCCGTCATCGGCATGGAGGCGGGGCGGCTCGATCCAATCCTCGCGGAAGTCTCAACGGCCGATGAGATCGTGACTGCGGCCAATTTCAACGCCCCGGGGCAGATCGTTATTTCGGGGCACCGCGCTGCGGTCGAGCGGGCCCAGAAGAGGGCAAAGGAGTCCGGGGCCCGCGCCGTTATCGTCCTCAAGGTCAGCGTTCCCTCGCACTGTCCGTTGATGCAAGGGGCGGCCGAAAAGCTGAAGGGGGTGCTCGCGGGGATATCGTTTGCCGAGCCGGTGATACCGGTGGTCTCGAACGTGACGGCGGCGCCGTACCCCGGGGCGGACGCGATTGCCGAACTCCTGGTCAAGCAGCTGGTCCTGCCGGTCAGATGGGAACAGAGCGTGCGCACCATGATCGATAACGGAGTCACGGATTTCGTCGAGGTGGGGCCGGGCACGGTGTTGGCGGGCCTGATCAAGCGGATAGACGATACGGTCGCGGACGCTGTCGGTAGGGGACATGGCCTCGCTCAGGGAGGCGCAAAAAAAGTATCAATAATCTTGCAAATTCCGAAAACTTGTGCTTTAGATAGTAGGACGGGCTCTACGATGAGTCCCAGGGGGGCGGCAGGTGCTTGACGGAAGGGTAGCGATCGTCACCGGGGCTTCCCGGGGCATCGGGCGAGCGATAGCGATAAAACTCGCGGCCGCCAACGCCAGGGTCTTTGTTAACTACCAGAAGAACGAGGCGGCCGCCCGAGAGGTTCAACAGGAGATCGTTAAGAAAGGCGGCGCGGCCGATCTCCTTCAGTGCGACGTAGCATTGCCGGACGACGTCACCGCCGCCGTAAAACACGTGCTTTCTGCGGCGGGCCGCATAGACATTCTGGTAAATAACGCCGGGAGAACCCGGGACAACCTCTTCATCTTCATGAAGGAGAGCGACTGGGACGACGTGCTGGACACCAACCTCAAGGGGACGTACCTGATGACCAAGGCGGTCACCAGGCCGATGTTCAAGGCCAAGTGGGGTCGGATCGTCAACCTCGCGTCGGTCGCCGGTCAATACGGGAATCCCGGACAGGTCAACTATTCGGCCTCCAAAGCGGGTATCATCGGCTTTACCAAAGCGGTGGCCCGGGAGCTTGCCGAGCAGGGAATCACGGTCAACGCCGTATCACCGGGGCTCATCGATACCGAGATGACCCAGGGCCTTCCGGAAAAGGCGAGGAAGGCCATTATTTCTCAGATTCCCGTCGGCAGGATCGGAACTGCCGAGGAAGTGGCCGACGCGGTAGGCTTTTTGGTTTCGGACTGGGCCGGCTATATCACCGGACAGGTTATCGCGGTTAACGGCGGTCTGTTCATGTAATCGGTGTTATGTATGAAGGTTTGTCAGAACTATACAATCGTAGGAGGAAAAAATGGCATCGGTTGAGGAAAGGGTATTGGAGATAATCGCCGAACAGCTCGGGCTGGATAAAGACGAGATACAGACGGAAGCTTCCTTTATCGACGATCTGGGCGCGGATTCTCTTGATATCGTTGAGATGATCATGACCATCGAAGACGAATTCGACGTTGAGATCTCCGACGAAGACGCGGAAAAAATCGTAACGGTTCAGGACGCTATTAGCTATATTAACGATAAGCTATAGTCGGGCAGCGTATGAAAGTAGCTGTCGGCTCAGACCACGGCGGTCTGGAGCTCAAGAAGGTAGTGAACGGGGTGCTTGCGGACGAAGGTATTCAGGTCATCGATGTCGGCACGGACACTCCCGATCCGGTTGATTACCCAGATTTCGCGAAGAAGGTGGCGGCGCTCGTTCGAGATGGGTCCGTCGATCTGGGTATTCTCATATGCGGAACGGGAATCGGCATGAGTATCGCCGCCAACAAGGTTCCCGGAATCCGGGCGGCGCTGGCATGGGATATCTTTACGGCTCGTATGGCTCGCCGGCACAATAACGCGAACGTCCTCACGCTCGGAGGCAGGACTACCGGGCCGGAGCTGGCCAAAGAAATCGTCAAGGCCTTCGTCCGGGAGCCGTTTGAAGCCGGGAGACACGAAAAACGGGTTAACAAGATCGCAGAAATAGAGAAGGGACCGCATCAATGACCGTAAATAGCAGAGGCCTCATCCATGCAGACCCGGAGCTCTACGGAGCCATCCAGGGTGAAATTAATCGTCAGGAACATACGATTGTCCTTATAGCATCTGAAAATTTCGTCAGCGAGGCCGTGCTTCAGGCCACCGGCTCCGTCCTGACCAATAAATACGCAGAGGGCTACCCCGGGAAGAGATACTATAACGGGTGCGAATATGTGGACGTCGCCGAGCAGCTGGCGATCGACCGGGCCAAGGCGGTCTTCGGATGTGAGCACGTCAACGTTCAGCCTCACTCCGGTGTCCAGGCCAATATCGGCGTCCTGTTTTCAATCCTCAATCCCGGCGATACGATCCTTTCCATGAACCTTTCCCATGGAGGGCACCTGTCCCACGGCAATCCGGTTAATATTTCGGGCAGGCTCTTCAATATTGTCTTCTATAATGTTGACAGCAAGACCGAGCGAATCGACTACAACGAGGTCATGAGTCTTGCCCGGCAACACAAACCCAGGCTCATCATCTGCGGGGCCAGCTCGTATCCCCGTGAGATAGACTTTGCCAAGTTCGGCGAAATAGCCGAATCCTGCGGCGCGATGCTCATGGCCGATATCGCCCATATCGGCGGGCTTGTCGTCGCCGGGGTCCACAACAGCCCGATCCCTATGAGCGATTTCGTGACCGTAACCAACCACAAGACGATGCGCGGCCCCCGGGGCGGCATGATCATGTGCAAGGAGCAATACGCAAAGAAGATCGACTCAACGATGTTTCCCGGAACGCAGGGCGGTCCCCTCATGCACGTGATTGCCGCCAAGGCCGTCGCCCTTAAAGAGGCCCTCACCGACGACTTCAAGCAGTACCAGCACCAGATCGTTAAAAACGCCGCGGCGATGGCCGACAGGCTCGCCCAAAAGGGCTTTCGCATTGTGTCGGGCGGGACCGATAACCACCTCTTCCTCATCGACGTCGGCCATCGTGGGCTTACCGGCAACGTCGCTGCGGATGCCCTCGAACGGGCCGGGATCTGCGCCAACAAGAACGGCATTCCCTACGATACCATGCCCCCCCGGGTCACCAGCGGGGTTCGGTTCGGGACTCCCGCCGTGACGACGCGGGGCATGAAAGAAAAAGACGTCCTCGTGGTGGCAGACCTCATCGCCGATGTACTCTCGGATGTCGCCAACGAGAAGACCCAGCGCGCCACGCGAACCAAAGTGGAAGAATTTCTTAAAGATTTTCCTATCTACCGCTACAAACTCGAGGGGTAGTGACCCCCTTGGAACAAACGAACGATACAGCTTCCCGCCGTCGTCCCGGATGGGACGAATACTTCATGGGCATTGTCGACCTGGTCGCCCAGCGTTCCACCTGCGTCAGAAGGCAGGTGGGTGCGGTCATCGTAAAAGACAAGAATATACTGGCCACGGGCTATAACGGCGCCCCGCGGGGGCTGGCCCACTGCGCGGACGTGGGCTGCCTCAGGGACCAGCTTAATGTCCCTTCCGGCGAGAAACACGAGTTATGCCGGGGACTCCATGCCGAACAGAACGCAATCATCCAGGCGGCCTACCACGGCGTTGGAATCAGCGGCGCCACTATCTATACCGCGACCTTTCCCTGTGTAATCTGCGCCAAGATGATCATCAACGCCGGAATCGTGAGGATCGTCTACCGGGAGCGTTACGACGACCGCCTCTCCCAACAGCTCCTGCACGAGGCGGGAATTACTGTCGAGCAGTTTGCCTCGGGCAAATAGCCGCAGCCGGGCGCGGCGAGACGTCCTTGTCCGGCGGAAACGCTAACCGGCACGCTGATGTTTTATTCGCCATCATAACGGGGTAACGACAGCCAGATGAAGTGTCCCTTTTGCGGTTTCATGGACGATAAGGTTATCGACTCCCGCCTCGGTAAGGAGGGGGACATCATTCGGCGCCGGAGGGAATGCCTCAAGTGCGAGAGGCGCTTTACTACCTACGAGCGTGTCGAGGATGTGCTGCCGATGGTGGTCAAAAAGGACGGGAGACGTGAACCGTTTGACCGCAACAAAATCCTGCTCGGCATCAAGAAGGCCTGCGAAAAACGGCCGATCAGCGTCGAGGCAGTTGAGAACGTCGTGACTCGGATCGAGGCGAGCTTCTCGGAGGCGTCCGATCGCGAGGTCAGGAGCACCGAGATAGGTGAGCGGGTGATGAAATATCTCAGGGACCTGGATGACGTGGCCTACGTCCGTTTCGCCTCGGTCTACCGGTCTTTCAAGGATATCAATGAATTCATGTCCGAGCTCAAGGATATCCTGGACCGGCGGGATGATACCAAGGAATAAATGCATATCCGCTTCATGAAGAGGGCCCTGGCGGCGGCGGCGAGATACGAGGGAAAGACCTCGCCGAACCCGCCGGTGGGCGCGGTGTTCGTGAAGGGCGGCCGTATTATCGGCGAGGGGGTCCACAAGGGACCGGGAACCCCCCACGCGGAGGCCGATGCCTTGTCGCGCGCCGGCGGCGTGCGGGGGGCCGACCTTTACGTAACGCTGGAGCCCTGCAGCCACCACGGGAAGACCCCGCCCTGCACCGACGCCCTGGTCGATTCGGGCGTCAGGCGCGTCATTATCGGGATGAAAGACCCCAACCCCGACGTGCGGGGGGGGGGCGCCGAAATATTGAGGGACGCCGGTATCGAGGTGATCTTCGAGGGCATGGCCGGCACGGTCGAGCGATTCTACGAGGCGTATATAAAATTCGTCACCAGGAAAATACCGTTCGTTACGCTGAAGGCGGCGCTGACGCTTGACGGCAAGATCGCGACGGCCGCCGGAGACTCCCAGTGGATATCGTCTGAACCCTCCCGGCGCCTCGTCCACCGGATGCGGGCGAAATCGGACGCGGTTTTGGTCGGCATCGGGACGGTGAAGAAGGACAACCCGCTACTGACGGTGCGGATGGTCCGCGGGCGTGATCCGCACCGCGTGATCATCGACCCCGATCTCGAGATGCCGGTGGGCGCCCGGATGCTTTCCGAGGGGACGGGCGCGGTCATTATCGGGGCGGCGCAGGACGCCGACAGGCGGAGGGCCGACGCGCTTTCCGCCCGGGGCGCCGAGATCGTCTACGTCCCGCGCGCCGATAACGGCATGCTCGACGTCGAAGCGCTCCTGGTTGAAATCGCCCGTCGCAACGTCATGCGGCTCCTCGTTGAAGGTGGGGCAAACATCTTTACATATTTCATTACCCGTGCTATATTCGATAAAATAGTATTGGTATACGCCCCGAAGATACTCACCGGGGGCGACGGTTTGGGATTGACCGTGGGACGGGGTCCCGAACGGATCGCCGAGTCCGTGAGGGTATCGGAGATGACGGTTCGCCGGCTCGGCGACGACTTTATCGTCGAGGCGTATCGATAGAGAAAACGACCGACGGCCGGCTGATTTTTCGTCCCGTATTGGATAAGGGGCCGACGCGGTCCGATAAAAGGCGAGAGGAGAATACAGGCGTTGTTTACCGGGATCATCGAGTCGATAGGGACGGTGGGATCCGTCAGGAAGCAGGGAAATATCTATATCCTGACGATCGGTACTGCGCTTGACCTTTCCGATACCAGGGTCGGCGACAGCGTCTCGGTCGACGGCGTCTGCCTGACGGTCGTGGGCGTCTCGGGCGGCTCCTTTTCGGTGGAGGCCACCCCCGAGACGCTGAACTGCTCCACGCTGAAAAAAGCCGCCGCGGGGCTCCCGGTAAACCTGGAACGTGCGCTCAGGCCGACGGACCGTCTCGGCGGCCACCTGGTTCAGGGGCACGTGGAGGCAACCGGCAGAATCCGGGGCGTCACCCGCGATGCGGACAGCCTGATTATCGAAATCGATACAGACCCCGCGGTTATGAAATACCTTGTCGACAAGGGATCGGTGGCGGTGGACGGCATCAGCCTCACGGTTAATTCATTGACAGGGTCGGGCTTCACCGTCAATATCATCGGGCATACTGAAACGCAGACGACGCTCGCACAAAAGAGGGCAGGCGGAGAGGTAAACATCGAGTCCGATATCATCGGCAGATATATCGAGCGGCTGCTGACTCAACAGCATTCACCGGGCAGGGACGGGATTACGCTGTCAAAGCTCGCCCAGGAAGGATACGTGTAGGAGACTATCTATGCCGGCTTCACCGATTCCCGAGATACTGGAAGACATCAAACAAGGTAAAATCATCATCCTGGCGGACGACGAATCCCGCGAAAACGAGGGCGATCTCTTCATGGCCGCCGAGAAGGTAACGCCGGAGGCGATTAACTTCATGGCAAAATACGGCAGGGGTCTCATCTGCCTATCGCTGACGGAAGAAAAGGCCATGTCGCTTTCGCTGCCGCTGATGGTCAGGGACAACACGTCGAAATTCGGGACGGCCTTTACGGTTTCGATCGAGGCGCGCCACGGCGTAACGACCGGGATATCGGCGCACGACCGGGCGACGACGGTGCTGGCCGCCGTGAGGGATAATTCCGTACCGGACGACCTTGCGCGTCCCGGCCACATCTTCCCCCTGATTGCGCGTCCCGGCGGTGTGCTGGTCAGGACCGGCCAGACCGAGGGTTCGGTAGACCTGGCGCGCCTGGCGGGTCTCCGTCCCTACGGCGTGATCTGCGAAATCATGAGCGAAGACGGGACAATGGCGCGAATGCCGGAGCTTGAGGAATTCGCCGAACGGCACGGTATCAAGATAGCCACAGTCAAAGACATTATCGAGTACCGTCTGCGCATCGAATCCCTCGTCCACCGGGTGGCCGAGACGACGATTCCCGTTAAATTAGGCGGCGTCTTCAGGGCGATCGCCTACTCGACGGATGTCGACAGTCATGAACACCTTGCGCTGGTGATGGGTGACATAAAACCCAGCGACAGCGTCCTGGTCCGCGTACACAGCGCCTGCCTCACGGGAGACGTGCTCGGCTCGCTGAGGTGCGACTGTGGCGACCAGCTTCAGGCGTCTCTGCGCATGATCAGCGAGGAAGGCAAGGGGGTGCTCATCTATATGGATCAGGAGGGCAGGGGGATCGGGCTGACCAACAAACTCAAGGCGTACGAGCTGCAGGATAAGGGGTATGATACCGTGGAGGCAAACGAGAAGCTCGGCTTTAAGGCCGACCTGCGTGACTACGGCATCGGGGCGCAGATACTACTGGACCTTGGCGTCAAGAAGATCCGCCTCATGACCAACAATCCCAAGAAGATCGTCGGGCTGAAGGGGTACGACATGGAAGTCGTCGAGCGCGTCCCCATCGAGATCGAGCCCCAGGAAAACAATATCGAATACCTGAAGACGAAACGCGATAAAATGGGCCATATCCTCAAGAAGGTTTAGGAGACGAGAGATGCCGAGACATATAGAAGGAAAGATTTCCGCCGAAGGCTTGAAGTTCGCCGTTGTCCTGTCCCGGTTCAACAGTTTTATCGGCGATAAGCTCCTGGACGGCGCGGTCGACGCCATTGTCCGCCACGGAGGCAAAGACGACGATATTCACGTCTTTCGGGTGCCCGGCGCCTTTGAGGTTCCCCAGACGGCAAAGCGGCTCGTCGATTCCGGCAAATACAGCGCCGTCGTCTGCCTGGGAGCGGTTATCCGGGGCTCCACGCCCCACTTTGAATATATCGCCGCCGAATCTGCGAAGGGGGTCGCCAGGATTTCTCTGGAAAGCTCCATCCCCGTCGCATACGGCATCATCACGACCGATACGATAGAGCAGGCCATCGAACGGGCCGGATCGAAATCGGGCAACAAGGGATATGACGCCGCCGTGACCGCCATCGAGATGGCAAACCTCATCGAGCAAATGAAGAAGCTGTAGCGGCACCCGTTCTTTGATACGATGTCCGACCCCCTGCGAGGGCGGCCGAGAAAAGGGCAGATACGCCTTCGGAGGATAGTCTGATTTGGGCAAGAGACGAAAGGCGAGAGAACTGGTCCTCCAGTTTCTCTTCCAGACCGATATGAACCCGCCTATGCTGCGCGGCGGGGCGGCCGGCACACCTGTGGAAACGGCCGGCGCTCGCGACGATGAGTCGGTGATCCAGGAGGAGATCGCCTCCTTCTGGGAGAACTTCAAGACCGAGGAAGAGGGTAAGTCCTTTTTCAGACAACTGGCCGCAGGCGTCATGGCAAACCGGAATCAGATAGACGCCCTCATTGACGGCGCTTCGGAAAACTGGCGCATCTCCCGCATGGCGACGGTCGATCGCAACATCCTCCGGTTTTCGGTCTACGAGCTTGTCTACCTGGACGATATCCCACC
Organism: uncultured delta proteobacterium; assembly: GCA_963735595.1. Lineage (GTDB taxonomy): Bacteria > Desulfobacterota > Zymogenia > Zymogenales > Zymogenaceae > JAFGAS01. The sequence goes on along the minus strand of CAVTLK010000001.1, from coordinate 847,359 downwards.
AAGTGTCACCATTAACGAAGCCGTCGAGATAGCCAAGCGCTACGGGAGCGAGGATAGCCCCTCGTTCATCAACGGCATTCTCGACAAGATCGCGCGTACCCATTCAAATAAGACAACAGTATAGCGGCAGGGCGCTTCTTTGACCGGCACACGGACGGCAAGATCTCTGCGCGTGGCGCAACGACGATACGAGAAGCGAGGTACGGGGACCGTTTACTGTCACGATCAGGAGGCAGAAAATGCTATCTCGAATACCCAAGGCGCCTAAGTTTACCACCCCGCTCCTTTTCGTCCACGGGGCCTGGCACGGCGCCTGGTGCTGGGATGGATTCATGGACTACTTTTCGGCGCGCGGCTTTTCGTGCTGGGCGATGGACCTTCCCGGGCACGGGGAGCGCAGCGCCGAACCCGGGCTGTGGAAAACGACCATGATGGACTACGTCCGCGAGGTCGACTGCGCGGCGCAACAGGTCGGCAACCCCGTCATCATTGCCCATAGCATGGGCGGGTATGTCGCCATGAAATACCTCGAACGCGCCAAACCGCCGGCGGCCGTCCTCGTTGCCCCCATGACCTTTCGGAACCTGCCCCGCACGACGTTTCTCAAGATGGCCGTTCAGTATCCGAGTATGCTCGCGAAGTTCTCTTTCCTGATACCGCTCGCGGTTACGTCGAAGAAGATGTATCGGAAGCTCTTTCTCTTCAACGCGCCCGAGCCGGTCTGCGAAAGGGGATTTGCGAAGGTATCCCGGGAATCGTCCCTGGCCCTGATGGGCGGCGGAATCCCCACCGTGTGGCTGCGACCGTCACGAGTCGCCTCCCCGGTCCTGCTCCTGGCATCGGGGCATGACTATTTCTTTCCCGAGCGGGCCGAGCGGCGGACGGCGCGGGCATACCGGGCCGATTTCAAGCTCTACGGGGACATGGGGCATAACCTCATGGTCGAGCAGGGATGGGAAACGGTGGCCGGGGATATCTTCGAGTGGCTCAAACCGCGCGTGACGTAATTACCGCGATCGCCGGATGCTGACGACCGATTCGCGTTCCGACAGCCCGTCGGAGACGGGTCAACAGGGGCGTTGCGGCCGATGTCGTTTAGGACTTGTATAAGGATACCGCCATGAAGCCGTTCAAGAGGATCATCGGGATACTGTTGATAGTGATCGCCGTCGCCTTCGCGGCGGCCACCTGGTATTTTTCGGGGGAGATCGTCGCCTTTGCGCCGAGAACGGACGATCAGATTATCGCCGAAAAGGAGTTCGACGATCCAGCGTCGTTCGGTCTGAAACCCGAGGAGGTCACTTTCCCGACCCGGGAGTTCAGCGATAAGAAGGAAGGTGAGTCGCTGACGCTGGCGGGCTGGTTCATCCCGGGCGCGTCAAAAAATGCGCCGGTCTTCATCGTCCTGCACGGCAAGGGTGATAACCGCATCGGGGTCACCAAATATGTGGGGATGCTGGTACGTGCCGGATACGCCGTCCTGGCCTACGATCACCGCCACCACGGCGCCTCGGAGGGGAGGTACGCGACGTACGGCTATTACGAGGGGTACGACGTGTCGGCGGCCATAGACTATCTGGCGGGGCGGGGCGACTGCAATACCGGCCGTCTTGGGGTCATGGGCGAATCGTACGGGGCGGCCACGGCGATCATGGCCGCGGCAGAAGACCCGCGCATCAGGCTCCTCATCGAGGATTCGGCATATCCCGACCTGGCGACGGTCATAGCAGACTATGGTAAGGCGCTCTACGGGTTGCCCCGCTTTCCTCTGGTTGACTCGGCCCTCTGGGTAGCGGGGCTGCGGGCCCGGTTCGATCCGAAGGACGTATCGCCGCTTGCCGCTATCAGCACGGTCACCGTCCCGACACTTATCATGCACTGCACGGGAGACGCCAATATTAAGCCGGAATACTCCGAGCGGGTCTTCGCCGCCTCGGGGGCGGCGGTCAAAGAGCTCCACTATTTTGACGGCTGTACCCACACGAGGGGGTTCGAGGATCACGCGGAGGAATACGAGGCGCTGGTCCTCGGGTTTATCCGGGAGAACATGCCGTAGATGTCCCTATTTTATAGGAGAAAAGGGTACGTCTTGGGTTTGGTTTCCCGGGCCGGCTCTCAGTGGAGGCGGTACTTGTCCATGATGACCCGGTTGAACCGCGGGCGGTAGATCAGCTCGAAGGTATCCTCTTTGCCGGGAAAGAGTGAAACGGCGCTTTTCTTGAGTCCCTCGACCATCTCCTGGGCCTCGGTGAGCGGCAGGTCGGACTGCATGATGACGCTCATCGTGAGGTCAACCAATAGCCTGAGCCTGTTGATCTTCTTTTGCTCCTCGCGGATTGCTTCCCTGGAGGGACTCTGCGAGTCGGTCGGCCGCGGCTTATCCGTGCTCATCCCGTTGACCTCCCGGTCAATAGTCCCCGATATAGGTCTTGCCGTAGTCCAGTGTGGTGGCAGGGACGCCGCTTGATGACATCTGCGCCGAAACCACCTCCCCGATAAACAGGGTGTGGTCTCCCGCGTCAACCGTGTCACATAATTTCAGCTCGAAGACCGCCAGGTATTCGGTCAGGAGCAGGGCGCCGCTCTTCCCGGCGGCGACGGCCCGCCCCTCGAACTTCTTTTCAGGATCGTCTCCCTTATAGGCGGCAAACTCGCCTTCCTTCCCCTTTTGCACGACCATGAGCCCGAAAACCTCCGCCTTCGTCAGCATATCGTGGGTACGGCGCGTCTTCTTAACCGCTACCATAATCCGGGGAGGATCGTACGATACCTGAGACACCCACGAGGCGGGCATGGCGTTTCTGACGCCGCCAACCGAAACGGTTGCGATATAGAGCCCGTAGGTCAGGGTCTTCAGGGCTAGTGTGATGTTGGAATCCATAGTCCGGCCACCATCAATGCTACTATATAGTAGTAATTATACCACACGTTAGCCGGCGGTTCCGGCCGGCCGGAGGCAATTAGCCGAGGGCCGTGCCTGACACCAATCCCCGATGACCGGGGGTCTACTTCGGGGTTATGAACACGGAATATCCCGCGGCCGTCAGCTCGGCGGCCGCGCGCTCGGCATCCTCCCGCGTCGCGAATTTCCCCACCCGAACCCGCCAATAGGTGGATTCGGTCGTGGGAAACTCCTCGATGTATGCATCCTTGCGGGAGGCCGAAAGGGTTTCAAAGAGGGTATCGGCATTCCCCTTGGAGGAGAAGGAGCCGACCTGGACGGTATAGAGGACCGCGGTTTCGGCGGGGGCTGCCGCCGTTCCGGTCTCAACGGGGGCCGAGGCAATGATTTCGGTCTCGATAGGCGTTTCGGCGACGGCCGGAGCGGCGACCGGCTCCGCGGCGATAGCATCGTCTCCGGCAAGGACCTCCACCCTGACGGGCGCCGTGCCGGTGTCGATCATGCCGACGACCTTGGCCGCGGCATACGAGAGGTCGATGACCCGGTCCTTAACGAACGGACCCCGGTCGTTGATCCTGACGGTGACCGACTTGTTGTTTCTCAGGTTAGTGACGATACAGGTCGTCCCCAAGGCGAGTTCCTTGTGAGCGGCCGTGAGGTCCGTCATATCAAAAACCTCGCCGCTGGCGGTTTTCTTGCCGTGGAATTCGGGGCCGTACCAGGAGGCAGTACCCTCAAAGGTATCCACCACCTTTGCCGCCTTCGGTGACGGCACGGAGCCTTCCGGTGCGGCGGGTCCCGTGATGGTAGTGGCGCATCCGAAGGCACAAAGGATCAGGACGGAAAATAATGGCATGATAAATTGTCGTTTCATCGTCAACCCCCTGTTCGGGTAAGGTAACGTTTAATCCTTTCCGTGAAATCGTTGGCAACCGGCCCCGGGGTGTAGTACTTGACGGGACGCTTTCCCTCGTCTTCGGTGAATTGGGACAAGACATTCTCATGGGTGAGAAGCTCGACGGCGTTTTGGAAGTTGATCCGCGAAAGGGCCTCGATACGGCTGATCTCTTTCTTCTTGAGCATCCGCTGCCCCGTTATGTTGACTCTTTTTATCAGGTCCCGCTCGCTCTTCGGCCCCCTCGTGAGATAGTTCTGCAGAGCTTCCGAGGTTACGAGATAGGATTCGATGAAATTACGCACCAGCTCGGCAAAGAATTGAAGGACATCGCCTCCGGCCTGAGTGATGGTGACGGCCACGTTATCACGTGCGATGTAGCCGTTACTCTCAAAATAGTCCAGGGCCCGCTTGACGCGCTGTTCGTCCGAGAATTCGAGGTCGTAGACAAACTCGTATTTAAAGAGCTTTCTGAAATACGTATAGTCGTCGGTAATCTGCTCCCGGGTCGTACTGCCGCCCGGGGCCGACAGTATGGACGTGGCGACAAATGAGGCCGGGATGAAGAAATGGAGGATATTATTCTTGTAGAACTCGAGCGTCAGGCGCTTTTCCTCGGGCACGAAAAAGACTCTTTCGAAATCGGGCTCGTCGGATTCTCCCTTGATCTCCTGGACGAGGTCTTCCTCCTTGAGCGCGTTGAGGGCCTCGGCAATCGCCGGGGGCGGGTTATTCAGGGCGTTGGAAAAACGCGTGTCGGCCGAAGAAAGCCAGCCCATGAAGACGCGGCAGATCTGCATCAGCTCCCCGCGAGTCAGCGCCCCCTGGGGGCTGGCAAGGAAAGCGGCGGAAACCAGGTTGACGGTCGACACGACGCTGATCTGATTGATCGAGTAGACGATCCGATATGCCAGGTCATACTGGAGCTGATGCAACCGGGCCTTCGGGATCGTCTCGCGGTTATATCCGGCGGATTGTATGAGCTCTTTAAGGGAGATCGGGTTGTTAAAGGCCACATAAACCCGGCCGTATCGTTTCTTGAGGAGGTTCCCGCTCCTGAGCAGAGACCAGAGGCCTTCCTTTTTCTTAACGGCCCCGCCCATTTCACTGATATACGATGACTCCTCCACGATACGGTCGTACCCGATGAATATCGGTACGAAGGAGATATCGTTGACGGCGCCCGACAGGTAGGCGTTGATAATGATCGAGAGAAGTCCCAGCTTGGGCATAACGAGCTTGCCGGTCCTTGAACGTCCCCCCTCGATGAAAAACTCGAGGCTGAATCCCTCCGACAGGATCGTCTTGACATACGTCGAAAAGACGATCGGATAGAGGGGATCTCCGCGAAACGTCCGCTTCAGGAAGAAGGCCCCGGATTTCCTGAAGATGTGACCCAGGGGGAAAAAGGAGAGGTTGATCCCCGCGGCGATATGGGGCGGGGTAAGGTTGTTATGGAGGAAGATCTGGGAGAGCACGAGGTAGTCAACGTGGCTCTTATGGCACGGGACGATGACCAGTGAGGACTTTTTACCCGCCTCCCGCACCTTGTTGAGCCCCTCCTCGTCGATGTCAAACCCGCTGAAAATGTTGTTCCACATCCAGGTGACGACCATATCGAACATCTGGATATACAGGATGTTGTAATCGGCCGCGATCTCATCCAGGTGGGTGATCGCCCGCCTCCTGAGGGAGCGAACCGGTTCCCGGGTAATCTCCGAGAGATTCTGTATTTTTTCCTGGAACTCGTCGTCCCACAGCACCATCTCCATGATCTCGAGGCGGCTCTTGAGAATCGGCCCCTTGATAAGGCGCTCCTCACGCTCGATGTTGTCAAGCAGCGTCCGGCGCAGATCGTAGGATACCTCGCCGTCCACCGTTTGGCCTTTTTGCGTGAGAAACTCCTTCAGGTTGATCGGATCGCCGATCTTGACGAAGGCCTGCCGGTAATTGGCCAGGAAGATAGCGATCCTGCGCAAAAGGCCCGGTCCCTCCTTGGGGCCGAACAGGACGTCGGTGATCCCCTTCCGGGCGGTATCCGGACGTTTGTGGTAGACGATGATGTGCGGGATGATATAGATCGTCCGACTCATCACCTTTTGCGCGTGGAGCAGATACACCACGGGATCATCGGTCTCCTTGAGTGCGAATCGCTTCAGGAGGCCGGTGGGGTGGCGCAGAAAAAGGATCGAGCTGTGGCCTTCCTGGCTCATCCTCCGGACATAGTCCGTGCGATACGGGTTGGGGGACTCTATTCCCTCGATGAGGCAATAGAGCTTGGACAACAGAATCCGGGCAACCGACGAGACCGGCTGCCACCAGATCATGTTGATGAAATTACCGAATACGGGGTAGGGAAGCCCCTCGATGTAGTACCGGTGCTGAAAGAAGAGAAAATCGAGGGAAGACCGGTTTTTCTGCGCGTAGATGACCGTTCCCTTCTTGGAAAGCTCGCGGATTGTTTTCTTATCTTCCTTGGGAATCGATACCCGCGGGACGAAGTAGTTGAAAACGAGGCTTACGAGCGTGTTTTTAGGTTCACCGAGATAGGAGCTATAGTAATTGAGATGGTTTCCCAGCAGCATCATGATCAGAGTGAGTATCTTTTCTCTGATGCCGCCTTTTTTTTGGTTATCCATAGTGCGTCACATTACCGGATAATCGAGCCCTGTTCCTGGAATTGCCAAACCTTTTTGAACGCTAACATGCACAGGGGGAAAAGTCAAGGACAATGACCGCGCGGTGACGGGAGTAAACGTTGAGATACCGCATTCCCGCAATGACGGCCGCAGGGGCAGGTTGGGAGACGCCCGGGGCCGCTCCCCGATATTTGTACGGGGCCGGTTGTTACCGAAGGCAGGGGCGTTTCGATAAGAGAAAGGCCTTCCGTGGACGACCGCGACGCATGTAATACTTCTTTACAAAATAAAAGCTTGACTGGTATAATCCACTAAATTTCGGAGGTTCGTATGAGAAGCGACAGGATGAAACGGGGTCTCGAAAAGGCGCCGCACCGCGCACTCTTCAAGGCTATGGGATATACCGACAGCGAAATCGCGAGGCCCATGGTGGGGGTCGTCAATACTCAGAACGAGATAGTACCCGGTCACATCCATCTCAAGACCCTGGCCGATGCGGTAAAGGCGGGCGTCAGGATCATGGGGGGGACTCCCATCGAGTTTCCGACGATCGGCATATGCGACGGCATAGCGATGAACCACGAAGGCATGAAGTATTCGCTGGGCAGCCGCGAGCTGATCGCCGACTCGGTGGAGGTGATGGCCATGGCCCACCCCTTTGACGGCCTGGTCATGATCCCCAACTGCGACAAGACCGTGCCCGCCATGTTGATGGCGGCATTACGGATAAATATCCCGACGATTATTATCAGCGGCGGCCCGATGATGGCCGGTTCGTACTGCGGTAACGACATCGATTTGATAACCGTATTCGAGGGGGTCGGCAAGGTCGCGGTAGGGGAAATGAGCGAGGACGAGCTGGTCAAGATCGAGGACGCAGCGTGCCCCGGATGCGGGTCGTGTGCGGGTATGTTTACCGCCAACTCGATGAACTGCCTGACGGAGGCGCTCGGGTTGGCCCTGCCCGGAAACGGTACCATTCCCGCGGTGGACGCCGCCCGCGTTCGCCTGGCCAAGAAGGCGGGGCAGACCATTATGAAGCTCATCGAGAAAAAGGTCCTTCCCCGCAATATCGTGACGATGGCGGCCCTCAAGAACGCCATAACCGTTGATATGGCACTCGGGTGCTCCACCAACACGGTGCTCCACCTGCCGGCCGTCGCCGCGGAGGCGGGCATTGAGCTGAACCTCGATCTTTTTGAGGAGATCAGCAAAAAAACGCCCCACCTCGTCAACCTTTCACCCGGCGGTCCCCACCATCTCCAGGATCTCTACCGGGCCGGAGGCGTCCAGGCCGTTATGGCGATACTGGGCGGGGCGGGCCTGGTTGACACATCGGTGATGACGGTCAACCTCACGACGCTTGCCCATAATCTCGTCGGCGCGGACGTCTTCGACACAAACGTCATCAGGACTATCAATAACCCCTACCACAAACAGGGAGGTATCGCCCTCTTGAGGGGGAACCTTGCCCCCGACGGGGCGGTAGTCAAACAAACCGCGGTGGATGAGCACATGATGACAAACACCGGCCCGGCCCGTGTCTTCGACTCGGAGGAAGAGGCTACGGCCGCGATACTGGGCGGTAAAATCGTCAAGGGGGACGTCGTGGTCGTCCGCTACGAAGGGCCCAAGGGCGGGCCGGGGATGCGGGAGATGCTTACGCCCACCTCGGTCATCGCGGGGATGGGGCTGGATCGGGACGTGGCCCTCATCACCGACGGGCGGTTCTCGGGGGGCACCCGCGGGGCGGCCATCGGCCACGTCTCGCCGGAGGCGGCCGAGGGCGGCGTTATTGCGCTGGTCAAAGACGGAGACGCCATCGAGATAGACATCCCCAACCGGCGCCTGACCCTCAAGGTGCCGGATGAGGAGTTGAAGAAGAGACGGGACCGATGGACGGCCCCGAAACCGAAGGTAACCACCGGCTACCTGGGCCGGTACGCGCGGGCGGTGACGTCGGCCTCAACCGGGGCGATTCTCAAGTAGGCGTTCGGCGACAGCAAAGACGGCCGATATCATGAGCGGGACATAAACGGGTCGGCGGTTATTCGGGCGGCCGCGAAAATTATTGCGGGTCTCATAGATTTGTCTGCCTTCACACCTCAGATCGTATGGCAGGGCGCGTATGAATGGGAAACCGGGAAGCGGAATCAACGGCAGGGCCGTAGCTTCGCTGTTTATGTTTTTTTCCTTCTTGTTGCTGATCCCTTCGGGGATCCTGCTCCACGTCTTTTCGTCGGACCAATTCGAGTCCCATCGCCACGTTTTCATGACCGTTCACAACGTCTGTGCCCTTATCTTCGTGGTATCGGGCTCGGTCCACCTTTTCCGAAACCGTAAGGCGGTGCGGTCGTATATGCACGCGAAATCCGCCGAATACCGCGCCTTCAGCAGGGAGCTGATACTGGTAACGCTCATCTTCACGGCGCTGCTCACGCTGGCGCTCCTGCATATCGCCATTATCGGATAGAAATCAGCCAAACGATTAAAAACCGAGGCGCGTATGATATAACGTCCGCCGTCGGGCTTGCTCCGGCACGGTTTCGCGGACGGGGAGGTAGCGTATCAGGACATGGAATCGATGCACGTCCGCCGGGACGAATACGAGATAACCACAGACAAGCGAAGACTCGACGTTGGGTATATCCGCGACTATCTGGCCAACCAATCCTACTGGGCCAGGGGCGTCCCCCGCGAGGTCGTGAAGCGGTCTATCAGTCATTCCCTCTGTTTCGGGGTCTATCATCGAGGCAGGCAGGTTGGTTTTGCCAGGATTATTACCGACTTTGCCACCTTCGCCTATCTGGCCGACGTCTTCATAGAGGAGGCACATCGGGGTGCCGGTCTGGGCAAATGGCTGGTTGGGACGATCCTCGGCCATCCCGGCCTGGCCGGGCTTCGCATGATATCCCTGGGAACCCGTGACGCTCACGGGCTCTACGGGCGGTTTGGGTTTGTGCGGGTAAAGGATACCGCATTGGCGGAGAGGCTGATGGCGATATACCATCCCGAACCGTATATACGCAGGGAGCCCTGATCAGATCTCCGGCGGGGATATATGTTCGAGTATCATCCAATGAGGCAGGCGGCAGCGCCGCCCGCGTTCGCGCCGACTCCCCCCCTTTTTTATTTCACCATAATCATCAACGCTGCGCGCTCGAGCGGGCTAAACGAAGGCAGCGTGGCGGCGATAAGCCCCGCGGGAGACGCCGTGCGGTTGGAGATGCGCATCACCGTCCCCTCGCCGGTGCGCAGCTCCCTTCCCGACGCGGTCAGGGTCGTATCGGCCAGCAGCGATCCGTCGGGGGCCGTCAGGGATGCGCAGTCGCCGGAGACGTCAATGGACGAGATGAGAGATCCCCGCGCGTCAATGAGATCGACACCGCCCACGCGGCTCACGATTCTAAACAGCTCGTCACCGCCGGGGTCGGCGACCGCAACGTAGGTGTCGTGGCACGTCATCTTCCAGATTTTAGTTCCGTATGCGTCCCTGAGGATATAGCTGACCCGGTCGTACTTGAGAGTCCCGAGCTCCCGGCCGTCCTGGGAAAAACGGGCCCCCCATGAAAAGAGCGAGATAGTCATCGGGGTATCGGACGTGGCCTCGACGATGATCTCCTGCTCGGGTACTGTCTCAACGACCCACGGACCACGGACCCGGTAGGGTTGGGGAAGGCCGGCCGTGCAGCTGCCCATCCCATAGATGATGGTGATAAAAAGCAGCAGCGAGAGCGCCGGCGGCAGGATGACTTTCGGAAGCTGCATCTATTTACAATACCCCCTGTCCCGCCGGCCCCGCGGGGGCGACCGAGGCGGCCAGCATCATAACGGTCGTGACGATTCCTATCACGGTTATGATGACGGCAAGGGCCAGCGCCCGGAAGCGCGTGTAACTCCGAAACGGGCGGTCAGAAGTCCTGATGGACTTCAGGTCGATGAAGTGGCTTATTTTCCTGCGGAACCATCCGGTTGCCGCCACCTGAGCGCCAATTATAGTTCGCGCCCGCTTGTAACCGAAAAAGAGGTTGCCGAAAAACGGTATGATCGACTCGTAGTTGAGGGTGATCAACCCCCCCGAGGGATCATGCACGACCAGGTCTTCTCCGAAGAGGCTTCCCGCCGAGGCCTTCCCGATTACCGTGCCGGAGACGACGACCGGTTTACCCCTCAGCGGGCTCGCGTACGGATCGCTCATCAAATCGAGGACCGTGGTTTCCTCGGGCTTTTTGATCGACGGGAAGCGGTAGATACCCCGTATCAACAGTCCCAGCCCGAAGGTAAGGATTATCACGCCAAGCAGCCGCTGGTCGGCCAGCGCCAACCCGATACCCGCAATGACCCCGATTATCGGGGCGAAATAGATAGGGACCTCAAAAAAGAACTTACCGTAGAGCCGGGACTTATCGAGACCGGCCCCGTCTATGGTGATCTCCGCGAAGTTAAAGACCTGCGGCAGGTTCTTTTCCGCGGCAAGATTCATGAGCGCCTGTATCCGCTTTCCCGTGAGGGGGTGCGTGGAGCCGAGCTGTACGACCCATGCCCAGGGATTGAAGATGTCAAAGAGGAAGACCCGCGATACCCTGCGGGGGTCGAATGCCGGGACCTTTCCGACGGTCTCTTTGCCGGGTTCCGCCGAAAGCGTGACCGCAGCGCTGACCGTATCGACGCCCTTACAGTCCATGATGTTGAGCGCGCGCGTGCTGCCCATGAGCCGTGAGGAGAGGGGGGTGTCCGGCTCGGCGCCGATCCCGTACCCGATTTTGACAAGTGCCGTGGCCAGGGCCCCGGGATTGTTTGTCTCGATACCGGAGAAACGGTCGGCCATGTATTCACGGGTTCGCGAGAGATACAGGACAAGGTACGTGCCGATCCACCAGAAGAGCAGTGAGATCAGGCCGATGAGGGGGAGGGGGTTGTTCTTGCCCCGCGTGCGAACCCGGGTGAATATTACGTAGATTTCGTACAGGATCATGAGCAGCGTGTTGGCCACGGTCATGATGATGAAATCGAGGTTCTTGATATGACCGAGCTCATGGCCGTAGACCGCCGCCACCTCATCTTCGTTCAGGTAACGAAAGATGCCTTCCGAGACGACGATACGGGAGTTGGAGGGAAACGAGCCGTAGCAGTAGGCGGTTGGGTTCATGTCATCGAGGACCCTGAGCATCGGGACCTTGATGTTGTGGCGCTTGCACGCCTCCGTGAGAAACTGCGCGGTCTTGGGGCTCCTGCGCGCCAGCTCGTCGAACTCCATGACGCGGAATTTATAGACCCAGCGGTGGATAAGATCGGTAAACCAGGGGCTTACGAGCCACGACACGACGCTGATAATGACCGTGAGGATGATCATGGCGGCGCCGCTGATGAGCCCCGAGGCGAATGAGGCCAGCAGCACGATACAAAAGACAAAGGTTACCAGTATCCCGATCGTAAAGGTGGAGGCGAAAATGAGCTTTCCTCTCATGGCGGTCTCCTCGTGAAATAGCTTGAATTATAGCGAAAAAGCGCCCCTTCTGTCAACTCGATTATCCTTGATTTCTCACGCCGTTTACCCTATCATAAGACACCGGATGGGAGGGCGGTCCGCACTGTTTATTTCGCCTGGGGTGCCTCCTTCCGGTGGCAGGGGAACCAATGTCCGACCGAGCGTATCTTGATATCGAGACCTCATTTAGCGGGAGGATCACCGTCGTCGGAATCTATCTCCCGGAGCTGGAGATTATCCAACTGGTGGGCGACGAGATTACGTACGCGAGCGTCACGGAAGCCCTCTCATCGGCCACCGCTATCGTCACCTACAACGGCAACCGGTTCGACCTGCCGGTCATCAAGCGGAAGATCGGCCTGGATCTTAGGGCGCGCTTTTCTTCCTGCGATCTTATGTATGAATGCTGGCGGCGGGGGTTATACGGGGGGCTCAAAGGGGTGGAACATCAGATGGGGATATCCCGGGAGACGGAGGGGATAACCGGCCGGGACGCCCCGGTCCTCTGGGAGCGGTATGTGAGAAAAGGGGATCCGGAGGCGCTCGATCTCCTCTTGAAGTATAACCGGGATGACGTCATGAATCTGGCGGTCATGGAGCGGCTCCTTTCCGGCTGCGCCGATCGCAGCGCACGGATATGGTATTCCGGGGAGGTGTGAGCGGGGATGACTCCACGGGACAAGAAACCGGCAGACCTGATGGAGATCATCAAGGTCAGGCGGAGTGTCAGAAAATATGCCGATACGATCGTGCCGCCCGATGAGATAGAAAAGCTCGGCCCGGGTCGCGCGTGAGGGGGCGCACGCCTTCGGGGCAGGCTCCCCGTTCTTTCTCTTCGTGTTTGATCCCGAAACCAAGCGTAAACTCTCCCGGGCTATATTCTCGGGGTGGATCGGCAAAGTCAATCCCTGGGTTCTCACCACAAAGGCTCCGGGCTTCATCGTTGCCTGCGGCCGGCCCGACAGGGCGGGCCGCGCGGGCGATAAGCACCTGTACCTTGCCGAAACGGCGATGGTCATGGAGCTGGTGGTTCTGGCAGCGGCCGAGCTTGGGCTGGGCACCTGCTGGCTGGGCGGTTTTGGGGAAGAGGCGGTTAAGAGGGTCCTCGATCTTGACGAGACGACCCGCGTCGTTGCGATCAGCCCCCTGGGGCGGCCCCCGGAAAAGATCAGCGCGGCCTGGTGGGACTATATGTTAGGCAATCTCATCTCAAAGCGGAGGGTCGACCCCGGTAAGATCGTCACTGTGGTGAAACCTCAATGACCATACCCGAGCTCATCTCCCGGATAAAGGAGCCCGTCCGGTTCGACGGCAGGCCGGTCGACCAGGGGACAGTCATGTCGATCCTGGAGGCTGCGCGCCTGGCGCCCTCGGCCAATAACAGCCAGATTTGGCGTTTTTACATCATCAGGGACGACGCAACCCTCCGGCAGGCGGCGTTGCTGGCGGCGCGGCCCGTCTTTGCAGGCGCCCGTACGATTATCGCCGCCTGCGCGAACCCATGGATAGTCGCCACAAGGGGGGAGGAGCAGCCGTTTTTCATGATCGATGTCCCCATCGCACTGGCTCACGTCACCCTGATGGCCCGGGAGGCAGGGGTGTCTGTGTCGATTGTCTTTGAGTTCGACGAAGACAGGGTGCTTTCACTGGTTGCGGCGCCCCGGAAGTATCGGGCGGTTGCGCTGATGGCCCTCGGCTATGCAGAGGAAGATCGATCCCGATCAGACGAAACGCGTAACGATATCGTCCGAATTATTTAGCGGCGCCTCTCGTTTTGTTACCGGTTGTCATCCGTAAAAGAATATGCTATCGTATTATATAGAGGTAAGCGGTTTACCGCCTGGATCGACTATTGACAATCACACGGTATAACCTTTTAGATAGAAGGTTCGATCGATTATCCGATATCTCATTCGAAAGGTGGAAAGAACATGATTAACGAGAAATTTGTCGCCATTTTGAGGAGCAAGAAAAACGAAATAGTCAGCCTGTGGCTCGAAGACTTCAAAAAGACCCGCACCCTCAGGATCATCGAGGGAATCGACGAAACCAAGTGGAAACGGATAATGGGCGAGGTCATGGAAGGATTCGATGAGTTCCTGGCCAAAGACATTTCCAAGTACCGCATCTGCCTAGATTTTACCCAGTTTGGCAGAGAGGTCTTCAAAGACAACTACGCGATGCACGACATCATCAACGCGATGTCCCTCCTGAAGAAGGTTATCATCGACGTCGTCACAACCGAAGGCTTTTTCGGCACCGCCTTCCAGCTATACCAGCTCCAGGAGCTCAACAACAAGGCCATACTCTACTTCGACCGGGCGACCTATTATTCCGTCCTCGGGTACGAGGAGTGTATCAAGGAAGAGATGGAGGATAAGGGTGTGCTGGGCAAGCTCAGAAAATTCCTCGGCTCAAGCGACGAGCGAAAGCGCCACATGAATACGTGCGCCGTGGAAGACACCCCGGAAAAGGGATAGGACCTGTTCGACCGATTAGAGCTTACGCCGCCTCAGGCGGCGGGAAATAACATGCGGGCGCCGAGGCGCCGCCGGATACTGAAAAGGGGCAGACAGCGCCCCTTTTTATTTTTATCAGCGGCGATCCTACCCAATAAACCGGGACAGGTAATCGATGAGCGCGAGCACCGCCAGCAGCCCTGCGGCGGCGGCGACGATGGTCTTCCCGACTCTGGTAAGCCGCGGAAAGTGGATGATAACGTCCGAAAGAGACAACAGGGGTATCACCCAGAGGAGGGCCGCGGTGACGACGTAGCCGTACCGGAGGATAAACGGCGTAAAGAGCCGGACCGAAAGATCGATATACGCCGCAATAATGAGGGCCGTGGGGATCTCGGCCAGCGACACGAGGCTGGCGGCAAGCGGGACGGCCCTGTGCCGTACGATGAGGGCAAGCGCCGCTACGACCGCCCCGAACAACGGCGCGGCCACTGCCTCGGGCGCGGTCCCCTCGTGTACGAGGGTAAATCCCGAGATGTTATCGCGGATGATGACCGATTTATCCGTACAGCTCGGGGTCTGGGCGACCCAGGGCAGAAAGAAGCAGACGATCAACACTATTCCCGACACGCACTTTAGCATCCGTATGATATCAGGCAATCGTTGCATGGCATTTCATCCTTTCCAATACGAACTCCCGGGCCCCGGCCTTGGTCGTGACGCTACCCACGGCCTGGGCGTCCGACAGCTCGGACTTGAGCCGTCCCACCAGCTCTCCTTCGGGTATTGAGCATAACCGCATGATCTCCGTTCCGGAGAGGAACGGAACGACCGCCGCCTCTATCTCATCGAGGACCGAAAAAACCTCATCGATCAGCCGGATGCTCTCGCTCTCGCGGACATCGTCAGTTTTTCCGGCCCTGGTGTCGGCCAGGCCGAGGATAAGGAGGGCCGGCAGGACGTCGCCCGTATCCCGGAAGAGGCGGACGACCGCCCGTTTCGTCACCGTTTGCGAGACGGCAAGCGACAACAGGCGCATGTGGTTTTTGATAAGGAGCCTCCCGAAACGGGAGGCCTTCTTACCGAGGAGGATACGCCGACCGATCACCGAAAAGACCTCGGCGCCGACGTTTTCGTGTCCGTGGAACGAGGCTTGGTCGCCGTCGCCGACAACCCGTGTTTCGGGTTTGCCGACATCGTGGAGCAGCGCCACGAGTTTGGAAAGCGCCCCCCGTTTCCATCCTCCGCCCAGCGGCGTCGCAAAATAATCGGCCAGCCGCTGCCCCCGTCCGGGGAAAAAGCGCTCGAGGTCGGCGGTGACCGTCTCCATCTCCCTCATCGTCGCCAGGCAGTGCCCCCACACGTCGTGGCTGTGCCACCGATTCTGATCGACCCCCTTCATGGTGCCGGTCTCGGGAATGATCGCCGCAAGGAGCCCCGTCTCGTCCATCGCCTCTATCGCCCGGCAGGCCCGGGGCGCGGCGAGGAGCCTGGCCAGCTCGTCCCTGACGCGCTCGCGGGCGCAGCCGCCGATCAGGCCGCGCTGCCGGGCGATCTGCCGCATGGTTTGGCCGTCGATGGAAAAGCCGAGGACCGCCGCCAGCCGAAAGGCCCGCAGGAGGCGCAGCGGATCGTCGGCGAACGCGCCGTCCGAGGCTGCCCGTATGATTCCGGCGGCAAGGTCGTCCAGCCCCCCGGCAATCCCCGCGACGGGCGACGGCGAAATTGACGCATCGGCGGCAAGGGCATTGATCGTGAAATCCCGCATCGCCAGGTCCGACGGGAGGTCGGGCCCCTTGGGGGCGGAGAAGTCGTATTCGACGCCGCGCGAAACCACGCGGTAGATCCGCTCGCGGTCGTCCAGTACCACGAGACGCGCCCCGAGTGCCGTCGCGATCGTGCGGGAGAACGCTCCGGGGTCGTCAAAGACGATAAAGTCAAAATCATACGAGGGCCTTCCCAGGAGGAAGTCACGGACGGCGCCGCCGACCAGGTAGACCCGGGCGCCGGTCTGGAGGATTACCGACCTCAGGCGGTCGTAACGGGGGATGACGGTATGAAGGGGTATGTCACACATAGGGGCTGCGTCCAAAAAAAAGGGGAGGGGCGCCGCCCTCTCCCCCTTGACTGGTCGGTTGGTGCCGCTACTTTGCCTTGGGCTTGGCGGATACGGTCTGCTGTGCCCTGGCGCGCCGTTTTCGTATGATCTTTCTAACGATGAGGAAGACGACGTACGCGACAATGGCCCACGGGAGCACGCCCATGACGAAAATGATCATGGCGGCGATGGATTTGCCGAATACCTCGAAGGAACGGGTGACGGCCTGTTTGATCGGCCCCCAGAAGCCGCCCGCTCCCGAGACGACCGACTCCGGTTCCTGGATCGTCAGGTTGACGGTAGACATCCCCACCATGTCGTCGTAGTACCTGAGCGTCCCCTGGATACTCTCGATCTCTTCCCTGACCCTTCCAAGCTCCCTCTCCACTTCCAACAGGTCCGACACGCTGTTGGTCCTGGTGGCAAGCAACTGGATGAGCCGTTTTTCCATCTCCTGCTTGCTGCTGAGCCTGGCCTGCAGGTCGTAGTATTCCTTGGTAACGTCCTCACCGGCGATCCGCTGATACTTCACGTCCCCGACGGCCATGAGCTTATCGACCAGGAGGTCGAATTTATTGGGGCTGATTCGGATGATGACGGTGCCGGTCGTGGCGCCCGTCTCAGATTTCGATGACGAGGAATCGGCGATGAAGCCGTCCTGCTCGCCGGGTGCCATCTCCTTCATAATCTCCCTGACTTTCGTAAGGGAGTCCTCAAAGCTTTTCACTTCGATGGTGATCTCGGCGGTCTTGATGATCTTACGTTTCTTGGTTGTCGGGTCCGGGACCGTGGCCGGTGCGGTGGAGGTATCCGTCGGTGGAGGCGGCGGGGCGACCGCCGGGGCGGGGGAGAGCGCCTCCATCATGGCGGGCTCCCCGACAAGGCTCTTGTCGGACATCTCACCGCCCGTATAGCCTTCCAGCGCGGCCTCTTTCTTGCTGCAGCACGTGAGCGCAAACGCAAGCATCAGCATGACCGCAAGTATCGTTAATATGCCGTTTCTTCTTTTCATGGTATGAATTCCTCCTTTCGCATATGACAGGCCCATTACCGGGATGTTCCTCGAAAATCGTATCGATTGACCCATGTTCCTTTATATCACGGTCGGGTCGGAATACAAAGTGAAAACTTATCCCCTAAATGCTTGACAAAGGCAATAAAATCGGTTATGTAATAAAGGAGGCTATGATTACGCGCCTTGCGTTGATGAACTGCCGGGGCCGGAGAAGATGTTATCGGACCTCGGGAATCGCGGGGGGGCGATGGGGCGTCGGATAAAGCGGATAAAGCGGATAAGGGGATTCCACGTTATCTGTGCGGCCTGTCTCGGTGCGCTTTTGGCCGGTGTCTTCGGATGTGAGATGACGACCGGAAATACCGGATCGGGCGATACCGCCACGATCAGAGAGATGGAGCGCAGCATCGTCGACCTCGAGAAGAAGCTCTCGGATCTGACCCGGGAGGTAGCCGAGATCAACGAACGGACGGAGCGGAGCGAAAAGGCCCTCGATGCGTACCTTACGGGCACGGCGCGAAAGCCGGTTGAAGAGGAAACAATCGACCGGCCGGTAAACGATATCCCCGGACCGGGGACAACCACGCCCCCTCCCGACGGCGCGGCGCCTATTCCCTCGCACGGAGAGGATTCCCCCGCGGTCGCGGGTCCCGTCGGGGAGCCTGCTGTTTCCCCCGCCGGGGGCGGCCCGAAAGACGCCCAGGCCCTTTATGACCGGGCGCTCTCGGAAGTCATGGACAGAAAGGCCGAAACCGCTCTGCCGCTCTTCGTCGAATTCGTGAAAACCTACCCGAGCGACGAGCTTACCGACAACGCGTCTTACTGGATCGGCGAATGCTATTACTTGATGAGCGACTACCAGAAGGCCCTTGATCAGTTCAGGGGAGTAACGGAGCGTTTTCCGGGGAAAGACAAGGCGCCCGACGCGCTGCTGAAGATAGGATTCTGCTACGAAAAGATCGGGGATCCCGCCCGCGCTCGGGAGACGTTCAGTTCGGTCGTCACGACGTTTCCCGACAGCTCGGCAGCCGATCTGGCGCGGGAGAAGATGAAATAGATTGAAAACACATACGTGGAAGATCGCTATGAAAAAGACATCGTTTATCTTAGGTCTTTCGGCAATCGTCCTGATCGGGGCGCTGGCATGGGCTCAGGAAACCCCGCCCGCCACCAGCCCCGACACCCGTGTCTACATTATCAAGGAAGGGGATACGCTCTGGGACATATCGGGTGATGCCTATCAGGACCCGAATAAGTGGCCGGTGATCTGGGAGCTCAATCCCCAGATCAAGGACCCCAATGTTATCAGTCCGGGCCAGCAGCTCATCCTCGAAGAGGCAGCTCCAAAGCCCGTCGAGGAGGCCGGGCCGGTCATTCGGAAGATGCCGGAAGAGGTCGTCACGTATCCCGAGACCCTCCCGCCGGTCGCTCTTCCTCCGGTGAGCACGGAAGAGAAGTTCGTAATGGAACCTTCCGATGTCTACTATATCCCCAAGGTGCTCAATGCGGGGTTCATCACCAGGAAAGACCTGGAGGATTCGGGCACTATCGATCATACCCGGGAGACAAAGAAGCTGCTGACCGACGACAATATCGTCTTCATCAAGCTTCCCCATAAACGGCTGGTGACGATCAGGCGGGGGGATCGTTTCACTATCTTCAGGGTGGCCGAGAAGATCAAACATCCCGCTACCCTCGGCACGGTGGGATACGCCATCACTATCGTCGGCGAGCTTGAGGTAACGTCCATCGGCGCCAAGACCGCCGCCGCGGTAATCACCAGCGCCAACGACGTCATCATGATCGACGATCGGGTCAGGCCGTTTGAGCCGTCCGTGAGGACGATCCGGGTGCACAAGGGCATCGATCCCGTCGTCGGCTATATCGTCTACACCCTCTCGTCGGAAAAGTACTACATGGAAGACCCGATGATAGCCGAAAACGATATCGTCTATATCGACCGGGGCTATGCCGACGGGGTCCAGACGGGCAATGTCTTTGATATCCTGCGGATACGAGAGGAGTATGACCGGGGGAGCCTAAGCGCCGAGGAGTACCAGGATATGCTGGAAAGCAACACCTCCACCGAGGAGCTTGAGAGAGAAGGGCTGATCTACCCTCCCGACGTTATCGGTCAAATCGTGGTGCTCAAGGCAGATGAGTTCACCTCGACCGCGGTAGTCAATAAGTCCAATAGCGACATCATCCTCGGCGATATGGTACGCCTGCAGGTGGAATAGACGGGTAATCCCGGGAGATATCGCGCACGGCGTCGGGAATTCTCGGCGCCGTTTTTCATCTTGACTTAGACGGTAAAAGCTATATACTTCTTTTCCCGATGGACGCGCGTCACTATTCCATAGCGCTGGCCTCCATTAGCGGAGTCGGCAGCGTAACGTATAAGAAACTCGTCGACCGTTTCGGGGGCGCAGAGGCGGTCTTTCGGGCCGGCAGGCGGGATCTTTCCGGCGTCGAGGGGGTGGGAAGCTCGCGGGCGTCGGCCATCGCGTCGTTTAACGGCTGGGGGGCCGTGCAGGACGAGGTGGGACGCGCCGCCGATGCGGACGTGACGATCGTCAGCCTCGAAGACGCGGCCTACCCGGCGAGGCTCAGAGAGATTTACGACGCCCCCCCGATCCTTTACCTGAAGGGCTCGTTTACCGACCGGGACCGGCGGGCCGTTGCCGTGGTCGGATCGCGCAATTCGAGCCGGTACGGGCTGATTTGCGCGGAGACAATCGCCCGGGGCCTGGCGGCCCGGGGGATAACGGTGGTCAGCGGCATGGCCCGGGGAATCGATTCGGCGGCCCATCTGGGTGCGCTGAGACAAAAGGGCAGGACGATCGCCGTCCTGGGCTCCGGGATAGACGTTATCTATCCGTCGGAAAACCGACCGTTGTTTGCCGAGATCGTCGAGAACGGGGCGGTGATCAGCGAATTCCCCTTCGGGACCGAGCCCGAGATGACCAATTTCCCGAAGAGGAACCGGATCATCAGCGGGGTTTCACTGGGCGTGGTGATCGCGGAAGCGTCGCCCAATAGCGGGGCGCTTATCACCGCCAAGCTTGCGCTCGAACAAAACCGGGAGGTGTTCGCCGTCCCGGGAAATATTACCTCGATGCGCTCCCGCGGAACCCACACCCTGATCCGCGAAGGGGCAAAGCTGGTGGAAAGCGCCGAAGACGTCATCGAAGAGCTGGCCTTTGCCCTTGGAGACCCGGCGCACGGGGAGGGCGGCGAGAAACCGATATTGCTTCCCGAGGACCTCTCGGATGCCGAGCGGACGGTCTTACGGTGCATCGAGAGCGGCCCCGTCTCTATCGAGGCGATCATCGAGGGCAGCGGGTTCAGGAGCCAGGACGTCCTGGCGATCCTGTTGGACCTGGAGCTCCGGGGGCTGGTCAAACAGATATCGGGCAATAACTTTATCCTCAATACCCTTTAGAACGGGTTTACGCTGACTATGGCAAAGTCACTGGTTATCGTCGAATCGCCGGCCAAGGCCAAGACCATCGAGAAATACCTCGGCGCCTCCTACAAGGTGGTGGCATCGTACGGGCACGTGCGTTCGCTGCCCAGCAAGGACGGCTCGGTGGACGTTGACCATGACTTCACCCCCGTCTACGAAGTTCTCGAGGAAAAGAAGAAATACATCGACCGCATCGTGGCCGAGATGAAAGGCGTTACCACGGTCTACCTGGCGACCGACCTTGACCGAGAGGGCGAGGCGATCGCCTGGCATCTTGCCGCGGTCCTCGGGATTGATGACGGGGATACGAAGGGCGTAACGGTGCACCGGGTCGTCTTTTCCGAGGTAACGAAGGACGCCATACAGGCGGCCTTCGCCAACCCCCGAGCTATCTCCCAGAACCTTGTTGACGCCCAGCAGGCGCGCGTCATCCTCGACTACCTGGTGGGTTTCAACCTCTCCCCGCTGCTCTGGAAAAAGATCCGATACCGCCTGTCGGCCGGCAGGGTACAGTCGGTTGCGTTGAGGATAATCTGCGAGCGGGAGCGGGAAATAGAGGGATTTGCTCCCCGGGAATTCTGGACGGTCGAGGGGATATTCACCAAGGAGGGCGCGTATGAGCCCTTCACCGCGACGCTGACGGCGCGCGACGGAAAGAAATACGATAAATTCGATATCGCCGACGAGGCGGCGGCGCTGGCCGTCGTCGATGCGCTGGACCGGGCGGTGTTCAGGGTAGGCGAGGTTCGGCGCAAAGACGTCCGGCGAACGCCTCCTCCCCCGTTTATCACCAGCACGCTCCAGCAGGAGGCGTCCCGAAAGCTCGGATTTTTCGCGAAAAAGACGATGGACGTGGCCCAGAAGCTCTACGAGGGCAAGGAAATCGGCGATTCTATGGTCGGCCTGATTACGTACATGAGGACCGACAGTGTCCAGATCGCCGCGTCGGCGCTGGCCGAAGCGCGGCAGGTTATCGTCGGGCTCTTCGGGGAATCGTACGCCCTGGCCAAACCGCGGTTCTATCGGGCGAAGGCCAAGGGCGCCCAGGAGGCCCACGAGGCGATCCGTCCCACGTCGCTCGCGCGAACCCCGGAGTCGGTCAGGAAATACCTGACCAAGGATGAGCTGAGGCTTTACGAACTCGTCTGGAAACGGACGATTGCGTCCCAGATGTCCGAACAGATCCTCGACTCGGTCTCGGTGGATATCGTCAGCGATAACGGCTACACTTTCCGATCGACCGGATACACGGTGAAGTTCCCGGGTTTTTCGAAGGTCTATCTGGAGGGGGTCGACGACGAGGCCGAGGATCGGGAGACGAAGTTGCCGACCCTTGCGCCGGACGATCCACTCACGGCCATCGGGATCGTACCGGAACAGCATTTTACGGCGCCGCCCCCCCGGTACTCCGAGGCGACCCTCATCAAGGCGCTGGAGGAATACGGCATCGGACGGCCCTCTACCTACGCGGGGATCATCAATACCCTCAAGACGCGCCAATACGTTACGCTCAAAGAGAGACGGTTTTTCCCCGAGGATATCGGCATGGTGGTCAACGATCTGTTGGTGGCGCACTTCAACCGGTACGTCGACTACGGATTTACCGCCCACATGGAAGAGGACCTGGACAATATCGCCGCGGGCCTGATACAGTGGCGGCCTATGATCAAGGACTTCTGGGAACCCTTCAATAACCTGATCATCAGCAAGGATAAGGAGATCAAGAAGAGCGATATCACCACCCAGCCGACGGATAAGACCTGCCCCCTCTGCGGCAAGCAGGTTGTCATCAAGCTGGGGAGGTACGGGAGGTTCTACGCCTGCAACGGATACCCGGACTGCCGATACGTCGCGCCGCTGGAGGGCGACGTCCAGGAGGTCCCGGCGACCGAGGAGATCTGCGACAAGTGCGGAAAGCCCATGCAGGTAAAGAAGGGCAGGTTCGGGCCGTTCCTCGGGTGCACGGGATACCCGGAATGCAGGAACATCAAGTCTCTCAAGAAGGCGGTGGATACCGGCGTAACCTGCCCCGAGTGCAAGGCGGGCACCCTCATCGAGCGCAGGAGCAGCAAGGGCAGGACGAAGGGGAGGGCGTTTTACGGGTGCTCGCGATATCCCGACTGCAAATATATCATCTCCAACAAGCCCTTTAATAAACCATGTCCGAAGTGCGGCTCGCCGTTCATGACGCTCAAGGAGAAGAAGGGGGAGGACCAGATGCTGGTCTGCCCGGCGGAGGGGTGCGGCTATTCGGAGCGTATTGACGTCAAGAAGGAGCCGGGCGCCTCATGAAACGACCCCACATCACCGTGATCGGCGCCGGTCTTGCCGGTTGCGAGGCCGCGTGGCGGGCGGCCAACATGGGGGTGGCCGTTACCCTCTACGAAATGAAACCGACGAAGTTTTCGCCGGCGCATACCAACCAGGCAATGGCGGAGCTCGTGTGCAGCAATTCGTTGAGAGCCGAGTCAACCGAAAATGCCTCAGGGATTCTCAAACGCGAGATGGAGACGCTTGATTCGATCATAATTGCCGCCGCCCACCAAACCAGGGTTCCGGCGGGCTCGGCGCTGGCGGTGGATAGGGAGCGGTTCTCTTCCGCCATTACCGAGCGGATGAGCGCGCATCCGGCGGTCACAGTCGTCAGACAGGAAATTACATCACTGCCCGAGGACGTTCCCACGGTGGTGGCTACCGGCCCCCTGACTTCCGACGCCCTTGCCGAAGCGATCATCCGGGTAACGGGCAAGGATAACCTGTTTTTTTACGACGCCATCTCACCCATTGTCACGGCCGAGAGTATCAACATGGAGGTTGCCTTCATGGGCTCGCGCTACGACAAGGGGGGCGACGACTACATCAATCTGCCGCTGACCGAGGAGTGCTACTACCGGTTCATACGGGAGGTCAAACGCGCCGACGAGGTGCTCCCCCACTCGTTTGAGGACACCAAGATCTTCGAAGGGTGCCTGCCCATCGAGGTCATGGTAAAACGCGGAGATGATACGCTTGCGTTCGGCCCGATGAAGCCGGTGGGATTGACCGACCCCAAGACGGGGCTTCGTCCCTTCGCGGTGGTTCAGCTGAGACATGAGAACAGCGAAGGAACCCTCTTCAATATGGTCGGATTTCAGACGCGGCTCAAACAAAAAGACCAGGAGCGGATATTTCGGATGATCCCGGGCCTGGAAAACGCCCAGTTCGCACGATACGGAAGCATCCACCGAAACACCTTTATCAACGCTCCCCGGATTATTTTTCCGACCCTCGAGATCAAGACAAGGCCGGGCTTTTTTTTAACGGGACAGCTGGTGGGAGTCGAGGGGTACGTTGAATCGGCGGCAATGGGTATCGTCGCGGGGCTCAACGCGGGTCTCCTTGCCCTGGGGGAGGGGCCGCTCGTCCCTCCGCGAAGCAGCGCGATTGGCAGCCTGGTTTCTTATATAACCGAAGCCCGCGGCGGGGATTTTCAGCCGATGAACATCAATTTCGGGCTCTTTTCAAGTCCCCCGCCCGAGGTACGGAAGAAGGATAGGAAACGATATATCGCCAACAGGGCCCTGGAGGAGATACGATCCTGGACGGAGAAGATTGACGGTATCAGGAAAGACCGGCATGCTGGTCCATAACGTTCGCCCATGATCCATGAGGAGGCGCTATGACTGGTTCTTCGGTAGTGCTGGTGTCGGCAAGCAGTCAGAACGAAGCCGATAAGATTGCAAACGAACTGGTGAATACAAAGCTGGCGGCCTGCGTGAGCATCATCCCGAATATGCGGTCGATTTACACGTGGGAAGGGAAGGTTGAATCCAGCGAGGAATACCTGTTGATTATCAAGACCCGCGCCGAGCTCTTCGAGCAGGTGAAGCAGGCCATCCAGGGGCTCCACAGCTACAAGATACCGGAGATCATCTCGCTTCCTATCACCCACGCGCTGGATGACTACGTCCGGTGGATCAACGAGGTAACCCTGGTCTGTCAGAACCCGCCGGCCTGATATCTCCTTTCAACCCCGGCCCTCCTCGGCACAGCCCCGGAAGCGGTGATGCCGCGAAAAGGCCGTCGAAGGACGCCCGCGGTCAAGCCACCGGTCGTTGCGGGTTAGAGTATAAACCCCGAGCAGGGCGCGTGTCTACCGCAGGCTCCTACGAATCGCCGGGTATCTCTCCCTGAATAAACCGGATATCTGACACCAGCGGCTCACCGAGACGGTCATTGAGCCGCCCGATGATCGTTTCCTTGAGCAGTGACAGCTCCTGGGTCCATACCGGGCTCGTGACGACCGCCACAATCACGCCCCGATCGATCCTGACCGGCTGGGCGTTTTTCGCGATAATCGCGCCGACGGCTCCGTCCCATTCCTCAAAGACCCGGTGCTCCCTGACGACCCTGTTCCATCCCCTGTCCTTGAGGATTGCGCTCAGGATGTCCGACAGCCTGGAAGGAGTTCCGGTATCATCGTCGCGGGTCATAGGTGATTGTACCACCGGCGGTTTTTGGGCGCAAATAGTTTTTACTGTTGATTTATTCGCGCTTTTATTCTATAGTGTGGCATCGGAGAATTGGCATGAAGATCGGTGTCATATCTGACACGCACCTGACCGCCGTTGACGATCGGTTTACCCGATTGGTGCGGCGCTACTTTTCCGACGTGGACGTGATTGTCCACGCCGGTGATATCGTCGAGGAGAGCGTCTTTCGCTTCCTTTCGACGTGGCACCTCATGGCCGTGAGAGGCAACATGGATCGCGGGACGCTGGCCGAGTCGCTGCCGGGGAAAAGGATCGAAGAACTGGAAGGAAAGCGAATCGGTATCACCCACGGCTGGGGGTCCCCCGACGGGCTGCCGGTACGGGTCTTGGAAGAATTCCGGTCCGACACGGTCGACTGCATTGTATTCGGCCACAGCCATGCCCCGTTTCTCGGAAACCAGCAGGGCGTCCTTATGCTCAACCCCGGGTCCCCAACCGACAAACGATTTGCCGAGAAGAATACGCTCGGGTTTCTGACTATCGCCAACAACACGATAACCGGGGAGATCCAGGAGATTTGAGCGACACCGATCACCGCGAGATCCTCTGGGCGCCGTGGAGGATGGAGTATATTGCCGGGCAAAAAGAGAAGGGGTGTATTTTCTGCAACCGGTTTGCCCAGGCCGACGATCGGGGCAACCTCATCCTCGCGCGGGGGAGCCGTTCCTTTGTCATCATGAATAAGTATCCCTATAATAACGGCCATCTGATGGTGGCGCCGATCCGGCATACGGGGGATTTCGGAAGCCTCGATCAAAACGAGATCGCGGAAATATTCGGGTTTGTCCAGGCGTTTATTGACGTCTTTCACAGAACCATGAATCCCCACGGTTTTAATATCGGGCTCAACCTCGGTAAGACGGCGGGCGCCGGCGTGGAGGATCACCTGCACGTACACGTCGTTCCCCGCTGGGACGGCGACACTAATTTCATGCCGGTTATCGGAGAGGTAAAGGTTATCTCCGAGCATATACAATCGACTTACGACAAGCTGCTGGACGCGTATCGGACGGCACCATTGCGTGAGGAGGGACTATGAAGTATATTAAAATTATCCTGTTTGCGATCGTCCTGTTGATCCTGGTGATCTTCGCCCATTACAATCAGGCGCCGACTTCCCTGGTCTTGCTTTCGTACGGCGGGGTGACCTATCAATCGTTTGAGCTTCCGCTCTTCGCGTTTTTCTACATCGCCATACTGATCACGATCATCGTGATGTCGCTTTTGGAGGTTATCGAGCGGACGTCCCTCAGCATAAATAACCGGAAGCTCCGGAAGGAAAACACGAAGCTCAAGGCGGAGCTTGCCGCGGGGCCGCAGACAGAGGCGCTGCAGCCCGGAGAGCCGGACACGGCGGCGCCGACGGACGCCAAGGAAAAGAAAAAGGCCCCGGCGACAAGAAAGAAGAAATAGGAAGATACGAAGGCCCTGCCCGTGAAAATCGCCTGCCGGTTGTTACCCGCGCCAGGCGCGCGTAACAGCCGACGCGATAACGCGGCGGTCGCGCCCGCACATCGAAATGAGATACGAAGGCATTGTCATACGCCCACCCAGCGAAGCGGGCAGCCTCATACTTCAGGTGACCCTCGGATGCTCCCATAACCGGTGCACGTTTTGTCCCACCTATAAAGGGAAGCGTTTCAGAATCCGGAGCATAGAGGAGATCCGCGAAGACCTGGACGGGGCGCGCCGGTACCGAGGTGTCAGGCGGGTCTTTTTAGCCGACGGCGACGCCCTCATCATCCCCCAGCGTATGCTGGCGCCTATCGTTGCCGAGATTAACGCGTCCTTTCCCGATATCGAGAGGATCGGCGTCTACGGTAACGCCAAGAGCATCCTCAAGAAAAGCCCGGAAGAGCTTAGTGAGCTAAAGGACATGGGGCTCGGTATCGTCTACCTCGGGCTTGAGAGCGGTGACCCGCAGGTCCTCGATGAAATCCGGAAGGGAGCAGACGTCCCGGCTATGATTGAGGCGGCCCACCGGGTGCGGGAGGCCGGTATACTATTATCGGTCACGGTATTGGTCGGGATCGCGGGGATTGAAAGAAGCATCGTTCACGCCGAGCAGAGCGGAAAGGTTCTCTCGGAAATGAACCCGGACTATATCGGCGCGCTCACCGTTATGGTCGTGCCGGGGACTCCACTGGCCGAGCGGCAGGTGCGGGGTGAGTATGTACTGCCCGATACCTGGGGGCTCCTCGAGGAGCTGGGGGCGATGTTAACCCATACCGATGTCACCGATTGCCTGTTTACC
Organism: uncultured delta proteobacterium; assembly: GCA_963735595.1. Lineage (GTDB taxonomy): Bacteria > Desulfobacterota > Zymogenia > Zymogenales > Zymogenaceae > JAFGAS01. The sequence goes on along the minus strand of CAVTLK010000001.1, from coordinate 819,608 downwards.
TCGAACCATGCCTCCAATTACCTCCCGCTGAGGATCAGGCTGCCGCAGGAAAAGGAACAGGCCCTCTCGATTATCCGACATGTCCTTTCCCAAAACAGGACGGATCTCCTTCGACCGGAACATCTTCGCGGATTATAAGGATAATAGACCGATTCATGGAATCAGGTTTCAGAGATCAGCTCCTCGATAAGAGGGCGGCCCTTTTCGAAGACATCCTTGCCTACGTCCGCCAGAAAGGCATACAGGGAAGGGATCTCTTGAGCCTGAGGCGGGATTCGGTCCGCTTCTGTCTGGGCGAGTCCGACTACGACATACGAATTCCCTTTATCTTCGGCGGTGGAGCCGAAGAGATCTTCGAGGAGGCAACCCGGGAGCTGGCCTCGCTCATGAAGGGCCGCTTCGAGCCGTCAATGGTCTACGACGAACGCGGATCGATTGTCGTCTCGGTGTCGGATGAGCGGGTCAAGCTTCTGCAAAAGGGGTACCGGGTCGCCGGCGTGTTTAAGAACCGCCTTGAAACCGAGATTGCCGTCTCCACGGTCTATTCCGATCCCCTGATCGACGCGGGGCTCATCGCCAGTTGGTTTTCCCCCTCGCTCCACGGCCGCCAATTCATATCGGAGCTCTTACGTATCTACAAAAAGGCCATCGAGGAAGAAATGCGCCTCGGTGCGTCGGAACGTACTTCGCTGTTGGTCCACCTGGCCGTTGCTTCCATCCTCAACGATAAGAAGGAAATCATCAAGGGGGTCAAGATCCGGGGACTATCGTACGAGAAACTGGACAGATCCATCAGTATCCTTTATTCCAACGTCATACGCGCGGTCGTCACGGAGGTGTTTTCGTCCTTCAAGGGCAAACGGCTTTCCCATGATTTCAAGGAGATGGAATATCTCCTCCTTTCAACGGCAACCCCCTTTTTCGTCCTCAACATCAAGAGCGCCATCCTCGGCAATGACCTCAACCCCTATAACCTCACGCCGAAGATAGCCTCGAGCCTCGAAGACGTGTATAACCAGGCCGCCCGCAAGGCCCACAGCATCGTCGACGTAACCAAGGGCATGGTCGACCAGATTATGCGGGATAAGACGCTGACCGAACAGATCATCGAGTTCCATAGCATCGGGTCGTTTCGGGACGATATCCTTGACTACCTCATCAGCTTTGACAACCAGAAGGAAGGCATCCATATCCTCTTTTCGGAGATCGCCCAGGACGATAAGCTCCTGAGGGCGCTCTGGGAGGATTCGAAACTCGCCTCGCGAGTCGAAACGGGCCTTGCGGAACAGGTCGACCGGTATCGGCGGGACGAGGGGCGGGTTAATAAGATCAAGAAGATCACGACCAATTTCAAGACCCACCGCCGGTGGGGGCTCATACGGATCTTTTCCGTCGGCAAAGAGACGCTCACCTTCCAGATCTCCGAGATCGTCAAGCGCTACATTGTCTATCGCATGGAGTTCGGCTACGATTCCTATTTCGCCGCGTCTAAACGGCTCCTGGAGAACCGGAAGCGGCAGATTCCCCTGAAAGAGCTGATCCGGGAATATGATGCGGGCAGGCTCTATCGTTTTGGCGGCGATCACAAGGTGTTCCTGATTAAGACCGAGGAGATGAAGGAGGGGCACCTCTTCGTCGATTTGAAGGGATTTACCAAACGCACAAAACGGTCGGGAAGCCACGTTATGGCCGACTTTCTCAAGAACGAGTTTTACGTGCCTATCCTGGCCGCCGCCAAACGATACCACCTCAAGATCGGCAGGGAGCGCTCCCTCGGCATTGAACTCAATAACCTTCTGGGGGACGCGATTACATTCTCGGGGAACGTCGTTGCCCTCGTGGAACTGGCAAAAGAGATCCAGATTATCACCGCCGAATACAAGCGGGAGCTGTTGAGAAACAATCCCGATTTCGACGAAAAGCTCATGCGCCAGCGCCAGTTGGATGAATATAAGAGCGACCTGGTAACTATCACCAAGCAGAAAAAGCAGCTCGTCGGAACGATCAAGGCGCTGGACCGTATTGTCGAATCCAAGCGCTCGATGTCTCCCCAGGCGATGCTGGAAGCGCAGATGAAGCTCTTTGATGAGACGATCCAGGACCACATTGATGCGATCGGCCTCGTGTCCCAGCAGATCAGGGACGCGGCGAATACTCCCGAACGGGACAACCGCCTCGCCCATGAAACTGAGCTCAGGGAACAGCTCGCACTGATCAAGGCCTCCCGGGACGAGCTGGTAAATGAGGTAGAAAAGCAGGACCTCGTTAAGCGCTCGAAGGAGTTTTACACGGAGGTCTGCCAGGACGAGCTCAATCAGATCGACCGTCTGAAAGGGATGCTTGCCGATGTACGGGCAAAGGAGCGTGAGATAAACCAGACCTATTACGAGCGGATCGGGGAGATATCCGATCTCGGCGTGAATACGGGCCTCTACATCTCGTTCGGCGGAGTATCGGAGATCATCACGCTCTACGACGACCTCTGGGGTGATATCAAGGTGAGCATCGCCGATAAGATCAACGAAGCCTCCCGGGGTGCGCAGCGAAACAGGAGCGTGAAGAAACGGATCGAGCGCTTCCTTGAAAAGAAACGGATGGAGGCGCACAACCCGAATCTGATCTACCCGTTTGACGTGATCATCGGCAATACGCTGTCCATAATTAAGCCGCTGGATGAAGAAGCCGACCGCTTTGTGAGGCCTGCGGTCGGGGCCGTCCCGTCCGAAGGGGCGGATCTCCGGGAGAGCGGCGGCAACGGGTCGGGTCCGGAGCCCTTTGACGGTATCTTCGGCGTAGATGAAAACCTCCTGGAAGAGGGCTTTATCTCCGAGAACACGGATATCTACAACCTCGGTGAGGCCCTGTCCGAAGAAGCGCTCCGGGAGTATATCAGGGGCTGCCGGGATCGGTTCTACTTCTTCGACAGGCGCGTTCAGCGCGGGGAACTCAAGGCGGACTTCGATAAAATCTTCGCTTACGACGGAACGGAGATCTATCTGATATTCGGGGTGGAGCAGCACGGGGAGGCCAGGCACGTTGAGATGTTCCGGTATGCCGGTATTATCGACTATGCCGGTACCCAGAAGCGCGAGGTTACGGAGGTCTACGAGATCATCCGCCCCGATTCGCTTTTCTACCTCTTTATCATGGACCGGCACTTTGAGAAGTGGTACGAGGCATCCCGGAGCGTAGAAGACGTGCGGGAGGGGCTGCTGGGGACGTGAGGTCGTCCCGCCGGGGATTACGGTAACACCATACTTAATTATTGCCTTCGATTTTTGAATTAACGAATTACTAATTAAGCATGGTGTCACCTTAATTCTGCCGTATTATCGATTACTCTCATTCAAGGAGCAGCACGATGGACCCTACCGAGCGCGTGATCGCCGCCATTGACGGCAAAGAGACCGACCGGGTCGCGACCTTTTCGTACTACCTCGATTACGGCCCGGTGCAGCAGGTCATCGGCAAATCGATGATCGGGAAATCCATTTTCATGATGAACCCGGTCACCGGTTTTATCCTCGACCGGTGGGGGAAGCGGCTTTCCGGGATGATGCTTTATCCCCTGCTCGACGTTATGATGGGCCAGAACGTCGAGGCGGCGGTTTCGCTCAAGTTCGATTCGGTGGTGGGGCTTTTCGAGCGGATGCTCATGCTCTGGGACGGCAAAACGATGGCGCGGGTGACCGGGTCGTTCTACGACATCGTAGACGACGGCCACGGCAACTCCTGGTACATGTACCGGGGGCCGGCATTCAAGACAAAAGCGGATTACGAGGCATGGCCCCATTTCCCCGATCTTGACGACCTGGCGCAAGCTACCTACAAGTTCTTCACGAAGATCGTCAGGAAATACGGAGATAAAATCTGCATCCTGGGGCAGGCGGCCTTCGGCATCCACGAGACAATGCTCTGGTCGTTCGGGTTCGAGCGGATGCCGGTCTTCATCAGGCGGGAGCCCGAGATGATCAGGCGGTTCACCGCCTACCTCGAAGCCCTCGTCATGAAGACCAACATGGCCATGATGGACGCGGGGGTGCGGGTGATATTTGACGGCGACGACATGGCCTTCAAGACCGGGCCGATGATGAACCCGAAGGTTGCCGACGAGCTCTTCGGGCCGTCGTACCGGCGCATCACGAAGGCCGTGCACGACCGGGGGGGCGGATACTGCTTCACTCCTGCGGCGATAACACGAAGATGTTCGATAGTTTCATCGAGTGGGGCTTTGACGGCGGGCACGCCTACGAGAATACTTCCAACGTGGACATCTACCACGAGAAAGAAGGTCCACGGCGACCGCTTCACCATCGTCGGCGGGGTGGGGGTGGACTACCTCCTCACTAGGCGTTCCACGCCCGAGGAAGTGGCCGACGAGACAAAGAAGCTGATCAAGGCCTGCGGGCCGGGCGGGCGGTTTTTGATCGGCCCCGTCCACGACCACCCGGATATGGACATGGAAAAGGTGAAGGTCATGTTAGAGACGGTGTGGGAGCACGGTAAGTATCCGATCCGGGGGTAAGGATACGCCCTCACGTACGTCATTGTGGGGAGCCGCGAAGCAATCCCCTTAATTTCCTAACTCTTCCAACACTAAAGGATTACCCATGGACCCTACCGAACGCGTCTTCAGACAGATCGAAGGAAAACCGGTCGACCGGATCCCGACCTTTAGCGCGAGCCTCGACGACTGGCCCGTCCAGCAGGTGCTTGGGAAACCGCTCATCCCGGCAAAAACGATCTTCATGAACCCCGTCTCCCGTTTCATCACCGACCGGTGGGGCAAAAAGTTGAAAAAGATCCTGGCCGACCCCTTCATCGCCGGGGGCCTGAAGAAGCGGATCGAGGCGGCCGTCGCGCTCGGCTTTGACGCCGACTGGGTCAGCTACGAGGCCACGATCATGGTCTGGGACAGCAAGACCCTGGCCAAGACCCTCGGCTGCTACATGGACTGGATAGACGACGGCTACGGGAATATGTACTTCATGTTTCGGGGGCCGGCGATCCCCACCCCGGAGGCCTACGACGCCTGGCCCTACCACCAGGACATCGACGAGCTTGCCCACATGGCCTACACTTTCTACAAGGACGCGCAGAAGCGGTACGGCGACAAGATATGCCTCATGGGCGACGTGGCAAGCGGGGCCTTCGAGATCCTCATCCAGATGATGGGGTTTCCCGCCTTTTCGGTGAACCTGAAACGGAGGTCGGACTACCTCAAGAAGCTCATCGCCTATAACGACGAATACGTCATGAAGACGCAGATGGCAGCCATGGACGCGGGCATCAAGGTGATCCTGAAGGGGGACGATTTTTCCTACAAGACCGGCCCCATGATCAGCCCCGAGGCCATTGACGAGCTTTTCGGCCCGATTTATACCCGGCTGTGCAAGGCGGTGCACGACCGGGGAGGCAAAATCCTGATCCACTCCTGCGGGGACAACACGAAGATCTTTGACCTCTTCATCAAGTGGGGGTTTGACGGCGGCCACGCCTACGAGAACACGAGCACGGTGGATATCGCCCACGAAAAGCGGGTCCACGGCGACCGGTTCACCATCGTGGGCGGCGTGGGTATCGACTATATCCTGACGACACGCTCCACGCCGGACGAGGTCCGGGCCGAGACGCGACGGCTCATCAAGCTCTGCGGGCCGGGCGGGCGGTTCATCATCGGCCCCGTCCACGACCACCCGGATATGGACGTATCGAAGATAAAGGTTATGTTGGAGACGGTGTGGGAAGAGGGGGGGTACCCGATCAAAAAGTAGGTCTTGTTACGAATTATGGGACGAATTAAGGGAACACCATACGTAATTAACGATTCACGTTAAAACCGACATTCCATTAATTACGTATGGTGTCCCCTTAATTCGTATCCGCTATTCCAGCGCTTTGTTCAGCGCCGCCTCCGCGTGAATCCGCGTCGTGTCGAACACCGGGACGGTCAGGTCCTTTTGCCCGATCAACAGTGGCAGCTCCGTGCAGCCGAGGATAACGCCCTGCGCGCCCTCGTCGACGAGCCGCTCTATGACCGCCTTTACCAACCTGCGGCTCTCGTCTTTTATAATCCCCTTTACCAGCTCTTCGTAGATGACCCGGTTTACGGCTTCCATCTCATTGGCGTTCGGCACGGCGGCGGTAATCCCCCGTTCCGAGAGGCCCTCCTTGTAGAAATCCTCCTTCATGGTGAATTTCGTCCCCAGGAGCGCGACCGTCTTCATCCCGACCATTGTAATCGCGTCCGCCGTTGCCTCGATGATCGAGAGGATCGGGAGCCTCGTTCCCGCGTCGACGAACGGGAGCGCCCGGTGGGGCGTATTGGCGCAGATCAGGCCGAAGTCGACGCCGATAGTCCGCATCTGTTCGAAGATCGCCGCCATGTCGTTGCCGGCCCGGTCCCACTGACCGGCGGAAAACCATGCGGTATAGGCGGTCAGGTCGACCGACCGGATGACGATGTTGGGGTAGTCGCCCGTCCGCCGGTAACAGCCGCGGGTTATATGCTCATAATAGGTGACGGTCGATTCCGGCGAAAGCCCGCCGATCATTCCGATAGTCTTGGACATAAAGACTCCTATCGATTCAAGAACCAGGGGAAGAGAAAACCACAAAGACACTAAGGCACAAAGAAGACTACGGGATTCCCGTTAATAAGAAACTACCCCAAAAACCCCCGCACGTTTGCCGCCGCCAGCACGTGCTCGGCGATGTTGCCGGTCTTGCCGGCCTTGAGGTGACCCGCGATGCGGTCGGTCAGCTCCTTGTGTTCCGGGTTGGGAGAAACGTCGCCGGCGTACGGCCCCAGGAACGCCGAGACGCCCTCCGGCACAAAGGGGCTCTCCGGGTTGAAGTACCTGAGCGCGTCCCATATGTCGTCGTCCAGGTGAATATAGAACTCCCTGAGCAGCGCCATATCCTCCTTCGTGAGGGCGGACAGCGCCAGGAGTTCCGGCGGGATGCCGACCGAATAGAGGGCTGCGGTGAACCTGATCGCCCGGGGCAGCTTGATGCCCGCCGTTTCCCGGGAGTAGCCGAAGAGCCCTATGTGGAGCTTTCCGCTTCCTGCGCTCGGGGACATGGGCGGCCGCCTCGTTGATGATCGGGGCAAGGCGAGAGATCTGTTCGTAGAAGCGGGCGGAGTACCGGTCTATGACCGAGAGGCACCGTCTATCGTCCACGGGCATGGGGCTTCCCGTCTTTCTTTCCCTGAGCGTCCTGACCGCCTCGACCACGGCCTGGGGCGGATGGTCGTATTTGAACGACGACTGTATGGTGAAGGTATGGGCGCTCGGATATTCCTCGATCACCCGCTTCACGGTATGGGGGGCGAGGTTTCCCCGAAACGGCGCCGACCCCACGCCGATGATCGGGTAGAGGGCCACGCCGGTAACTTTGGAGAGGTCCGAGAGACGCATCAGCGCGATCTTGTTTAAGAGCACCGCCGCCACCAGCCCGTAGTTCATCGCCGGGTCCGACCGGGCAAGGAAGACCCGCTGGTCGGTAATGCCCGGCTTGTCGGAGAGATACTCCCTGACCATGCGGTGCGCGATCGAGCATCTTGTCCCGCTCCTCGAACAGCGGGATGACGTTTATCTCTTCGGGTTTGAAGGACCCTATCCAGTCCCTGATGCGTATGTCTCCCTCACGAAATGGCAGGTCCTGCCGCTTGATGATAAATTCGGTGTAGTAGCGATGGATACGATCGATAGACCGGGCGGACGCCGTCATCGGGAGGATAACCTCGAAGATTGGGGCGATGTCCTGATTGTAGAAGAGATGGGCCGCGTCATACGAGCGGGGTATACTCTCCAGCGTTTCGAGGAGGACCTTGGCTTCCGCCTTTTCGACCGTCGGGTTGGGGACCCTGAGCGTCAGGAAGAGGTCCTTGCCGAGCCGGTGCTCCTTGAAGAACGAGTCATACTTCGTCAGGAGCTTCTTGACGACGTAGTTATCGACCTCCTTTCCCTCGCAGTCCCACATCTGCTCATCGCAGATAAGGTGCGAGTAGGCGTAATAGGCCTCCTGGACCTCGTCTTCCCCCCGAGCTCGGCGCTCTCTGCAAAGAAAGGGGTCGTGACGTTATCGGGATGCTGGGTGCTCATGCACCGGGGGATACTAACCATAGCGTATCACTGTTATTGAATTATGGGCGTTAACCGACTGAGATCGCCCCACCCCACGGATGCGGAGGGACGGCCGATCCCGCGAAACGGGGCGCCGTTTCGGCGCGGATATACTACCGACAGGGCCCGCACGGGCCCGGAAAGAAAAGGACTTACATCCGCTGTAAGCCCTTTTCTATTGTAACAAAACATGGTGGGCGGGCGACGGGCTAAAACATGCTGGTACAGCCCCTGAACAGGAAGTAAAGGACGATGATGCCCGCGATGATCACCGTGATGATGATGCCCGTAATGCTGCTGCAGCAGCCGCCCTTTTTTTCGCCGCCAGTAGAGGTCGTCGGACGGTTGAAGAACCGGCTGACACCGCCGCCGCTGCCGCCGCTCGATCCTTTAAAGCCGCCGCCAGACGAGCCGCCAGACTGTCCTCCGGATTGTTGTGCCGTCATATATACCTCCTCATTTGGTTTTTACGCTCTGTGATATGACCGCTCTATCACGAGTTCACGAGTTCCGTGAATCTATCGGGCCGCCCTCATTGGGCCGGCACGCTATAAATTAGGGTTGATCTCCTTTGCCTTCGTCCTGTCGGCCTGTGCGCCCGCTGTATTGCCGAGCCCGTCGCGGGCCTTTGACCTCAGGAGATAGGCCTCGGCGTCATCGGGATTTACGGCAAGGACACGAGAGATCGTCTCCTCCGCGCGGGAGTATTCCCGGGAGGCGATAAAGAGGCGTCCGAGGTTGAGGGAGGCGTCCCGATTTCCGGGCGCCAGGAACAACGCCCGGTTGAAATCCGCGGCGGCAAGCTCGCGCTTGCCCTGGTCGAGGTAGATTCTTCCCCGCAGGTTATAGACATCGGGGTTGTCGGCCACCAGCAAGATGTAGTTATTGAGATCCTTGAGGGCCTCGGAGGGGCGTTTCATCTCGATGAGAAGGGATGCCCTATTGATATAGGCCGAGGCCAGCAGGGCATTGGTGGCGATTGCCGCGCCGTAATCGGCCAGCGCCCCCCCGGTATCGCCTTTGCTTTGCTTTAACACACCCCGGTTGTTGAGCGTATCGGGATTATTCGGGTCAAGCGCTACGGCCGTGTCGTAGTCGGCGAGCGCCTCCTTGATGAACCCCTTTCGGAAATAGGCAAGTCCCCGGTTGGTATAGATAAGGCCGTAGTTCGATTCCACGTTATATTCGGGCGGGAAATCCGCCTTGATTGCCCGCGTGAGCACGTCTATCGCCTCGTCGTATTTCCCCTGCTGGACGAAGGCTGACCCCTCGTTGAGGAGGACGAGGGCGTCTTCTTCGGAGGCACGCGCAGCGTCCGGCAAGGACATGAAAAAGAGCGCAGCCAGAACGGCCCCCAAACACAGGGTGAGAGCCGCCCGAACGAATTTACCCGATGGTTTTTTGCTGATTGTTTTCATAATGTCAAAATTCTACGACATACGGGGGCTCAAGTCAAGAGTTATTGAGCCGCGGCGCGTTAATCGGGACTATTGCGCCAATGCGGCGAAAACGGACACGGGCCGCGCGTGAAAAACGCGGCATGCCTTCGCTTTTTTTTGACAAATAGACCGGGAGCGGGTATCGTACGCGTATCATGCGCCGGGGTCTTTGGATCACACTACGCCACGAACCGCAACCGGGCTTCGAAAGCATGAGGGATAGACGGCTGATACATTAAACTATGGGGGGACCAATGCAGATTGCCAAGAAAACTGCCGTTGTGACGGGAGGGGCCTCCGGGCTGGGAGAGGGCACCGTCCGGATGTTACATTCCGAGGGGGCGAACGTCGCGATCATGGATATCAACGAGCAGCGGGGAGCAGAGCTCGAGAAAGAGCTCGGACCCGGCGCGTTTTTTGTCAAGACCGACATCACCGACGATGAAGACACAAGCCGGGCGCTGTCGTCGGTAGTCAAGCGGTTCGGCTTGATTCACTGCCTGGTGAGCTGCGCGGGCACCGGGATGGCCCAGCGGACTATTTCCAAGGAGGGACCACACCCCCTCAAGTCCTTCGAGTGGCTCATAAAGCTCAACCTCGTGGGTACGTTCAACGTGGCCAGCAAGGCGGCTTCTCTCATGAGCACCAACGAGCCAAACGAGGAAGGCGAGCGGGGCGTGATTATCAACGTGGCCAGTGTGGCCGCCTTCGAGGGTCAGATCGGCCAGGCCGCATACGCCGCATCCAAGGCCGGGGTAGCGGGGATGACGCTGCCCATGGCGCGCGACCTCTCGGGATTAGGGATCAGGGTGATGGCGATCGCCCCCGGTTTCTTCTGGACGCCGCTGACCAACATGCTTCCCGAGGAGCACATGAAGCGTCTCTCCGAATCGATACCGTTTCCGCGGCGGACGGGAAAGATCGATGAGTTTGCCAGCCTCGTGCGGGAGATCGTGAACAATCCGTACCTCAACGGCGAGACGATCAGGCTTGACGGGGCGGTTCGCATGGCCCCGAAATAAGGGGCCCGCGCAGGAAGCAGGCGGCCCCGCGTGAGGCGCGGCGGGTTGGACAGCGCGGGGGGCTATACCCCCGCGATTACCTCGATCTCGATGTCGTATCCGCCCGGCAGTTCCCTAACACCGACCGTGCTGCGAGCGGGGGGGTCGGCCGCAAAGACCTTCCCGTAGACCTCGTTCATCTGTGAGAACGTCCCCATATCGGTCAGAAAGACTGTTGTCTTGACGACCTTCGAGAGATCGGAGCCGGCCGCCGCCAGGATACGGCCTATATTTGAAAGGATGACGCCGGTGGCCCTGGGGATATCTCCCTTTACGGCCTTTCCGGTCTCCGGGTCAAAGGCAACGTTGCCGGAGACAAAGATCAAATCACCAACCCTGACCGCGTGGGAATAGGGCCCGGCTTTGGGAAGACCCTCGGCCTCGATACACGTCTTCATACTGCCTCCATCTCCGTAACTCGATCCCCGGCCGGACTTTAATGCGAATAACCTCAAGGCCGGCAAGATCGGCGACATCGCCGAGCACGTGCTGGCGACGGCAAATGTGCGGGGGTTATTGGGGTAGTTTCTTATTGACGGGAATCCCGTCGCCTTCTTTGTGCCTTTGTGTCTTTGTGGTTTTCTCTCTTTCCCGCACCTTCAGGATTTCACCACAGAGGCACAAAGACACGAAGAAGAGGGAAAAAGAGGAGAAGAGTTCCTATGCCAAAGACCATCCGAATGATCGGCGGGCTCTCGCCGGGATCGACCGTTACTTCGCCTTCTTCAGCGGTTCCTTCAGGAAGAACCTGTTCTTGTGGGCGATATCGACATAGTCGTCGGTCTCCTGCCTGATGCGGCCCGCGTCCCACCCGAGGTGTTTTGCCATGCGCCGCGCGACCGCCTCTCCCAGCTCCCGGTGGCCGTCACGCCGGTGGAGGGAGAGATTGGTGCGCCGCAGCAGAAAATCCTTGACCCTGGTGATCATCTCGTAGTCCACGCAATAATCGAGCTCGGCCTGGATGTAGGGCTGGTCGGGCGTGATGCGCTGCCCGAGGGAGGAGTCTTTCGCGACCGATTCGAGGATGGCAAACCCGCCCCTCCCGTAGTTGCGGAAGATATGCTCGACCGTTGTTGCATCAAGTGCGGTGCGCGGCGCCTCGGCGTCCCACCGCACCCGGCTGATGCCGATGGGAAACGGGGTCCGGGATACTCCCTTTTTGGCGGGCGTAACGTTCGGGGCGCCGTGCGCCTGCATATAGGCAAGGAGCTTATCGGCCATCGTACGAAAGATGGTGAGCTTGCCGCCGGTCAAAACGAAGAGGCCCGGCGCCGGCTCATCGACGAATTCCTTCCGGGACGTCTTCGACTCCGAGACGCCCTCTTCTTTCACGAGGGGGCGGTTGCCCGCGTAACTGCCGACGAGGTCGCCCGGTTTGAAATGCGCGTCGGGGAAGGCGTGATCAACGATTCCCTTGAAATACTCATACTCCTTGGCCTCGGCGTAGCACTCGTCCAGATCGCCCGAGTATTCGGTGTCGGTGGTGCCGAGGTAGGTGTAGTCGCCGTGGGCCAGGACAAATGCGCTCCTTTTGTCTACCGGGCTCTGTACTAAGAGTCCCGCCTGATTGCCGATGGACTCCCGCTTCAGCACTATATGGACCCCCTTGCTCGGTCGGATAAGGTGCGGCTTTCCGGGGGGGAGCAGCTCGTCGGTCCAGGGACCGGAGGCGTTGACGACGTTTCGGGCGGGGATGGTTACGACTTTTCCGGTCAACCGGTCCTCGGCCTCGACCCCTGCGGCCCTGCCGCCCCGGTAGACGATCCTCAGGGCCTTCAGGTAGTTCATGGTAGCTCCGCCGAGGCGCATGCCCTCCTTGACGATCTCGAGAGTCAGCCGGGCGTCGTTGATGATGCACTCGTACATGAGCTCTCCCGAATGGAGCTTCGGGAACTTAATGTTTGGCTCCCGTTTGAGTACCTGTGAGAGGGAGAGGTGATGGGTTCTCCGGTAATTGCCGAAGCCTGACAGGGCGTCATAGACGGTAAAATAGGCGCGCATGACGCCCGACTCGATCGTGTTGTAATTGGCGCGGATAATGGGAACGGGCGGAGCCAGGTTGGGCAGCGCGCCGCGTATCCAGTCCCGCTCGTGAGTTTCCTCCCAGACGAGGCCGAACTCGCCGTTGGCGATGTAACGGGCGCCGCCGTGCGCCAGACGGGTGCTCTTGGAGGAGGTCCCGAAGGCGAAGTCCTCCTTCTCGATGAGGGCGGCACGGATGCCGGCCAGCCCGCAGGCCCGGAGGACCCCGGCGCCGGTGATCCCCCCGCCGATGATCAGGACGTCGTAGGTGGTTTCGGACAGCTCTTTAAGATAAGCGGCCCGGTCTCGGGCGCTCCAGGATTTAAGACGATACTGATTGTTCATGTCACTACCTTGTCGGGAAAAAGCCGAATGGACCGGGAGACGTCCCCGCGGTCTTCGGTACCCGGATTCAAACGGCCTAACGTTATGATCCGTTCCGAGTAATCGGTGAGATAGCCGGTCCGCGAAGCCCCCTTCTTTGAGACGTGCGTATCGAACGCGGCAGATCAAATTATAGGAATTATAGAGATACGGGCAATATCTGTCAAGGACAAAGGCATTTGCCGGATACGGATTCCCGTATCACCGTACGTGAACTGTAATGCAACGATCGCTGCCGACTCTTGACGGAAGGGGACTTGTACTATAAACTAAATATGTCGAATAATCGATCGACTAATTCGTAAAGCGCAGGGTATAGGCCCCTTTCGGCCGCGGGTTCCCCGTCGGGCGCCCGGCATGATGTTTTTCCTTTCTGAGGAGAGAGCCATGCAAGACAATGACCGAACCATCGTCATCGGTGGGGAGGCGGGACAGGGCCTGGTGACGATCGGTACGCTGCTGTCAAAGATCCTGGTCAGGAGCGGGTACCACATCGTCGTTTCACAGGACTATCAGTCACGAATCCGCGGCGGGCACAACAGCTTTGCCGTCCGCGTCGTCCCGGACGACGCGTACGGGCCCGCCGAAACGATCGACCTCCTTGTTGCCATGGATAAGGCCAGCGTCGACATCCACCGGCCGCAGATGAATCCCCGTACCGTCATCATTGTCGATGAGGCCTTCGGGACAACGGGCGACTCGTTTCTCGCCGTTCCCTATCGGCAGCTGGGTGAGAAACGATACGAGAACACCGTGGCCCTGGGGGTGCTTGGCGTGCTCCTGGGCCTGAAAGAGGAGGCGATAGCCCGGGCACTGGCCGAAGTTTTCGGCAAGAAAGAACCGGCCGTCCTGGAGGCCAACCTCCGGGTGCTGAAGGCCTCCGCCGACTGGGCGGCCCGGCAGTCGGTTAAGCCGCTCGGATTGCCCGATGCGGGCGTGCCGGATCAATACCTCATGATGAACGGCAACGACGGCATCGCCCTCGGGGCGCTGGCCGCCGGCGTGCGTTTCTGTTCCTTTTATCCCATGACCCCGTCAACCTCCGTCGCACTCAACCTGGTTGAATGGGGCTCGAAGGCGGGAGTCGCGGTCGAACAGGCCGAGGACGAAATCGCCGCGATCAACATGGCCATCGGCGCCTCGTACGCGGGGGCGCCGGCCATTGTCCCTACCTCCGGAGGCGGATTTGCCCTCATGACGGAGGGCGTATCGCTGGCGGGGATGACCGAAACCCCGGTGGTGGTCGTTATCGGCCAGCGGCCCGGCCCGGCCACGGGGCTTCCAACGCGCACCGAACAGGGAGAGCTGACTTTCGTGATACACGCCGGACACGGCGAATTTGCGCGGCCGGTCTTTGCCCCCGGGGATATCCCGGAGTGTTTTCACCTCACCCGAAAGGCCTTCGAGACAGCGGCGCGCTTTCAGGGGCCGGTCTTCATCCTGACGGATCAATACCTGGCCGATTCCTACCAGGCCGTGGAGCCGTTTGACGACGCGGCGCTTCGCGAAGCCCCGTCGGGTATCGCGGATGCCCCCCTCTCGGTCCCCTACCGGCGATACGAGGTCACCGAGAGCGGGGTCTCGCCCCGGCTGCTGCCGGGGACATCGGAACACCTGGTTGTGGCCGACAGCGACGAACATACCGAAGACGGGCACATAACCGAAGAAATGGACGTCAGGACCCGCATGGTGGAAAAAAGGTTGAGAAAATCGGCCGGCATCAGGCGGGAGGTCACCCCTCCCGACTATTCCGGCCCGGAGAAACCGGAGCTGCTGCTCGTATCATGGGGATCGACCAAGGGGGCCGTCCTCGAAGCCGCCCGCAGGCTCCGGGACAGAGGAAAGGCGACGGCGACGCTTACCTTCTCCCAGGTCTGGCCGCTGGTGCCCGACCAGTTTATCGGGTATCTGCGGGCGGCAGGAGAGGTCGCGGTTGTCGAGAGCAACGCCACGGGGCAGTTCGGGGGGATCATCGCCCGGGAGACCGGGTTTATAATCCAGAAACAAGTCCTCCGATACGACGGCCTGCCTATAACGGCGGCCTTTATTACCGAGCGGATTGGCGAATAGGAGGAGAGGTTCTATGGTGACTATAGATGATTTCGGGACGTATGAAACCGCCTGGTGCCCGGGGTGCGGCAATTTCTCTATTCTGGACGCGGTCAAGAAGGCCCTCGTCACGATGAACCTCTCTCCCCGCCGGGTTCTCTTCGTATCGGGCATCGGACAGGCCGCAAAGGCCCCCCACTACCTGAACGCCAACGTCTTCAACGGCCTTCATGGAAGGGGGCTGCCCGTGGCGACGGGCGCCAAGATCGCCAACCCCGAGCTGGTCGTCATAGCCGAGAGCGGAGACGGATGCGTATACGGTGAGGGGGGAAACCACTTCCTGGCGGCCGTACGGCGCAACATTGACCTGACGCTCATCGTCCACAATAACCAGGTCTACGGGCTCACCAAGGGCCAGGCCAGCCCGACGAGCATGGATGGTTTCGTCACCAAGGCCCAGCCGATGGGGGTCATTTCCGCGCCGTTTAATCCCGCGGCCGTGGCCACGGTGATGGGGGCCAACTTCGTCGCCCGGGGCTTTTCCGGGATGGTCGATCACCTGAGTGACCTGCTCGCGCAGGCGATAGCCTATCCGGGATTTGCCCTTGTCGATGTACTCCAGCCCTGCGTCTCCTTCAATAAGATCAATACCTTCGGTTGGTATAAGGAACGTGTCAAAGAGGTGGAGCCCGGCTATGACCCGACCGATTTCACGGCCGCGGTACAGACGGCGGCCGTCTTCGGCGAGACGATCCCGATCGGCGTGATCTACAAGAACAGGGCGCCGACCTTTATCGAGCGCCAGCCCGTATCGTCTCAGGGCCCGCCGATACAGAGGGCGTTTGACCCGGCGGCGGTAAGGCGGGTGATGGACAGCTTCGGGTAAAGACCCGAAAAAAAGTCACTCTCCCGCACCGGATCGTATGACAAAGTGCTTGTCATGCCGATACATCTCCGGTACAATACCGGCCGGATTGACCCGGCCTCACGTTGGGAGTGGGGTGGGCCGTTTTCCCCCCGAGACGGACGGCCGGCCGCGGCGCGCCGCGGCGGCCTCGCGAGACTGACGAGGGTTCCAATCTCACTACCGTGCTGATCGTGGAACCGAGGAGATCGAAATGATACACAAGAACGTGGTTACCGATTTTTCCGACAAGGCCCTGGAACCGACAATCGATCCAACAGCCTATGTACACCCGCTGGCCGCCGTTATCGGCAACGCCGTAATCGGCAGGCGGGTCATGGTGTCGCCGGCGGCCTCGGTGCGCGGAGACGAGGGCGGGCCGCTGGTGGTCGATGACGAGGCCAACGTGCAGGACGGCGTCATTATCCATGCCCTCGAGACCCAGCACCAGGGGCACGCGATTGAAAAGAACCTCGTCGAGCATAACGGCAAGAAATGCGCCGTTTACGTCGGCAAGCGCGTATCGTTGGCCCACCAGGCCCAGATCCACGGGCCGGCCTCCGTGGGTGACGACACCTTTATCGGGATGCAGTCCCTCGTGTTCAAATCGAGGGTCGGCAAAGGGTGTGTGGTGGAGCCGGGGTGTACGCTTCTGGGCGTGACGGTGGCCGACGGCCGCTATGTCCCGTGCGGGACGGTCCTCACGGATCAGTCGGCGGCCGACAGGCTGCCGGCTAATCACCGATGACTATGCATTCAAGAACCTCAACGCGGGCGTCGTTCACGTCAATACGTCGCTGGCCGACGGATATAACAAGGCAGGGATAAAATAAGGGCGCAACTAAGACAGAGGATCGGAATAATCAGATGGAAAAGGAATCAATGGAAGATCAGGTAAAACCGACGATGGACGTCGTTGTGGTTACGGATGAACAGCTCCGCGAGAAACACATGGCGCTGGTTTCCCGGGAGCTTACCCTCAAGGCGGGCCAGGTCCGGGCGACGGCCGACCTCCTTGCCGAGGGGGGCACGGTTCCGTTTATCGCCCGGTATCGGAAAGAGGCGACCGGTTCGCTGGACGAGGTCGCCGTCACCACCATCCGGGATCGTCTCGAACAGCTCTTTGAGCTGGACAAGCGAAAGGCCGCGATCCTTGCCTCCCTCATCGAACGGGGGCTTTTGACCGATGAACTCAACGAAAAGATCATGGCGGCCGAGACCATGACGGTGCTGGAAGACATCTATCTTCCCTTCCGTCCCAAACGGCGCACCCGGGCCACCGTCGCCAAGGAAAAGGGCCTGGAGCCGCTGGCGCTGGCGATCCTGGCCCAGGACGATAATCCGCCGCTGGACGTCCCGGCCGAGGCGGCCGCGTATATCGACCAGGAGAAGGGGGTGGCCTCGGTCGAGGAGGCGCTGGCCGGCGCCCGTGACATCATCGCCGAGATGGTAAGCGAGCACCAGGACGCGCGGGCCCGGGTCCGCGAGCTCTTCCTCGAGAAGGGGGATATCACCTCCCGTGCGGCCGAGGGCAAAGAGGAAGAGGGGGCCAAATATAAGGATTACTTCGAGTGGACGGAGCCGGTCAAGACCGCCCCGTCGCACCGAATCCTCGCAATGCTGCGCGGTGAAAAGGAGAAATTCCTCAAGCTTACCATTGAGCCGTCCGAGCCCGAGGGGATAGGGATCGTAACGGCCCTGTTCGTGAAGAACAAGACCCAGGCCGCGCGCGAGGTCGGGGAGGCGGTCGATGACGGCTACCGGCGGCTCCTTGCCCCCTCCATCGAGACCGAGACCAGAAACGCACTCAAGGAACGGGCCGACGGGGAGGCGATCAGGGTCTTTGCCGCAAACGTGCGGGAGCTTCTGCTGGCGTCTCCGTTGGGCCAAAAGAGCGTCCTGGCGATCGATCCCGGCTACCGCACCGGCTGTAAGGTGGTGTGCCTGGACGCCCAGGGCAAGCTCCTTCACTACGAAGCGATCTACCCCCATACGGGCGGCCCAGCGGGTCGAGGAAGCGCGAACAATCGTCGAGGGTCTCGTTGAGAAGTTCGGCGATCGAGGTGATCGCCATCGGCAACGGCACCGCCGGCCGCGAAACAGAATCGTTCGTGAAGGGCCTTTCCTTTTCACGGCAGGTCTCGGTGCTTATCGTCAACGAATCGGGCGCGTCCATCTATTCCGCCTCCGAGGCCGCGCGCGAGGAGTTCTCCGACTATGACGTGACGGTTCGGGGCGCGGTCTCGATTGGCCGGCGGCTCATGGATCCCCTGGCGGAACTGGTCAAGATCGATCCCAAGTCGATCGGGGTTGGCCAGTACCAGCACGACGTGGATCAGGGGGCGCTCAAGAAAAGCCTCGACGACGTGGTGGAAAGCTGCGTCAACGGGGTGGGGGTCGATCTGAACACCGCCAGCAAGCAGCTGCTGACCTACGTCTCGGGATTGGGGCCGAGCCTTGCCAAACGCATCATTGACTTCAGAAACACGAACGGCCCCTTCTCGTCCCGGGACGATATCAGGCAGGTGACCGGCCTGGGCCCCAAGGCCTTCGAACAGGCGGCGGGCTTTTTACGGATCAGAAACGGCAACAATCCGCTGGACGCCAGCGCGGTCCATCCGGAGAGCTATTCGATAGTCGACCGGATGGCCGCGGACCTCGGCTGCTCGGTCTCGGAGCTCATGGGAAACGAAGACCTGCGGACGAAGATCGCGCTTGATCGATACGTCACCGATACCGTGGGGCTGCCGACGCTCAAGGATATCATGGCGGAGCTTGCCAGGCCCGGCCGCGACCCGCGGGAGAAATTTGAGCCCTTCTCGTTTGCCGACGGCGTCAACACGATGGAGGACCTCGCCGCCGGGATGAAGCTGCCGGGGGTCGTCACCAACGTCACGGCGTTCGGTGCCTTTGTCGATATCGGGGTGCATCAGGACGGATTGGTGCACATCAGCCAGCTGGCCGACCGTTTCGTAAAGGACCCTGCCGAGGTCGTCAAGGTGCATCAGAGGGTCAGCGTCACCGTTATCGAGGTCGATATCGCGCGCAAGCGTATATCCCTCTCGATGCGGAGCGACCCGTTCACGACGGCCCGACGCTCCCGGTGAGAAAGACCGGGACACGGCGCCCGGGCCGCTTTGACGACCGGGCGCGCCATTAGGCCATGAGGCCATTAAGCTGATAGGGCCGACGGGACCCGCAGGGCGCATAGACCGTAGGGCGCTACCGCCGGGAGGGACCCTTCTTTTGCCGGGCCTTTCCGCGGGTAGCGTGACGAGAGAAGATAGCAGGGTATGACTCGAAATCCCCAACAGGTCATCGGCTGGCTCATGGATAACGCCCGGAACATCTCCCGGGAGCGGATCACATCGCTGGCCGAGTTCAAGACGCTCCTGGACGAAAAGACCCGACCGTTTTCGCTCCCCATGGACCGGGCCGTTGCGGGGGGATTCCTGGCCGACCGGGTCGGGTACGCATTTGCGGCGGGTTACGAGGCGGCGCTCAGACGGCTCGCGCCGGATCTGCCCGAAGGCCCAATCGTGTCGCTCTGTATAACCGAAAAGGAGGGAGCCCATCCCCGGGCGATCAAGGCGCGTCTCGTAAAGGACCCCTCGGGCGGCTTTACCCTTACGGGGGAAAAGAGCTTCATCACCGCCGCGCTCGAGGCCGAAATCCTGATGGTCGCGGCGTCCGCCGGGACCGACGACGACGGAAAGAACCGGATCAGGATGGCACTGGTGGAGCGAAACCGCGCCGGGGTGACCGTTACCCCGATGCCTGACCTTCCGTTTGTCCCGGAGATCAGCCACGGGGTCGTGTCGTTTGTCGAGACCCCGGTTGACGAGTGCGATATCCTTCCCGGAGACGGGTACGCCGATTACATTAAGCCGTTTCGCACCATCGAGGACGTACATGTCCTCGGCGCGGTCATGGGTCACCTGGTGCGGGTGGCGCTGCTCTTTTCGTGGCCGAGAGAGACCTGTCAAAGACTGCTGGCCCTGATAACCGCCGCCGGGGCGCTGGCGGCCGGAGATCCTCTCCTGCCGGCGACTCACCTGGCGCTGGCCGGATTTACGGACTGCTTTGAACGGTTTATTGTCGACATCGAGCCGCTCTGGGAGAAGACGGACGCCGAGACACGGGACCGTTGGATGAGAGATCGATATCTCCTGGGGGTGGCGCAGAAGGCGCGGGAGGCGCGGCTTTCGGCCGCGTGGGGCAGCTACGGTTTCTAATCGGTAAACCGTCCCGACGCGAGAGATATAACACGCCGGTCAGACCCCAAGAGGTCAGGGCTTCTTTTTCATCTCCGCCGGCAACGAGACGCTGATCCCGTGCCGCTTCTTGAACTCTGCAAACCCGTATACCTTCTTGCCCAGGTACGTCATGTCGATGGCTCCGGCAGGGCAGTTGTTGACGCACCCGAGGCATGAGATACACCGCTTCGTATCGATGACCGACGCGGCGCTGTCTATCGCGCGGACGGGACAGTTCCTTTCGCAGAGCCCGCACCCGGTGCAGTCGTCTGCATTGATCCGGTGCCGCCCCGTCATCAGCTTATTGAGTGCGACGCTCGGCCGCCCCCTGAGAAGGTCAGCGGCAAAAAATTCCTTTCTGTACGAGACTGCCGTCCCCCCCCGTGCCCGCTTAAGGACCGTCGCGGCGTATTTCCTGACCCGATCGTAGGTTTCTTCGTCGGGGCGGTTCCGATATGTCAGGACGCGTTGTTCGTTTCCCATTGACCAGGTCGGGGCGAAGCTGGAGAGGGCACCAAAGGTCTCCATCCCCACCGGGAGGCCGCCCCGCCGCCAGAGGAGCATGAGGAGGCGGCGGGCGGTGTTGTGCTGGTTGCCCCCGTCACCGCCGTAGGTGACAAAGGAAGCCGCGGGTATTCCGCCAAGCCTCGGCGCCGCCGATAGGGCATCGACGACGTTAGAGGGGACGTCCCAATAGAAGACCGGCACGCCGACCATAATCAGGTCGAAGGAGGCGAGTGCGGCCATGTCGAAGCGGCGCACGTCGGAATGAACGGCGGAAACACCGGTTGACTTCCATACCTCGGCGATCAAGCGCCCGTATATCTCGGTTTGGCCCGTCTGGCTGTAGGTGATCACGAGGGCGCGCTGGGGATTGTGTTTCATATCGCAGTTTCCTTTGCCTGATGCCTCGGGATGCCCATCCCGGGCCGCGCTTGGGGCGCGTTTTTTCGATTACGTTGCGGTCATGGGTTGTGGTACTATACACCAGGTCACGATCTATATTCAAGCCCCTATGCGGTATGAAATGGGGCATAAAACCCTGTTTATATGAAACCTACCAGAATCCCCTGCGATTACCTTGCACGCCCGCACAGCCAGCGGGCCGAAGTCCTCTTTTCGTCCGTCAGGCAGCACCTGAAGGAAGGGATGACGTACCTTGACATCGGCTGCGGTACGGCCCCCCTGGCCCGCTTCATCGACGAGAGCTTTCCCCCCGCGCGCTACACCGGGATCGACCTGAACAGCGAGGCGATTAACGCCTGTCTGGCCGAATACCCGCACCATACGTGGATATGCACCAGGAGTGACGCATTTGCCGTAGAGACGCGCTACGACGTGATTATCCACACGGGCATCAACTCGCGCCGCTTTAACGACGCCGAGATCCATCAACGGGTTCTCGGCGCGTCGGCCGCGGGGCCTTCAGTGGTCCTGCTCGAATCGGGAGATTACTGCGACGGGCCCAGCGATACCCACGAAATATACGAGGAGATCAGGGGTCTTTATCGCGGACGCGGGTTCAGGCCTGATTGGGAGGAGGTTCTGGTGATCTCCCACTTCCCGGTCCCGGTCCGCCGGTACGCGGTCTTTATTCGTCCCTGAGGTGATGTACGGCTGTTTTAATACCTGAACAATCAAGTAATAGTATTCCCCAGGAATGATGCAAAAATGCAATAAACGACTCTAACATGCCGATTCCATTAGCATATCAGGTTGCTTAAGAAATAGGCAAATCCGTAGAAGACGCCTGTTTTCAATATGTTGGACGATTACTCCGCACGGTTACCCACACCTTATGCACATGGGTAGATTCCGGGGCATAAAATATACACGCTTGGTCTCCGGGGAATACCCCCTCCGGTACGAGCCGACCCGGCGAGTGTCCCCTTCGCTGTCCGATTCCTCTCGAGGCCGGGCCGGGACCCCCGGGTGCGCCGATCCGCGCGCTGCAATGCCGACGCACCGTCTGCAGGAATCCCCGACCGGACCTCTTTTATTTGGGCTATAGCGGTTAGACTGCCTATTTATAGGAGATTTGGCTTGAAATATTTCCCTGGCTGCGATACTTTTAGTAATTGGACACCGCGAATCGGGCATCAGCAAAAGCGAAAGGAGTATACCCTATGAATCACGCAGCAGTCACCGCCCAGCGACAGGCCCGGGCGGCGGTTATCGCCGAGGCCGGCGGAATCGATGCGGCCGTCAGGTCGGGAAAGCTCAGCAGACAGATTGACGTGACGCTGTCTGAGGCCATCGTCCTCGGGCTCATACGCCAGGACGTGCGGCGGTTTGTGGGGATATTCGGGCACGGCTCCACCGAGGTGGGGGAAGTGCTGCGCGTCTATGAGGACGCGGGGCTCGTGAAGAGCTACTCGGTCAGGAGCGAGATCGAGGCCGTCCACGCGGCCACGGCGCTGCGCTGGGTGACCGGCGAAAAGGCGGCCGTCTACACCTCCATCGGCCCGGGCGCCATGCACGCGCTGGCGGCGTCGCTGGCCCCCCTGAGCGACGGGATCGGGTTGTGGCTTCTTTTGGGTGACGAGACCACCGAAGACGAGGGCCCCAATATGCAGCAGATCGCGCGGCACGGGCAAAACCTCTTTTTCGGCCTCTTCTCGGCCATGGGGAGCACCTATATGCTCCACACCCCCCGGGCGATATCGTCGGCGCTGCGGCGTGGACTTAACACGGTGGACCATCCATTCCGTCCCGGACCCTTTTACCTGCTCATGCCCATGAACACCCAGCCCGTGATGATAACCAACTTCAACCTGGACTCGCTTCCCACGGAGCCCCCGCCGCGGCCGGGAGCGGCCGGCAACGGCGGCGCCCACGGGAAATCAAGCGTATACGACCGGGCCCTTGAGGCGATCCTTTCTTCACAACGGGTGGTGGTAAAAGCCGGCGGGGGAGCGCGACTGGCCGGAAACGAGCTCGCCCGCTTTCTCGACCTGGCCGACGCCGTGGCGGTTACCAGCCCCCTGGTCTCCGGGGTGATTCCGTTCACCCATCCCCGGAATATGACCGTGGGGGGCTCCAAGGGCTCCATCTCCGGCAACTTCGCGATGGAAGAGGCCGACTGCCTGGTTGCCGTCGGGTCCCGGTTCGTCTGTCAGTCGGACTGTTCCCGTACCGGATACCCTCATGTCAAACAGGTCATTAATATCAACGGCGATGTCGAGTCGGCCATGCACTACCGGAAAACGATTCCGCTTGTCGGCGACGCCGAGGCGACACTCGCGCTTCTCAACAAGCGGCTGGAGGACGCACTAAAGGACCGCCCGAAGAAACCGTCGGACTGGTTTGAGCGCTGCCGCGCCAAGCGCCTGGAGTGGGACGAATTCAGGCAGCAGCGTTATCAGACGCCGCGTCTCTTTGACCCCGTCTGGGGGCGCGAGGTGTTGACGCAGCCGGCCGTTATCAAGGCCGCTACGGACTGGGCCAGGCTGCATGACGTTGTGACCTTCTTCGACGCGGGCGACGTACAGGCCAACGGGTTTCAGATATCCGAGGATGACCGGCTCGGCCGGACGTTTACCGAAACCGGCGCAAGCTATATGGGCTTTGCCGTTTCGGCGCTTCTGGCGACGGCCCTGGCGTCGAAACCGTTTTACGGCCTCGCCCTGTCGGGCGACGGGTCGTTTGTGATGAATCCGCAGGTACTCATTGACGGTGTCGAGCACCGCGCCCGCGGTTGTATCGTCGTAATGGATAACCGGCGGATGGGAGCTATCTCCGGCCTGCAGGAGGCCCAGTACGGCACCGTCTACGCGACGGCCGATTCGGTGAAAGTCGACTACGCCGCCTGGGCGCGCTCGATTAGCGGGGTGGCCGCGTTTTCGGTAGGGGACACCGTTGAAGACCTGATCTCGGCCCTCGACAGCGCACGGCAGCACGACGGCCTCTCGCTTATCCACGTCCCGGTATACTGGGGAAACGATCCGCTGGGGGGGATGGGTGTCTTCGGCCGGTGGAACGTGGGCAACTGGTGCGAGGAGACCCAGGATTTCCGGCACGAGATTGGACTATAGAAGGATTCCCCCCGACCAATCGCCGATGATATGCTATACGGGGGTCGGCCCGGCTATACGGTAGTCCCTGGACCTTTGTGTCTTTGTATCTTCGTGGTGAATCCCTTTCTTTAAAACCGGGAGAGGAAAGAGTCACCACAAAGGCACGAACACACGAAGGAGAGAGCCGTACCAGATAAAGGAAATAAAGGATTTGAGGGTTACAGGGGCAGGGCTATCATGCAGCTTTTCGTGCCTTTGTGTCTTTGTGGTGAATCCCTTTCTTTAAAACCAGGAGGGGAAAGACTCACCACAAAGGCACGAAGACACGAAGCTAAGAGGCTAATGGGACGGGAGTACTGGTGATATCACGAGGAAAAGAAAACACTATGGATAGACCGAACCTGATGTATATAGACGGCCGGTGGGTCGGGGCGTCCGACGGCAAGACCACCGACATCATCGATCCTGCCACAGAGAAAGTCATCGATACGGTTCCCGTGGCAACGGCAGCCGACCTCGACGCGGCGCTTGCGGCGGCAGAGCGCGGGTTTGCCGTCTGGCGGGAGACGGACGCCTGGAAGCGGAGCGCAATCATCCGGAGGGTCTCCGAACTCATCCGGGAGCGGGCCGACCGGATTGCGGCGATCCTCACGGAGGAGGAGGGCAAGCCCACGGCCGAGGCGGTCGCGGAGGTGCGTGCGACGGCCGACCAGTTCGACTGGTACGCCGATGAGGCGCGCCGCATCTACGGCAGGGTTATCGACGGCCACAGCCGCGAGCACCGCCTCCTCGTCATCCGGCAGCCTGTCGGGCCGGTGGCCGCCTTTTCTCCCTGGAACTTCCCGGCGCTCCTGTCTTCCCGCAAGATCGCCCCGGCGCTGGCGGCCGGATGCTCGGTTATCGTCAAGCCGGCGGTCGAGGCGCCGCGCACGACCCTCTGCCTGGCCGCGGCATGTCACGACGCGGGGCTGCCGCCGGGGGTGCTGGGCATGGTTACCGGCAGCTCTTCGTTCATCAGCGCCTACCTCATCTCATCTCCGATCATCCGGAAGGTGACGCTGACCGGTTCGGTGCCGGTCGGCCAGGATATCCTCAGGGCGTGCGCCGACGGCGTCAAGGCAGTCTCGATGGAATTGGGCGGGCATTCGCCCGTACTGGTGTTCCCGGACGCGGACATCCGGTACGCCGCCGAAACGTGCGCCCGGGCAAAATACCGAAACAACGGCCAGGTCTGTATCGCGGCCAGCCGGTTTTTCGTCCACGAGTCGGCCGCGGAGGAATTCACCGAGCACTTTGTCCGGGTCACGCGATCCCTCACGGTAGGGGACGGGAAAAAGCCGGGCACCGACGTGGGGCCGCTGGCCAACAAACGGCGGCTGGAGACGACCGAGCGGCTCGTCGGTGACGCCGTAAAGAAGGGCGCATCGCTGGCGGCGGGCGGGCACCGGCCCGATGGATTCGAGCACGGCTATTTCTTTGAGCCGACGGTCCTGGTGGGGGTTGACGCATCGATGGCTATCATGACCGAGGAGCCGTTCTGCCCGGTTGCCCCGATTGCAACGTTTGCGAGTCTTGACGAGGCCGTCGCCAAGGCCAACGCGACTGAGTTCGGCCTGGCGGGCTATATCTTCACGAAGGACACCAGGACGGCGTTCCTGGCGGCGGAGCGGCTCGACGTTGGTATGGTGGGGATCAATACCCTGCTTCTGGCATCTGCGGAGATCCCGTTCGGGGGTGTCAAGAAATCGGGATTCGGACGCGAAGGGGGCACCGAGTGGATCGAGTCCTATACGGTAACCAAACACATAAATATCCAGCTGTGACCGGCGCTTAAAGATCCGGCCGTTTATTGAGACGATCAGGCCGGGAACGTAGGGGCTGCCGCGGGGGCAACCATACATGGCCAAACCGAAAAAACCTGAAGGCATAACGAGAAACCTTACCAGCTACGGTGATATAGAGTTCTCGAAATATATCCGCCGCGCCTTCCTTGCCTCGGCGGGCTTTGACAGCGTTGACCTGTCGCGCCCCATCGTCGGGATAGTAGACACCAGCTCGGACTACAACACCTGCCACCGCCAGATGCCTGAAATGGTAGCGGCCGTAAAACGGGGGGTGCTGGAGGCCGGGGGGCTTCCGCTGGCCTTCCCGACCATATCGCTCCACGAGATACTGACGTCCCCCACGACGATGCTCTTCAGGAACCTGGCCGCGATGGATACCGAGGAGATGATCCGGGCGCAGCCCATGGACGCGGTGGTCCTGCTTTCGGGGTGCGACAAGACGCTGCCCGCCCAGATCATGGCGGCGGTGAGCGCCGATATCCCGGCGGTCTCCGTCGTGGCTGGTCCCATGCTGACAGGGATGTGGCGGGGCGAGCGTCTCGGGGCCTGCACCGACTGCAGGCGCCTCTGGGCCTCGTACCGGGCGGGCCGCCTGACAGACGCAGAGATCGCCGAGATTGAATCGGCACTCTGCTTTACCGGCGGCACCTGTATGGTCATGGGGACGGCCTCGACCATGGCCTGCCTCGTTGAGGCGCTGGGGCTGATGCTGCCCGGCGGGGCGGCGATTCCCCACGCGGCGGGCCGGCGGCTCAGCCACGCGGCGGCGGCAGGAAGGCGGGCGGTGGAGATGATACGCGAACAACTTACGCCGTCACAAGATTCTCTCGAAGGCCTCTTTTACCAATGCGCTGGTCGTCCTGGCGGCACTCTCCGGTTCCACCAATGCCGTTGTTCATCTCCTGGCCATCGCCCGTCGGGCGGGGATCGATCTGAACCTTGACGAGTTTGACGGGGCGGCCCGGCGCGTCCCGGTCCTGGTGGACGTAAAGCCCGCCGGCTCGGGATACCTTGAGGACTTCTTCCACGCCGGCGGCGTGCCCGCGCTCCTCGGGGTGCTCTCGGGGTTCCTGGATCACGGCGCGTCCACGATCGCCGGTAAGACCATCGGCCAGCTCATCAATACGGCCCCGGCGCCCTCAGGTCTCACGATCCGCCCGCTTTCCGAGCCACTCAGGGAGGCACAGGACCCCGGGGCGATCGCCGTCATCAGGGGGACGCTGGCACCGGCGGGCGCGGTCCTGAAGGCCGCCGCCGCAAGCCCCAACCTCTTTTCACACCGGGGG
Source organism: uncultured delta proteobacterium (assembly GCA_963735595.1). GTDB lineage: Bacteria > Desulfobacterota > Zymogenia > Zymogenales > Zymogenaceae > JAFGAS01. The sequence continues at coordinate 792,218 of CAVTLK010000001.1, read as the reverse complement.
CCGGCGGTCGTCTTCGAATCGCCGGAGAATGCGGTGCTCCGGATCGACGATCCGTCGCTCGGCATCACGCCCGATCACGTGATGGTGCTCAGGAACGCCGGGCCCGTGGGGGCGGGAATGCCCGAGTCCGGGTCTTTGCCGATCCCCAGGTATCTTGCAGCCCGCGGGGTCACCGACATGGTCCGGGTGTCGGACGCGAGGATGAGCGGGACGGCCTACGGGACGGTGGTGCTCCACGTGAGCCCTGAGGCGGCCGTCGGGGGACCGCTGGCGCTGGTGCGCGACGGAGACATCATCGAGCTTTCCGTATCGGAACGCCGGATAGACCTGCTGGTGGATGAGAAGGAGCTATCCTCCCGGCGCGCCCTGTGGAAGCCACCCACACTGCCGGCCAGGGGATACCGACGGCTCTTTTCAGAGCATGTCCTTTCGGCCTCCGACGGGTGCGATTTCGATTTTTTATAAGACCGTATCTGTATCGGAGGCATACAAATAGGAGCATAGGGGTATGAAGGTCGTTGTGCTTTCCGGCAGCCCCAAGGGGGAGGCATCCAACACGTTCCAGTACTTCCGCTGTATCCAGCGGCGCCTGCCAGGCCACCGGTACTCGGTCTGTCACATAGGTGGCGGCTTCGGTACGGTCGAGACCGGTAAAGACGATTTCGGAAAGATTATCGCCGAGGTAACAAAGGCCGACGCCGTCATCTGGGTTTTCCCCATTACCTATTTCCTGGTGCCGGCCGGGCTCAAGCGGTTCATCGAGCTGGTCTTTGAGCGCAAGGCCTCCGGCGCATTTACGGGCAAATACGCGACGGCGATTACAACCTCCATGCACCTGTTTGACCACACGGCTCACGCCTATATTCATGGGATATCCGAGGACTTCGGTATGCGATACGTCACCGGGTATTCGGCCCAGTTTAACGACATTATCGAAGAGGAACAGAAACGGCAGCTCCTGTTGTTTGCCGGGGAGTTCTTGACAATCGCCGGCCGGAGGCTTCCGGTGGAGACGGTCTACCGGCCGATCTCGGCAAAGACGGGCGCCTATCGGCCGACGGAAACCGACCTGGTAAAAAAGCCGGGCAGTTTTAAGATACTCTTTTTGACCGACGAGACGCCGCGCGACAGGAACCTCGGATACATGACCGACGTCTTCCTGCGCCATCTCGCAAACCGTGTGGAGTTTATCAATATCAACGACATCAGGCTTTCCCCCTGTACAAACTGCCTGCACTGCACGTACGACGGGGTCTGCGTTATCGACGACGACATGAATTTTCTCTATCAGAACCGGATTCTTCCCGCTGACGCGATCATCTACGCCGGTACCGTACATGACCGGTATCTATCGGCCCGCTGGAAGCTCTTCTTCGACCGCTTCTTTCTTAACGGTCACCGTCCCGTCCTGACGGGGAAACAGGGCGGGTTCATTATCTCCGGTCCCTTACGGGAGATTACCAACCTCCGTGAGCTCTTGACCTGTTTTGCCGAGACCTTCGGGCTCAGCAACCGGGGGTTTGTCACCGACGAATACAAGGACCCGGACCAGATCACCGGGCTTCTCCAAGCGCTTTCGTACGGGATCATGGAAGGTCTCCAACACGGGGTACGCAGGCCGCCTTCGTTCCGGGGAGTCGGGGGCAAGAAGATCCTGCGCGATATCAACTTCTTTACCCGCTTTATCTTCACGGAGAACCACCGATACTACGCGAAGCACGGGCTCTTCGACTTCCCCCACAGCCAGCGGATGATGCGGGCCATGGGCCGCATCATCGTGCCGATGATGAGAATCAAGGGATTCAGGAAGAAATTCCAGGCCGGGATGAACGAAAAAATGCTGGCCCCTCTCAGGAAGGCTGCGGAACAATAGCGGGAACCGGTATGGCGACGGGCGCCCCGATCAGGGACCACATTGCGCGGGTGCCTTCTTGTTGCCGTTGTTGTATTGTCAGAATCGTTTTTCCGAGGAAGAATACAGCTCCTCATATTCCTATTGATACGTAACTAATAAAAAATATTATAATTGTCTAATTGCGTACATTTGTGCTTTACTTCCATCTCGCCGGCCCTCTATAATTACCGCACAGCTAGTTACAATACTACCTATTCAGGGGATTCGCATGATCAAAATACTAGCGAAAAAGAGGCTCTACGCCGCCTTGGCGATAGATGCGATCATCTTTTTTCTTGCGACTTTTATCGTTGCCTCGATACTGTACGGCTGGTCGTGGAGCGATACGACTGCGCCGCCGCTCCTAGGCAACAGGCCGGAGGTCATCTCGGGCCTCGTGGACGGGCAATCGGAACTCAAACCGTTTTCGTTCACCGTGATCGGCGATCCGAGATCCAGCACAGCGTTTGAAGAGTTTTACCTGAATACGCCTCTGGATGCCGTGCCGGATTTCGGCGTCATTCTCGGGGATTTCGTCGCATTCCCGGCCGTCAACCGGCACCGTTTTTTCATGGGGGAGCTTGCCGAGTGGGGAATGACATTTCCCATCTTCCTGGTCGCCGGAAACCATGATTTTGGCAGAAGAAGCGACTTCGTCAGTAATGCGAAGCACGAGAAAAAGCTCTACCGTCTCTACGACCCCTTCTTCAAAGAGGATTTCGAGGAAGTGTACGGCCCCACGAATTTCTCTTTTATTTATCGCGGGTGTCTTTTTATCGGCCTGAACGACGTGTACAACACGGATTACCTCGGCTACCTGGAGGACGTTCTGGCCCGGCGGCCGTCCGACGTTATCATTACCTTCGTGTTTATGCACATCCCGCCCCGTTCCCTCTCTCCGATGGTGAAGGCCAGGGAGATGTACGGGGAAGAGGAGTTCATGAGCCTCATGGATTACTATAACGTTGACTACGTTTTTGCTGGTGATTTCCACTCCTATTTCAGGGCAGATAGAAAACATACGAAATTTATCGTCACCGGCGGGGGGGGCAGTCACCTTCGCGGCGGGGCCCGGGGGTTCCACCATGCGCTCCTCATGACGGTTGATCCGTCGCAGGATCGGGTCGATGAAGTCATTTATCCCATTAAGTCGGGATTCGACCCAGGAGACGGTATCGAGACTGTCATGATCTGCAGGATCTATCCCATCTTTGAGGAGCATCGCCTCATATGGTCGGTGATCTTCTCCCTGATAGTGGCGGCCGCGGGTGCACGGATTGCCGTTCTTCTCGCGCGGCACGTCTGGAAAGGGCGAGGTATTCGCTGATTGCTGAGGAAACCGACGGGAAGGCCCACGTCCCGTTTGCGACCTCTTCGGCTACCCTAAAAACTAACCTGTTAACAAGTAATAAGGCTCTGGAGTTACGTATACCCCGCGGCGGTCTTTCGACCATCAACACCGGTCTCCATCCAAGCCTCGGAAACGCTTGTCGAAGATGTCCTATTTTTCATTTGCGATATAGGGGTGGGCCGTGCTAATATAATACTAATATACTAATGATTTGAGATTTCAATGACGAACCGACTTGCCCGGGAAAAGAGCCCGTACCTGAGACAGCACGCCGATAACCCGGTTGACTGGTACCCGTGGGGCGCCGAGGCCTTTAATAAGGCCCGCGTGCAGGATAAGCCGGTTTTCCTGTCTATCGGTTACTCTTCCTGCCACTGGTGCCACGTCATGGACCGGGAGTCCTTTTCGGACGATGAAGTCGCGGCGATCGTCAACGAGAATTTTATCGCCGTAAAGGTGGACAGGGAGGAGCGACCCGATATCGATGCCCTGTATATGGCCGCGTGCCAGGTCCTGGGAGGGCAGGGCGGGTGGCCGCTCTCGGTCTTTCTGACGCCGTCGGCCAAGCCGTTTTTCGCGGGGACGTACTTCCCGAAAAAGTCCCGCGGCACGACGCCGGGGTTTATCGAGGTACTGACGTCGGTAGCCCGGATATGGAAGGTCGACAGGGAGCGCATCGATACCGCCGGCGATCGGGTAACCGGGGTACTGAGGCAGCCGGCGGCGGTAAGCGAAACCGCATCTCTTGCCGATGCCGGCCTGTTTGATGCGGCCTTTCGTTTCCTGGGCGGGGAGTTCGACGGCCAGTACGGGGGGTTCGGGCACGCACCAAAATTCCCGGTGCCGCACCGTCTTTCGTTTCTGCTCAGATATCACCGGGCGACCGGCAACGGGCGAGCCCTCCGTATGGTCTCGGAGACGCTCAGGCATATGCGGAACGGGGGGGTCTTCGACCAGATCGGCCTGGGCTTTCACCGCTACTCGGTCGATGAGCGGTGGCGGGTCCCCCACTTTGAGAAGATGCTCTCCGACCAGGCGCTGTGCGCGACTGCCTACATTGAGGCCTTTCTGGTTACCGGGGATCTGTTCTATGCCCATACAGCTCAGGAGATATTTACGTATGTCCTGGGGGATATGACATCCGGTGACGGCGGCTTTTTCACCGCCGAGGACGCCGACAGCGGCTCAGGGGAGGGGGCGGCGTACCTCTGGACACAAGATGAAATCCGGCGCGTGCTTGCCGACAGGGAAGCCGATTTGGCGGCAGACTATTTCGGCATAAAGCGGGAGGGAAATATCCCCGTGCCGGGGTTTGCCGACGGCATGAATATCCCCTACCTCCCCGCGACGCCGGGGCAACTGGCGGACCGGATAGGCGGGCAAGCCGAAGAGCTGGTCGAATCAATCGAGCCGATCAGGCGGCGGCTCCTTTCCTCACGCAGGCAGAGGCCGCAGCCGAAAAAAGACGATAAGATCATCACGGCGACGAACGGCCTCATGATCGGCGCCCTGGCGATGGGTTTCCGGGCATTCGGCGAAACCCTGTATCGCGACGCGGCCGTAAACGCGGCCCGGTTTATATTCGAGCGGCTAAGCGATGGCAGCGGCGGGCTGCTGCGGCGATACCGGGAAGGTGAGGCGGGAATCGGGGGATTCCTCGATGACTACGCCTTCTTTATTCGGGGACTCATCGAGCTCTACGAGGCGTGCCTGGATGTGCACTATCTTGAAGAGGCCCTGCGGCTTTCCCGTGTCATGATCGACCGATTCGAAGACCAAACAGAGGGCGGCCTCTTTACGGCTGCGCGGGATGGGGAGCATCTCGTCGCCGATTTAAAAGAGATCTACGACGGGGCGGGCCCGAGCCCGAGCGCGGTAGCGGCAGAGAACCTCCTGAGGCTCTACAGCCTGACGGGAGACGCGGAATTCTCGCGCGCCGCCGACCGAATCCTCAATGCCTCATTGCCGCAGATCTCCGGTCATCCTGAGGCCGGCACCCAGTTTCTGGCGGCTTATCAACGGTCCCTCGCCCCCTCGGAGGAGATCGTCATTGTGGGTGAATCCGGTTCCGAATCGACGCGTGAGCTCATCAAAACGGTCCACGGGCTATTCCTGCCGACGGCAAGCCTCCTGTTTGTACCCGAGGGTGATGACGGCCAGCGGCAGCGGATTGAGAGAATCGTTCCGTTTGTATCCGGGATGACCATGCGGGACGGGCGGGCTACGGCTTACATCTGCCGGGGCTATAGCTGCCGCGAGCCGCTCGTTAGTCCCGATTCGGTTCGGGAGGCGCTGGTTGGTACGATGTAGCGGGGCCGGAAACCGGCACGCTACCGAACAAAAGCGGAGGTACACTATGATTTTGTATAATCGTAATCGGGCAATATCGGTGATCGTTTCAGCGTTCCTGTTGATCATGGTACTCGCGTCAGCCGCGCGAGCGGCCGAGATACGGGAATACGAAGGGATTCGGCTTGATCCCTTCGATCGGAAGTACGACAATTCCATCAAGGGTCCCCAGACTATCGACAAGAACACCTATCGCCTGGAGGTAACGGGGCTCGTGGAACGACCCCTGAAGCTGACCTACGACCAGGTGCTGGCGCTGCCGCATGTAAAAAAGGTCTTCACCCTTCATTGTGTCGAGGGATGGGACGAGACCCTTCTCTACGAAGGTGTCCTGCTCAACGATATTCTTGCGATCGCCGGACCCACACCGGGGGTGAAAACCGTCATATTTTACGCCGCGGACGGTTATTCTTCCTCCGTACCGTACGATCACGCGAGAAAAAAGGGTATAATGATTGGAGCCACAATAAACGGGCTGGTTCTGGACGCCACGCGGGGATTTCCATTTCAGGTAGTCAACGACGGCAAACTCGGCTACAAATGGGTCAAGTGGCTCACGAAGATCGAGCTCTCCAATGCGGACTATAGAGGATATTGGGAGCGGCGCGGTTACAGTAACGACGCCGACGTGGATTGATTACGGACATGAAGACCTTCGGTCGATTCCTGGTAGATCGGAACGTTATTTTTACCGCGGCCCTTGTCCTGGCCCTGGTGGCGCCCGGGGCAGAGCCGTATCTGCGGCCGCTCCTCTTGCCGGTCCTTGCGCTGGTGATCATGATCTCGTTGCTCTCTATCGGTCCCGAGGCATTCAGGTCGCCGAAGGCCATCCTCGGCAACACCGTTACCGGGATCGGCGTGAGCTATCTGTTGCTGACCGGCGTGATACTTGCCGCGGCCAGGCTTTTCATCGCGGACCCGGAGCTGCGCACCGGTTTCATCCTTGCGGCGGCTACCCCGCCGGCCGTGGCCGTCGTTCCGTTTGCAGAGATGCTGGGCGGCAGCCGAACTCTTTCCCTGTTTGGGATGGTGGGCGGGCTGCTCGCGGCCTTTCTGTTACTCCCCTTGATTACGATTGTCTTCATCGGGTCGGATATCGTGGAACCGGGCAGGCTCGTCGTGATCCTCCTGGTGCTGATTGTTGTTCCGTTTCTCGTCTCCCGCCTGCTTCGGGCCGTGGGCCTGGATACCGCCGCCGAGCCTTACAAGGGACCCATTACCAACATGTGCTTCGGAATCGCTTTCTTCATCATGGTGGCCGCCAACCATACCACTATCATCCACGAGACGTCAGTACTTGTTCCGCCTACCGTTGTCTGGATTCTCATTATGGCGGTATCGGGGGGGGTCGTGCTGGCGGTATCCATGCTCCTTTCGGTAAACCGCCGGACGCGCGTCAGCCTGGTGCTGCTGGCAACGCTCAAGAATTACGCGATCTCGGCCGGCCTGGGCCTTTTGCTCTTTTCCGAACGCACGGCGCTCCCCTCGGTAGTCATGACGATCATTATGATCCCCTATATAATCCTCTTCGATCTGATCTATGGCCCTCGGAGAAAGTAAAACAAACCATATTGAAAAAAAGGGCCGTCATGATTAGAATAATAATATGACGATACATAGAGGTGCGAAAATGAAGACGATAACGGTGGAAGGAATGACTTGTAATCACTGCGTGATGGCGGTGACGAGGGCCCTTGAGGAAATCGAGGGGATCAGAAACGTCAAAGTCGATCTCAAAAAAGGCCGGGCAACCTTCGATGAAGATCGGCCGATCGACGTGAAAACCGTCAAGGAAAAGATCGAGGACGCGGGATACCGGGTCGTGCCGTAGGTGCTCGGGGACCGTACAGACCGGTTCGTATTTCCGGCCCGGTTTTTTTTGATTTTCCGGTGAGAAAAAGATTAACAGAAACGCCCGGATAGATTACAATATAATATCACAGATTACCGTACGGGAGATCGTGAACTATGCTGCATATAGAGAACCTCAGGGTCGAGATCGAGGGAAAGGTGGTGCTCGATAAGATCGACCTGGACGTGCCTGAGGGCAAGACGCACGTCCTGTTCGGACCGAACGGCTCGGGCAAGACGTCGCTGCTCATGACCATCATGGGTTTTGAGGGGTACCGGGTAAAACGCGGCGCAATCTATTTCAAAGGTACCGATATCACCGCGCTTCCGATCCACGAACGGGCGCGGATGGGCATCGGGATGTCGTTTCAGCGCCCACCATCCGTCGACGGCTTGAAGCTCGGGCAGTTGATACACCTGATCGGTTGCGAACAGGAGAACGTCAGGGAGATCGCCTCGGAGATCAACTTCGAGAATTTCCTAGACCGGGACGTGAACGTCGGCTTTTCCGGGGGGGAGATCAAACGCTCTGAGCTTTTACAGCTCATGGCGCAGCAACCCGACTTGCTGCTGTTTGACGAGCCGGAATCGGGGGTGGATCTCGAAAGCATCGTGCTAATCGGCAACACCATCAAAGACCTCCTCAAGCCCCGCTACGGTGAGGGCAAACGGTACTGCCTAAAGAAAGAGCGGGAGCGTCGAAAACGGTCGGGCCTCATTATCACGCACACCGGATTTATTCTGGATTATCTGGACGCCGACGAGGGCCACGTCTTATACAATGGGCGCATCGCCTGTGAAGCCAACCCGCGGGAGCTTCTCAGAGAGATTTCCGCCAACGGATACGGGGAGTGCCTCAAATGCCTGATTCAATAGACAATAAGAAGATCGTCGATCGGTTCAGCAGCGAAAAGAAAGAGCATGCCTATATAGCCGACCTCGATTCGGTATCAGAGCCGGACAAGAAGCGGATGCGCCTTGCCGGGATCGACACGACCTCCCAGGAGCGTTCCGGCACCTACCTCCAGAAAGACCACAGCGTCGTGCACTGCAACGTCGCCCAGGAAGGGCTGGAGGTCATGGATATCAACGCGGCGCTTGTTACCCACCCCTGGCTCGACGAGTATATCTGGCGTCTGGTGAAGCCCGACAAGGACGAGTTCACCAAGCAGGCACAGGAGCGGCCTCACCTGGGATACTTTATCCGGGCGCTGCCGGGGGTCAAATCACTCTCGCCGGTTCAGGCCTGTCTCTACCTTGCCACCGACCGGATAGCACAGAACGTCCACAACATTATTATCGCCGAGGAGGGCTCGGAGCTCCATATCATCACCGGGTGTTCTACCGCGCCCGGGGTGGCTTCCGGTCTGCACGTCGGCGTATCCGAGTTTTATGTCAAGAAGGGGGCTACACTCTCATTCACGATGATCCATAACTGGTCGGAGGGGGTAGTGGTGAGGCCCCGCTCCTCAATACGGGTAGAGGAGGACGGACGGTTCATCAATAACTACGTTGTCCTCAACCCCGTCGAGTCGATCCAGATGTACCCCTCGACCCATCTTGCCGGAGACAACGCGGTGGCAAGCCTCAATTCGATCCTTGTGGCGCCGAAGGGCTCCACCCTTGATATCGGCGGACGGGCCGTCCTGTCTGGCAAGAACACCCGGGCGGAGATCATCGCCCGCGCCATCACCACCGGGGGCACGATCTATTCCCGCGGGCAGATCATCGGCGAGGTCCCGGGGGTCAAGGCGCATCTCGAGTGCAAGGGCCTGATACTGGGCGGCGGCGGGTCCATTATCGCCATACCCGAGCTGGAGGGGAGGGCCGAGGACCTCGAGCTTTCCCACGAGGCGGCGGTGGGCCGCATAAACCAGACCGAGATCAACTACCTCATGGCACGGGGGCTGACAGAAGACGAGGCGGTGGGAGTGATCGTCCGGGGCTTTCTCCACGTCGACATACAGGGATTGCCGGCAGATCTCACCGAAGAAATCAACAGAAACATCCAGAAGGGCCAAAAGGAGTACCTGTAATGTTAGTGCTCGGCATCGCGGGAAGCCCGCGCCGCGGCGGCAACAGCGACAGGCTCCTGGCCGAGTTCGTCGATGAGGCCGGACGACTGGGGGCCGAGACGGAGACGATCGTCCCGTCCTCACTCACGATTCGGCCCTGTATCGAGTGCCGGACGTGCGAAGAGACCGGTTTGTGTGCGATAGACGACGATATGCAGCGCGTCTACGGCCTGATGCGGCGGGCCGACGTGATCGTCGCGGCAAGCCCGATCTTTTTTTACAGCGTGACCGCCTTTCTCAAGGCGGTCATAGACAGGACCCAGTGCCTCTGGGCCAGGCGGCACCTGCTCAAGCTGACCGATCCGGGGGCGCGGTCCCGCAAAGGCGTGTTCCTGTCGGTCGGGGCGACCAAGGGGGAGAAGCTCTTCGAGGGGGCGACGCTGACGATGAAATACTTCTTTGACGCCGTCGGCGCGTCGTTCGTGGGAGGGCTCTCCTACCGGCGGATCGAGCACCCCGGTGATATCGAAAAACATCCTACGGCGCTGGCCGACGCCCGGGAGCTGGCCGGGACGATCGTAAGACCGTTTATCGCGCGGAAGAAAGTGCTGTTCCTTTGCCGCCGGAACGCGTGCCGGAGCCAGATGGCCTGGGGTTTTACCCGGTTTCTCGCGGGAGACCGCTTCGATGCCGCAAGCGCCGGAGACACCCCGGCCGCCGAGATCAATGCAGACATGGTCGCGGTCATGGCCGAGCGGGGCATCGACATGGGTTTTATCTCTCCACGACCCGTCACTAGCGCCCTGAGGGCGGGCGACCCTGATATCGTCATATCTATGGGATGCATGGACGCCTGCCCCGTGGTCCCGGGGGCCGAGTTCGCAGACTGGGGGATTACCGATCCCGAGGGAAAGCCCATCGCGTTCATGCGGGAAACCCGCGATGAAATAGAACGAAGGGTAACTACGCTCGTCGGTTCCTGACCGAACCCAACATTTTTTTTCCACGATTCCGGTTGTTAATGGTACACTACATAAAACGAATACTAAGGAGGTTATCGCATGGACAAGTATGTCTGTACGGTCTGCGGTTATGTCTATGAGCCCGAGAAGGGTGACCCGGACGGAAATATCTCTCCCGGAACGCCCTTTTCGAAACTGCCCGATGACTGGGTTTGTCCGGTCTGCGGGGCGGCCAAGAGCGAATTTGAAAAGGAATCATAAAAACATCAATTCTTCACAGGAGCGTTGTCATGGAAGAGCCGAAGGTAACCATTTATTCGACTCCCACCTGACCTTACTGCAAAAAGGTGAAGGAGTTTCTTTCACAAAAAGGCGTAGCGTATACTGATCATGACGTCACCACCGATAAGACGGCTCTTGAAGAGATGCGCAAAATCACCGATGGGGGACTCTCGGTTCCGGTGATCCATATCGGCGATGAGATCATCGTGGGTTTTGACGAGGAACGGATAAAGAAGGCACTCGGAATAAAATCGTAGAAACCGGCGCAGCACCATAGTGCTCCGATTCGTCGCAGCCGTCCGAGCGCGTCCGGGAGAGCGGCCGGCAGATCGATTCGGACGCCGTTTATCCGGGTGATGTCGTCTTGGCATAGCCGCCGGAGGAGCCGACCATGAAACCGGTTGTTATCTATACCCTTGCGGGCTGCCCTTTCTGTATGCGGGCCAAGGCCTTTTTGGCCGAAAAGGAAATCACGTACGAGGAAGTAGAGGTACGGCCCCATTCCCGCCAGTGGGAGTCGATGAAGAAACTGACCGGGGGCGGGTCACTGCCCCAGATCGTCGTCGATAATAAGCCGATCGGGGGGTACGGGGACCTGATACACCTGGAGGCGACCGGCGAGCTCTATGAACTCCTCGGGAGGCCGCTGGCGGAAAAGCCGTTGCCGCTCTATGATGTCATCATCGTCGGGGGGGGGCCGGCCGGTCTCTCGGCGGCGGTCTACACCGCCCGAAAACTGATGAAGACGATTCTTATATCAAAGAACATCGGGGGGCAGGTAACCGACACCTTCGATATAGAAAACTATCTCGGCTTCTCCGAAATCGAAACGGCCGACCTCATCAGCCGGTTCGAGGAGCACGTGGTCAAGTACGGCGTGGCTAAACTCGTCGGTCCCGAGGTAGCGTCGCTTGATCTTACCGGAAAGATCAAGAAGGTGTTTCTCGACGACGGGACGATCTACCTTGCCCGCACCGTTATCCTCGCGATGGGCAAGCGCCCGCGGATGCTCAACGTGCCGGGGGAAGCGGAGCTGCTGGGCAAGGGTGTTGCGTACTGCTCCACGTGCGACGCACCGCTTTTTGCGGGTATGGACACGGCGGTAATCGGCGGGGGCAACTCCGCCCTGGAGGCCGCGCTGGATCTGATCAAGGTGGCGCGAAAGGTCTATCTTGTTTCGGTCACTCCGCTCACGGGAGACCCGATCCTCGTGGATAAGGTTAAGTCGTCGGACAAGGTCGAGGTCTTTACCGAGCACTCAACAAACAAGATCATCGGCGGGAAGGTCGTGGAGGGCATCGAGATACAGGGCCTGGACGATAAGAACGCCAGGCGCCTGGACGTCCAGGGCGTCTTCATCGAAATCGGGCTGCTCCCCAATTCGGACCTCGTGGTAGATACAATCAATGTCAACAAGACCGGCGAGATCATGATCGACTGCTCGTGCCGGACGGGGATTGCGGGCATCTTTGCGGCCGGCGACGTAACGGACGTCCCCTTCAAACAGGTAATCATTGCGGCGGGTGAGGGGGCAAAGGCCGCGCTATCGGCGTATAGCTATCTCATGAATCAACTGTAAGGATGTGCCGTGTACCCAGCAACAGGAGATTTCGGCGGCCTTGAACGATATATCGTGGAGACGCTGGGGCTCGCCGACCGGCCGATCGGCTTTTACTACACGAACGGCCCCCCCGCGGGTGCGCTTACGGTGACTGACAAGAGCCGGGTTTGTCTCTACCCGTTTCTCAACCAGGTCAGAAAGGGTAAGACCGTTTACTTCTCCAGCGACTGGAAGGCCTGCCGGGGAGGGGCCTTCTATGCCGGGTACAGGAAGAGCCTCATGAAGGGGGTCGGCAAGTTTCTCTCCACGGGTATTCCGAACCTGCTGCCCGGCGAGCGATACAAGAAAAACCCCGAGCTCGGCGAAGAGGCGGCGGCGCTTATGGAATACGTCCCGGCCGGGGCAGACTATCTTGTCTTCCGACCCCTCGGCGAGTTTACGGCGGACGAGCCGCCGGAGGCCGCCGTAATATTCGGAAATGCCGATGTCATGGGGGCATTGCTGTTTCTTGCCAACTACGCCCGGCCCGGCAGGGATAACGTACTGGTCCAGTTCTCCTCCGGCTGCTACAGCCTCCTCACCGAGCCCAGGGTGCAGGCGCGCCGCGATCTCCCGAAGGCGGTCCTCGGGAGCTTTGACATCACGTGCCGTCCGTATCTCGACCCCTGCACGATGACATTTGCGGTCCCGAACGCGATGCTCTGGGAGATGGCCGCCGAGATCTCCGAGAGTTTCCTCGTCATCGACCCCTGGATGAAGATCCGGGGGAGAGACTCCCGTGGCGGTTCCCGGTAGCGTCGTTCCGGGCCGGTTTCTCGGTCGCCCAACAGATTTCCGATCCTGATAAACTGCTCGGCCCGGCACGCTTTTTAAGTATCTGTCAACACGGACCACAGAAAAAGAGGGAATAGAACACTCCTGTACTTGACACAACGTGCAAGGATACATATAATAATAGTAATCATTACCACACTTCATCGAGGAGACTGAGTTCTACGCGGAACCGTGATATAATAAACTATCGCGCATAAGGATGGTGAGATATGAAAGAGCGCACGGGAGTGATTACGGTGGGGGGCATACCGCTGACGCTCGTCGGCGACGAGGTGAAGGTCGGGGATCGGGCGCCTGATTTTATTGCGGTCGACAATAACCTTGGCAACTTTAGTCTCTCTTCCCTGAAGGGAAAGATTATCGTCATCTCGGCCGTACCGTCGCTGGATACACCCACGTGCGACCTCGAAACACGGCGTTTCAATCAGGAAGCGGCTAACCTGTCGTCGGACGTGGAAATCATCACGATCAGTATGGATCTCCCCTTTGCTCAGAGACGCTGGTGCGCCGCGGCCGGCGTCGAGCGGGTCAAGACCTATTCCGACCACCGTGAGGCCGATTTCGGTACCAAATACGGCGTCCTGACGAAGGAAACCCGGCTCCTTGCGCGGGCGGTCTTTGTCCTCGATCGGGAGGGGACGATCCGTCATATCGAGATCGTTGGCGACGTATCGAATGAACCCCACTACGATGCTATTCTGGCGGCAGCCAGAGAGCTGGTATAGCGGGACCTATCGGCGAGAACGGGCCACAATACCCGGTATCGATATGAGAGGCGCTCATACACGTCACTATTTACCTTTTTAGGAGGCAGGCATGACGAACGGAGTATCACGACGCGGTTTTCTGGGAACGCTGCTGGCGGTAGCGGCGGCCCTGGGAGTGGGAAGGTCCCCGGTGGTGTACGGAGCCGGTTCCGGCGAGAAGTGGATACCGGCGGGCAAATCGAGCGATTACACCGTTGGGCAACCGAAGCTTTTCAAGGACGAGAAGCTCTACGTTCTTAAAACTGAGACCGGATTCCAGGCTATGAGCGCTAAATGCACGCACTTAGGATGCGTTGTTGACCGGCGGGCGGACGGGACGTACCTCTGCCCCTGCCACGACTCGGCGTTCGACGCCAAGGGCCTGGTAACCGGCGGCCCGGCCAAAAAGGCGCTCGTCTGGTACCAGACAAGGGAAGACGGGGGGGCCGTCTTTGTCAATATCAAGGGAATCATAGAACCCCGGTAAACTGATTTCTACCGCGGCTCTCGCGCCGTGGCGCTTTTATTTCGATTTATAATTGAGGATAGAGACAGATGGCTAAGAGACTCGAGATCTATACGTGCAGTATCTGCGGAAACATCGTGGAGGTGGTTCACGCGGGAGGCGGGCAGCTGGTATGCTGCGGGCAGCCCATGAACCTCCAGGTGGAAAACAGCGTGGATGCCGCCAAGGAAAAACATGTTCCGGTTACAGAGAAGACGCCCGACGGGCTGCTGGTAAAGGTCGGGAGCGTTGCCCATCCGATGGAGGAAAAACACTACATCGAGTGGATCGAGATCATCGACGAACAGGGCAAGGCGTACCGCACATTCCTCAAGCCGGGCGATGCGCCGGAGGCGGCTTTCTGCGTTCCCGATGGCGCATATACCGTGCGCGAGTACTGCAACCTGCACGGCCTGTGGAGAGGGTAGATCACGCGCCGTCGGCCGGGTTGACCCCGACGGGAGGGTTGATTCGAATCATCACGGCTAACCCTTTATGGAGCACGACAGATGGGCAATTTGTCGGAGTCGTCACTGGCGATGCTGGATAAGGCCCTCGAAATGGAAAAGAAGGGCAAGGATTTCTACGAAAAGGCCGCCGTCAGCTGCCGCAATGAGATCGGCAGAGAGGTCTTCCAGACCCTCAAGCGCGACGAGGATATCCATATCACGCGGATCGTCGAAATTTGTAACGCGCTCGCGAAAGGCAGCGCATGGAACGCCGAATGGAAGGCGCACGACTTCTCCCACGGCGACCTTACGGGTTTCTTCGCGGATTTGGCGCGCAAACACCATTCCCGGACAACCGCGGACGCCGGAGATATCCAGGCCCTTGAGGTCGGTATTGATTTCGAGCTGGGGTCGGTGGCGTTCTATGAGCGTGCCCTTGCGGCAGCCGGAGATACGATCGAGAGGGAATTCATCGGCAGGATGATCGTCGAAGAGAAGAGCCATCACACGATCCTGGAAGACGCCAAGCTCTACCTGACGGACCCCTCGTCCTGGTTCCGGGAGCACGAGCGGGGAGGGCTGGACGGTGCTTAATGCGTATCATCGGTAACAGCAAAAAGGATACCCAAACGATGAGACACTTTTATTCTCGATTAAGAGTCCTTAGTCCGTATATTGTCGCTCTTTCACTGGCGGTGCTTTTTTCACAACCCGCAGGAGCTATCCCGTCGGTAGGCGATTCGTTTCCCGCGATCACGCTGCAAACGCCAGACAGCCGAGGCGACCGGGATTACCTGGGGATTGGGGGCGGAAAGACCTTTACGACCGGAGACATCAAAGCCGACGTCGTCGTGGTCGAATTCTTCAGCATGTACTGCCCGCACTGCCAGGCGGATGCGCCGGCAACCGTGGACCTTTTCGATAGTATCAAGAAGGATTCACGCCTCTCGAAACAGGTCAGGATGATCGGCATCGGCGTCGGTAATTCGAAATACGAGGTAGGCATCTTTAAGAAGAAATACCACATCCCGTTTCCGCTCTTTCCGGACGGCGAATATACCGTCCTGGAGCTGCTGGATATCCGGCAAACGCCGACCTATATCGTGTTTACGATCGCCGGCGGGAAGGCAACCGTGGCATATACCCAGCTCGGCAGGATCAAGGACGTTGGGTCCTTTATAACCATGCTCTCTTCCCTGCGATAGGGGGTGCTCATGACCAGGATACGATACGCAGATACCGGTTTTGTTTGGCTGTTTACGGCGCTCATTTTCCTCGCGGCCGCGGGAGTCTCCCTGGCGGAATCGGGCGCGTTTGCCGGCAGCATCTATGACCCGGGGCAGCTTAAGCCGACCGACAGCGTATTGCGGGTGGCGGTGGGCGACCGGGCCCCCGATTTTACGCTGCCGTCGGTTAGCGGGGAGACGGTCACGCTGTCGTCTTTCAGGGGCAAAAAGAACGTCGTCATCTCGTTTGTCCCCGCGGCGTGGACGCCGGTCTGCTCCGATCAATGGCCGGGCTACAACGCCTTCAGGGAGCTCTTCGACGAGCGCGACGCGATCCTTCTGGGTATCACGGTAGACAATATCCCAACGCTGTTCGCATGGACCCACGAAATGGACACCGGGACGGGAAGAGTCTGGTTCCCGGTCCTTTCCGACTTCTGGCCCCACGGGAAGACCGCCGAGCTCTACGGCGTGCTGAGGACCGATGGGACATCGGAACGGGCGCTCTTCGTGATCGACAAGAAGGGGATTATCCGCTACATCGACGTACACGATATAAACAAGCGGCCGCCTATCGAGGATCTCGTGCGGGAGTTGGATACGCTGGCCGATTGACGGACGACGCCGGGTCGCTATATCGTTATACCGCGTCGCGGGTATTCCTGCGGCTACTCGTGCCGCGGCCTGATGTCCTGCGATATATTTTTATGCGACACAATCAAGAACCGGAGGGAATATTCCCTCCGGTTCTTATCTCGTACGGATTTGTATGACAGTCTATTACTTCTGATAGTCTTCCTTCATCTTGTATTTGAGGACCTTGCCGGACGGGTTTCTCGGCAGCGCCGGCAGGAAATAGATCACCTTGGGCCGCTTATAGCCGGGCAGCTTCTCCTTGGCGTAGGCAAACAGCTCGTCCTCGGTGGCGGCCTGGCCCGGCTTCAGGACGACGGCCGCGTGAATCATCTCCCCCCATTTGGGATCGGGCAGGCCGAAGACGGCGGCCTCCTGCACGGCCGGGTGGGTCAGGAAGGCGTCCTCGACTTCCTTTGCGAAGACGTTTTCGCCCCCGGTCTTGATCATATCTTTTCTGCGGTCAACAAAATAGAGGAATCCCTCCTTGTCCCGCCTCACAACGTCTCCCGTATAGAGCCACCCGTCCACAAAGGTCTTTTTCGTTTCATCATCCCGTTTATAGTAACCCGATATGACCGACGGCCCCTTCAGGAGGAGTTCGCCGGGATCGCCAATTTTTACGTCGTTTCCCTGGTCGTCGACGATCCGATAGGAGAGCACGGGGTTGATTACGCCGATTGACCCTGCCTTCTTAAACATCATCGCGTCGGGGAGAACGGTGGCGTTGCCGCCCGACGACTCGGTCAAACCATACGTGTAGAAGAGCCCGGCGTTGGGCATGTACTTCTTCACGTCCTTTTTCAGCTCATCCGGGGAAAGTGGCGGCTGCGGTGGCAAATACCCTCACGTGGCTCACGTCGTAGGCGATCGCCTCCGGTACCCCCATGATCCAGTTAAAGAGGAAGGGCGGCACTACCATGGCGACGGTAACTTTCTCCTCAGAAACATTCCGCATGTATACCACCGGGTCAAAGCGGTGCTGGAGCACCACCCGCGCGCCGGCGGCCAACAGGGAGTTGAGGCAGTTGTTGATGATGACGTGGAACAGGGGCAGCACCTGAATCCCCGTATCCGCCGGCGAGAGCGACAAGGCGTTGACGGTCGTAAAAGCCGCCCATAGGGCGTTTTCGTGGGAGAGCATCGCCAGCTTGCTGACCCCGGTCGTCCCGCCGGTGCATAGGAAGATGTAGTGGTCTTTCCCGTCGACCTGGACCGCCGGCTCCTCGGGGGAACCCTTCTTGAGGAACGTTTCGTAGTCGAGGGCGAAGCTTTCTACCTTTTTTCCCACCTCGATATACGTCTTGACTTTAGGCAGGCTTGCCTTCATGCCGGCGACTATCTCTGCGAACTCGTCGTGAAAGATGAGGGCTTTAGCGTCGGAGAGGTCGATGAGGTATTGGATGTCGGGGGCAAGGAGCCTCGTTTTGACCGGGAAGTAGACAACGCCGATCTTTGCCAGCGCGTAGTTGGCCTCCACCATAGCCGGGATGTTCTCCGCCAGCATCGCCACCTTGTCTCCCTTCTTGAGACCGAGTGAGAGCAGCGAGTTGGCCAGCCGGTTTACCCGCTGGTTGAGGTCAGACCAGGTATAGCGTGTCTTCTCGAAAACAAGCGCCTCGCGGTCCGGGTACTGGATCGCGTTTCGGGAAACGAGATTGCCGATCGTCATATCATCCCCCTATTACTATTATGATAGATAGGAAACTACGGCCCCGTACAGGTTAGTGATACTAACGTATACTTGGATTGTCAAGGACTATTTCGTCCCGCGCGGGAAAGTGAAAAGGCTTGAGTAACACAACCTCATAGGATATAATAAACTAATTTACCTACCGCTTATGGTTTGCGTATTGGACGGGAATACAAACAATCCAGACAGTCCGGCTTTTGACCGGCGGCAAATATGGAAGGGCTTTGCGGAATCGGTCCCCGTGATGGTGTCGGTGCTGGCCTTCGGCCTGGTCTACGGCGTCCTGGCGGTTCAGTCCGGATTGACGGTGCTCGAAGCGTCGCTGTCGTGCGTCATCGTCCTTGCCGGCATGAGCCAGTTCGCGTCGCTGCCCCTGTTTGCGGCGGGGGTAAGCCCGCTCGCGATTATCGGCACCACCTTCATCATCAACATGCGCCATATGATCATGGGGGCCTCCATCGCCCGGAGGTTCACCGAACACGGGCTCTTGGGGAAGGCGGCGGCCTCCTATTTCCTCATCGACGAGTCGTTTGCCATGGCCACGGCCTACGCAGAGAAGGGGAAAGGCGGCTCGATTCGGGACTACATGATCGGGTCGGGGATTGCCGTCTTTTTGTCGTGGAATCTCGGCACGCTGGTCGGCGCGCTCTTCGGCAACATCCTGGGCGACCCCAAGGAGTTCGGGCTCGATTTCGCGGCGGCCGCCGCATTCATCGGGCTTCTGGTTCCCCAGATAAAGGGGAAGGGGGATATCTTCGTGCTGCTGGTAGCGGCGGTGCTTTCGGTCGGCTCGTATCTCGCGTTCACGGGGAGCTGGTACATCCTCATCACGGGGATCTCCGCAAGCCTCGCGGGCGCACTGGTGACGCGCGATGAGCGCTAAGGTTATCATCACGCTCCTGGGGATGGGGGTGGTCACCTACCTGACCCGGGTGCTTTTTATCGTCGGCATGAAGGGCGACCGGCTCCCCCCCTTCGTGGTCCGCTGGCTCTCCTACGTCCCGGTCGCGGTGCTGGCGGCCATTATCTTCCCGATGCTCGCCGCCCCCGAAAAGCGCCTCGACCTCACCTATACCAATCCCTATCTCCTGGCGGGGATCGCGGCGACCGTCATCGCCGTTATTACCAAAAACCTGATTATCACCGTTATCGGGGGGATGGGCGTTATCCTCCTGCTGAAGTTCCTCATGGGATAGGCGGTACCTTTAACGCCCCGGCCTTTCGGGGTGAACCGCACCCCCGCCCGCCGTCTTCAGATTCTCCCGACGATGTCAAGGAGGATGCAGAAGATGACAATGTCCGCGAAGACGTGGGTAACGACCGCCATCAAGAGCCCCCCCCCGCGCATCCTGATTATCCCGAGCATGATCCCATAGATCGTCGCGAGGACCGCCCCGATGACACCGCTGGGAACGCCCCAGAAGTGCGCCGTGCCGAAGAAGAGGGCCTGGACGGTCAGCAGGACAAAGGGGGCGGGAACAAGCGCCGCGATGCCGTCCCACACGATCCCGCGGAAGATCACCTCCTCGACGACTCCGTTGAGGATCGCAAAACCCAGCCCGCCGAGCAACAGCAGCGGAAGGGGCCACTGAGGGATGAACCGCGTGAAGGCCGCGATGTCCGGCTGGACGACGCGGTACCAGAGGATAAGCGCGGCCGAGCTCAGGACGACCACGACCAGCGAGCCGGCGATGAGCCGCGGCGTGACAGCGCCCCACTTCAGCCAGCCGGTCTCGCGCCGGATGGACGGGGTGAAAAGGACGACCGCGGAATAGATCGCGATGGGGATGATGAGCAAAAAGCTCAACGGCGGCAGCGGGTGCGAGACGGAAGAGGTAGCACAGCAGCAGGAAGAGAGAGGGTCCGAAGAGCGCCGGGAATCGGAGACGGAAGAAGACGACGGCAAGGACGAGCGGCGCGACCAGCGCCCAGCGGTACGGTCCCAGGGCCGACGGGACGAGCAGCGTGGCAATCACCATCAGAGAGAAGAGGATGCCGCAGGCGGCAGTGTCTATCTTTTTCGAGATCATGTCGTCATACCTTTTGGTTGGCTTGGTGTTACCCGACTATAGTATAGCGGGGCCGGCGTTTCAACCACAAAACGTGCCGGGGACGTGCGGCGCGAAAGGCCGAAGCGCCGCGGCAGGGGAGCAGGGTGGACTGGTCGGTCAACATCTATACTCCCTTCGGCGGGCCGTGGTCGGGCAGCTACGACGTGGGCAGCTACGTGACGACCGGCCCGGTGTGGACGGATATCCCGGACGGCGAGATCACGCCGTAGATACCAAGATAAGAAGCGCGATGACGAAACCCCTTCCCGAAAGAGAAGGGGTTTCTATTTGATGGTATGGTAGTGTAACGGAAGCGGGGACCGAGCGTCTACCGGCGGAGCGTGGCAACGACTCACATCCACCGCTTGCGCTTGAAGAAGAGCAGCATCAGGAGGAAGACGACTCCCATCACCCCGAGGATGGAGGGGAAGCCCCACGGATTTGCCAATCCCGGCATGTGCTGGAAGTTCATACCGTAGATCCCGGTGATGAACGACAGCGGGATGAAGATCGTCGTGATGATCGTCAAGACCTTCATGATCTCGTTCATCCGGTTGCTGACGTTGGTCAGGTAGATGTCGAGCATGCCCGAGAGCATATCCCGTATCGTCTCGACCGTCTCGATGAGGCGCACCGTATGGTCGTAGACGTCGCGCAGGTAGACGACCGTCTCGCGCTTGATCAGCGGGGACTCCCCGCGCTCCAAAAAGCCGATCATCTCGCGCAGGGGCGAAATCGACTTCCTGAGCATGATCGTTTCCATCTTGGTGTCGTGGATGATCGAGAGGTTCGCGGGGGAGGGATCGGCGACGACCTTGTCCTCCAGGAACTCGATCATCTCCTCGAACCGCTCGATCACGTCGAAGTAGCCGTCAACCACTGCGTCTATCAACGCGTAGGCTAAGAAGTCCGCCCCCGATTTCCTGATGAGGCCGCCGGCCTTCTTGATACGCTGCCTGATCTTGTCAAAGACGTCTTTGCCGTTTTCCTGAAAGGAGATGACGTAGGTGTCTCCCAGCACGATACTGACCTGCTCCTCGACGATCTCGTCGGTCCGCTCGTCCTCGTAGGCCATCTTCATGACGATATAGATGTACCGGTCGTACTGTCTCCATCTTGGGCCGCTGGGCCGTGTTCATGATGTCTTCCATCACCAGCGGGTGCAAGTCAAAGGCGACACCGATCTCCTCGAGGACCGGGACCTCGTGGATGCCGGAGACGTTGATCCATGTGACGGTGTCTGTCGCCATGCACGAGCGGCATTCCGCCACGAGAGGCGTCCGGCGTCTCGGTATACGCTATCCTGATTATAGTCGATGATGGAGACCCCGGTCTTCTTGGCCCGCGGCTGGCCGATGTGGACGAGGGAGCCGGGCGGAAGGCCGGTCTTGAGGGAGACCTTTTTGATGATTCGCGTCATGGGCGGCTCCGTAATGGGTATCTTCGCGTTTCTTACGTATTTTTCCAAGAACCTGGAAGGTATTAATCACAAAGGCACAAAGGCACTAGAGGGATACTACCGTATTTTTCTCTCTTTGTGTCTTCGTGTCTTTGTGGTGAAAACTGATGAAATACCCCATTGGATGACGGACCGGGGAGCTTATCTCAATCCCGGTTCGAGTCGTTATCCCGCTCAACGAGCATCTTCAATATCACGTCGTCCAGCTTAATCTCCTTTGCCAGGCGGCGGAAGTTCCTGAGCGTCCCTAAAAAGTCCGCCCCCACGATCCCCATGCCGCGCGGGGCGTGGTTTCCCGCGAGGGAGAGATACGCGTTTTCTACCGCGGCGCCCGCGCCCATCGAGGTCTTGAGGGCGCAGGACTCCTTGGCGCCGTCGCAGAACACCCCCTCGGTTGCGGCCACCGTCAATTGGAACGCGTTTTCCATATCGGCAACCGTGCCTCCCAGGAGGCGGACGCAGCCGGCGGCCGCGGCGCCGGCGGTGGTCACCGCCGCCTCGCAGTAGGGGGAGAGTATCCCGGTGTAGGTCTTGGTGATGCCGGTGACCAGGTGGGCCAGGCACAGGGCGCGAAGGACGTTTTCCCTGAACTCCGGCGCTATCGAGTCTGCCTCCGCTGTTCTCTCCTTTCCCCCTGGGTCGGCAGGCCGGGGAGGGGACACCAGATATCCCTGCTGCCGGGCGACGCTTCCAATAGCGGCGTTTATGACAATTCCCTGGTTACCGCTGCCGAAGCTCGAGGTGACCGGCACCGGCAGGCCCGCCATCCGCGCGCCGGAGGCCGCGGCGGCCTCTACCCTGGCGCGGGCGATGACGTTTGCCCGGCCATATCCGCCGGAAAGTGCCGTCAGATCAGCGGCATACCCGAGCCCCGCCTTCTCGGCAAGGCCCACGTCCCGTGCGTGGGCGGTCAGGGTAAGGCCCTCTGCCATGAACTCGATCTCGGAAAGGGGGATCGATCGGGCGAACTGTTCGGCATCGGCTATGGTCATATCAGAGAAGGTCCCGAACCAGGCCTCCTCTTGGGATGGGGCACCCTCGTCAATAAACAGCGATTCCCCGTCGCGCTCCACCGCGACGAGGTGGTCGTGGGTCCCCTCGATGACGGCCGACGCAGAATGGCCGCCGCCCGTCATCTCGGCCCTGATATAGATGCCGGGGGCGTCCGGCTTGACGGAGATGACGATCCGCTTTTCTTCCACAAAGGCGCGGGCCCGCCGTATATCGGCGGGGGGAGCGCCCTCGATCACCATGAGGGCCCGGTCGGGGTTGCCGGCGAAGGCTCCGAGGGCCGCCGCAACGGCCACGCCGCGGCTGCCCGTGCCGGGCACGCCCACCGCGATGGCGTTTCTGAGTATGTAGCGGTCAAGCGTGAGCGTGATCCGCTCCGGCGGTGCGCCGAGCGCGCGGGCGGCGGCGGCCGAGGCCAGGGCCACGCTCACCGGCTCGGTGCAGCCGAGAGCGGGGACCACGTAGCGTTTGAGGATTGCGAGGATCGTTTCGTCTCTCGGGTTCATCGTTTGTTCCGAAGGCCCGCCGGATCGATATGTCCGGCGGGCGTTGCGTTGTTAAATAGTATCACATGCATCGTCTAAATGGAATCGCCTATTTAGCTACCGGGCGTCGGGAACCGACCGGTAAAGAGAGATCGACTGACGCACCGGGAAATCCGATGAGAGCCGCGGTAGCCGACGTTATCTTTCATCCGACCTTGTACTTCCCCGAAAGAAAACCGATACCGACCGGCGTTAATCCCAGCAGGAGAAAGACCGATGCGACAAGCGAGATAATATCGATATCCGGGTTGATCAGGAGAACCAGCCCGATGACGATGAGAATACTCTGCCGCCTCGGAACAACGTTCGTCTTGATGAGGCCGACCGCGATCAGGATAAGGCCGATGGAGATCAGCGGCAGCAGCCACACGATCGCCATAAAGCCCGCCCGATCTATCATCGCCTGGATACCCGGTTCCAGAGAAAAGAGGACATCTTCGGGAAGGACATCAAAGGCGGACGGCACGAGAAAATATGCGCCCTTATCCAGTGCCAACACGACGGCGCCGATGATGGAAAGGACAGAACCGATAAGGGCGAGCCCGTCCGCCTTGCCCCTGATGAGCCCCGCGAGTGACAGCGTCACACCGATGATCAGGGGAATCGCGCAGACCATCAGGAGGTGGCCTATTTTCCATAGAGTATTGCCGTGGAAATTTCCGATCATCTCGGACGCCCGGCTCATCACCTCGAGACTCAACAGGTTCGGGTGCAATGCGTAGGCAACGATCATCAACACGGGAAGCAGGATCATCATGATCCCTGCGGCGCCCCCCTTGAACGACTGGAACGATTCATTCTTTTTCATGGTTATCTCCTTTATTACACAAAATCACCGGCAAGACGCCTTATTCCTCCTTGAGCGTGACGCGTTCGACCTTCTTGAGATCTCTCTCGTAGTAGAAGTGGCCGATGAAGAAGGCCACTGCGGCAAGAAAACAGAATATGGGCAGTATCTTGAAGGCCGTGATGAGGTCATAGCGGTCTGATATCGCCCCAATAATGATCGGGCTGAGGGAATAGCCGATAAGCATCATGAAAAACTGGTTTGTCCCGTACGAAATCGCCCTCAGCCCCGGGTGTACGACATCCTGGGTAACGGCCGCCCCCCCGGCGATATACATCGGCGAGAAAAGCCCAAAAAGGAGAAAGAGGCTGTACTGGTATCGATGGTCACACAATAGCGCGGCGGTAAGCAGGACCGCGGAGATAAGAGACGTCAGGGCGGGAATGCTCATCCGTGCGGCAGGGCGGTATTTCCATCCCCAATCGGTGATGATTCCCCCCAACGGCGCGCCGACAATAACCAGCAGCATAATCACCGCCCCCTTCATCGACGCCTTGTCCATCGGCAGCCCCTCGACCCTGTTGTAGAACGTGGGGAGCCACACCATCAGGCCCGTCGTCACGAAGGCAGTGGTCATATATCCCACGTAGGTGTAGAGCAGGGACGGGGTTTTCAGAATAGTCTGGACAATGTCCCATAGGCCCATTTTCTTCGAGATCACCTGCGCGCCCCGTTTGACTTCTTTGCGGATCTCGACGGTCTTGTAGTCCTTAACGAAGAAGAAAAGAACGGCCACGATCAGGCCGGGTACCGCCATGATCCCGAAAGAATACCGCCAGCCGAGGGATTCGGCGATTATTCCGCCCAGCGCCATGCCGAGGGCCGCCCCCAAAGGTATGGCCATACTGAACAAGCCACTTATGGTGGACCGCTTGTTTTCGGGGAAGAAGGCCGCAATCATGGCAAAGCCGCCGGCGGTGTATGCCGCCTCGGCGATGCCGACGAATGAGCGAAGGATGGAAAGCTCCGTGAAATTCCTCGCCAGCGCGCAGGCCGCTGAGGCCAGCCCCCAGATGATCGCCATAATGCCGATCGCCTTCTTTCTGCTCCACCGATCGACGAGAAAAGAGATCGGGAAGACGAAGACCGTCATCATCAGGGTGACGATGGATGCAAGCCAGCCGAGCTGATAGTCGGTCAGGGTCCATTCCGCCTTCAGGTAGGGGATCAGGGAGGAAATGATGATGCGGTCTATGTAGTTAAAGACATAGAGGAGGAAGAGGAGGACGAACACATAGTAGGCGTGTCTCCTGGTTACTACTAAGTTTTTCTCTGTTGCGTTGTCCATGTTACATCTCCTGTGACAATGAGTCCATGAAAGTAATGTCTTAGCCCTCTTTGGTCTTTTGTTTTCGCATGACCAAATCCCTCAACACTCGATGTGGGCTCGTCGGCTCGATGATCACCTCGGCGTCCTCCGGCAGGGGTGTCTGGCACAGGAGCCCCGCCTTTCCATTGATCCTGCCCGTGCAGCGGGCGCAGATGCCGAGCGCGCAGCCCGCGTGATCGTAATAGGCGATCGTCGGGTCCAGGTTCTGATAAATGTAATCGAGGGCGTTGAGCGCGCTCATCCCCTCGGTAAAGGGAACCTCGTACCCTTTGTAGGAAGGTTTTTCGTCGGTCGAGGGGTCGTATCTGAATAGCTTTATAATAATCTTTTTTTGCGACATCTCTTTTTCCTCTCGGATAGTGTCGATATAGCGCCGGCTTTAGTGTTTGCCCCCCGTGTCCGAGTGGGCCAGCATGAATCGTTTCATCATATCAAGGTAGGGAAGGGTTCCCCCCGGTGGAGTCATCGCCGTCACGGTAGTCGGCCGATTGGTCACATCCAGAGCGCCTTTTTTGTACTTCACGACGCTCTCGACAAGCCAGCGGTCGTTGTCCGTCCGGGGAAAATCCTTGCGAAAATGGACACCGCGGCTCTCTTGGCGCGCCAGGGCGCTCCTGGCTGATGCCTCGAGGAGATGAACGATATGCGGTAACTCCAGCGCGTCGATCCACTCCTTATTATATGATCGGCTCGGGGAGGTCACGGCAAGATCGGATAACGCATCCTTCTTTACGTTTTCCAGCAGGGCGATGAAATCCTTTAGCTCGTCGGCCGTTCGTATTGGGCCGAGATATTTGTGGGCGGCCTCCTGGATGTGCCTGCGAAACGCGGCGGGATGTGCGCCGCTTCTCCTGGCGATGGGCCGCTCGGCCGATTCACGGGAATCTCTTATGATCTCCATATCGGGCCTTGGGACAGATGCGCTTTTTGCATAGTTTGCCGCGTTTTCGCCCGCGTCCTTTCCCTGGACGAGCATCTCGGTGATTGCCGAGAAGACGCGGTTGGCCCCGAAGGCGCCCAGGCAGCATTCGCCGGCGGCAAAGAGTCCCGGCAGGGTCGTCTCAAAGCGCTCGTTTACGATAATCCCCCCGTCGAAATACTCCACCGCCGGTCCTACCTCGACCGGCTCATCCTTTTCGAGCATAACCGCCCACGGGGAAAGGTCGATCGCCTTGTACTTCCAGCCGGGGAAGACGAAGCCGCCAACCATCTTCATATAATCCCACGAGGCGTCACCGCGGGAATAATGGACGCCGCCGTTTTCAAACCCGCGGCCTTCCCTGACGGCCAGTGCCGACACGTGGGAAATAAAGCTCTTGTTCCACTCGGTGGCGGTGCCGTATTTCACCAGATCGGGATCGTATCCGGAAAGAAGGTCCTCGTTTCGATTGTCGGTGAGCCTGCCTCCGCAGATGAGCGAGATCATATAGGGGGCGATGCTGCCGCGCCACATCGGCGGTGCTAGAAAGACGTTACAGCAAAACGTGACAAACTCCATGTTGCCGATATCCGCGCCCGCCCGATGGGCCATACTGATCCCCTCTCCGGAAAGGTCGCGCATGCCGGTATTCGGCCAGAATGCCTTATGCCACCCTCCCGTGGCCATGACAACGGACTTGGCCTCGAAGAGGATGAACTCGCCGCTCCTGATATCCAGGCCCAGCCCCCCGGTAACAACGCCGTCGGTAACGGTCAGCTCAAACAGGGCGACGTCCTCCATGAGCCCGACCCCGACGGAACGCGCCTTTTTGAGGAGCACGTCCATAATACCGGTGCCGGAAGCAAAGATCATCCGCTGATCGGACATTTTTATCTCCAGGCCCCAATCGACGAGATTTCGAAAAAGCTCGGGTGCTGTTTTCACGTACTGCCCGACCAGCTTCTGGTTATTGAGATACCAGCCCTGCGTGACGATGTCGTTGAAGACCTTTTCCATGCTGTCGTTCGGGTCTCCCTCGCGGCCCAATTTGCTCATGCTGTTGCCGTCCAGCGTAAAATCGGCCCCGGCCATAGGGCTCGCCCCGCACCGGGCCAGCGGACCTTTACTGAGGAGCAGGACCGAGGTCCCTTTCTCCCGGGCGCCGATTGCGGCACGGAACCCCGCGCCCCCGCCGCCGACGACCAGGACGTCGGTCTTGATTGTTCTTAATTCCATTACAGGTACTCCTTGTGAGAGCGTAGTCATGCAACTCGCAAAGGCGAGGTTGCTATTTCTTCCTGAGCGATCCCTTTGTCCCCTCGTTAATGATGGGATCGATATACCGGTAATCCTTACCCGGTTGTGTGACATCTGCCATCTCTTCGTCCGATACGACGGCGATATCGAACTCGCAGCAGTCGTCTCCGAGCGGCTCCATTTTTTTGTGATAGAGCTTGACGTTGGGCATCGTCAGCATGAAGGAGCATGGATCGATATAACAGTAGAGAGCGCCGAGTTTTTCCTCGCCCTGGCGGCGAAATTCCTGTGCGATCCCGCATCCCCGGCTTCTCAGGCGCTTTTCTCCCTTATCCTCGACCATCTCGTTTTTCTCATGGATTCCTCGCTGTGGCAGGTCCATTATTCCGGCGCGGCGCGCTTCGGCGCACTGGAAGGAATAGTCTCTGATGGCTTCGAGAATTGCCTTCGTCGCCTCTTCTTCGCCCAGGCGGTCTATCAGCACACGCGCGAAAGAAAGATAGAGCCTTCCGATACGGCGCGCCAGGGCACGCCGTTCTTCGGCGGCCTCACCGGCCGGAATATGCTCTTCTTTCTGGGTTCCGAAGTTCTCCATCACCTTCCAGATGCTTTGGACCGTGGCGTCCAGTTGCTTTTTTCGTTCTTCGTCCATGGGTCACTCCTCATAAAACCGTTATGTGTGACAATGAAATAGGGCGCCTGCGAGATTCCCTCGGCTATAGTTCCGTGAATCGATATGTATGGACTTCTCCGGTAGGGATACCTTCCGCCTTAACGTGGCGGGCTTTCGATACGTCGGATTATCAAAGTCGGCCGCCGAGCGGAATGCCGGGGGGAGCATAGTCGCGGCCGCCTTTAAAACAAATAGAAACCGACGTCTTATTCGGAAATTGGAATAATCCTATACCCATTCTTGGGGCATGTCAATAAAAAACGAATTCGACGTCACATTTTATTTGTCTTTGCTGCTATTGTCTGGTACTATTGAACCGATAGAAATACCGCACTATTTAAGTCTTCTACCGACGTATCATGGAGGGCCGATAGCTACATGACTCTGGAAAACCCACAATCGGTAATCGCGTTTAAGGAACCGCTCCAGGAACGGTCAAGGAGGACCAGGCGGAATATCCTCGAAGCAGCCAGACATGTGTTCTCTGAGCTGGGATTCGAGGCTACGACAACGCACCATATAGCTGAAAGGTCCGGGCTATCCATTGGCGGAGTATATGCGCACTTCAAGAATAAGGAAGAGATATTCCTCGTGGTATTGGAGGAACGGTCCAGAAATGTTTACAGTATCACACGGGAGTGTGTCGAACAGATACGATCACGGAATATGGGATTTGAGGCGGGAATCGATCACCTATTTTCCACTATCTATGCATTCCATACGAAATACGGGAAATTGAACTACGAAATTAATAGATTCGTCACAATGAATGAGAAGGCCGCCGAGATACACGACCATTGGGAAAAGGAAGAAGAAAAGGTGATTGTAAAATGGTTTCGGGAGAATCCGGACCGCATTGCTCTGGAAAACCTGGATACCGCGATGATCGTCATGGGCAGGGCAACCCACGCGGTATTCCATTATCTGTATAGTAACAAAGTCGGCGCTGATGAGAAGGATGTCCTGTATCAGCTTGTAACCATGTTCAAGCGCTATCTCTTGAAATAGGGTTGCAGCCGCGCGAATTGGGCCGATACAAAACGGGCGGAGATTTCCTCCGCCCGTTTCCGGTTTTGTTTGGGGGATCGGTTACCTGATGATCCCGTCCCATCTGCCCTTGCCGGTGGTGCTGTCGCCGTCGCCGTGCTCACCGATGAACTTCCCGCCGGCCGGGTCCATCGTGAGGTAGCCGTGGCCCCTGCCTTCGGGTCCCTTCCACGAGAAATCCCAGGTGTCTCCCGTGATGTGTCCCTCGAGTGCGTAGTAGCCCCCGCCGGTCCCCTTGAGCTTCCCTTCGGCCTCACAGCCCTCCTGGACGACCGTCAGCTCGCCGAGGTTGACGTCCCATGTGCCAACAAAGGAGGCGCACTCCTCGGCCGGGGCCGCGATGGGCGTAACCGCCTCCGGCTCCGCCGGTGTTTCTGCCGCTCTCCGGCACCCGGCAATCCCGAGGGTAACGGCTACTGCAAAGAGCGCGACGAGAAAAAAGACGCCGATAAGATTAAAGCGTTTCATTATATCCTCCAACCGAAACTGCTACTTGACCATTTTCCCGTCCCACGCGCCCCTGCCCGTGTTGTTTTCGCCGTCCCCGTTCTCGCCGATAAATTTACCGCCCGCGGGGTCCATCGTGAAATAGCCCCGGCCGGCGCCCGCAGGGCCGTTCCACTCGAAATCCCAGGTGTCGTTGGTGACGTTTCCGGTCAGCTTGTAGAAACCGCCGCCGATTCCCTCAAGCGTCCCCTCGCCGGCACAGCCCTCCTGGAGCACCGTCAGCTCCCCGTTGTTGGTATCCCACACGCCGGTGAAATTGACGCACCCCTCGGTCTTTTCGGCCTGGAGCTTTTCCATCCGGCGCTCCTTACCCGCCTCTTTCATCTTACGGCACGAGGGGAGACAAAGGGCGAGAGAAACAACCAGAATACAGGTCAGGATAATGAGTCCGCCTTTACGATACTGCTTCATATCATCCTCCTTATAGTCGATATACGAACGGGGGTGGGTCTCCCCGGCCGGGAGACGCAAAAAGGGGGCGGGGGTTTTTACCCCCGCCCTTGTGGTCGATTCGCTACTCAATGACCTTGAAGAAGCAGTTACCCTCGATTGCCCCGCCGGAGACGTTGGGGAGCTTCACCTCCAGTTCGAAGTCGCCGGGGTCGACGAAGTTGCCGGCGTCGTTACGCATATCCCACGACCAGGAAGCTGAACCTCCCGGCGGAAGCGGGTTGGGGACGCCCCCCGGCCTGGAGTTGTGGGTGGACTTGCCGACCGGACCGGAGGTGGCGTGGCGGTAGATGATCCAGGAAAAGCCGCTGGTGTCAAGCGCAATGGCTTCGCTGCTCATGTTCTTGATGGTGAAGTTCACGGTGCCGCCCTTGTGGTAGGTGGACATATTCGAGGTGATCTTGATCTCCTTCTTCGCGCTCCAACCGGACGTAAGGGTGAACGTGCTGGTTACCTTATCGTCCTGATAACCGGCTATGGGCATGATGACCCATACCTTGACCCGGTATTCGCCGGCGGGCTGGGTCGCCCCCTCGTTATCCTTGCCGTTCCACGTCCACGTGGCAATATCACCCACAGGCAGGCTATTGGAGACCGTGGAGGGCTTTGCCGCCTCGGTGAAGACCTCGCGCCACGAGTCCCCGTTCTTGACTTGCACCATCCAGCGCATCGACGTGAGCGTAAGCGTCTTGGTGCCGGTGTTGGTGAGCTGGATGGTAACGGCGGATCCCGTCACGTAGGAGCTCTTGTCCCGCGCGACGGAAAAGTCGTAGGCGGCAAAGGCCGGTACGGCAAAGGCGAGAACCGTGATGCATGAGATGATGATAACAAAAGACCTCGAGAAACGTCCTGGTGAGTTTTTCATAGATACCTCCAAAAATGGTATAGAATACTTTGATAAACTCGCTTCCGGACAACCACGTTGGGCCCGGTTGCTTCCGGAAGGATCGCGATATATACGCAGGCCCCGGAACTTCCGCGTCCCGGCTCGGGATTCTGAGATATCGTCTGCCGTCATTACTATCGGGAGAATTTCTCGTCGGTATATGAGAGGGGGAGAGGGGATTCGATCGACGGCGACGAGAGGCACGAGATGTTGATTCGACAAATTATTCAGTTCCTTTATTAAATAATAAAGAATGCACTATATTGAATTAAGCATATCACCGTATTCGACTCAATGCAAGCCCACCCGCCCCAATTCCCGATACTCCGTCGAGCCGCACAATTACGGGCACGACGATTAGCGCGGTCAGACGGGCACAGGCCGGGATCACGCGACAGTTTTTTTATAATCAGTGGTCCTGCCGTCATTCATTTCTTGAAATGAACTATGCATGAAGCATATAATAGAAAGAAGTCCCCTATTGTTACGGGTATCACACAATATGACGATAAATGACCGGGTTCCTCCCGCGATCATCGATTTTCACGTCCATCTCTTCCCCGACCGGCTCTTTGAGGCGATCTGGAGGCACTTTTCCAAGGACTACGGGTGGGACGTTCTCCATCAGCTCTACTGGGGCCAGGCAGTGGCCTACCTGAGGGAGCGCGGCGTTTCCCCGATCGTCTTTTCCAACTACGCCCACAAGCCCGGGGTAGCCGGGACGCTCAACCGCTGGAATCTCGAGATACTTGATGAGGACCCCGACCTCTACTGCTTTGCCGCCTACCACCCCGGTGACGAGGACGGCCTGGATATGGCCCGGGAGATTCTCTCCCACCCGCGGGTGCTCGGGTTCAAGCTGCAGCTGCTGGTGCAGCGCTTTTACCCCCACGACGAGCGGCTCTTCGGGCTGTACGACCTGGTGATGGAACAGGGCAAGCGCATGCTGCTGCACGTCGGCAACGGCCCGGTGGGAAACCCGTTTGTGGGGGTCGATAACTTCGTCAAACTGATGCGGCGCTACCCCGACCTTCCGGTCAACGTCGCCCACATGGGGGGGATGGAGTTTAAGGAGTTCTTTGATCTCTTACCCGATTACCCGAACCTGATGTTTGACACCGCGTTTGCGTATCTGACGAAGCTGGGGCACGTCTGCGACGTGCCGGCGGACGAGCTGGAGCGCTACCGCGACCGGATCGTCTACGGGTCGGACTTTCCCAACGTTATCTTTCCCCGTGAGGATGAAATCGAATATCTCGCGTCGCTCGGGCTTTCGGACGAGTTTTATCGGAAGGTCTTTTACGATAACGGGATACGGCTCATCGAACAGCACACCGGGTCTTCCGGGGGCAGGGCAGGCCCGATTACTTGACGCCTTCGCCCTTCACGTGCGTCATCTCGGCAAAGCTCATCTTATCAAGCCAGATAAACACGAGCCCGCCTGCTATCGCCGGGATGAAGCTCATCGCGTGCAGGACAATACCCACGCCGGCGGCGCGGCTTGCCGGGAGCCCATAGAAGACCAGGGCGTAGCGGGCGGCGGCGTGAAACGTCCCGATGTACCCGGGCGGGGCCGGCAGGGACACCGCAAACGCGATGAGCACCGTGACGAAGATCGCCGCCATAAAAGGCAGGGAAATATCGAGGGAAAGAATGATCACCCAATAAAAGGCGGCGATCGCGAGCCAGGTCAGTATCGAAAAAATCACGACCCCAACGAGCTTCTTGCCGTGATAGAGGACGTTGAGCCCGTCGGCAAACGAGATCATCATTGATTCAAGGTGCGTCCGGAAACGCTCGGACAGCGGGCGCGAGAAGAACCGGACGATGAGCATCGCCCGGTCCCGGTTTCTCTCCAGGAGCACCAGGAAGGCGATGAAGAGGGTCAGCGCCACTATGGCGGATATCCCGGCCGCGCGCAAGCCCACCATGAACTTCCCGTACCCTTCGGGAAACGTCACGAAGAAGAAGACGGCAACGAGCATCCCGAGCACGGCCAGGATGTCAAAGACCCGCTCGATGACAATGGTCGCCAGGGCCGCGCTCGAGCTGATCCTTTCCATCTTGCCGAGGGCGTAGGCCCGTACCAGCTCGCCGAGGCGGACCGGAAACATGTTGTTGGCCCCGAACCCGATAGCAATGGCCGAGAAGAGATTCCGGTACTTCGTATCCTTGATGGGCGCCAGAAGGAGCTTCCATCGGAACATCCTGATTGCGTAGATCAGGAAATGGAGGACGAGCGCAACGGCGATTAACGGCCACCTGATGTCGGAAAAGACCAGCGCCATCTCGGCGAAGTTGACCTTGTGAAGAGCGAGGAAGAGGAACACCGCCCCGACCAGGAGACCGAGGTAGAACTTATAGTCGAGCCTCATAGCTTTTGATAATCCTTTCGGCGACCGTTATATCGTCCTGGATCTGCCTGATGAGCTCATCGGGGCCCGAAAACTTGATCTCGTGACGAATTCGATCGATAAAACCGACCTCAATCACCTTGTCGTAGATGTCTTCGTCGAAACGAAGGATATGGACCTCAAACGAGAAACTGTGCGTTCCGAAGGTGGGATTATTGCCGAGATTTGCCACGCCGTAGTATCGCCTGCCGTCTATCACCACCCAGGTTACGTAGATCCCTCCCAGCGGCATGAGCCTTCCGGTGTAGTCGATATTTGCGGTGGGGTACCCGAGCTTTCTGCCCCTCCCGGCGCCCCGGATGACCCGGCCGGAGACGCTGAAGTCGCGGCCGAGCAGCGTTGACGCCTGCCGCACGCGCCCCATCTGGATGAGGTTCCTGACCATGGTGCTGGAGACCAGCATGCCCTCAACAACCACGGCGCCCTTTTCATTGACTCCAAAGCCGTACTGCTCGCCCAGCATCGTGAGCATCTCGATGGTCCCCGCCTTTCCCTTTCCAAAGGTGAAGTCGTGGCCCACGAAGACCGATACCATGTTGAGGCTTTCCAGCAGCACCTCGTGTACGAAGGCCTCGGCGGTAAGCTCGTAAAACTCGCGGTTGGCGCCCGCCACGAAGACCACCTCGATCCCGCAGGAATCCATCAGCTCCATCTTTTTATCGAACGTCGTGATGAGCGGCGGCTCCGAGCTTCGGAAGAACTGCTGGGGATGGGGGTTGAAGGTGAGGACGGCCGGTATTGCCGAGAGTTCGAGGGCCTCGGCGATGACGGAATTGAAAATCGCCCGGTGCCCGAGGTGGACGCCGTCGAAGTTGCCGATGGTCAGCACCGTCTTGAGATAGGGGGAGCGGTACCCGGGCTCCCACGAAACGATTTTCATCAATTTTGTCTTGACATTGTAAAGGGAACAATATAATTTAAAACCTGTCCGGTTTCAAGTAAAAAAGGCCGGGACGCGCACGATGCGCGGGCGCGGTGAATCTCATATCTGAGGGGGGCGTAAGGGCAGCCTTCGATACATAAGAACCGAATCGTGCCGAAGTGGCGGAACTGGTAGACGCGCTAGGTTCAGGGTCTAGTGGGCGTTGGCCTGTGCGGGTTCGACTCCCGCCTTCGGCACCACCTGTATAGAGCAACGGGGGACGAAAACTGTTTTCGTCCCCCGTTTTTTTGTGAGACGGGGGATCGTGTCGACTGTTCCTGTGCCGGCAGACCCGGGCAAAAAGCGCGCCGCGTATGATTTATCTATTTGTGCGCGGGCCGGCGTATGGTATCATCGCCCCAATACCCATACGGAATAAACGGAATAAGCAATGGAACGGATTACGGACAACCTCACCCTCATCGGAAACTGGAACCTGCCCGCGTACCTGGTCATCGGGAAGGACCGCGTCGTCATGGTGGACGCGGGGCCGGTCTCCATGGCGCCGGCCTTTATGGAAGAGATGCCCGCGGCGCTGGGCTCTCGCCTGCCGGAGCTGGTCGTCTTTACCCATTCACATTTCGACCATATCGGCGGCGCGCCCTACCTGAAGCGGCACATGCCGGCGCTGAAATTCGGGGGCCACGAATACGTCTTTTACGTCATGGGGCGGCCGGGGGCGCGGCGCGTGATGGAGGGGCTCAACCGGCGGATGACCGACCCGGAGCTGATACGGGAGCGTCTGGTTAATGCGGATTTTGACTACTCGGTGATCACGGGCGACGTGATACTGACGGACGGCGAGGTGATCGACCTCGGCGGAGGCGTGACGGTCACGGCGATGGCCACCCCCGGCCACACGCAGGACAGCATGAGCTACCTCGTGGGTCCGGACGAGATCGTGCTGACCGGAGAGGCTATCGGCATCGTCCCCGGCGACGAGCTCTACGTGGGGCCGGAGTTCCTGACGAGCTACGAGGACTACGTTGCGTCCATAAACAAGGTCGCTGCGGCGCGGCCGCGGCGCGTGCTGACCGGCCACCACGCGCAGGCCTACGGGGACGAGGTAGAGCGGCTCATCGCGGCGGCCCTCAGGGACGCGGCGGAGCTCAAAGATAAGATCGAGCGCTACCTCGCGGAAGAGGGGATGGACGAGGGGCGGGTGATCGAGCGGGTAAAGAAAGAGGAATATCTCACGGCCCGGCAGGGTAAGCAGCCGGAGGAGGCCTATCTCCTCAACCTGAAGGCGCAGGTGCGGATGATAAAGGGAGGGATGGGGTAAGGGGGGAGAAACTATCTAACTCCACCTCGGTTATGGTTTCTGTTGGGTCTTGATTTCCTCGAATACCTAGAACATTAACAAACCTGGATTACATAACCTTATTTATCTGTTCAGGAGTTGTTAGGAGTGTTATTCCTGCTTCTTCTAATTGTCCCTTGGCAACTTCTAAACCCTTATCAAAAGTAGCAAAATAGGAACACCCGAGGTGATGTGCAAACATAAGGTGAAAGATATCCGCGGCTCCTATTTGAAGATATGAAAGTGTAAGCGGATTGGGAAACAGCTTTATCTCTATTGACCGCTTGGGGGGGAGATT
This sequence comes from uncultured delta proteobacterium, assembly GCA_963735595.1. Classification (GTDB taxonomy): domain Bacteria; phylum Desulfobacterota; class Zymogenia; order Zymogenales; family Zymogenaceae; genus JAFGAS01. Next base: position 755,951 of record CAVTLK010000001.1, on the reverse strand, counting down.
GAAATTAACTATGTCCACAACAGTTATACCCCTTAACCCGTGAGCCTGAGCATAGCTAAGGTTCGTCCACATATCCATCATTAGCATTGTTAATGCAGTTACACCTTCTTCGGGATTATGGTGTTCTTCTTCCTTTTCATAAAGGTCAAGAGCTTTCCTAAGAGACTTACCGATTTCTTTTTTACCCATTTTCTTTGTAACAGATGAGCCGCACGCTTCAGTAGCTATTCTTCTAAAACCCGACTCCGCTAGCCAATCCTGCAATTCCCAGACTGCTAATTCGCTTGTAACAAAGGATATTTTAGATCTGTCGTCTAAGTAATTACTTCTTATATGGGCTACCTTTCTAATACGTTTCTCTGAATCAACTATTTCCCTGACTAACCTATGGACCTCATTCTGAAGCATGGCGTTCTGGTACTCGGAATCGCTTTCAGGGTGTTCAATACCATCTGCAATCCAGTAGTCAATTATTACTGATGCGTCTAGATATACAGCGGGAAGAAGAGATTTCCTTAGCCTGCCTTTCGAAGTGACTGTCGAATACTTCATTTAATTTTCTCTATTTCCGTTTTTACTGCAATTATCTACTTCAGCATATTTGCTGTCGAAAAATAAAGATCATGGCGTTTCGTATGAAAAGGAGAAACCGACGTTGTGGTACTATGGCAAGCCTATCAAGGACCCAGCCATCTTTCGCTTCCGCATTCAGGTTATTTTGAATCTTGTTTATGTTAAGTGTTTTGAAAATTAGTCCTTCGTATATATACTCGACCTTATATTTATACCTTGGAGCAGTACTCAATGAGGGTACGGAGCTTTCTTCAGACACCTTATCCTGTTTAGGATAGCCTTCCATTAGCTGTTCTTTGAATGTCGTGTTGGGTGGGATACTAACTTCTTGGATCTCCGGTGCCGATTTGGCGGGCTGGACCGTGAACTTTTCTTTACATTTTGGACAAGTGACACTACGGCCTTCTTCGGGAACTAGCTGATCGGCTATATTGCCGGCGTATTTGCATTTCGGGCATTCGATGCGCATAATATAACCCCCTGATACCGATAGGGTCGCATTTTCGTTTAGATCGAAGGCCGGCGCGCCTTCTGGAAGAGGGATACGAGGGTATGGGAGGGCCGGCAGCCAGAGTGCGATTATTATACGATACGTTGTCGAGATTGCAACGAAAACCGTTTACCGGTTACATCGTGATTGTTGATAGGGGTGGTAGGGTTTTAAGTGGGATTCTGCGGTGACAGTCGGGGGATTGCTTCGCTACGCTCGCAATGACGGCATTCAAGGAAGGAAACGGCCACTGCGTGGGGCAGTTGAGATTGCCGCGTCGGCTAACGCCTCCTCGCAATGACGGACTGTGTGTTGGGTAGGTCGCCTGACGCCGTTGTCCGTAGGGGGGTATCCCACCCTCGCACTGACAAGCTGATGCTTGTCAGTGGCACCCTACGCAGTTGGCGGATATGACTAAAAAGACGGGCACCACATGTGGTGCCCCTACGTGGAGAAAGAAGTTCGGACGTGGAAAAAAAAAGGGCTTTCACCGCCTGCGATGAAGAACCCGTAGGGGCATGACATGTCATGCCCATTTTATCCTACAACGCCTCGATCTGGCGCTTGAGTTCTTTCTTCAATATCTTCCCCTGGGTGTTGCGGGGGAAATCGTCGACGAAAAAGACCTTCCGCGGCAGCTTGAAATCGGCGATCTTGCCCGTGAGCCGCTCGATGAGCTGCTGCTCGGTGAGCGTGTTGGGCTGCTTGAGGGAGACGAACGCGGCCACCACCTCGCCCCGGCGGGCATCGGGCAGCCCCACGGCCGCCGACTCCTTGACCTCGATAATCGACTGGATCGCCTTTTCCACCTCCGCCGGGTAGATGTTGATCCCGTTGCATGATGATCAGCTCTTTCTTTCTGCCCTCGAGGAACAGGAAGCCGTCGGCGTCTCGCCGGGCCATGTCCCCGGTGTGAAACCAGCCGCCGCGCATGGCCGCCTCGGTCTCGGCGGGCTTTTCCCAGTAGCCTCGAAAAGATCGTCGGCCCCTTGATGACGATCTCGCCGGTCTTACCGTCTCTCGCGTCGCTGTCCTCGTCGTCGACGACCCTGAGCATCACGTGGAAGTTCTCCTTTCCCACGGAGCCGGCCTTGGTGATCGAATCGTCTAGACGAGAGCGCCGAGATCTGCAGCGCCTCGGTCATGCCGTATCCCTGCGCAAAGCGGACGCCCTTTTCCTCCTGGTAGCGCTTGATCACCGGGACCGGCATGGGGGCGGCACCCGAAAAGAAATAGTGGACGTGCGAGAAATCAGCCGCGTCCCACTCGGCGGCGTCGGCCATCATCTGGTACATCACCGGGACGGTGAACATGTAGTTGATCCGCTCCCGCATGATGATCTTGATGATCTCAGACGCGTTGAAGAACCGCTTGAGGACCGAGCGATCCGCCCGCGTAGACCACGGGGGTCGTCGAGGCGCCGAGGGGACCGACGTGGTAGAGCGGCGCCGTTACCAGCGACCGGAAATCCTTGTCCAGCGAGAAATTAATCAGGTTATGCACCGAGTCGAAGATGACGTTGTCGTGCGTGAGGACGGCGCCCTTGGGGTCGCCGGTGGTGCCGGAGGTATACATGATCAACAGCGGATCGTCCGCGGTCACGTCGGTGGTCCGGGATCGGCTCGTCGGTCGGGAAAGGTCTCGACAAAGGGCGTGATGTCCCGATCCTCGGAAAGTGCGTCCCCGCTGTGGCGAAACCATGCCGAGACCGTATCGGTCTGGGCCTTGAGCTCGGCGACCTTATCGGCGAAGTCGGCCGAATAGACGAGCACCGTAGGCCGCGCGTCGCTGACCATATAGGCGATCTCGGGGGCGGCCAGCCGGTAGTTGATGGGCACGAGGATAGCCCCGATCTTGGCGCAGGCAAAGAATATCTCGAGAAACTCCGAGGAATTGAGCATGAGCGACCGAAACCCGGTCTCCCTTTTTTACGCCGTCAGAGATAAGCGCGTGGGCCATGCGGTTGGTCCGCCGGTTGAATTGCCGATTGTCAAATGACCTCATGCCGCCGTCCACGTCTTTCAAAAAAGGCAGGTTGGGATCGGTGCGGCCCGCTGTGAAATCCACTGTCCGACGTTCATCTTCCGGTATCCTTTACGTGTCAAACCGTTTTTTGAGCTGCGTCTTTACTATCTTGCCCGATACGTTTCTCGGGAAATCCTCCACGAAAAAGACCTTCTTGGGGAATTTGAACGCGGCGATCTTATCCGAAATCTTGTCGATAAGCTCCTGTTCGGACAAGCGAGGCCCCCTCCTTGAGGGAGACGAACGCGGCCACCACCTGGCCCCGACGGGGATCGGGCATCCCCACGGCCGCCGCCTCCTTGACCTGCGGTACCGACTGGATCGCCCGTTCTCGACCTCCGCGGGATAGATATTCTCGCCGGAGCTGATGATCAGCTCCACCTTTCTGCCCGCGATATAGAGAAACCTTCCTCGTCCTTCCTGCCCATGTCGCCGGTGTGAAACCAGCCGTCCCGGACGGCCTTCGTCGTTTCCTCGTGTTTGTTCCAGTAGCCGAGAAAAACGTTGGGCCCCTTGACGATGATCTCGCCAATCTGACCGGGCGTCACGTCGTTGTCCTCGTCGTCGACGATGCGCATGATGACGTGGAACTCCTCCTTGCCGACGGAGCCGGCCTTTCTGATCGAATCGTCGATGGGAAGCGAGCTGAGCCGTCCGGTCTCGGTCAGGCCGTACCCCTGGGCGAACTTGATTCCCTTTTCGTCCTGGTACTTCCGGATGAGCGGCACCGGTATGGGCGCGCCGCCGGCGATAAAGTAGCGCACGTGAGAGAAGTCGGCGGCGTCCCACTCGGCGGCCTCGGCCATCATCTGGTACATGACCGGCACCGCGAACATATAATTGATCCCCTCGGCCATGATCAGCTTGATGATCTCCGAGGCGTTGAAAAACCGTTTCAGGACAAGCGACCCCCCCGCGTAGATGACCGGGTTTGCCGCGGCAGACAGTGCCCCGATGTGAAAGAGGGGGGCCGTGACCAGGGACGTAAAGGTCCTGTTGACCCCGTAACCGAGGAGATTGTGGATGGCGTGAAAGGTGATGTTGGTATGGGTGATCATGACCCCCTTGGGATTGCCCGTGGTCCCGGAGGTATACATGATGACGAGGGGATCGTCGCCGCTGATCTCCCGCTTGGGGCGCGGGTTCCGCGTCCGGGTTGACGGCAACGAAATCCGTAAACGAGTGGTCCTCGTCCGGGTTCGTTTCCCCCCAGCCGAAGATATAGGGGATGACGGCCGCGTCTTCTTGACCTCGGCGATCTTTTCGGCGAAATCGGAGGAATAAACGAGCACCTTCGGCGCGCAATCGGTAAAGATATAGACAAGCTCTGGCACGGCCAGCCGGAAATTGACCGGCACCATGATCGCGCCGATCTTGGCGCAGGCGAAGTATATCTCGAGGAACTCCGAGGAGTTGAGCATGACCACCGAGACGCGATCCCCCGGCTGCCACACCGAGAGACACGAGCGCATGGGCCGTCCGGTTGACCCGTCTGTTGAACTCCCGGTTGTTGTACTGCCGGTCGACGCGGTCGGACTCCTTCAGAAACGGATCGTCCGGATCGGTCAGGGCGCGCTTAAAGACCCATTCTCCAACGTTCATGGTCTCGGGTTTCCTTTCCTAATATGGGGTCGCGGTCGATATCATACGTGGTGCGGGGGTGCGAACGCCCGCCGGTGCATACGAAGGATCGACCGTCCCTGTCTGGTTCGGGTAAATATAACAGTATAACGGTTCCGGGCGGCCGCGTCAATCCCCGTCACGACTCGATCGGGTGGGGCGGCGTGCGTGCGCGCCGGGGATTGCGGACCTTGGGGCTCCTGAAGACGAGCGCCACGAATGTGCCCCCGGACGAGACGCCGCACAACAGGGCGTTGCGCAGTACGGGACTCTTTCTTCCGGGTCACGAAGTTCAGGGGGGAGATGGGGCTGTTGAGTCCGACGGTCGGGGGGATGACCCCGTTCTTGACCGAGACGGCCAGCGCGGCGGCCCGTATCCCGCCCGCGCCGAATAGCTCACCGACCGCCCCCTTTATGGAGGAAACGGCCGGGCCGTCTTTTCCGGTTCCGAATACGGAGGCGATTGCATCGGCCTCCAGCAGATCGAGCCGCGGTCCCCCGTTGGCCGCGCCGGAGATATAGTCGATATCGGCGGGGGAAAGCCCGGCCGAATCCAGGGCGCGCGTTATTGCCAGGACGTATCCCTTCGGATCGGTCGGGTAGTCGGTCGGCGGGGCAGGCGACGAACTCATGCCGAAGCCGGATACCTCGGCGTAGATTTCGGCCCCGCGCCGTTCGGCATGCTCGAGCGATTCGAGGCAGATAACCCCGGCCCCTTCCCCGGCCACGGCGCCGTTTCGGCTCACGTCAAAGGGCCGCGCCCCTTCCGGCCGCTCGTCGGCCCGGGAGAGGGTCCCGAACCGCGTCAGCACCTCGAAGAGGAGGGGAGATATCACATCGGCGCCGCCCGAAAAGATCGCGTCTGCCGTTCCTTTCGTGATTTGATCGAACGCGTAGCCGATCGCCGTTTCGGCGGAGGATTCCTTGTGGTTGATGGTTGAGTTGAACCCGCGGAAGCCGAGCTCGATGGAGGAGTGGCCGGCCGGCGCGTTCATGACGGTATTGGGGACATGGAGCGGATTGAACAGCGTCGGTCCTTCCGTGTAGAGGGTGCGGGCGAACATGATGGAGATATCGGTAGAGCCGAAAGCCGTACCCATGATGATGCCGATCCGGTCCCGGTTGGCCTGGTCGATAACGAGTCGGGCGTCATCGGCGGCGAGCCTCGTGGCGGCGACAGCGGTGCGGGAGAGAATATCCATCTTGCGGAGGTTCTTTGGATCGATGATATCCTTCGGGTTGAAATCGGCAACCAGCGCGCCCAGGTGCGACGGGAGGCCCGACGTATCGAACGAGGTGATCTCCCGCGCGCCCGATTCTCCCGCGAACAGTCGGTCCGTGAACTGGCCGTATCCCCACGCCGAGACACGAGACTACCCCCGCCCCGGTAATAACCACGCGCTTACTCATGAACGATCCCCTTCTGGGTGTATCTTCCGTAGATGACGGAGGTGTTGTTGCCGCCGAAGGCAAACGAGTTGGAAAGGACGATGGACAGCTCCTTCTTTCTCGACCGGCCGGGGACATAGTCGAGATCGCAATCCGGGTCCGGCTCGGAGAGGTGAACGGTCGGCGGGATAAAGCCGTTTAGTATCGCGAGCATGCAGGCCATCCCTTCCAGCGCCCCGGCGGCCCCCAGGGTGTGGGCGATCATCGACTTGGTCGACGACACCGGTACGTCATAGGCCCGCTTTTGGAAGAGTTCCTTGATGCCCTGGGTCTCGGCCACGTCGTTGGCCGGGGTGGCGGTGCCGTGGGCATTTATATACTCTATCTGCTCCTTGACGGCCCCGGCGTCGGCAAGCGCCGCCTGCATGGCCCGTATCGACCCGGAGGCCTCGGGATCGGGGGCGGTCATGTGGTGCGAATCACAGGTCACCCCGTATCCGAGGACCTCACCGAGTATCTTTGTCCCCCGGGCCGATGCATGGTCGAGGGATTCGAGGATAAATATCCCCGCGCCCTCGCCGAGCGAGAGGCCCTGCCGGTTCTTGTCGAAAGGCTTGCAGTATTCGGGATCGACCGAACGCAGCGAGTTGAAGGCGGCGTAAATGATCCGTGAGAGGGGCTCGGCCCCCCCGGCGATCATGGTTTCGGCCCTCCCATACCTGATCTGGTCGGCGGCAAACCCGATGGCGGTAGCGCCCGAGGAGCAGGCCGTCATAAAGGTCGTCTTCGGCCCGAAGAGGCCGAGGCTTGACGCGATATGGTCGGCAGACGACGCGCAAAAGAGCGATGCAAGCCGTGAAAAGCGGGCCCTGTCCTTTCCCTTTTTCAGGTATGCCTCATAGAACTCTTCGCCCTCGAGCATTCCCCCGGCGCCTCCGCCGATGGATATCCCGGTCGTATCGGCCAGGGATTGGGGAAATGGAAGGAGCCCCGCCTGTTCGAGCGCCTGGACCGCGGCCGCCATGGCCAGGAGGTCGGAACGGGACGCACGCTTGCGCGAGAAGCTCGACGGAATCAGCTTTTCCGGATGGAAAATCTCTGACCTCACCCCCGGTTTTCGTCCGTTGGGCCGATGTATCAAATAGGGTGATTGGGCCGATCCCGCATATTCCGTCCTGCAGGGCGGCCGCGTATTGGTCGGTATTACCCGCAATGGCGTTTACGGTACCCATTCCAGTGATGACGACCCGGTTTCGTTTCATGACGCCCCGATGCAAAAGGTATTTTTTTATAATATCAACAATAGTCCACTATTACAACGAAAAATATGACTCGCATTACTATGAGGTGATACGGACACGGTTCGACGGGGTGAGTCGGCGTGCGACGGTCGGCGGTGGGCCGGAAGAACGAACAGGAAATCACCGTACTATCGGTGTATTCCTGCGAAGACGGTTTCATAGGCGTGTCCCTGTGGGAATATGGGAGTATAGGAACGCCACAGGGGGGGACGTCCGGCTGTCCCGCCTCCGCCTCAGAGTTAGGCGCAGCATGTGTCGGAATAGCGGTGCTATCGGACGGACCGTAATCCGTAACAATACGTAATTACAAAGAATATTTAACTGACCCAACGGCGTCAGAATGGGCCTGAGGAGGCGATATTCTCATATTTTCCTTGACATTCTCAGGATAAAGCGATATTCTTAAAAATGTGCCGAAAGATGAGAAGTTTCGCACGGAGTTCAGCGGGTTTCTGCGCTATTCCCCTTCCTCATCGGGCGGCAACGTGCCGGGAGCACGCAGTAAGTGAGGGAAGGGTAACGGTGGGATTGGAAGTGAGATAAACGGCACAAAAAAAGCAAATAAAGTGAATGAAGGCGATTTTTCTCTTGACAAAGGAATCGCGCATCTCTATAATCGAAAAATTGTGAAAAAGAGAAGCCTGATGTGGCTTTCTTTCGGGTCTTTGAGAACTGAATAGTGGGGATGGGAAGCTTGTGGCGCACTAACGTTTTTTTCTTTGAAGCGTAAGGCGATTTATCGCCTTTGAACCAATTAAACTGGAGAGTTTGATCCTGGCTCAGGACAAACGCTGGCGGCGTGCCTAACACATGCAAGTCGAACGAGAAAGTCGGCTTCGGCCGATGAGTACAGTGGCGCACGGGTGAGTAACACGTGGGTAACCTACCTCTCGGAGGGGGATAACACACCGAAAGGTGTGCTAATACCGCATAACACGACATTGTAGATTATGATGTCGTCAAAGGTGGCGTAAGCTGCCGCTGAGAGATGGGCCCGCGGACCATTAGCTTGTTGGTAGGGTAATGGCCTACCAAGGCGACGATGGTTAGCTG
>CAVTLK010000001.1:0-740000 GCA_963735595.1 uncultured delta proteobacterium | reverse complement strand
CTACTTCAGTAACTTGTTGAGCTGCTCGATCGTCATCGTCGGCTCGTAGATCCCGGAGCCGACGGTGTAGGGAATGCCGGGAATCTTGTAGACATAACAGATCTTCCGCTCGGGCGTGGTCTTGTCCAGCTCCGGCCACATGATCTCGACCCAGGCGCCCTTCGGGTTTTCCTCGGCCATTCGGCACTCCGTCAGGCCCACGTGGTTTCCGGCGTAGTCCACGATCTCGCTGATTTTGCTATCCATGACGTTGGGCATGGGGTGCCCGGCGTATCGGTCTCCCGGGCAATCCATGACGAACACGTAGGTGTCTTTCCAGACCCAGGGTCCGTTCGGGTCGTTAAACTCCGGAAGCACCGAGTCGCCGTTGGTAGCGATGTAGCCGGCCGCCGCTCTAACCTTGGCAATGACCTCTTCGGGCGAAACGGAATCCGCGGCGAGGGCCGCCGTAGAAAGAGAGGATACTATTGCTACTACCGCAAAGAAGTATACAATCGCTGTTTTCATATTACGCTCCATACCGGTTTGTTTTATCTATCATACACGAGAAATGCGACCTTTTTAAGGAAAAAACCGACTCCCTCCGGGATAGTCGTTTTTCACCGGCCGGAGGTGGGTAACCGCACGATATCGTCAGTAATCTCCCTACGTCAGCGCCCGGATATAGAAAATCGCGTTAAGGACGACGTAGACGATCAAAATGCCCCAACGGCCGATATTATTTATCAATGCGGCGGTCTCTGGCTTGTTGACCCGGACGTAGTGGGTCGTGACCACGCTGATAAACGCGGAGAGGCAGATGGCCGCAAACGTCGTGATCATGACCCGGTCGATCAGGGTGAACGTGTGCATCTCGGGGAGCGTCGCGCTGATGATATAGTGATTGCCGATGATGGTGATCATGGCGCTGGTGATGATGACCTTGCGGGCGTCGACGTACTTAGGGTGGAGGAAGAGCACGAGAATTCCGAGGATGAACGCGATGTAGGCCGCGGTCAGGAGATTGAAGAGGAGCCGGGTTCCATCCCGCTTAAGGGTAACAGTGACGATGGTCTGGGGGTACGTGCTCCTCTCGGTAAGCGTGGGGTCACCGTAGGTCGTCTCATCGATATCGAGCCTCGACTCGATAGAGAACCCCTCAATTTCCCAGCCGGGGATCTTCACTCTCGAATCGATACCCGAGTTGTTAATATCCGGCTCAAAGAGGATATTGGTTGCGTCGAACTCGGCCTCCTCGAGCTCTATGGTCAAGAGCTGTCTGTCGAAGGGGAAATCCCCCATATCCCAGTCGTGAATGACAACCGCGTTGAGCTTCATCGTAACCCAGCGCTCCGAATCCTTAACATCATCGAAATGAAACAGGCGCTCGAAGGACTTTGCCCCCATAACGCCCACCGTATCTTCGGGCATGTACGATATAGGGGCGTCTTTGGGAAAGACAAACCAGACCCAGAAGACGGCATTGAAGGATTTATCGACGAGAGACAGATCGTATATCGACATCACGAAAACGCCCATCTTGACGGTGAGGGGAAGGTCGCCGGCAGCCTCACCATCCGCCCCGAGGGCCGGGCCGGAAGGCATGATGATTAGGGCGAGGAGCAATGAAACGATCAGAAGCGGTCTGTTATAGTACTTATATGAAAGCACGTATTAATCCTTTCAATAACGGGAATAGTACGAGAACTATATCGAAGTGCTTAAAGAAATTCAAGAGGCAAATGACCTGGGTATCTGACGAGTTCCCGGAAAGGGATCGGCAGGCAGCCGCTCCGGCCGGGCAGGTCTACTATTTCCTTTTGAAACGTCCCGTGCTCTGGTATAATTCCCCTCCAAACCGCCAAACGAAAGGAACGAGCCAATGGCCGAGATTCACTATCTCATGGAGCACCCGCACTACGCGCCGATCATCGCCTTCTGGAATTACCGGGAATGGCATATAGGCAAAGAGACGCTCGATGAGATCATAGCCCGCTACCAGGGGCGGCTGCAAAAAGACAGGGTCCCGACAACACTGATCGCCCTGGAAGATACGATGCCCGTGGGCAGCGTCTCCATCAAGGACAACGACCTCCCGGAACGGCCCGACCTCAACCCGTGGCTTGCCTCGCTGTTCGTGCTCGCGGATTACCGGGGGCGGGACCTCGGCCGGCGGTTGCTGCGGGCCGGCGAGGAGGCCGCCGCCGCCGCGGGGGTTGACCGGCTCTATCTCTTTACCCACACGGCCGCCGGGCTCTACGAGAAAGAGGAATGGACGTTCATGGAATCGGTAAAAAAGCCGGACGGGATTTCCGAGGCGATCTACTATAAAGACGTGTCGTGATTTGTTTCACCGGTAGCTGGGCTCCTATGCCTCGCACTCATGGGGGTCATCGGAAAACGGCCCCGGAAGGCCCGGTATATCCAGCGAGCCGCCGGGCAGTATCGTCCCCTCGAAGCGGCTGACGCCGCCGACTGGCCGGTCGAGGATGAAGGTGACCCGGCTCCCCGAGATGAAATAGGTCCCCGAATACGCGGTATGCGTGGCCTCGTCGCCCGCCGTATCGAGCAGGCTGAGAGTGAGCGTGCCGTCCTGGCGGAAGTCTATAGTGGCCGCCGGCCCGAAGGCCCCGGCAGCCGCGCCGTACCAGGCGACCGCGGTCAGAATCATCGCGGCGTCGTCGCGATTCCCCGGGGAATAACCGAACAGGCGCAGGTAGCGTACAGTATCCCGGACCGGGTCGAGGTCGGCATCGGTCTCGGCCTTTGTGCGCGTATCTGGATCGAGGCGTACCGCCTCTTCCAGCTGATCGAGAATCGCCGACTTATACGCGTCGTACCTGCATACGGCCTCGGGACCCTGTTTGCGCAGGACGCCGAGGGTGCAGGCGAGGTTATAGCGGGCAAGCGCGTAGTCCGAGTCGGCGTGGACTGCGCGCCGAAAATAGTCGAGCGCCTCGGGGAATTTCCCCTTCAAATACAACCGGTACCCTTCGGTATTGAGATCCCTGGCCGACAGCGCGTATGCGCCGTCGATGGCGGGCGAGAAGAGCAGGGCGATAATAAGCACACAGGCGCGTATCGCAGGCTTCATCGAATACCTTTATTGTGACATAAAAAGTATACCATACACGGTTCGGTCGAGCAACATTACCGATACGCCGTTGTCTGATACAAGCAGTCGTGAGAGCACAGCATAAAGGAGGTTAGGATGCCGCTGGTAAAACTCAACCTTTCAACCCATTGCCTCTGCAACCGGAAGGCCCTGGCCGCTGAGGTGAGGCTTGCCCTCGTGGATGTCCTCGGAATAGCGCCGGACCATGGCCACGTCATCCTCTACGAGTCCCCGAGTCCCTTCCGGTCGACCCACGAGAGCCGGGGCGCGGATTTCATCTTCGTCGAAATCCTGATGTTTACCGGCCGTACCGACGAGATGAAGCAGTTGCTTTTCACACGGCTCAACGACGTTATTCGAGACCGAACGGGAGTCCCCGAAAAGGACATCTTCTTTGTCATCACCGAGGCCGATCGAAACAACTGGGCGGCCCGGGGTGGGGTGCCGATTTCACAGCTCGATATCGGATATTGATGTTACCGTGATGTGATCGGGAACAGCGGAGCCGGTGCGAAAAGTCTTCTATAGCTTTTCATCAGTCCGGATGCTATACTTACTAATATAAACACAGGAAATCCGCCTATCCAGTCGAGAAAGGAACGACACCGGCCGATGAAAACGCATACCCACTCCAACCACGACCATTCCCACCATGAGCAGGATCACGAGCATCGGGGCGTTTTCACCGAGCGTGTTTTCGAATACCGGTCGGTGGAAAAGAAAAAACTGTTTATCTCGCTTGCCGTCACCACCCTTTTCATGCTGGTGGAGATCGTCGGGGGGATCCTCTCCGGGAGCATCGCCCTGATATCGGACGCCGGCCACATGTTCACCCACTGCTTTGCCATCATCATCGGGATCGTGGCGATATACATCGCCCGGAAACCCGCGTGCCACCACCGTACCTTCGGGCTCTACCGGGCCGAGATACTGGCCTCGTTTGTCAACGGCATCTTTCTGGTGCTTGTCTCGGCAGTGATTATTTACGAGGCGGCAGCGCGGATCATATCCCCTCGGGAGGTGCTCGGCCTCGAGATGTTCGTGGTTGCGATAATCGGCCTTATCGCCAACGTCGCCAGCATTTTTATCCTCAGCGGCAGCCATAAACATGATCTGAACGTAAAAAGCGTCTTCTATCACCTGCTGGCCGACGCCGCCTCGTCGGTGGTGGTGGTCGGCGCGGCGGTGGTTATCTACTATTTCGGCTGGACCATCGTGGACCCGATCGTGAGTATCGGGATCTCCATCGTCATCCTGTACTGGGCATGGGGGGTGCTCAGGGAATCCGGGATGATCCTCATGGAGATGGCGCCGGGCGGCAACGGGTTTGACAGCGATACCATCGCCACCGATCTCATGAGCTGTTTTCCCGAGATCTCCGGCGTATTCTCGGCGCACCTCTGGGCCATTACCCCGGATATGCTGGTTTTCTCGGCCCATATCGGGTTTAACGACGGGGTAAAAAACCCGATGTCCCTGATGCCGCGAATATCAAAACACCTGTTTGATAGATACCGCGTCATTGAGTCAACCATCCAGATACTAACCGACGAATCCGGCGCCGTCTGCCGGGTTCCCCAGGAAATACGCTGAGGGGCAGTTCATGACCGAACCGATAATGCCGGGGGCCGAGCCCTTCTTCCTCGATGGGGGAATGCGGGCCTGCCTCCTGATCCACGGCTTTACCGCCTCACCATTCGAGATGCGCTATATCGGCACGAAGCTTAACGAGGCGGGCTACACGGTTATGGCCCCGCGGCTGCCCGGCCACGGGACGAGCGTTGGCGATCTCGACCGCACGGGCTGGATCGACTGGTACCGGGAGGTCGCCTCGTCTTTTCGGTCGCTGGCCGCGGTCTATCCCAAGGTCTTTATTGTGGGAATGAGCGCAGGGGGGACGCTGGCGCTCTATCTTCTTTCCGAGGGGGTCAACGCGGCGGGCTCCGCAGTGCTGTCGGTCCCGGTCAGGTTTCACAGCCCGCTGATCCGCAAGAGCTTCGCCCTCCTTTCACTGGTCCCCGGTTTGCGGCTGCTCCCGGCCGCCCGGAAAAGAGCGGGCCGGATATCCGTGACCAACAGATGAAGGCAAAGCTCGTCACCTATACCCACGGGCCGGTTCGGGCGGGCCTCCAGTTCATCCGGTTCATGGGGATAACGCAAAAAAGGCTCGGGCGCGTGACGGCGCCGCTGGTCGTGATGCAGTCGAGGAACGACCACGTTATACCGGCCGACAACCCCGAGATCATCATCAACGGCGTGTCATCGGCGAACAAGCGGCTGGTCTGGTTTACCGAGTCCTACCATATCCTGACGTGGGACGTGGAAAAGGACGAGGTGGCCCGCACCATTATCGAGTTCTTCGACAGCCTGTAATCCCGTAATAAATGCAATAGGGGTATACCATAATGTCCGACTACGGTATCCGCGTTGAGTATATCGGACCGAAGGGGCACATCGCCCTGGTGACTCTGGACCGTCCCGACAAGCGTAACGCGTTTGACGAGGTGATGTGGGCCGCGATTGAATCTGCCGCCGCAACTCTCAGGGAGCGGCTGCCACGGGCGGTCGTTGTCACCGGGGCGGGAGACAGGGCGTTTTGTGCGGGGTTTGACGTGAGCCCCGACAATCCGCAGGTCGCCCGGCTGATCACCGCGCTCAACGAGAAGAACCGAAAGCCCATCGAGGATCTGATCGGGCGCATCCGGGCGGCGGTGGACCGATTCGTTATGTTGCCGGTCCCGGTCATCGCGGGCGTCAACGGCCTTGCCTACGGCGGGGGGGCGGAGCTTGCCGTCCGGTGCGACATGCGGGTGATCGACCCCGACGCCGTGATCTCGTTTTCGGAGGTGCGGCTGGGGCTGATGCCCGACTGGGGAGGCGGGGTTGCGCTGGCGCGGCTGGTCGGAACGGCCCGGGCGGCGGAGCTGATCCTCACCGGCAAAAAGGTCGGGGCCCAGGAGGCATTTTCGATCGGCCTCGTCAACCGGGTGAGCGAAAAGGGAACCGCGGCGCATCTGGCGATTGAGATAGCCGGGGCGATCGCGAAAAACGGCCCGAAGGCCGTGCGCCAAGCGCTTTCGGTCATCACGAAAAACGCCGGATATGCCGATCGACGAGGCGCTTGCGTTCGAGAGCGAGCGGGCCGTCGACCTGATCGAGACCGGAGAGTGCGTCGAGGGGATCGGGGCCTTCCTAGGGAAACGGGAGCCGGAGTTCGAGGATGAGTAAAATGGCAGTTCTACGGGAATTAAGGGGACACCATACTTAATTCCGGTTTCTTTGTTCAATCGAGGAGTAGAATGAATTAAGTATGGTGTCCCCTTAATTCTGCAGGGGCGGCTCGTGAGCCGCCCCGTTCGCTTTTCGTCGGCCGCCAGTGTGGGGAACGTGCGTTCTTCTTATACGCCACTTAACCGTCATTGCGAGAAGGGCGTAGCCCGACGCGGCAATCCCCTCACTGTCATCGAGCGCGGCACTTCGCTGTTCACCCGGAGGTCCCGGTGACAGTCAGGTTGCCGCGTCGCAGCCTCGCAATGGCAATATCGTCGCCCCGGGGTATCGGCCACGGGGCCTATCGGCCCCTCGCGATGACCGCGAAGTGACGTAGGGGGCATGAGGAACACGATACCTGTCTGGTTCGCACTGAACAACGGTTACCGAGCGGTCCTCGAAGGCCGTCAACGATACGGATAAATAAAAAGGGGGCAAAAAAGCCCCCTTTGAGTTCGTTCTAATCGGGATCGTCGTTCCGGCGTCTCCTACAGGCCCATCATCCGGGAGACGATGAGCTTCATGATCTCGGAGGTGCCGGCGAAAATCGTGTGAATCCTCACGTCCCTGAACAGCCGGGCGATGAGGTACTCCTCCATGTAGCCGTAGCCCCCGTGCATCTGGAGGCACTGCTGGGCGACCCGGTTTGCCATCTCGCAGACCCAGTACTTCGCCATCGAGGTCTTTTTGACGACGTCCTTGCCCGCGATGTGGTCAAGCGTCAAGGCCTCGAGGAAGGTCCGGCCCAGCTCGATCTCGGTGGCCATCTCGGCCAGCTTGAACGAGTTGTACTGGAAGCGGGAGATCGGCCTGCCAAAGGCCTCGCGGCTCTTGCAGAACTCGATGGTCACGTCAAGCGCGATCTCGGCCAGCACCTGGGAGCCCCACGATGCTACGAGCCGCTCCTGCTGTAGCTTCTGCATGAGGAACTTGAAGCCGGCGCCCTCATCTCCGAGGAGGTTTTCTTTCGGCACGCGGCAGTCGTCAAAGAAGAGCTCCGAGGTGTCCTGGCTCTTCATGCCGATCTTGTCGAACCTCTGGCCCTTGATGAAGCCCTTGCGTGCCGTCCTCGACGACGATCAGCGAGATCCCGGCGTACGGCGGGTTGGCCTTGGGATCGGTCTTGACGGCGGTGACGCAGATGTCGCAGTTGATGCCGTTGCTGATAAAGGTCTTCTGGCCGTTGAGGATGTAGTCGTTGCCGTCCTTGACGGCGGTCGTCCTCAGGGCGGCCAGGTCCGACCCCGCGTTGGGCTCGGTCATGGCGACCGCCGAGATGATGTCGCCGCTGGCGCAGCCGGGCAGCCAGCGCGACTTCTGTTCGGCGTTGCCGAACGAAGCGATGTAGGGGACGACGACGTCGCTATGCAGCGAGACCGCCAGGCCGGACTGCTTGGTCTTCGAAATCTCCTCGAGGATGATTACGGCGTATTCAAAGCCGACCCCCGATCCCCCGTATTCTTCCGGGAGCCAGGGACAGAGGAACCCCTGGGCGCCGAAATCCTTCCAGGCCTGCTTGGGCGTGATGCCAGCTTTCTCCCACTCGTCGGCATGGGGGGTGACATTGGCCTCGAGGTACTTTCTGAGCGCATCCCTGAAAATGCGATGGTCTTCGGTGTAGATTTGTTCCAAAAGTGACATGATAGCTCCTCCTGTCTCGTGTATGCCATGGGTAGTTGAATTTGCTTCCCTTATAATTTACATATTATGCCTGACGTGCTGCCCCGAGGGTGTAGCGGCTCCAGCGGAAGGGGGTGATATGCTTCAGCCGCTTCTTCTCGACGTACGTCGTGATATATCGTATTTCGGCCCGGCCCGTCCGGGTATCCAACAGGCAGTAACTTGGGCGGGGATTATGCGCCTCGGGCTCACCGATTGAGCCGGGATTGATGATCATGACGTGACCGGATTTAACGACCATCGGCACGTGGGTGTGGCCGAGTATAATGTAGTCAAAGCCGAGGCCGGCAAAGGCGGAAAAGCCGGTGTACTCGGGATAGATGTATTCATTCTTCGGGTTATCCGGGCTGCCGTGTGCCAGCAGGACCTTCTTGCCGTCGAGAATCAGCTCGAGCCGGTGGGGTGTCTGTCTGATCCGGGAGATTGCCGCGGAAAGGGCATGGTCCCCGCCGAACAGCGAAAAATAGTTGACGGCCGCCTCCTCATGGTTGCCCTGGACGAAGATGATGCGCCGCTCGTCGATAATGGACAGGATCTCCACGAGCTCATGGGCGCGGCCGGCGATATCACCGGCCAGGAGGATGGAGTCGGTTTCGGGCATCTCCGCGAGGGTCGCGGTGAGAGCCGGAAGATTTCCGTGAATGTCGGCGATAATTCCGATTATCATAGCAGAGTAGTATAGAAAAGAGGGGCGGGGCATTGCCCCGCCCCATATAAGAGAACGTACGTTATTTCTGGATGAGCGGAAGCATTGCTCCGAACGTCTCCTGAACGCTTCCAACCTCTTTGGCGCCGGAAAGATCCGTGATCTTTTTCCAGGCGTCCCTGATCTCTTCGGCATTGATGTCGCGGTTACCGTCGCCGATAAGGGCGCCGTTGCCCATGACGATTGCCGACCGGCTGTACCAGCCCATCCCGCAGTTGAAGATATAACCGGAATCCTGGTTCTCCTCGGAGGCGAGGTAGGCAACCAGCGGGGTGATGAATTCGGGTTTCAGTTTGGCGAAGAACTCGGGGGGCATAACGTCCTCGGTGAGGCGGGAAGCCGCGACCGGGGCGATCGTATTGATCTTGACGTTGTACTTGGCGCCCTCGATCTTAAGGGCGTTCATCAGGCCGATGAGGCCCATCTTGGCGGCGGCGTAGTTGGTCTGGCCGAAGTTGCCGTAGAGCCCTGCGCCGGAGGTGGTCAGCACCACGCGGCCGTAGTTCTGCTCTTTCATAATGGCAAACGCCGGCTGCGTGACGCAGTAGGCGCCGCGCAGGTGAACGGCAATAACCAGATCCCAGATCTCGGGCTCCATCTTGAGGAAGCTCTTGTCGCGCAGGATGCCCGCGTTGTTGATGACGATGTCGACCTTGCCGAACGCGTCGACGGCCGTCTTAACGATGCCCTGGCCGCCCTCGATGGTGGCGACGTTGTCGTAATTGGGGGCCGCTTCTCCGCCCGCCTTCTTGATCTCGTCGACGACGTCCTGCGCCGGGCCCTGGCTCGCGCCCGAGCCGTCCCGGGCGCCGCCCAGGTCGTTGACCACGACCTTACAGCCGCGCTTGGCCAGCTCCAGGGCATACGTCTTGCCGAGGCCGGCGCCGGCGCCCGTCACGATGGCCACCCTGCCTTTGAAATTGATATCAGCCATGTTCAGCTCCTTTTAATAAGATATACGGTTTCGATGATAGCGAAATACGATGCGAACGCGGGATCAGCGCTCTTTCTCCCTTACGGGAGGGCGGCCACGAACGAGCCGGTCAGCTTGACGGTGCCGTTGCCGTCGGCCGATTCGATCTCGCATTCGATGAGCTTGTCTTTGCCTTCCTCCCACTTCTTGACGACCTTGCCCTTTACGGTGATGGTGGCGCGCTTGGTGGTGTTGGCCGCGTCGTTGAGGTCCATCGGGTCGGTCATGCCGGAGAAGCGTACCTTGTATTTCTTCAGATGCTTCTGCGGAATCCAGTCGGTGATTGCCCGGCCGGTGATCCCCATGATCAGCATTCCGTGGGCGATAACGTTGGGAAGGCCGAAGAGGGCCGTGAAGGTATTATCGTGGTGCAGCGGGTTGAAATCACCCGAAGCGCCGGCGTACCGAACCAGGTGGGTCCTGGTGATGGGATCAGAGGTGAAGGAGGGCATTTCGGTGCCGACGTTAACGTCTTTGTAGTAGACTTCCTTTGTCATGATTTCCTCCTACCGTTCCGACCAGGGTCGAGCGGCCTTTGATAACCACCTCGCCCTTCTGGTTTTTCATTTCCGTCTCAAGAACCGTGAATTCCATGAAGCTGCCTGGCTTATTCTTCTTTTCCTTTTCGTACATGTCAACCACCTTGGTCTTGCAGGTGATGACATCGCCGGGATGGATGGGCTTGAGGTATTCGTACTCCTCCTCGCCGTGCAACAGCCTGCCGAGGTTGATACCCAGGCCGGTGATCATCGGCATCAGACCGCCGCCGCCCCAGAGTGCGAAGCAGGTCTGGAAGGTGGGAGATATGACGATGTCGTCATACCCTTCCTTCGTGGCCACATCTTTGCTTGCGTAGATCTGGTCGATCTGATCCTTGCTCTCCTTCTGCGAGATCGCCATGACAAACTCGGCGATCTTTCCCTTCTCCACCTCATAGGTGAAGGCGGGGAAACTCCGTCCCCAGTTTCGATTTGTCTGCCATAAGGGCCTCCTGTTAAAAAAGTCGGTATATACCCTCTATTATTCCTTACCGTCGATGCCCGAGAGTAACCCGTTGAGGTTTACCTTGAGTACCTTCTCCCTGGGCGCCAGCCCCATGAAGATAGCTGCGGAGACGTCCTCAACGACGTTATCGATGGGTATTTCGCGGTCGAAAACGAGCCAGGGGATCGAGACGTGCTCGATCGTGCCCAGGATCATGTCCCTGATGATATGAGGATTAACCTGGGGGCCGATCTCCCCGTCCCTGATACCTTCCGTGATTATCTGTATGATAAGGTCGGAATAGAGCTTGAGGTTTTCGTAGGTTTTGCTGCGGTAGTAATCCGGATCGATACGGATCTCCAGGGTCATAATCTTGGTGAAATCCTTGTGGTTGCGAAAGTATGAGAGGTGACACCAGATAATCTTTCTGAGCTTATTGAGGGCCCCCTTGATGCCCTGCAGATGGTCCAGCACGAAGGTGGCGTAGTCCGCCAGGTAGTTTTCCGGGACGGCGTACAGACAGGTCCTTTCTTGTTGGCGAAATACTCGTAGATGGTTCCCTCGGCGACCTGGGCGTCACGGGCGATCTCGGCGACGGTGGTCTCGAAGTATCCTTTTTGGGCGAAGATACGCTCGGCGGCGGCGATAATCCGCTCCCGCTTGTCGGCGGGGTCCCGATTGGCCCTCAGCCCCTTGGCGACGCGTGAGAGGTTCTTCTGAACATCATTCATTTTCTTTGTATTATCGGGCATTATTACGCCTTGATAAGAAAATCTAAGTCTCCTTGCCGAGCACGGCTCAATTATAGTGAGTCGTTTGTCCGTTTGTCAAGTGATAAATATCATTGGCAAAACTAAATTCGTAAAAATGCTTGACAAAAAAACCTTTTTATAATAAAAAAATGTCGAGAGTCATTCAGTATTTTGTACAACTTCGGGCGCCGGTGCGAAATGCACCGCATGATGTTGCCGAGGATGGCTCAACAGGGCGAAGTCGACGGTGAGTAAGGGTCGGTTTGAATCGTAACGGAGATCTACGTGGAATAACTCGATCTTGGCCCTTGAAGGCAGACACAGTCGAAGAAGTACGACTCAAGATCCTGACATATGCGTTCAACTTATTAAGAGGAGATTGCTAAAATGGTAGGCATTACATCATTTGGGGGGTACATCCCGCGGTACCGGCTCAATCGCTTTAACATATTCGGTGCGATGGGATGGTTCAATCCGGTGACCATAGCCGTCGCTCAGGGTGAAAAAGCAGTAGCCAACTACGACGAGGACAGCCTCACGATGGCGGTGGCCGCGGGCCTCGACGCGCTGTCGGCCATCGATCGCTCAAAGGTCGACGGCGTGTACCTCGCCTCTACGACGCTTCCGTATAAAGAGAGCTCCTGCGCGGCGATTGCGGCCGCCGCCATGGATCTCAGGACGGACATACGCGTCGCGGACTTCGCCGAATCGGTCAAAAGCGGGACAACCGCGGTGACTAGCGGCCGTTGACGCGGTCAAGGCCGGCGAGGTCGGGAAACATCATGGTGACGGCTGCTGATTTCCGTATCGGCAAGATGGGCAGCATGGTCGAGCAGTTCTACGGTGACGGGGCCGGATGCCTGGTTCTCGGCAAAGACAACGTCGTTGCGGAGTTCAAGGGATCGTTCTCGGTTTCGTACGACTTCGTTGACCACTTTCGGGGCGACGGCAAGCCGTTTGACCGGACGTGGGAAGAGCGCTGGATCCGCGACGAGGGGTACACCAAGTTCATCCCCGAGGCGATCGGCGGGCTCCTCAAGAAGACCGGCGTCAAGGCCGAGGACGTGGCCCACGTGGTCTATCCCTGCTACTTTGGAAGGGATCACAAGACCATCGGGACGAAGCTCGGCTTCAAGCCCGAGGCGATTCACGACAACATGCACGCCACCGTCGGAGACACCGGCGCCGCCCATCCGCTCGTTATGATGGTTTCGGCCCTGCAGAACGCCAAGCCCGGCGACAAGATCGTCATGGCAAGCTTCGGGACGGGGTGCGACGCGCTCCTGTTCGAAGTGACCGACAAGATCACGAAGCTTTCGGGCATCGGCGGCATCAAGGCGTCGCTCGCCAACAAGGCGGAGCTGGCGCCCTACGAGAAGTACGCGGTCTTCCGCAACATTATCCCCATGGAACTGGGTATCCGCGGCGAGGACAGCGCGTTTACCGCCTTTTCGACCCTGTGGCGCAAGCGTAAAGCCGTGCTCTCGTTGGTCGGAACCGAGTGCACCAAGTGCAAGACGCCCCAGTTCCCGCCCCAGCGGGTGTGCGTAAATCCCGACTGCGGCGCCATTGACCAGATGGTGGACTATCGGTTCTCCGATAAGGAGGCGACGATTTTCTCCTACACCGGCGACATGCTCTCTTTCTGTTACGATCCGCCCCAGGTCTACGGTATAGTCAGGTTCAAGGGAGGGGGACGGCTCTGGACCGACTTCACCGACTGCAAGCTGGAGGATATCTCCGTGGGACAGAAGGCGAAGCTCACCTTCCGGAGAAAATATTATGATGACAAGCGGGGCATTCACGGCTACTTCTGGAAAGTCATACCCGTCAAGTAATAACAGAGAACCCTCACTATAAGGAGAAAAACGATGCCAAGTGGGATCAGAGATAAAGTCGCTATCATCGGTATGGGCTGCACCAGGTTCGGCGAGCGCTGGGACATGTCCGCCGAGGACCTGATGGTTGAGGCCTTTAGTCGAGGCGTTGGCCGATGCGGGGATCGATAAGAAAGAAATCGACGCCTCGTGGTTCGGCTCCTGCTTTGACGAAGTCAACGTCGGCAAGAGCGCCCTGGCGCTGCCGATGACCCTTAAGCTCCCCTATATCGGCGCGACCCGCGTCGAGAACTTCTGCGCCAGCGGCACCGAGGCCTTCCGCGGCGCCGTCTACGCCGTTGCCTCCGGCGCGTGCGATATCGCGCTGGCGCAGGGCGCCGAGAAACTAAAGGACACCGGGTACGGCGGCCTGCCGGACTTCGGGACCGCGATGGGCACCTTCAACCGGCTCTTCATGCCCAACGCCACGGCTCCGGGATCGTTTGCCCTCATGGCTACCGGCTATATGTCCAAGTACGGCGTCAAGCCGGAAGAGCTGAAGATGGGCCTTGCCAAGATCTCCGCGAAGAGCCATGCAAACGGCGCCCTCAACCCGAAGGCCCACCTGCGCAAGGCCGTCACCGTGGATCAGATCATGGCCGCCCCGATCATTGCATGGCCGCTGGGCCTGTTTGACTGCTGCGGCGTTTCGGACGGATCGGCCGCCGCTATCGTTGCCACCCCCGAGATCGCCAAAAAGCTCGGCAAGACAAACCCCGTTTTCGTCAAGGCGCTGCAGATCGCGGTGACCTCAGGCGAGGAAATGTGGTACGACAGCTGGGACGGCGCACACGTCGAGACAACCTTCCGCGCGGGGCAGAAGGCCTACGCGGAGGCGGGAATCAAGAAACCCCGCGATGAGATCAGCATGATGGAGGTGCACGACTGCTTCTCCATCACGGAGCTGGCTACCTACGAGGATCTTCAGATATCGCCGCGCGGCAAGTCCATCGAGGATATCAGCGCGGGATTCTACGATCTCAAGGGGCCTCTCCCGTGTCAGCCGGACGGCGGGCTCAAGTGCTTCGGCCACCCGATCGGCGCCTCCGGCATCCGCATGCTCTACGAGATGTACAATCAGCTGCTCGGCAGGGCGGGCGAACGCCAGATCAAGAACCCGAAGTTCGGGCTTACGCATAACCTCGGTGGTTTCCCGGCAATGAGCGTTTGCTCGGTATCCATCGTAGGGCTGTAAGCAAAACGAGTCAATAGTAACTCGCCCCGCATTTGAAAGGGGTACCCAGGGGGAGCAAACTGCTCCCCCTTTTTTTGTGGAATCGAGGGGGCATATACGGATTGACAGGGCCGCTGATCCGTAGTATCCTTTTTACATATTTATACTTATTATAAGGAGCCGCCATGTTTTCAGCAATCGCAGGCTTTCCGATCTTCGGGCTGCCACTCGCGCTCTATCTGGGAATCATTGCATTGCTCTGCCTGCTGTTTACCGCCACCATCTCAACTCTCAACAAGCGCAGGATAAGGTTCCTCTCCATGAAATGGCACATCCGCATGGCATATGTCACGATTACCTTCGCGTTGGTGCATGGTTCGTTAATCTTACTGGCCATACTGGGCCTGTAAAACACCGGGAGGGACCCCTCCGGAATACCGCAACGACCGATACCGCGAGCAGACGATGGCCGAAGATAAAGACGTACGTATTATCGCGCTCAAGTGCCCGAACTGCGGAGGGGCGCTGCGGGTGCCCGAGGGGGCCGACAAGGCCTTCTGTGAGCATTGCAGGAGCACCGTCCTGGTTCTTAATACGCAACCCGGCGGGGCTTTGGTGGAAGCCGGCACGACAAAAGTGCCGCTTTCCGAGGCGGCAACGAAGCGGGTGCTTAAAATCGTGCTCTGGACTACGGCGATTACCGCGGGGCTGCCGATATTTACCACGGTGCTTATCTTTATCATCCTCGCGGTGGTGTTTCTGGTACTGGGGCTCGGTCTTATCGGGTCGGGAAGGTAACAGTATATGATATGAAACGGGCGCCTCTGGGGCGCCCGTTTTCGTTCGATCAGATCTCTGCGGATTTTACTTATCGCCCACCACGATCACCTTATAATACCCGGTGATCTCGTAGGCCTTCTTCATGGCCTGTTCGCCCTTGCCGACCCAGATATCGAGTCGGTTTCCCTTGATAGCCCCGCCCCGGTCGTGAATCGTGTAGATCTTCGGGAGGTTGAACTTGCCGAGGTCTTCGATAATAACGTTCGTGCCGAATTCCATGTGGGGGGGGCCGGCCGCCATGCCGATATAGACGGGTGTCGTATCGCTGCCCATAATACCGCGGCCGTTCAGGATGATGTCTCCGCGGTAACTGCCGGTAGCGAATTTCGCCTGGTCCGGCAGCGGAGAGTAATAGCCGGTGACCCGGATGACCCGCTCGTAATAGTGACCCGATTCCAGGAGCTCCTTGATCCTCTTTTCGGTGATCTTCTCGTTGAGGTAGATATCGTATCCTTCGCCGATCAGTATCGAAGCGAGGGCTTCATCCCCCCACTCGTATCGGCTCAAATCCATAAATATCCCCTTCCGGTTCACGTCGCTGATAACGAAGTATGAGTTAATCCCGAAGACGAAGAGGACAAGACACACAAGACCCGCAACGATAAACGGAGTGGCGGGCTGGGGAAGCACCTGGCGAACGGCGTGTCTTCTTATTTCGGCGTATATGTGGCGGATGCGGCGGTACGAAACAACGACGCGGTCAACAATTCGGGCAACAATTGTAAGGACGGCGTTGCGCGTAGCGATATATCGGTACGTGACGGCGGCCCGCGCTCGCGCGATGCGGTCGGCGGTGTGCCTTTTCCACATGCGGACGGTGTCTCGGGAGCGGGTGACTGAGCGCACAACGAATCCGGATGCGGCGGAGCAGGCCGTTTCGATACTGTTTCGGGTTGCCGCGATGACCGCGGTAACGGCGCCGACGGCGCCGGTATGCGCGGATTGGACGGCTTCGATGAGGACGGTGAAGGCGGCGATAGCAGTGTCAACGATTCCGGCGCGGACTGCATAGACTACCGCCAGGGCGCCCGCAACGGTATCGACAACGAAGCTGACGGCACCGGCGGCCACGTTCACCGTCCCGGTAATACCGAAGGCCAGGAGCCCCGCGACGATATCGACAACGAAGGTTCGGGCGGCGCTGATCCCGTTCATTGCCCCGGTAACCCGGAAGGCAAAGGCGTCACGCGCGCTGAAATACCCCGTTGCCGCGGCGATCAATGTAAGTGGAACAATACCGCCGACCGACTGGAATCCTTCGCGAATACGGTCACGGGCGGGGCGTGCGGTGAGCCGGATCTTTTGGAACAACGGGGCGACGGAGGAGGCATCTTGTGATATCAATCCGGCGGCGCGAATCCCGAACTGCCTGGTTTGATGGAGCGCGAGGTGCAGAGCGGCGCGTGATCGGTTGGTGAGCGGCTCGCCGCGCCGGGTGAGGATTTCGCGAAGAAACTCGCGCGCAACGCGCCGCTCATCATGATCGGGGCAGTGAAGAGACTCAACGAGTATTTTGATTATCTCGGGCCGTTCCACAAGGTCACTCCGACCGTAGGTAAGCGCCTGCCGGTATTTCTATACCTGTCAACTCTCCCGGTGGGGGTATAGATACGCATCGTTCAATATAAACACTTCCGACAAATAACTATATATAATAGATTTCCGATAATGTCAAGATAAATATTTAAAAGAACATAAATTATTTATAAAATCTCTAAAATTATATATAAGATATATATCAAATACATTCATTTCTAACGGTTTCACGGTATACCGGGTGAGCCTTCCGCCGGCCGGCGGCAAAAAGATTGATTTGTCAATCAATTGCCTTGACAACTAATCCGGACTTTGATACGGTTAGTATTCCTTACTAAGAGATTGTCGGAGACGCCTCATGCAGGTCTTCCAAAACACCTTTACACGATAGGCAAGAAGACGGCAATACGATGCTTGATGCGGCGGCCGGGCCAAGCGACTGGTGCGATGTATTTCCGATTCGTAAATCGTGTTGGGTCATCGTCTGCCAAGAACGTCACGCCCGCGACCGGCGGTCTGGATCGATTGTCGTATCCCGTACATGACAGATAGTTCGACGGAATAAACTCATGCAATGATCAAGGAGGTGACCAATGGCCCAAAAGCAGCAAGACCAGGGACTGTTGCAGTATAGCAGCAGGATAAAGGTTCCCTATACCTGGTCTGTGGGGGAGGTGGGAAGCCGCTTCCTCATGGAGTTAAAGGATAACAAGAAGATCTGGGCGACCAGGTGCCCCTCGTGCGACATGGTCTTCGTCCCCCCGAAAAAGGCGTGCACGTACTGCTTCTCCGATATCCACGAGTGGGTCGAAGTGAAAGACGAGGGAGTGCTCCAGACATTTACGGTCGTCCGGTACGAGACCCCGCTTGTGCCCGGGAAGACCCCTCACATCATCGGGATCGTCCTGTTGGACGGCGCCGACACGGGGCTTGTCCACCTGATTGGAGATGTGCCTCCGGACAGGGTGAAGGTCGGTATGCGCGTTAAGGCCGTCTTTGAGGACAACCGTAAGGGACATATACTTGATATCAAGCATTTTAAACCGGTATAGAAGAGGAAGAGCATGAACGGAGTTGAGGACATCACCATTATCGGGGTGGGACAAACGGCCATAGAGCGGCAAAAGCCGGCCGATACCTTCGCCGATATGGCCTACGAGGTCGTCACCAAGGCGCTTAAAGACGCCGGCATGACTATCGATGATATCGATAATATCGTGACCACCTCCAACGATTTTTGGGACGGCCGCACGATCTCGTCCATGGCGGTCAACGACGCCGTGGGAGCGGGACTGGGCAAGAATATTACCACCGTCGAGGGCGACGGAACGTTCTCGGCCTTCTACGGGATGTGCCGGATCCTTTCGGGCTCATATAAGAACAGCCTCGTCGTCACGCATGTCAAAGGGTCCATCTCCGATAACGTCCATATCACCAACGGCATTTTTGACCCACTATATATGCGGCCGATAGGGCTTGACTCCCTCAATACCGCGGGCCTCCAGATGCGGCGCTATATGGCAAAGTACGGCATTACCGAGGAGCAGTGCGCCAAGGTCTCCGTAAAGAACCACGCCAATGCCCTCAAGAACCCGTACGCCCAGATCAAGAAAGCCGTCACGCTCGACGAGGTCATGGAATCCAGGGTCATCGCCGACCCGCTGAAGCTGCTGGACTGCTCGCCGATTTCCGATGGGGCGGCGGCCATGATTATCTCGGGTGAGGAATCGGCGAAAAAACATAAGAATGCCGTGAAGGTCAGGGGTGTCGGATACTGCGCGGACGCCTATTTCCTCGGCGACCGCGACCTGGCCGATGCCAACGCGCTGGATATGGCGGCCTCCAGGGCCTATGAGGCGGCCAACATTTCCGATCCGATTTCCGAAATCGACGTGGCCGAGATATACGACGCATTTTCCTTCATGGAACTGATGTGGTACGAAGGTCTGGGCTTCTGCGCGCCGGGAGGCGGAGGGAAATTGATCGACCGCGGCGTTACCGAGATGGGCGGGAAACTCCCGGTAAATCCGTCGGGGGGGCTCCTTTCCGGCCACCCGGTTATCACGGGCGGTATGATCAGACTCATCGAGGCGTGTTTGCAGGTTCGGGGAGATGCCGGCGACCACCAGGTCAAGGGGGTTAAGACGGCGCTGGCCCACGGCGTAAACGGCGCGTGCGGCCAGTCACACTGTGTTTGGATCGTAGGGAGGTAGCAATGGCAAAAGAAAAAACGGCAATCGTCGCCACCGGCCAGACACACCACCGCTCCAGCCGTCTGGACGTCAACGGGCTCGAGCTGATTCACGAAGCGGTAAGCCGGTGCCTTGAGGATGGTGAGCTGACGATAGACGATATAGATGCCGTCGTCATCGGGAATATGGATCACTTTGAAGGAATAAACTACGTCGATACCTGGAGCATTGACGGCACGGGCGGCTTCATGAAACCGGTCATCAAGGTCACCACCGGCGGGACAACCGGATCCACCGTCGGCCACTGCGGGTATCATCTCGTGGCCTCCGGCATGTTCGATAAGGTGCTGGCGATCGGATGGGAGAAAAACTCCGAGTCCGACACGACCGCGGCCATCACCACGGCGTTCGACCCTATCTGGGACCGGTTGGTCTTTGCGGGGGCGATATCGGGGCTTGCGGCAGAGGCCATGGCCTATATGACCAAGTACGGCGTCACCGAGAAGGACGCGGCACGAGTGGCGGTGCGCGACCGGAAGCATGCCACGAATAATCCGTACGCACAGCTCCGAAAGGAGATAACGATCGAAGACGTGATGAATTCGCCCATGCTCTCGGACCCCATCAAGCTGCTGGATGTCTGTCCTCGGACGGACGGCGCGTGCGCGGTGGTCTTCGCGTCGGAAAAATACGCGGAAAAGATCTGCGACAGGCCGGCATGGTTCCACGGGGCCTCGGTCAAACATCCCTATAACTATTTGGGCGACTGCAATTGGGACGGCCGGCTGGTGTCGATGGAGATGGCCTCGAAAGAGCTTTACGCGAAGGTCGGCATCAAGGAGCCGCTCAAAGAAATAGACGTGATGGAACTCTATCTTCCGTATTCGTGCGCGGGGCTCTCCTGGATAGAGTCACTGGGCCTTTGTGCTCCGGGGCAGGCGCCCAAGCTCTTATGGGACGGCGTGACCGATATGGGAGGAGAGCTGCCGATTAACCCGTCGGGCGGCGTTATCGCGACCAACTGCATCGGGGCAACGGCGCTTCTCAGGACCGCCGAGGCGGCGGTCCAAATTATGGGCAGGGGCGGCAAGAGGCAGGTGCCCGATGTAAAGACGGCGCTGGCCAGCGGCTTCGGGGGATGTTTCTGGAGCGATGCAACGATTCTCAAGAGCACCAAACCTAAATGAAGAGGAGGTCGGTATGACGAACCAGGGAGTTGACCTCTTGACGATAAACTCCGGAGACGCCGAGCAGCCGTTCAGCTACACCGTCGGCGCGGAGGGATCGAAATTCCTGGCCGAAATCAGGGACAACAAGCGGTTCATGGGCATCAAATGTCCGAAGTGTGGAAAAGTCTACGTACCGCCGCGCAAGGTCTGCGGCACGTGCTTTGCAGAGATGACCGAGTGGGTTCCCGTGAAGGACGAGGGATACCTCCACACCTACACGATCCTGCGCTTCGCGTTCCTTGACCCCGAGACGGGAAAGGAGAAACCGGTCCCCTACGGGTACGCGTATATCCGTCTGGACGGGGCGGACACGGACCTCCAGCACTACGTGGAGATCAAGGACGAAAAGAAGGTCAAGATCGGTGCGCGGGTAAAGGCCGTCTTCGAGGAGAAGCGGGCCGGCAAAATCACCGACGTCAAGCACTTCGTCGTGATCGATTGAGACATAACGAAGATACGTAACGGAAAGGCCCGGGAGACCGGGCCTTTTTTTGCTTGAAGAGACGAATAGCGACGACAGACAGGCGAGGCGTCACATGGTTTTCGGAAGGTTTATACGTTTTGATATGTTTTTAAACCAGCCTTACCCTATGCCGCAAATCCAGCTACCCCGAGAGCTTGCCAATATCTTTCTGGGGAGTAAGCGTCTCGATGATATTCTTACACTGGTTGATACCCTGCATACGCGGGCAGCACTTGTAATAGGAACACTCGAGGCAATTTCCCTTGTGAATTATTTTAGTTTCCTGTTCTGTCATTTTTGTTTCTCGTTTCATCGTACTGTTCATCAACGCGTGGGGTAGTCTAATACTCCATCGCATGCAGATAATGGAAGAAAGAGAATATATACCTGAGTAAGACGAATCGGGGCCATATCATCTCTTGAATCGAGCGGCTCACTGCATATATGACCGGCAAAAATCAAGGTCTAACACGACGTGAGTATGATTCTCCCCTCAATCCCATATGGTTATCTCGGTCCAATTACAGCTTCATTTTAAGGACCTTCCATACCTCGGTCATAAATGCGATCATGTTCCTGGCATCCTCCTGGTTATAGTCCGTCGCCTTGTTGCCCACGCCGACAACCATTACGATCCTATTTGCGTCAAAGATCGGTACATTCATATGTCTTACTACATTAACGTGCCCCTCGGGATATCCCTTTTTGGTGGGCTTCACGAGATTCTTGTAATCGTTAGTGATAACCGGCTTCCTTTCCCTTACGGCGTCTCCCCACAGTCCCGTCTCTTCGATTTTGTAGACAATCGGCTTATCGATCATGCTGCAGTTGCCCATCGCCGACTTCGACCAGCCAATCATCGTCAGCACGTTTTCCGCTGAATTCATGGTTGCAAAATAGGATAGCGTTGAACCGGTCATGATTGACAGCTGGACGGTGATGGCGTGCTTGTATTCTTCGAGCGGTTTATCGGTAATGTATTCCATCCTCGTGAGGGCGGTCTGTATCAACTTATCGTGTCTTTCATCCATGGCGTTTCCCCTTTTCTAAGTATGTAAAAAAATAATCGAAAGAGACTCCAGGTATACTCCAACACGTGGGTGATTCCGTGATGGCTAATATTAAAAAGCAAGTAGTATGCCAGCTTTAGGGTCTATAGAGCAGAACCGCCTTGTCGTAATAATGCGCATTTTGTACTATATTGTTATAGTAATGCTCCTGATATTCAGTATCCTTTGAGCAGGCTAACGAGATGAGTAAACAAGGTGCAAAATATTCTTGTCAGTTGACAGATAATTTGCACTTAATCATTACAGACGTGGCTTGGTTGCGGAACAAGGGTCTATCCGGCCGTGGATGGGCCTTCGCATCGAGTCAAAACTCTAAATGGATACGTCGTAATATTAAGAGAAGTGGAGATTCAGTGAAGAAAGCCGGGTTGACGACATCGTTGGCGCCTTTCGCCGTTTCTCACGTGGCCGTACAAGACATATCGTGTGACAACAAAACTCGGATAAAATAAAGCCCTCTCCTGCGGAGAGGGCTTCAGTGGCTTAGTAACAAATCATCACCCCGTTATATTTTGCCGGCCGGAAACGCCACTTGTGGGCATGGCCACGGTCGCATCCTAACTGATGGATTCCATGGGAGTCGTGTCAACGACGAAGCTCTTGATGTCGATAATCGTGCCGGGCTCGTCGCTCAAGAGGGCCGTCTTGAGAGTATCAACGACGAAGCTCTTGATATCAATAATAGTACCCGGCTCGTCGCTTAGCATGGCCGTCTCGAAGCTGTTACCGACGAAATCCTTGACGTCGATAACGGTGCCAGGCTCGTCGCTCAAGAGGGCTGTTTTGAGAGTATCAACGACGAAGCTCTTGATGTCGATAATAGTACCCGGCTCGTCACTAACCATAGCGCTCTTTAAGGTATCGACGGTAAAGCTCTTGATGTCGATAATAGTACCCGGCTCGTCACTAACCATCGCGCTCTTGAAGGTGTCGAGGGTGAAGCTCTTGATGTCGATGATAGTGCCCGGCTCATCGCTTAGCATGGCGGACTCGAAGCTGTTACCAACAAAATCCTTGACGTCGATAACGGTGCCGGGCTCGTGACTCATATACGCAATCGAAGGGGCGATAAACATCGCGGCCAAGGCAAATGTCAAACCGATCAGTAATGTTTTCGTGTTCATGGTATGTTCCTCCCTTTTTTGGGTTAATCCCTATTAGTTTGATAGTATAGATGAGCCAACGGACCGGAGGATTCACTATAAAGAAAAAAAGTTGTTGCTCGGGCAATATAACGATATTCCATCTGAGGAAGGGGGAGAAACACCTCGGCGTGAGCCACTAATTACTTGAAAACGATCGATCAATGGCATAGTATACACGCTACAGTCTCATATAGTAAGACGTAAGCGGTACGTCTTTCCCCGTAGCCCACCAATAATGGTCTCTGAGAGTGAATTCCTTGGCCCTCTGTATCCGTAAAAAGGGAGGTTTTTATGGCAAGCCATGAGAAAATAGGGATCAGGAAACTATTTATTATTCAGGTCATCCTCAGTTTTGTTGTCATTGCCGTCCTCATTGTCCTGGGCGGAATCCTCGTATTTAAGTTTATGAGTGAGGACTACACCCGATTCACCGTGCTGGGCTTTGTCGCTACCGCCTTTTTCGCCTTTATTATCTTCCAGCCCAACGGGACGCTCTTTGCCGCCCGGGCCGAGTTGATCCGTGAAAAGGCCGGCGTAAAAAATAACGAGAAGACTTCGGCCGGATCCCCGATCGCCAATCCTCTGCTCAAAACGGCACCGCTCGGGACCGCCGCGGCCGCAGCGCTTACGGCCGTCTTTGCCGCAATCGTTTACGGCCTGGGATGGACTCCGTCGCCCGCCGCAACCGTGGCGGTATCGCTCCTGTTCGTGGTGCCCTTTGCCTTCATCGTGAAACGCTTCATATACGACGATATCTCGGGACTGGCGACCGCAGGGCCATTCTCCGAAAAGCCGGTAGACTCCAAGGGGAGATACATCTGGATGAACTATATCCTGCCCACGTTTGTCATGCAGCTCATCATCAATATGCCGCTGGCAAACAGGGGATTTTCTTTGGAGGCGGCCAAGGATGCGGCGTCCCTGGTGCCGACCGCGGCGATGGCGCTGGATTACGCGGTTACATTCATGTTCATCTGTAATTTTGTCTTCCTGGCGGTATCTACCTATACGCTTTCCGATATGTACGTAGGAAAGTTCGGCTATACGGGTAAAGCCAGAGGTATTAATGGATTTCTCTATTTTATCCTCATGCTCCTTATGGGGGCCGCGCTGGGCATTGTCTTCTGGGGGGTCACCGCGGTTCTCGGTATCGACGGGGCGCCTTTCTCCGCCGCGCTGGCGGGTAAATTCCTTACAGTATTGCTCTCCGTGTACCTGGGGTGCAGGCTTGCCGTCGGGTGGACGGGCAGGAGATTCAACGACGCCGTGGCGCTGAAAACGGCCGAGATGAAAAAGGCCGCGAATAAAATAAACAACCCCGCCGAGGGTTATTCCAGCCGGAAATTTATGGCTGAATGAGGTGCATCGGCGCAGTATCGTAATCATCGCGGCGATCCGGTGTACTGAGCATAGCCATGGGTTCTACCCGTAGAATAAGGAGTGAATAAAATGAAAGACAATCAGGTCCTCGCGCCCCCTAAGATAGTGTGGGTGCTCGGGCTGGTCGGTGCGGTTCTCCTCCTGGCAGGTTCGATCTTCGGTGTGGATTGGATGGATTATTTCAATGGAACCCGGAGCCTCTATCCCGCGATCGGCAAACCCGTCATCACCCTGGTTGGATTGATGCTCGTCCTGATGATCGGCAAGAACCGCCTCGGAACAAAAGACCGGCGGCTCCTCCTTGCCGCTTTCCTCTGCATGCTGCCGACGGATATCCTGATGAGCGTTGTGGTCGTCAGTTCGTCGCTGTCGGTAGGGTCCTGGGTCTTTATGGTCGGCGGGGTGCTTTCCATAGCGGCCCATATCTTCCTGATCATCCGGCTGGCCCACGGAGTCCCGTACCTGAAGAACTTCAAGCCGTCCAGCCTGTGGCTGCCGCTTCTCATATTCGGCAGTGCCACCGTTATCATTATTGTCCTATGGCCGGATATCGTCAGGGTGGGGCATGCCGCCATCGCCCCGATCTATACGGCATTCTTTTGCACCACCATGTGGTTTGCGTGGGAGACGGTGCGCTGCCGTCTTTATCCCAGGGTAAACGCCGTTATGGTCGGCATCGCGGCGACGTGCTGGTTTGCCACCGAGATCGCCGGGGAGATCTACAACCTGGGCATGGGGAACATCTCCGAGATCATGTTCCGCCTCGTATGGGTATTTTACGGGACGAACGTGGTGCTGTGGGCGTTGAGCGGCTACCGGTGGACGAAAAAATAGCATCGGCATCAGCGGCGTAAAACGGCGTTTTGCCTGATCCGTAATGGAAGACAAGCCGTGGCGCGGACAAGACGACACTCGTCCGCGCCGCGGCGTTTTTTTGTCAAAGGCATAGAAATCAATTGTATTTTATACAAATTCCCGATATTATTTCCAGATATTCGTAACGGTGTGTCAGTGACAAAAGACAACGATATTAGCAAGCTTCGCGCATCCATCGACGCGCTGGACGAAAAGATCGTCGAGCTGCTGAGGGAGCGTGTCGATATCTCCAAACGCATCGGAGATGAGAAACGGCGTACCGGCACGGCGATTCTGGACGCCGCGCGTGAAGAGGAGGTCTACGCGCGATTGACGGCCCGCTGGGGAGACCTGCCGCCCGATTACCTGCGCTCGATCTATCGGGAGGTCATCGGCGTCTCGCGCGCGGTTCAGGCCCCCGTACGGGTGGCCTACCTGGGCCCCCCGGCCAGCTTCACCTACGAGGCCGCGCTGGTCAAGTTCTCGCGCCACGGATCGTTCCTGGCGTCGGCCGGCATCGATGACGTGTTTGAGGCGGTGGCACGGCGTGAGGCGGATTTCGGCGTTGTCCCCGTAGAAAACTCCACCGAGGGCATCGTGAGCCTCACACTTGACCGGTTCATCGAGACGCCCCTCAGGATAACGGGGGAGGTATTACTCCGGATAACGTTTGACCTGATGAACCAGAGCGGTAAGATGGAGGACATCAAGAAGGTCCTTTCTCACCCGCAGGGTTTGGCCCAGACCCGGCGCTGGCTTGCGCATAACCTGCCCAAGGTAGAGCGGGTCGAGACCAGCAGCAACTCGGAGGCGGCGCTGATAGCCTCAAAAGACCCAACGGTGGCCGCCGTGGCCGGGGAGGAGGCGGGGAAGTTCTACGAGCTGTGCGCCGTCCGGCACGACATAGGCGATATGACCAACAATTATACCCGGTTCCTGATTATCGCCGACCGGCACCCCGGTCCCACGGGTAACGACAAGACGTCGCTCCTTTTCTCGGTGAAGGATCGTCCCGGCATCCTTAATAAGGTACTTGGGCCCCTTGCCGCCAAAGGCATCTCGCTGACCAAGATCGAGTCCCGGCCGTCCCGGCGGGAGCTCTGGGATTACGTCTTCTTCCTTGATCTTGTCGGACACATCGAAGACCCAAAGGTAAAAGCCGCGGTTAAAAAAATAGAGAAATATACCACTTCCATCAGACTGCTGGGCTCATATCCGCGCGGCGAGACAAGGAGAGGATAATGGTTACGAAGTACGTTCCCGACTACATCAAGACGCTCACGCCCTATCCCCCCGGCAAACCTATCGAGGAGCTCGAGCGGGAGCTTGGGATTACGGGGTCCATCAAGCTGGCCTCCAACGAAAATCCCCTCGGACCTTCCCCGAAGGCCCTGGCGGCTATCGAGAAGAGGGCCAAGGACCTCCACCGCTACCCCGACGGGAGCAGCTACTACCTGAAGGAACGGCTCTCCAGTCATCTCGGCGTCGGGCCGGATCACCTCATCGTGGGAAACGGGAGCAACGAGATCATCGAGTTCCTCATCCGCCTCCTGGTGCGCGAGGGCGACGAAGTCGTGATGGGAGACCCCTCGTTTATCGTATACCGTCTCATCAACCAGGCAGTGGGCGGGAAAAACGTCATTATCCCCCTGAAGGACTGGAACTTCGACCTGGACGCGATGAAGGCTGCGATCTCCAAGCGGACGCGGCTCGTCTTCATCGACAGCCCCAACAACCCCGTTGGGACCGTCGTGAGCCAGGCCGCCTTCGCCCGGTTCATGAATGGGCTTCCCGATCACCTGCTGGTGGTCCTGGACGAGGCCTACCGGGAATTTGTCACAGACGGTCAAGCGGTCGATTTCTTCTCGTTCATGAGGAAGGGCTACCCGGTCCTATCCGCGAGGACGTTCTCAAAGGCGTACGGCCTCTCGGGCATACGGATGGGCTACGGGATCGCCGTCCCCGAGATCATCTCATTGCTGGAACGGGTGCGCCAGCCCTTCAACACCAATTCGCTGGCGCAGGCGGCGGCAACCGCCGCCCTCGACGACGAGGAGTTCCTCCAGAATACACTCTCGGTGACGCGGGAGGGGCTTTCCTTCCTGTACGGTCAGTTCGAAGAGATGGGGCTCTCGTACGTGCCTTCCCAGACGAACTTCGTGCTTGTGGACGTAGGTAAACCCGCCAATGAGGTATACCAGGCGATGCTCCGCGAGGGCGTGATTGTACGCTCTATGGCCTCCTACGGCTTGATGACGCACGAGCGAATCACCGTGGGAACGATGGCGGAAAACGAACGATTAGCCAGGGCACTCAAGAAAGTGCTCAACAAAGGATAGCCTGCCATGATATTTGTCCTTAAACCCGGTCACAGTGAACAGGACCTTCAACATCTCATCGATCGTATTACGGAGGTGGGACTCAAACCTCACGTCTCTAGGGGTGAGGAGCGCACCATCGTCGGCGCGATCGGTGACGAACGGAAGCTCAGCGGGCTGCCGGTTGAGACGCTGCCCGGTATCGAAAAGGTCGTCCCGATCCTCAAACCGTATAAGGTTGTCAGCCGCGACTTCAAAAAGGAGGACTCGGTCGTCACCATCGGGAAAGTCCCCATCGGGGGGCGGCAAATCCAGGTGATCGCCGGTCCCTGCGCGGTTGAGGGGATCGATATCCTCCGGAAGATCGCCGGCGAGGTAAAGGCGATGGGGGCCACCGTGCTTCGCGGCGGGGCGTTCAAGCCGCGCACGTCCCCCTATTCGTTCCAGGGGCTCGGAGAAGAGGGGCTCAAATACCTTGCCGCGGTACGTGACGAGACGGGACTCCCGGTGGTCACCGAGCTGATGAATATCCGGCATACCGAACTCGTGGACAAATACGCCGATGCCGTACAGATCGGGGCGCGCAACATGCAGAACTTCGACCTCCTCAAGGAAGTCGGCAAGCTAAAAAAACCAATCATCCTCAAACGCGGGATGAGCGCGACGATACTTGAGCTCCTGATGTCGGCCGAATACATTGCCTCCGAAGGGAACATTAATATTATCCTCTGCGAGCGGGGTATCCGCACGTTCGAGACGGAGACCAGAAACACCCTGGACATAAACGCGGTTCCGGTCCTCAAGGGCCTCACGCATCTCCCTATCGTCGTCGATCCGAGCCACGCCACCGGCAGGTGGGACCTCGTTACGCCGACGGCGCTGGCGGGGATCGCGGCGGGGGCCGACGGAATTCTTGTAGAAGTTCACACCGACCCGGAGAAGGCAGTCAGCGACGGCAACCAGTCGCTGAAACCAAAGAAGTTTGCCGACATGATGGAGCGGGTAAGAAAGGTGGCCGAGGCGGTGGGAAGGACGGCGTAAGACAAAGAAGCGCGGGGGATACTCACCACTAAGGCACAAAGACACAAAGAGGAAAAGCTAAAAGAACTTAGAAAATAGGCAAGCTATAAGAAGGCACAAACAAGGATTATATTAATTTGTCTTGCAGCTCTTAGTGCCTTTGTGTCTTAGTGGTGAAATATCTTTAGGATTGTAAACGAAGCACGGGAGAGGTTCACCACAAAGGCACAAAGACACAAAGAGGAGAAAAATAGGTTTCAGCTGGTAATCGGATGAGAAAGGAAATATACGAGCCCATTACGTATGAAACTGAGGTAGCAGCCAGAGAGGTCGTAGACGCTGCGTATAAGGTTCATTCCGGGCTTGGTCCCGGCCTACTTGAGGGTGTTTACGAAGTATGTCTTTGTCATGAGTTAACTAAGCGCAATATTTCCTTCAAGAATCAGATAGCATTGCCCGTAATTTATGATGGCCTAAAATTAGACGCCGGACTAAGGTGCGATGTTATCGTAAATGATTTCCTGAATGTGGAGATAAAGGCGGTTGATAAGATGATTCCCGTGCACGAAGCACAGCTATTGACGTATCTAAAACTAACCGGCATGCGCCTCGGGCTTCTGATTAATTTCAACGTTCCGAAAATAAAAGACGGCATCAAAAGAATTGTGCTCTAGTTAACTATTCATAAGAAGGTTTCTCCTTTGTGGCTTTGTGTCTTAGTGGTGGAATTCTCTTTTGGGATATAGTAGAAGCAGATAAATAGCCTTATATCGTTTATACCAACGAGACTTTTATGCATTATATAGTTTAATATAAGAATAAGTGAAAAACAAACGATTCATCCAGCCCGCCGCGGGCCTTCGCGGCGAGATCGTCATCCCCGGCGATAAATCAATCTCCCATCGGTCGGTCATCTTTGCTGCTCAGGCCGACGGCACTACGCGGATCACCAACTTCCTCCGGGCCGCCGACACCCTTGCGACGGCCAACATCATGCGTGCCCTCGGCGCAGAAATCACGGATGACGGAAAGACCCTAGTTGTTACGGGCAGGGGGATGCGCGGGTTTACCGAGCCGGAGGAGATCCTCGATTGCGGCAACTCCGGCACGTCTATGCGCCTTCTGGCCGGCCTCCTTTCGGCCCGGCCCTTCTTTTCGGTGCTCTCCGGAGACGCGTCCCTCACGAAACGGCCGATGCGCCGGGTGACGGCGCCGCTTCGCGAGATGGGGGCCTCCATCCTCGGGCGCCGCGGGGGAGAGTATCCGCCGCTGGCAATTTCCGGGGGTAATCTTGCGGGCATCACCTACGACCTGCCGATCAGCTCGGCACAGGTGAAGTCGGCGATTCTCCTGGCCGGGATGTGTGCCCGGGGCCAGACACGCGTCTCGGAGCCGGAAGCATCCCGCGACCATACCGAGCGGATGATGCGATATTTGGGAGTTCCTCTTTCCCGCGAAGGGAACTACCTCGTGTTAGAGCCGTTTGAGGCGTACCGGGCCCGGGATATCGAGGTGAGCGGTGATATCTCGTCGGCGGCCTTTTTTATTGTCGCGGCGCTCATCACGCATGATTCCGAACTGACGATACGAAACGTCGGGATGAACCCCGGCCGCACCGGGATCATAGAAGCGCTCGTCAAAATGGGCGGAGACATATCCGCCGAAAACGAGCGGGAGGTCTCCGGGGAGCCGGTGGCCGACCTCGTGGTGTGTTCGTCGGAGCTGTCGGGAATCGAGATCGGCGGGCCGATCATCCCGCGGATGATCGACGAGATCCCGGTCTTCTGCGTCGCGGCGGCCGCCGCGACGGGGACGACAACCGTGCGCGACGCGGGGGAGTTGGCGGTAAAGGAATCCAACCGAATCAAGACGACCTGCGATAACCTCCGGGCGCTCGGGGGAAAGGCGGAGGATCGGCCGGACGGGATGGTCATCGAGGGTACCGGGGGACTCACCGGGGGCAATGTCGCCTCGTTCGGCGATCACCGGGCGGCGATGTCCGCGGCGGTGGCGGGCCTGGCGTCCCAAGAGGGGGTAACGGTGACCGACCTCGAATGCGTGGGGACATCGTTTCCATCATTCTTTGATTTGCTGGATTCGGTAACGAAATAGAAGTCGTGTTCATTCGAGAATATTACTTCCGGCGGAACAGGAATAGGAGAAGAGAGGGATTCACCACAAAGACACGAAGACACAAAGCAAGCAATAGAAGAGCTCCGCTCCATTAAATGAACGTAGTCAGTGAGCATATATAAAGAAGCCCTCTTCTTTGTGCCTTTGTGCCTTTGTGGTGAGGTCTTCTTTTTACGCTACGCTGAAAGTAAAATATCAAGATGGTATGGCATATCCATGAAGAAGGATCTCACTATCGTCATCGACGGGCCGGCCGGCTCCGGCAAGAGCACGATCAGCAGGCTGCTGGCCCATCAGCTCGGGCTTTCGTACGTCGATACGGGGGCTATGTACCGGGCGGTTGCCCTGGCCGCCCATGAGCGCTCCATAAACCCTGCCGACGACCGTGGCCTGGCCGAGATCTGCGATGCCATCGAGCTCCGGTTCAAGGGGGAGCGGCTCTTCATGGACGGCCGCGACGTTTCCGAAGCAATCCGCACGCCGCTTATAGACAGGCTCTCCTCGGCGGTATCGGCCCGTCCCTCAGTGAGAAAAGCGATGATCGACCTTCAGCGAGGGGCCGCGCAGGGGGGAGGTGTCGTCATGGAGGGCCGCGATATCGGTACGGTCGTCCTGCCGAACGCGGACGCGAAGTTTTTTCTGACGGCCGATCCGAAGGTGCGCGGAGAGCGCCGCTACCGCGAACGGGTTGACAAGGGGGAATCGGCAAACCTTACCGCGGTTGTAGCGGAGATCGAAAAACGGGACAAAAACGATTCCGAACGGGAGCTCTCACCGCTCAAACCTGCCGAGGATGCCGTTATTATCGATACTACGCGCTTGTCGATACCGCAAGTCGTCGAAGAGATACGTAAAAAAATACGTAATATATGAGTTTTTTTATCTTGACTAAAGCGACAAATTGTTCTAATTTTGAGTTTTTAGTGAGCAACGGCCGCCTTAAACGGCGGCGCGAGAATAAAAAACCAGGGGGTACTAGCGAATGATGAAGAACGAGGAGACGAATTCCTTTGAACCGACGGCCCTCCCGATGCCCGACGAGGGCAGGTCGGAGGAAGACGGCCTGAATCTCGGCGCCGCGACGAGCGACGACGAAAACGACATGGAGGCGCTCTACGCCAAGAGCCTTGAACGGCTCAAGGAAGACGAGATCGTCAAGGGAACCGTCGTTCAGGTGACGAAGGATCACGTCCTCGTCGATGTGGGGTATAAGTCCGAGGGGCAGATCCCCATCGAGGAGTTTGCCGATATCGATGGCAAGTACGATGTCCGCGTGGGCGACAAGGTCGACGTGTATATCGAAAAAAGCGAGAATGATAATGGATTGGTCGTCCTGTCGAAAGAAAAGGCCGAACAGTTTATGCTCTGGGAGGAGATCAGAAAGGCCTGTGAGGATAATGAGATCGTTGAAGGAAAGATCGTCGCCAAGATCAAGGGCGGCCTCGTGGTGGATATCGGAGTGAAGGCGTTTCTGCCCGGCTCGCAGATCGATCTCCATCCGGTCAGGGATCTCGATGCCCTTCTCGGCAAGAAATTCCGTTTCAAGATCGTGAAATTCAACCGGAAACGCGGAAATATCGTGCTCTCACGCCGGACGCTCCTGGAGCAGGAGCGGGAGGAGCAGAAAGTAGAGACCCTCAAGGTCCTCGAGGAGGGGATGGTTCTGGAAGGCGTGGTCAAGAACATCACCGACTACGGCGCCTTTATCGACCTGGGGGGGATCGACGGACTGTTGCACATAACCGACATCTCATGGGGCCGCGTCAACCATCCCAGCGAGCAGTTGCGGATCGGCGATAAGGTGCAGGTGAAGGTGCTCAAGTTCGACCGGGAGAAAGAGCGCGTATCTCTCGGCATGAAGCAGATTAAGCCCAACCCGTGGGATACGGCGGCCAATAACTACGCCCCCGGAAACCGCGTCAAGGGCAAGGTCGTCAGCCTTACCGACTACGGCGCCTTCCTGGAGCTCCAGGAGGGAATCGAAGGCCTTGTCCATATCTCCGAGATGTCCTGGACAAAAAACATCAAGAGCCCAACGCAGGTGGTCTCCCTCGGCGACGTGGTGGACGCGGTGGTGCTGTCTGTTGACGCCGACAACAAGCGGATATCCCTCGGGCTCAAGCAGGTCGAAGATAACCCCTGGGAGATGATCGACAAGAAATACAAACCCGGCACCGTCATCAAGGGAACGGTCAAGAACGTCACGGAGTTCGGTATTTTTATCGGGACCGAAGAGGGGGTGGATGGGCTTGTGCATATATCCGACCTTTCGTGGATCCGCAAGGTCAAACATCCGGCCGAGCTCTACAAACGGGGTCAGGAAGTCGAGGCGGTAGTGCTCAACGTCGATCCCGAGGCCGAGCGCTTTTCACTGGGTATCAAACAGCTTTCCGAGGATCCGTGGAAAAAGGAAATACCGTCCCGGTATCAGCCGGGTACGGTGGTTGAGGGCGAGGTCGTCAGCATTACCAATTTTGGGGTGTTCCTGAAACTGGAAGACGATGTCGAGGGCCTTATCCATGTATCGGAGCTTGCAAAGGGGAGAGTCGACGATCCGCACAAGTTCTGTAATGTCAAGGATAAGCTCAAGGCGGTTGTGGTAAACCTCGACCCGGCGGAAAAGAAGATCGGGCTTTCCATCAAGGCGCTCGATCAGGATCAGGATGAGGGCGGTGTCGCCGAATACCTGAAGAAGCAGGAAAATCACACTCCCAATCTCGGGGACGTGCTCAGGTCCAAGCTCGAGGATGCCGAGGCCGAAGCTGCACCGGCGGACGAAGAAGAGGAGAGCAAGGAGTAATCCCATACATCCTTTTTTATTCCATGATCCTCTATAATCGAATGACTACTGGTTCAGGCCGCGGCCTGAACCAGTATGTTTTATAGGGCACAGCAGGGAGGTGTCGCATGGTCAAGCATAAGGGTATCGTGATCGGGGTGATCCTCGCATGCTTTGTCATTATCGTGGCGGGGATCTGGGCGATGGCCTCCTTCGTAATGACCGGGATTACGCCCTTCTCAAAATCGGTGGCAATAATCGAGGTGAAGGGGGTTATCGCCGACTCCGAGGAGATTATCAAGAAGATCAAAGAATATAAGAATAACGATAATGTCGCGGCAGTGGTGCTCAGGATCAATTCGCCCGGCGGCAGCGCCGCTTCCTCCCAGGAAATATACGAAGAGCTCAAGAAACTGGCCAAGGAAAAGGTATTGGTCGTCTCCATGGGCGACGTTGCGGCGTCCGGGGGCTACTATATAGCGGTGGCGGCGAACTTCATCTACGCAAATCCGGCCACTACCACCGGGAGCATCGGCGTTATCGCCGAAACGCTCAATCTTGAAGAGGCCCTCGATCACCTCGGGATCAAGGGAGTGGTTATCAAGAGCGGTAAGTTCAAAGATACCTTTTCTCCCCTGCGTCCGATGACCGAAGAGGAGCGGGTATTCCTGCAGGAATATATCGACAATATCTTTCAGCAGTTCGTCAAGGACGTAGCCGAAGGCAGGAAGCTGCCGGAGAGCGAGGTAATCAAGATCGCCGACGGCAGGATCCTCACCGGGCAGCAGGCGTTGAAACTCAAGCTGATCGACGGGCTCGGTAATATGGAAGATGCAATAGATAAGGCAGCGGAGCTGTCGGGAATAGAGGGCGAGCCAAACGTCATATACCCTGAAAAAGAGAGGCCGTCCCTGTTGAGCTTCCTCCTGTCGGAGGTACAGGACGGCATCTCCGGGCGTATCGCAGACCGCACGTTTCGGGCCGAATACCGGATGATCCCGTGAGGGTGTTCTTGAATTCGAGGACGGGCCGGGTTTTCGCGGCGGTGGTGCTTACAGCGGTACTGTCGGGCGCGGCGCTTTTT
The DNA here is from genome assembly GCA_963735595.1 of uncultured delta proteobacterium. Taxonomy (GTDB): domain Bacteria; phylum Desulfobacterota; class Zymogenia; order Zymogenales; family Zymogenaceae; genus JAFGAS01. The sequence continues at coordinate 705,446 of CAVTLK010000001.1, read as the reverse complement.
GCGGCCGATTATGCCGTAATCAAGGTCAATCACCGACCGGCGGTAGAGTTGGTGGAAGCGGTCAGGTCGCTCCTTTCTCCCGAGGGCACGGTGATTGCCGACGAGAGAAACAACACGCTCGTTATAATGGACAATCCTGCCGTACTTAAGAAGTGCCGGGAGTTGGTTACACACCTTGACGTTGCATCACGCCACGTACGTCTGCGTGTCACCTTTTACGAGGCCCAGGATCGCCGTGAGGTTGATCTCTCGGTCCGGTGGCGCTACAGAGACGGCGGGTTTATGATCGGAAACCTCGAAGACGGACGCGGTGGGGAGGGGCTTACCGTGGGAGGGTTTGGCGGGGCGGTGGGGGCCGGCAAAACCTCGGTGACGACGCAGGACCTGCTGGTCATGAGCGGCGGATCGGGACGGTTTGTAACCGGGGCCGATGTGCCGATCTCGGATGATGTCCTTATCCGCTTCAGGGATCACGGCATCGTTCGGGAAGGGGTGATCTTTCGTGAAGTCTCGACCGGATTCATTTTTGCCCCGACGATCCTGGATACAGAGGTGCATCTTGATATTTCCCCGTTCTTCTCATATTTCGCCGATGAGGAGGAAGGGTCGATTGTTTTCTACGAGGCCGCGACGACCGTCTCGATTCCCGACGGCCGGACTGTCGTTATCGCCGAAAATGAGACGGACACGGGAAGGCTTGTCGGGGATATACTCTCCGGTTTTTCAAAATCGGTCACGACCGGCGGCTTTTATATCTCCGTTACCCCCGAGATAGAGGAATAGGGCGGAGAGCCCGTCGGTATATGGTCCCGTACTGTCACGCAGAAGAGCGAACGTTTTACAGATAGTATCCAAAGAGGAGGATAAGTAGTCATCCATGAAAGAAGCCGAGAATAGGATTAATACCCTCAAGTCCGAGATCACGAAATTACAGGGAACCGTCGAAAAGTACGATAAGGGGTTACGCGAGAAGAAGAAAGAGCTCAAACGGGCCCAGCGCAGGAAGAAAAAGGACGATACGCTCGCGGCCTCGGTAGCGGCAAAGCACGCCCGGGTCGTCGAAAAGCATGAGCGGGCCACCAAAAAGGCCGAGGAGATCCACAAGAAGGCCGAGGAAGCCCGGATAGCCGCCGAAACCCAGAAGGCACAGGCACAGGAGCAGGCGCAGGCCCCGGAGCCCGCTCCGGAAGCAACCCCGGACGCAGCTCCGGAAGCAACTTCGGAAGCAGCTTCGGAAGAGGTACCCGCGGAGCCCACGTCTGAAAGCTAAGAGGGCGGACCTATCGATTCAAACCGGTCGGAGGATGCGGTGAGATCAGCGTCAGGAATGAACCGCGGCATGGGGCCCTTGTCGTGAAAGGTCCTTTGCTGGGCGCCCATGTCTCCATGTCCGGCGGCGTTACGAAAGCGCCGGAACGTGCGGCCGGCCTGTTGATGAGCGCGTTTCAGCTCTTCACCAAGAACTCCAACCAGTGGGCTGGCAAACCCATCAATCCGGGGGAGGCGGCTAAGTTTCGCCAGGCCGTGAAAGACGGCGGATTCGGGAGCGTCGTCGCCCATACGGACTACCTCATCAACCCGGCGTCGGCAAACGACGTGACGGCGGCGCGATCGGTAGAAAGCCTGCGGCAGGAGATAGAGCGATGCCTATCCCTCGGAATCGGTCTGTTGGTAATGCATCCCGGAAGCCACGGCGGGACAGGGCAACGGGAGGGAATCGAAAAACTCGGGGCGGCCCTTGGTGACGTCCTTTCCAAGTCCGGCGCCGTAACGGTTCTTCTGGAAACGACGGCCGGGCAGGGAAACGGCATCGGCAATTCGTTTGAACAGCTTTCCGAAATCATCGAAAAATCGGGAGTCGATAGCCGGATAGGGATCTGCTACGACACCTGCCACACCTTTGCCGCCGGTTACGATATCAGGACGGGGCGGGAGTACGAGAAGACAATGGAACAATTCGACAGGCTGCTGGGATTACGGCGCCTGCGGGCATTTCATCTCAACGACTCCAAAAAGGGGCTCGGATCCCGTGTGGATCGTCATCAGCATATCGGATGGGGCGAGCTCGGGCTTGACCCGTTTCGTTTGATTATGAACGATACCAGGTTTCGGGGCGTCCCCAAGATTATCGAAACCCCAAAGGAGGGGAATCCCGAGATATACGATGGGATAAACCTCGATACGCTTCTGGGCCTGATACATCCCGAACGATAGCGGGCGGGTGCGTATCGCCTCCGCGGATTGGCGCGGGGCCCGGCGGTACTAACGATCCCGTGAGCGTGATTACCGTTTTCTTTGATATTCTGGAAGTGCGACCATGGGTTATACCGACTTAGTCTTTTGTGTCCGGGACGGTGTAGGGACTATCACCCTCAATCGTCCAAGGGAGATGAACGCGCTCTCCCGGAATCTCTGCGGTGAGCTGTCCGACCTCATGGGAGAGCTCAAGGACGACCCAAAGGTAAATGTCGTCATCATCACGGGAGGACCGGAGATATTTTCCGCGGGCATCGATCTTGCCGAGCTGACGAAACTCTCCTCCACCGAGTACAAGACCTACTTTGAGCCGATCATCGATTACTACCTCTCGCTCTATGATTTCCCCAAACCGATGGTGGCGGCGGTGATGGGTATCGCCCTGGGAGGCGGTTTCAACCTTGCTCTGGCGTGTGATTTCATCATAGCCTCGGAAACGGCGATCTTCGCCCATCCCGAGGTAAAGTTCGGCCTCAATCCGATCTTCGATCCCCTCTGGCGAAGAGTAGGAATCGCCAAGGCCAAGCAACTGGCTATGACCGGAGAACCCATCGGGGCGGTAGAGGCGGAGCGGATCGGTCTTGTCACGCAGGTATTGCCTCCCGAAAAGGTTATGGATGCAGCCAATGACCTCGCCGGTAAACTCGCCCAAAGATCGCCAAAGGTACTGTCGATGATCAAACGGATATCGGACCTTGTGCCCCGGCTCGATCGACATTCGGCCGTCGAACACGAGGTGGAGCTCTCGGCGCTTTTGCTTTCTTACGATGAAACCCGTCAGAAGCTCTCGGAGATTCTCAAGTCCCTCAAGGAGAAAAAGGGGTAGAGTATGACCGCCGCCCTCAGGAAATTCCCATTACTATCCGAGATGAGCGATGAGATGCTGACCGTCTTTTCCCGGTACCTGACAATGCGGCGTTTCAAGAATGATTCGCTCATCTTCGTGGAAAATATGCGCGGCGAATCACTCTTCCTTATCGACTCGGGTTACGTATCATTGACCAAGATGGTCACCGAAGGGGTGGAAAAACGGCTGGTTCGGCTGGGGCCCGGAGACAGCTTTGGTGAACTTGCAGTCATCGACGAGGGCCCCAGGGTCGTTACCGCACGGGCCGACGAAGATACGCAGACCCTGATCCTTTCGCGGGAGGGACTGACCCGACTCTCCATGGAACATCCGGAAATCGCCGTCGCTTTTATTCTGGCCCTTTTTCGCAAGACGGTTTTGCTGGTCCGCGGCAACGTCCCCCTCATGACGGAGTCCCTCGGAGGGGAAACATAGATGCGTTCGGCGTCGGTGGACGTAGGGTCAAACACCGTCCGGTTAATGGTAGGCGAAAAGGAAACGGGGGAGGGCTTTCAGGTTATAGAACGGGCCCAGCGGATTACGCGGCTCGGTGAGGGGATAGGGACCTCGCGGAGGCTTAAGCCCGCGGCGATCGCCCGAACAGTGGACGCACTCGGAAGACTTCAAAAACCGTTGGGAACGGCTTGGCGTAATACGCTATCGGGCGGTGGCAACCAGCGCCGTCAGAGAGGCCGAAAATTCCATAGAATTCGTCGCGGCGGCCGGCTCATGCGGCATCGGGATTGACGTCATCTCCGGCACCCAGGAAGCCCGCCTGGTCATGGATGGGATCGCCCCAACGGTTCGAGGGGGCCGGGGAGATCTCATCGTCATCGACATCGGAGGAGGAAGCACCGAGTTAATACACGCCCGGGATGGTGACGTCATAGACATTGTAAGCACCGACCTGGGGGTGGTTCGAACCACCGAGATGTTCCTGGCCGGAGACCCGCCGCAGCCAAAAGAGATAGATCGCCTTTTGAATTTTGTGGAAAAACGGATCGATCGGGTATATAATCGATTCACAACAGGCACCGGGCCGTTACGCCTCGCGGGGACGGCCGGCACCGTAACGACGCTGGCGGCCATCGATCGTGATCTTGATGTATATGACCCAAACGCCGTGGAAGGCCGTCTCCTCACACGGGGCCGTATCGATTCCATCCTGAAAGGAGTGCATATCCATGACCGGCTGGCAACGGCTGGCCCGCTATCCCGTTATGAGCAAGGGGCGGGAGGACGTGATCATCGCGGGGGCGGTCATCGTTGGGGCGATAATGGATCGCTTCGGCGCGGGCGGCCTGATTGTGAGCGACCGGGGAATCCTCGAAGGGATTATTGAGGGACTGATTAAATCGCCGTATATATAGGACATATGAACGCCGCTGGGCGTTGTGTGTCTCACCTTTAACAGGCCGGCCCCGCGGAGGCATGGGTATCCTCCGGGGGGCGCCCTTTAATCAGGGGATCATATGGAAGAATGGGGACTCACATTTGACGATATCCTCCTCATTCCGCGGGCGACGAAAATCCTCCCGCGCGATGTTGAGGTGAAGACCAGGCTGACCAATACGATACGGCTCAATATCCCGATCATCTCGGCCGCGATGGACACGGTGACCGAATCCGCAACGGCCATCAGCATGGCCCAGGAGGGAGGGATCGGGATCATCCACCGCAACCTCTCGATCCGTGACCAGGCCCATGAGGTGGATAAGGTCAAGAAATCCGAAAGCGGCATGATCGTCGATCCGATTACCATTGAGCCGGATCGGAAAATTGGTGAAGCCCTGGCGATCATGGAAAAGTACCGGATATCCGGGGTTCCCGTCGTGAAAGGTAACCGGCTCGTGGGAATCCTCACCAACCGGGACCTCCGTTTTGAGGAAAACCTCGAACTGCCGGTGGAAGCGGTCATGACCAGGGATAACCTCGTTACCGTCAGCCCGGGGATCTCCATGGAGGATTCAAAGAAGATACTCCATGAGCATCGGATTGAAAAACTACTGGTGGTGGATGAGCAGTTCAACCTCAAGGGCCTGATCACCATCAAGGATATTCAAAAGACCAAGAAATACCCCGGCGCCGCCAAGGACGAGATGGGAAGGCTCCTGGTCGGTGCGGGGGTCGGGGTGGGCAGCGACCGGGAGGAGCGCATCCAGTTGCTGGTAGACGCCCGTGTCGACGTTATCGTTGTCGACACCGCCCACGGCCATTCGAAAATGGTCGTGGATGCGGTGAGGGATACCAAGAAAAACTTCAAGGACCTCCCACTGATCGCCGGAAACGTCGCGACCGCGGAGGGATGTGCGGCCCTGATAGCGGCCGGCGCCGACGCGGTCAAAGTAGGGATGGGGCCAGGCTCTATCTGCACGACACGGATTGTGGCGGGTGTCGGTATGCCGCAATTCACGGCGATTCAGGAATGCTTCAAGATCGCCAGGAAGAAGGGGATACCGCTGATCGCAGACGGCGGCATAAAGTTCTCGGGCGACATCACCAAGGCGATGGCCGCTGGGGCCGATACCGTTATGGTCGGCAGCCTCTTTGCCGGCACTGATGAGAGCCCCGGGGACCTGATACTCTTTCAGGGACGTTCTTACAAGACCTACCGGGGCATGGGGTCGATGGAATCCCTCAAAAAGGGGAGCAAGGACCGGTACGGGCAGGAGGATGTTGTTGAAGAGGCCAAGCTCGTCCCCGAAGGCATCGAGGGGCGTGTACCCTATAAGGGGCCGCTGTCGAATTCGATCTATCAACTGGTAGGCGGACTCAAGGCGGGGATGGGATATCTGGGCACCGGTTCGATCACGGAGCTTCAGGGCTCAGTCGGCTACGTCCGCATTACGCCGGCAGGTCTGCGGGAGTCCCATGTCCACGACGTCATCATCACCCAGGAGGCCCCGAACTACCGGCTGGAGTAGACTCCCGATGCATAGCGACATCCACCAGGAAAACGTCCTCATCCTCGACTTCGGCTCACAGTATACCCAGCTTATCGCCCGGCGTATCAGGGAGCAGCACGTATACTGCGAGATCCACCACTATACGATACCGATCGAGAAGATCAGAGAGCTTCGCCCGCGGGCGCTCGTTTTTTCGGGCAGCCCTGCCAGTGTCTACGATAAAAATGCTCCGCATGTTGCCCGGGAGATACTCGACATGGGCATACCCGTGTTGGGGATATGCTATGGCATGCAGCTCATTACCCACCTTCTGGGCGGTGAGGTGGCATCGTCCGGGAATCGCGAGTATGGAAGGGCGGTTGTCAGACCGGCGTCCTACGACACCCTCTTTTCCGGCTTCCAGGCCGAAGGGAAAGTCGCGGTCTGGATGAGCCATGGAGACAGCATCAAGAAGGCGCCGCCGGGCTTCACTGTTTGCGCCAAAAGCGATAATGACCTCGTGGCCGCTATCGAGAATCGGGGAAAGAGGATATTCGGCGTTCAGTTCCATCCCGAGGTGGTGCATACCCCCCGGGGGACCGAGATACTCAGGAACTTCCTGTTTGATGTCGCGGGTCTCTCGGGCCTGTGGACGATGCGCTCATTTATCGATACGGAGATAGACAGAATCAGGAATGTCGTGGGGGACGACCGGGTGATCTGCGCCCTTTCGGGGGGGGTCGATTCCTCGGTAGTTGCGGCCCTTATCGACCGCGCGGTAGCCGACAGGCTCACCTGCATCTTCGTGGACAACGGTCTCTTGCGCACGGGAGAGGCAGAGCGGGTAAAAAAGGTCTTCCATGGGCATTTCCACATGGATCTTCACGTTCTATGGGCCGAAGAGCAGTTTCTCGCGCGGCTCGCCGGTGTGACCGATCCCGAGAAGAAACGCAAGATCATCGGCAACCTCTTTATCGAGCTTTTCGAGAAGGAAGCCGCCGCCATTCCCGGCGTGAAATACCTCGCCCAGGGGACGCTCTATCCCGACGTAATCGAGAGCGTCTCGTTCAAGGGGCCTTCAGCCACCATCAAGAGCCACCACAACGTCGGGGGGCTGCCCGATGTCATGAACCTCATCCTGATCGAGCCTCTCAAGGAACTTTTCAAGGACGAGGTCCGGGTGCTGGGCCGGGAACTGGGGTTGCCGGAAGAGGTCATCGGCCGTCATCCCTTCCCCGGACCGGGGCTTGCCGTGCGGATCCTCGGTGACGTCACCAAACCGCACTGTGATATGCTGCGCGAGGCCGACGTTATCGTGGAAGACGAGATCAAGTCCGCCGGCCTCTACGACGAGATATGGCAGGCATTTGCGGTGCTGCTTCCGGTCAAGACCGTAGGGGTCATGGGAGACGAGCGCACCTACGACAATGTTGTCGCATTGCGGATTGTCAACAGCCTTGACGGGATGACCGCCGACTGGGTTCGGCTCCCGTATGACGTCCTGGCCCGGATCGCTTCCCGCGTCATCAACGAAGTGAAGGGGGTCAACCGCGTCGTGTATGACGTCTCGACCAAGCCCCCGAGCACGATAGAGTGGGAGTAGTCATGGCCGACCCCCAATTCGTCCATCTCCACCTCCACACCCAATACAGCCTGCTTGACGGGGCTATTCGCCTCAAGGACCTGTTTGACGCCACCCGCCAGATGAAGATGTCGGCGGTGGCGATTACCGACCACGGCAACCTCTACGGAGCCCTCGATTTTTTCCTCCACGCCAAAGAGGCCGGCATCAAGCCTATCATCGGCTGCGAGGTGTACGTCGCCCCCGGCACCTACACCGATCACGAGACGGGGCCGCTTGCCGAGAGGAACAACCACCTTGTCCTGATCGTCGAGAACGAGGAAGGGTACCGAAACCTGAACCGGCTCCTGACGCACGCCCATCTCGAGGGCTTTTACTACAAACCCCGGGTCGATAAGGAGCTCCTCTCCCGTTACAGCGGCGGCCTGATCGCCCTCTCGGCCTGCCTCAAGGGAGAGATTGCCTCCAAGATCCTTCAGGGAGATGAACGGGGGGCGCTTGCTTCCGCCGGTGTTTTTTCCGAGATATATCAGGGCAGGTTCTTCCTCGAGCTGATGGAAAACGGTATCGTGGAGCAGCGTAAGGTCAACCGCGCCCTCATCGAGATGGCCGGTAAGCTCTCGCTGCCGATGGTAGCCACGAACGACTGCCACTATATGAAGCGCCAGGACGCGGCCGCCCATGACGTACTCTTATGCATCCAGACCGGAAAGACCATCAGCGACCCCGGCCGTATCAGGATGACGACGGACGAATTCTACGTCAAGTCACCCGAGGAGATGGCCCGGGCGTTTGCCGAGATTCCCGATGCGATCGCCAATACCTGCGCCGTCGCCGAGCGCTGCTCATTTCAGTTTTCCTTCGGCACCTTTCAATTCCCGGAATACCGACTTCCCGATGGAGAGGATATCAACGCCTACTTCGAGAGGGAGGTCAGGGCCGGCTTTGACCGCCGGTCGGACCGCCTGCTCTCGGGTAAAGACGACGCCGAACGGAGCAGACAGCTTTATCTTGATCGCCTCGAAAAAGAAGTCGGCACCATCATGAGTATGGGCTTTGCCGGCTATTTCCTGATCGTTGCGGATTTCATTAACTACGCAAAAGAAAGCAGTATCCCGGTGGGGCCGGGCAGGGGATCGGCGGCCGGCAGCCTCGTGGCTTACAGCCTCGGCATTACCGATATTGACCCCCTGGCCTACGACCTCCTCTTCGAGCGGTTCCTGAATCCGGAGCGGATATCGATGCCCGATATCGATATTGACTTCTGCAGGAACGGGCGGGATGAGGTCATCCGGTATGTATCCGAGAAGTACGGCGGCCAGCAGCAGGTCGCGCAGATCATCACGTTCGGCAAGATGCAGGCCCGGGCGGTAGTTCGGGACGTGGGGCGGGTGCTGGACATGAGCTACCCCGAGGTGGACCGGATTGCCAAGCTGATCCCGACCATGCCGCTGAACATCATGCTGGAAGACGCCGTCAAGGCCGAGCCCCGGCTGCGGGAGCTCGTCGAATCCGACCAGCGGGTCTCCCGTCTCATCGAGATTGCGAAATCGCTGGAAGGGCTCAACCGCCACTCCTCCACGCACGCCGCGGGGATGGTGATCAGTAACCGCCCGCTGATGGATTATATGCCGCTGACAAGGGGGCAGAAGGGCGAGGTGGTCACCCAGTTCGATATGAAGGGCGTGGAGAAGCTCGGGCTGATCAAGTTCGATTTCCTCGGCCTTAAGACCCTGACCGTCATCGATCACGCGACACGGCTGATCAAGGATAACCGGGGCGAAGATATAGACATATCGAGAATCAGGCTCGATGATAAAAAGACCTACGAGCTCTTTCAGTCGGGGAACACCGACGGTGTGTTCCAGCTCGAGGGAACCGGCATGAAGGACTTGATGGTCAGGCTCGTCCCCGAGAAGTTCGAAGAGATCATCGCGCTGGTGGCGCTGTACCGCCCCGGCCCCCTCAATACCGGTATGACCGACGAGTATATCAGACGAAAACACAGCCAGAAGGCGATCAAATACGAGCTGCCCCAGCTCAAGGAGATCCTGGCCGACACGTACGGCGTCATGGTCTACCAGGAGCAGGTCATGCAGATGGCGATGAAACTGGCCGATTTCACGACGGCCGACAGCGACCTGCTGCGCCGGGCCATGGGTAAAAAGATACGGGAGGAGATGGGGCGCCAACGCGAGAAGTTCGTCGGCGGCGCCGTCCACAACGGGATCGACGTCAAGAAGGCGGAGAAGATCTTCACCCAGATGGAGGAATTCGCCGAATACGGGTTCAACAAATCGCACAGCGCGGCCTACGCGATGGTCGCCTACCGGACGGCGTACCTGAAGGCCCACTATCCGGTGGAATTCATGGCGGCCCTCCTGACCTCGGAGATGGACGATACCGACAAGATCATGAAGTACATCGGCGAGTGCCGGGACATGGGCATAGAGGCCGCTCCTCCCCACGTCAACGAAAGCGGGCTTGACTTCTGCGTATCCGGAGACGTGATCCGCTTCGGGCTCAAGGCCGTCAAGAACGTGGGGGAATCGGCCATCGAATCGATCATCGAGGCCAAAGAGACCGGCGGCCCCTTTACGTCCCTGTTCGATTTCGCGCGCAGGGTCGATCTGAGGAAGGTCAACAAACGGGTAGTGGAAAGCCTCATCAAATGCGGCGCCTTCGATTGCTTCGGCCGCAGCCGTGCCAGGATGATGGCGGCCGTGGACCGGGCGGTGGAAAATGGCCAGACCCACCAGGAAAACCAGAGACTGGGGCAGATGAGCATCTTCGATCACATCAGGACGAAAGACCCGCAAACCGGACCCGTGGCGGATTTCGAGGGGGACTACCCGAGACGTGGCCGACTGGAGCGATCAGGTGACGATGGCCAACGAGAAGGAAAGCCTCGGGTTTTACATTACCGGCCACCCCCTCAACCAATACCTCACCATACTCAAGGGCATCGCCACCTGCGATACCGTTTCGATCGGGGAGATGCAGGATAAGTCAACGGTAGTTATCGGCGGGATCGTAGCTGCCATCAGGGAGATCATCACCAAGAAGGGAGACCGGATGGCCTTCGTGACACTGGAAGACACCAAGGGGCTCGTCGAGACGGTCGTTTTTGCGGATACGTTTGCCGAGTCGCGGGAATATCTTGTCGGAGACATACCGATACTCATGGAAGGAAATCTCGACAAAGGCGAGGAATCGGTCAAGGTGCTCGTCAGGAAGATAACCCCCCTCAGCAAGGTCCCGCAAAACGGCGCACGATCGGTCTATATCGAGGTGAACGACCTCGATCTCCCCGAGGAGCGGATCGCCGCCCTCAGACGGCTGATAGAAGAAAACCGCGGGTCATCCAGGGTTTTCCTGCGGATATGCAATGAGCACGAGGGATGCGTGACGATCTCGCTTCCCGAACAACTCACGGTGGACCCTACCGACGGGTTCATCAAGGCGGTAGGGCAACTCTTTTATGACGGATCGATAAATCTGGCTTAAACGGGAGAAACGATCGGTGGACAATGGAGCGAAATTTGAGCGGAGCATCCGCGAGCTGCATCGAAAGATCCGGTCGATAGAGACCGCGTCGGGGGGTGAACCGCATCCCGACATACGCAAGTCGCTCGAGAAACTCCAGGCCCAGGCGGAGCGGCTCGAACTCGACTACTTTTCGAAGATGGATCGCTGGAAAAAGGTCGAGATATCGCGGCATGAAAAGCGGCCCCAGATGCTCGACTACATCTCGCTGATATTTGACGACTTTATTGAACTGAAGGGTGACCGGCTCTTCGCAGACGATCCGGCCGTTGTGGGGGGATTCGGGACTTTTCGTGACGTAAAGGTTATGGTCATCGGTAATCAGAAGGGGCGGGGATTGAAGGAGCGGATGACGCGGAACTTCGGGATGCCCCACCCGGAAGGCTACCGAAAGGCCCAGCGGCTGATGGAACTGGCCGAGCGCTTTTCGCTTCCCCTTATCACGATGGTAGATACCCCGGGGGCGTACCCCGGCGTCGCGGCGGAGGAACGGGGCCAATCTGAGGCGATTGCCCGCTCGATGGCGGTCCTGTCGCTGCTCAGGACCCCGATCGTCACCGTTGTGCTGGGGGAGGGCGGCAGCGGCGGTGCGCTGGCGCTTGCGGTCGCGGATCGGTTATTGATGATGGAGCATGCCACCTTATTCGGTAGTTTCTCCGGAAGGATGTGCGTCGATACTCTGGAAAGACCACACCATGAAGCGCAAGGCCGCCGAAGCGCTCAAATCCACCGCGCAGGATAACCTTGCCTTCGGGCTGATCGACGAGGTAATACCGGAGCCACACGGCGGCGCCCACCGGGATCACGCGGCCGCGGCCGAGAGGCTTGCCGGCGCCGTACACCGGCACCTCTCGGAGCTCATGAAGATTCCCGTCGACCGGCTTGTCGGCGCCCGCTATGAACGATTCAGAAGGATCGGAGTGTTTACTTCGTAGGAGGATATCCGGCTATCGCCGTCCGGATTGGTGTCGTATCGGAGCGCGCGGCCGGCGCGATCTTCCACACATCCTCGACTATTTTCTGAAAGGATATACATATGTTTCGCTGCATTCGGACGATCAAGGAGGATATTCAGGTAATCTACGAGCGGGACCCGGCCGCCCGGACGACCCTGGAGATACTCATCTGCTACCCGGGGCTGCACGCCCTTCTGATCTACCGGCTTTCCCATTTCCTGTGGAACCATAGGCTTAAGCTGATCGGACGCATCCTCTCCCAGTTCGGCCGATTCATCACCGGCATCGAGATTCATCCCGGGGCCACGATAGGAAGGCGTTTCTTCATCGACCACGGGATGGGCGTTGTCGTTGGGGAGACCTCGATTATCGGAGACAACGTAACCCTCTACCAGGGGGTGACGCTCGGCGGCAAGAGCTGGAAAAAGGAAAAACGCCACCCGGACCTGGCCGATCACGTGGTGGTGGGCGCCGGAACCAAGATTATCGGTCCCTGCATCATAGGCGCATACACGCGCATCGGCGCCAACTCGGTCGTCGTCAGGGATACTCCCCGCCCGGTCGACCGTTGTCGGCGTACCCGGCCGGATTATCCTCTCGCAGGAGGGTGAGCCCCACGAGGACGTTAACCTCGAACACCATCTCCTCCCCGATCCCGAGGAAGAGGCGATTCAATTCCTGATCAAGAAAGTGCGGTCCCTCGAGAAGAAGCTGAAGGAACATGAGAGCCTGCCGGCGGACGTTTGCGAAGGCGCGAAGGCTCCGCACCGACGGGAAAAGAAGTAGACGGGAGCCGTGGGACAGAAGTGCAGCGATTGTTTGAAAACCGGACCTATCGGACGATATCACGGAGCGCGGATCTCGTCGAGTTTTCCGTCACCGTCAAAGAAACCAACCTTCTTATTCGGGCCGAGACCGACCTGACCGATGAGGCATACTCGGCGGTTATGGACGCACGTAACACCGTCGAAGGATATATTCGATCCAGGTCCGAATTCCAGACATCGCTCATCCCCATCGCCGATGACCCGTACGCCGCGCCCATCATCAAGGAGATGATCCGGGATTCGGGTCTCTCGGGGGTGGGGCCGATGGCCGGTGTGGCGGGCGCAATCGCCGAATTCGTCGCCCGAAGGCTTTTGCCGTCCTCGAGTGAGATCATAGTGGAAAACGGCGGGGACGTCTTCCTGATTTCGGGGGATACCCGGGTGATCGCCCTGTACGCCGAAAACGAAGGGCCGAGCGTCGGCATTGAGATCGGTGATGCGAAACGAGGGCTCGGCATATGTTCATCGTCGGCGCTTATCGGCCGGTCTCTGAGCCTGGGCACGGCGGATCTCGCAACGGTTGTGGCCGGGTATGGGGCGCTCGCGGACGCCGCCGCCACTGCGCTGGGAAACCGGGTGAAGAAAACAATGGACATAGAACCGGCACTGTCCGATATCACCGGGATACCGGGCGTATTCGGCGCGGTGGCGATCGCCGGCGGGAAGATCGGCGCCGCCGGAGACGTGAAGATCGTCGCGCTCGGCGCCTAAAAACCGAAGCCGAAATAGACCCCGGTTCCAAAGCGGGACGTGACGGGGACGTGGTATCCGAATCCCACGGACGCCGTCGCGCAGCCGAAGCCTGCCCCCAACGTGATGACGATCATGAGGGCAAGAAGGGCCTTTTTCATCTTTCCAGTCATCTTATCGCCTCCCTCAATGAGGTAGTAAATATATACTACCATAATCTCCGGCAATCCGCAATCGAAACTACGGCCGGCCATTGACAGCGGCGTGGTGATTCCTGTATCATTGACCAATGAGGCCTATTACGATTGACGAGGCCAGGCTCGTCGCGCGGGAAGCCGGGCGGCAGGCCGGTATACCCCGTTTCTATCGCGAAAATAAGTCGGCCGTTGAGCTCTCCACGAGTATCTACCATACCGACGAGACGGTTGGGCGATATAGAGACTACCTGTCGGGGCAGGCCGATAATATCGGGCACGGACTGTCGCATTCGGAGCTTGTGGCGCTGGATGCCGGCACGATTGTTGCCGTAGAGATGCGAGAGGCCGGCCCGAAGGCAACCGAGGCGATAATCGCCGTACAGACGGCGGGACTGCTGCACGATATACGGAGGAAGGAATCCAATCACGCCGAGAGGAGCGCCGAGGATGCCGACCTGATACTCGAACAATACGGGATGGACGCCGCCCGCAGGACGATAATCGTGGGGGCCATCAGGAATCATGAGGCCTTCAGGCAGCAAACCCCGATAGCCGATCGCACGGCAAAGACTATCTCCGACTCCCTGTATGACGCCGATAAATTTCGCTGGGGCCCGGATAACTTCATCGTCACCCTGTGGGATATGCTCGAGTATTCGCATATCGACGTGGGGCGCATGCTGGCGGGATACCACAAGAGTATCGGGGGGATAGAGCGGATCAAAGAAACGTTTCGGACCGAAACCGGGCGGCGATACGGCCCGGAATTCATCGACATCGGTCTTTCGATCGGAGAGGTAATCTATCGCCGGCTGATGGAACGCCAGGAGGGGGAATCGTGATCGAACTATCGCATCTCGTTAAGGATTACGGAAGAATCAGGGCGGTCAATGACCTGACGCTAACCGTCGGGCGCGGTGAGTTTTTCGGCTTCCTGGGTCCCAACGGGGCGGGCAAGACCACGACCATTAAGATGATGGCCGGGCTCTTGAGGCCCTCCGCGGGCTCGATCCGCCTTTCGAACATTCCATTGGAGCGCGACGCAACGGCGGCGCGCCGGATCTGCGCCTATATCCCGGATAAACCCTTCATCTACGAAAAGCTGACCGGCAGAGAATTCCTCGGGTTCATCGGCAGCCTGTGGGGCATGGACCGGGCGAAGATCAACGAGAAGATCGAGATCGTATCACATATGTTCTCGATGGGAGGATGGCTCGATGATTTCATCGAGGGGTATTCCCACGGGATGAAACAAAAGACCGTAATGGCACAGGCGCTCCTCCACGACCCCGAAATAATTATCGTGGACGAGCCAATGGTGGGGCTCGACCCCCGCAGCATAAAGCTGGTCGGCGAGATATTTACCGACCTTTCAAGAAACGGGACGACCATCTTTATGTCTACCCACACGCTGGCCCACGCCGAACAGATGTGCCACCGAATCGGAATTATCAATAAAGGGGAGCTCGTAGCCGCGGGCTCTATCGACGATTTAATGACGGCAGCTCACACGAGCTCGCGGGAATTGGAGGAGATATTCTTTACCCTCACCGAGGAGGACGGTGTCGCCCGATGAGCCAGTTGATGACCCTATGGGGCGAGAAGATCAGATCGACCTTCAACGACCTCAAAAACCCGACCGGGGAGAAAACCCTCAAGATCGTCTTTTTCGGCGTCGGAGGGGTCGTTTTTATCGTCCTTGACTATATACTTTTCTATCGAATCCTGGGCCTCCTCCTGAATCCCCAGCCGATAGTCGGGTTGGATATTGCGCAGGTGGGATCGATCCTCGTCGATCGCCTCATGGCGATGATCAACCTCACGCTTTTTTCGGTCCTGGTTTTCAGCAATATCATCGCTTCGCTGTCGGCCCTCTACCTCTCGCGCGACCTGGACCTCCTGATTTCGTCACCGATACCGCATACCCGGCTGTTTGCGGCGAAATTCGCCCAAAGCACCGTCAACAGCTCCTACATGGTCGTCATCTTCGGCCTCCCCATATATTTTGCCTTAGGCCGCGCCTTCGGCGCGGGCGTCGGCTTCTATGCAGGAATCGTGTTGCTCCTGATCCCGTTCATATTGATCCCTGCCGCTATCGGGACCCTCATGACGATGCTGTTGTTGCGTTTCTTTCCCGCACGGCGTACCCATCAGGTGCTGACCGTCCTCGGGATGGTTTTCGCGGGGGGGCTCATCTTCTTCTTTCGGTACCTCAGGCCGGAGTCGCTCTATGAGGATATCAGCACGCTCTCGCAGCCGGTATTCATGCTGGCACTGGAAGAGCTGCGGGTGCCTAAGTATCCGTTTCTCCCCTCCACGTGGCTTTCTCACCTGATCAATTCGATGGTGGGGCAAGAGACGGGCGTCTTCACGCAAAACCTCATCTTCCTGGTCGCCGGGGCTATCCTCGGAACAGCCGCGGTTATGGCGGTTTCCCGATTCATCTACTTCCCCGGCTTTTCGAAGAGCTCCGAGGGCCGGGATCGGGGGACGGAACGTCGTGTCCGTGGCTTCGGCTTCGTTGACCGCATCTTTTCTCCGCTTGATTCGGAGCGGAGGGCGGTCGTCGTGAAGGACATCAAGACGTTGTTCAGGGACCCGACACAGTGGTCCCAGCTCTTCCTGTTAGCCTCCCTTATTGTCATGTATCTCTTTTCAATACGGAGCATCCCGGCGACGAGCGATTTTCTCAAGGACGTTACGGCGTTTCTCAACCTCGGTCTCACCGGATTTGTAATCGCCGCCCTGGCCGTGAGGTTCATCTTCCCCACGACGAGCCTCGAGGGGCAGGCGTACTGGATTATCTTTACTTCACCACTGTCGGTCAGGCAGTTTCTCTGGAGTAAGTTTTCTATCTATGTCGTTCCGATAATCGTCCTCGGCGAATTTCTCATAATCGCCTCCAACATCCTTCTGGGCGTGGCTCCTTTCATGATGGTGCTTTCTACCGTAACGGTGTTCCTGTTCGGCCTCTCGCTCACGGCGCTGGGAGTGGGGCTCGGGGCGATTTATCCCCGGTTCTTCTATGAGAACGTTGCCCAGATCGCCGCCGGGTTTGGGGGCATCATCTACATGATAATCGGACTGATCTATATAGGACTGTCTATCGTTATCGAGGCGCGGCCGGTCTACGTCTATTTCCGGGAGCAGATGCTTCCGGGAACGTACGAATATGCGAGCCTCATCGTATCGGCGGCCCTGATTATTGCCCTGAATCTGGCGGTCTTTTTTGTCCCGATGAGGCTCGGCGTACGGCGACTGTCCAGGATGGAGTTCTAGCCGCGGTGCGATCTGGACCCCGCAGCCGGGAACCCGCCATAGCGAAGGATACCGATGGGCGTTAACGAACAACCCAAAATCAAGCTGTTGCCCGATACGCTCATCAACCTCATAGCGGCAGGTGAGATCGTCGAACGCCCGTCATCGGTGATCAGGGAGCTCGTGGAAAACTCCCTTGACGCCGAAGCCCGCAGTATTGATATCGAGATGTTAACCGGGGGTAAGCAGCGTATCGTCGTGGTGGATGACGGGATCGGGATGAGCGCCGCCGACGTTCGGCTGGCCCTCCAGCGTCATGCGACCAGCAAGATAACCGATAGGCAGGACCTGGGGGCGATTCACACCCTCGGTTTTCGGGGAGAGGCGCTCCCCTCGATCGCGTCCGTATCGAGGTTTACGCTTTTCTCGCGGGAGCGCGGGGCCGACGCCGGGACCGAGATTGTCGCCGCCGGAGGAGTCGTCCAGCACGTCCGGGACGCGGGGATTCCGGAAGGCACACGGGTTATCGTGGAGGATCTCTTCTATTCGGTGCCCGCGCGCCGGAAGTTCCTCAAGAGCGACCGTACCGAATACCTCAACGGTTACGACGTGATCGTTAAGCACTCCCTCTCGCGTCCGGACGTCCGGTTCCGGTTGACGGCCGACGGCAAGGAGGCAATCAGTGCGCCGCCCGGGACGTTGAGAGAGCGGGCCGGGGACGTCCTGGGAAGGCGTGTCGCCCGGGACCTGGAGGAAGTGCACGGCGAGGAAGAAGGTATCAGGGCAACGGGCCTCATCGGACGGCCCGAAGAATCCCGCTCGACTCAGTCCGGCATACACCTCTTCGTCAATGACCGCCCGGTGCGAGACTATTCGCTCACCGCGGCGATCGTGCGCGCCTATTCCGGCCTGATTACTAGCGGGCGGTTTCCGGTCGCGGTAATCTTCATACAGCTCCCGTTTTCGGAGGTGGACGTCAATATTCACCCGACCAAGCGCGAGGTAAAGTTCGTCGATCCGAAGCTCGTCGGCGGAGTCGTCTACCGGTCGGTCGATGCGGCGGTTCGGCGGCTCACGAAAGTCTCCATCTCTGTTGGCAGGCCGACCCACTACGACTCCGAACGCGACGTCCAAAGGCCTGCCGAGGGATCGATACGGGAGGCGATGGACCTCTGGGCCTCTCTCTCCGACCGCCCCGGGGCGGCGCCGGCCGATTTGTATCCCCGGGGTGAAGAAGCGGAAATCTTCCCCGAGATCCCGGGAGAGATGGAGGAGGCCGTAGGACCGGGTGCAAAACTCCTGGGACAGGTCCTTGGCACCTACATCGTCCTCTCGGACGGACAGGGATTGGTCCTCGTCGACCAGCACGCCGCGCACGAGCGCGTGGTGTACGAGCGAATCAAGGCGGGCCGCTCCCGGAACGCCGTGGCCAAGCAGCGGCTCCTCTTCCCGATCACCCTGGAACTCGACGGCCCCATCCGTGCCGCCGTCGTCAGGTATCTGGACGAAATCAACATGATCGGCTTTGAGCTGGAAGAATTCGGGGGCGCGACGCTTCTGGTCTCGGCCGTCCCTTCGATTGTCAAAGACGCCGACGTGCGGGGCCTCGTCATGGGGATTGCCGAAGAACTCCGGGAGGAAACCGGCCGGCCGGGAATCGAGGAGACGGTCGATCGAATGATCAAGGCCGTGGCCTGTCACGGATCGGTTCGGGCGGGCAGGGACCTCTCGGTCCAGGAGATAGACGGGCTCATCGGCGAGATCGAGAATACTCCCTTTGCCGCTCACTGTCCCCACGGGAGGCCGACGATGATCAGGATCACCCGGCAGGAAATCGAGCGGCGTTTCAGGAGGACGTGACGGCCTGATGGACCGTCGAGGTATTCGTCACGGCCGTCTCGGATAACGTATGCCGTTCGGCGGCGGGAAATCGAATCATGACGCTGGCGAAAATCGTTATCATCACCGGCCCCACCGCCTCGGGCAAATCGGGCCTCGCGGCGGATATAGCGGAACAGATCGGCGGCCGGATCGTCTCGGCGGACTCTGCGGCGGTCTACCGATACCTCGATATCGGCACCGCCAAGCCGACCACGGCCGAACGCGAGAGGGTTCCCCACTATCTCATTGATATAATCGATCCCGACCGCCGATATAACGCGATGGCCTATGCACGGGCGGCAGACCGCGCTATCGAAGAAATCGTCGGCGACGCGGCAGTCCCGATCGTGACAGGAGGGACGGGCCTCTACCTCAAGGCCCTGGTCTTCGGTATCTTCGAGCTGCCCGGTTCGCCGGACGGGGGGATGGTGCGGGAGGAGCTGGGAGTACTTTCGACCGACCGTCTGAGGGAGGAGCTTGAGCGGGTAGACGCCCGGTCGGCCGGCCATATCGGCCAAAACGACCGGGTACGGCTTATTCGGGCCCTGGAGATCTACCGATTGACGGGGATACCCAAGAGCGAGCTGGCGGCCCGCCACTCGTTTTCAACGAGACGCTACGATGCGATCACCTTTTGCCTTTCGATGGAACGCGAGGCCCTCAACCGTCGGATTGATGATCGGGTTGACCTGATGATATCGGACGGGATCGTTCGCGAAGTGCAGCGTCTCCTCGATATGGGGTACGGCCCCCGGTCGCCCGGGCTTGAGACAATCGGGTACCGGGAGATCGTGGACCATCTCGAGGGGAAGCTCGGCCTTGACGAGACGATCGCGCTCATCAAAAGAAACACCAGACGGTACGCCAAACGCCAGATGACCTGGTTTCGTAAAATGGAAAGGATTTACCGTCTCGAATATCCCTATGACATCGACGACGTCCTCCGCGAAATCAGAGACTTCACGGCCCTATAATCGCCGGCACGACCGTGATGCGGTAGTTTCGCGAGAAAAACGGCCGCCTGCCCGAGATATTAACCGTCCACATCCCCCACATTATTGTGGTCGGTACTGCGTTTAAGTTCTTGACATTTTAGTACCACCCGTATATTATTTTCGCGAAAATACTATCTTCCGAGTTCACCGATCCCGACGGGATCCGTGAGCCGATACGGGTAAGGGAGAGATCGCTTACCCCGCCGTTTGCAAAGGAAGAGATGACCTTCCCATGGGGACAAGGGGGAGGTATCTCTTCCTTTTTTTTATTGGTTTGGTTGGCCAATCGGGTTGAACGTCAACGGTCAATAAAGTATTACTCAGGCAAAGAGGAGAGCCATGGAAGTTACCAGACGTACGTTTCTTAGACTAACCGGCGCCACGGTCTTCGTGGGAGGTCTGGGCCTGAATATCGCTTCGGTTCGGGCGGAGGCGCTCCCGCTGAAAACCCTGTACGCCACAGAGACGACCACCATCTGTCCCTACTGCGCGGTGGGCTGCGGAATCATCGTCCATACCCGCAACGGCACGGTGATCAACACCGAGGGCGATCCAGATCACCCGATCAACGAGGGTTCCCTCTGCCCGAAGGGCGGCTCGCTCTATCAGATAGCGGTCAATGACGCCCGCCTGTCGACTCCCCTCTACCGCGCCCCCGGCTCGGACAAATGGGAAGCGGTATCGTGGGACTGGGCCCTCGACAAGATCGCCAAGAGAATCGTCAAGTCCCGCAACGAGAGCTTCACCCGCACCAACGACAAGGGCCAGGTCGTCAACCGAACGACCGCGGTCGCCTCGGTCGGCAGCGCGGCCATGGACAACGAAGAATGCTATGTCTATCAGAAATTCCTGAGGGGGTTAGGCCTGGTGTATATTGAACACCAGGCCCGTATCTGACACAGCGCAACGGTAGCGGCTCTGGCAGAGTCGTTCGGTAGAGGCGCAATGACCAATCACTGGATCGATCTGAAGAACAGTGACGTCATTCTTGTCATGGGCAGCAATGCTGCCGCAAATCACCCGATTTCCTTCAAATGGGTACAGCGGGCTATCGACAACGGTGCCGTCCTTATCAGCGTCGATCCGAGGTTCACCCAGACTTCATCAAAGGCCCACATCTACGCCCCCCTCCGATCCGGATCGGATATCGCCTTTCTGGGCGGTATGATCAGGTATATCATCGACAAAGAAGCTCTACTTCTGAGATACGTCCGGGAATATACGAACGCGTCGTTTGTCGTCAATTCAGCCTTTAAGCTGGCGGCAGACAACGACGGCGTATTTTCCGGCCTGACGGAGACGCCGGCGGGCGGCAAATACGATAAGGCGACCTGGACGTTCGTGGCCGGCGGGGACGGGTTCCCGATGAAAGACCGGACGCTTACTGATCCGCAGTGCGTTTTACAGCTGCTCAAGAAAGAGTATGACCGGTACGAGCCTGAAGACGGTCTCACAGGTTACCGGCACCCCCGAAGATAAGCTCATCGGCCGTCTACGAGGCGTACGCGAAGAGCGGGAGCGTCCGACAAGGCCGGGACGATCCTGTACGCCATGGGCTTTACGCAGCACACGGTCGGCGTCCAGAACATCCGGGCGATGTCCATCATCCAGATGCTTCTGGGCAACATGGGAGTGGCCGGAGGCGGCGTCAACGCGCTGAGGGGGAGTCCAACGTTCAGGGCTCCACCGACTACGGCACTCCTCTACCATATTCTTCCCGGATACCTCGCCGCGCCGACCGCGTCTCTGGCGTACGCTGGCCGCCTACAACCGGCCCGGATCACGCAGTCAAGCCATCCAACCCCCTGAGCGCGAGCTGGGCATCCAACTATCCCAAGTATATGGTGAGTCTCCTGCGGGCGCTCTACGGCTTGAACGCCACTCTCGAAGAGGCTACGGCTACCTCCCCAAGCCCGACGACGGCGTCAACTACTCCTGGCTGCAGATCTGGGACGCCGCCTACAAGGGTAAACTCAAGGGTGTGCTCGCCTGGGGTCAGAACCCGGCATGCTCCGGTGCCCATGCGAATAAGGTCAGAAAGGGCCTGGCGAAGCTCGAGTGGCTCGTGAACGTCAATCTCTTCGACAACGAGACCGGCTCTTTCTGGCGGGGTCCTGGAATGAACCCGCCGATATCAAGACAGAGGTCTTCATGCTTCCGTGCGCCGCGTCCCTCGAAAAGGAGGGGAGCATCACCAACTCCGGTCGCTGGATGCAATGGCGCTATAAGGCGGTCAATCCGCCGGGAGAGGCGATGGCCGACGGCGAGATCATACCGAGCTCTTTCTTCAAGGTCAGGGAGCACATGGAGAAGGACAACGCCGTCTTGAAGGAAGCCTTCACCAAGCTCGCCTGGGAATACGGCCCTAAGGACTACTCGGGCAAGATGAAGGCCTTTGATACGCCACTACGTGGCCAAAGAGATAAACGGATACTTCCTCGACGATACAGTCATCAAGGACAAGCAGTATAAGAAGGGGGACCTCGTGCCTTCGTTCGTAATGCTCCAGGACGACGGTTCCACCTCCAGCGGTAGCTGGGTCTATTCCCAGTCCTACAACGCGGACGGCAACAACTCCGCCCGAAGGAACAACACGGATACGTCGGGCATCGGTCTTTTCCCGAAATGGGCATGGTCCTGGCCCGTCAACCGGAGGATCATCTACAACCGCGCATCGGTCGATCCCACCGGCAAGCCGTGGGCGCCGGCAAAGCCGGTCGTCCGCTGGGCCGGAGACAAGTGGGTTGGGGATGTCATCGACGGGAATTATCCGCCGCTCAAAAAGGCCGACGGGTCCACCAACCCGGATGGGAGGCTCCCCTTCATCATGCAGAAAGAGGGCGTAGCATCGATATTCGGCCCCGGCCTTGCCGACGGCCCGTTCCCGGTGCACTATGAGCCTGTCGAGTGTCCCGTGCCGGCAAACCTGCTCAATCCCAAACAGCTCATCAGTCCCGTCATCCGCCGCTACGATAGACCGGAAGTCGGCAGCGACGTCGACGTTTACGCCGGCACCTGCGATCCGAAGTACCCGATTCTGGCGACTACGTACCGCGTTACGGAACACTGGCAGACCGGGCTTATGACGCGCTGGCAGCCCTGGCTGGCAGAGATGCAGCCGGGAAATTTTGTAGAGATGAGCGAAGAGCTCGCGGAGATGAAGGGGATCGAAGGGGGTGACCGGGTTAAGGTCTCGTCGGCCAGGGGCGAAATAGTGGCCGTTGCCATCGTGACCAAGCGGTTTAAACCGTTTAAACTCGGTGACAACGTCGAGCTCCATCAGGTCGGTATCCCGTGGCACTTCGGGTGGCGGACCACCGAGGAGGGGCAGAGCAGCGATCCTGCCGTGCCCAAGCCGGAGGTCTACACGTTCGGCGACTCGGCCAATCTGCTCACGTCGACTATCGGTGACCCAAACACCTCAATTCCCGAGAGCAAGGCCTTCCTGGTTAATGTTGAAAAGGTGAAAGGAGGGTGGCTATAATGGCAGCGACAAAGATAAAGGAAGAGATGGTCAAACTCATCGACCTCTCCAAAGTGCACGGGATGCCGCGGTTGTCAGGTTGCCTGCAAGAACTGGAATTCACAGCCGGGCGCCCAGACAACAAATTGGGGAAGCCACCAAAACCCTCCCGACCTTCAACACAACACCTGGACGCTCATCCGCTTCCAGGAGCGTGAAAAAGAGGACGGCAGTGTCGACTGGATTTTCCGCAAGGACGGGTGCTTTCACTGCACCGACGCCTCCTGCGTGCGGGTCTGCCCTTCCGGCGCCCTCACGTACGGGGAGAAAGGGGCCGTCAGGCTCAACCGGGACCTCTGCATCGGCTGCAAGTACTGCGTCATTGCCTGTCCGTTCGGTATACCGCGCTACGACTCAGAGACGAAGGTGACGTATAAGTGCACCCTTTGCGAGGATAGAATCACCAACGGAATGATTCCGGCCTGCGTCAAGGCATGCCCCACCGGGTGCCTCAGCTTCGGCCTCAAAGAGCAGATGATCGACAAGGGAGAGCAGCGGGTGGCCCAACTTGTCGAAAAAGGTCTGGCGGCCTCCCTGTACGGTAGGGACTACGTCGATGGGACCCACGTCATGTACGTGCTGACCGAGCAGGAAAAGCTCTACGCGAAGCTCCCGGTCTCGCCGCACGTCCCGATAACCGTAAAACTCTGGAGAAACATCGCCAAACCGCTCGGACTCCTGTCAATCGGAGGCGTCATCGGGGGGCGCTCCTTCACTATATGATCAAGGGACCGAAGCATCCCAAGGAAGAGGGAGGTAAGTAGCATGGCTGGGCAAAAAGTCGTTATCGCATCGACCCCCTACGAGCGGGTAATCCACTGGGTTCTGGCGGGGACGTGTCTGGCCCTGGTCTTTACCGGTCTGATAATCGCCGTCAACGCGTTTGCCCCCCTTGCCGAAATGCTCGGCGGTTACCGGGCGGTCAAGGACTACCACCGGTTTATCGGCCTTGTCTTCACGATTGCCCTTGTCTTTGCCGTGCGTCACTGGTATAAAGAAGCGGGCTACATCGACAAGACAGATATCGAGTGGATGAAGGCGGCGGGCGGTTACCTCTGGAAGGCGAAAATACCCGAGCCGTATAAGTACAACGCGGGCCAGAAGCTGTTCTTTATTACGGTGGCACTCTACGGCGCCGTAATGATTGCCACGGGGTTACTGCTCTGGTTCGGAAAGGGCCTCATCTGGGCTCCGCTCATGCGGTGGACGGTGGTCTTTCATGCCCTCGGTGTTGCCGTCATGGGCGGGTTTTCGATGGTGCACATCTATCTCGGCACCGTCGGCACGACGGGCAGCCTGCCGGTCATGACGGACGGCAAGGTGACCGAGGCGTGGGCCAAGACCCATATGCCCGGCTACTACCGGGAAAAGATCGTCAAGGAAACCCGAAAGTCAAAGGCTTAAGTGAGCCGAAAACCCGATCTATCATTGAAGGGGCGGCCGTACGGCCGCCCCAATCATTATGGGGAATGGCATACATGAAAGACCCCGAAATCGCCGCCATTAAACGGGCGATGAGTAATGACCCGAAAATCGAGCCGCTTCTGGCAATCCTGACGGGTTTTGTGCGAATCGGCGGAGAAGAGACGGGGACGCAGAGGCAAGCGGACGCCCCTCCGGATTCAGGCCGGTTGTCCGACGGATTCCCTCTGGCCGACGTGCGGCTGATTCCTGACGATGTCGAAAGGCTCGGGAAGCGGTTTGCCCGGCTGGTAACCGTCGTGCTCGAAAAGGATCAGAAAGGCGCCGAGGAAATCGTCGGGTTTTACGGCGATCGGCAGGCCTTCCGGGCGCTGCTGAGCGGGGTGCTGAGCCAGGAATATCTCTTTCCGGAGGGATTCGGGGGCTCGCGTCCGGTAGCGCTTCTGGCGGCAAACGAGACGCTGCGGTATCTCCTTAATCCGATTAAGGAGAGCTTTGAGCGAACCGGATTGCTGGACAAGTGGGCGGCCTCCTACTGCCCCGTGTGCGGCGCCGCCCCGCACCTTTCGCTCATCGAGGGAGAGGACGGCACGTCTCACGCTCTCCTGCGGCCGATGTTTGACGCGGTGGAACTTCCGCCGGTTGACCTGTCCGTTTTGTGGTGAAGCCGGGCGGGAAAAGACACGATATTTCACGGTTGAAAACGACCCCGCCCACCGGGTATATGTCTGCGATACCTGTAAGCACTACCTGAAATCGGTCGACTCGAAAGAAAGGCCGACGCCCTTCCCGAGACTTGAGGACCTTACGACCATCCGCCTTGATATCGTTGCGAAACGGGAGGGATATATCCGGGACACGGTCGACCTGGTGAGCGTCCTGGCAATCGATACATAATAGAGTACGTTCCGGCAGGACAGCACGCGGCCGATGCCGGCTAGCCGCTCTCCTCACTTCCGCCCGCTGTCATGTTATGGGTAGCGGGATAACAGCGCTATTGTGGGGCTATCCCCTATCGCTTCTTTTCATCTACCCGCCCATCAAAAAACCTTGACATCTTTATGCGGTTGCACTATAAATAACCTGCTTTCTCCGATCCCTGTGCCCTAATGGTACGGGTCGGGAAGGGATTTACGGCCACGAAAAGGCAATCCTTTCCCCTCCGCCGATGGAACAGGGACGATAGGGTATGGACGGAAACGCCCATGCCTCCCGTGTTTGGAAAGGAGAACGGCGCAGGATCGGGATGACGTGCCCATGTCATCTTCCCGGAATCTTACCCTTGCGCATCGCGTATCCTTCCCAAAACACCGGTTTTATCTTAGCGGCGAACTGACAGCGGATCTCATCAGGTCGGAGTGCTTTGTTGTCGGCATCACGATTATCGAGACCCGCTCGATACGAAGCCGGGCAATCGGCTCCCTGCCGGCATCGATGTCCAATGAGCATCGATAATCCGTACAGAAAGCGGGGCGGAAGGATTGCGCGCCGATCTAATTGATTATACCGAGTAGTTTCCTACAGAGACCAGATGATCTATTGAAAGGAGGCATTATGGGCGGCACAAACGGCTCCGGCCACCGCCGGACGGTAGAAAAGCAGTACCGGGAATTAATGGAGTACTGTCAGGTCCAACTGGATCAAATTGAAGAGACATTGCCCGAACCGAGAGAGAGTCTTCAGGAAAGCCTCAAGGCGCGGGGGGTCTCACGCAGGGAGTTCGTCAAGTGGACGTCGTTCATAACCGGCGTCATGATGCTCCCGCCGATGTTCCGCCCCATGGTGGCGCGCGCGGCGGAGAACTTCAGCCGGCTGCCGGTCATCTGGCTTAACTTCGCCGAGTGCACCGGGTGCAGCGAGGCATTCCTGCGCACGTCCTATCCGAACGTCGATGACATTCTCCTGGACACGATCTCCCTGGAGTACCACGAGACCCTGATGGCCGCTTCCGGCAAGCAGGCCGAGGAAAACCTCACGAAGGCCATGGCCGATTTCGAGGGGCAGTACGTGCTGGTCATCGAGGGTGCCATCCCCGAGGGTCTGGACGGCAAGTACCTGAGGATCGGGAGCGAGGGGAAAACCGGAAAAGAGATCGGCAAGGAAGCGGCCTCGAAGGCCGCCGCCGTCATCTGCATCGGGAGCTGCTCTTCCTTCGGTAACATCCAGGCTGCCAAGCCCAACCCGACGGATGCCAAGGGCATTCGGGACTCCCTCGGGATCAGGACGATCAACATCGCGGGATGCCCCCCCAACCCGGTAAACTTCGTCGGGACCGTTCTCCATTTCCTGATGTTCGGGGCGCTGCCGGCCACCGATTCCCTCGGCAGGCCGCTGTTTGCCTACGGAAAGCGTATTCACGACTACTGCGAGCGGCGCTCCCACTACGACGCCGGCGAGTATGTCGAGGAATGGGGCGACGCCGGCGCAAAGCGGGGCTGGTGCCTCTATAAGATGGGGTGCAAGGGCCCCTACACCTATGCGAACTGCGGCAAGGTCCGCTATAACGACGGCACCTCGTGGCCGATCATGGCCGGTCACGGCTGTATGGGATGCTACGAGCCGGCCTTCTGGGATACGATGGCCCCCCTCGAAAAACCGATATCCGATGGGGCGATCGGCGTAAAGGGGGTTGAGTCCACTGTCAACACGGTCTTCGCGACCCTGGCGGGCCTCACGGTGGCCGGCGTTGCCGCCCATGCAGCGGCTTCGGCCATCAAGCGCCACGGCCCGGAAGACGACAAGAAGAAGAAAGCCGAAAAAAAGTAGCAGGCCATCATAAAGGAGAGTGAGAATGGCTCAGAAAATAATAATCGATCCGATTACCCGGATTGAAGGACATTTACGCATAGAGGTCGAGCTGGAGGGTAATACCGTAAAGGACGCCTGGTCTACCATCACCCTCTGGCGGGGCATCGAGACTATCCTCAAGGGGAGAGACCCCCGGGACGCGGGGCTCATGACCCAGCGGTTCTGCGGGGTCTGCACCTATTCCCATTATGAGGCCTCGATATTGGCAGTGGAAGACGCATTCGGGGTCAAGCCGCCCACGAACGCCCGTATCGTGAGAAACCTCATCAATGCATCTCTCTACATAACCGACCACATCATGCATTTCTATCACCTGCACGGTCTTGACTGGGTGGACGTCGTTTCGGCCCTGGGGGCGGACCCCCGGAGGGCCGAGGATATGGCGCGCGCCTATTGCGACAACCCGTACAATTCCTCCGCATCCCACTATAAGTCCGTCCAGGAACGGCTGAAAAAATTCGTTGAATCGGGCCGGTTAGGGCCCTTTGCCAACGGCTACTGGGGAAGCCCCTCCTACAAGCTGCCCGCGGAGGCAAACCTTATTATCGTATCCCATTACCTGGACGCCCTGGCCGTCTCAAAGGTCGGCGCCCAGATGATGGCGATCTTCGGCGGCAAGAACCCCCACCCGCAGACGCTGGTTGCCGGCGGCGTTACCTCGGTAATGGATACGCTGGACGCCTACCGAATCGGCGAGTATCTCTTCCGGCTCAAGGAGATGAGGAACTTCGTCGAGACCGCGTATATCCCGGACGTCCTGCTGGCGGCCACCTACTACAAGGACGAGGGTTTGGCCGGGATCGGCGGCGGAGTCAAGAACTACCTCTCCTACGGGGGGATCAACCTCGACGACGACTACACCACGACGTTCTTCCAGCCCGGCGTCATCAAGAACCGGGACCTTGCAAACGTCGAGAAGCTTGACGAGACCAAGATCACCGAGGACGTTACGCACTCCTGGTACACGGACGGCCAGCCGCTGCACCCGTACGATGGGTCAACCGAACCGAATTATACCGACTACGACGAGTCCGGACACGTCAAGGCCGACGAGAAGTATACCTGGTGCAAGGCGCCCCGGTACGACGGTCTCCCCTATGAGGTGGGGCCGCTGGCACGCTTCATCATCGGATATGCCACGGGCGATCAGAAGATCAAGGACCTGGTCGACTCCACCCTCAAGGCCACGGGACTGCCGGTCACGGTCCTCTTTTCAACCCTTGGAAGGACTGCCGCGCGGGCACTCGAGACCAAGCTCATCGCCGACAATACTGAGGCCTGGGTCAACGAGCTGGTGACCAACATCAAGTCCGGCGATACCAGGACGTGGACCCGCTGCGATGTTCCCGAGGAGGCGCAAGGGC
This sequence comes from uncultured delta proteobacterium, assembly GCA_963735595.1. Lineage (GTDB taxonomy): Bacteria > Desulfobacterota > Zymogenia > Zymogenales > Zymogenaceae > JAFGAS01. The sequence continues at coordinate 676,409 of CAVTLK010000001.1, read as the reverse complement.
GCGGCATGAAAGAGGCGCCGCGCGGGTCGCTGGGCCACTGGATCAAGATCAAGAACAAGGTCATCGAAAACTACCAGGCGGTCGTTCCCTCGACGTGGAACTGCTCGCCGAGGGATGCGGCCGGCCTCAGGGGGCCGTACGAAGAATCGCTGATCGGGACTCGCCTTGCCAACGTTGATCAGCCGCTGGAGATCATCAGGACGATCCACTCGTTTGATCCGTGCATGGCCTGCGCCGTCCACATCATTGACCCGAGGACTAACGAGATCAAGAAGTTCAAAGTATTGTAAAGGAGTCCGCCATGGAAAATAAAGATACGGCCATGGAAAAGAGGACACCCGTCAGGGAATGGACGGTGCCAATCCGCGTGCACCACTGGGCCATGGCGATCTCCATCTTCTTCCTTATCGTAACCGGCTGGTATATCGCCGATCCGTTTCTCGGTGTCGTCCGGAGAGACGGTGCATAAGTTCCTCATGGGGGAGATGCGGTACTATCACCTCCTGTTCGGCGTGATCCTCACGATACTGTTCGTCTGGAGAATGTACATGGGGTTCTTTCGAGAGGTTTCACGCCAACTGGAAGAACTTCCTCGCGATCACCGATTGGAAGAACTTCATTAAACAGATCAAGTTCTACCTACTCGTGTCCAACGAGCGCCCGGAGCACGTCTACCTGTACGGGCCGCTGCAGGCGCTGTCCTACATGGGGCTCTTCGTGATGATCTTTCTCATCGTCATTACGGGACTCATCCTCACCGGGGCGGGATACGATCACGGGCTGCTGGGCCTTACGCCTGGATACTGACCCCCGTCGAGCGTCTGCATGGGGGGGCTGGCGATGGTGCGCTACGTCCACCATATCCTGACCTGGCTCTTTGTCCTGTTTATCATCGTGCACATTTATATGGCCTTCTGGTACGACATCGTCTTCAAGGAAGGCACCGTCTCCTCGATGATAAACGGCATGGTCTTTAAGGCCAAAGAGCACTGAATCGGCTCGCCTGTTCAAGAAATGAGAGGGGAGAAGGATCCTCTCCCCTCACAAATCTCGCAAAGTCCTCGCTTTTCGGCGAGGACTTTGTTATTATGCGACCTTGTCTTTTTACGTACATGCCGATGAACAAAACAAAACTATCACCATACTGGGACTCGGCAACCTCCTCGTCGGGGACGACGGATTCGGGGTCCGATTTATCGCCTGGTTTTCGGATCGGTATATACTGCCGGATACCGTCTCGCTGGTGGACGGGGGGACGGCGGGCCTGGGTCTCCTGGATATCGTCACCGGCGCCGGGCATCTCATCGTCATCGATGCGATCAGGATCGACGATACGCCGGGCTCACTATACCGATTCACGAAAGAAGAGATGTCGCTCTATCTGCCACGCACCCACGTCGGCCCACGAGGTGGAGTTCCTGGACGTCCTTGCCATGGCCGATCTTTTGGATCAATGCCCGCCGGTTACTTTTATCACCGTCGTGCCGGAGAAATATGATACAATGGAAGTAAGGATTTCGGATCTGTTGGTCGAGCGATTTTCGGATATTGAGCGGTTGCTGCTGGAGGAGTTGGCGGCCCTCTCGGTAAAACCCGTCAGGAGGCCGGAATGCACGAACTGAGCCTGGCGCAGTCGGTCCTTGAGATCGCCCTTGAACACGCCGAAAAAAACAACGCGGCAAAAGTCGGACAGGATCACGCTTTCGTTCGGCAGGATGTCGTGCATCCAGCCGGACGCCCTGGAGACGGCGTTTGAGGCGATGGCCCGGGGAACCCGGGCCGAAGGGGCCGTTCTTTCCTTCGAGATCACTCCGGTCGTCATTTCGTGTCTTCCTGTCGGAAGGAATATGACATCGACTATCAGGGGATACTCATCGTGCCCCTCATGCGGTGATCCTTCGGTGCTTCTGGTAGGGGGCACGGAAGACCTGAAGCTCATCGAAATGGAAGTGGAACAAGAGGAGTAGCAATGTGCATTGCATTTCCCGGGAAAATCATCTCCATCGACGATAATCGGGCGATTATCGATATCGAAGGGACTCGGCGCGAGGCCTTTCTGGACCTGATCGATGAAGAGGTCACGATCGGGGATTACGTCATCTGTCACGCGGGCTTCGCGATTCATAAGGTCGATGAGGAGCTCGCCAGGGAGAAGCTTGCGCTGCTTCGGGAGCTTACCGAACATGAAGTTTATTGACGAGTATCGGGACCCGAAGCTTTTTAACGGGCTTCTGGCCGCAGTCAGAAAACGGGCGGGACGGCTAACCCGGTCGATCACCATTATGGAGGTCTGCGGAAGCCACACCAACGCCATCGGCCGTTTCGGCATACGGGGACTGCTCCCCGAAAACATCCGGCTTATTTCGGGACCCGGCTGTCCGGTCTGCGTGACCTGCCGTGCAGGACGTCGACGCGGCGCTGTTCCTGGCCCGTCAGCCCGGCGTCATATTTGCCTCCTTCGGCGACATGCTCCGGGTGCCCGGCACCGGAACGGCGGTCGCTGGAAAAGGAGCGGGCCGACGGTGCGGACGTCAGGGTCGTCGATTCCGCGGTGGAGTGTCTGGACGCTGGCGCAAAAACAATCCCGGACCGGCAGATCGTCTTCATGGGGATCGGATTCGAGACGACGTCGCCGGCGGCGGCGTCGGTCGTCAAGACCGCCAGTGTCATGCTCCATTTCCAATCTCGCGGTGTTTTCCGTTCATAAAGTTATCCCCCCGGCAATCGATGCACTCCTTTCCGATCCCCTGATCTCCGTGGACGGTTTCATGCTTCCCGGGCACGTGAGCACGATCCTCGGGACGGCCGCCTATTCGCATCATCGCCCGAAAGCGGCCGGGCGGGAGTGATCACCGGTTTTGAGCCGGTGGACATCCTCGAAGGGATCTGATGATCCTGGAACAGATCATCTCCGGGAGACGTAAAGACCGAGATTCAGTATCGGCGCGCGCGTCAAGGAAGAGGGCAATAGCGGCGGCCCGCAGGATCCTCATACGAGGTCTTCGAGCTGGCCGACTCGCATCTGGCGGGGCCTCGGGATGATACCGAAAAGCGGCCTTGGCTTTCGTAAGGAGTATCGGGGATTTGACGCGTCGATGCGATTTGACATCCCGGCCGTTGAGTCTCACGATACGCCGGGCTGCCGCTGCGGAGACGTGCTCAAGGGGATCATCTCGCCACCCGAATGTCCGCGGTTTCGGCTCGGCGTGCTTCCCTCGAAACCCCCTCGGCCCCTGCATGGTCTCGGCGGAGGGAACCTGCGCGGCCTATTACAAGTACCAATGATGGATGCTTGTTAACCAATTCGGACGATCGTATTCGCGTGAGGTCCCTGTTCTCCGGCACGGTGCAGGGAGTGGGCTTTCGTCCCTTTATCTATCGGATACGCCGTACGCTTCGGACTGGCGGGGTTCGTAAAGAACACGTCGGACGGCGTTGTCGTGGAGCTGGAAGGACAACCCCCTTCGGTATCATCCTTCTTTTCCGCCGTCCGAAACGGAACTCCCGCCGCTGGCCGAGATCACCGGCTCTCGTAAAAGAAACGATCCCGACGGTCGGGGCCGACGAGTTTCGCATCATAGCGAGCCGCAGGACCGGGCAATCGGCCCTGCACATCCCCCCCGACATCGCGACGTGCGACCGGTGCGTCGAGGAGCTCTTTGACCCCGGCGATCGCCGCTACCATTATCCATTCATCAACTGTACCGACTGCGGCCCCCGTCTGACCATCATTCAAGATATCCCCTATGACCGGGAAAAGACCTCGATGGCTGCATTTGATCTCTGTCCGGACTGCAGGAGCGAATACGAGGATCCCGCAAGCCGGCGGTTCCACGCCCAGCCGAACGCCTGCGCCCGTTGCGGGCCGAAGGTGCTGCTGCTGACGGGCGACGGCGTGCCCGTTGACACGGGCGATCCAGTGGGCGAGGCGGCGCGCTTGTTGCGTTCCGGCTCGATCATGGCGATCCGGGGTGTCGGGGGATTTCACCTGGCCGTCGACGCGACCGATGACGAAGCGGTCCTGCGGCTCAGGCGGCGCAAGCTTCGAGAAGAAAAGCCGTTCGCGCTCATGGTCAGGGATCTCCGGGAGGCCCGCCGGATTGTCGAGATTACGCCCGAAGAACAAGCGCTCTTGACGTCGGCCAGGCGGCCGATTGTTCTTATGCCACGCACCGAAAAGACTATCGTCGCGCAGTCCGTTGCCCCGGGGATGGGAACTTTCGGCGTTATGCTGCCCTACACCCCGTTGCAGCACCTCCTTTTTGATTCCGACATGCCGCCCCTGGTCATGACGAGCGGGAACCGCTCCGGAGAGCCGATTGCCATCGGGAACGAGGACGCGCTGGCGAGTCTCTCGGATATAGCCGACTTCTTCCTTGTCCACGACCGGGAGATCGTCGTTCGGTGCGACGATTCGATCGCGATGGTGGTGGGGGAGCGGCCGGCGATACTGCGCCGGTCACGGGGGTACGTCCCCGGGCCGATCGTCCTTGCCGAATCGTATCCCGAGGTTCTGGCCGTCGGGGGGCACCTGAAGTCAACCGTGTGCATCCTGAAAGGGAACCTGGCCTTCATGAGCCCCTATATCGGCGACATGGATACGCCCGGCGCGCGCGGCTTTTTCTACGAGACCGTCGCGCTCATGCAGCGAATAACCGAATGCGGGCCGAAGGTCGTCGCCTGCGATCTTCACCCGGGCTATTTCACGACCGATGCGGCTCGGCGTATGAAGGGGGCGATCGTTCACATGGTCCAGCACCACCACGCCCATATCGTATCCTGCATGGCGGAAAACGGGGTATCGGACACGGTAATCGGGGTGGCGCTGGATGGGACCGGCTACGGCACGGACGGGACAATCTGGGGCGGAGAATGGCTCATCGCGGACCGGGTTGGGTTCAAACGGGCGGGACACCTGGCCCCCTTTACCCTTCCGGGAGGAGAGGCGGCTATCCGTGAGCCGTGGCGGACGGGAGCAAGCCTCGTAAAGACCGCGTATGGAAGCCGGTGGCAGGGTATTGCCGAGCGGCTTGGATTGGTGCCGGAATGCGCCGCGAAAGGGGCGTTCATGCGAATGGTAGACCGGGATATCAACAGCCCCGTAACCACAAGCATGGGCCGGGTATTTGACGGAGTAGCGGCAATCCTTGGATTGAAGAGAAGCGTGAGCTACGAAGGGCAGGCCGCGATGGAGCTTGAGGCGTGTGCTGCGGCAGGGGCCGCGGATATCCTCCCATTCGAAGTCATACTGAAGGACGATACGGTCGTCCTGGACCTGTCCGGTACGATTCGCGCAATCGTCGAGGGAATGGATGCCGGTATCTCCCGTCAGGACCTGGCGGCGGCGTTTCACGCGACGCTGATTGCCGGGATCGTTCAGACGGTAAAAGAAATCGCCGAGACAACGGGGATCGGCCGGGTGGCGCTGAGCGGCGGATGCTTTCAGAACAGGCTGCTCCTGGCCGGCGTGATCGATTCGCTCGAAAAGGCGCGGCTTGAGGTACTGACTCACCGCCGCGTGCCAACCAACGACGGCGGGATTGCCCTGGGGCAGGCGGTTACGGCAGGCGGCAGGGTGAAGGCCGGTATATCCCCGGAATGAAAGACCCAACACCCGGTGTCGGGAGTCGATCCAAATGGGGGGGCGGCGATGAAACCGAACAACGGGATGGGTCGTCCAATAACATATCATAGCCAATTTCAACAAAATCATTGACTGAAAATACCCGATTTGATATACTGATATGTTATTCTGATGCGGCTGCTGTATCCTATCCGGTTTCACGCCCGCACAACAAAGCGGTTTATTAGGTCGCGGTGCAGACCGAGTAGTAAAATACTGATAGAAAGAATGACGATATTTTCCCTTGACAGGAAATAGGGCGTATGTTACAGTCGTCGCGTGAATGAGTACTCATTCATTTCAAGAGAGTGCGTTACGCGACGCCCTTGAGCGTCAGTTTCATACTATTATTGAACCACGCTTTCTCCCCGCCCCGGATACACGTCCTGCTTCATGGAGGGGAGGGAGCATAATATAGAGACAGCCAAGAGAATCGTGGAAAGCAAACCGGAACAGGCCGGTTTCACTGTACGCTACGTCAATAACAGTTCTGAGAGGGAATGCAATAATGAGTAAAGAAAATTTAGAAATGAAGCGCTGGTGGATAGCCGTTGCGGCGATCGTGATGCAGCTCTGCCTCGGCTCCGTCTACGCATGGTCGGTCTTCAAGAAACCGCTCATGGAAGCACACGGCTGGGAAGAGGTCGGGGTGCAGGTTACCTTTATGATCCGATGGCGTTTACCGGCCTTTCGGCAGCGTTCGGCGGCAGTATTCTTGACAAAAAAGGTCCCCGTTTCGTGGCGACCATCGGTGCTATCCTGTTCGGTATCGGCACGATGATGGCAGGTCTAGCCGATTCCGTCGGAAGCATAGTCCTCCTCTATATCGGCTTTGGCTTATTCGCCGGTATGGGTGGTGGCGCCGCGTATGTAACGCCGATAGCCACGCTTATTCGATGGTTTCCGGATAAGCGCGGCCTGGTGACCGGCCTTGCCGTTATGGGCTATGGCGGGGGTGCCTTTTTTATCGGCAAGCTTGCCCCGGTGATGATCCTCAAAATGGGTGTCGCCAATACGTGGTACATCCTTGGCGCGATCTTCCTGGTCCTCTGTGTCGGTGCGGCTTCGTTCTATAAGAACCCGCCCCAGGGATGGCTGCCGAAGGGATTCACCCCGTCCAAGACGGCAACGTCGGCCGCCGGTTCATTTACCGCGGCTGAGGCTCAGAAAAAGCCCGCAATGGTGGATGCTCTGGGGCATGCTCTTCCTGAACGTATCGGCGGGCCTGGGCCTTATCTCACAGCTGTCGCCCGATGGCGCAGGAAGTGCTGAAAAAGACCGATGACAGAAGACCGATCCCGTCAAGCTTGCGGCCGCGCTGGCGGTCGCCGGCGGAACGATCCTTTCCATCGCGTCGATCTTCAACGGCCTCGGCAGGCTCTTCTGGGCGTGGATATCGGACACGATCGGGCGCAAGGCCGTGTTCATGATCATGTTCGCCACGCAGGCCGTCCTCTACATCCTGCTTCCGAAGGTCGGTGGCTGCGGTGCTGTTTACCGTCATCGCCTGCTACCTGCTGGCCTGCTACGGCGGCGGATTCGCGACGATGCCCGCGTTTGCGGCAGACTCGTTCGGACCGACCTACATCGGCAGGGTCTACGGATTCATGCTGACCGCGTGGGCAACCGCCGGAATCATCGGCCCGTGGGTCTTTGCCCAGTTCAAGGGTGTGGCCCTGTACATAGCGGCGGCGTTTCTCGTCGTCGGATTCCTGCTCGCGCTCCTTATAAGGCTCCCGCGCCCAAGAAGGCGTAACGGCGTAGCGGCGCGAAGTTTTTTCAGTAAGAATCTGATTATGTACGTAACAGATTGGTAAGGATACGGGGCCGGCCAAACAGGCCGGCCCCGGAAGTCCAGCCGATAGCGGTATGAATCAGGACGCCGGATATCTATGTGTGATCAGGAATTTATCGAAGCGGTTCTCCGGGACGGCGTCCTTAATTTTGCGAAAAAACGATCGACACGACGCACTATATACCATGTGATAAAGGAGCGAGCCTGAAGTGGCAAAGATTGTGAAAAAAGAACGGCTGTCGGCCGACGTTGTCAAGATGGTTCTCGAAGCCCGTGAGATCGCCGAGGCGCGCAAGGCCGGACAGTTTATCGTGCTTCGTATCAACGAAGCAGGGGGAGCGAATTCCCCTGACCATCGCGGACGCCGACCCAAAGGCGGGCACCGTTACCATTATCTTTCAGGAAGTCGGCAAATCCACGAAACTCCTCGGGACGATGAACCAGGGTGACAACATCCTTGACCTCGCCGGTCCCCTCGGCAGGCCCACCCACATAGAAAAGTTCGGGACCGTAGTCTGTGTTGGCGGGGGCGTGGGGGTAGCGCCCATGTATCCGATTACCGAGGCGCTCAAGAAGGCGGGTAACAAGGTCATCACCATCATCGGCTCCCGAACCAAGGACCTCCTTATCCTCGAAGAGGAGATGAAGAAGGTCTCCGATCGGCTTATCGTCATGACCGATGACGGGACCTACGGGCAGAAGGGGTTCGTTACCCAGGCACTCGAGGAGATTATTAAATCCGGGGAAAAGATCGATATCGTGGTGGCCATCGGCCCGGTCGTAATGATGCGGGCCGTCAGCGAGGTGACGCGGCCCTACAAAATCCATACCGTCGTATCGCTGAACTCCATCATGGTTGACGCCACCGGCATGTGCGGAGGGTGCCGCGTTTCGGTCGACGGTAAGTCCAAGTTCGCCTGTGTGGAAGGGCCGGAATTTGACGGGCATCAGGTGGATTTCAAAGAGCTGATGATGCGTCAGAAGACCTACATGAAACAGGAACACGAATCCCTGGATTGCTTTCTCAATCAGGCGCTCAAGAAATAGAGGATAACCATGGAAGCCAAAGAGCGTATGCAAATTCCCCGGCAAAAAATGCCGGAACAGGATCCCAAGGTTCGCGGCAAAAACTTCAATGAGGTCCCGTTTGGGTATAGTGAAGAGACCGCGATACGCGAGGCGCAACGCTGCCTGAAGTGCAAGAAAGCCGAGCTGCGTTGCCGGCTGTCCGGTCGAAATCGATATACCCGGATTTATCTCGATGATCGAGACCGGGGATTTCATCGGCGCGGCCAAAAAGATCAAGGAGACCAACGCGCTGCCGGCCGTCTGCGGGAGGGTCTGTCCCCAGGAGGAGCAGTGCGAGGTGAAGTGCGTTCTGGCCAAAAAGGGCGATCCGGTGGCCATCGGGCGTCTGGAGAGATTTGCCGCCGACTACGAGCGAAACGCCGGAAAGGTCGAGGTGCCGAAGATCGCCGTTTCCACCGGCAAGAAGATCGCCGTGGTGGGATCGGGCCCCGCGGGGCTGACGGTGGCCGGCACCCTCAGGCTCCTGGGCCACGACGTCACCGTCTTTGAGGCCCTCCACAAGACCGGGAGGAGTGCTCGTCTACGGTATCCCCGAGTTCCGTCTGCCGAAGGCGATCGTCGAGGCCGAGGTCGGACTATCTCAAGAAGATGGGGGTGAAGTTCGTCACCAACTATGTCATTGGCAAAATCCGGACGGTAGATACGATTCTTGTCCGAGTACGATGCCGTATTCCTGGGCACCGGGGCGGGGCTTCCCGCTCTTTCTGGGCGTTCCCGGCGAAAACCTCAACGGGGTCTACTCGGCAAACGAGTATCTCACCCGCTCCAACCTCATGAAGGCGTATCTCTTCCCTAAATACGATACACCCATCGTGCTGGGCAAGAACGTGGCGGTCATCGGCGGCGGCAACGTCGCCATGGACAGCGCGCGGACGGCGCTGAGGCTTGGGGCGGACAACGCGTATATTATATATCGGCGCTCGCTCGAAGAAATGCCGGCCAGAAAAGAAGAAGTCCACCACGCCGAAGGATGAAGGGATTCAGTTCCACATTCTTACCAACCCGATAGCGTTCATCGGTGACGAAAACAACTGGGTCAGGGAGATCGAGTGCCAGAAACAGGAACTGGGTGAGCCCGACGATTCCGGCAGACGGCGACCCGTTCCGATCAAGGGGTCCGAATTCAGGATACCCGGTGGATACGGTCGTGGTGGCCATCGGTAACAGCCCGAATCCGCTCGTGCCCGCAACGACCCCGGGGCTCGATACCGGGAGGAAGGGCAACATCGTCGCCGACGAAGAGACCGGCCTGACCTCGCGGGAGGGCGTCTATGCCGGCGGCGATATCGTTACCGGCGCCGCCACCGTCATCCTGGCGATGGGCGCCGGAAGGAAAGCCGCGCAGGCCATGCACGCCTACGTGATGAACGGAAAAAAAGAAATAGCGACGAGATAGACCGAACTGACGGACAGCGGATAAGGAGACGCTTGTAGTATCGGATGTCGCGTGCACATTCGATCGGCGCCAACGGCGGGCTCTGCTAACCAAATAGTTATGAGGTACCCGGTTACGTGAAACTTAGCGAGGTACGACAGATACTCGATGCCGAAGTAGTCGTCGGACAGGATCAGATGCAAAAGGAGGTGATACCGCCTTCGGCGCTGACCTGATGAGCGATGTGCTCGCGTTCGCCCGACCGGGCACCATGCTTGTTAACCGGCCTGACGAATCCGCAGGTGATCCGCACGTCCGAGATCCTCGATATCGCCGCCATCATCATCGTCCGGGGTAAGGTACCGCCTCCGGAGACCGTCAAACTTGCCGAGGAACTGAAGATACCCATCCTCATGACGCGGTACATCCTCTTCGAAACTGCGGGACGGCTCTACAGATGGGGGATCGTCGGCTGCGTGGATAAGGTAGATGCCGGAAAAAAACGCGGATAGAAAACCGTCCTTTTCGGACACCTTTTCGGTCGCCGGCGGCGACTTCGATGACGCGGGCAAGGTTTCGAGCCGCATCAAGGGCATACTGAAGAAGATGTGTCTGCCCCTCGACGTGATTCGGAAGGCCGCCATCTGCACCTTTGAGGCGGAGATGAACATCGTCTGTTATGCCCGGCGGGGTGATATCACGCTGTCGGTGGACGAGGATCACGTTGTCATCGAGGTGGTCGACGAGGGGGAAGGTATCCCCGACATCGACCTGGCCAGGCAGGCGGGGTACAGCACCTCGACGGCCAAGATACGGGAGATGGGTTTCGGCGCGGGGATGGGGCTGGGTGAATATTGACCGATACGCTGACGACTTCGATATTACCTCGGAGGTCGGAAAGGGAACCAGGCTGGTGATGGTCGTCGATATCACCGATGCTTCATAACGATAAGGCGGGCTGAGAAATGGAACTCGGTTCTATCGTTAAAAATCTCAACCTGGTGGTCAGGTCGGGAGCGCAGAATCTCACGGTTGAAGTCAACGGCGGCTATGTCGGCGACCTCCTGTCTGACGTGATCGCCAACAGTAAGCAGGGAGATATCTGGGTTACGCGCCAGGTACATCAGAATATCGTCGCCGTTGCGACGCTTAAGGACCTTGCCGGGATCATCCTGGTTGACAATAACGAACCGGCCCGGGAAACGCTCGAAAAGGCGGTGCAGGAGAACGTCCCGGTTATGGTTTCGAAGCTTCCCTGCTTTGAGACAGCCGGCAAGGATATATCAACTCATTGCGGCGCGAGAAGAATAAGGTTCTTCTTGCCGAACCGACGGTGGCATAGCTCCTTTCCTGATGCGCAAAAGAAACAGGACCGTCACCGGGGCGGGGCATCTCGATGGTTGTGCCGTTCGGTCAGGTTTCGGGGTCGTGAGCATGTTCAGGGAGTATCGCTGTGATCTTCATATTCACACGTGCCTTTCACCCTGCGCCGACCTCGATATGCATCCGGCGGCGCTTGTCCGTGGCGCGGTAGCCAGGGGGCTCGATGTGATTGCGATATGCGACCACAACACCGCCGAAAACGTTCGGTACGTAATACGGGCGGCCGAGCGTGAGCCGCTTAGAATTATCCCGGGAATGGAGATCACCACGAGCGAGGAGGTTCATATACTGGCGCTCTTGCCGGGTACTTGACGAGCCTCGCCGGAAATACAGACAGATCGTCTATGACCGTCTCCCGGGCCGAAATGACGAGCGCCTCTTTGGGTGCCAGGCCGTCGTGAATGAAAAGGGAGAGGTGGAACGGATCAATGAGCGCCTTCTCATCGGGGCGACCGAAATCCCGATGAGCGATTTGATCGGGATCATTCATTCCTTTGGGGGGCTTGCCATTGCGTCGCATATAGACCGGGAGAGTTTTTCGGTCATCAGTCAGCTGGGATTTGTAGATAACGACAGCGGCCTTGACGCATTGGAGATCTCCCGGGCACTTGGGGTACGCACAGGCGCGGAAACGATATCCGGATCTGTCGCATTATCCCTTTATCGCGTCGTCGGACGCCCATTGCCTTTCCGATATCGGCTCGGCAGCAACCACGATGAGGCTGGCCGAGGCGACGTTTGAAGAGGTGAAACTGGCCATAGCGTACTCCGAGGGGCGATGCGTTATCGAATGAGCAATGCTGGAACTTTCGAAACATATCCTCGATATCGCGGAAAACTCGATACGTGCCGGATGCCGGACGGTAATGATCACCGTTGTCGAGGATACGAAGGCCGATACGCTCACGCTTCAGATAAGCGATGACGGAAAGGGGATGAGCGACGACGAACGGGAAAAGGCGCTCGATCCCTTCTATACGACCAAAGAAGGTGCGACGCGTGGGTCTGGGCCTTCCCATGCTGAAGCTGGCCGCGGAGCTGGCCGATGGGAGCTTCAAGCTGGATTCGATACAGGGGCAGGGCACCACGGTTACCGTAACGTTCGGGCATTCGAATATCGATCGGCAGCCTCTCGGTGATGTGGCCCTGACGATCATCAGCCTTATCGCGGGAAGCCCGCACGTTGATTTCGTCTACACCCATAGGAAAGACGGCCGGGAATACCGGCTGGATACGCGAGCAATTAAGTGCGAACTCGATGACGTCCCTATCGAACACGTGGAAGTACTCTCACTCATCAGGGGTGATATCGAGGAAGGAACCAGGGAGTTAGGAGCGACAGCATAAAATATGTGATTCCTGTAATGGTCAGTAAGTAAGGAGTGGTTTATGAAGAAACTGCCGGACGTTGATATAGCCAAGGAATTTACCCCGGGACAACTCAAGGAAGTTGACGAAATAATCAAGCGTTTTAAGGGTAAGCCCGGAGGGCTTATCCCGGTTCTTGAAGAAGTCCAGGGCGTTCTCGGTTTTCTGCCCGTCTCAATCCAGGAGCTTATTGCCGAAGGCCTCGGGGTTCCGCGGGCACAGGTCTTTGGGGTGGTGACCTTTTATTCCTTCTTCACCATGGTACCGCGCGGCAAGCATACCTGCCGGGTATGTCTCGGTACCGCCTGTTACGTTCGGGGGGGCAGGGCCATCGCGGAGACGCTCAAACGCAGCCTCGGGATTAGCGAAGGCGAGACGACGGCCGACCGCATGTTCTCTCTGGAGTCGGTGCGGTGCCTCGGAGCCTGCGGACTGGGGCCGGTTGTGGTTGTTGACGAAGAGGTGCATGGAAGGATGAAGCCGGCTATGTTGGCGGAGGTTCTGAGCCACTATAAATAACCAACCTATTTATATGAGGATGGTAGTATGTCAAAGTTGACGATAGAAGATCTGAAGAAGATCAAGGACAAGGTTCATACCGATACGGCGCTGCGAGAGGGGGGTGCGCGGGTAAAAGTCACCGTACACATGGGGACGTGCGGTATCGCGTCCGGCGCCCGAGAAGTGCTGGAGGCGCTCATGAACGTCATGGCCGAGGACAGCGTTTCGGACGTCGCAGTGACTACCTCGGGATGCATGGGATTGTGCAGCCGGGAGCCGCTGGTGACCGTCGAAGTAATCGGGAATGAACCGATCAAATACGAATATATGAATCCCAATAAAATGCGTCAGGTATTTAAGCGCCATATCGTGAAAGGCGAGATACAGACTCCCTTTGTCCTAGCCAAAGGTGCGGAAATAGTAAAGTAACACGACTCTTGTTGACCGCGGCCGAACAAAGCGCCGCGTTATCGGGTTGAGGAGGATAATCCCCCATGAAAGTGTATCGGTCGCATTTAATGATCTGTGGCGGAACCGGTTGCCACGCTTCGGGGAGCATTGCGGTCAAAGAGGCCCTTGTAAGGGCGCTCGAGAAGCACGAACTTACCGAGGAGATTAAAATCGTCGAAACGGGCTGTAACGGATTCTGCGCCATGGGACCTCTCATGGTGGTGCAGCCGGACGGCGTCATGTATGTGTTGATAAAACCGGAGGACATTGAGGAACTCGTCTCGGAACATCTAGTCAAGGGACGCGTGCTCAAGAGGCTCATCTATAAAGAGCCGGTTACCAAGGAAGAGATCCCCACCATGCAGGAGATCCCCTTCTTTGCCCATCAGGAGCTCAGAGTCCTCAGGAACCGGGGCCTCATCGATCCCGAGAAGATAGATGAATATATCGCCCGGGACGGCTACCTCGGCATGGGCAAGGCCCTTACCGAAATGACCCCGGAGCAGATCGTCGCCGAAGTTAAGAAATCGGGACTCCGCGGCCGGGGCGGCGCCGGTTTTCCCACCGGCACGAAATGGGATTTTGCCAGCCGCTCGCAGAGCGATATCAAATTCGTGCTGTGTAATGCCGACGAAGGTGACCCGGGGGCGTTCATGGATAGGAGCGTACTGGAAGCCGACCCCCATGCCGTCATCGAGGGCATGGTTGTTGCCGCCAAGGCCATCGGCTCTCATCAGGGTTACATCTACTGCCGGGCCGAGTATCCCCTGGCGATCAGCCGTATGAACCTTGCTATCGCCCAGGCCCGGGAGTACGGGTTACTCGGAAAAGATATACTGGGGACCGGCTTTGACTTCGACCTCGAGATCTACATGGGCGCGGGCGCGTTTGTCTGCGGTGAGGAAACGGCCCTCATGCGTTCTATCGAGGGGCACCGTGGGATGCCGCGGCCGCGACCGCCGTTTCCGGCGTCTCAGGGATTGTGGGAGAAACCGACGATCCTCAACAACGTTGAGACATTTGCCAATATCGCCCAGATCATGCTCAGGGGCGGGGAGTGGTACGCGTCAATCGGCACCGAGGGGAGCAAGGGTACCAAGGTCTTTGCCCTGACCGGCGATGTCAACAACATCGGCCTGGTCGAGGTGCCCATGGGAACCTCCATCGGCACGATCATCTATGACATCGGCGGCGGCATCCAGGACGGCAAGAAATTCAAGGCGGCCCAACTGGGCGGCCCTTCGGGCGGGTGTATACCGGCCCCGCATCTGAATACTCCCACGGACTACGAGGCTATCGCCAAGGTCGGGGCAATCATGGGCTCCGGCGGGCTGATAGTCATGAACGAGGAATCGTGCATGGTGGACGTCGCACGGTTTTTCATGGACTTCTGCCAGGACGAGTCGTGCGGAAAGTGCGTGCCCTGCCGGGAAGGGACCAAACGCATGCTTGAGATCCTGACCAACATCACGGAAGGCAAGGGCAGGGACGGCGATATTGAGCTGCTGCAGGAGATGGCGGCCAACATCAAAGACTCGTCTCTCTGCGGTCTGGGGCAGACGGCGCCAAACCCGGTGCTTTCAACCATCCGGTATTTCAGGCACGAGTACGAGGCGCATATCTATGACAAGAAATGCCCGTCGGCGGTCTGCTCCGCCCTCTTTGCATCCCCCTGCCAGCATATGTGCCCGATCGAGATGGACGTGCCCAAGTACATCGCCCTCATCAAGGCCGACCGGCTGGACGATGCATACAAGATCCTCCTGAAAACCAATCCGTTCCCAAGCGTCTGCGGCAGGGTCTGCAACCAGGCGTGTACCACCCGGTGCCGCCGTGGTCAAACGGACGAACCGATCGCGATCGCGGCGCTCAAGCGCTACATCACCGATAACGGGAGGAGACTGGTCGTCAAGAAAGATCCCGCATGACCGGAAGGAAAAAATCGCCGTTATCGGCGCCGGTCCCGCGGGCCTGACCGCTGCGCTGGATCTGACCAAGCGGGGGTATGCGGTTACCGTCTTTGAGGAACTCCCCGGAGCCGGGAGGTATGCTGCGCTACGGTATTCCCTCCTACCGGCTTCCGCGTGAGACCCTCAAGGAGGAGATCGACCATATCATCGCGCACGGTATTGACCTGAAGCTCAACACCAGGATCGGGAAAGACATCTCTTTTGAGCAGCTTAAGAAAGACTACGACATCGTCTTCATGGCAGTTGGCGCCCATAAGAGCTACGCCCTCGGTGTTGAAGGTGAAAACCTCAAGGGCGTTTACGGCGGCGTCGAGTTTCTCCGCGACGTGAATCTCGGCAAGAAGGTCGATGTCGGCAAGAAGGTCGCGGTCATCGGCGGCGGCAACTCTGCCGTGGACGCGGCCCGCACCGCTTTGCGCCTCGGGGCATCAGACGTTACCATCTACTACCGGCGTCTCAGGGAGGATATGCCGGCCCAGGAAGAGGAGATCGATACGGCGCTCGATGAGGGGATCAAGCTCGAGCTCTTCACGGCGCCGGGCAAGCTCACCGGCAAGGGCGGCAAGGTCGAGAAGATGGAAGTCATACGGATGAAGGCGGGGGATTTTGACTCCTCGGGTAGAAAGCGTCCGGTGCCGCGGGAAGACGGCAACTTCACGGTGGACGTTGACAGCGTTATCTACGCGATCGGGCAGCAGCCCGATGTCTCGTTCCTCCCGAAGGATAGAGGCGATATCGAAGTTGCCAAGGGCGATACCTTCAAGGCCGCGGGTCGTTTCAAGACGCGCATGAAGGCCGAGGGGTTCTTTGCCGGCGGCGATGCGATGTCCGGCGCGGCGTTTGTTGTTACAGCCGTGGACGCGGGGCACAAGGCGGCCAAGGAGATCGACGAGTATATCCGCGTAAAAAACAACGAGTCCGAGTGGCTGGAGCCCGAAATAGAGAAAATCGACATCCCGACCGATCTCGACGAAGAAATCGTGGAGACGCCGCGGTTTGGCAAGGAACATCTCACGATCAAAGACTTAGCGGGTAACTTCGAGGAAGTGGATAAAGGCCTCTCCAAGAAGAACGCGAAGCTTGAGGCAAACAGGTGTCTGAGGTGTGATCTATCCGAGATAGACTAACGGAAACCTGTTCAATAGACTCCAGCTGAGAATTACGCGCCACAAGGTACCATAGTTATTCACATAGGAAGGTGTTATGAAGACGATAACGCTCACTATCGACGGCAAGCAGGTGCACGGGGCACCCGGCCAGACGATTTATGAGGTTGCCAAGGAAAGCAATATCCGGATTCCGATTCTCTGTTACCACCCGGCGGCAAAGGCCGCGGGCGCCTGTCGGGTATGCGTGGTGGAGGTGGCGGGAGCCAGGAACCTGGTGGCTTCCTGCGCCCAGCCGATTACCGAAGGCATGGAGGTAACAACCGGTTCCGACAAGGTAATCTCCGCCCGACGGCTCGCCACGGAGCTCCTCCTGTCTTCAGGAAAACACAACTGCCTGGTCTGCGAGGCCAACGGCCGGTGTCTCCTACAGGAGCTGACGTACGAGCTGGGTATCGAAGAACCCCGATTTCCGATTAACCCGCCCGGTTTTGAGATCGAGGACGGCAACCCGATGATCATCAGGGACATGGATCGATGTATCGTCTGCGGGCGATGCGTGCGGGCCTGTAACGAGGTTCAGGTCAACCAGGTCCTTGATTTCTCGTATCGCGGCAGACACGCCACCGTAGGTCCCGCCTTCGGCAGGACCTACGAAGACTCCGAGTGCGTGTTCTGCGGTGAATGTGTCTCGGTTTGCCCGGTGGGGGCGCTGTCCGAAAAGCAGGGCCGTTTCAAGGGGAGAGACTGGGAGTTTGAGAAAGTCAAAACGACCTGTTCATACTGCGGCGTCGGCTGCCAGATCACACTGAACGTCAAGGACGGAAAGGTAGTTAAGGTTACCTCCGACTATGAAATGGGCGAGCCGAACCAGGGAAGCCTCTGTGTCAAGGGACGCTTTGGCCACGACTTCATCCATCACCCAGAGCGGCTGACGAAACCCCTCATCAAGAAGGACGGGAAATTCTGGGAGTCTTCCTGGGACGAGGCGCTCGACTATACGGCCGCACGTCTCAAGGGAATACGGGACAAACACGGACCGGATTCGATCGGCGTGTTTACCTCGGCCCGGTGCACCAACGAAGATAACTACGTACTGCAAAAGTTCTCCCGCGCGGTGATCGGTACGAATAACGTCGATCACTGCGCCCGCCTCTGACACAGCGTTACCGTGGCAGGTCTTGCCACAGCGTTCGGCAGCGGGGCGATGACAAACTCCATCGCGGAGGCGGCGGAGAGCTCGGTATTTCTCCTGACGGGCACCAACACAACGGAGAACCACCCGGTTATCGCCACGAAGCTTAAACAGGCGGTCAACAAGGGCGCAAAGCTTATCCTTGTGGATCCCCGGAACATTGAAATCGCGAAGTTCGCTACCATACACCTCCGTCAGCGTCCGGGGACCGACGTGGCCTGGATCAACGGGATGATGAACGTCATCATAGAGGAAGGTCTCTACGACCGGGAGTATGTGGCGGGACGAACCGAAGGGTTCGATAAGATGAAGGAGGCGGTCAAAAAGTATACCCCGGAGTATGTCGAGAAGATATCCGGCATCCCGGCCGCGGACCTGATCGGGGCCGCCAGGCTCTTCGCGACCTCCAAACCGGCGGCGGTCTACTATGCCATGGGAATTACGCAGCATACCACCGGCACCGATAACGTTATGTCGCTCGCGAACCTGGCGATGCTCACCGGCAACATCGGCGTAGCGGGGGGCGGCGTGAATCCGCTCAGGGGTCAGAACAACGTGCAGGGCGCCTGCGATATGGGTGCGCTCCCGAACGTCTTCTGCGGATACCAGCGGGTGATCGACGAAGCGGTCCGTGCCAAGTTCACCGAGGCGTGGAAACCGGTAATGCCCCTGTCGGAGAAGGTGGGTCTGACCATCGTAGAGATGACCAATGCGGTCCATGAGGGAAAACTCAAGGCGCTCTACTTCATGGGGGAAAACCCCATGGTCTCCGATCCCGATACGGCCCACGTGAGGGAATCCCTGAAGAAAGCGGACTTTATCGTCTGTCAGGATATCTTCATGAACGAGACGACCGAACTTGCCGATGTCGTATTCCCGGCGGCCAGCTTTGCAGAGAAAGACGGTACCTTTACCAACACCGAGCGGCGTGTTCAGAGGGTACGCAAGGCGGTGGGGCCGATCGGTGAGTCGCGGCCGGATTGGAAGATTATTGCGGATATTGCCGCGCGGATGGGCTATCCGATGGACTATCGGACCTCGAAAGATATCTTCGAGGAGATCAGGAAGGTTACGCCCAGTTACGCGGGTATCTCCTATGACAGAATTGAGAAGGGCGGCATCCAATGGCCGTGCCCCAACGAGGAGCATCCGGGTACCCGGTTCCTGCATAAGGACAAGTTCGTGCGGGGTCTCGGACTCTTTAACGCGATAGAATTCAAGGAAGCGATGGAGCTTCCCGATAAGGAATACCCGCTGATACTCACGACAGGCCGGATACTCTACCAGTATCATACCGGAACGATGTCCCGTCGGTCGGAGGGTCTCAACTTCCGATCGAAAGGCCCGTTCTTCGAGATAAACCCGAAGGATGCAACGACCTACGGGGTCGGCGACGGCAAAAATGCATTCATCTCGTCGCGCCGCGGTTCCGTTGAGGTCCGTGCGTGGGTGACCGACCGGGTCAAGCCCGGTACGATCTTTATGCCGTTCCACTATGCGGAGGCGGCGGCCAACGTCCTGACAAATACCTTTCTGGATCCGATTGGTAAGATTCCGGAATATAAGGTCAGTGCGGTCAAGATCGAACTGAAGCAAAAGAGAGCGGCGGTATAGATCCTGTCTGCGTGTCCGCCGACGCCAGGCCGTCAGGGAGACGCGTACAATCAAGGGGGGGGCATCGTAGCCCCCCCTTTTTTTCGTAACAGGCATACAATAAAAAATCGCTGGACATCGACCGGTTTTAATGATAGAACTATAATCAGGTTTTTTTGTTTGGAACGGAAGCGGAATCACGGTACGGTGCGCGGTACCGGGGTTTGAGTGCGCGTAAAGCGGGACAAATAGTATACGGCTCGACATAATGAAAACCGGTATTAATATCCAGGATCAGTTCCTCAATCAGGTCAGAAAAGAGAGAACCTCGATCGCCATTCACCTGCTCGACGGCCGTGAGGTGGTTGGGGTGGTGAGGAGTTTTGATAATTTTTGTATATTCATCGACGCCGATAGGCCGTATCTCATCTATAAACATGCGATTTCAGATATATCGATGCGAAACGAATGATTGAGCGACATATACCCCCGATAGTGCTCATCGTGTTTTTTCTTTTCGGGTGCGCCCATCGGATCGATGTTCAGCACTACCCTTTCGGCTCTCCTATACATCACGCCGAAAACGGAATAGCATTCGTCGATATGGGGTTTCCAGAAGACGCCATGCGGGAGTTCGAGACGGCGCTTGCCGATAATCCTCAGTTCTCTCCTGCCCTGGCCGGAAAGGGCATATACTGGGCGATAGAGGACGTTCCGGATGTATCTGAGGGTTATATCGATCTCGCAAAACAATACGCGGCCGAGGGCAACGAAACGGTACTTGCGCTCCTGGCCTCTATGCGTACGTCTCTGATCATCGGCGGGGACGGGTGGCTGGACAGGGTGACGACCGATTTCGAGTCTATACTGTCGATCTCTCCCAATAACGACAAGGCGCTGTTCTGGATGGGGGTTTCACTCATCAAGGCGGGAAAGACCGAGGAAGCCAGGAAGGACCTGAAGAAGGTGATTGAACTCGAAGGGACGTACAAGCGTGATGCCGAGCGGTACCTCAGGGAGATACAATAAGCGCGGTACAAATCGCCGCGAGCACGAGAATTATCTTGACATTTGATGGAGAAATTGCTATTAATTCTAAGAATTTAGGCACGTAGCTCAGTGGTAGAGCGCTATCCTGACGCGGTAGATGTCGGCGGTTCAATCCCGCCCGTGCCTACCAGTATTAAAAACCTGTGTGGGATAAAGAGCTATCGAGACGTTTTGAAGAAACGAGAAAGGCATCAATGACTCCAGGTTTTTGATGCCTTTTTTACTTTTATTACGATGGTACAGCTAACAATACAGAGCAGGGGCTTTCAGACGCCCGAGCCGAGAGAGGGGATGGCGATTGCCGACCTGGTTCCCGCCGAGCTCAGGAAGTCGGCGATAGCGGCGACGGTCGACGGGAGGCCCGTCGATCTCTCGGAGAAGATTCCCGCCCAGGGTGAAATCGGATTTATCACCCTGGACAGCCCCGAGGGTATCGAGATACTGCGGCACAGCACGTCGCATATCATGGCCGAAGCGGTCCAGTCGCTCTTTCCCGATGTGAAAGTAACGATCGGCCCGGCCATTGAAAACGGCTTTTATTATGACTTCGACATCGCCAAGCCGTTTGAGCCTGAAGACCTCGAGAAAATCGAGAAGCGGATGGGCGAGATCATAAAGAAAGATAGCCCGTTTGAAAGAAGGATCGTCCCGGTAAAGGAAGCGGTTGAGTTATTCAGGGAAAAGGGCGAGACATATAAGATCGAGTTGATAGACGGTATTCAGGACGAAACGGTCTCACTCTATACACAGGGAGATTTCACCGATCTCTGCCGGGGGCCGCACATCCCCTCGTCGGGAGTAATAAAGGCTTTTAAGCTGACATCGATAGCCGGGGCGTACTGGAGGGGAGACGAGAAGAATAAGATGCTGCAAAGGGTCTACGGAACGGCGTTCGCGGATAAGGAGTCGCTGCAACAGCACCTGACGCTGATTGAGGAGGCCAAACGCCGCGACCACCGGAGACTCGGCAGGGAGCTCGATCTTTTCCAGTTTAACGACGACGCGGGCGCCGGCCTCCCAATCTATCACCCCAAGGGCGCGATGCTGCGGATGATCATCGAAGACTTCATGAAGGCAGAACACCTCAGGCGCGGGTACGATATCGTCATCGGCCCGATGATACTCAAGCGGGAACTCTGGGAGCGATCCGGCCACTTCGATAACTATCGAGAGAACATGTACTTCACCGAGGTGGAGGGACAGCAGTACGGCATCAAGCCGATGAATTGCCTGGCGCACATGCTTATATACAAGTCGAAACTCAGAAGCTACCGGGATCTTCCGCTGCGGTATTTCGAGCTTGGTACGGTGCACCGCCACGAGAAGTCAGGCGTGCTCCACGGGATGCTCAGGGCCCGGGCCTTCACACAGGACGATGCCCATATCATTTGCACGCCCGAGCAGCTCATCGATGAGATCGTGGGTGTTATGGAGTTCGTTGCCTATACCATGAAGGTGTTCGGATTCCCGTATTCGATGGAGCTGTCGACCAGGCCGGAAAAATCCATTGGCTCCGATGAGGACTGGGCGCGGGCCACGGAGGCCCTCACGTTTGCCCTCGAGAAGCAGGGACAGGAATACGCAGTCAATGAGGGCGACGGGGCGTTCTACGGCCCGAAGATCGACTTCAAGCTGAGGGATGCGATCGGCAGGCAGTGGCAGTGCGCGACCATCCAATGTGACTTTACCCTCCCGGAACGCTTCGACCTCACGTTTATCGATTCAAACGGCGAGAAGAAGCGGCCGGTGATGCTGCACCGTGTCATCCTCGGATCGATGGATCGGTTTCTCGGGATCCTTATCGAGCATTACGCCGGGGCGTTTCCGGTCGGCTTTGCTCCGCTGCAGGCGCTAATCGTGACGATAACCGATGACCATATAGATTTCGGAAAGAAAGTCCTGGGCGAGCTCAAGTCCGCCGGAATCCGTGCGCGGGCCGACTTCCGTAACGAGAAACTGGGGCTCAAGATCAGGGAGGCGCAGATCGAGAAGGTTCCCTTTACCCTCATCATCGGCCAGGCCGAGGTGGCGGGCGGGACTGTTACTCCGCGGCTGCTGGACGGGAAAAACCTCGAGCCGATGAAGATAGGCGAATTTATTGAGCGCGTCAAGACGGAAAGCTCAGTCTTTTGGAGGGGGTAGACTATAAAAGAGAAAGCCAAAGACGTCAGAATTAATCGTATGATCAGGACCGATAAGGTTCGGGTGATCGCTCCGGACGGCGAACAACTGGGCATTATTACGACGGACGACGCCCTGAGAAGGGCCGAGGATTTCGGTCTGGATCTCGTGGAGGTTGCGCCTACGGCCGATCCTCCGGTTTGCCGCATCATGGACTACGGCAAGTTCAAATACCAGCAGAGCAAGAAGGCCCATGACGCGCGCAAGAAACAAAGCGTGATGCACATCAAGGAGGTCAAGGTAAGCCCCAAGACCGCGGACCATGACGTGCAGAATAAAGTCAAAGACATCAAGCGTTTTCTCGAAAACGGTGATAAGGCAAAGGTTACCATGATCTTTCGCGGGAGGGAGATCACCTATACGGAGATCGGAAGGAAGATACTCGATAAGATAGCCCTCGAGATTGTGGATATCGGGACCGTCGAGCAAAAGCCGACCCTCGAGGGGCGAAACATGGTCATGATCATCGCCCCGCAAAAATAGATACGGCCACGGCCCCCGGGAGGGAGTGAGGTAATCTGAAATAACGCCTTACGCCTCACCTTCGTGAGGCGTATCGGGTGGTGTTGCCGGGTGGCCGATTGATGGGATAGAGAGACGAACCGAATAACACGGTAACTCGAATGAGAGAGAGGATTACACATGCCTAAGATAAAGACGAACAGAGCGGCGGCAAAACGATTCAAGAAGAACCGGCGCGGGAAAGGTTAAACGCAGTAAGGCGTTTTCGAATCATATTCTGACAAAGAAAACCACAAAACGCAAACGCCACCTCAGGGCCGCGGGTTTGATCGTACGTGAAAATATGCGTGAGATCAGGCGGCTGTTGCCGAACGCAGGCATCTGAGACCGCCGAGGGCGGCCCGACCGTCGGGAGACCGTCGGGACCGCTATCGGTATCACCTGTAACAACGGAGGTTCATATACAATGTCTAGGGTTGTAAGAGGAACGAAGGCCAGAAAGCGGCGCAACAAGATCCTCAAACTGGCAAAGGGGTACGTAGGCGGGAGATCTCGCGGTTTTAGGGCGGCCAGCGAAACCGTTGAGCGCGCCCTCATGTACGCCTACCGGGATCGCCGGGTGAAAAAACGGGATATGCGGCGTCTCTGGATCGTCAGGATTAACGCCGCGGCACGGGAAAATAACCTGTCTTACAGTCGCTTCATGGAAGGCCTTCATAAGTCAGGGATCGAGATCGACCGTAAAGTCCTTGCGGACCTGGCCGTGCGTGATCGTGACGGCTTTGCAAAGATCGTAGAACGCGCCAAGGAAGGGCTCACGGCACATGCTGGATAGACTCAAGGCCCTGGAGGCTTCCGCTCTTTCACAGATCAAGAACGCCACCGGCGTGCAGTCTATCGAATCACTCAGGATACAATACCTCGGCAGGAAGGGCGAGCTGACGTCTATCCTGCGCGATATGGGGTCGCTCTCGTCCGAGGAGCGTCCGAAAATCGGCAAACTCGCCAACGAACTGAAGAACAGGATAGAAAAGGCCTTCGACGAATCCCTGGCGCGGCTTGCCGGTGGTGCATCCGACAAGAAGACCAAATCGATCGATTATACGCTTCCCGGAAGGCGGGGATACACGGGGAGAGTGCATCCCGTTACCCGGGTATACCGGCAGATCGTGGATATCTTTCTTGGCATGGGATTTGACCTGGCCGAGGGTCCCGAGGTTGAGCTTGACTACTACAACTTCGAGGCGCTCAATATGCCGCGGCACCATCCGGCCCGGGACATGCAGGACACGTTCTATATCGACGACGAGATGCTGCTCAGGACCCATACCTCGCCGGTGCAGGTCAGGACGATGGAGAGCAGACGGCCTCCCATCAAGATCGTTGCCCCCGGCAAAGCCTATCGTCCCGATTACGACGTCACCCATTCACCGATGTTTCATCAGGTGGAAGGATTGATGGTCGGAAACGACATCAGCATGGCCGACCTCAAGGGGGTACTCTCGGTATTCGTCCACGCGATGTTTGGAAGCGAAACGGACCTCCGCTTTCGCCCGAGCTTCTTCCCCTTTACGGAGCCGTCGGCAGAAGTCGATATCGGGTGCGTCATCTGCAAGGGGAAGGGGTGCCGTGTCTGTTCGCAGACCGGGTGGCTTGAGATACTCGGATCGGGGATGGTAGATCCGGCGGTCTTTTCGATGGTAGGCTATGATCCGGAGGAGTATACCGGATTCGCCTTCGGGATGGGAATCGAGCGTATTACGATGCTAAAATACGGAATCGATGACATCAGGCTTTTCTTCGAGAACGATTTAAGATTCCTCAACCAGTTCTAACCGGACGAGCATACGCATAACGCTCGGATCACGGGAATCAGTTTAAGCCGCGCGTTTCGTGACCTGCCCGTTACCGGTTTCCCCATTTACGGGGAATACCGAACAGGGTGATACTTCCACGGCTTTTCCGTGATCGATTGATGGTAAAACGTAAGAGATATGAAAGCGACCATACAGTGGCTGTCTGATTTTGTCGATATTGATCTTGAGGTCCATAAGCTCGCCGATCTCATGACCATGTCCGGCTTTGAGGTCGAGGCTGTCCAGCGGCTCGGCGAAGGATTGGAAAAGATCCTCGTTGGTGAAGTAATCGAGGCCGGGCCCCATCCCACGACAGAGGGGCTCACGGTTTGTCAGGTTACTACCGGGCAATCCCCGGTAACCATCGTCTCGTCGGCCCCCAATATACGGGCCGGCATTAAGGCCCCTCTCGCGCTGCCCGGCGTTCGCCTTCCGGGCGGTATCGAGGTCGGCAAGCGCGCGTTCGGCGGCGTCGAGTCGGTCGGCGTGCTGCTGGCCGAGGACGAAATGGCGCTTACGGCCGATCACTCGGGGATTATGGAGCTCGAGCCGACCGCGGCGACCGGAAGGCCGATAACGGAGGCGATGGACCTCACGGATTGGCTGCTGGACGTCGGCGTGACTCCTAATCGGGCAGACTGCCTCTCTATCATCGGTCTTGCGCGGGAGATATCGGCGCTCACGAGTGTCCCGCTCAAGGAAAAGAAAATATCGATTGTCGAGGAAGGGCCGGATATCAAAACCCTCGCGTCGGTAGACGTTATCGATGCGGACCTCTGCCCCCGCTATACCGCCCGGGTCGTCCAGAAGATCACGATAGGAAAGTCCCCCTTCTGGATGCGCCTTCGCCTGAAGAGGCTTGACCTGCGCGACATCAGCAACGTCGTTGATATCACCAACTACGTCATGCTCGAATACGGGCAACCCATGCACGCCTTCGATTACAGCCTCCTTGAGGGACACAGGATCGTGGTAAAGCGTGCCGCCAAAGGTGAAACCTTCTATACCCTGGACGCCGTCGAGCGGGTGCTCAACGAGGACGTGCTGATGATCTGCGACGGACAAAGGCCGGTGGGCATAGCCGGCGTCATGGGCGGCGCGAACTCGGAAATTCAGGAGGACACCACGGACGTACTCCTGGAGGCCGCGTATTTCCATCCACCGTCAATCAGACGCACCGCCAAGAAGCTGGGGCTGCCCAGCGAGGCGGCCTTCCGCTTCGAGCGGGGGGTCGACCCGGTGGGCCTGGTGGATGCGGCAAACCGCGCGGCGGAGCTTGTCCGCGAACTGGCCGGCGGGGTGATCGCACGGGGTATGATCGATGTCCTGGGGCCGATACCGCTGCCCAAACCGGTGACCATCCGAACGCCCCGAACCAGGAAAATCATGGGGTTTGACATTACGACGCACGGAGTCAAAGGAATTCCTCAAGAGGCTCCAGCTCGAGGTGCAGGCCGAGACGGACGACTCGGTAACTGCCCTGCCGCCGCCGTTCCGGATGGACCTCGAGCGAGAGATAGACCTTATCGAAGAGGTCGCCCGGCTCAAGGGCTTTGACCGGATTCCCGAGACGCTCCCCGAAATCGGAATGGACTATTCAGAACGCTCGCCGATCCGCACGCTCACCCAGCGGGTGTCGGAGGTCATGCTGTCTGAAGGATTTAGCGAGGTAATCACCTACAGCTTTATCGGGATCGACTGGCTGGAGAAGCTGGAACTCCCGGCGGGCGACGCGCGCCGTACCGCCATTAAACTGGCCAACCCGATGAACGAAGACATGGCGTCGATGCGTACGACTTTGATACCGTCGATAATCAAGACCTGCGTCACGAACATCAACTACCTGAACTATGACGTACGGATCTTTGAGACGGCGCGGGTTTTCAGACCGAACAAAAAGGGCCTGCCCACCGAGAACGAACATGTGTGCGCCCTGATATCCGGGAAACGATATCCGAGACAATGGGGCATGCCGGCGGGTGACGTCGATTTCTTCGATATCAAGGGCATCTGGGAGACGGTGGTTGACAAGCTGGGCTTCCTGGAAATAGAATACACTGATACGAACGACTATCCGTATCTTGACGCGGAGCAGTCGTGCGCCATTATGAGCGGGAAGGTACCCGTCGGATACATGGGCAGGATCGACCCGAAGGTTATGAAGAACTTTGACCTCGGCCGAGACGCGTATGTTCTCGAAGCCGATCTATCTGCCCTGGTGGGCTGTGCGGCACGGGATTTCACGTTCCGATCGGTTTCCCGTTTTCCATCGGTTCTGCGCGATATATCGATGGTCGTGGGCGGAAGCCTCACGTCAAAGAAGATTATCGAGGCGATCTGTGGCGCGGGCGACAGCCTCATCAATGACGTTACCATTTTCGATGTCTACCAGGGCAAGCAGATTCAGGAGGATAAGAAGAGCCTCGCCCTGACGGTAAGATACCAATCGGAAGATAGGACGCTTACCGACGACGAGGTAAACGCGGTTCACGGGAGGGTACTGGATGTCTTAAAGAAGAAACTCGATGTGCAGATCAGATAACTTTTTAGGGGGGACGTTATGACGAAGACCGACTTAATAAATTCCATTTATAAGAATCTCGGCTTGTCAAAGAAGGAGTCCGCCGTCATCATCGATGAGCTGTTCGAGGTCATAAAGGAAACGCTCGAAAGCGGGGAGAAGGTCAAGATATCCGGGTTCGGCAACTTTGTGGTTCGGCAGAAGGAACCCCGTAAGGGGCGAAATCCCCAGACCGGAGACGAACTCGAGATCGACGCGCGGCGAGTTGTTACTTTCAAACCGAGCCACGTGCTGAAACGCGCCCTCAACGAATAATTTGTCTTGCACTTTTTTTTCTTTTTTACTATCATGACATATTACGGTAGGGCGAGGGGTGTGAGGGGGGCCTATCCGGCCGCTGAGGGGATACAACAGATAGAAAAAATCGGGACGTAGCGCAGACTGGTTAGCGCACATGACTGGGGGTCATGGGGTCGGAGGTTCAAATCCTCTCGTCCCGACCAATGATAGCAGGGGTTACGCGGTTCGCGTGACCCCTTTTTTCTTTTGTCTTTTGTCAAAATAGTGTAAAATTTATTCACTGCACTCAGAACCGCCCCGTTCGACGCGTCAATTCTTAATCCTGCATCGGAAGGAGGGGATCATGGGAGACACGCACGGCGGACACGTTGTTGCCCGGTACCTGAAGGAAATAGAGGGGGTCGATACCCTGTTCTCTATCTCCGGCGGGCATATCATGCCCATTCTGGACGGCTGCCTGGAGCACAAGATCAGGGTCATAGACGTGCGCCACGAACAGGCCGCCGCGATGATGGCCCACGGCTGGTCCATATACACGGGCAGGCCGGGGGTATGCGTGGTAACCGCCGGTCCGGGGTTCACGAACACCCTCACCGGGGTCGCCAACGCCTACTACGAGGGCGCCCCCATGGTGGTCCTGAGCGGCGTAGGCTCCATACGCGAGCTGGACAGGGGAGCCCTCCAGGATGTGAACCAGGTGGATATGATCAAGCCGGTCACTAAGTGGACGGGTAAATGCCACCAGGCGGCACGGATCCCCGAATACCTGGCGACGGCGTTCACGCACGCGGTGTCCGGCAGGCCGGGTCCCGTTTACCTGGAACTCCCCCCGGATATCCTCTTTCCGCCGCTTGGAGGGGCCGAGATCCTGTTGCCGGCTAAACGCGGCGCCGTTATCCCGGCGTCACCGGACGAGGGCCTGATCGAGGAAGCAGCCGAACTCCTCAACAACGCCAAGAAACCGATTCTCGTGGCGGGAGACGGAATTTGCTGGAGCGACGCCGACGCAGAGCTTTTGAAGCTGGTGGAAAAAGCCGGCATTCCCACCCTGCTGATGAACTGCGGACGCGGCGCCATCCCGGACGAGCACCCCCTCTCACTCTGGCCGGGAGGGTTCGCGGGATCATTCGCCGCCCTGACCATGGCAGATGTGGTCCTGGCCGTCGGCATCCGGTTCAACTGGGTCCTCAGCTACGGGGACTATATGGCCAACGCCAAGGTGATACGGGTGGATATCGATCCCGTCGAGGTGAACAGAAACCGGGTCGCCGACGTCGCCCTGGTCGGAGATGCCGGCGCGGTGCTCCGGCAGCTTAACCGCCGGGTAAAGGAAAGAAAGCGCGGCGAATGGATCGAAACCCTCGCGGGCATCCAGACGGCGGTGAGCGAGGGCGACCGGAAGCAGATGGAGACACCCACCGACCCTATCCATCCCTTCCGGCTCATGCATCAGCTGAGACACGTAGCGGGGGACGACGCCATCTATATCATAGATGGGGGCGACACCGTCTATTTCGGCCTTATCACCCTGCGTGCAGGCGTGAAGTCCGGCGTCATCGCGAACGGGCTCCAGTTCGGAAGCCTGGGCATAGGTCTTCCCTTCGCCATGGCCGCCAAGCTGGCACGCCCCGAGGCGAAGGTCATCCTCGTCTCTGGCGACGGCTCCTTCGGTTTCAATGCCATAGAGTTCGAGTCCGCCGCCCGCCACTCTATCCCGGTGGTCTCGGTCATTTGCAACGACCAGGCGTGGGGCTCCGCCAGGCATTCCCAGGAGATGTGCTACGGGATGGACCGCGTATGCGGTACCGAGCTGGGCATCGTCCATTACGAGCGCATGGTAGAGTCCCTGGGCGGTTACGGCGAGTTCGTCACCAGTGACGAACAGATCGCCCCGGCCATTGAGAGAGCCCTGCAATCGGGCAAACCCGCCTGCGTCAACGTGATCACCGATCACACCGTTACCAGCGCCTCGACGCAGGTTTACGTCAATGGTCTGAAGGGCTGGGAAGGAAACGGGCCTCGACCCTGAGATCATTTTCGCTGCAGTATCAGGGGGTTCGCCTCACCGGCTCTGCATGACGGGGGGGCCTATGGTCGGAGGTTCAAATCCTCTCGTACCGACCAAGAATATCAAGGGGTTACGCGGTTCGCGTGACCCCTTTTTTATGGATTATGCCGGAAATGGAACCGGGAAGAGGAGAGAAGGAAGTACGTTGACTATCACAATGGAGAGGGGTATCATAGTACTGGAACGGTATATTGCGCGAAAAAGGAGGGATAGGTGATGTCGTTGAGGAGCATAGGGACCGTATGTACCGTAGTGACGTTACTGATTGTCGCGGGTTTTGTAGACGCCCGGGGCCAGAACCCGGCCGACGCCGTGGTCGTAGATACGAGGGGGTTCCCGGAAGTCACATTCAGGGCGGAGACGAGTTTTGTGCGGCTCGTCAAGGGGACACGGCTTGGCGTCGGTGACATGATCGAAACCAGCGATAAGGGGAAGGTCGAGCTTATGCTCTCCGATGGCAGCACGATCGTGATAGGGGCAAACAGCCGGGTCGTGATCAAGGAGCTCAATACGCTGGAGGTCACGAAGGTATCCACCAGCACATTCGGGCTGCTCAAAGGCAAGATCAGGGCGATCGTCGTTCCCTTTGTCAGCAAGGATTCTCGGTTCACTATTGAGACGGGTAATGCGACGGTCGGAGTGCGGGGGACGGACTTCGGCGTGACCCGCGACCCGGACGGAGGCACCACGCACCTATTGACTATTAAGGGCGCCGTCTATCTCGCCCCGACTTATTTCCCGGATTTGCCACCGATTTTCGTCGTCGGAGGGGAAGAAATCACCGTAACGGGAGACAAATTGCCGCCCATGCCCTCCAGGGCGTCAGGAGAGACAACCTACCACTTCCTCCAGAAGATGATGGTCTTCCCGCCCGGGGGAAAGAGGGGCGTCGAGGGGAATGACAAGGATGATGAGAGAGGAGGCAGTCAGACAAGTCTCAAGCGTTAGTCCCCTGCTCACGGAGTACCGGTGAATCGATCGTGAGCCTTGAGATCACCGGGCCCTTCGTTGCCTTTTCGCATCTCTCCATTCGTCCCGCGTTCAGTGGTTTCATTGCGAGATGCGATCTCCTCATTACCGGTTCCCATCGGGTCGGAGGTTCAAATCCTCCCGTCCCGACCAATGACAGCGGGGGGTTACGGCAATTGCCGTAACCCCTTTTTGCGTCTTCAGGACGGGGGTCTGCGCGGCCGCTACGAAGCCCCCCAAAAATAAAAAAAAGAAATTACCGGAAGATGCATTTAACAAAATATTACTATTGAATCGTATTCCTGCGTGCTATTTATTGCATCATCTATAGCAGGAATTCTTCATATTACACTTCACGTTCAGCTGCGCGGTTTGACAAAACCGGAATTGAATAGTAAAATAACTAATATATTCAACTATTCCGTTAGCCGATATGATGGAGTGTTTTTTCTCGTCAGGCCATCCGTCTCTTCTTACTTCGTATCGAGCAGCTCTTCGCCGTCCCATTCGGATTGGCCGGAATCACCATAACCCAATACGGATCGCACCTCTCCGGGAAACGTTTGTATTTTACAGGGACGACGGTAAATAACCGATATAGTGGAATTATTTGTTCGTTTCAGCAGTAGGGAACCGGGCCGTTACTGCCGACGGGACCGGGGGGACGGGCTATTCCTTTCCGTGGAGTTGCCGGCCCGAGTGAATCCGGCGACCTGTTCGAGGGCCGGCCGGTTTGGAATTCCGGGGAAACCCGGTTCGTCGCTCTCATCGTCTTTGATTCGCATGGGTGAGGTTCTATGAAAAAGGCGCAGGATATGGTCAAGGCAGGGAAAACAATGAACGGGAAGCCGACAATCCTGATTGTCGATAACGATACGGGCGCGCGCAAGCGCTTCTCCGCGATATTCAAAAAGGAGGGATTTGAGGTTCTCGCGGTCGGGACGGCAAACGAGGCGATTACCGCCGCGCGTGGAAAGCCCTTCAATGTGGTGCTGCTTGATATCGGACTTCCCGATACGCCGGGGACCGAACTGATAGCGCCGCTCAAGAAGCTGCAACCGGACACGGCGATCGTCATGGTTGCCGCGGACCCAACCCTTGATTCGGCGGTGCGCTCGATAAACGAAGGGGCTCAGAGATACCTCATTAAGCCCCTTAACATGGATGAAGTCCTGGCTGTAGTCACCGACGCTCTCGAAAAGCAGCGCCTCGTGATCGAAAACGGGGCGCTGCACGAGGAAGTCCGGCTCAGCGAAAAACACTACCGCACGATAACCGAGAACATGACCGATACCGTGTGGGTCATGGATCTCAACCTCAAGGCGACCTATATCAGCCCGTCGGTGACCAAGGACCGCGGATATACGCTGAAAGAGCTTAACGCCCTGCCGCTTGACAAACAGGTAACGCCCCAGTCGCTTAAAACCCTCAAGAGCATCATTGCCGAAGAAATGACCGCTGAGCGGCTTGCCAACAAAGACGTTACGATATCCCGGAGCATGGAGCTTGAATTTTACCGAAAAGACGGGACGACCATCTGGGGTGAACTCGCCGTGACGCTGGTGAGGGACGCGGACGGCAAACCCAGGGAGATCATCGGCGTCGGGCGAGACGTAACCGAGCGCAAGAAGTCCGAGGCGGCCCTGTTGAGGGCCGCGCAGGAATGGAGAACCACCTTTGACTCCATCACGGACATGATCTCCATCCAGGACGCCGACTACCGGATACAAAGGGTGAGCAGGTCTTTCGCTGATTTCGTCAAGATAAGCCCGAAAGACCTTATCGGCAAGTTCTGCTACGAGGTGATCCACGGGACAACGGAACCACCCCCGTTTTGCCCGCACAGTAAAGTCTTCGAGACCAAACGGAGCGTGGAGGGGGAGATATTCGAGCCGAGGCTTGGTATCTATATGCAGCTGGTGGATTCGCCGATCTTCGACGCGAAGGGCGACGTCGTCGGGTCGGTCCACGTTATCAAGAACATCACCGACCGCAAGCGGGCCGAGGAGGCGCTGATCGAAAGCGAAGGCCGCTACCGCCACCTCTTCGAGGGGGCGACGGTCGGGATCTTCCATTCCCTGCCCGAGGGGAAATATTTGCGGGTCAACACGGCACTGGCGCGCATGGTCGGGTTCGATTCGCCCGAAGAGATGGTTTCCTCGGTGAAGGATATCGCATCCGAGCTGTACGCTGAGCCCGGGCAGCGCTCGGCGCTTCTGGAAGAGGCTATACGAAAAGACGGCTGGGCCACCACCGAAGGCCGGTTCAAGCGAAGAGATGGGAGCATCAGGTGGGGCCGGCAGTCGGTGCATCCCGTCTATAATTCCGAGGGCACGATAGAATACTTCGAGGGATTCACCGAGGACATCACCGAGAGGAGGATATCCGAAGAAAAGATTCAGGAAAGCGAGCGCACCCTGTCGATGGCCCAGCGAATCGCCTCCGTGGGGAGCTGGGACTGGGACCTCGTCACCGACCGGCTGGTCTGGTCCGATGAGACTTACAAAATCTTCGGCCGGGACCCGGCTGTCTATACGCCGGTCGTTTCCGACACCCTGACCTTGGTGCACCCGGACGACCGGGAGATGGCCGAGCGGATTGTCGTTCAGGCCGTCGAGGATGAGGATACGTACGAGCTCGAATACCGCATCATAACCCCCGCGGGCGAGGCGAAATGGATCTACGCGCTCGGAGAGATCGTCCGGGACGCGAAGGGGTCCCCGATATGCCTTCGCGGCGCCATCCAGGACGTCACCGAGCGCAGGCAGCGGGAAGACGCCGTTCGTCAGTGGAAGGAGCGCTACGAGCTGGTCGTGGCGGCCTCGGGCCAGGTTGCCTATGACTACGACGTTCCTACCGGGCGGATCGTCTGGGGCCTGACGATGGAAGAGCTGCTGGGCTACGCGCCGGAGGAATATGGCGGAGGGTTCGACCAGTGGCTCGAGTGGCTGCATCCGGACGACAAGGAAGAGACGCTGCGACTCCTCAATCAGGCGGAGGCGGCCTGTTCCTTCTGGGACGTCCAGTACCGCCTGCGGCACAAGGGCGGGCACTACGTTTGGATCCGCGATCGAGGGTTCTTTGTCCCGGACGAAAAGGGGAAGGCGTCGCGCCAGATGGGAATGCTTGAGGACGTCACCGAAAGGAAAAGCGCGGAAGAGAAGATATCGTACCTCAAGAAGTTCAATGAGAACGTGATCAACTTCATGGACGATTCGATAGATATCATCGATGAATCGTACCGGATCGTTTTTCAAAACCGGGCCGCGAAGGAGCGTTTCGGCGATGGAATAGGACAGATATGCCACGAGTTTTACCACGGCATCGACGTTCCGTGCAACGGATGCGTTACGCTGGAGACCATCCGCGAGCATAAGCAGTTCGTTAAGGAAGCAACCTACTCGAACGGCTCGGTGCTCGAGATTCATATATCCCCGATCCTTATGCCGGAGGGGCACTACTGCTCGCTGGAGATCATCAGAGACGTCACCGAGCGTAGACAGATGGAGGACGCCCTGCGCGAAAGCGACGTCCGATTCAGGAAACTGTCTGCCAACGTCCCCGGGATGATTTTCCAGTTCTTGAAGAGGCCCGACGGAACCTATTGTGTTCCATTTACCTCGGAAGGTATTAGAGACATCTTCGGCTGTTCGCCTCAGGACGTGCGCGAGGATTTCTCTCCAATCGCCGGAGCGATAGTGCCCGGGGATTTTGACAAAGTAGTAACGTCAATTGAATTGAGCGCCGACCGCATGACGCTCTGGCAATGCGAATATCGAGTACAGATCCCCGGCGGGCCGGTCAGATGGCTGTTTGCCCAATCGACACCCGAGAAACTGGCAGACGGCGGCATAATCTGGCACGGATTCAATGCAGATATCACCGAGCGTATAAGGATCGAGGAAGCGCTCAAGAAAAGCGAGGAACAATTCCGCTCGCTCGTGGAGAATATCAGTGACGTTGTGTTTAATGTAGATATTGACGGAACGATAACGTATATGAGCCCCGTTGCGGAAGGGATAACCGGTTATACAACGGACGAATACGTACGGAAGAACCTCGCCGAGTTCATACATCCTGATGATCTCCCTGATCTCATCGGCAGCTTCGGCCGGAGCCTCCAGGGAATCAAGGAGGAGGCGGAATTTCGGGTTGTCACGAAAGACGGTTCCTATCGTTACGTCCGCTCGTCATCGAACCCCGTCATGGACGGCGGTTCGGTTATCGGCCTGACGGGCCTGATAACCGACATTACCGAGCGCAGGCAAGCGGAAGACGAATTACGGAAGAGCGAGGAGCGGTTTCGCGTCGGCGCCGTCAGCGCGAGCGACTTGATATACGAGTGGGATATCAAACGGGGAAGCCTGGACTGGTACGGTAATATTGATGAAATGCTCGGCTATGACCCGGGCGAATTCCCCCGGACGATCGAGGCGTGGGAAGAGGTGATTCATCCCGAAGACCGCGACAGGGTATTGGCGGCGTTAGAGCAGCATGTGAAAAAGAAGGTGCCGTATAACGAGGAATACCGCGTGATACAGAAGGACGGGACGATTCGCTACTGGACGGACCGCGGCTCGGCCATGTTCGATGAAACAGGAAATGCATACGGAATGATAGGGGCCTGCAGCGACATTACCGATCGCAGGCAAGCCGAGGAAAATATACAGGAAATAAACAGGCTCCTTTTCGACCGTACGCTTGAGCTCAGAGCATCCGAGGAAAAATTCCGCAGCCTGTTTGAGACATCCCGGGATTTTATGTGCATCACCGACCTCGAAGGGAGATTTATCGACACCAACGATGCCGCTCAGGAGTTCTTCGGTTACTCTCCCGAGGAGCTTTCCAAAATCACGATGCTTGAACTTTATTCGAACCCGGACGACAGGCAGGAGATTATAAACGGGATCATCGAAAAAGGCTATGTAACGAACCTCGAGGCCAGGTTAAAGAAGAAAAGCGGGGAGACTATCGATGTATTGGTGTCGGTGAACCTGAAGAAAGATGATAACGGCAAGCCCGTCCACTTTTTCTCTTCCGCGCGGGACATGACCGAAAAGAAGAGAATGGAGATGCAGCTCCTGCAGTCCGAAAAGCTCTCCGCCGTCGGCACTATGATCTCCGGGGTGGCACACGAGCTCAATAACCCGCTCACGTCAATCATCGGCAACGCGCAGCTGCTTTCGAGGCGGGACGTGCCGGACGATATCAGGGCAAAGCTCGACGTTATCCTGAGGGAGTCGAGACGGTCGGCAAAGATCGTCGGCGGTCTGCTGGCGTTCGCGCGTGAGCACCGGCCGGAGCGGATGATGACCGACATCAACGAGATCCTGACCGAATCGCTCAAGCTCAGGGAGTACGATCTGAGGGTCAGCAACATCGACGTACGTACGTCGTTTGCCGACGACCTGCCGGAGAACTTTGTCGACCCATACCAGCTCCAGCAGGTCTTTATCAACCTCATCAACAACGCCCGGGACGCGCTCGCCGGGCAGGAACAGGCGGCGCTGGTAATCAGGTCATACAGGGAAGACAGTCTCATCCTGGTGGAGTTCGAGGACAACGGGCCGGGCATTCCCAACGATCTCATCAATAGGATCTTCGACCCATTCTTCACGACCAAAGACGTCGGGAAGGGCACCGGGCTCGGACTCAGCATGGCCTACGGTATCATCCATGAGCACAACGGCACAATAGAGGTTCACAGCAAACCGGGTAAGGGGTCGAAATTCACCATAACGCTGCCGCTCATAGAGGGCGGGAAAACCGTCCGGGAAGAGATCAGGGCGCACATACAGGCGCCACCCGGCGCAAAAGGAGTGCTGGTGGTCGAGGACGAGGCGTCGCTGCGCAACCTCCTCTCCGACGCCCTGGCAGAGGCCGGGTTCCTCCTCGAAACCGCGTCAACCGGCGAGGAAGCCGTCAGCCTCCTTGAGATACGACACTTCGACGCAGTCGTCTCGGACATCAAGATGCCGGGGATCGGCGGCAGGGAACTCTACCTGTACATCCAGAAGCATCATCCGGAGATCGCCGAAAAAGTCATCTTCATAACGGGCGACGTACTGAGCAAAGATACGCAGTCGTTCTTACAGATCACCAATAATCGGTTTATCGAGAAACCCTTTGACGTCGATGCCCTGGTGGCTATGCTCAACGATTTGGTATCTACATGATATGTGAAAAAACCGAAATAATACGGTCGTCTTCATCCATAGCAGACCGGGGGTGCTACGAGGGCCTTCGGCAGGAGACGGCGGGCCGTAGAACGCGTATGGAACACGATATTTAATTCGTTTAATTCAGGGAACGTGCCATGCTTGACATGAAAACGGTCCTGTTGAGCAGTGTTATCAGCAATGCGCTGGTTACCCTGTTCATTGCACTGCTGTGGTATCGGAACCGGAAACGATACGAGGGCCTTTCGTTCTGGCTGATGGACTTTATCCTGCAGATGGCCGGGTTCATTCTGCTTTCGCTCCGCAACGTTATCCCCGATTATATCTCGATCGTCATAGCAAACTCGATGATCATTATCGGCATTGTATTCATATATATCGGATTAGAGCGTTTCGTCCAGAAACAGCGGCCGCAGACTCATAACTATATCCTCGTCGTCGTCTTTATCGGTCTGATGTCCTATTTCACGCTCGGATTGCCCGACATAGAAATCAGGACAATAATCATCAATGGCGCTCTGGTTATCCTGACGCTGCAATGCGCATGGCTCATGGTGAGACGCGTGGATCTCTCGCTTCGTCGCGTCACGCTGGGGGTCGGTCTCGTCTTTTTCCTTTACTCGTTTGTCGCGCTGACAAGAGCCGTTGTCCTGCTGCTGAAGCCGATTCCGAGCGCCACGTCTTTTTTCGAGCTTCCGACGCTTCAGGTCATGTACATTCTCGTTTTCCAAATGCTCAGTATCGCCCTGACGTTTGCCCTGATACTGATGGTTACCCAGCGTCTGGCCCATGACGTTCAGACGCAGGAACACAATTACGCATCACTGTACAATTCCATGCGGGAAGGGATGGCGCTCCACGAGATCATCTACGACGCGGACAGCCGGCCGATCGACTACCGAGTATTGGACGTGAACCCGGCCTACGAGACCATCCTCGGGTTGAAACGGGAGAATGTTATCGGAGAAACGGCCTCCACCCTCTATGGTGCGGATGCGGCGCCGTACCTGGATATTTATGCGGAAGTATCGGCGACCGGGCAGCCGGCCTCGTTCGATACCTATTTTCCTCTATTGGATAAGCATTTTAAGATCTCGGCCTTCCGCCCCGAGCCGGGGCAATTTGCCACCATCTTTGAGGACGTCACCGAGAGAAAACGGGCCGAAGATGCGTTAACGGAATCCGAAGGGAAATTCAGGGGCGTGTTCGAGACCTCGCGGGACTTCACCTTCATAAGCACGCTTGACGGAAAGATCCTCGATAACAACGAGGCCGTCAGGGACTTTTTCGGATACTCACTCGACGAGATCCGGACCATGAATATCAGCGATTTTTATGCGCAACCCGGCGAACGAGAAAGATTCAGGGATATAGTA
Source organism: uncultured delta proteobacterium (assembly GCA_963735595.1). GTDB lineage: Bacteria > Desulfobacterota > Zymogenia > Zymogenales > Zymogenaceae > JAFGAS01. Next base: position 637,999 of record CAVTLK010000001.1, on the reverse strand, counting down.
GCGCAGAAGGGATACGTGGAAGGCCATGAATTGAAATTACGGAAGAAAGACGGCACAATAATCGACGGCGAGGTAACCGTCGTCACCAGAAAGGATAAAGACGGTAATATCGTCGGTTTTCAGGGGAGCGTCAGGGACGTCACGGAACGACGAGTGCTGGAGCGGCGGCTCCTGCAGACCGAGAAGCTGTCGAGTATCGGTACGATGATCTCTGGCGTCGCCCATGAATTAAACAACCCGTTGACGTCGATCATCGGAAACGTCCAGCTGCTCATGAGAAAGGATATCCCGGACGAGGTACGGGAGAAACTGAATGTTGTTTTCAGGGAGTCGCAAAGGTCGGCCCGCATAGTCAGCGGATTGCTCGCTTTTGCGCGGGAGCGTAAGCCGGAGCGAAGGCCGACCGATATCAACGAGATTATTGCGGAGTCCGTTAAGTCCGGGGAATACGAAATGGGGGCCAATAATATAGGCGTGCGGCTGTTGCTGGACGACGGCCTCCCCAAGACCCTCTGTGATCCGTTCCAGCTTCGGCAGGTGTTTATCAACGTCATCAACAACGCGCGCGACGCCATGGTGGAAAACGGGGGCGGCACTCTCGCCGTCAGAACATCTCGGAAGGAGGGTAAGATCGTCATCGAATTCGAGGATAACGGCCCGGGTATCAGCGAAGAACGCCTCAAGAGAATATTCGATCCCTTCTTCACCACAAAGGAGGTCGGCGAAGGAACCGGCCTCGGGTTGAGCATGGCCTACGGCATCATCAATGAGCACAACGGAACGATTTCTGCAGACAGCCAACCGGGCAATGGAACAACGTTTACGATTATGCTGCCGATACGTGCGCCGGAGGAAAGAGCAGAAAGAAGGGAGTTACACGATGGCGGGCATCCCGTGCAAGAGGATGCATTACGACGCGCTAAATCGATACTGCTGGTAGATGGTGATGACGGGTTGGCGCCAATGATCTCAGAAGCACTTTCGAACGAGGGATATCACGTTGATCGCTGCGACGGCTGCGAGAGGGCCATCGGGGAATTGGAGAAGAATCGATACGATCTGGTCATTTCCGATCCGAAAACGGGAGCGACCATCGGAGAGGGATTCTATTATTATATTGAGACTCACTGTCCGAACTTGGTGGGGAAAGTGCTTTATGTCACGGGCGGTGCTCTTGACACAGAACTGCAAAATACCCTGACTCTCGCCGGCAACAGATTTATTGAAAAACCGTTTGAGATCGGTGTATTATTAAAGACAGTCGATGAAATCATCGGATGAGCGACGCATGCGTTTTCTCGGCGGGCCTGTTACCGAAATAGAAAACGCAACGGCTTCTGTCCGTCCGATCTCCCCGGCCTTACGGCCTGTCGCGTCGTGCCGTTGACATGACGTAGATATGGGGACGCCGGTTTATTGTATGCGCTGGCCTAACCTCGTTGGAAAAGATACGGAGCATGATCGAGGATTAGTTGTATGTGAAAACGGGTAATACGGAGGGGTAATCGATGAAGATTCTAGTCGTGGATGATGATCCCGCAATCAGGGAGTACCTTAAAGAGGCCCTTGAACTCTCGGGTCAGACCGTGGTAGCCGTCGCAAACGGATATGACGCGATTGATTATGTCAGAGATCATGGGGTTGACCTTGCCTATGTCGACGTTGTCATGCCGGGAATAGACGGATACGAAACGCTGAAAAAAATGCGGGACATAGACCCAACGATATCGGCGGTAATCCTTTCCGGAAACGCGGTGCAGCGGTTGTCGGAATCAACATTGAAGAAGGGCGTATATGCCAGCGTTACCAAGCCGATCACGATAGAACAGCTCGAAGAGATTAATAAGGCCTATGAACTGGTAAAAGGCCCCATCGAGTTCATCTACGACAATCCACACGGGCTTGACATGGAGAAGATGAAAGGGGCGCGTATCCTGATTGCCGACGACGAGGACGAAATCGTTAAAATAGTCACTGAATGCCTGGGCGGAGAGGGGTTTACTTCTCTGGATACGGCGCGCGACGGGCAGGAAGCGATAGCGAAATTCAATGAGGTCAGGCACGATCTTGTGATTGTCGATATCGTAATGCCGAAAGCCAACGGAATTGAGGTACTCAGACACGTGAAGGCGATATCCCCCGAATCCCAGGTGATAATAGCTACGGGCAACGCGGACAAGAGCTCGGCCATAACCGCGGTGCGGCTCGGGGCTTACGACTATATTGAAAAGCCGTTTGACCTGTTTGGCCTTGCGCGGATCGCCAAGCGGGCGGTGGAAAAGCGGATGCTGATAAAATACAGGGGAGAAACGGAGTAGGATTCCGAGGGGCGATAGATAGAGCGCCGCAACGAAAGGATACGGGATTAAGTCGTGGAAAAAAGGGTTAAGCAATCCGAGGAGATAACGTCGGGGAAACTGAAAGCGGGGACCCTTCAATCGCTGCTGAGGGCCGTCAAACAAGACAGGCAGACGGGCAAGCTCCTTATAAAGGCGAGAGAAGGTTTCGGGACCATTACGATCAACAGGGGCGATATTGTCTCCGCGACGACCCCATTGCTGAAGAAAAAGGTGAGCGAGGAGATCCTGAAGCGGGGAATAATCACGGAAAATGAATTACGGATAGTGGAGGAGAAACAGAAAAACAATCCCCATTACCGATTGGAGAAGCTGCTCATTGATGAGGGTTGTTTATCGACAGATACATTGTCTGATATCCTAAGGGGTCTAAGCGAAGAGGCTTTGTTTGGGATGCTCTTTTGGGAAGGCATATATCGTTTCAAGGCAGGTGACACGGCGGATGATGCGGCCGTGCCGATGGTAGATATCGATGACTTCCTCAATAAGGTCGACGACTCCATCGATGAGCTTGACGATGAGCTGGAAAATGCCTTTACCGGCCTAAGTTCAAAACCCCCGGGAGGATATGAGCAGGATATCAGCGAAACGTTATCGAAAGTAGCAAAGAGCCTCACAACGTTTAAACCCCGTGAGATAGTTATTGTTGTCGAAGATGAGCTGCTTATCCGACGGATAATAACCGACGGGCTAACCGCTTTCGGCTTCGATGTGGAAGCGTACGACAACGTAAAGGACGCACTGAAGAGAATTCAGCAGATCGACATGGAACGGGTATCTCCGGTCATAATTCTGGATTTGGTGATGGCGGGTCTCTACGACGACAAGGACGTCTATGGGGGGATGGATCTTCTCAAGTATATCAGCCGCAACTTCCCATCGATACCGGTGGTCATCACGACGGGTTCGGACGATGCGGAGCTGAAGATAGAGACGAGTTTCCTCGGGGCATCGTATTTCATCCCGAAGCCGAAAATGGAACTACCGGGAAGGGGTGACAAGGGCCAGCTACTTACGCAGTTCATTGAAGAAATAGCATTTAATATCGAGAACATCTACGGCAAACGGCAAGCCTTTCTCGAAAAGGAACAGCTTGCCTCGGTACGAGAGGAGCTGCTCAGTCAGCTCATCAGGAAAGGGTCGGTTTCGTTCAAGGACGAGTCCGATATTCTGAACGCGCAGATCCTTTTTGTGGATGATGAGCCGGAGATACGCAGGCTTGGGGAAGGGTTTATGCGCACCGAAGGATTTACGCACATTGATTTGGCCAAAGACGGCCAGGAAGCAATAACGCTGTTTACGGAGAAAAAGCACGACGTGGTGATTACCGATATCGTCATGCCAAAACGAAACGGCATTGAAGTCCTCGGATACGTTAAGATATTGTCCCCCCATTCCCAGGTTATCATAATAACGGGCCATGCCGATAAAGATGCGGCCGTGGCGGCCCTCAGACTGGGAGCCCACCGTTTAATTGAAAAGCCGATTGACTTCAGCGCACTGAACAAAATAGTCCGGCAGGCCATGGAATTGAAACTACTGTTTGATCAGAAGACGTGAAAATGAAACACAACCTACCATATCAAGAAATAGTTGACAACTCGGTTGACGCGATCGTGGTCATCGACGAATCCTTTAACGTTATTTTGTGGAATTCGGCCGCAGAATCGATGTTCGGGTATTCATACGAGGATGTCATCGATAGGCCGCTTATTGGTTTTATTGTCCCGGACCGATATAAAAAGGACAAGAAGAAGGGCCTGGATATCTTCAGCAAAACCGGGAGCGGTTCGGTCATAGGCAAGACGGTGCAGCTGGAGGCAAAGAGGAAAGACGGTTCGGAATTTGATGTCGAACTATCCGTATCAATAGTTCAGAAAGATGAGTTCAGGTACTCGATCGGGATCTGTCGGGATATATCCGAGCATAAGGCGAGAGACCGGGAGATAAGGGATTCCGAAGAGAGACTGAGAGTGCTCTTTGAAGACGCGCCGGATGCGTACTACCTCAGTGATCTCAAAGGCAGGATAGTCGACGCAAATAAGGCGGCGCAGGCCATGATCGGCGGTAGCAAGGCGGACTTCATCGGGAGGACTTTTCGGCAGCTTAATGTATTTGGTGAGGATCAGGCCGAGAAAGGGGCCGAGATCCTCGCAAAAAATATCCAGGGTCTTCCCACAGGCCCGGACGAGCTGGCAGTGATACGAAGGGACGGAAGCGAGATATATGTGGAGGTACGCACGTACCCGGTAGCGATTCGTGGTGAAAACCTCGTACTGGGAATTGCCCGGGATATCTCGCTCAGAAAGAAAGCCGAACATGAACTACGGAAAGAAAAAGATTTTTTTGAGTCGATCGTCAACAGCTTGCCCGTCATCTTCTACCTGTTAGACGACCAGCTGAATGTTCTCCGATGGAATAATAACCTCGAAATAATATCGGGATACTCCAACACGGAAATATCGAAGATGAGTTTCTTTGACTATTTTGACACGGAGAAACGCGATGAGATAGCAAAACGGATTAACGAGGTTTCAACAGATGCGCAGTCTACAGTGGAGACAAATCTCATATCACGAGGCGGCGGAAAGATCCCGTTCTTACTGTCGGTCGCGGATGTGCAGGTTGGCGGCGACCACTTCCTGACCGGTGTCGGCATTGATATCTCGAAAAGGAAGGAGGCGGAAACGAAGCTGGAGGAGTTAAATAAACTCCTTTTTGACAGGACGATAGAATTAAGGAGCTCGGAGGTTAAGTGGCTGGGAATATTCATGACTTCCAGAGACGCTATCTATATATCGGACGTTGATGGAAAGATAACCGATATTAATCCTGCGGGGATTGCGTTATTCGGCTACTCGGAGAATGAACTAATGTCCCTCGATGCGCGCAATCTGTACGCCGTTAGCGGCGATAGGGCGGCGTTCGAAAAAGAGATACAGAGCAAGGAATATGTACGAGATTTCGAAGTACTGTACAAGAAAAGGAACGGGACTCCCGTTGAGTGTCTTGAGACGGCGGTAGTGAGGAAAGATGATTCGGGCAACATCGTCGGGTATCAGGGTATCATACGGGACGTATCGGAAAAAAGGAAACTGTTGAACGAACTAGAAGAAGCCAAGGTCAGTGCCGAACAAGCCAGTATGGCCAAAAGCCAGTTTCTCGCTAATATGTCGCACGAAATCAGGACGCCGATGAATGCCATTCTCGGCTTTTCGGAGCTTCTGATGGAAGAAGACCTGTCCGAAGAGGAGAGGGAATCCGTCAAGGCGATCTACGAAAGCGGGCAGACGCTGCTTAATCTCATAAACGAGATCTTGGACCTGTCCAAGATCGAATCCGGCGCAACCAGTATCAATAGTGAGGAATTTTTCCTCTTTGAGCTTCTTAACAGCGTTGTGTCCATAACACGACTGAAGGCCCGGGAAAAGGGAATAGAACTGGATCTCACAATTGACCAGGATACACCGACCAAGATCATCAGTGATTCCGACAAGCTCAGGCAGATTCTCGTTAACCTGGTCTCAAACGCCGTGAAATTTACCGAAGAGGGAGGCGTTTTTATATCGGTTCGCGCGGATACGATTGATGAGGAAACTACACGGATTTTCGTTTCAGTCAGGGATACCGGTTGCGGGATACCCGGTGAAAAGATTGACCTCATCTTCGATCCCTTTACACAGGCCGACGCGCTCACGACACGCAAATACGGCGGGACCGGCCTGGGGCTCTTTATCGCGAAAAGGCTGGTAGAGTTGCTCGGGGGAGAGATCGATGTATCTTCCGAGGAGGGGAAGGGCAGCGTCTTTACGTTCCAAATACCGGTGCAGCTTCCCAAACCGAGGTATCCCGAGACCGGTCGGGAGCCCGCAAATACAATTATTATTGTAGAGGATGATCCTCTTACCTTAAAGCTCTATCGGCATCTGTTCGAGAATAATGGTTTTTCCGTGTTTACCACATCCAACGGCAAAGAGGTCCTGCCTCTTGTTATTAAGCATAACCCGTCCCTCATTATTCTGGATATTATGCTGCCCGGTATTTCCGGATGGGAAGTGCTTCAGCGACTGAAGCAGAACGAAAAGACCGCCGATATACCGGTGGTAGTCATTTCCGTATTATCGGAGAAGGAGAAAGCAATATCTCTCGGAGCCATCGATTACGTCCAGAAGCCGATTGTCGGTGAAGCGTTGATCAATAAGATAGTAACGCTCGGAAGGTTCGTAGGCGTGGAAAAAAGAATAAGGATTCTCATCATCGATGATGATCAGCCCGTTCTCGATTTCTTGGCCGAGATGTTACGCGAAGAGGGCTTTGTCTCCGTCCCCTTTTCTGATCCGGCGGACGCTCTCGCGTACCTGAAAGACGGTAACGAAGTGGACCTCATTATCCTTGATGTATTCCTGGAGAAGACGACCGGCTTCGATTTTCTCCTGTTGCTCAAGCATGAATCTGCGATACGCGATGTCCCGGTAGTCTTCATCACGGGAAAGCCGATAACCGAACAGGACACAGCGAAGTTGGAAGGGATCACGCACTCACTACTGGATGAAAGCCAGCTTAGCTCGCGAATGGTTCTGTCCCAGATCGAGCAGATCATTAACAAATTCAAGATGCCGGCCGTACCGCACAGGAAATATATACACTCGGGACTGGGGCGGAAGGCGGTCATACTCCTGGTCGAGGATAACGAATTAAACCGTAAACTGATATTGAGGATACTTCTCAAGGAAAATTATGAGATAAAGACCGCGACAAACGGGCGCGAGGCTGTGCAGATGGTCGAACCGGGATCGTTTGACCTCATTCTTATGGATATCCAGATGCCGGTTATGGACGGCTATGAGGCGACACGCCTGATCAAATCAGATAAACGTGTGAGCCACATTCCCATTATTGCCCTTACCGCCCATGCGATGAAGGGAGAGAAAGAAAAAATCCTTACCGCCGGATTCGACGGGTATCTTACCAAGCCGGTGAAAAAAGAGGATCTAATCCGTGAAATCACCGTTCACGTAGTGCAGGGAATACCGGCTGCCGTTTCACCCGATAGCCGACAGGACGAGCCGGCAGTCAGTGAAGAACTCATGGAGATATTCAAGGAGTTTGATGAGAGTCTTCCCGAAAGATACGGTGAGTTGTCGCAGGCGGCCGACAATCGGGATTATGAGGCCCTCTCTCGAATAGGGCACGACCTGAAGGGTACCGGAGGGGCTTTCGGGAGAGAAAAGATCAGCATCATCGGCAGACAGATAGAGGCAGCCGCGAAAGAACGCAATGACGAAGTAATCCGGTTCATTCTGAACTCGCTTGCGGAGGAGATCGAGCGGATTGGGGAAGACCGACGCTAAGCACACCGGGATACAAAAATTCGGAGGTAATACGTATACCTCCCGTGCCAAAGAGCCAATATTGTATTCGGGGGTCGCCCCGATTCACGTACCGATCGAAAGTCCTTCAGCACTTGAGGGAGTGGAATTCGCCGGAAACGGGATACCCCGATGATACAGGCCGGTTTTCGCTTTCCTTGGAAGGATAAGCCAATCCGGGTTGTTCCCAACCCCGCCGTCCCGGGATAGGAGGCCAAACGAATGGGCAGTGCGCCATATAGCGACGTTACCATCTTCTATCACGGTCTGCTTGCCCTGCTCGTTCCTTTAGGCTGGGCGCTGATACTCTATCCGTATTGGCGGGGGCACCGCGCTCAATGGTACAAGACTCTCATATTCGTCGGCGTACTTTCATTCTCATTCATGGTGGGAAAAGAGATTCTATTAGATACGGAGATCTCTGCCGATGATATCGCCGCCGACCTGCTGGGGCTTTTCTTCGGGACGGGATTGGCCTCCTTGTTTCTGTATGTTGAGAAGTCGATAGCGCTTCGGCACAAAGGGGCGGAAAAGAACGACGTTATTCCACCGCAGAACGGTATCGTTACGAAAGATCATCAGGGGAACGGCCCGTCTCCTCATGAGATCTCGTTACGCGATATCATGGGCGTGCTGGCCAAGGTACACGCGCGGGGTAGTCTCCTGTTTGAAGAAGCGGCCGGAAACAGCACTGGTACGAGCGTCAGAGAACTCTGTAACCGATTGGCGGCGGAAAAGCGTATGCACGCCCGGGAGGTTGAGTCGCTGTTAACGCGCTGGTCTCCTAAGGCCCCGGACATAAAAGTCCTCGATTGGATGGACGAGCGAGTCGGCCGATACGGAATATACAATTCGCCGATCCCCGCTGATGCGGGTGGCCGGGAGATCGTCGACTATGCAATCCAACAGGAGGGACATATCCACACCCTCTTCTCCAGCTTTCACGACAATTTCCGGGGATACTCATGGAGGACGATTCAGTACGAAAACATGATCCTCGAACTTAAGGGACACGGGAAAAGACTCGAAGATCTCTATTCAGCAGAAGAAAGGGAAGGAGTAGATAAGGGCCCGGCCCGGAAAGAAAAGGGCCGCGAGAAACAGGGCGCCGCGCCGTATAGCAAAGAATCGAACGTGCGGGAGGCCGCGGTGCTGGTCGTGGATGACGAAGAGGGGATCAGGACAACAGTCGCCGAGTACCTCAGAGAAGACGGTTTCCTCCATGTAGATACCGCGCGCGACGGCCAGGAAGCCCTGGATTGTTTCGGGAACGGGAACTATGATGTCGTCATCGTTGATATCGCTATGCCGAAGCGGCATGGTATTGAGGTGCTGAGAAGGGTAAAGGCCTTGAACCCGCAAACGCAGGTGGTAGTGATCACCGGAAAGGGCGGAAAAGATTCGGCGATCGCAGCGCTGAGGCTCGGGGCGTTGGACTACATCGAAAAGCCCTTCGACTTCGCGGTGCTCTCACAAGTCGTGTCCAACGGGCTTAATAAGAAACGTCCACGTGGAAAAGACGTTTCAAGAAGCCCCCGCAGTTAAAGATGAAAAGGCAATTAATATAAAGGGTTTACACTCTTAAAAGCTACCCGTTTTTCTTGTACCACTTCACGAATTTCTCTATCCCGTCCTCTATGGGCGTCTTTGGGTCATAGCCGAAAAGCCGCCGAGCCTTATTGATATTGGCATAGGTTGTCAACACGTCTCCGGGCTGGCGGGGCTTTTCTATCCTTTTCGCCCTTTTGCCGAGGTTCTTCTCGATGAGGCCGATCAGCTCGTTGAGGGGAACAGTCCTCGATTCACCGAGGTTTACCACCTCGTAGGCCGGAGTCTTTGTCTCGCAGACGAAATCGATCGAGCCGCAGATTCCCTGAAGAATGTCATCGATGTAGGTATAGTCCCGGGCGCTGTTGTCGGACGCGTAGACCTCGATGGAGTCGCCGCTGTCGATGAGCCTGGTAAACTTGTGGATCGCCATATCCGGCCGCTGCCGGGGGCCATAGACGGTAAAAAACCGAAGGCAGGCAATTTTCATGTCGTAGAGGATATGGTAGGTTTCACAGAGGACTTCTCCGCCCCGTTTCGTGGCGCCGTAGGGAGAGATGGGAGTTGCCGAATGATCATCTTCAGAAAAGGGAACGTTGATGCAATTTCCATATATCGACGACGACGAGGCGAAAACGAAATTCTTTATGCCAATCTGCCGGGAAACTTCCAGCAGTACGTTGGTCCCGATCATATTGACGTCCTGATAGAGAAGCGGATCGAGAAGCGACGGGCGGACGCCTGCCCTCGCCGCCAGGTGAACGATGACATCGGGAGTAAATTCCTCCATCTTCTTCTCAATAGCCGCGCGGTCGCGAATATCGGCCTCGGCAAGGGAAAATCCCCCGGCAGAAAGGAGCCCCTCGATATTTCTCCGTTTGACAGCGGGATCATAATAGGGATCGAAATTGTCGATGGCCATGACCTCGCCACCCTCGGCCACGAGCCTTTCTGAAAGGTGAGAGCCGATAAAACCCGCCCCGCCGGTAATGAAATATCTCATCGTGTTTCCTGAACCCCGTTTTAATTGTACTGTTTATAGTGATACATACGGGATAATTCCGGCATTACTTCGCCGATTCCCGTTCTTCCCTTCTCTTTTTGACCATTCCCAAAAGAGGAAAGGAAATCCCCCCCAGCACTACGGAAAAGACGAGGTACATCGTATGTATCCCGAACCCGACTATGAGCGCCATTTCTTTGCTTAATCCCACCAACAAGAACCCCAGGACCCAGCCCGTCTCGATAGTGCCGTATCCGCCGATTCCCTGGGCGGGAATGACCGCGGCAACGATGGGAAGTGACGCCATCAGGACCGCCTCCAGAAAGGTAACGCTGATTCCGAAGACCATCAATGTATACATGAAAAAGGCATAGCGGGCCCAAAAGACCGCAAGGCTCAATAGCATGAGTTCCAACGAGACCTTAAATATTTCCACCCGCTTCATCCCCCGGCCGAGGGAATCGAGTCCGTTTTTAAGCATCCCCATGAGGGAACCGTTCCCGGCCTTTTTTCTTCGCCGGTCAGGCGGGCAAATATCCTGTAGAGGATGAAGACAATAAGAAGCAATAGAAAAACATATATAAGAAAATGAAACGATTTGCCTCCGAGCCCCTCGAGAGAGATATGAAGCCTGTCCCATCCGAAAACGAGGGCCACCAGGACGAATACCCCCATGGCAAATACATCGAAAATCCTGGCGTAGATGAGAGTTGCCGTGGAATCTCCAAAGCCGATATTAAAATACCTCTTTAGAAGCAACGGATACATCACCTCTCCCGTCCTCATGGGCATGAGGTTATTGGTCATGGTATGAATGGCGGTGACGTAAAAGAAGGGCGAGACGCCGATTGTCTTGTCAGTTAGCAGCCTCCATCGAAGGGCCAGGAAGAAATACTGGATTATGTATAGGAAGAAGGCGGCTATAAGGGGCAGGGTATTAATGCCGGTGAAATGTTCGAGGCTTTCTTTGACGTCAATGGTTTTCGTCAGAAAAAAGATGAAAACGATGGTGATGACAACGGGGAAGGCATAGGTTTTGATTAAAGGAGGGATTTTCATCGTATGGCAATATTATAGTAGTTTGAAAAATGGGCAAGAGATAACATCTACCCGTAGATATTTCTGATATGGTAGTTTTTCTTTTCCCTGGATTCATACAGTACTTTTATGATGAGCTCTCCCAGGAACCCGATGGTGAAAAAGTTGATTCCCGCAGTGATGAGAAAGATGGACGTGATGAACATCGGGCCGTGCTCTTTCATGATTTCCGTACCAAAGACCAGTTTTTCCACAAAGACATAGATAAAGAAGATGAAGCCCACAGAGGAGAAGAGAAACCCCACCGTCCCGAAGGTTTTGAGGGGATTCTGGAGGTAGTCCAGAATGAATTTGAGCCGAAAGAGATCAAAGAAAACGGTATAAGTTCGGCTCAGGCCGTATTTAGACTGGCCGTAGGGACGCTCGTAATTTCTCACGACGACTTCGGCAATTCTCACCCGCATCTCCCGGGCGATGGCGGGAATAAAGCGATGAAACTGCCCGTAGAGGCGAACGCCCTTAATGACCTCGCCGCGATACGCCTTCAGCGGCGCTCCGAAATCATGGATATCTATTCCGGAAATCCGGGACAGGAGCCAGTTGGCGATCCGGGAGGGAATACGCCTGATAAAGAGGCTTTCTTTTCTCTCCTTCCTCCACCCACTGACAATATCGTACCCTTCTTCAAGCTTTGCGATTAATTTGGAGATATCCTCGGGATCATCCTGCAGGTCGCCATCCATGGTAACGATGAGTTTCCCGCCGGCGTTATCGAACCCTGCGGCAAGGGCTGCGGTCTGCCCAAAATTACCCATGAGGTCAATAACCTTAATTCTTCTGTCCTTCTTATTAAGCGCCAGGATTCTTGTGAGGGTATTATCGGTGCTCCCGTCATTGACAAGAATAATTTCGTAGCTTCTCTTCAGCTTATTGAGGGCGCCGGTGAGTTTTTCGTACAGCTTATCTACAACCTCTTCTTCCCGATACATCGGGATGACTACAGATATTTCTATTTGGTCTTTTGCCATTGTTTTTCCTTTTAAAACGAATCCGCTATTTTGTACATAACTATAACACACCTGTCAATAGAAATGGGAGAAGAAATGTATTCATGGAATACCGGCTGTAGTAGATAAACTGATTTGTGAGCTTTCTATTCAGCCTTTTTGTTGATAATCAGATAGTATTTTAGTAGAATGGACTGGATTGTTAAAGACTTTTCGTATAGTGTACTCTCTTAGATGGGAGTACATGCTTGACCGTCATAGATCGTATTTGCCGGTTACTGATACGCTTTTTCAAGCTAAGTTCAACTCATTTGGATAGAATAAGGGCCGCACATGAAAGAAGATAAGTTATCCGGTCTTAAACAGCCCGAAATATTCACCAATCCGAGAAGCATTCTCCTGCTGCTGGTCCTTTTTTCCCTTCTCTATATTGCGTTTCTGGGCCATCGTCCCCTCCTTTTCCCGGACGAGACCCGTTATGCCGAAATCGCACGGGAGATGATCGTAACGAACGACTACGTCGTCACGAGGCTCAACGAGATCCCCTACCTCAGCAAACCGCCCCTGGGTACGTGGCTCGGCACTATTTCGATCACCCTTTTGGGAAAGAACAATTTTGCGGTCCGCCTCCCTTCGGCCCTGGCAGTGGGCATAACCGCGCTCTTTATCTTCCTCCTCGTGAGCAAGTACTCAAAGACGCGTTTAACTGCTCTCCTCTCGGCAGGCGCCTTCTTAACGTCGGGCCTCGTTATAGCCGTCGGGACGACATGTGTCCTCGATGCCCTCCTTACGCTTTTGCTTACCGGCGGATTGGTGTGTTTCTTTTTTGCGTATCTGAGCAAAGATTTAAAGAACCGATTATTCCTTCTCTTTCTTTTCGGGCTCTTTCTGGGCTTGTCGTTCCTGGCAAAGGGGTTCCTGGCGTTTGTCCTTCCGGTTATAGTCATCGTACCCTTTCTGATCTGGGAAAAGAACGCGAAAAGACTACTCACGCTCCCCTGGATTCCGCTGGCTACCGCTGTCATTATTATTGCTCCCTGGGCGTTAATGATCGCATCCAGGGAAGTCGGCTTTTGGGATCACTTCATCTTTACCGAGCATCTTTACCGATTTATAGGTTCAGAGTCGAGCCCCAAAGGTGGTCAACCGTTCTGGTATTTTTTGCCCGTCCTTCTGGGAGACTGGTTTCCGTGGACGGTGCTTCTCTTTAGTACGTACATCGGGATTAAGGAGATCCGGCTAAAAGACCCGCTGGTTCGCTTCCTGTTTCTCTGGTGTGTCGTGCCCTTCCTGTTTTTCTCGGCCTCCTCGGTAAAACTGGGGACCTATATCCTCCCCTGCCTGGTGCCCCTGAGCATCCTGACCATAACCGGGACCATTCGTTCCCTGGAGATGAAACGGGAGAAGCCCTTTTTTATCGGGACGCTCGTTCTCATCAGTCTACTTTCCCTGATCGTGCTCCTGATTATCATCAACGAAGCGATAGACCCCATCGGCACGAAATTCTTCGGAGGAGGGGAATTATCAAAAATCCTCTTTACAGTTCTTGCAATTGGTATCTGGATATCACTGCTGGTGTTTGCCCTCTATGGCAAGGAGGCGAAGACAAAACTCGCACTTTTCCTCCTGGGCCCGGTCATCTTCTTCGTAACCGCTCCCTTCCTCATTCCCGATAGCGTTCTGGAAAAAAGCGCCCCCGGTGATTTTCTGATCTCCCATAAAGAGCTGATCACTCCCGATACCATACTCATTTCCGAAAAGGAATTGCCCTCTGCGGTCGCGTGGTATTATGACCGGTCGGATGTCCGTTTTCTCACAAGAACAGGGAACACCCTTGCGGGAGGGCTATCGTATATGGAAAATCCCTCCGACTATATCCTTGGCCTTGAAGAGACACGGAAAATCATCACTGACGGCGATAAAAGGGTTGTCATACTTCTATCCAGGAAGTATTATGAGCGGTATCGGGAATCGCTGCCTGCCCCGGATTTCTTCGACGAAAGGGGAGGGGTGGTATTCCTTGGTTATTTCTGAGAGAGCCGCGGGGGAATCTTTCATAAGGGGAGGGCATTTCCCTCGTCTTTTCAATTAAAGAACGAAAATAGAGAGTAGCCCATGAATATCCAGAAAAACTACGCCTATATTCTCATAGTAATTGTCTTCGCTTCATTGCTATACCTTCCGGGCCTGGGTGAGAGGGACCTCTGGACCCCCAATGAACCGAACTTTGGCGAATCGGCCCGGGAGATGATGGATAAGGATAATTATCTGTTTCCAACCAGAAACGGTGAGCCCCTGGGCATGAAGCCCGCTCCCTTCTACTGGCTGATTATTGCGTCCACCAAGCTGACGGGCGGCCTCAACGAAACGGCGGCCCGGCTCCCCTCGGCAGTCTTTGGAATCCTACTGGTCCTATTGACCTTTCTCTTTGCGCGAAGAATCATGGATGAGGAGGGCGCCCTACTCTCCAGCCTTATTCTGGCGACGGCCTTTAAAATCGCGTGGCAATCCCGGTGGGTCGAGGCCGACATCGTTTTTAGCTTTTTCATCACCCTCTCCCTCTTTTTCTTTTTTATGGGGATGAACCGCGAGGAAAGAAGCCGGACCTTTTATCTGTTGGGATATGCCGCCGCAGCCGTGGCAACGCTGATGAAGGGAGTTGCTGGGTGCGTTGTCGTGGCGGTCGTAATCCTCTCCTACCTCGTCGCCACAAAAAACCTTAAAAAACTCCTCAAGATGGAGCTTATACTGGGCCCCATTGTCTTTTTTGCCATAGCCCTGCCGTGGTATCTCCTGGCAAAATCACAGGCCGGAAACGAATACATGCACGAACTGGTGATCAACCAGAACTTCATCCGCTTCTTCCACGCGTTCAATCACCAAAGGCCCTTTTATTATTTCTTTGGCGTCCTGATGTCCGACTTCGCTCCCTGGTCCCTCTTCGTCCCCGGCGCGATCGTCTATGCCTTTATAACCAGAAAGCAGCTGCCGGAGGGGAAGCTATCGTTTTTCCTGACGTGGCTTATTTCGATATTCATCTTCTTCTCGCTATCTGATTCCAAGCGGTCGCCCTATATCATTCCCCTTTATCCCGCGGCGGCAATCCTGACGGGCTGGCTCGTCTCGTCGTGGATAAAGCAAAAGAACCTTCGCTGGTTCTGGGCCGATCTTCCGGCATGGATTATTGCCGTTGCCCTGGGCCTTACGGGGCTCGCGTCGATCGTCTTCCTCGTAAATCCCCTGGGCCTCTTTGGCGAGGTCTACGCCGAGTTGCTGGGATACGGATTTGACGCGAAACGAATCACAACCCTCGCCCTTCCTATCGTTTCGCTTTTCGTTTTAGGATCGGGACTGATGATCTTCTTCCTCACTACGAAAAGGAATCGCCTCTACACGATTACCCTGATCGTCTTTATGGGAATCCTGATGCTCTATACCCAGCTTTCCATCCTGAACGCCGCCAATCCCCTCAAGTCGCCCCGGATGATCTCGGAGGAAATCAGCTCCTATCTCGGGCCCGACGACGGGTTTGCCGCGTACTCCAGCTCGGGCGACTACCTATGGGACGGATACCTCTACTACTCCAAACGCTATATAGACCTCCTCTCCGAATCCGGTGAACTGAAAGAATATTACGGGCAGGACAGGCGGGTTATTGTAATCATGAGGGACAAGGACTTCAAAAAGCTCCCGGATGATATCAAGGCGGAGCTAAAGACCGTAAAGCCCTTTACCGTGGGGGAAAAGGAAATGGTGATGACATCCAACGAAGTACTCGAAAAATAGTTTTTAGCTAACGAAAATAGAGGCAGCAAGGGGGGAGGCAATAGTTGCCTCCCCCCCTCTCGTTCCGCACAATTTGCTGAGGGGGTTATGGCGGATGCCGTGATTCCTTCTTATTATGTCTTGAATAGGAGTATAAGCCTGATAAGACACGGCAGAGAAAGGAAGTGGCGGGAGTTCAAAATTCTGATATCCATAACGAGGCAGTATCGCCGATACCAGAATCGGCAGCAGCAGTCCGCGTTCCCGCAAAGACAGACGGCGGGATAACATCTCCAATACAAATAAAAAACCCTCTTTATGGAAGAGGGATTCTGTAAAAGCCGAAAACCGCCCTGAGGAGGCGGTTTTTGGTAGTCCCAACGGGTTTCGAACCCGTGTCTCCGGCGTGAGAGGCCAGTATCCTAGACCACTAGACGATGGGACCGTGAAAAGTAATTTTGCTATAATATGGCCGTTTTCCGATATTGTCAATAAAAAAGAAACGATCGGGAGGAATCCCGATCTGATAACAGCGGCGTATCCTTGGGCGCATTCGCCCGTGCCGGTCCGTGATCCCGGAGCGTGCGGAGTATGGTAACCGCTTTCGTAGCCGGCGAACCGCCTCCGGGGCCGCGGATACCCGGCGACGCGGCGCTTCAATCGGCCTCGGGTTCCGAGGTCGTTTCCTGTGCGTAGCGATGGGCCCGTTTCCACCGCTCATGAAGCCACCACCATTCCATCGGATTTTCGAGCACTTCCTGTTCGATTATCGCATTGAAATGGCGGAGATTTTTATCGATGTCATCCTCTTTGTCGCCCGTGTATTCGAGATCGATCGGCTCCTTGATGATGATAGTGTGTCTGAGCCATTTATCCCTTTTGACATAGACGGGAAGAACGACGGCGCCGGTCCGCAGTGCCAGTACGGCGGGTCCGCGGGCTGTGGCGGCCTTGACGCCGAAGAAGGGTACCCCCACATCGCCTTCTCTCGTATTCTGATCCAGCGCTACCCAAAGGATACCCTTATTCCTCAAGACGCCGAGCGAACGTTTGACCGCCTCGCTGCGGGGTTTGAGGTGTATCGGATTGAGATTGGCCTCGCGGATGAGGTTATCAACGTAATCCCCAAATGTGCTGGCCTGCGGCTGCTTAAATATGAAGTGGATAGGGTATCCGCGCTGCGTGAGGGCGAAAAGTATGAGGATAAAATTACCCACGTGACTGCCGAGCATAAGGACGGGCCTTCCCTGCTGCAACGCATCTTTAAGGTATTCCTCTCCACGGACAGGCGTTTCTTTGGCGGCAGTATATGGATAGCGGAAGAATACCGTCATCTCGACCATCATACGAACGACATTGATCATGCTTTTTCTGGCAATCTTCCTCAATTCACCTTCGGCGAGTGCGTCCCCATAGACGAGCCGGAGGTTTTGCATAGACAGCCGCCGCCAGGGAACGCCGAGGAGCCAGAAGAGCCGCCCGAATGTCTCCGCGAAAACTCGAAGGATAGGCTCGGGGAGCCGAAAAGCCAGATAGAGAAAGAGTTGCGCGGGCAGGGATACAATCGTCGACCCGAAACGCTCGAATTTCCTGAAACTACGGGACATGATAATTTAACCCGCCGATTCCATAAGGACTTTTTTATTCACTTTCCCCGGACCTACCATCGGAAGCGCCTCGATGAATCGCACCATCTTGGGAACCTTATAGTCGGCCATCTTCTCCCTGCAGTATTTTACGATATCGTTCTCGGTAACGATCGACTGCCGGGCCGCCTGACCACGAAGGCCGACAGGACCTCGCCGCGCTTCGGATCGGGAATGCCGACTACGGCGGCGTCCATGACGGACTGGTGGGCAACCAACACGTTTTCCACCTCCGCCGGGAAGACATTGATACCGCCGGTGATGATGATCTCTTTAGATCGGCCAAGATGATAGATAAAACCGTCCGAGTCGATCCTGCCCAGGTCGCCGGTCCAGAACCATCCGTCCTTGATCACCGTGGCTGTCTCTTCGGGGTGTTTATAGTACCCCTTCATGATCTGCGGCCCCCTCACGACGATCTCGCCGGGTGTGTCGGGTTTTGCGGGGCGGCCGTCTTCGTCGACGATCTTGATCTCGACACCCGGAACGGCCTTTCCCACCGAACCGAGCTTCTCGTCGGCGTGCTTGAGGGGGACGAGGGTCAGCAGGGGGGAGGTCTCCGTGAGGCCGTAGCCCTGGATGACCTTGAGGTGGGGTATCCTCCTGCGGTATTCCTCCATGAGGGCCTTGGGGACGCTCATTCCCATCATCGAGACATATTTCAGTGAGGAGAGGTCATACTGCTCGAGCTTGGGGTCGGCCAAGCAGCATCTGGCTGATAGGCGGGACGCTGTTGAAGAGGTTTACCTTCTCGCGTTCAACGGCCTTCCAGACGGTGTCTGGCCGCCAGCTCTCGAAGATGACCAGCGAATTGCCGTATTTGAGCTGGGTGTTGACGAGGATAGGGCCGGTGATGTGGCTCATCGGCAGAATACAGGCCATAACGGTATCCACGGTGCAGTGTTCCGGAATAATCGCGTTGAGGGACTGGGGGAAGAGGTCCAGATGTCGATATTGGAGGATTACGCCCTTGGGCCTGCCGGTACTGCCGGAGGTGTAGAGATAGAGCGCTTCGTCATCGTCGGAAATAGGGACGGTCGGCTCGCTTGTTTCGCCGGAGGTAATGAAATCGGTGTAGTCCGTGTCTGGAGATTTATCGCCCTGCCCGATGATAACAAGCTTTTTGACGCGAGGCGGAAGGTCGCCGACGGCCTTAATCGGTTTTGCCATGTCCACGGTGGTCAGGATGATCGACGCATCCGAATCGGCAATGATATGTTTAAGTTCATCGCCGATTATGCGGAAATCGATGGGTACGCAAATCACACCCGCCGAAAGCGCGCCGAGATAAATCTCCACAAACTCGGGGGTATTGGGGAGGTAGGTGAGGACTTTGTCCCCCTTCTTGACGCCCGATTTTCCCAGGGCGGAGGCGATCCTGAAGGCGTTATCCTTGAGCTGTGGAAAAGTAATCTTTTGTGCTCCGTAGATAACGCCGTTCTTACCGGGAAGCCTTTCGGCCGATTTCTTAAGCTCTTGTCTGATATTCATATTGTCTTCTCCGTAAAGAAGCAAACTACTTTAAGTTAACTATTTAACTTATTTTGGGAAAATATTCAACAAAATAGTAGGTCCGTCGCCCTTCGAATTACTACTGCCGACTCGAAAACACCAGGTAACCGGGTACTATTCGGGAGGATGAATCAGTCAACTGCGCTGGGGTAGGCTTCCGGCATACCGCCTATCAGCCGGGAGAAAGGAGCGGCGCAGAGAGACGGGGGAGGTGGGGCGCAGGATTAAGCGATCAGCGACCGACCGGTGTGATTACGTTATGGAAGCGCCGTATCCCCCGGGGACGGTCACGATAGGTCGACGGTTTGGCACAAGCGCGGCGGTAAAGGGAGGGGATCAGATATCACGGCGGGAGGCAGGGATCAGCCGGTGCCCTCTTTGCTCCGATAAATCGGATAGACGCACTCCGGGTATCGAGATCGACGCAGAGATATACCCTCCGGGCAATCCGGATTACTTCTCTTTAATCGTCTCGGCGACATCTTTGAGGAACAGAAGCTCGGTCTCGGCCAGTTTGATATTGTGCGAGATAATGATGGACTCCTTGCCCTTGGGATCTCCGGTTTCGGCGGATCGCTGTTGTGCTTTCATAAAAAAGATCAGCTTTCTCAACTCACGGGATCGTTCGGTGAGCTTATCGATTGCCTCTTGCTTGTCGAGCATATCGATAAAATAGAGGGAAATATCGATGTTTAACAGTGGGCGCCGGTTGTCGCTCATATTGGAAAGGAGGAGTTCTCGAAATTCCTTTCTTCCCCTATCAGTGAGGGAATAGAGGTTCTTTTGCGGACGTTTCGTATCGGAGATGATCTTAAACGTAACCAGCCCCTCCTTTTCCATCTTATTGAGCGTGTAGTAGATAGAGGTGTTATCTACGTTGATCAGGTTAGAAAGGTCCTTCTCGATCATTTTACGCAGGTTATACCCGTGATTATCTCCCTTGATGAGAAGCCCCATGAGGATTAATTTAAGCATTCTTCACACCCGGATAGTTAAATTAGGATAATATAAAAGATATATTGGACTATATAATATCGCATTTAACTATTAATAGTCAATATATTTCGGTACATTTTAATAACTATTTTCGAGGAAATCAAGATATAGTTATTAGACGCTCGGCTTGGCGCCGTCGAACGCAACACGGTCTGGCCGCATATGACAGGTGCAATCATTCCACCGGGCGAAATGCTTAACCGCGTGAAGGGCAGGGGTTGGGCCGAAAAAAAGAGGGTACACACGTTCCATGACCCTATCCATCGATTCGGGTTAGATCCATTTACGAGCAGTCCGGGCGAATTCTGCCGCAACGGTGCGCGAAACGTGCGGCGGTAAAACAAACTATTGACAAAAAATCTGATAGGTGCTACATAAAAAAGCAGTGGGGATGTAGCTCAGCTGGGAGAGCGCGGCGTTCGCAACGCTGAGGTCGTGGGTTCGAGTCCCATCATCTCCACCATTTAAAGCAAAAAAGGAAGAGGGAACATTTCCCTCTTCCTTTTTTATTTGTCAAAAAGGCACCGTTCCGGAAGCCGCAACCGCGTACGCGGGGCGAAATCGATATCCGGTGCGCTCGATACCGCCCGAATCCGCCGGTGACCGGTGAAAAGCCGTCGACAGTTTTCGTGGGAGGGCGGCGGCTAGTCTACCATATCGTGTCCCTTGAGATGCAGGTAGTAATGGTACATGGCCACGAGGGACTCGACCGCCTTTTCGGGTGTTGTATACACCACCTCGGAGTAGCCGGTTTTAGACTGGTAACGCTCCCTGGTGCCGCCGGCGTACAGAGAGACGTTGATAACCGGCTTATGGGTCTGGTTCATGATGTCGTTGACCTCATTGAGGAAGCCCCGCTCGATGGTGAAGAGCTTGTCCCGAGCCTTTCGGACGGCGTATTCGATGTTGTCAAGATCGGCGGCTGTCGCCGACGCGGTAAATGAGCGGATGCCCATACTGGATACCCCGACGATCCCCAGGCAGACGACCGCGTCCACGTCGGGTGAAGACGTTACCAGTTTTACGGATTCGATGAATGCCTCCGGATTAATTTGTCCGACAAGGTCCACCGGATTTCTCCTGCTCCAGAAAGGCGGCAGGACTTTATCCAGCTTCTCGATGACATCCTGTCCGAGGATTGCCACGGTCATACCCTGTTCCACGATCGCGTCACAGGCGACAACGCCCCACCCACCGCCGAACGTGATCACCCCGACCCGATTACCCCGGGGCAGGGGCAGGTTGGCCAGCGCCATGGAATAGTCCAGCATGTCGGTGGGGTTCCTCGCCTCGATGACCCCGGTCTGGCGGAAGGCGGACGTAAAGATGGCGCTGTTTCCGGCCATCGACCCGGTGTGCGAGCGGGCGGCCTCGCCGCCGGCCTCCGTTCGCCCGCCCTTGAGGGCGATAATGGGTTTCTTTACCGAGGTCTTTTCGGCGATTTCCAGGAACCGGTGGCCGTCGGCAATACCCTCGAGATAGACGAGAATAACCTTGGTATCCGGGTCCTCCGCAAGGTATTCGAGATAGTGGTCTTTTCGAACGATACCTTCGTTGCCGGACCCGACGAACTTGCTCATCCCGACACCGTGTTCCTCGGCCCATTCGAGCATCTGATTGCCGATATTGCCGCTCTGCGAGATGAAAGAGATGTCTCCCCTGCGGGGATAGAGTGGTGCGCCCAGGGCGAACAGTTTCTTCTGGGTGCACATCACTCCCATGGTATTGGGACCGACCGTTGGGATTTGGGCCGACGAAACGAGGTCAATCAGATCACGCTCTATCACTTTACCGTCCGCGCCGGTCTCGGAAAATCCCGAGGTGATGACGACCATGCCGCCGACCTTTTTCTCAATACACTGCCGACGTAACATCGAGTATCGATTCGGCGGGCGTAGTGATGACGGCAAGGTCCACCCTCTCCGGGACGGCCCCGATCTTGTGTAGACCTTTTTCCCGTATATCTCTTTTTCCTTCGGGTTTATGGGGTAAACCCGACCCTGATACCCTCCCGACAGCATATGGGACATGATGAAGGAGCCCCACTTGGCGAATCTGTTGCTGGCGCCGATTACGGCCACGCTCTCCGGATAGAAGATCGAATTGAGCTGGGCGGTGAAGTTTTTTGTCATGGCAGTCCGTCTCTCCGAGGGGTTATTGTCAGCTATCTCATGATAGTACGAAAACCGCAGAAAAGCAAGGAGGGAAGGAATTCGCGCCTGATCGTGTTGCTCAGGATGAGGGACACAACCGGCCGCATATAGCGGAAACGGGTGTTGTAGACTACGGGGGGGATCGTGGGTAGTCTGCGGTAAAACCGTATAAAAAGGGAAAAAATGCTTGACATAATTATTTGAAATCATTTAAAATGTTTAATTACACAATTTTTGGACATGCCGTGAAAGGAAAGATCATCATCGATATCGAACTGTGTAAGGGGTGTCTCTATTGCGTGGAGGCATGCCCAAACGATCTCATTACGGGGGCGACCCGGCTTAATACAAAGGGTTATTACCCCGCGGAATTCAAGCCGTCCGACGATACAGGGTGCACGGCCTGCACCCTTTGTGCGGTTTCCTGTCCAGAAGCGGCTATAGAGGTCTACCGTGACGAGAAATAAAGACAAAAAACTGATGCGGGGAAACGCCGTTGTCGGCGAGGCCGCCATCAAGGCGGGATGCACCTGCTACTTCGGCTATCCCATCACCCCGCAGAACCAGCTTCCCGAATACATGTCGCGGAGGCTTGTCGAGACCGGCGGCGTCTTTATTCAGTCGGAGAGCGAGATCTCGGCCATCAACATGGCACTGGGCGCTTCAGTCGCGGGGGCCCGGGTAATGACCTCATCCTCGAGCCCCGGCATCAGCCTCAAGCAGGAAGGGATCTCATTTCTGGCCGGATGCGAGCTGCCGTGTGTCATCGTGAACATGGCGCGTGGGAGGGCCCGGATCTCGGCAACATATCTCCTGCCCAATCCGACTATTTTCAGGCCACCCGGGGCGGCGGTCACGGCGACTATCGTTCGGTCGTCTATGCCCCCGCCTCCTGCCAGGAACTGGCCGATCTGACGATGGAGGCATTTGACGTCGCCGACGTTTACCGTAATCCCGTCATGATCCTTGCCGACGGGATGCTCGGCCAGATGATGGAGCCGGTGACGTACGATACCTACAAGCCTCGAGAGATTCCCCCGAAGGACTACATCCTGAATGGGGCCAAAGGCAGACCCTCCCGTATCGTTAAATCCCTCATTCTCAATCCTCACGAGATGGAGGAATTCAACTGGAAGCTCTCGCGTAAGTACCATATCATCGAAAAGAACGAGACGAAGTACGAAGAATTCATGATGGATGACGCCAAGGTGGCGGTGATAGCCTACGGGACGGCGGCGCGCATTGCCAAGGGGGCGGTTAAACGGGCCAGGAGCGAGGGAATGCGGGTGGGGCTGATCAGGCCGATCACCGTCTGGCCGTTTCCCTCGGAGGTGATAAGCCGCCGGGCTGCCACAGTCGGGCTCTTCTTTGTATTCGAGATGAGCGCCGGCCAGATGGTAGAGGACGTACGGCTTGCCCTCAACGGCGAATCCGAGATCTACTTCTACGGCCGTCCCGGTGGGGTCGTCCCGACGCCCGTAGAGGTGCAGCGTCTCATCACCCGGCAGTATTACCAGAAGGGGTTGATCTAAATGAAGAAGGTCTATGCCCGCCCGAAATACCTGAAACCCGTCCCCATGCACTACTGCCCGGGGTGCGGCCACAGTATCGTTACCAAACTGATCGCCGAGATCATCGAACAGATGAACGTGGCTGACATTACGATATGCGTCCCGCCGGCCGGATGCGCGGTCCTAACCTATAACTACCTCGACGTAGATACCACCGAGTCCGCCCACGGGCGCGCCGTTGCCGTGGCGACGGGGATCAAGCGGGTTTTGCCCGACCGCCTCGTTTTTACCTACCAGGGCGACGGAGACCTGGCGGCAATCGGGACCGCCGAAACGGTCCACGCCGCAAACCGGGGAGAGCGGATCTCCACCGTGTTTATGAACAACGCCGTCTACGGGATGACTGGAGGCCAGATGGCCCCCACCACCATCCTGGGGCAGAAGACAACGACGTCGCCCTTCGGAAGAGACATCGACAGGGAGGGCTCGCCCCTCAAGATAAGCGAGATGCTGGCGGTGTTGCCTGGAGCCGTCTATGTCGAGCGAACCTCGGTGAGTTCGGTTTCCGGCATCAGGGCGACAAAGAAGGCCATCAAGAAGGCATTCACCATCCAGCAGGAAGGCCTGGGCTTCTCTCTCGTGGAGGTACTTTCCCCCTGTCCCACGAACTGGAAGATGACGGCGCTGGCCTCCTGCAAGTGGATCGACGAAGTAATGAGCAAGGAATACCCGATCGGGGTCATCAAGGACACCACTAAAGGCGTCACGCCGAAAGGAGGCCGTCCGATGCTGATTAAGACGGTATTTTCCGGTTTCGGCGGTCAGGGCGTCCTCATGATGGGCTATGCATTTGCCGTGGCGGCCATGCGGGAGGACAGGGAGGTGACGTATCTCCCGTCTTACGGTGCGGAAGTAAGGGGAGGGACCGCCAACTGCACGGTGGCGATATCCGATGAGGAAATTGCGTCTCCCATCGCTTCGTCACCCGATTACGCCGTCGTGATGAATAAGCCGTCACTCCAGGCCTTCGAGAACAAGCTCCAATCGGGCGGAATCCTGTTCATCAATACGACGATGATCGACCAGGTGCCGATCCGCCAGGATATCCAGGTTGTGAATATCGATGCAGGCAGGGTCGCCGAGGAGTTAGGCGATATGAGGACGGCCAATATGGTGATGCTCGGGGCATTTGTGCGAACGACCGGTTTGGTCACCCTCGATAACCTGGTCGCGGGCCTCGGAGAAATCTTCGAGGGGAAGAAAAAAGTCATCGACATGAACGCCGACGCACTGAGAAAAGGTTTTGAAATCCTGTAGCAGGTAGCTAATTAATGACGAAAAATATGCGAATCAAACAGATCTCGGTGGTCATGGAAAATATCCCCGGTAAGCTTTCCGGCCTCTCGGACGTCCTCGGAGCGGAGGGAATCAATATCCGGGCCATTACGGTGGCCGACACGTCCGACCTCACGACGGTAAGGATGATCGTGGACGATCCCGCCAAGGCGATACTGGTCCTTGAGAGCAAGGGGTATAACATCCGGCAGCGAGAGGTGCTGGCCGTAGAAACCCCGGATCACCCGGGAGGGCTCAATGCCGTGCTCAGGCCGCTGAGGGACGCCCAGATCAATGTCCATTACCTCTATCCCTATATCGGACGGATCAAGGACAACGCCATACTGATCCTCGGGGTGGATAAGATCGACGAGGCTCTAGCGATCCTGACACAAAACTGGGTACATCTGATTTCGGAGCGGAAACTCTATACCCTGTGAGGGCACGATACGAGCGATTCTTTTACCTTGACAATTAGCCGATGCAACGGTATTGTCAAAAGAATTTCCTGCTTTTGACTGCGGCAGGCAAGGAGAGCGGCGGCCGAGGATGGATTGCACGGGCAGGGGGCAGGGGTAAGCCAGGCAGGGTAAGGCGGGAAAGCTGCGCGGAAGCGACGCGCATGAGGAAACGGTTGGGGGCGGGGCGATACAGTATTTACGATTTATAAATTAACGAGGTCGGCAGGTGAAGTGGCAGGGGCCGACCTCTTTCGTATTTGAGTAGATATGTGGTCTGAAATAGTCTGTGCGTTCAAATATCCCTTTATCGGGGAAAAGTACCCGAAGCGGTTCCTCCTGGGCTGCGCGATAAGCCTGGTCCCGCTCCTGGGCAGTCTCAGCGCCGCGGGATACGCGATACGAAGCACCCGGGATGTCATGGAAGGGGCTACGGAGATCGGCCGGTGGGAGGATTTTATCGGGCTCCTGCTGCTGGGGATTAAAGGTCTGGGAATATTTTTCGTATACGGGTTGGTATCACTCGTTCCATTTTCGCTCGGCCTGTTTTTCATCCTCGTCATTCCCCACGTAATTGCCGTGAACATCGGCTTTGTGTTCCTTATACTGAGCGCAATCCTCTTTCTCTCGTCGGCATTTATTGTCCCAATGGCCGTCCTGTTTATGATTCGCGCCGGCGGCTCCTTTCGGGCCGCCCTGCGGTTTGAGGATGTTTTGATTGCCGTGAGGGACTATGCCACTACCTACGTAATCAGATCACTCTGCGTATGGGCTATCGGCTTCTTGTTCGTGGCGGCGATGCTTTTAGTCATCTCTTTACCGCTCGGTCACTTCTTTGCCATGATACCGGCGTTCTATTTTCTCCTGATTGCATCCTACATTTTCGGGATGGAGGCGAAGGCGGAGTCGGCCGCGAAAAAGAATGACGATACCGGCACGGACCGATGACAGGTATGTGCAAGAAAAACATATACTTGACAAAAGAAAAAATATATTATATGTAATATAAGGGGCCTTTTTTTTATTACGTAATTCCGGGGTAACCGCTTGTTTGACGCCATCTCCGAAAAGTTCAACGCAGTCTTCTCCAAGGTCAGAGGACGCGCACGACTGTCGGAAGAAAATATTTCGGAGGCCCTCAGAGATATCCGGTTGGCCCTGCTGGAAGCCGACGTAAATTTCAAGATCGTCAAATCGTTTATATCTTCCGTCCGGGAAGAAGCCCTCGGTACGGAGGTGGCGCCGCGGATAACACCCGGCCAGCAGTTTATCAAGATCGTCCACGACCAGCTTGTGAGCCTTCTCGGCGCCGAGGCACAAGGCCTGGTTCTCTCGGGACCGAGCCCTGCGGTCATCATGCTGGTGGGATTGGTCGGGTCCGGTAAGACGACTACGGCGGGCAAGCTTGCCCTGCACCTGTCGGGGAAGAACCGGAAGGTCCTCATGGTTGCGGCGGATACCAGGAGGCCGGCGGCGCGTGACCAGTTGCTCTCGATCGGCCAGCGCATCGGTACCGAGGTCTTTTCGAGTGAGAACGAACAAAACCCGAGCAGGATATGTGCAGATGCGCTTTCTTACGCCTCCAAGAAAGGGATCGATACCGTTATCATAGACACCGCTGGAAGGCTCGTCGTCGAAGAACAACTGATGGACGAGCTTGCTGCCCTCAAACGGGCTATCGCCCCGCGGGAGGTGCTCTTGGTGGCCGATTCCATGTCGGGGCAGGATGCCGTTACCGTGGCGTCCAAGTTCCATGAGACGCTCGGCCTTACCGGGGTAATCCTGACCAAGCTCGACGGGGATACACGGGGAGGCGCAGCGCTCTCGATCAAGGCGGTCTCCGGGGCGCCGATAAAGTTCGTCGGTATGGGCGAGAAGCTGGAGGATTTTGTCCCCTTTGAGCCGGGGCGAATGGCCACCCGGATTCTCGGGATGGGGGATATCGTCGGGCTGGTGGAAAAGGCCCAGAGCGCAGTTGACGAGAAAACGGCCAGGGCTCTCGAAAAGAAGATCAAAAAGGGAGACTTTTCTCTTGACGATTTTCTGGAGCAGATAAAAGGCATCAAGAAGATGGGCTCGCTGGAGGGGATCCTCGGAATGTTGCCGGGGATGAAAGGCCTTTCATCGAAGGTCGATTATCGTGAGGCGGAACACGAGCTCAAGAAGATAGAGGCGATCATAAACTCGATGACCAGGAAAGAGCGGGATAACCATTCCATCATCAATGGAAGCAGGAGAAAAAGGATCGCCACAGGCAGCGGCACGCGAGTTGAGGATGTCAATAAGCTGTTGAAGAAGTACAGTGCCGCTCGCAAGATGTTAAAGAAACTGTCCAAGGGCGGTTTAAAGCAATTCGGAAGGGGCGGATCTACCCTTCCCCATGTAAGGGGGTGATGATCGAACATGCCTGTAAAAATCAGACTACAGCGAACCGGAGCGAAAAAGAAACCATTCTATCGAATCGTGGTTGCGAATAGCGAAGCACCGAGGGGGGGCCGTTTTTTGGAGATAGTCGGTACGTATAACCCGCTGACGGAACCTGCCACTGTTACGGTTAAGGAAGACAAGATCAGAGAGTGGCTCACCCGTGGGGCCCAGGTAACCGGCACCGTACGAAACATCCTCAAGAATGAGGGGATAACGGCTAACGGACCAAAACCCGAGTAGACATCGTGTATTACCGTTGTGAGGCTGACACTGGAGGTGATAGCTATGATGGCGATGAAAGAGCTTATTAAGTATATTGCTCAGGCCCTCGTCGACAACCCCGATAAGGTTGAGGTAACAGAAGTAGAAGGTGAACAGACATCGGTCATCGAACTCAAGGTCGCCAAGGAAGACCTGGGTAAGGTGATCGGGAAGCAGGGCCGCACCGCGCGGGCTATGAGAACCATCCTTTCGGCGGCATCCACGAAGATCAATAAAAGGGCGGTTCTCGAAATCCTCGAATAGGGATGAAGGAGATAATCCTCGGGGAAATCGTAAAGCCCCACGGGCTAAACGGTTCGGTCAAGGTCAGGAGCTTTGCCGATTCACCGGAGAGCTTTACCAGGGCCGCCCGGGTTTTTCTCGTGTCGGCCGATGGGAACCGTCATCGAAGTATCAATTCGAGACGCAAGTCCAATGGGTAAGCTCGTTACCCTGAGGCTTGAGGGAATCCATACACGGGAGCAGGCCGAGGATCTGATCGGCAGCCGGATCGTTGTCAATCGGGAAGACCTGCCCGATACGGAAGAAGACGAGTTTTACTGGTACGACCTCATCGGGATGGGAGTTTACGATTCAACGGGAACGTATTATGGAATAATAACCTCTATTCTCCCCACCGGAGCCAACGACGTTTTTGTCGTCGAGGGATCAACGGGGGTGGAGATCTTGATTCCGGGCACGTTCGACGCGGTCTTGGAGGTAAACGTCCCGGAGCGTAAGATGGTCATCGATCCGTTGTTCGTACCGGTAGTCCATGAGACTCATTGATATACTGACCATCTTCCCCGATTACTTCGAATCCCCGTTTCGGATCGGGGTGATACAGAAGGCCATCGATGCCGGCCTGATCTCTATACGGCTCGTGGATATCAGGCGTTTTTCAGCCAGTCGCCACAGTCAGGTTGATGATTACCCCTTCGGGGGAGGCGCCGGGATGGTCATGAAACCTGAGCCGATCTTTCGCGCGATCCGGCACATCCAGGAGGGGGATGGATATAAACCGCGGATCATCCTCCTGTCACCTCAGGGGGCTCGGTTCGATCAGGAAAAGGCGATAGAGTTGGCCGGCTACCGAAGGATCGCCTTTATATGCGGCAGGTACGAGGGGGTGGACGAGCGGGTGTCCGAGCGGCTTGTGGACGAGGAGTTGTCGATCGGCGACTATGTGCTGTCGGGCGGCGAAGCCGCCGCGCTCGTGATCATCGAGGCGCTTTCCCGACAAATTCCGGGAGTAGTGGGCAATAAAGAATCGGTCTCAGGGGATACGTTCTACGGGAGGTTTCTCAAGTATCCCCAGTATACGCGGCCACAGCACTACCTGGGTATGTCCGTCCCCCCGGTGCTGGTTTCGGGCGACCACGCCAAGATCGACGATTGGCGGTTGAACCAATCGATCCTTCGGACGGTTCTTCGAAGACCGGACCTCATTGAGGAGGGCATGCTCACCGAAACGGAGCGAAAGATAGTCGATCATTTGAAGGCGGCCGATCAATTAATCGCCGCCCCCGAAAATAGAGAGGGGCGCAGAGCGCCCAGCGGGAAAAAATCGCCAAAACGTTCCTGAGGCGTGCGTTCTGCCGGCAAAAATGCCGAAACGGGAAAGGGACGGAAGGTAGAACGTGGGTGAGTTGTTCATCGGCCTCGTCCACTACCCGGTGACCAATAAGCGGGGAGAGGTCGTCGCCACCGCGGTCACGAACCTGGACATTCATGATATCGCCAGGGCGGCCGCAACGTATGGGGTTTCTCGCTATTTTGTCATTACCCCCATGCAGTCCCAAAGGCGGCTGGTTGGGCGTATAGTGGATCATTGGACCGTTGGGTACGGGGGCTCGTATAACCCCGATCGGGGAAGGGCGCTGACCACGATTTCGATCGTGGATAGCCTGGCCTCGGCGATCGACTGGATTACCGAGGCAACAAAACAAGAGCCGGTTATCGTTGGGACGTCCGCGCGGTCAGGAAAAGATACGATAGACTACGACAGTCTGCGGACCATGATCAGGGAGCATCGTGCCCCGTACCTGTTGCTCTTCGGGACGGGATGGGGGATGACGGAAGAAGTCAAGGATTTATGCACTTATATGGTTGAACCGATACAAGGTCCCGGCGATTATCAGCATCTTTCGGTGAGATCGGCGGCGGCCATCGTGCTGGACAGAGTCAGAGGAAGAACAGACGAGAGGAGTACGTCATGAATCAACTGGAAGCAATTGAAAAAGAACAGATGCGGATGGATATTCCGCGCTTCAGCGTAGGGGATACCGTAAAGGTCCACGTCAAGATCAAGGAAGGCGAAAAGGAACGGATTCAGGTATTCGAGGGGACGGTGATCAAAAGAACCGGTGGATTGACCCGTTCCTCGTTTACCGTCAGGAAGATCTCCTACGGGGTAGGGGTGGAGCGGATTTTCCCCCTTCATTCGCCGGTTATCGAGAAGATAGATATCATTACCAGGGGTAAGGTTCGCCGGGCTCGTCTCTACTACCTGAGACAGAGAAAGGGCAAGGCCGCCAGAATCAAAGAGCTGCGGAACTTCTAATATACCCGTGAGTGTTAAGGGGTCTACCCGATGATTCTGTTGGACCTGGTGATCGTGGGGGTGGGCCGGTTTGCTCAACCTACCCGGTTTTCGTTTCATAAGGGATATACGGTCGTCTTCGGACTGAACGAGACCGGTAAGACGACCTTTGCCCGCGCGGCCATGGCGGTGTTCTACCCGGAGGTATACGGCAAGGCCCCCGATTTTGTCAACTGGCAGCTTTCCGGTACATCCCGTGCATACGTTACCGTCAAAGAGGGTAACGACGTATACCGGCTTACCAGGGATTTCTCCCAGAAGCTTTCCAACCTTGCCCGGTACGTTCCGGATAAGAAGACCTTTGCGCTGGTCACCAAGGACGAAAAGGAGATCGCCGGTTTTCTGACCGATAAGCTCGGCCTTTTTGACGAAGAGATATACTCAAGCGTCTTTTATTCCGATTTCCTGCACCTGCCTTCCTCCAATCCATTCGGGGTTATCGGCGCCGTTCCGAAACCGGTCGCCTCGTCATCCCCGTCCGGCTCAGCATCCGTGGGAGACGCCGACGGTGACGACGAAGACCCGGAAACCCTCAAGGAGCGGCTTGAAACACTCAAGCGGGAGATTTCCCGGGGCAAAGAGATCGACCAGGTTCAGGTAGATCTTGATGACCTCAACGGAAAGCTCTATGATATCCAGTCCAAGACAAAGGAAGTCAAGGAACTGGAGGGAAAACTCCAGGAGATCAACGCCTTTTTCGACCGATCCAAGTCACTGGGCGATATCGCCGGAATCAAGAGCCGCATGGACCGGTATATCGACTCAGAGCGGAGAAAGGACGCCCAGATCAATGAGATCAAGAGCAGACGGGGTCAGGCCGAGGCACAGCTGGGCAATACCGCCGTGCCGAGCATGAAGGACAACAAGTATCTCCTGCCCGGGGCCGGAATCGCCCTGGGAGGGATTCTTCTTAACTTTTTCCAGGGTAACGTCCTGTCGTTTCTACCCGAATACTCCAACCCGATTTCGATAGCCTTTAAGATAATTACGTTTGGCATTCTGGCCGGGCTGGGGCTGGTCGCCTGGGGTGTCTGGCAGTTCATCAACGCCCAGAACCAGATCCAGGCCCTCAGGTCGACGATAAACGAGGCCGATACGGATATCAGACAAATCCAGGCAAAGTTCGAATCCGAGACGAAAGACTTCAGAGACGTCATGAGGACGCTCGGCTCAAGCAACATCGAAGACCTCAAGGCGAAACTTGCCGGCGTTGAGCAGACGGAGGCGAAGAAGAACGCACTTGAGCAACGCTACCGCGATCTCGTGAAAGAGCACAAATACGAGGCCATCGTCGCGGACGAGGCCGCGATAAAAAAGAAGATCGGAGAACTGGAGTCCCAGCTGGAATCCCTCGGAGGTCTCGGTTATACGCATCAGGAGATGAAGGACGAGATCAAGAGGGTTGAGACGCTGTTGAAAAAGAAGGGAATCCAGGTAGCGCCATACCAGGAGGGGGGCGCAGGGCCGGTCAAGACATTCGGGGCCGAAAGAAAGCCCTCCCGCTTCCCGGAAGACCATTTCTCCCGCCTGATCGCCATCGCGACGGAGCTGGTACAGAAAGGGCGGATGGAATCGCTGAGTGACCTTCAGAAAAACTTCGACAAGTACATTCAGGCCCTTTCCAACAACAACTACGCGCGCTCCAGCATCAGTAATGACGGTATCATCAAGTTCCTGAAAGGAGATAACCTCATGCGGGTGGGGCTTGAGAGTATGTCGCCCGCCGCCAAGGACAGCATGTTCTTTTCGCTCAAGTTCGCCCTCATCGGCTCGATCATCGCCAAGAGGGCGCTGCCGATCATCTTCGACGATCCGTTCCTCCTGTTTGACGACAAGCGGCTCGCGACGGTCCTGACTATTCTTAAGGAGCTTTCCACCAAGACGCAGGTTATCCACCTG
This sequence comes from uncultured delta proteobacterium, assembly GCA_963735595.1. Taxonomy (GTDB): domain Bacteria; phylum Desulfobacterota; class Zymogenia; order Zymogenales; family Zymogenaceae; genus JAFGAS01. The sequence goes on along the minus strand of CAVTLK010000001.1, from coordinate 605,112 downwards.
ACCTCAAAACAGGCGGCCGCCAAGGGGGCCGACCTTTCGTTCCAGATAAAGTAGCCCATGCTGTTTCAATACGACCACCAGTTTTACGCTGACGGCGTAGAGCTTGTCTGCGGCGTCGATGAGGCAGGGAGAGGCCCGCTGGCCGGGCCTGTCGTGGCGGCGGCAGTGGTGCTTGGCCCGGATCTGCGGATCGAGGGGGTCAGGGATTCCAAGGAACTCACCCCCCGAAAAAGAGAAGCGCTGTATTGCATGATCGTTGAGCGCGCCGCCGGTTGGCGGGTGGCCGTCGTCGATCACGACGTAATCGATCGGATTAATATCCTACGGGCGTCTCTGGCGGCCATGGAAGAGTCGGTTCAGGGTCTCGATATTGCCTGCGATCTCGTACTGGTTGACGGGAGATACGGGCTGTGTGGGCCTGTCCCGTGCCGGGCCATTGTGGGGGGGGATCGGAAATCCGCACACATCGCGGCGGCGTCTATCATCGCCAAGGTCACGAGGGACCGGATCATGGAAGTCTTTCATGCCTCCTATCCCCAATATAATTTTGCCCGAAACAAGGGATACGGGACCGCGGAACATCTGAGGGCCCTGCGCCGATACGGCCCGTGTCCCATCCATCGGAAAACCTTTTCCGGCGTGAAGGAATTGATCCATGAAGCGTGATACTGAGGGAAGGCTCGGGGAGCGGATTGCCCGATGGAGGCTTATCCTTTCCGGGTATCGGATTATCGAGACAAACTACCGCACCCGGTACGGGGAGATCGATATCGTGGCCGGACACGGAGACGATCTGGTATTCGTTGAGGTCAAGACGAAACGATCGAAAGACTACGGCCCGCCCGAGGAGGCCGTTGACGAGAAGAAACGGCAGAAGATCGCGCGAACGGCGCTCATGTATTTGACACAACGGGGCGGAGGAGACGACACGGCCTGCCGATTTGACGTGGTAACCGTAGACCTGTCCGGGATGCTGCCCCGCATCCGGGTGATCCGGAACGCGTTTGAGGCGAACTGATGCGGGCGCTGAAGGCCCGCGGTATCGGTGGTGCCCAGTCCCCCGCGGCATTTACCTCCGCCAATACCCGGGCAGGGGATTCCGATTAACGGGACCGGACGATCGGGTTATACCGAGTAGATCGAGGGAAACCGGCGCCCTCGGCCGATAGAACGGTTAATTTGTCAGTACCTTATTAGGCGCGCTCACGGCGCGCCGTCATACCCCTCAGGTGCCGCCGTATCCGACGGTGACGTTTCCCCCCTCCACGATTACCGGGACGCTGCGTTTACCCTTTGAATAAACGAGCATCTCGTCCAGCCGCTCCGAGTCCCGGTCAACGTCGTAATAGGTGGCGCGATCGCCGTAGGCCGCCCTGGCCTTATCGGTGTAGGGTCAGCCGCCCTTGCCGTAAATAATGATCTTGTCGGTCATTGTTAACTCCTCTTATATCGGGAGTCTGGTCATGTGCATTTCTATGAACGGTGCCCCGGCAGCCGCGGCGCGACACGCCTCGCGATCAATCGCCTATTACATATGTTTCTTGAGCCAATCGATTACGTCCTTAAAGACCTCGGCGCGGTTGGTCTCGTTGAGCATCTCATGGCGTCCGTTGGGATAGATCTTCATGCTCACGTCGGTAAATCCCGCTTTCTTATACGAGTCGTATACCTCTTTCACGCCCTTGGTGTTGTTTCCCACCGGGTCCTTCTCCCCCGAAAAGAGGTATACGGGAAGGCTTTTGGGGACTTTGGGGAAGTAGTCAGACCGATAGAGGACCGCCAGCCCCTTGAGGAAATCGACCCAGAAACCGGTAGAAAAGACACCGCCGCAATAGGGGTCGGCGACGTATTTGTCCACCTCGGCGTTATCACGGGAGAGCCAGTCGAATTCCGTACGGTTGGGCTTGAATGGTTTATTGAACGCGCCGAACGAAAGCGACGTCAAGAGCGGGCTCTTGGCCTTACCGCCCTTGATTTTCTTTTCTAACCCCGCTACGAGAGCTCCGACCTTCCCCAGCAGGCCGGGGTTTCCGCCCGTACCGGACAGGACGACCCCTTGGAGGTCGCCGCCCCAGCGGGAGATGTAGTTGCGGGACAGAAACGAGCCCATGCTGTGCCCGAAGAGGAAGAGAGGGACTCCGGGATGTTCCTTGCGGATGGTATCGGAAAGTTGGTGGAGATCGTCAACGATGAGGTCCCAGCCGTCGTTTTCGGCGACCCAGCCGACCTTTTCCAGCGGGCCTGCGGTCTTACCGTGTCCACGCTGATCGTTGGCGTAAACGGCGAATCCCGACTTCGTCAGAGCCTCCGCAAACCTCTCGTAGCGGGCCGCGTGTTCGGCCATGCCGTGAGCTATCTGGACGGCGGCCAACGGCTTTGAATCCGGAAGCCAGGAGTAGACGAAGACCTTCGCCCCGCCCTTGCCCTTGATCGTAAACGTCTTTGCTTTCATGATAGGTCCCCCGTTAGGGTGTGAGATTGATAATGGCTGTATGTAAAGGAAACGGTATCACAAAGGAAGACATAAATCCACGGTAATGTCGCGTGCGGCCGGCGGCGATAGCAGACCGCGCGCTATATGAAAGGCCGCTCATCGGACATCACCCGGATCCCTTCTCTCACGAGCAGGGCCGTCATTACGCCCATCCCCGGGGACTTGTCGCGGCCGATGTAGACCTCGTGCACCCCGCAGGAGGGGCTGCGTTCGTTGAGGAGTGCGTACTCAATCCCCCTCTCCCGCACAAACGCCAGCGCCTTGTTTGCGCCAATCAGGTACGATTCGGTCAGGTCATTTCCGTTTTCGTCCATGATCCGGGCTGAGCCGGCAAGCAATGCCTGCCCGTCCCCACCGGAAAAGCGGCAGGGAGGGCGCGGAACCCCCAGGCCGGCGAGGATCTCGGGACATACCGGCAGGAACTGCCGGTTCTCAAGGAACGACGCTACCCTCGCCGAATAAGAACTGGCCCCATCGTAGCGGCAATTGATCCCGACAAGACAGGCGCTGACCAGGTAGATCATGTAAATATCTCAAGTGGCGGGTTGGTATACGCGAGCTTGGTATCGATCTTGGCTCCGGCGATGACGACCTTTTTGCCGGCGACCGTTACGCGGCCTTCGGCGAAAAACTGAATCACCTGAGGATAGATTTTATGTTCCTGCGCCAGAATCCTGGCCTTGAGCTTTTCTTCATCGTCGTCGGGCAGCACCGGAACAACGGCCTGCATGATGATGGGTCCGGTATCAACGCCGTCGTCCACGAAGTGGATCGTACAGCCGGAGAACCTCACCCCGTAATTATAGGCGTCGCGTTGCCCATGCGTGCCGGGGAACGACGGCAGGAGTGCGGGGTGGATATTGATTACCCGATGGGGGAATCGTCTCAGGAACCCGGGGGTCAACAGCCGCATGAAACCGGCGAGGCAGATGAGATCGACCGGGAAATCCCCGAGCACCGAAAGGACGGCCTCTTCAAACTCCTGACGGTTCGCGTAGTCCCGGTGGTTGACGACGGCGGTGGGTATGCCGTGCTGCTGCGCCCGGACAAGGCCGTAGGCGTCCGGTTCGTTGGAGAGGACGACAGCGATCCGGGCCGACACCCGGCGGTCATGGATGGCGTCGATGATCGATTGGAGATTGGAGCCGCTGCCCGAGATGAAAACGGCGATAGAATACATGACATCTTCCCCGGATCATTATGGTACGAACGATACGGCCGGTGCGGCTTCCTGCCGCTTCTCGATCCGGCCGATGACGGTAGCGTCCTCGCCCATCGTCCTGAGTATCTTCAAGGCCCGATCGGCGGTCCGTTCCCGCACTATGACCGCCATCCCGATGCCGTTGTTGAAGGTCCGCAGCATCTCGATGGAGTCGACGGAGCCGGCCCGTTGAAGAAATGCAAAGATCGGCGGGACCTCCCAGGATCTGCGGTCGATAACGGCAGAGAGCCCCTCGGGCAGCAGCCGCTCGATATTGTCGATGAGGCCTCCGCCGGTAATGTGGGCCAGCGCCGTTATCGTGACGTTCCCGACCAGCGCGCGGATCGCCCGGACGTAGATCCTGGTCGGAACCAGGAGCTCCTCGCCGATGGTTTTCTCAAGCCCCTGGACGGTATCGCCGGGTTTGAGCTTAAGCGTGTCAAAGACAATCCTGCGGGCCAGGGAGTAACCGTTGCTGTGCAGCCCCGAAGAAGGGATGCCGACGATAACGTCCCCCTTCTTGATAGCGCTCCCGTCGATGATGGAGCGCCGGTCTACCATGCCCACGGCAAATCCCGCCAGATCGTACTTACCTTCGGGGTAAAATCCCGGCATCTCGGCGGTCTCTCCGCCGATCAGCGCGCAGCCGGCGTCCCGGCAACCGGCGGCAATACCGGAGACGACGGAGACGAGCACCCCCTCTTCGAGCTTTCCGGTGGCGATATAGTCCAGGAAGAAGAGGGGAAGGGCCCCGGTCACGACTATATCGTTGACCGACATGGCCACCAGGTCGATCCCGATGGTATCGTGAATACCCATCATCTGGGCAACGGCGAGTTTTGTTCCGACGCCGTCGGTAGATGAGACGATAACCGGCTCCTTCATGCCGGTAATATTCGGGCGAAAGAAACCGCCGAACCCGCCGATACCCCCGATAACTCCTTTCGTCCGGGTCGACTCGACCGCCTGCCTGATCATGCTGACGAAAAGGTTGCCCCTGTTGATATCGACGCCGGCGTCTTTATAGGTAATACCCATGGAGTCTTCCAATCTTCATTGATAATCTGATGAATGATTCTTACCAAAATTTGCCGCAACTGTCAATATGGAGTTGCCGGAATGCCCTTTTTTTGATATAAATAGCTACACCGTAATCAAGGAAACCATCGTATGCCCGAGGAATTGATCGAGCTATCGGGACACATCATCGACTCTCTCATCCTTCCCCGCGTGCTTACCGAGATCATGGAACGGGGAGGGAACTTCGATGTCGAAGAGTTCCGAATGGGAAAGCAGAAGACCGAGACGAGCTACGCCCGGATACGGGTCTTCGCCGATACCGACGCTTCCCTTATTGATATCCTGGAAACGGTCCAGGGCATGGGGGCGCTGGTCGCCCATGACCGCGAGGTAAAATGGGAGAATGCGTCTATGGACGGCGTTTTTCCGGAAGGTTTCTATTCGACGACAAACCTGGAAACCCGCGTGTTTATCGGAGGTCTCTGGCGTGAAGTGGCCAACCCGGAAATGGATTGCGGAATAAGGATTGATCCCAAAAAGGGCAATGCCGAGACAGTGCCTATCGGGGAGGTGAAAAAGGGAGACGCATTTGTCGTGGGGCACGACGGCATCAGGGTCGTCCCGCTCGAACGGTCACGGGAACGGGAGATCTTCGAGTTCATGGGATCGGGGGTCTCGTCGGAGAAACCGAAGGGCGAGCTGATTAAGAAGATAGCCGCCGAGATGAGGGCCGCCAAGGAGGCGAAAAAAAAGATCCTCGTGGTGGCCGGACCCGCCGTCATTCACACGGGGGCGGGCGTCTATCTTTCCCGGATTATCGAGACCGGGTATGTTGACGTCCTGTTTGCCGGCAACGCGTTGGCCGTCCACGATATCGAGTATGCCCTGTTCGGCACGTCCCTGGGGTTCTATCTCGATCGGGGAATGCCGGCGGCCGGCGGACACGAACATCACCTGAGGGCCATCAATACGATCCGCCGGCTCGGGGGGATACGGAACGCGGTCCGGCAGGGAGTCCTTACTTCGGGTGTCATGTATAGCTTGGTCATGAAAGACATCCCCTTCGTGCTGGCGGGCTCCATCAGGGACGACGGGCCGCTGCCGGAGGTGATCACCGACACCCAGGAGGCGCAGGCCGAGATGAGGAGGCTGTCGCGGGGCGTCGGCCTGGTGATCATGGTGGCCTCTACCCTCCACTCGGTGGCCACCGGGAACCTGCTGCCGGCGTACGTCAGGACGGTAGCCGTTGACATAAACCCTGCGGCCGCCACGAAGCTCTCGGACCGCGGCTCGTTTCAGGCCCTCGGCATTGTCACCGACAGCGAGTCATTCCTGCGGGAGCTCGATCGGGCTCTCGGGAGTAGAGCATAACTCACCATACCATGAAAGGCCGCTCAATGATCGATCTAAGAAGCGATACCATTACCAAACCCACCGAACCGATGCGCCGGGCCATCTTCGAGGCAGAGGTCGGGGACGACGTATTCTACGAAGACCCAACGGTCAACCGGCTTCAGGAACGCGTGGCCGCGCTCCTCGGCAAGGAGCGGGCCCTCTGGGTCGCCTCCGGCACGATGGGAAACCTCCTTTCCATCAAGGCGCTTACCCAGCCGGGGGAGGAGGTTATCCTCGAGGCGGAAAGCCACGTCTTTATCTACGAGGCCGCCGGGTCGGCGGTCTTTTCCGGCGTGCAGCTCAGGCCCATCGAGGGCAGGCGGGGGCTCATCACGCGCCAGCAGGTGGAGGCGGCGATCCGGCCGCCCGACGTACACCAGCCGAGGAGTTCGGTCGTCGTCATCGAGAACACCCATAACCGCGCCGGGGGGGCCATCATCCCGATAGACGAGATTGCGCGTATCAGGGAGCTCTGCGCCGAGCGGGGGATATCCATGCACATGGACGGGGCCCGGCTCCTCAACGCCGCGGTCGCCTCGGGGATCGCCGCCGCGCAATATACGCAGCACTTCGATACCGTTACGATCTGTTTCTCAAAGGGGCTGGGGGCCCCGATGGGCTCGATGATCGCCGGGGACGGGGCCGTTATCGAGCGGGTTCACCGCTACCGGAAGATGGTGGGCGGAGGGCAGCGTCAGGTTGGTATTGCCGCCGCCGCCGCCCTGTATGCGATAGACCACCACATCGGCCGCTTGGCCGAGGATCACGCCAATGCCAGGAAGCTTGCGGAGGCGCTTTCCAGGCTTCCCGACGTTATCGTAAATCCTGAAGAGGTGGATACCAATATCGTTATATTTGAAGTCGATCCCGCGCGGATGACTCCGGTCGATGTCGTCATCGAGATGGGCAAACGCGGGGTGATGATGTTTCCCTTCGGCCCGACGAAGGTCAGGTGTGTCGCCAATCTCGAGGTGTCCTCAGACGATATCGAGACGGCGATCGGGGCCTGTTCGGGAGGTGTTTCAGAAGGGCCGATGACCATCTCCGAAAACGACACGAGCCCTACCACCGGTCCGATCGGGCGAGCCTCGGCTGGGAGCAGACAATCAGCGAGAGCCTGAGAGACCCGGCGTCTCCCTACACGGAGGCGCTTGAGGTCCGGAGGGCCTACGGCGACGTCATCGGCGACTTCCTGGAAGGCCGGGGGATGATACGGGACGGTTTTCGGATCCTGGAGGTGGGAGGAGGATACGGCAATCTCGCCCGATACCTTCTCGGCCGGTTTCCCGCCATAACGATGACAATGGTGGATATCAGCCCGGTCTTCTGCGGGCGCCAGCGGCAGACGCTCGCCGGCTTTGGAGACCGGGCCGCAGTTATCGAGGCCGACGTATTCGACTTCTTGGGGCGGTCCGACCGGTTTGACCTGATCATATCCAACGAAAACATGGGCGACTTCCCGGCGCTGGTCGATATACCGAAGAGGCGCCTCACCGGCGCTACCGGGCGGCATCCGGGCCCGAGCGAGCCAAACGGATCGGACGACAGGATTCCCTACTCGAACAGGCCCGCGACTTCATCCGAACGCTCGACATCGATCCGCGGAGGCCCCCGATACCATCCACCTCAACACGGGCGCGGTCGATTCATCGAGGATGGCGATGGCAAGACCGATCGACTGTTTGTCATCGAACACTCGTCGGACTGGTCGCTGTCCGGAGCCGATGACCGGGCTCCTGCGCGACACCCGGACCGACCGCTGGCCGAAGAAGATCATCCTCTTTTCCCACCATGAGGTAACGATCTGTTTCGAGCACCTCAAGCGGGCGCTGCGTCGAGGGGGCATTTCGTGGGAGGGGGGCGGCCTGATGGACCTCTTTCAGATCAGGGACGACCCCGAGATTCGCTATATCCTCACCTTCGGGTTCCATACAGACGGAAAAGCCACGAGATCATCGGGGAATTTATCGACCACATCAAGGAGTATCAATGGCTCCTGATCCACCGGTAACGCCGAAACCTGCCGCCACGGTGGTCGCTGTGCGGCGAACCGGGGGACGCAGGAAGTCTTCCTCACCCGAAGGCCGCGATCCATGGCGTTTCTTGGGCGGGTACTATGTTTTTCCCGGCGGCAGGGTTGATGCCGCCGACCTACGAATCCCGGGCGACCGACAGGATCCTGGGCGCGCGTCCGGATGACCTCGAAAAGACTCGACCGGGACGGACACGACCCCCTCGGATTCTACACGGCGGCCGTGCGCGAGCTGTTCGAGGAATCGGGTGTGCTGCTCCTGTGCGATGAGGCAGGGAGGATAGTCTCGGGCGAGTCCTACCGGGAGATTAGCCGGTCGATTACCGGGGAGACATCCCATTCATCGACGAGGTGGTCGCGCGTAACCTGTTCTTTTGCAGGACACCGGCTGGAGTTCCTGCAGCTCTTTACCACGCCGGCGTTTGCTCCGATGCGGTTTTACACCGTCTTCTTTCTCACCGAGATGCCCGAGGGACAGGAGGCGGGCGATGGAATACGTCCCGAGGTCGAACAGTGGCTCTGGGTCGACGCCGGACAGCGGCACTCGAACGAAACCGATCGGGCGGATTTCCCGCTGATACCCCCGACGATGGCGGCGCTCCATATGGTTATGAGCAAATGACGGTTGCCGATTATAACCGGGTGCAGGCGCCGGTGCAGTATCCCATTTGCCTTGACAATACCCGGGCGGTATGGTAGCGTCATCCAGCACGAGTACAAGGCTCTGATCGTTGAGAGAGGATCGCGATGATCATTGTTGCGGAAAGGCTCAACGCCGCGCGGAAAGCGGTTCGGGAAGCCATAGAGAAAAAGGATGAAGCCCTCGTTATCAAGGAGGCGACCGATCAGTTCGCCGCGGGGGCCGACATCATCGACATAAACGCCGGGGCCCACCCCGATCGTGAAGAGGCCGACATGGCCTGGATGATCGACCTCGTCCAGGGGGTGGTGGACTCGCGCATCTCCATCGACAGCTCCAGCAGCCGTGTAATCCTCAAGAATATCCACAAGCTCACCAAGACCCCGATGATCAACTCGGTTTCGCTGGAGTCAAAGAAGCTGGCCGAGATGAAGCCCGCGCTGACGGAGCGCGAGGCGGATATCGTCGCGCTTTGCATGGACGATTCGGGACTTCCCAAGACCGCCGACCAGGCGTACAGCAACGCCGAACGGATGGTCCAGACCCTCGAGGGGATCGGCATCTCACGGGAACACATATTCCTTGACCCGCTCGTCCAGACGATCAGCGCCGACCACACCAAGGGCACGATGGTGCTGGAGACGATCGGACGTATCAGGGCCGAGATACCCGGTGTTCACATCATCTGCGGCCTTTCCAATATTTCGTACGGGATGCCCGAGCGATTCCTTATCAATCGGACCTTCCTGACGCTGGCCGTGGGTGCGGGACTTGACGCGGCCATTATCGACCCCCTTGACAAAAAGCTCACGACGGCGGCCGCCGTTTCCGAAATGCTCCTCGGTAAAGATCCCTACTGCAGGAACTATCTTACCCAGTTTCGAAAGAACAATATTATCCCGTAATTCCAAGAAGGAGTGCAACGACCATGAAGGAATCCGTACGGATGGTAAAAGAGGCGATAGTGGACCTGGACCTCGACAATGTTCAGGGCCTTATCAAGAAAGCCCTCGACGAAGGAGTCGATCCGTGGACCATCATCAAAGAGGGAATGGGAGAGGGAATGGCGGTAGTCGGAGCAGCGTTTTGAGAGCGGTGAATACTTCCTGGCCGACCTGATTCTGGCCGGTGAGGTGATGAAGGAGGGGATGGCCGTTCTTGACGATAAGATAGACAAAAAAGACGCGGGCAAGAAGGGGACCGTGGTGCTGGCGACCGTCAAGGGCGATATCCACGATATCGGAAAGAACATCGTGGGCATGATGCTTTCGGCGTCGGACTATACGGTTGTCGACCTGGGCGTTGACGTGCCCGAGGATAAGATCGTTGCCGCCGTTAGAGACGCCAAGGCGCCGGCGCTGGGGCTCTCGATCCTGCTGACCACGATGATCGGCAGCATCAAGGACACCGTTGACGCGCTTACGGAAGCGGGACTTCGCAACAAGGTGAAGATCGTTATCGGCGGGGCCTGTACCTCCGAAAAGCTCGCCAAAGAGATGGGTGTTGACGCGTACGGCGAAGACGCGGTCAAGGCCGTCAAGGTCTTCGAGAATGTCCTCTCGGCCTAACGGCACCGCATCCCGTATGTGCCATCGGACGGAGCCTCGATGTCCTTGAGGTTTTGCCGGCGGTATTATCCCTTATGATTGTCCCGGTACGGGGGGAAAGGGTGCTGTGGCGAGCACGGGATTACGGGAGTTGACGTTAACCGTGTTGGGAATTACAGGATCTCATGAGGGAGCAATTGCTTAGTTTCGTGATACATCGATGACTAACGGTGTGGGTTCGCCAGGCGGAATACGGTGTAGTCCGCCTTTTTTTCCAGGTCGAGCACTACCCGCACGGCCCCTTCCTTTTTTGACCAGCGTATCCGCGAGACCAGGCCGTCTTTAACGGCCAGGGGGCCGTACAGGCCCGAGGAGACGCTTGCGCCGACCAGGTCCACGTAGATACGGGGCGGAATGCCGCCGGGCGAATCGGGCGGCAGGGCCGCGTCTTCAAAGGCAACGGTCGCGTCCAGGTCAACCACTATCCGTGTCCGTGCGTCGTCGGTAAAATAGCGAATCTTCTCGATAGACGCCGGCGACGCAACGGAACCGGTCCCGGATTTCTTCGTGTCTTTCTTATCGACCTTCGTGATCTTCTCGGAATAGCTATTGATTGGCGGACACGCGGTGTCCTTCGGGTCGTCCTTTAGGGCGGTCGTACGGCCCGGGAACTTTTCCGGATCCGGTTTGGCCGTCGATACGGTGATGAGGCTGTTATTCTTCTTCTGGTTCTGGATCTCCTCGATATTCCGTTTAGCGTCGACAACCAGTTTGTGTTTGGGATATGTCTTGATGAACTTCTTGAACGTCGCCTCGGAGCGGTAGAGCTCACCGAGCGTGATAGAGTAGTTGAACATCTCCCGCCAGATACACGCCTCTGCGAAGAGGGCCAGCGGCGCCTCCTCGGAGCCTGGATACCCCTTTACGACCCGATCGAACGCGTTGATGACCTCAAGCCACATCGACTTGGACGACCGCCGTTTTTCGGATTTCAGAAGTGTCTCGTATTTATCCTGGGCGGTGTTCATCAGGACGCCGGCGGTGTCGGCCTCGCAGAGGACCGAAGCGGCAAAGACGAGCATCATTGCGAGAGAGACGGCACAGAGAATCTTACCTTTCATGGTCACTCAAGTCCTGTGCGGACGTGGTATTCTTCTAAAATATGCTAAATTATACCTTATATATGTCTTAAATACGTAAAAATATAGATAAATATGCCTAAAATATATATTAAAAAATCTCTCATGTCAAGTATTTTATTCCTTCTTGTCTTTGACGGATGCTTTTGATAAAATTAGTCGACTTTGGGGCGCTCTTGATCGTTATAGGCCCGGCCATGGCGACATAGGGCAACATAGGGCGGCATAGGTAGATCAAGGGGGGAATAGCGGACCATGAAAGAAATCAAAACGGTTCTGATTCCCGTGGACTTTTCGGATTCGTCGGAGTTGCTGGCCGAATACGCCCTGACATTCGGTACATGCTTCTCGGCCAAGGTATTTGTGTTGCATGTTGTGTCAAGCCTCGATGACTACACGGGACTCTACCTTCCGCACATCTCGCTGGAGACGGTAATGGGGGAGGTCTATCTCTCCGCCAAGAAGAGCCTTAATGAGTTTTGCCTGAAGTACTTCGACAAGAAGATTCAGCATGAGTCGATACTGGCAAAGGGCGACCCCTATCGGGAGATCCTGAAGATCGCCGCCGAGAAGAAGGTGGACGTGATTATTATGGGGACTCACGGCAGGTCGGGCCTCGACCACCTTATCTTCGGCAGCACCGTAGAACGCGTTCTCCGGGGGGCCGAGTGCCCGGTGCTGACGGTTAAGGTTATGAGGTAATGGGTTTGCCCGTATCAAGCGTCCTGATACTTATCTGTGGGTTGGCGGCGGTTTCGCTGCTCTTCCAGTATGTCCAGGGCTTCAATGATTCCGGGTCGATTGTCGCCACTCTGGTATATACCGGGGCGGTCGCGCCGGGATGGGCCCTCGTACTCGTCGCGATCTTTTCAGCCCTCGGCGCGCTCCTCCTGCCGACGGCGGTGGCCCTGACCTTCGTCCGGGGGATCGCCGATCCAGAGCGCCTGGATCTGCTCGTGATCTGGTCGGCGCTTGTTTCGGCGCTGCTCTGGAACGTGGTTGCCGGTATACGGGGCATACCCACCAGTTCGACGCACGCCCTGATCGGCGGCCTGCTGGGCCCAACGCTGATTTCGGCCGGCCCGGATGCCCTCCACTGGGTATTCATCGTCGAGATGCTGCTCGTATTGTTGATCTCACCCTTCGTGGGGCTTCTTTTCGGATACCTATTGACCAGGGGTGCGCTGCGACTATTCGGGGCACAGTCCCCGGGAACGGTAAGACGGTTCTTTGAACGGTTACAGCTCCTCAGTTCGTCGGCTATCTCGGTGGCCTACGGGGCAAACGACGCGCAGAAAACCGTGGGTATTTTGACCCTGGGCCTTTTCATCATGTATCGGCTGTATCCGGCTGAGATGTCCCCTTTCTTCGGGGGTGGACCGGATGTGTCCGTGCCGGCCTGGGTGAGGATCAGTTGTGCCGCGGCGATATTCATCGGGATTTTAACGGGCGGATACCGGACGATGAAGACCCTCGGCGCGAAGATCTACCGTATCCGGTCGGTGCACGGTTTCTCCGCGCAGACGGCGTCGGCGGCCATCGTGTACGCGTCGGCTATTTTCGGATTTCCGATGAGCACCACGCAGGTGATCTCGTCGTCGGTTGTGGGCGCCGGAGCGGCGCAGAGGATATCGGCCGTCAAATGGAATATGGTCGGCAGGATCGTATCGACCTGGGCTATTACGTTTCCCTTCACTGCCATAGCCGGAGGCATCATCTACATAACGATACGGGAGATCCATGAACTTTTTTAAAAAGAAACCCGATTTCTATTCGCTTCTCAGCAAACAGTCGGAGAAAGTCCTGGAAGGCGTCAAGGCGCTCAAGGGGTATGCGACCGACCAGTGCAGCGACTGCGCCCAGGCCGTTAAAACCCTCGAAAAGGAGGCCGATGAGCACCGCAGGATCATTATCGCCGAGCTCAACCGCACATTCGCTACACCGATCGATCGGGAGGATATCTTCCAGCTCTCCCGCGCGCTCGACGATGTCATGGATTACGCGGACAATACCGTCATCGAGATGACGGCCTATGAGCTTTCGGCCGATGAGCATATCAGGAATATGATCGACATTATGATCCTGGCCTATGAAGAGCTCGTGAACGCGATCAAATACCTCAAGGAATACCCGAATATCGCCAACGACCATGCCGTGAGGGCCAAGAAGCTTGAAAACGATATGGAGAAGGCCTACCATCGGGCGCTCTCCGATCTTTTCAAGGGAACCGACCCGATCTATATGCTCAAGATGCGGGAGGTCTATCGGCACCTGTCGAATTGCGCCGATCGGGGCGACGAGGCCGCGAATATTATTCTGTCTATCGTGATGAAGTCCACATAATGCCGCGCACGAATCAACGAGTTAACGACCAGAACCGACACCACAGGGATATGTGAACGTGAAGAGCAGCCGTCATCAGCCCGGCGTCCGTCCCGATGCCCGCGATCTGGAGATGAAGCCGATGGGCGTTGAGGACCTCGACGACGTGATGCAAATCGAGGAGTCGTCGTTTCCCACCCCATGGACAATGGGGATCTTTATGCGGGAATTCGAGCTCGAGTTCTCCCACCGGTATGTTTTCGATTTTGGGGGGGGCGTGGCGGGTTATATTGTATTCTGGTTGATTGAGGGTGAGGTGCACATCATGAGCATTGCCGTGCGCAGAGACCTGAGGAGGTTCGGCTTCGGTACTGAGATCATCGAACGCTCACTCGACGCCGCCAAACAGCTCGGAGGGAAATACGTCTTTCTTGAGGTGAGGGAGCATAACGATGCCGGCATCGGCCTCTACAAGAAGATGGGGTTTCGCATCGTGTATACGCGGAAGGGATACTATACCGACACGAAGGAAAACGCTCTTATCATGGTTCGGGATATCTGAATCTACTGGATGGTCGGGACGACATCGATCCTGATAAATAGGGATGCCTTGTTGGCCCTGATGTCACCGACCTCTTTGTCTATCCCGGGATACCGGGAAACGAGGTAATCGAGCAGCTCGCCGACCTTTTCGGGCGGAAGGCTGATCATCTCTCCCTGGTCTTCTTCCTCCGTCGTCTCCGCGTCCACGTCGGTCTTGCCTTCGTCTTTTCCCTTGAAATACTCCATCTCCATTCTTGTGACAGTCCCTCCCAGGGATACCGCCTTATCCATGATATCTTTTTGCGCCTTCATTGGATCATTATGGTAGATCAGGAGGATGGTGGGAAGCACAAGCTCTTCCGAGGGAGAGGATATGAACGTCGTGGAAATCATCGGTGCCTCTTTCTTTGCGGCTGACAGCAGGGCATCCCGCGTGGGGACGATGATCTTGGAGACCTTCTCCGCGGTCACCCCGGCGGAGGTTACAGTCCCGAATGGACTAATTTCCGAGGAAAAGGTTTTCTTGTCAACCCCGGGGGCAGGGTGGATAGTATCGTCCATTTCGCCCATCAGGAGGGGGTCGCTTGATTTGTCTTCGCCGGTATGGGGGACCAGAGCCACGTCTTCGGCGGCCGCCGGCGTCGAATCAGGCATGACCGTGGAAGCGGTCGAAGTCCCGGCCGCATCATGAGGGAGGACCGCCATTTTACTGCCGGTGCCCATCAGCCGGGGGTATGAGATGAGGACCACAAAGACGAGGATGACGGCCGTCGCCACGGCGCCGGCGACCTCGACGGGAAACCTCCAACGGGCAAAGGGTATGACCCTGCCCGGAGTAGCGGTAAGCTGTTGGGGCCGGATGGCCTCGAGGACGCGGCGCTCGACATCCGCAGGCGCGGTTGCCGCCGGTGCCATGCCCAGAAGGTCGTGGAGACGCTCGTACTGGTAGATCTCGAGCTTAAGCTCCGGATAACGGAGAACCGCCCGTTCGAGAAAACGGTGCTCCTCGTCGGTGAGCTCGCCGTCGTGGACCAGCGAAATAAGCATCTTTGCCCGTTTTAGGTCTCTGTCCATACGTCAATAGTCATACGAAGGTATATCAAATGTAAAACCTGCGCCGGCCGTGCGGCTCGATCACAGGTATTCCTTCATCATCTCTTTCAGGCGGTCCCGCGCGCGAGATAGCCGCGATTTTACCGTACCGAGATTAATCTCCAGGACCCCGGCGATTTCATCGTAGTTCAATCCCTCGAAATCTTTGAGGGTGATGATGCGCCGATCGTTGTCCGAAAGCTTCTTGAAGCATTCCATGAGAATGCCGATCAGCTCCTTGTCTTCGGCGTACTCTCCGGGATTTGACGTCCTGCCGGTGAGGGCCCATACGCCGTCTCCGCCGGTATTGTCGGAAAGCTCATCGCTCCTGAAATACCCCTTTCGGGACATATACCCGATACGGTTCTTTGCGTGATTCACCGTAACGCGATAGAGCCAGGTGGAAAACTTTGATTCGCCTTTGAACCCCCCGATGTTCCGATAGACCGAAATAAAGATATCCTGGGTCAGCTCCTCGGCGATGGCCCAGTTTCCGACGAAACGCAGCGCCGTATTGAAGACGCGGTCCTTATAGAGTCTCATGAGGAACCCGAACGCGTCATGGTCTCCCGTCTGGGATGCGGCGATCAGCTCGGCTTCGTCACGACTGTCCCACTCTCTTTGAGTCACGGGGTCATCCTATCTATTTGACCCAAACGGGCCGGAAATGTTCCGTGGCATGAGTTCAACGGCCGTCCAGTGCACGGGCCACCACCTGGGCGGTAACGTCGGCAAGGCCCAATTGCCCCAGTTGACGGGCTGTAAAGAATGCGGCCTCGGTGGCGTCGCTGGATGCGGCGAGCGTCCCCCCAATAGGTACCGCGCGGTAGTCGATCAGGACGTAATGATATCTCACGCGTCCGGAATCATCCCTGAATATCCGTTCCAGGGTCGAGAGCCGGTCGCCGACCTCGATTTCGAGCCCCGTTTCCTCCCTGATCTCACGGACAACCGCATCGTGAATCGTCTCCCCGATCTCCACCATTCCGCCGGGAATACTCCATACGTCCTTGGCCGGCTCTTTGCCGCGTTTGATCAGGAGCGCACGGCCGTCGCTGACGACCACCGCTCCAACGCCCAGGATGGGGCGGGCAGGGTACTCTCGAGACATGGCGATACCCTACCATACATCAGACGAAAAGTCAAAAAGTGAAAAAAATACTTGAAAGATATGAGTTATCATAGTATAATTATGCATATAATAAGTAAATTAAGATATAATTGAATAAAAATATGGCCCGCCGATCGCCCATTCGATGGTTCTGTATCATTGTTGCCGCCGCGACGCTGCTCGTCTCTTTTCCGCCGGTGGTATCGACCGGCGCCGAGGACGGCGCCGGCGCTTATGAATCCGCCAAGAAAAAGCTGGCCCTGCTCAACGCGTCGGAGAAGCAACTCTCGCGCAGGGACTGCTGGCTTTCCGTAATCGAATCGTTCGGCACCGTATACCTCGAATACCCGTCTCATGAGCGGGCGGATGACGCCGGCTATATGACAGGTATACTCTACGGACGCCTCTATGAGCGCTCATGGGCCAAGAAAGACCTCGAAAAAGCGGTCGAGGCGTTTGAACGGTTGGTTCGGGATTATCCCGGCAGCATGCTGGCAGACGATGCAGTATACGAAATAGCGGAAATCACGCGCAGCGATTTTAAGGACCCGAAACAGGCCTACTGCTGGTATCGGCTGATCACGACCTCGTATCCGTCCGGAGATATGGCCCCCAAGGCCAAGGCACGGCTCAAGGAACTCGGGGAATATGCTGCGACTTCCGATTGCGATACGATTACCAGCGGCATCTCAAAAAAGGACAGTATGCCCGGTAAGGAAAGCCCGGCCAAGGAAACCACCCGGATCACCGGGGTAAGAAGTTTTAATTCGACCGACCACACCCGGGTGGTGCTCGATATATCGGCGGCGGCCGACTACTCACACGGCAGGGTCAAGGACGGCGCAATGGAAACGGGCGCGTCGCCGATCTATATAGAAATACCCGGCGGTGTTCTGGGTGCGGGGGTTCCCGGAGATTGTCCTATTTCCGGAGGGATAGTCAAGACAATCAGCATCAATGCGAAATCGAATCCCTTACGGGTTCTGCTTTCTCCAAATGCCGCCTCAACGTATCGGGTGTTCGCGCTCTCAGGACCCAACCGGATTGTCATCGACGTCTACGACTCACATTGGAGCGGCGAGGCGTCCGATGATGCAAACACGATAACCGGTACCCACGACGCGTCGGACAAGACTTATTCAAAGACGATCAAGGTTGTGGTCATTGACCCGGGCCACGGCGGCAAGGATCCGGGAGCCGTCGGGCCGACCGGATACTATGAAAAAAAGGCCAACCTCAAGATCGCGCTCTACCTGAAGGAATACCTCGAAAAGGAGCTGGGCCTGACGGTGATTATGACTCGAAGCGGTGATACATACCTCGACCTCAAAAAGAGGACGGCCGTCGCCAACGACAAGGGCGCCGACCTTTTTATATCGATCCATAACAACGCGAGCACGAGCCGAAACCCCTACGGTGTCAGCACCTACTACCTGGCGGTTACCTCCGATAAGAAGGCGCTTACCGTGGCCGCAAGGGAGAACGATACGACGATCGAGGAGCTATCCGAGCTTGACTATATCCTCACGGATCTGGTGGTTTCGGCCAAGCGCAATGAGTCGAGCCTGCTCGCGAAATTCGTCCAGGAAGGTATGGTCAATTCGGTAAAAAAGGGATACGATACCATAAACAGCATCGGTGTCTGTCAGGGGCCGTTCTGGGTCCTGGTGGGCGCCCAAATGCCCTCGATATTGGTGGAGTGTTCCTACATCTCAAACAGGCGGGAAGAGAAGCGGCTTATGACCGACGACTATCTCAAGTCGCTGGCGCGGGGAATCTTCAACGGGGTCCAGCGATACATCAAGGAGACGAGCGTTGTCCGGGCCGGGGGCTGACATGAACGAGCAGATCGACCGGTTTCTCCGGCACCTCGGTGTGGAGCGGGCCCTCTCCCGGCATACCATCTGGGCCTACTCGAGCGATCTCGCCCGCTTCTCATCGTTCCTTATCGAAAACGGGATCTCCGAACCGTCCGCGGTTGAAGAGGGCCATATCACCTCGTTTATCGAGTTCGGCTGCCCGCGCACTTCGCTCAGGAGCCGGGCCAGATTTATGAGCTCGATCCGCTCGTTTTTCACCTTTCTCGTCCGGGAGGGGGATATTCCGAAAAACCCGATGGAGCTTCTGGAGACGCCGAAATTCACGAAGAGACTCCCGGAATATCTCACGTACCGCGAGGTGCAGCAGCTCCTTTCTGTGCCGTCGCTGACGACGCCCTGGGGAATGCGGGATCGGGCGATGATCGAGGTACTTTATGCCTGCGGCCTCAGGGTCTCGGAACTGCTCGGCCTCGTCCGAGATCGAATAAACCTGGATGCGGGATTCCTGATCGTAACCGGCAAGGGGAACAAGGAACGCGTCGTCCCCCTCGGGACAGAGGCGCTCTCCTGGCTGAACCGCTACCTGACCCAGGCGCGGCCCCTCCTGGACCGGGGAAAGGGCACTAACCTCGTCTTTCTCAACAGGCGGGGGGCGGGGTTGTCGCGTCAATTTTTCTGGCGGACGATTAAAGCCTACGCACTGGCGCTCAATATCAAGAAAGAGATCGGCCCTCATACCTTCAGACATTCCTTTGCCACCCACCTCCTTTCGGGGGGGGCGGACCTGAGGTCGGTTCAGATGATGCTGGGCCACGCCGACATAGCCACCACCGAGATATACACGCACGTCGACCGGACGAGGCTCAAACAGGTCCACAAAAAGTACCATCCCCGCTCTTGATCCAACAAAAACCATTCCTTGACTCATAGTAATCTGTTCTGTTACTATAGAATTCTTTTTACCGACTGGAGTCCGGCATGCCGCTGAAGAAGAGCACCGTATTTTGGCGGATAGCGTACGTCGTCTGTATATCACTGGTCATTGGTGTCTGTACGTCCGCCGCTATTGCCCAGGATACGATACGCGTAGAAAATATCGTCAGCAAGGCCAAGGATCAGAACGCCGTAACGAACATATACTGCATGGATGGAGCGGTCTGGATATGCACCGAGGGCGGCGTGTTGAAATACGACACGGGCGTAACGATCTACCGGGAGAAGGACGGCCTCGCCGATGATCTGGTAACGTCGATGACCCGGGACGATGCGGGGAGGCTCTGGTTCGGGACGCAGAACGGGGTGTCGGTATTTGACGGGACCTGGAAAACCTACCGCTCCAGGGACGGTCTTCCCAGCGACACTATATACGATATTGCGGCGGGGCCGGAGGGCACCATTTGGGTAGGCACCCACTCCGGGATCGGTGTGTTTAACGGCAAGCGGTGGGCCAAGCTCGGGTTTGGCGAGGACATGCTCACTCCGGTCGTCAATAGGATCGTCAAGAGCCCAACGGCCTCACTCTGGATCGGTACCTACGAAATGGGGATCGGCATCATTGAAGGGACGGCGCTGAGCATCGTCGACGATGCGTCCGGCCTTCCGTCAAATCTTGTGTCGGCGATTGCGTTCGATGCAGACGGCAACGCGTGGGTGGGGACGGCCCGGGGACTGGCTTTCCTGTCGGGAGGGAAGGTAAAGAAGACGTTCTCGGTAAAAAACGGCCTGGTATCAAACGAGGTAACCGCTGTTGCCGTGGATATGAAGGGAAACGTCTGGGCCGGCTTTTGGGGCGGCGGGGTTGGTGTCTATAACGGCAAAGAGTGGATGTTTCTGAATACGGAGAGCGGTATTGTGGACGACCGGGTGACAGCCGTCGCGGTTGACCGGGAGGGGACGGTGTGGATCGGATGCTGGGGGGGGATCAGCAAGGTCAGGCGGGATAGCGGAACGGAGTGACCGGCGCGGTTACGTTGGGAGACGCGCGCCGGATGACGGATCCGGCGGCTCACGCGTATTTAAAGACCAGGGACATCCGGGCGCGGTTTCGGGAGCGTAGCTCGCGGACCCGCTGTTTTGATCTATAGATAGGGAAAGACCGACCGCTTGACGATATCGAAATTCCTCTTGACTTCGTCGCTTCCCACGACTATCTCCATGTGCCCCGGCAGCAGGTACTCGATATCGAGCTGCGAGATACGCTCGATGCTCTCCTTAAGGAGCGAGCCGTCGCCGCCGGGAAAATCGGTTCTCCCCACGTTTCTGCTGAAGATAAGATCACCTGAAAAAAGGGCCCTTTCTTTGGGCCAATAGAGACAGAGAGACCCCGGCGAGTGCCCGGGGGTAATGATTACCTCAAACTCCTCGCCGCCCAGTTCAATCGTCCCGTCTTCCAGTTCCCGGTCAATGCGGTATTCGGGCACATCCAGGCCGAAGGCGGGATAGAATTTTAATCCGACCTCTTCCATAAAACGGGCTTCCGCCCCGCTCATGAGAAGCTCAACCGCGGGATTGTTTGAGAATCGCTCGATCGCTTCGAAGTGGTCGGGGTGGGAATGGGTAATCAGGACGTGCCGGATTGTCTCGGTATCGATACCGTCACGCGCCAGTCCCTTTACCAGCTCCGGGAAAGACATCAGCAGTCCGGGGTCGATCAGGACACGGGCGTCGCTCCCGATATAATAGCTGTTGCAGTTATTTTCCCACATGCTCGTCCACGGGTAGGCAAAGAGGTTATCGGTGATCTTCATGGTCGTCCTTACTGTAGTAGAAAAATACCATAACAGGAGGGGGATATCCTGTCAACCCCTATGATTAGATTGACTGTATTTAGCAGACGGGGTAGAATATAAGATGAGAAAATCGGATATTGTTTTACCCTGCCGACGCATAATGTCGGCGGAATATCATTAGGCATGCATACTATTTACACCCTCCGTTAGGGGTTAGTGGAGACAAGGGGAAATGAAAAAGGAAATGATACACGAAATTGGAAAGGACTTTTTCCTTTTTAGAAGTGATGAAAAGGATTTCCATCGCAATATTTACCTGAAACGTTTTTTCGGAAGCGATGGATCGTCCATTAACATGATCTGCGATCCGGGCACGCGTTTGGACATTGCCCTTGTCATCGATGCACTCAAGGAGCTGACCCGCGGGATCGAAAACATCCACCTGGTCTTCCTTTCCCACCAGGACCCCGATCTTACCTCCAACATTAACGTATTTCTGACGGGAAGTCCTACCGCCAAGATCGTCTGCTCGATAGACACGTGGCGACTGGTCAGGATGTATGGCATAGAGGATAACCGCTACTATGCTGTCGAGAACTTCAAGAGTAAGGTTCTCAGGATTGGGAAGACGGGACATCGCGTTCGATTCGTCCCTGCGCAGTTCTGTCACTTCCGGGGGGCGATGATGTTCTATGATTTCGAGTCCGGGATACTCTTCTCGGGTGACCTTCTGGGTGGGATAGACACCCGGAAAGGCAGCGGCATTTATGCGACGGAGGAATCGTGGAGCGGTATTTCCATTTTCCATCAGCTCTATATGCCGTCCACGGGCGCGCTGCGCGAAGCAATCCAGCGTATCGGCCTGCTGAATCCGATCCCCGATATTATAGCCCCTCAGCACGGCGACGTGATCAGGGGTGACCTGGTTGTTGAATTCCTGACCCGGCTCATGGATCTCGAAGTCGGTTTTGACATCATTAAGCAGGAGGAGTCGCAAAAGGAGTTTTTCCTGTCCGCGGTCAACTCGTTTCTTGATTTCGTGGGAACGAGACACCCGGCCCTTCGCACGACGCTCCTGGAGGAGCTGAAAAAGACAGGGACGTTTACAACGATATTCGTTATTGCCGGCACCTCTATCATTGATCTCAAGGTCCGTGCGACGGAAGCGGTTGCCAGCCTATGGGATACCATCCGGCGGGTATCGGGGCCGGGCGACCTATCGGAGTTGAAAACGATGCTCCTTCAAAGCCTGGACGACGCACACCTGAAGATCGACGCGGGCGTCTTTGGCGGGACCGAGAAAGAGATAAGAGAGGAGACGATTATCGAAGGATAGCGGAAGGGGCAGGGGATAACAGGGTATGCAAGGCGGTACAACAAAAACAGGCCTGTCCGTCATTGGGCGGCAGGACATCGAATGTCGCGAAAAGCACGCGCATGGGCTTTTATCCATTTTGAGGGAGACCTGGCCCGGCACGGGGCGATACCGCGCAGGACGTTGGCTGACCGGGTGAGACGGCGATCATATACATCATAAAACAAAATAGCATGCCGGCAGGATCGCATATTCTCTTGACACGGGATGCATTTTTTTGTAGCATAATCTTGATTGGCCGGCCAGTCAGGATTGCTGCTCGTACGGAGAGGGTGCCGCTATGACGAAACAGACCGTTTTAGAAAATGGGACCAAAAAAAGCGAACGGGTGGAGACGATCATCCGGGCCGCTTACGGGATCATGGGCCGCAAGGGATTCGTGAACGTATCCCTTGCCGATATCGCCAAGGAGGCAGGGATCAGCAAGGCGCTCCTCCACTACTACTTCAAGGACAAGGACGCGCTGGTGGGGGAGATCTATGACTTCGCGATGTCGGAGTATCTGGGGAGGGCCATTTCGATCTTCGAACGGCCGGCGCCGCTGGAAGAGAAGATCGGGATGCTGTTTGACGCGTTCTATTCGTACATACGGGAGAACCCGGACTGGTTTGTCGTGGTAATGGAGCTGACGCTCCTGGGCATTAAGAATCCGGCCGGTACCCGCGACGTGTTCTCACAGCACGTCCGCATCCGGGATCTGACGGCCCAAGCCCTGAGCAGGGCGCGGGATGAAGAAGGGCTATCGCTCGAGGTGGATCTTCAGGTCCTGGCCTCGATGATGGTAGCGATGGCAAACGGGTTTTCGATGTCGTACCTGATTGCGCGGGAAACGACGGATTTTCCCCGTTTCATTGTTTATTTCAGGAAAATGATAATTGACCTGATGATGACCGGAGGCGGCAGGCCGGCGCAGAAATAGCTATTTTTTGCGGTTCACGCGAAGTATGGTCGTTATACTGAATTCATAGAGGAGTAACGTATGTCCGACTATGACGTTATCGTTATCGGAGGAGGGGTCGCGGGCCTTGCCGTCGGCGGGCTCCTGGCCAAAGAGGGCAGGAAGACACTCGTCCTGGAGCAAAACGAGCGAATCGGGGGTTTTTGTTCCACGTTCGAACACAAGGGATACCGGTTTGACGTTGGTACGTCCATCATCGAGATGGAGCAGGTCATTGACCAGTTCTTCACGCGCATGGGGACATCCCTGGCCAAGGAAGTTGGGCTGATTCCCATCGATCCGGTCTATACCTATATCCTCAGGGACGGCTCCGAGGTCAAATACCCGTCCCCAAGCCGGGCGGTCGCCGAGGAATTCAGGAAGCTCTCGCCGGCCGACGCCGACGGATGGGTCCGGTACTGCGAAGACATGGGGGAATTTTTCAGTGCGGTAATCCCCGCGTACTTCTATGCCCCCATGCTCACGCTCGGCGATATGGTCGGGATGTTCAAGGAGCAGCCGAAACTCTTGAAGTACCGCTCGCTGTTCGGCTCCAGCTACCAGATGGTTATGGATAAATATTTCAAGCACCCCGTCGTTCGTGAAATGCTCGCATTCCAGGGTACGTTCATGGGGATGCCGCCCACCCTTGTCCCCGGCGTTTTTTCCATCCTGCCGTGGAACGAACACAACGATTTCTACTACAGCAAGGGCGGCCTTATCGCCGTGCCCGAGGCGATACTTCGGGTGAGCAAGAAGGCCGGTATGGAATTTCGCACGAAGACGCTGGTCAAAAAGATCATCGTAAAAGACAAGCGGGCGTCCGGTGTGGTCCTTTCCGACAAAACAACGATCACGGCAGACGTCGTCGTTTCGGACATCAGCGCCAAGACCCTCTATACCGACCTGATCGGGCTGGAGCACCTGGGGCCGATGGCGCGCCGTGGTGTCAAGAGCCTGAAAAACTCTCCCTCGGCCCTCATGTTTTTCCTTGGGCTCGATACCGCGCCGCCTCTCAAGTCGCATCACACCATTCTGACGGCCACGCCGGAAGAGTTCGATCTCTTCTTCCACCAGATGATCGTCGAGAAGCGGCTCCCCGACCGGCAGGTCGGCCTCATCAGCTGGAAGACCCACTCGGACCCCGGCATGGCGCCCACGGGCCACCACACGATCGTGATGACGCTGTTCGGCCCGTATCACCTGGCCGGGACCGACTGGGACAACCTCAAGCACTCCCTGACGGAGCAGTACGTCGATTACTTCACGAAGAAATACCTGCCGGGGATGAAAAAACACGTAACGGTCGCGATGCTGGGCACGCCCCGAGATTTCGAGCGGGACCTCCTGGCGCCCGAAGGTGGAATCTATCAGCTCGCCCAGGACATGGGTCATTCAGGGGTCTTCAGGCCATCGGCCAAATCAAAGAGCATCCAGGGGCTGTATCTCGTGGGGGCATCGACGCATCCGGGCGGCGGCCTGCCCACGGTCATCTGTTCCTCGGTGATCGCGGCAGAGCTTATCAAAACATACGAGCAAAACAGCTGATGTGGAGGCAGATATGAAAATCCTGTTGATTATCATTGCGGTTATCGTGGGGATTGCCCTGCTGGGCTGGGTTCGGTACCTGTTGATGAGTAAAGCCAAGAGGGTCTTCCTCAAACAACAGATACGGGCGCTGCCGCACATGCTGCCGCGCTATTTCGTATAAGAACAGCGTCCCGGGCCCCGGGCCGATCCGATGAACCTCTCATAAGCTCACCTCATCAACCTGTCCGGGGCCTTACGACATCAAACCCGTCCACTGTAACCGTACCTATCTATACAATTTTCGCAACTCTCGTATTGACAATATATACGGTAGAGGTTACAATCTACCATTCATACTGAATGCGCCCGTAGCTCAGCCCGGATAGAGCGCCAGACTACGAATCTGTAGGCCGCAGGTTCAAATCCTGCCGGGCGCACCACTTTCAAAACGTCGGAGGATCGGCAAACGATACCGGACGGTCGGGTGGGGTAGGATGATCTATTTCGCTTGAAACGGCGTTGATATTTGATATACTGCTGTAATTGCGCGGCGTTTACTCCACCGAGAGCGCGGGGGCATGTGAGGGGCGCCGATGCCGGGTGCTGACGATGGGGACGACAGGCGATTATGAGGAAGGACCCTCGCAACGTCCGGCATCGTTCATGCGAGAGGCGTTGCGGGAGGCCGAACGGGCGCTGGGGCAGGGGGAAGTCCCCATCGGCGCGGTGGCGGTGATGGGAGGGCGGATAATCGGCAGGGGCTCTAACCGTGTCATCGGCGATGCTGATCCCACGGCCCACGCCGAGGTCGTCGCGCTCAGGCAGGCCGCGCAAAAGCTCGGGAACTACCGGCTTACCGGCGTAGACCTTTATGTAACCGTCGAGCCCTGCGCAATGTGCGCGGGGGCAATCATACAGGCGCGGGTGGACAGGCTCTTTTATGGGGCGCCTGATCCCAAAGCGGGGGCCGTTGATTCTCTCCATAAGCTGTTGGGTGACGATCGGCTCAATCACCGCGTGGAGGTAACGGCGGGGATCCTCGAGGAAGAGTCGCGAACACTTGTTGCGCGTTTTTTTAGAGAGAAGCGATGAGGTAACAGGGAGAGGTACCGAAGTGGTCGTAACGGGGCCGACTCGAAATCGGCTTGGGGGCTCATACCCCCCACGTGGGTTCGAATCCCACCCTCTCCGCCACACACTTGATTTAGCGGACCGCCGGCACCCGAGAAGGCCCGAAGGACCTTCTCGGTATTTAGATGGTTGGGATCGTTACCGCGAGAGCCCGGTGTAGACAGATATTCAGGTAAGAAACGATTTAACGGAGAGATGTCCGAGCGGCTGAAGGAGCACGACCGGAAATCGTGTGTGCGTTAATAGCGCACCGTGGGTTCGAACCCCACTCTCTCCGCCACAAAACCAATCAAAAACGGATATCTGTGATAGCTGGGTCCTGTGCAATAGATGCCCTCGAACCCCGCCAGGTCCGGAAGGAAGCAGCGGTAGAGGACCTCTCTATGTGCCGCAGGGGCGCCTAGCTATCACACATATCCGTTTTTAGTTACATAGATGTCATACCTTGTTATCGCCCGAAAATATCGTCCCCAGACCTTCGAAGAGGTGGTCGGGCAGAGCCACGTGACCCGTACCCTGAAAAACGCTATCACGCAGGAGAGAATCGCTCACGCGTACCTCTTTTCAGGTCCCCGGGGAGTAGGCAAGACCACGATCGCCCGACTACTGGCAAAGGCGCTCAACTGCCAGAAGGGCCCCACGCCGGAACCCTGCAACGAATGCCCCATGTGCCGGGGAATCGTTGACGGAAACGTGACGGACGTCTACGAGATCGACGGGGCCTCGAATACTGGAGTAGACGATATCCGGGAGCTCAGGGAGAACGTTCGGTATCTGCCGTCGGCAGGACGTTATAACATCTATATCATCGACGAAGTTCACATGCTGTCGATCAACGCGTTTAACGCGTTACTCAAGATCCTCGAGGAACCTCCGGCGCATGTCATCTTTATCTTTGCCACCACCGAATCCCATAAGATCCCGGTGACGATTCTCTCGCGAACTCAGCGTTTCGATTTCAAGAGAATCGCCGCAAAAGATATCATGAGCCGGCTTGCCGATATCGCCCAGAAGGAGGGGATCACCGCGGCCCAGGGGGCGCTTACCATCATATCACGGGAAGCCGCCGGCAGCATGCGGGATGCCCAGAGCCTCATGGATCAGGTCATTGGTTATTCGGGCGACTCGATCTCGGAAGAAGCAGTACGCGAGGTGCTCGGCCTTACAGACCGCGCACTCCTTTTCAAGATGATCGAGGCGGTGGCGCGATACGACGCTTCCCTGGCGATCCACAATCTTGCGGAGGTCTATACCCAGGGATACGACATCATACAGTACTATCGAGAGCTGGTTGAGCTGATGCGTAACCTGCTCCTCATTAAGGCGGCCCCGACGATATCGACTCCCGACCTGACAAACGAAGAGCGCGAGGAGCTGACCGCGGTCGGCCAGCCGCTCTCGATCGATGAATTGACACAGATATTCAACATATTGTTTTCGGCGGAGTATTCCATCAAGAACAGCAGTGACCCGAGAATCGCGATGGAACTGGTGCTCATAAAGATGGCCCGTGCCGGATCGGTTGAGTCGATTACGGACGTCATCGAGAAGCTCTCCCGATTGGGGGGTCAGGCTCCCGAGGGTGCCGCGGCGGGCTCGTTATCATTCGAATTTGAGCCCAAGACCGAACCTTCCCGTGCGTCCCTCGGAGGGCAACGCATACCCTCCGAAAAGCCGGAGACGGGGACGATGCCTGCTAAGGGCGGGGAGATCGGAGCAGGATCAGATAAAGGGATTTCTCTCCTATCTCGCGGGCAGGGACCCGGTCATTCATTCGTACCTCGTCTACGCGGTTTCCATACGAGTTGAGGGGACTACAGCCGTCATTGAGCTGCCCAAGAAATACCTCCACCTCGTCTCGGGCAGGGATACGGTTCGAGAAGATACAGAAGGAGTTTTACGAGTATTTCAAACGGGAGCTTATCCGTTTCGCTGGTCGGTGTCGACGGGCAATTCGATACTCCGGCAGACGAAGCTCCGCCGGCGGTTTCGGAAGGCGGCGATACATATACGCAAATCGTTGAATCAAAAACGGCACAGAACGTCAAGAAGAGTATTTTCCGAGGCGACAATCGAAGGGTATACCCCCCGTAAGAAATAGGACAATAGGAGGCGGCTATGGTCAGGATGGGCGGCGGCCTGGGTGATATCATGAAACAGGCCCAGAAGATGCAGCAAGAACTGCTGCGGATACAGGAAGAATTAGCGACAAAGACCGTAGAGGCGACATCAGGGGGCGGCATGGTTACCGTGGTGGTCAGCGGACGGCTGGAGCTTGTGTCCATAAAGATTGAAAAAGACGTGGTCGATCCCGGGGATATCGAGATGCTTCAGGATCTGGTGCTGGCGGCCGTCAACGAGGGAATCGCAAAGGCGCAGGAAATGACAAAGAGCGAAATGGCCAAGGTAACGGGGGGACTGCCCATCCCGGGACTTACCGGATAGTCGATGATCCGGGAAGACCCGATAAAGAACCTCATGGACGCCCTCAGGCGCTTACCCGGCGTCGGCGAAAAGACCGCGCAGCGATTTGCCTATTTCATCATCGGAATGACGGGCAGGGATGCGCGGCTCATCGCGCAGACTATTATCGAGGTAAAAGAACGCATCAAGGTCTGTTCGGTATGCTATAACCTGACCGAAACAGACCCGTGCCCGATCTGCACCGACCCCAGGAGGGACCGGTCGATCATCTGTGTTCTCGAGGAGCCGCGGGATCTTGTCGCGCTGGAGAAGAGCGGGTCGTTCAAGGGGGTCTACCATGTCCTGGGCGGTCTGGTCTCCCCGATAACCAATACCGGGGTAGACGAGCTAAGGATCGAGGAACTGAGGCACCGTGTTACCGCCGAAGGGGTGCGGGAGGTCATAATCGCCACCAACCCGACAAAGGAAGGGGAGCTGACCTCGCACCTGATACGCCAGCGGCTTGAGGATACGGACGTCCGGGTCACCCGAATTGCTCAGGGGCTTCCGGCCGGAGGAGATCTCGAATATTTTGATTCCCAGACGCTGACGGCGGCCTTGACAAACCGCCGGGAACTATAACGGAGATATGAGCGAATTAGGTTCCTTTTCGCTTGACAAAAAAGAGGTTCTGGTATTAGATATCATCTCTTTTATGGTAAGTGCGACTAACCTGCGGCATCTTTTCCTGTGGTGATGCCGGGTGAGGAGGAGACGTGATCGAGATTATCTTCCACGGGAGGGGCGGGCAGGGTGCGGTGACGTCGGCCGAGATGCTGGCGCTGGCCGCTATCGGAGAAGGCAAATACGCCCAGGCGTTCCCGAATTTCGGCCCGGAGAGGCGAGGTGCGCCGGTTGTGGCATTTGCCCGTATAGACACCAAGCCGATAAGGCTCAGGACTAAGATTTATACGCCCGACGTGGCGGTTGTGCTGGACCCAAGCCTCCTTGCTATTGTCAACCCTGCGAAGGGACTCAAAGAGGGGGGAATCCTCATCATCAACAGCCATAGAGGGATTGCCGATCTGAGAAAGCAGTACGGCTTTACCGTCCGCATGGCGGTCGTGGATGCAACGGCCATCGCCAGAGAGGTGCTGGGCCTGCCCATCACCAATACGACGATGCTCGGGGCCCTCCTGGCCGTAACGGACGTGGTCGAAGAAGAACATCTCATAGAGCCCCTCAAGAATCGGTTCGGTAAAATCGCGGAGAAAAATATCGCCGTTATGAAACGGGCGATGACCGAAACCAAGACGGAGGTATAGCCAGTGCCCAAGCCGATGGAAGAATACAAGGTCGCGGACCTCAATCCGGGAAGCGTTATTGATGAGCCGGGCAACGCGGTTGTCTATCATACCGGAGACTGGAAGTCGCAGCGGCCCGTATGGAACGAGCAGAAGTGCATCAAGTGCGGCGTCTGCTGGAATTTTTGTCCGGACAATGCCATTATGAGAAAGGAAGGCGGTTATTTTATCGCCGATTACGAATACTGTAAGGGATGCGGTATCTGCGCCCACGAATGCGTCACGCAGTGTATTACGTTGGTGGAGGAGGTGGTCTGATGGCCAAGCGTATCGGTTTGGAGGTCTCCCTCATGGTGTCGGAGGCGGTCAAGCTCGCCGACGTGGACGTCATCGCGGCCTACCCCATCACGCCCCAGACCCATATCGTTGAGCATCTCTCGGAGTTGGTGGCCGACGGCCACCTCGACGCGGAGTATATCTGCGTGGAGAGCGAACACTCGGCCATGAGCGCGTGCGCCGGCAGCTCGGCAACGGGCGCCCGCACCTACACCGCCACCAGCTCACAGGGGCTCCAGCTCATGAGCGAGATCCTCTACATTGTCTCGGCCATGCGCCTGCCTATCGTTATGACGGTGGTCAACCGGACGCTGTCGGCGCCGCTGTCGATCTGGAACGATCAGAGCGACATTATGGCGAACCGGGACTGCGGCTGGATCATGATATTTGCCGAGAACGGACAGGAGAGCTTCGATCAGACGCTCTGCGCGTTTCGGATCGCCGAAGACCGCCGCGTGTCGCTGCCGGTCGCGGTTAATATGGACGGGTTTATTCTCAGCCACGTCATTGAGCCCTACCAGACCGTCGGTAACGATATCGTAAAAGAGTTCCTTCCCCCGTTTGATCCGCTATATACGCTGCATCCCGATCGGCCGGTCACGATGGGCGCCTTCGCGATGCCGGAACTTTTTACCGAGACCAAGATGGTCCACGAGATAGCGATCCGCGATTCGTACACGGTAATCAGGGAGGCATGGGACCGGTGGGGAGAGCTCACGGGCCGTCGGTATCTTCCGGTTGAGGAATACATGACCGAGGGCGCCGATACCGTCTTCGTTACCATGGGAAGCTACGGGGAGCTCGGCATGGAGGTCGTTGACAGGCTCAGGACGGCCGGGAAGAAGGTCGGCCTGGTTAAAATCAGGCTTTTCCGACCGTTTCCGTATGCCGATATCACCGGCACACTCGGAAAATTCAAGAACCTCCTGGTGGTCGACCGCGCCCTCTCGGTGGGGGGGGTAGGAGGGCCGTTGGCCTCCGAGATCAAGACGGCCCTCTACCGCCTCGATAACCGTCCCAATGTCTTCTCTTTTATCGCGGGTTTGTCCGGCAGGGACGTGCCGCCGGATAAATTCATCGAGATGTACGAGACGGCCATGGAGGGAATCAAAAATAACCGCTGGGATGAATTCACGATGGTAGGGGTGCGGCAATGATCGATAAATACGCAGTATATGTCCCCAATCTGACCAATCGCGCGGAAAACTTCACCTCGGGACACCGGGCCTGCCAGGGATGTGCGGAGGCGCTGGCCGTCCGGCACGTCCTTAAGGCCTTCGGCCGTGATATCGTTATCTCCAACGCCACCGGATGCATGGAGATCGTCTCTTCTCCCCTGCCGCTGACGGCCTGGAACGTCCCCTGGATTCACGTGGCGTTCGAGAACGCCGGGGCGGTAGCCTCGGGCGTCGCCTCGGGACTCAAGGCGCTGATGCGGAAGGGTAAGATCCCCACGAAGCGTATCGTCTCTGTCGGGATGGGCGGCGACGGCGCCACCACGGACATCGGCTTCCAGGCGCTTTCCGGCGCGCTGGAAAGGATGCACGAGGACTTCGTCTATGTCTGCTTTGACAACGAGGCCTATATGAACACCGGTATCCAGCGGTCGAGCTCAACGCCGTATGGCGCGTCTACGACGACGTCGCCTGCCGGCAAGGGATCAATCGGGCAACACACGTGGAAGAAGAATATGGCGGCCATCGCGGTCGCGCACAATATACCGTACGTCGCGACCGCCTGTTCGAGCTACCCGTTTGACCTGCAGGCCAAAGTGGTAAGAGCGGTTGAGTCCGGCGGGCCGGCCTACCTGCACGTTTTATCGGTCTGCCCCACCGGCTGGCGGATTCCGTCGCACCTGGCCATTAAGTACGGGAGGCTTGCCGTGGAGACCGGGGCGTTCCCCCTCTTCGAAGTTCAGGAGGGAAAATACCGGCTGACGATGGATATCCCGAAACTCCGGCCGATCAAAGACTATCTATCGGGACAGGGGAGGTTTCGACACCTCACGGATACCGATATCGACGTTATTCAGAAACGGGTGACCGAGGAATACGAGAAAATCATTATGCTCGCAAAAATCACTAACGGGTAAGCCATGGATTATGATGTCGCACAGGTAGACGAGGTCATTAAGAGTTACGGCGCAAAGCCGTCCAGCATCATCCTCATGCTTCAGGATATCCAGACCAGGTTCCGCTACATACCGCGCGAGGCGGTCCGCCGGCTTGGCGATGTGCTGGCTATCCCGGAGGCCCAGATTTATCATATCGTAACGTTCTACAAGGCCTTTTCGCTCGTACCCCGGGGAAAGCACGAGATCAGGGTTTGCCTCGGCACGGCCTGCCATATCTCGGGGGGAAAGAGGATCGCCGAGGGGTTCGAAGGAGAGCTCGGGGTTAAAACGGGCGATACGACCAGGGACGGCAGTTTCACCCTTGAAACGGTTAATTGCGTCGGGGCGTGCGGCCTGGCGCCGGTAGTTATGGTGGATGAAGAAGTCCACGGCATGGTTAAACCGTCCAAGATCGCCGAGATTCTCGGCCACTACAAATAACCTATTTCTCAGAGGGAAAAATGTCCCCACTATCCGCGGACGACTTACGGAAAATTCGAACGAAGATTCAAAACGAAAACGCTATCAGACACGGCATTGAACGCACTAAGGTGACTATTCATATGGGGACCTGCGGTATCGCCTCCGGGGCGCGGGACGTCTTGGACATCGCTTCTGATCGATATGGCCCGGCACAAGGCGACGGATGTCGTCGTGGCGGTGGATGACTGCATCGGCCTGTGCGACAGGGAGCCGTTGGTGATAATCCATAAGCCGGGGCAGACGCCGATTAAATACGAGAATATGGATCCGGACAAGATGAGGCACATCTTCAAGGAACACATCGTCGGCGCCGGGCAGGAAGAATCCTGTGAAGGATAATAGAACCGAAGCAGCCCAAGAAATTATCCGCAATAGCATTAACGGTTGCTGTAACGGTATTCACAGTAAAGAGGAAGGTTCTCTATGAAGGCGGTTAGATCCCATTTACTGTTGTGCGGTGGGACGGGATGCCGCGCCTCAGCGGCGATGACCATCAAGGATGTCCTGGAGGCCGAGCTCGAAAAGAAAGGCCTGGCCGACGAAATGAAGGTCGTCGTTACCGGGTGTAACGGGTTTTGCGCCCTTGGGCCGATCCTGGTCGTGCAACCGGATGACGTGATCTACGTGGCGATAAAGCCCAAGGACATCCCGGAATTGGTCTCGGATCACTTCATCAAGGGGAGGGTCGTAAAACGGCTTCTCTATATGCACCCGGTGACCAAGGCCGTGATCCCCACCATGCAGCAAATCCCCTTCTTTGCCCAGCAGGAGCTAAGGGTGCTCCGAAACCGAGGCCTTATCGATCCCGAGAAAATAGACGAATATATAGGTCGTGACGGGTACAGCGCCCTGGTCAAGGCCCTTACCGAAATGACGCCGGACCAGATCATCGACGAAGTCGAAAAGTCGGGATTGCGGGGAAGGGGTGGAGGTGGATTTGCTACCGCCCGCAAATGGCGCACCACAAAAAACGCGCCGGGCGCGGTTCGCTACGTCATCTGCAACGGCGATGAGGGCGATCCGGGCGCCTTTATGGATCGCTCGGTAATGGAGGGCGACCCCCACAGCGTCATAGAAGGGATGATTATCGGGGCATACGCCATCGGCTCATCCAAGGGGTATATTTACGTTCGCATGGAGTACCCGCTGGCGGTCAAGAACCTCACCAAGGCGATAGCCGACGCGCGGGCGTACGGGCTTCTGGGCGACAATATCTTCGGGTCCGGTTTTTCGTTCGATATCGAGATAAACCGCGGCGGCGGCGCCTTCATATGCGGAGAGTCTTCGGCGCTCATGCAGTCGATCATGGGCAAGGCCGGCGAGCCGAGGGCCAAGTACATCCATACGTCCGAGAAGGGGCTCTGGGACATGCCCACGAACCTCAATAACGTGGAAACGTGGGCGAATATTCCATTAATCATCAATCACGGCTCGCAGTGGTTTTCTTCCATCGGCACAAAGGGGAGCACAGGCACGAAGGTATTCTCGCTCGTTGGGGGCGTCAATAACGTCGGATTGGTGGAAGTGCCGATGGGAATAACGCTGCGCAAGATTATCTACGATATTGGCGGCGGTATCAAGGGAGATAGGAAATTCAAAGCGGTGCAGACCGGTGGCCCGTCCGGAGGATGCATCCCCGCCGAACACCTGGATACGCCGGTAGATTTTGACGAACTGACCAGGCTGGGCTCCATGATGGGGTCCGGCGGCATGATCGTCATGGACGAGGACACCTGCATGGTGGACGTCGCCCGCTACTTCATCAACTTCCTCGTCGACGAGTCATGCGGCAAGTGCACGCCGTGTCGGGAAGGTCTCAGGCATTATCTGGATATTCTCACGCGTATTACCGAGGGGGAGGGGAGAGAGGGGGACGTTGAGCTTCTTGAGGAGATTGGCGAGGGCATGGTCTGGGGCTCTCTGTGCGCGTTGGGGGGCAGCGCCCCGAACCCGGTTATGAGCACGATCAGATACTTTCGCGGTGAGTATGACGCCCACATTCGGG
This sequence comes from uncultured delta proteobacterium, assembly GCA_963735595.1. Taxonomy (GTDB): domain Bacteria; phylum Desulfobacterota; class Zymogenia; order Zymogenales; family Zymogenaceae; genus JAFGAS01. Next base: position 570,410 of record CAVTLK010000001.1, on the reverse strand, counting down.
ACAAGAAATGTGCGGCCCGGGTCTGCACGAAGCTCATCACTCTTTCGATCGACGCCGAGACCTGTATCGCCTGCGGCAAGTGCAAGAAGGTCTGCCCGGTCAATTGCATCCAGGGGGCAAAGAAGGTTCCCCATGTTATCGATGAATCGATCTGCATCCGCTGCCGGGCCTGCCACGAGGTCTGCCCGGTTGACGCGGTGAAAATACGGTAGAGGTTACTATGGACGAGATGGTTACCATTACGCTCAACGGTGCCGAGGTAAAGGCTCAGAAAGGGACGCCCCTCCTGACAATAGCCCGCGGTATGAACGTCTATATTCCCACCCTGTGTCACAACGAGGCGCTGATCCCGTACGGCGTATGCAGGATGTGCCTGGTCCAGATCGAAAAAGGGGGCCGCACGCGGGTCGTTACCTCCTGTAACTACCCCGCCGAGGAGGGCCTGACGGTCAAGACGGATACCGAGCGGGTGCTGAAGACCAGGAACATCGTCATGGAGCTGCTGCTTGCCCGAGCGCCCGGCAACAAGGCGATCGTCGAGCTTGCGGCTCGTCTCGGGGTTACGGGGGGGCGGCTCACCCCGGTCAACGACGATTGCATCCTCTGCGGCATGTGCGTGCGCGCCTGCGACGAGGTGGTTGGCGTAAGCGCCCTGGGATATTTCTCCCGGGGAACGTCTCGGATGCCTACGACGCCATTTGCCGAGGCCTCCGAGACCTGCATCGGATGCGGATCGTGTGTCTATATCTGTCCTACCGGGTATATCACGATGGAGGATAAGGACGGCGCCAGACATATCCATAACTGGAAGGTCAAGCTGGAGCTTGCCACCTGTAAGAAATGCGGGATGTATATCGCACCCAAGCGGCAGCTCGATTACATCAGAAAGATCGCCGATCTGCCGGAGGATTTCTATGAACTCTGCTTCAGCTGCAGGTAATCGAAAAAAGTGTTGCTATTTTAATTTTCGTTTGGTATAAATAGAAGAAGTGGGAACGCGGGTTACATTGGGAGACAGTAGATGAGCTTTACGCAGCTTATCCTCTACGACGAAGAGTTTAAGAAAATAAACGACGTCATCACAAAGCTCTACTCCGAAACAAACTCCAAGGTCATCTTTCTGGTCGACAGAAACGGGCAGTTGATCGCCAGCACCGGTGAAACCGAAAACCTTGATACCACATCGCTGGCGTCGCTGACGGCGGGTAACATTGCGGCTACGGGAAGTATCGCCAAACTGCTCGGCGAGAAGGAATTCACTATCATATTTCACGAGGGATATCGGGACAACATCTATATCTCGATCGTAGGCCGTCGTGTCATCATGGTGGTTATCTTCGATGAGCGCTCATCACTCGGGCTGGTGAGATTACGGGCTAAAAAGGCCGGCGAGGATCTGACTGTCATTTTCGATAACCTTATGAAAAAGGTTGAGTCAAAGACCAGCGAAGGCGCATCGCCGTTCGCAGAGATAACCGACGAAGATATAGACAGGCTCTTTAGCGAATAGAGGAGAGCGTCATTCGATGTCTTTTATTAACTACCCCGCCAGAGAAATAAACTGTAAGATCGTATATTATGGTCCCGGTCTCTGCGGAAAAACCACAAATCTTCAGTGGATATATAAGAAAACCAATCCCGACGCCAAAGGCAAGATGATCTCTCTGGCGACCGAGACGGAGAGGACCCTCTTCTTTGACTTTCTCCCGCTCTCTCTCGGGGAAATCAGAGGGTTCAAAACCCGCTTCCACCTCTATACCGTACCGGGGCAGGTCTTCTATGACGCCAGCCGTAAATTGATCCTCAAAGGGGTCGACGGGGTCGTCTTCGTGGCCGACTCCCAGATTGAGCGGATGGAAGCGAACATCGAGAGCATCGAGAACCTGAAGGCCAATCTTATCGAGCAGGGCTACAGTCTGGACGCGGTTCCCTATGTCGTCCAGTACAACAAGCGTGACCTTCCCAACGCCGCGCCGGTCGCCGAGATGAAGAAGCTCCTCAACCCCAATGGACTCCCGGATTTTGACTCGGTCGCCACTGAAGGCACCGGGGTCTTCGAGACCCTCAAGGCGGTGGCGAAGCTGGTCCTCATTGAGCTTAAGAAAGGCGCCGGCGGATGAGAGAGCATACCGACCGGACGAACGAGGTCGGTAACGGGCGGTGCGGCGGTCGATCATAGACAGGCAGAGTAGGGCAAATCTCTGCGGAGCGTGGCGACATATTTTAGATGCGCCGCGTTTTTTTCTTGAAATTATTGAATTGTTTGGTATCATAGCAAAATTACATATTCCTCGGTAGCTCAGTTGGTAGAGCGGATGGCTGTTAACCATCATGTCGCAGGTTCGAGTCCTGCCCGGGGAGCCAGCAATGATAATAGGCCGCGATCACGATCGCGGTCTTTTCTATTCACACTGGAGGCGGTATCAGGTAACGTGGGCGGGAGTCCGAAGCTATTACCGGGTTTGTGCTAACCTTCTCCTTGTTGCCGTCGCAATGTTGCCGTATTATATCGTAAAGTAAAGCTCGGGGCACTCAAGAGAGACGGCCGGAATCTCAGGAAGGGAGATGATAATGACAGGCGATGTGGCGATTTCAATCTTACTCTTTGCGTTGGGTATTGTCCTTATATGGACAGGAACCAATGCCGTCCTGCGCCGCGTACCGATTCTGGCCAGCTGGCTCCGGGTTTCGTCACTTGTGGTGACGGTCTTGCTGGTGGCCGTCATAACCTCGCTGCCGGAGTTTACCGTATCGCTTTTTGCCGCCCTGCGCGGACAGCCGGCGGCAGCAGTCGGGAATATCTACGGATCCAATTTTGTTACGCTGACCTTCGTGGCCGGCATATGCGCCCTCTGGAGGCCGATCGTCGTCGGACCGAGCCTGCGCGAACGGGAATCGAGCTGGATGATACTCTCGGCCGCCCTGCCTCTGGTACTCATGCTAGACGGTATGATCAGCCGCACGGACGGGTTGATCCTCCTGATGGCGTACTATCCCTATTTCAAAGGTACCCTCGATGACGCGCGCCGTCAGAGGAGGAGAACGCCCGCAGTTACCGTAACGCGACCGTGGCTCCATGTCATTATCTTTTTAGCAGGGTTGGTCATGATCGTCCTGGGATCGAGCCTGGTCGTAGGAAAGGGGACTGCGCTGGCGAAGCTGCTGGGAATGAGCGACCTTCTCATCGGCGTAACCTTTTATGCCTTCGGCACCTCTCTGCCCGAATTTGCCATCGCCATGGGCGCGGTGCTCAGACGCCAGGCAGACGTGACCCTGGGTGAGATCTACGCCTCGAATATTTTCACCGGCCTGGTGGTCGCGGGCGCCCTGTGCCTGGCGTTGCCGCTACCGGTCGAGCCGTTGATCGTGAACCGTGACCTCCCCATGCTGGTCGTAGCGGGGGTGCTCATGCAGATGTTTGTAACTACGGGCAAAAAGCTCGTGCGATTAGAGGCGCTGGTGATGATTGCCATTTATGCACTGTTCCTTGCCGCCCAGTTTATGGGTTTCAACATCACGTTGCCGTGAATACCTGAACAGGCCTTGCCGTTTCGATGATATTACCGGCAGGAGCGACCGACAATTGAACATTTCAGCCGACCGCCGGGCGGTATCGGGCGGTTGTGAGGGAGGGGCAGATGAAATCCTTATTAATCCTCATTTATGTTGGGGGCCTTTTCTTGTTCTCGGCGATGGGGGCGGTTGCCGCACCGGAACAGGCCCTCCTGGTCGACGAAAAAGGTGACGCGGTAGCGGGATATTCGACGGTTATAATCGAAAACGGCCTGGCCTATCCGGTACGTAATCTCAAAACAAACACGTGGCACAGCGTGATTGTCACCGGGACTACGGCGGACGGTACGATCCTGTGCACCGTGGGCGAGCCCATGGGGACGATCCCCGAGGGGGTGGGGGTCGATGAAGATGGGTCAGGCGAGGAGGAAGCGGACGATAATTAGCCGGTTCGGAAGGCCAAGTTAGGATACGTCAGATTGATAGTTCAGCGTAAAGGGGCTTGCTTGTTTTGGAAAACCCAAGGATATTAATAGATTAAGTGGTTCTAATCCTTCGTTGTTATATTTCAAAAGATAATAGATCTTCAGTTTTGAGTTATAGAGTGCTTCGGAACTATCATTGATGATAGACGGTATTCATGTACACTACGATACATATATTTTCGTCCTCAGGTTGATCTCCGTCCCTAACTTGGATCGCCCGTGGTCGATATAATAACGCAAATAAAATGCACAGTTACGGTATAGATTAGCGATACTATTCGTTAAACCGACTGTCACTATTGCGCGCTGTTCCCCGTTCGACACTGGTTTCCCGCCCTTGGACCGTTCCTGCATTGTAAACTTGCGCCGCTTCCGGGCCTGCACTGGACTGCTTGTGTGGCCCCGTTCCAGCATTTCGATGCCCCGGTCGCCTGGGTATAATCGACATTTAGATCGATTATCTGGGGAGGCTCGTATTTTTTCTTTTTATCCACTCGTAAGCCTCATTACCTGTTTAACGTCAGATAACTAGATTGCCCGAGAGACAGGATGTCCGTGAGAGGAGATACGAAAGACAGGCCCTGCGGGAACGGGTTTCTATCGGGTATCGGCCGTGTGTGTTTCCCGGTAGGGCGGTAATATATGTACGTATAGGATAGCATCGAACCGACAAAAGTCAATAAAAATAGTCTACTATCCCGCATACACGACGGCCGGCCGCGGATACCGCCGGATGGATATTCGGACGGCACGATGCCATAAAAAACCTTGATTTATGCTATCGGTCAATGGTATATACAATTTGTGACAAACATGCGCTATCGTCGTCGAAAAGAGGTGTTCGACAGTGGGCGTTGATGTTATTGAGGCCACCGGCCGCCGGGACCTCGCGCATTTTATCAGGTTTCCCTACGATCTCTATAAGAACCATCCCGTCTGGGTTCCTCCTCTCAGGCTGTTCGCGGCGCAAGAATTCAACCGAAAGAAAAACGGCTTTTTTAAAAACTGCGATGCCGCGTTTTTCCTGGCGCGCAGGCGGGGAGCCGTCAAGGGCAGAATTGCCGCTTTCGTCCATCACGGCTACATAGACTACTGGCACGAACCGCTTGGATTTTTCGGCTCCTTTGAATCGGTAAACGAGCGGGAAGTCTCCCGAGCGCTCTTTGGGGCGGCCGCCGACTGGCTGCAAGAAAGGGAGATGAAGAACATACGGGGCCCCTTCAACTTCACTTCACAAAGCGTCGGGTTTCTCATAGCCGGCTTTGACCAGGCGCATACGGTGCTTTCTCCGTATAATTTCCCCTATTACGGCGATCTGGCCAAAGACGCCGGTTTTGTCCCAAACATGGAGATGAACGGTTACTACGGGGACATCCTGGAGCACTACGTGTTTCCCGAGCGTTTCTCCAGGCACTATAACTATCTGGTGGAGCGGTATAACGTTCGCGTTCGCGGGATAGACCTCAAGAAGATCCCGGAAGAAGTCACGGCGATACTCACCGTGGCAAACGACGCCAACCAGAACGAGTGGAACTTTATCCCCGCCGACGTATCGGAGGTCGATATGATCGTCAAGGACTTCAAGGACATCGTCGACCCCGAGTGCGTCTTCATCATGGAGCGCGAGGGAAAACCCATCGGGTATGCCATCGCACTGCCCGACGTTAACGTCATTATCAAGAGGCTCAACGGAAGGCTCTTTCCCTTCGGGATCTTTAAGATCAAATACGGCGTGAAAAAGCTCAGGGAGTATCGGTTATGGGGACTGGGACTGGTTAAGGAATTCCAGAACAAGGCCCTGGACACGCTTCTCTATTACCATATCTTTCATGCCCTGTCCAAGAAGAACGCCCGTCTCGAAGCAAGCTGGATTCGCCAGGACAACCATAAGATGAACCAGTCTCTCGTCAATCTGAATATGAAACTCGTCAAGAAATTTTGCGTGTATCAGAAGAAGATCAAATGACCGGACCGTCCAGAAACTACCGATTTGGCGCTTGCCGGGGAATACGCCATACGTCGGCGGCTTTACCGATCGGTATCAGCAGGCGGGGACACGAGAATAACCCCCGGGGTACGGAACAACACACAATGCTGAAAGGAGAGTAGTATGCCCAAGGCGCCCGAGCTGTTCGCCGACGTTCTCATCGAGGCGGGGATTGACCATGTTTTCGGAATACCGGGGGGAAGCACGATATTTATCTTTGATGCCCTGGAAGGCAAGAAGGATAAGATCCGGGTTGTCCTCGGGCGCCACGAAGGCTCGGCCTCCTGCATGGCCGACATGTACGGGAGGATGACCGGCAAGCCGGGCGTGTTGATCGGCCAGGGCCCATGGATCGGCAGCAGCGGGGCGCTGGGAATCCTCGAGGCGTTCTATGCCGGATCTCCAATGGTTATCGTCACCGATTTTTCCGACTACGCGGGGCTCACACAGCACGGGGTGTACCAGAATTCTTCCGGTGATCACGGCGCTGCGGACCTCGTGGCGATGATGCGATCAATGACAAAGTTCACGACAGTCGCCACGAATGCCGGCGAGTTCATTCACGGGGTGCGTCTTGCCATCAAGCATGCGATTACGGGACGCCCCGGCCCGGCGTGCGTGATCGTCCGATGGAACGTCGTAAACGAGGAGGTCCAGCCCGAGGCGATATTTCCGAAGCTCTATCCTTTGGCGGGTCACCTGTCGGTTTCCCGACCCTGTATCCATCCGGAAGACGCCGAAAAGGCCGCCGACATTATTGCCAGCGCCGAGCGTCCCGTGATGATATGCGGGAGAGGAGTCCACGTGGGAAAGGCGCACGAGGCGGTCAGGTCCCTCGCGGAGCTGGTCGGCATCCCCGTCGCGACCAGCTATATGGGGAAAAGCGCCATCCCCGAGACCCACGACCTGGCGCTCGGGATGATGGGGATACTCGGCCAGAAGAGCGCCAACGATCGGATCGTTGACGCCGACCTTCTGCTGGTTGTCGGCAGCTGTCTTGCGCCTGAAAATACCAAGATGATGTCGGCCGATTTTATCAACCCGGACCGCCAGAAAATTATCCAAATCGACATCGAGCCGCTCAACGTTGGGTGGACCTACCCGACGGTCCTCGGGATCACATCGGATGCCCGCGTTGCGCTGGAGATGATCATCGAGCGGATAAAGAAATCCGGAAAAAAAATCGATACCGGGGCGCGGGTGGGCGAGATAAAGAAGTTCAAGGAGACGCGGAGCTTTTTTAAAAGCGATATGTTCTCGTCGGACGCCGTCCCGGTAATGCCGGGGCGGATCGTGCGGGAGATTAACGACCTTATCGGTGTCGATGATATCCTCGTTCTTGACACCGGCAACAACCGGATATTCTTTGCCAACCTCTTTAAGTCCAAGAACGGGGGGCAGGTTTTCGCGGGCGGGGGTGTGGCCGGCATGGGGTGGGGGGTCGCGGCGGCGCTTGCGGCCCAGATGCTCAATCCCACCAGGAGGGTCATCTGCCCGACCGGCGACGGATGCCTCATGATGATGCTCAACTGCCTGGAAACGGCTTCCCAGTATGAGCTTCCGGTTACGTACGTCGTCCTCAATAACTCGGTCCTGGGCAACGTCAACGACTTTATGGCCCCGGGCCATAAGGGAGCGACCGAATACAGGGAAGCGGATCTCGCGGGTGCAGCCCGGTCGATGGGATGTATGGGAATCAAGGTGAAGGAGGCGGCGGATCTCGGACGGGCCCTCAAAGAGGCGGCGGCCTCCGGTCGGCCGTCGGTCGTGGACGTAACGACCGCTCATATTCCACATTTCGGTCTGATGTCCTTTTAGTGCGGGGTATATATTCTCAAAACCGCCCGATTTATTATTGATACAACTCGGGACGTCGGGTAGGTATCGTTTTTTGCTGTCTATTAAAGATATTGACGGGATAATGATTTGCTATTACTCTGTTGTTTCACATATCCTCTATCAATACCCCGCCCTTTTTTTAGGCCGGAAACAGGGAGTCATATATGGATACTGCCGTCGTCGTAATCAACCCGAAGGATAACGTGGGCGTAGCGATCGCGGAGGTCAAGAAGGGGGAGACGGTAGCCATAGGGGCCGGTGTTACCGTCCGGGCCGCGGACGATATTCCCAGGAACCACAAGATTGCCCTGGTCGACATCCCGGCGAATGCGCCGGTGATAAAATACGGCGAGAAGATCGGGTCGGCCGGCCGTGCCGTTGCGGCGGGCAGCTGGGTGCATACCCATAATCTGAAGGTCGAGGAGACGTAACGTGGGTTTTATGGGATATCGCAGGCCGGACGGCTCCGTGGGAATCCGTAACCATGTCGTGGTGATGAGTTCGGTGTCATGCGCCAATGGAGTGGTCAACGCGATCGGCAGGGCGCTGCCGGCCGTCAAGACCATCACCCATACCGAAGGGTGCGGCCGGGGCCCGGCCGATATCGCTATCTCCTGGCGAACCCTGACGGGTCTGGGCAAGAACCCCAACGTTGCGGGGTTGCTCGTCGTGGGACTGGGTTGCGAGTTTATCCCCGCCCCGGGACTTGCCGCAGACGTTGCCGGAACCAGGAAACCGGCCGAATCCCTCGTCATCCAGCAGAAGGGCGGTTCGAGAAAGACGACCGATGCCGGCATCCAGATCGCGCGCAGAATGCTGGCAGATGCCGAAAAGCAGAAGAGAGAGACGTGCGATTGGAGCGAGCTGATCCTTGCGACCAACTGCGGCGGATCCGATGCCCTGTCGGGCGTTACGGCAAACCCGCTGGTCGGATCGGTTTCCGATTGGCTGGTAGGTCGCGGGGGGACGACAATGCTTTCGGAGACGACCGAGATGATCGGCACCGAGTATGTCCTGTCGCGGCGGGCAGCCAGCCCCGAGGTCGGGACACAGATTTTCGATCTCATCAAGAAGCAGCGAAAACAGACCGAGGATATCCTGGGCCCCCTGGCGCACATGGTGATCTCCCCCGGCAATATCGAGGGCGGGCTTTCCAACATTATGGAAAAGTCGATGGGCTGTATTATAAAGGCGGGAACGACACCACTGATGGAAGTATCCGACTATGCCGTCGGTCCATCAAAGAAAGGTTTCGTCATTATGGACACGCCCGGCTCCGATATCTTTTCCATTACCGGCATGGCGGCCGGCGGGGCACAGGTGATGATCTTTACCACCGGCAGGGGGACGCCGGTCGGATTTCCGATCATGCCGCTCATTAAGGTGGCCTCAAACAGTGAGCTCTATACGGCCATGGAAGACGACATGGATGTAAACGCCGGAAGGTTGCTCGAAGGGATGGCCATGAAAGCGGCTACCGAGGAATTCGTCGGGTTGTTTACGCGGGTTGTCGAAGGACAGCAGACGAAGGCCGAGATAAACCTGCAGGACGTCCTATCAATCAACACGGTATCACCGCCGTTTTAGGCGATCTGTCGCTATCAGTTGGAGGTGATTTTCTAACAACCATATATCAAGGAGCTGTTATGAAAGAAAAGGGAGGTACACACGAGTACAAAACCGGCGGATGGAGCGCTGCCTATATTCTCATAATCTGTTCGCTCCTCTACATGGTGAACTACATGGACCGGCAGGTCCTGGCGTCCGTGCTTCAGATGATGAAGGTGGACCTTGGACTGTCGGAGACCCAGCTGGGCGTCCTCAACACCGCGTTCCTGCTCTCCATCGCGTTTTTCTCGGTCCCCGTTTCCTTCATGGTCGACCGGTGGAGCCGCAGGAAGGCCGTCGGCATTATGGCGATCCTCTGGAGCGTGTTCACGTACCTGACTGGCCTGGGGAGAAGCTTTGCCACGGTCCTCATCCCCCGCGCCCTGGTCGGCGTGGGTGAGTCCGGTTTCTCGGCGGGGGGGACCGCGTTGATATCGGCGGCCTATGACCCGGCAAAGCGGGGAAGGACGATGGCGGTCTTTAACCTGGTCATCCCGCTGGGGGCGGCCCTCGGCATGATCCTGGGTGGCAAGATCGCCACGGCCACCGGCGATTGGAGCAGGCCGTTTTTTATCTTTGCCATCCCGGGCGTAATCCTCGGTATTCTCGCCCTCTTCATGAAAGACTACAAAACGGTCCACGAATTAGATATTGCCGGAAAGCGCAAGGGTTTCTTCAAGTCGGCTATGTCGCTCTTCAAGATTCCCACCCTCAAGTGGATGTACATCGGATACGGCGTCCGCAATATCATGAACTTCTCCGTACTGATGTGGTTATCGGCATATCTGATGCGGTCGCATGAAATCGACGCCGCCAAGGCAGGGGGGCTCGTCGGGGCGATCATGATGATGGCCATCATCGGGGCGCTCCTCGGCGGATTCCTCGCAGACTCGTGGCAGAAGAAGAACCGGAAGGCGCGGATGTTGCTGCCGGTCATCGGCGATGCGCTGGCCGCGATTGTCCTGATTACCGCGCTCTTCTTCGAATTCAAGGGCGTGGGCTTTTACGTCGGCCTGCTGTGGGGCGCGCTGGTTATGCTGGGCACCCCGGCCCTCAACGCGGTTTCACAGGACGTCGTTACCCCCGGCCTGAAAGGGACCTCATGGGGCATGGCGGTCTTCTGCATGTACGTGTTTGGGGGCGGCTGGGCCCCTCTGGTGGTCGGTGTGATCTCGGACGCCTTTTTAAATTCAGGGTCCGGCTTTACCGATGTCACCTCGCTGCAGAGTGCGCTGTACATTGTGGCGTGCAGCGGGTTTATTGCCTCAATCATCCTGTTTATCGGGTCGCGCACGTATCCGGCGGATATGGACAAGGTTAAAGGCAAGAAGCTCCAGTCTGAGAAATAAGAAACCGTTTTCCGGGGGGACGGCCGCAGCCGTCCCCCCCCCGGTTATTCTTACCCGATAATCAAGATGCTCTCGCAATACGGGCGGGGCAATCCTTTCCCTTTTTGAAGAGGACGGTGATTTGTCGCAGCCGAGTATTGACCTTCGAAAGGATCGAGAGTATACTATACTACTAAAAGAGTCCGGTATTATTTATTGACAGTCTGTATCTTTCCGAATGTGATGATCCGATCGATGCCGATAAAGCCGGTTTCGCCGCCTGCACGGGGCGAGATGCGGCGTGGGATATTTAGGTGCACCAAGCACGTTCACGTGCCTGAAAAATGGGAGGGTTTCTATGAGTAATGCCCGCGGGCCGCAGAGGCTTCTTGCTGAGGTGCTCACTTCCGATCTTTGCAGCGGCTGTGGAGCGTGCGTGGGGCTCTGCCCATATTTTACGTCGTTTCTGGGCAGGACCATCAACCTGGACCCGTGCGACAAGGAGGAAGGAAGATGTTTTCTCTTCTGCCCGCGCACCGAGCTCGACCTTGACGCACTGTCGCACAAGCGCTTCGGTGTTCCCTACGGTGAATACGCACTCGGGACGTACCGTGAAATATATTCGTCGCGGGCGACGGGACCGGGGAAATACCAGGCCGGGGGGACCGTTACCTCGTTGCTGGAGTTCCTCTTCGACCGAAAGATGATTGACGCCGCCGCCCTTACGACTGCCGACAAGGTATTGCCGGTGGCCGACCTCGCGACCGATAAGGCGGGGGTGCGACGTGCGTCCGGCTCCAGGTACAGCGCAGCGCCGACGCTCTCGGTATTGTCCCGGGCGGCCAGGGAGGGCTATGAGCGGGTGGCCGTTGTCGGGACGCCATGCCAGGTGACGGCGGCTGCCAAGATGACGTCCCTTGACGGCGTCGAGAAAAACCCGGGGAATACGGTCTCGTACATGATCGGGCTCTTCTGCACGTGGGGCCTCGATTACCGGAAGCTATTCGAGTATCTTTCAAGCCGGGTGGAAATCGGCGACATTACCGGTTTCGATATCCCACCGCCCCCGGCTGAGCTGTTCGTGGTTGATACCCGAAAGGGCAGACTCACCTTCCCCCTCTCGGAGATCAGGCCGTTCGTCAAAGAGTCGTGTAAAAACTGTATCGACATGACCTCGGAATTTGCCGATATATCGGTGGGGGTTCTGGAGGATGACCCGTTACAGAACCTCCTGATCGTGCGGACGAAAAGGGGCGAGGATCTCGTGAGAGAGGCTGCGGATGCGGGGGTCATACGCGTCGAGAAGATGCCCGATGGCGGGCTTACCCACCTCAAAGAGTCGGCGCTCACAAAGAAGAAGCGCGCGTTGAAAAACCTGTCTGATAAAGACCCGGAAGGCAAATGGGGCTATATCGTCGGGCCCGGGGACCGGCTGAAAAAAATCATGGGATAGAGGCATCGTATGTCTTACCTTTCGAAAGATAGCCCGGGAGAAATCAATCTCCTCATGGGCAACGAGGCGATCGCCCGGGGTGCGATCGAGGCCGGCGTGGCCTTCGCGTCCGCGTATCCGGGCAACCCGTCCTCGGAGATCATTACCGTCTTGGGAAGCCTGGGTAAGGAACTGGGCATTTACGTCGAATGGTCGACCAATGAAAAGGTCGCTATAGAGGCGGCGGCCGGCGCCTCCTATGCCGGTCTCCGATCCATCTGCGCAATGAAGCAAAACGGCCTGAACGTCGCGTCGGATTTTATCAGCAACGCGGTGCTCACCGGGGTTGGGCCGGGGGGGATGGTGCTGATCGTCGCCGACGACCCCGGCGGCATATCCTCATCTAACGAGGAGGATACCCGCTACTTCTCACGGCTCCTGGAGATTCCGCTGCTGGAGCCGTCAGGTTTCCAGGAAGCCAAGGACATGACGAAGTTCGCCTTTAAGCTCTCCGAGGAGACCGGGCTCATGGTCATGATCCGAAGCGTCACCAGGATCTCTCACGGGAGGGGAAACGTCGTCTATTCACAGATCGAAAAAGCCAACAAGAAGGCCCGGTTCGACACGAACCGGACCGTCCTGGCATTTCCCGTGCCCTGGACCCACAAGATCCTGCACGATAAAATGGCCGCGATCAAGGACAAGTTCGAAGAGTCCGACTTCAACCGGTACGAAGGCCCCGCAGGGGCGGAGCTCGTCGTGGCGGCCTCCGGCGCGGCCTATCTTTATACGAAGGAGGCGCTCAATCTCCTGGGACTTTCCGGCAAGGTCGGCGTTCTGAAGATCGGGACGACCTTCCCGCTGCCGGATGAGTTTATCGCCCGGAACTTGAAAGGGGTGAAGAAGGTCCTGGTGGCAGAGGAGGTGCTCCCGTTTATCGAGGCGTCCGTCAAGGAGGCCTATGCGAACCACGTCAAAGACCTCGGGGTCATCGAGTTTTACGGAAAGGCCTCCGGTCATCTTCCAAAGGAAAACGAGCTGTCTCCCGATATCATGGCACAGGCCGTCGGCGGCCTGACGGGAACCGGCTACGTCCCCGTTGACCCGGACTACCAGGCCAAGATCATGGGCCTGGCGCTTCCCAATTCGCCCTATCGGGCGCTCACGTTTTGCGCCGGCTGCCCTCACCGGGCGAGCTACTGGGAGCTTAAAAAGGCGCTCAAACTGGATGGGCGCGACGGTTTTATCGTCGGGGATATCGGGTGCTACACCATCGGGCTGGGGCCGCAGGGGTATTCAATGCTCAGGACGACGCACGCGATGGGATCGGGGTCGGGCCTGGCCACGGGCCTGGGCCAGCTCAAGGCCTTCGGGCTCGACCAGCCGGTGCTGGCCGTCTCGGGGGATTCGACTTTTTACCACTCCGTGATCCCGGCCCTCATCAACGCCGCCCATCACGAGTCCAACTTCACGATGGTCGTACTTGATAACAGCACGACGGCCATGACCGGGGCCCAGCCTCACTCGGGTTCCGATATCAGCGCGATGGGTGTCCCGGCCCACGGGTTATCCATCGAGAAGATCTGTCAATCGCTGGGTGCAAAGGTACGGGTGCTCGATCCGTTCGACGTGGAAGAGACCGTGCAAACAGTCTACGACACCATCCAGGATGATGAGGGGATCAAGGTCATCGTTATGCGACAGGAATGCTGCCTCTACCGCCTGAAGAAAGACGATAAGCGGTATGAGGTTCGGGTAGACGAAAAAAGGTGTCTTGGCGACGCCTGCGGGTGCAACCGGCTCTGCACGCGGGTCTTCAAATGTCCGGGGATTATCTGGGACAGAATCAACAAGGTCGCCCGGATCGACGAGGTGATCTGCAACGGCTGTGGGGTATGTGCGGATATCTGCCCGGAGGGCGCCATTATCAGGGAGGTCAGCCATGAAGCATAACGGCGCGGGTCTGACCTACGATCCCACGAATATCATAATTGCAGGCGTCGGCGGACAGGGAAACATCATGGCGTCCCAGCTGCTGGGGAGGCTGTTGGTCAGCAAGGGATTTGAGGTTATCATCGGGGAGACCTACGGCGCGTCACAGCGGGGAGGTTCAGTCATGAGCCACCTCCGGGTCGCCAAGCAGGGCGGGATCTCGCCGATCATCCCGAAGGGGAAGGCCCACTATATTATAGCGCTGGAGCCGGCCGAGGCCCTCAGGGTCATGGGCGAGTACGGTAACCCGGACGTTCGGGTCCTCTCCAACACCCGCCCCATATATCCGGTGGACGTCATCACCGGGGCGTTCGAATACCCGGACCTGGATAACCTCAAGAAGATTATCACCGATCATGCGAAAGAGGCCTTTTTCATCGATGCGACCGATATCGCCCTGAAGGTAAAGACACCGATACTCGCCAACATCATTATGCTCGGCGCGTTCGCCCGGTGGGGCGTGGTTCCGGTGACCGTCGAAGAGTTCGAAGAGGCGATAAAACAGAGCGTGCCCGAAAAGCACCTGAAGAAGAACATCGAGGCATTCAAGGAAGGTATTCAGGCGATGTCGGCATCGTAGCCAACAGGTTTCCGTGAGAAAAAAGAAGGGCCGCGACAGACGTCGCGGCCCTTTTCCTATCACGGTTTTGCAGGCTATTCCTCTGCCTTCAACTCCACGCGCTCGACTTTCGCCAGGTCCCTGACGTAGAAAAAGGATCCAGCCAGGAAGAAAAGTGCCCCGACGGTGAGGAAGATTGGCAGGTATTTGAATCCGGCAACAAGGCCCATCGCCGGGTCTACGTTGAATTTCCTGATATAGTGGTCGGAAACAAGGCCGATAAAGAGAGGTCCGAGGGACGCCCCCAGGAGGTTCTGGACGACGATGTTCAGGCTCTGGGATACGGAACGGAGCCCCGGATGGACAACGTCCTGGGTGACGGCGGCCGATCCCGCCACAAACATCGGAATGACCAACCCCATGGCGATGAGGACGAAGTACTGGGCTTTTCCCGTGAAAAAGTGAAAGGCGGCAAAGAGCAGAATCGCCGCCGCGAACGTGCTGATGGCGGGAAAGGCAAGGCGCGCGGTTTTAAAGCGCTTTCGCAGGGCGTTGGTGATAATTCCGCCGAGGGGGGCGCCCAGGACCGCCAGCAGGAAGACGACCGACGATTTCATCGTCGCCTTGTCCATGGGCAATCCCTCCATCCGGTTAAAATAGGCGGGTAACCAGAGGATCAGGGAATTGGTGACGAAGACGCAGCCCGTGTAGCCGAAATAGGTCAACAGCAGGGACGGGGTATCGAGGAACTCCTTGACGATATCCTTCGCCTTCATCTTGACCTTCTGCGTCTTCTTCGAATCGGTTACGGTACGCAGAAGCTCCACGGTCTTATAGTCCTTCATGAAGAAGAAGAGAAACGCCAGGACAAGCCCCGGTATCGCCATGATCCCGAAGGCATGGCGCCACCCGAGATTCACCGCGATGATACCACCGAGCACCGACCCCATGACTATCCCGAGGGGGATTGCGCCGTTCCAGATACCCATCATGAGCTCACGCCTTTTCTCGGGGAAAAAGGCCGAGATGAGGCTGTACCCTCCCGGGACGTAACCCGATTCGCCGACGCCTACAGCAACCCGGGCCGTAAAGAGCTGTCTGAAGTTCGTGGCGAACGCGCAGGCTCCGGTGGCAAGGCTCCAGAGGAATACGAGGATTCCAAGGCTCCGGGTCCTTCGCCAGCGGTCGATAATAATCGAAAGCGGGAAGGTAAGGATGACAATAGACCAGTAAACTGCCGACACAAGGAGTCCACAGTCCCCATCGGAAAAGCCCAGTCCACCCTCTGCCGCGGGCGCCTTGAGGTAGGGGATGAGTCCGGAAATGATGTAGCGATCTGCGTAGTCGATCATGTAGATGATGAAGAGGACGAAGAAGACGTAGTAGGCGTACCGCTTGGAGACGAGGTATCCTTCCTTTGAATAACCGTTGGTCATAAAACACCTCTCTCATAATAGTGTTGAAATATCCGGCATTATACTAAAGGATATACCCTATGGGAAGCATTTTATTTCATCGCACGGCCGCCCTTCAACGGCCGCTATTGCCCCCAAATGAACACGGGCGCGTTCCTAAAATGAGTTGACCCTGACATTTCGATGTGGTACGGTAATTCGATGGATCAGATTGCGGGTTTCCGTTGATTATTCTCGTTTCAAACGATGACGGTATCGAGGCCGAAGGCATCAGGGCTCTGTCAGGTGAGCTCGAGCGCAAACATACGGTCTTTGTGGTCGCCCCCGCGCGCGAACAAAGCGCCTCGAGCCACAGCCTCACGCTGCGCAGGGCGTTATCGGTGCAGAAGACGGGCGAGCGCTCCTATGCCGTTGATGGAACGCCGGCCGACTGTGTGAACCTTGCCGTTAACGGCATACTCACCGTGCGCCCCGATCTCGTAGTATCGGGGATAAATCACGGGGCAAATTTAGGGGACGACGTCTTTTATTCCGGCACGGTATCGGCGGCCGTAGAGGGACTCCTCCTTACGATTCCGTCGATCGCCGTTTCGTACGAGATGAAGACAGCCCGTGATTTCGGGCCGGCCGCCCGGTTTACCGCGGATCTGGTCGATTATCTGGCCGCCCACCCCATGCCGCGGGACACCGTCCTTAACGTAAATATTCCCGATGCAATCGTGGCGGAGCGGCGGCCGTACAAGGTAACCAGGCAGGGAAAACGGGTATACAGCAATGCCGTCGTCGGGCGCGTCGAGCCTCCGGGATCGGGATCATTTACGATCGGATCGGGTGAGATAACCTTCGAAGACGATATCGAGTCGGATTTCTTTGCCGTGACCCACGGGTATATATCGATAACGCCGCTCCATCTTGATTTGACAAACTACGTATCCATCGGAGAGATAAGGAAGTGGAGAATCGAGACGGATTTGAAATAGCCAGGAAGCGCATGGTCGACGCACAGATCGTCTCCCGCGGGATACGCGACGGCGCAACGATCGACGCATTCCTTTCGGTACCGCGCCACCTGTTCGTGGAAGAGGCTCTCAGGAACCAGGCCTACAACGATTACCCGCTGCCCATTGGAAACGAGCAGACCATTTCCCAGCCCTATATCGTTGCACTGATGGTTGAAAGCCTTATGCTTTCTCCGAAGGATCGGGTCCTGGAGATCGGAACGGGGTCGGGATACCAGACTGCGATTCTTGCCAAGATCGCACGGGAGGTCTTTTCCGTCGAACGGATTGAGGAGCTTGCGAAAAAGGCCGACGGACTCCTCAGGCAGCTTGGGTTCAGTAACGTCCGCATCAGGGTGGATGACGGAACCCAGGGCTGGATAGAGCAATGCCCGTTTGACGCGATCGTAGTGGCCGCTGCGTCCCCCGATATTCCGAGGCCGCTTATCGATCAACTGAAAGACGGGGGAAGGCTCGTCATCCCGGTGGGAGGGCGATCTTCGCAGGAACTGGTGCAGGCGGTAAAGGAGGGGCACGAGGTTGTCCGCAGGAATCTCGGGTCGTGCAGGTTCGTGAAGCTGATTGGAGAATTCGGTTGGATGCATTAGCCGATGGTCCGGGTGGTTCCGGTACTATCGCATTAGGCACGAAGGAAGGTAAGGTATGACCCTATACGGATTGTTGGAACTGCTGGCGGTCTTCGCGATAGATGTAATATCGAGGATCGGCTACCTCGGCGTTTTCTTCCTTATGGTCATGGAGAGCATGGTGATCCCGATACCGTCGGAACTGGTGCTGCCGTTTGCGGGATTCCTCATCTCCCGGGGCGATTTCAGCTTCGTCTGGGTTATGATCGCAAGCTCGCTGGGCAGCATCACGGGTTCCCTGATATCCTACTATATGGGGAAATACGGCGGTAACGCGTTTGTCATCAGATACGGCAAATACGTATTGCTGGACGTGGAAGACCTTAATAAGACGGAGCGATGGTTCGAAAAGCGGGGAGAGTATACCATATTCATCAGCCGGTTCATACCCGTAGTCAGGCACCTGATATCCATCCCGGCGGGTATTGGGAAGATGGATCTCAAACGGTTCTGCCTGTATACGGTCGCCGGCGCGTCTATGTGGAACTTCATCCTGGTATACGCCGGGTATCTGTTGGGGGAGCACTGGGACAGAATTAAACACTATTCTGAGCCGGTCTCGTTTACCGTTGCCGCGTTGCTGGTGATCGGGTTTATATGGTTTGTCTACCGGCACGTGAGGGATAAACTGGCGGCCCGTCGATAGCCCGTTCGGTTAGCTTTTCGCGGTGTACGGCTCGCAAGGGTCGAAGGTGTCTCATCTGAAAGCCTCGTTCTTGATTATATGAAACGGAAGACTATATTCATCGCTGCGGCGGTAGCGCTCCTGGCGCTCTCGGCCTGCGTCACCACGACGACGACCGGAGGGGTCTATCACACGGTGAAGAAGGGACAGACCCTATGGAGGATCTCCAAGACCTACGGCGTCGATATGCAGACGATCGCCGAATATAACGATATCTACGATAAGAGCCGCATCTATGTGGGACAGGAGATCTTCATTCCCGGGGCCGGGAAGCAGCTGGAGGTGGAGGTCTACAAGGTCGACACTGATGAGACGGGCACTATTGTCGTCCATAAGGGGATGTTTGTATGGCCGACCGAGGGGACTGTCTACTCCCTGTTCGGGGTCAGGTGGGGGCAGATGCACTCGGGCCTCGATATATCGGCCAATGCGGGTATCCCGGTGCTGGCCGGTGGAGACGCTACGGTCGTGTACGCCGGCCGTAAAGGCGGCTACGGAAACCTTGTGATCCTCAAACACGGCGACGGGTATGAGACCTACTACGGCCACCTGTCGGTCATCTCCGTATCGGTGGGGGACACCGTCGCGAAAGGGAAAAAGATCGGCCTGATAGGCAGCACCGGCAAGTCCACCGGCCCCCACCTCCATTTTGAGGTCCGTAAGGATAATAAGGTAAGAAACCCGTTGTTTTTCCTCCCATGAGTACTTCTATACCAACCAATGAATTGCGGGCCCTCATAGAGGCGGCCCGGGGAATCCGTCCGTGCGACACGGTTCTTTCGGGAGGGCGGATCATCAACGTCTTTACCGGCGAGACCGAAAGCGGGGACCTCGGGATATTGTCCGGCCGTATCGTGGGAGTCGGCTCCTATGAGGCGGCCGAGACGATCGACGTTTCCGGCAAATACCTATCTCCCGGATTTATCGAAAGCCACATCCACATCGAGAGCTCCTGTCTTGTCCCATCGCAATTTGCCCGGGGCGTGACCGCCCGGGGGACTACGACCGTCATAGCCGATCCCCACGAGATCGCAAACGTGATGGGTTTGCCGGGGATCGTGGCAATGCAGCAGGACGGGCTGCTCACGCCGCTCGATATCTATTTCATGCTGCCGTCGTGCGTTCCCGCAACCGGACTTGAGACCTCGGGCGCCGTTCTTTCGGCCGAAGACCTATCGAAGCTGATCGACGAGCCATGGGTGCTCGGGCTGGGGGAGGTGATGAATTTCCCCGGCGTAATAGACGGCGCCGAGGACGTCCTCCAGAAGATCGTTATGGCCCGGCGCAGGAACAAGATGATCGACGGGCACGCGCCGCTGGTTTCCGGCAGGGACCTGACGGCCTATATCTCGGCGGGTATCGGCTCCGATCATGAGTGTATGGGGTTATCGGAGGCCCGGGAGAAACTGCGCCAGGGAATGTTTATTATGATCCGAGAGGGCAGCGACGCCCGCAATCTCGACGAGCTCATCGGCCTCATCAATGAGCGAAATTTCTGGTTTGCGACGCTGGTCGGCGACGATATACACCCCGGCGACCTCCTCAGAAGGGGGCACATCGACTATTTCCTGAAGCGCGCGGCCGCCGCCGGGCTCGATCCGGTTACCGCGGTCAGAATGGCCACGATTGTACCCGCGATGCGGGCAGGAGTTTCTCACCTCGGGGCGCTGGCCCCGGGCAGACAGGCGGACGTGGCCGTGCTGGACGATCTGACTGATTTCTGCGTCGACAAGGTGTTCAAGAAGGGAGTCCTTGTTGCCCGGGGAGGCGGGACGACCTTTGAGATTCAGGGAGCCTCGGACATGCCGCGTGTGCCGATGAATGTGAAGGGCTTCGGTCCCGAGAGGCTGAGGGTCCCGTTCAGGAACGGCCCGGCGCGGGTCATCGGGGTCGTTGTCGGCCAGATACTTACCGAGCAACTCCTGATCGGGCTTACGGAACATACGGGCGCCGCCGTCGCGGATGTTGCGCGTGATATACTCAAGGTCGCCGTAATCGAGCGGCACCGGGGTACGGGTAACGTCGCCGTCGGCTTCGTGAAGGGATGCGGCCTGAAGGCCGGCGCCGTCGGGTCTTCCGTCGGGCATGACTCACACAATATTACGGTCGTGGGGACGAGCGACCCGGACATCTATTGCGCCGCCAACCGGATCATTGAGATGGGGGGAGGGCAGGTGGTGGTGCGGGACGGCGAGGTTGTCTCAGAGCTGGCACTGCCGATCGCGGGATTGATGAGCGATCGCTCGCTCGAAGAGGTTGACTCCATAATGACCAAGAACCTGAAGGCTGCGCACGAGATCGGCTGCGTCCTTGCCAACCCTTTCATGACGCTGTCGTTTCTTCCGCTTGCAGTCATCCCGAAACTAAAGATAACCGACCGGGGACTGGTGGACGTGGAGAAATTCGACCTTGTGCCTCTTTATGCCGATTGATAATAGGTGAGGTGTTGTATGAAGCCGACAAAACGGTTCGCGTTGCTCGTCATAGACATGCAAAAGGAATACTTTTCGGAAGGCGGATTTCTCAAGATTCCCGATGGGCCGAAGGTCGCCGATAACCTCCTTTCTCTGATGGAGGTTGCACGACAACGATCAATTGATATCATCCACGTCAGGCACATCAGCAAGAACCCGCAAGACGCCACGTTTCGGGCGGGAAGCAGCGCGGTGGAATTCATCGACGGGTTCGTTCCCCAAGCAAACGAGCCGGTCGTCACTAAGACGAGGCCGGGCTCATTCTACCTCACGGATCTCGGGGATATCCTGGACCGGCGTGGAATCGAGCACGTGATCATCGGCGGCTTGATGTCTTTCATGTGCTGCGACACCACGGCCCGGGAGGCCCACGCCCGCGGCTATTCAGTCCATTTTCTTAGGGACGCGACGGCCGCCATCGACATCGGGGACGTCAGCGCCGCCTCGATCCACGCCGCGGTCTGCGCGGTTCAGGGGCTGGTCTTTTCACGGGTAGTCACGACCAATGAGATGATCGATATCCTGAAAAGAGAGGCAACCTCCTCGTAACGGATTATTGCCGACAGCGGGTTACCCGGATCATCGATGATTCAGGGCGGCCCGTTTTATTGCGGACTATCCGAAATACCGGGTCCGGTTATTTAAGATGTAGTCGACCGTCCGGTGTGCCATTACAATGATCTGCAGCATATCATGGGACGCGGGCGCCCTAATGCTTTATGGTAACAAATTTCCGCAAGCTTAATTTCACTCCAGGATATTGCGGGTGTCGGATTATTATGGTAAACGTCAAAAATCCAAATATCTTCTTGACATAGATAGGAAAAGGTGTTAATTTTCTTCCTGTTTTGGCTATCTGTTTTATGTTCGTTAAGCACCGCCGAGCGAAAGGCCCCCGTAGCTCAGGGGATAGAGCAACGGATTCCTAATCCGTGTGTCGCACGTTCAAGTCGTGCCGGGGGCACCATGTATGATTCGGTCATTCCAATTGGTTCTATGTTCTATAGGGGGCCAGTATGATGAATAAATCAGACCTGATCGAGGTCCTCGCCAAGAGAATGAATCTTACTCAGAAGAGATCGGAATCGGTGATTAACCATGTCTTTAGTGAAATGACCGATGCGCTGAAAAAAAACGATAAGATAGAAATCAGGGGTTTCGGGAGCTTTACGGTCAAACACTATAAACCGTATACCGGAAGGAACCCGAAGACGGGCGACACTATCCAGGTCAAAGAGAAGAGGCTCCCCTTTTTCAAGGTTGGACGAGAGTTAAAAAAGAGAGTGGATGGAGATGCCGACCGATAAACGGAGATTGTCCTTGTATTTCAACGGAGCCGCACGGTGCGGCCGTTCTTAACACTCCTCCCGCTGATACCGCACCCGGAATCTAATTAAATCAACTAACCCGTTATTCTTCATACGCGTCTTGGTTGTTATATCGGGACGTGGGAACGGACGCTTTATTCGGCGGGCGTTATTCGCATGCGTTATCGCGCATCCGGGATGCCGTGTGATGACTACACGTGGCGGGTTGGGCACCTTCGAACGAGCGTCGTGCGAATCGCCGGAAAGGTAACCGTGGAGGAGAAAGCGAAATCAATGGTCGGCTGTCAGGATATCGAACATCACCTTCTTGAATATACCGGTGAATTCATCGGTGCCGAGCACCGACTTATGCATATACAGGGCGCCGCTTTCAACTATCCGCTCCCTATTCCTTCGTTCGGAGGTTAGGATCATGACCGGGATTGAGTGCCTGTTAGCGGCTTCGATAACATCAAAACCGTCCCTGCCTTCCATGATCAGGTCTGAAATAATTAGATCGGGTTTGTTCGGTCCTTCTATCAGGGTTATCCCTTTTTCCCCGCTGCCAACCACCAGAGTGGTAAAGAGGTTCTTGAAGAGCTTTTCGATAACGTCGTTGATAATACCGGCAAAGAATTGATTGTCGTCGATAACAAGCACCTTTATCCGAAGGAATGTGATTGTCTTCAGACCTGAAAGGTGAACGAGGGTCTTGTAAACAGCCAGATCATCTTCACTGCTCTTATCCAGGACGTTGCGCACGAAATCCCCGGGCTCTATCAGCGCGAGGATTTCCTGTTGTTCACGGGAAAGTTCCCGTTGCCCGGGGTCCGCGCACTTGATCTTATAATAGACCGGGAGCTTAGCCTGGAGACGGCCGATCTCGTCGACTTGGCGGGTCCCCTCGATGATGAGCTCCATGGTGTCCATTGATATATTCGGGTCGGGGCTTTCCATATCTTTGAGCAGCTCGAACATCTCAAAGGGAATGTCCTTCCAGCCCATCATCCTGAAGAACGCCTTTTTCCCCAGAACGGAGTCGCCGACGGATGCATGGACGATCTTGCCTTCCGAGAAAAAGAGCCTACCGACCCTCTTGCTTTCGGGTTTCAGATAGATCCGGATTTTTTTCTTGGTATCTATGGTCTGGATGAGTCCGGGAAGGGAGAGGATGGAGAGCACTCCCTTCATGACCAGGCGGTTGTCCCTTTTTGAGTCGTAATCCATACGAAAAAACGGCAAAAATTATAATATTCTATATAGTCCGTGGGTATAATAGCACAGTATGCGTTCGAGTGCAATATGCACGCTGAATATCATAGATCGCGCCGCTTTCGGATGACCGCGTATTTTGTCCCTGATACGGGTTGCGTGCGTAGGTGCTATTTTGCGAGAGGATTTTTTGTTGCGTTGGTTGCCGAATCGGGCTTTTCGGGCGACCGGCTGCTCATGTCGATGTGTAGAGGGAGAGGACCGTCCTGTGTAAAATGCTCAGGATATAAGAAACCAAATACTCAAAATATCATTGTAAGAATGACAAAAACGTGATACAAAAGGGCAAGCTAATACTGGACGGTGCGAAGTAACCCTCATGTCTCTTGACCCGTCATCAGATAACCATCTCATTGCGATTAAAAACCTCACGACGGTATCGACTCACGGAAGCGGACTCCTTTCGGTCCTCAAGTCCGTCACCAGGGAGATAATCGACACGATGGGGTACGGCCGCGTCATTATCGCCTTGAAGGATAAGAAATCGTCGGTCCTCAAATTCCGAATCGGGAGGGACCGGGAAATGGCGGGGCTGGAATTTACAAAGCTCCTGAGGTCGATTCCGCCGGTTTCCCTTACGCCTGACAAGGACGGACGATTGTCGGTATCGGCATGGTCGTTTAAGAACGGCCGGGAATTATCGGTACCGGATGCACATCGCCGCGATTTTATGGCCGACCGCACATTTCAAGACCATGAGCTTACCGACCGTTTCGACTTCGGCTCATATATCATCGCTCCTATCTCGTTTCGTAACGATTCTATCGGTATTATTATCGTTGATGACAAGTATATTTCCCGGCCTCTTTCCGAAAACGATCGGCGCGTAATCTCCACAATTGCCGATCACCTCTCGGTGTGCATCTCCAACGTCGAGACATTCAATAGACTCAAAAAAACTAACCGCCAGCTTCAGGAAATCAACAGAGAACTGGCGGCATCGCAGGGGCGGTATCAACGTTTTGTGGAGCGGGGGCCCGATGCCGTTTTCATCGTCCAGGATTACCGGTTTGTCTTCGTAAACAGAGTCTTTCAGAAGATGTTCGGGTATACCGAGGAAGAGATTGTCGGCAAGGGATTTATCGAGATACTTGCCCCCGAATCCCGGGAGGCCATATTGAAGTCGTATGAGGCTTCTATCAACGGGATTACCGTATCTGACGAATACGAGTATTCTGCAATGCGGAAGGACAAAACGACAATCGCCGTCTGGATGAAAACTACCTATACCCGTTTTAACGACCGGCTGGCAATCCTCTGTTTTGCCCATGATATAACGGAAAAGAAACGCGCCGAGTCGGAACTCAAAGAGGCAAAGGCCTATCTGGAAAACATCCTTGAAAGCGCCAACGACCTGATCTATATCCTTGATACCGAAGCGAGGTTTACCTACACCAACAGGAAATTCGAGGAATTCGGATATAATCCGCGAGAGTTGATAGGCAAACCGTTTCTCGATATCCTCACCCCGAAGCACAAGGGTAACCGGTTCAAGAAAACGATTACGACGGGTGCAAAACAGGTCTACGAAGTGGAGATGTTTGAAAAAGGGGGGGCGCAGGTGAGGAATGTCGTCGTGTCGACCTCTCCGCTGCTCGACGAGTCAGGTATAATCCGAGGGGTCCTGATGCTGGGAAAGGACATCACGGAGAGGAAGCGGTCCGAAGAGGAATTGCGGCGCATGTCCATCACCGACAGCCTGACCGATCTTTATAATCAACGGCATTTCTTCCAAAAGATCGGTGAAGAAACCGACCGCGCCAAAAGGATGTTCTACCCGATTTGTCTCATGATGTTTGATATCGACAATTTCAAGCGCTACAATGATACAAAAGGCCATCTGGCCGGCAACAAGATCCTCAAGGCGGCCGGAAGGATCATCCAACTAACTATTCGTGGGACTATGGACTCGGCGTTTCGTTACGGAGGGGATGAATTTGCGATCATCCTTCCTAACACGACGACATCGGAGGTTGAAATCATTGCCTATCGGATCAAGGAAAAGATCGAAAAGAGCCTCGACGGATTGACGATTTCGATAGGAATATCATCGATGAGCGAGATCAGCTCACTCGAAGACTTCATAAACTCCGCCGACAAAGCGATGTACGCAGCCAAGGCCAAGGGTAAGGAGGCGGTCGTTACCTATTGTTCCGATCTATCGTATCCGAAATGATCTCTAAAAGAAGAACAAAAGTCGTCCGCGTCGGCGGGGTTCCGATTGGCGGTGATAATCCCATCGTTGTCCAATCGATGACTAAGACCGATACGGCCGACGTAAGGGCGACGGTTGGCCAGATCCAGGGCCTTGCGCGGGCGGGGTGCCGGATCGTGCGGGTTGCCGTAAAGGACATGGAGGCGGCATCGGCCCTTATTGCTATCGTTAAAGATTCCCCTGTTCCAATCATAGCCGATATTCATTTCGATCGCCGCCTGGCGCTGGCCGCTATAGACGCCGGCGCTTCGGGGATTCGCGTCAATCCCGGAAACATCGGCAGCGAAAAGAAACTATTCGAGATTATCCAGCGGGCGCGGCAGGATGATGTGGCGATTCGCATCGGCGTCAACTCGGGCTCCCTGGAGAAAGACATCCTGAAGAAGTACGGCGGCCCCTGTCCCGAGGCCCTTGTCGAGAGTGCGCTGCGGTCGGCGGCGCTCGTCACGGGATGGGGGCATACGAACATAAAATTGTCGCTCAAGTCGACGAGTGTGCTGGATACCATCGCCGCATATCGACTGGTGTCGGAACGGACCGATCTGCCGCTCCACGTGGGCGTAACCGAAGCGGGGACGGTCCTGAGGGGTGCGATCAAGTCGTCGGTGGGGATCGGAATACTCCTGGCCGAGGGGATCGGAGACACGATACGCGTGAGCTTGGCCGGCGACCCCCTCTCGGAGGTGCTGTGCGCCAATACAATCCTTTCGTCCCTCGGACTGGGCAAGAGAGGGGTGGATGTCATCGTATGCCCTACCTGCGGCAGAACTTCTATGGATATCGTATCGATCGCCGAGGAGGTGGAGGCGCGGCTAGTCGGATACGACCTGCCGATTACGGTGGCGGTGATGGGGTGCGAGGTGAACGGACCGGGAGAGGCGCGCGAGGCCGACATCGGAATTTGCGGGGGCAAGAAATATGGACTTCTTTTCAAGAAGGGAAAGATAATCAGGAAACTGGCCGAGGCAGAGATTGTTGACGCCCTAATTTCCGAGATAGACGCAATGACGACTACACAACCGAAGTAGGCGTATATACGATGATCCGTCTCAATGATATAACCGATAAGGTGCAGTCATATCTCCCCGACGCTGAAGTCGAGGTGATATCGAAGGCGTACGTATTTTCCGCGAAGGTACACCAGGGGCAAACCCGTCTCTCGGGAGAGCCGTACCTAACCCACCCACTCGAAGTCGCCTATATCCTGGGCGAGCTGACGATGGACGTCCCGAGCGTGGCGACCGGGCTCCTGCACGACACCGTGGAGGATACGCTGACCACATCCAAGGAGATCGAGGAGATCTTCGGGTCGGAGATCAGTTATCTCGTCGAGGGCGTCACCAAGATATCCCGCATGAGTTTTTCCAATACCGAGGAGCGGCAGGCGGAGAACTTCCGAAAGATGATCATCGCCATGGCCAAGGATATTCGGGTTCTCCTCATCAAGCTCTCCGATAGGCTCCATAACATGCGGACGATTCAATACCTGCCCGCGGAACGGAGGGAGGCGATCGCCCAGGAGACGATGGATATCTACGCCCCTCTCGCAAACCGCTTGGGAATTGGATGGATCAAGACCGAGCTTGAAGACCTCGCCTTTAAAACGCTGAAGCCGGAGACCTACCAGGAAATATCCGACAGGCTCGAATCCAAGCGGAAAGAGATCGATAAGTACTCCAAGGGAGTACTCTCTATCATCGAGCAGGAACTCAAGAAGAACAAGATCGAGGCCCAGCTTCAGAGCCGGGTAAAGCACTTGTACGGAATCTACTCCAAGATGCGCGCTCAGGAGATCGGGTTTGAGGAGGTCTACGACAAGATCGCCTTCCGTATCGTCGTCGAATCCCTCAAAGACTGCTACGGAACGCTCGGGATCATACATTCACTCTGGAAGCCGGTACCCGGCCGCTTCAAAGACTATATAGCGATGCCCAAACCCAATATGTATCAGAGCCTTCATACAACGGTAATCGGCCCCTACGGCGAGCGTATCGAAGTGCAGATAAGAACCGAACAAATGCACAAGATTGCTCAGAAGGGGATTGCGGCCCACTGGAGGTATAAGGAAGGGAAAGACGGCATCAAGAAACAGGACGCCAAGAGCTACGACTGGCTCCAGCGGCTCATCGAATGGCAGCAAGACCTCAAGGATCCCTCCGAGTTTCTCAGAACCGTAAAGGTCGATCTCTTCCCCGAGGAGGTCTACGTCTTCACTCCCAAAGGGGAGGTCAGGGCGTTTCCGAAAGGAGCAACACCCATAGATTTTGCCTACGGCATTCATACCGACGTCGGCAACCGATGTGTCGGCGCCAAGGTCAACGGGAAGCTCGTGCCGATCCGCTACCAGCTAGTCAACGGGGACGTTGTCGAGATCCTCACCGGCAGCAAACAGAAGCCGAGTAAGGACTGGCTTCGGATGGTCGTCACCTCCAAGGCGAAACAGAAGATCAAGCATTGGCTTATCAACGAACAGAAAGAACGCAGCGTAACCTTCGGGAAAGAGATACTCGACAAGGAATTCAGGAAGTTCGGACTGAGCTTTCAGAAGCACATGCATTCCCAGACAATGAAGTCTGCGATTGAATCCCTTAAGGCGAAGGATTTCGAAGACCTCCTCTCAAAGGTCGCCAATACGCGGATATCGCCTCAACAGGTTATCGAGCACTTCGTTCCGAAGGAGGAGATCAAGGAAACCGAGCCACAACCCGTTGAAGAGGCCGCCAAGAAGAAGCGTCTCAAGAAGGAGGGGATGCCCGGCGGTGTGCTTATAAAGGGCGTTAATGATATCATGACGAAATTCGCCAAATGCTGCAATCCGGTGCCGGGTGATAAGATCGTCGGGTTCATTACACGGGGCAGGGGAGTGACCATCCATACGGCGGACTGCCCGAACGTGATTGAGCTTTCAACCGAGCGGCTCGTGGATGTGCAGTGGGACGCCAGCTATGAGCAGGTCTATAATGCGAAGATCGAGGTGATCTGCGAAAATAAAAAGGGTATGCTCGCGTCCATCGCGCAGGCCATCGCAAATTCGGAGGCAAATATCTCCGAAGGCGCGCTCAAGACTATGGAAGACAACAAGGCACGGTGTGAATTCGAGCTCCAGATAAAGAATCTCGAACATCTAAAACGGGTTATTCGGGCGGTCGAAAAGGAGCGGGACGTGATCAGCGTTCACCGGGTCACGTGACGACCAATAGCCGGACGATTTGCCGGGTATCGGCCGCGGGAGGAGTTAAGGTCCCGGCGCACGGGGAACCGATTGATAAAAGAAACACATGAGCGGCACAGACGGCCGCCCGAAGGAATCTATAGAATACCAGAGCTACCAGGTCGTCGTATCTATTGTATATGCGTACCCTCTATATGTCTTTCCGAATGATCGATCTTCCGGCCACTCTACGGTGATCGTTTGGCCGGGACCCCATAACGGGACAGAATCGGGCTTCGTCCGACCGGGGAAATCAGGCCTTGGTCACCTTACCGGAACGAAGGCATCGGGTGCATATCTTGACGCGAAGTGTCCTGCTGCCGACGAGGGTGCGCATAGTATGAAGGTTTGGGTACCATTTCCGTTTCGAGACGTTATGGGCGTGGCTCACATTACAACCCACGATGGGACCCTTACCGCAGATATCACATACTCGACTCATAGCTTACCTCCAAAAACCTACGTATTATATCAAGATAGATGAAATAATCAAGCAAAAATTATGGAAAAAAGCAAAAAAGTGGGGACATTGTTTGTCGTCTCCACCCCGATCGGGAACCTCAAGGATATCACCCTGAGGGCAATCGAAACGCTCAGGGCGGTTGACGTCATCGCCGGAGAAGATACCCGGATTACAAAACGCCTTATGAGCGCCCATGGCATCTCCGGGCAACTGATCAGCTATCGGGAACATAACCGACAGCGGTCCGGCCGCGATATCATCGAGGCGCTGCATCAGGGGAAGGATGTTGCGGTGGTTACCGACGCGGGAACGCCCGGGGTATCGGATCCGGGACAATACCTGATAGCAGGTTGCATAGACGAAGGTATCGACGTTATCACGATACCGGGCCCGTCGTCGGCTATCGCGGCGCTGTCGATCAGCGGTCTTGCCACGGATCGTTTCGCCTTTTTCGGTTTTTTGCCACGGAAAGGCAAGAAGCGACAGGCGGTGTTTTCAGAACTTACAGCAGAGACCAAGACGGCCGTCATCTTCGAATCTCCTCTTCGTGTCGGCCGGACTCTCGCCGAACTCCTCGACCGGGTGGGCGACCGGAGGGCGGCCCTCTGTCGGGAAATGACCAAGATGCACGAGGAGGTTATCCGGGGCAGGATATCGGATATACTAGATGTCATCGGGAAGAGAAGCCGGTTACCGGGAGAGATGGTGATCGTGCTGGCAGGCAGGGATGAAACGATTACGTCCGTCGATAACGATACGATAAAGGGGGAGGTGACGGCGGCTATCGCAGACAACCCTGATAAGCGGGCAAAGGAACTCGCCGCGCTCGTTTCGGGGCGTCTCGGCGTTCCTTCGAGCGTCGTCTATAAGGAGATAATAAAGATTAGAAAGAAATAACTCCGATACGGGAAAGAGCCTGGTCTTTCCCATATCGGAGTTTCCGCTGCATCAAAAAGGCACCGGCCGCAGATCATGGTTAACGAAACACCGGACGCGGCAGGTGATCACTTCTTCTTCTTTTTACCGCCGAAGATCTTACCGAACAACCCCTTTTCCTTGGCCGTTTTCTTTCGAAAGGCGTCTTCGTACCCGATGATGGCGTAGTAGACCGCCCGGTCGAAAAAGAGGACGACCCGGTTGTTGAGCTCAAGGGACTGATACAACTCAAAGGCGGTGGAGAGCTGCCCGTCGGACAGGATGTGAAGCCATAGGTGGCGCTTGAGAAGGATGATGGCGCTGACGACTTCGTAGAGGGCAAATCCTTCGTTGAAACGTTCCTCACCCAGCTTCATGTAATATCCGCGGACTTCACCTTTGCCGGTCTCTCTCGATATCCAGTGGCCGAGCTGACTATAGACGAAGTGGGCTCGTTGATAGAGTTTTTCTTCCGGGAAAGTCTGATACGTGGGTGTGGTGGGATTCTCGCGTACGTCGCGCAGCCATGATTTCGTCAGTTCGTCGGCATTGTCCTCGATGAGCTTTACCAGCTTTTCTGATATCATTGAAGTACTCCCGAGCTAAGAAAAAAATACCCCATGTTATCCAACCTTCGACACGTTACCACTACCGGTATACCTTGTCAACAGATTATTTCTCTTCAAACTCAAAAGGTACGTCGAAAGTCTGATCGCGAACCAGGACGCCGGAAATCATGACGACGATGTCCTTTGATCCCTTGGGAAGAAAGGGAAAAAACAGGAGCCCCTCGACCGATTTGCCCGGGCCGATGTCCATGTCCAGGTCGTACATCGCCTTTTTGAACTGGGTGCTGTCGCTGCCGGGCGAGAATTTTTCGAAGGCGATCATGACTTCCGTATAATCCAAAGAGCCCCGATAATAGCTCCCATCGACATAGATAGAGGCCCTCCTCGGGTTAAATCGAATCGTCATTTCCTCATTATTCACGAAGGTCACCAGAAAGATGGTCAGGTTATCCTTCAGGATCGGCGAGGCTAAGAAGGGATTTGATAGATTGTGTTTCAGAAAGAAGAGATCGATATCGGACGGCTCCAAATACTTGATTTTTACAAATGAATTGAGGACCTTACACGAAACGGTATTACCCTCGAATTCGTAGCCCTTGGGGATATACTCCTCCGAGAACCGGGGGATAAATGCCGCAGGCCTCGTCTCCTCCCGATAGGGTGCGCAACTGATCAATAACCCGATAACCGCCGCAATAAAAATGAGCTTTTTCATTACTTTTCCTGACTTAAGAAATTAAGGGCAGTGTTACAGGCCGAACAGGTGTTGCCCGTCATCCCAATAACCTGCGTATGATACCCGCGTCGAGACACCATCTGGGCGCCGCACCGCGGGCAGCGCGTGTCATTTCCATTCTCAAGCGTTACGTTTCCGAGGTAGACGTACGAAAGACGCTCCCGAGCGGCCTGAAATGCGCGGGTCAGGGTATCCTCGGGTGTCGGCGGCGCGTCGAACGACCGGTGGGGGAAATATCGGGAGAAATGAAGGGGGATGTCCCTGTTGACGGAGGCGATGAAATCGACGAGACGACCTATAGCGTCGGGGGAATCGTTCTGCCCTGGAATAATGAGGTTGGTGACTTCCACGAGGCACATCGAGTCTGCGATGCGGATCGTCTCAAGTACCGGATCGAGGCGGCCTTTGCAGTTTTTCCGGTAGAACGAATCATCGATCGCCTTGAGGTCGATGTTCATTGCGTCGATGAGGCCGCGCATCTCTTCGAGCGGTTCGGGATTCACGTACCCGTTGGTGACCAGCACGTTGATGAGACCGGCCTCTTTGACGCGCCGCCCCGCGTCCATAATATACTCGTACCAGATGAAAGGCTCATTGTAGGTCCACGCCACACCGACGGCGCCCTGTTTTCGCGCGAGATCGGGTATCTGGTCGGGGGTGACGACCGCGCGCGGTATCGGGCTCTCCACGAGCGACCAGTTCTGGCAGAAGCCGCAGGACAAATTGCAGCCGACGCCGCCGAGAGAAAGGATTTGGGAACCGGGATACACATGGTAGAGCGGTTTCTTCTCGATCGGGTCCATCTGGACGGAGGCCGGGTGTCCGTAGCTGAGAGCGATCAGCGTGCCGTCCCGGTTTTCCCTGACGCCGCAGATCCCGCGCTTTCCCTCGGCAATCCGGCACTCGTGGGGGCAGAGACGGCAGAGGACTTGCCGATCGGTGAGCTTCTCATAGAATAGGGCTTCTTTCATAGACATCGGTCAACCGAGACATTACGATCCGTCGGCACTACGAGAATGCGTACGATCGGTATCCCGGAGAATAAGTTCCGGGACCAGTCGGATACCGGCGGTACATTCCTCCATACCGGGCCGGCCACTATGTAATCGAAAAACGGGTAAACTCCGCGGTGACCGTCTCCCACGAGACGGATACGCCGTCCACCCGAGCCGCCGGAGGACCGTGGTGGCACCAGGCGATCAGCCGATCGACCCTTTCCGAATCTCCTTCGACCACCGCCTCGACGTCTCCATTGGGCAGGTTCCTGACCCAGCCGGTAACGCCGATGAGGTCCGCCTCCCGGGCCGTCGTCTGCCTGAAAAAGACACCCTGCACCCGTCCTGTAATCCGGATGTGCGCACGCACCGTATCGCTCACCGGCGGCCTCCGATGATGCGTATGAATTCATCTTCCGTAATAGTCTTTACACCGAGCTCTTCAGCCCTCGCGAGCTTTGACCCGGGATCGGTCCCGACGACCAGATAACCGGTCTTAGAGCTTACCGAAGACGCGACCTTTCCTCCCAGCTTCCTGATGGCGTCTTCCGCCTTGTCCCGGCTCATCGATGAAAGGGTCCCGGTGACAACAAAGGTCGTGCCGGAAAGGGGCTGATGGGAAGGCCGCTCGCTGGACTTGATGTCGAGGACCTTCCCGAGCCTTGCCATCAGTTCTCTGTTCTTGTCCTCACGGAAATAGGCCCGGATGGATCGCGCAACGGTCGGCCCGATTTCGTCGACGGACATCAACTCATCTTCCTCGGCCTCCATGAGGTCGTCGATAGTCCGATAGCGGTCGGCCAGCACCTGGGCAAGGTGTTCTCCGACCAGGCGGATTCCCAGGGCGTTAATAAATCGGTGAAACTCCACCGTCCGGGACCGGTTGACGGCGTCCGTGATGTTGCGCGCCGATTTTTCGGCCATGCGTTCGAGTCGTGCCCATGTTTCCTCGGTGATCGTAAATACGTCGGCGAAATCCTTGACCAGCCCTTCGTCAACGATACGGTCGATCAGTTTTTCTCCGAGCCCGTCGATATCCATGGCGCGTTTAGAGGCGAAGTGAAAGAGCGCTTCCTTGAGCTTGGCGGGGCAGGCGGCGTTAATGCACCGGTAGGCGACTTCCCCCTCAACCCGGACGATTTCCTGGCGGCAGACGGGGCACCGATCCGGTATGTGAAACGGCCGCTGGGTGCCGTCCCTTTTCTCCGTAACGACCCGGACGACGTAGGGTATGACGTCTCCCGACCGCTCCACGATTACCCAGTCCCCTTCGAGGATATCTTTTCGGTCGATCTCGTCCTGATTATGTAGCGAGGCGCGTGATACGGTTACCCCGGAAAGACGCACCGGATCGAGCTCGGCCGTCGGAGTCAGTACGCCGGTCCTCCCGACGGAGACGTCTATACGACGGACGCGTGTTTCGGCCTGGCGGGGGGGAACTTGAACGCCGTCGCCCACCGGGGCGCGCGGGAGGTCGAACCGAGGCGCTCCTGGAGAGAAAGGTCGTTGACCTTGATGACGACGCCGTCGATCTCGAAGGGAAGGCTATCCCTGCGGTCCTCCATCCTCCGGTGGTAGTCTATGGCGGACCGGGCTCCCTCCAACACCTCGATTTCGCTGTTGACCTTGAACCCCCAGGCTTCGAGGGCATGGAGGACTTCCCGATGCGTGGAAAAGATAATCCCCTGCACACTCCCCACGCCGTAACAGGAGAGCGAGAGGGGGCGCTTTGCGGTGATTGAGCTGTCCAACTGGCGGACGGAACCCGCCGCGGCGTTCCTCGGATTCGCAAACGCGGGTTCCCCCTCCTCGTCCCGTTTCTTGTTCAATCCCCTGAACTCTTCGAGCCCAAGATAGACCTCACCCCGGACTTCGAGGAGCCGTGGAGTGGGAAAACGGTCGCTTTTTATCAGGGCAAGCGGGACCGTCTTGATCGTGCGGAGGTTTCTCGTGACGTTCTCACCGGAGTATCCGTCGCCCCTGGTCGATCCAAGGACGAGATTGCCGTCGGTATATATCAGTTCGACGGCAAGGCCGTCCATTTTCGGCTCACCGACGTATTGAATTTCCTCCGTGGACGCCAGCGACCGTTTTACCCGCTGGTCAAACTCGATCAACTCCGATTCGGTGGTGACGTTTGCCAGCGAAAGCATCGGGAGGGTATGCGTGACAATTTCGAACTTGTCGAGGGGAGGGGCGCCGACTCTCCGGGTCGGCGAATCATCGGTTGCCAGCGAGGGGAATTCTTCTTCGATCTCGATCAGCCGGCGCAACAGGCTGTCGTATTCGGAGTCGGATATCTCCGGCGAATCAAGGATGTAGTACCGATGGTTGTGGTAATTGATCTGGTCTCGGAGCTGCCGGACGGTTCTTTCGGCCGATTCGATATCCATACGATAATTATACGTAGATACGCGAAATATGCAAGGCTATTTCTTTTCGCCCCCTTGACTTGGCCGCGAACGGTATGATACCCTTTATACGGTGCATGGGGGGCGCCGGGTGAGAAGCCATCGGCCGATAATTACGCTGACAACGGACTTCGGGCACAGGGACCCTTTCTCGGGTATAATGAAAGGGATTATCGCCGGGATCAACCCCGACGCGGTTGTCATCGACCTGAGCCACGAGGTAGCCCCCCAGAATATCAGGGAGGCGGCGTTTATACTCTCTATCAGCGCACCCCATTTTCCGACGGGGACCGTACACACCGTTGTCGTTGACCCCGGGGTCGGCGGGGACCGCCGGGCAATTGCGATACGGGCAGGGGAGTACTTCCTGGTCGGCCCTGATAACGGGGTCCTTTCCTGGGCCTTCCATCATATCGGGCCCGTGATGACCAGGCAGATCACCCGATCGGAGTATATCGGGCAGATGGTCTCGGCCACGTTCCACGGGAGGGACATCTTCGCGCCGGTGGCGGCGCACCTGTCGGCCGGCGTCCCGATTGAGGCCCTGGGCCCTGTCGTCGACGACCCCGTTTTGATCCCCTTTCCTCGCCCCGAGGTGAGCGACGGCTTAATCCTAGGGGAGATCCTATACATAGACCGCTTCGGTAACCTCACGACAAATATCCGCGCCCAGGATACGCGCGGGATGCGGGAAATAGCGCTCGGCGATGTGAGAATCAATCGGCTACATACGAGCTATAGTGGAGGGAAACGGGGAGAGGTAATCGCGCTGGCGGCGAGCACGGGCTTTCTGGAGATTGCCGTCAACCTCGGCAGCGCCGCGCGACAAATCGGGGCCCGCGCGGGAGACCGGGTAAAGGTGCTCTCGTGATCGTTCATTACCGCCACCCCTGGGATATATCCTATCAGGAAGCCGTCGGATGGCAGCAACGGCTCAGGGATGAGCTGGTGCTTTCAGGAGACACCCGGAGGATCAGGATCGTAGCCGGGGCCGATGTTTCGTACGAAAGGCGCGGGCTGACTTTCTTTGCGGGCGTCGTCCTGATGGACGCCGGGACGCTTGAGATCATCGAAGAGGCGCATCACATCGGCCCGGTCTCGTTTCCGTATGTCCCGGGGTTTCTCTCGTTCAGGGAGGGGCCGGTAATGCTGGCCGCCTTCGAGAAGCTCTCCACCGTGCCGGACGCGGTCATCTTCGACGGTCAGGGGATCGCCCATCCGAGGGGGTTGGGGCTTGCCGCCCATATGGGGATCCTGCTCGGTATCCCGACCGTGGGATCGGCCAAAACCCGGCTGGTGGGCGAATACGGGGATGTCGGGAGCGAACGGGGCAGCGATACCGCGCTCATTTATAACAGCCGAAACGTCGGATATGTGGTCAGGTCGAAGGAGGGGACCAAGCCGATCTTCGTGTCTCCCGGGCATTTGATCTCGGCAAAATCCGCCGTCAAGCTTGTTCTTGCATGCACGACCCGGTATCGTATACCGGAGCCGGTCAGACGGGCGCATATGCTGGTCAACCGGCTCAGAAAGGAATCGCATACAAAACAATGAAAAAAATCCATTACGTGCTGGTAATCGCAGGGTACCTCGTCCTCTTTATCCTCTTTCAGTTCGCCTGCGCCATAAAAATTCCGCGGTTCGCGCCGGGTGACGAGTTTCTGGCGTGTACGGCGCTCATGTCGTCCGGCGACTACCAGACGCTCCTGAAGGAGGTCGATTCCCTGGACCTGTCTTCGCTGCCCTCAGACCAGGCGGACAAGATCGCCTTTATGGCGGGTATGGCCGCGATGTACAGCAAAGATTATGAGGCCGCCCAAAAGTATTTCGAATTCTGTCGGGATCATTACAGGAAACTGGAAGATCACGTCCTGTATCGCCTCTCCCGGGCCTATTTCCTCGGCGGCGATACCGTGGCGGCCTTTTCAACGGCGGAGCGTCTTATGGAGTCTTATCCGGACAGTATCTGGTTTGCCGACGCAAGCGTCATGATCGGTGACTACCATGCAAAAATGGGCAATTACGAAAAGGCCCTGTCGGTCTACGATGCTTTCCTGTCCGAGAATAAGAAGTCCGATAACTACCCGACGATTCTGTTCCTGAAGGGTAAGGCCATGGAAGAGTCGGGCAAGAAGAACGAAGCCCTGGCGATTTACAAACAGGTATGGGTCAACTACCCGGCAAGCGCAGCCGCGGCCGACGCATTCGTTGGTATAAACCGCCTGGGAACGACGGAGGGCCTGACACTCGCCGAGCTAAAGAAACGGCTCGATAATCTCTACGCCGCCGGCGACTACGACGGCGTTATCGCGGCCGCGGCTCAATTACCGGCCCTCCTGAAAACCAACGGAGCGGCCCTTCCCGCGAACGTCGCCCGGGAAATCGAGTACCTCAAGGCGAAGGCGTACTTCAGATCGTCCCGTTATGAGAGCGCCCGGGCGCTGTTCGAGGCCCTCATCGCCAACCGCGGCGCCATTCCGGCGGCCGAGCTGTTGTACTGGCGCGCGCGTACCTACGATCGGCTCGAGAAAGACGATACCGCCGTCGGCTATTACCTTGACGTTTTTCGCACATACCCGACCGATTCCCTTGCCGATGACTCGCTGTACCTGGCGGCGCGGACGCTGGAGGAGATGAAGCGATACGACGAGGCGATACGATACTACGAGACCTATCTTGCCACCTATTCCCGAGGCGAAGAGGTCAAAAGCGTCCTCTGGTACATCGGATGGCTCTACTACACGAAGAAGGACTACGCCCGCGCCGGGGAGTACTTTGACCGGATGGCCAGGAACTACCGGGATAAGTCCGACTATCCGCAGTACCTCTACTGGAAGGCGCGGACGATGGAAAAGACGGGGAGGACGCCGGAGGCAATCGATATCTTCAAGACGATCCGTAAAAACTATATTACCACGTATTACAGCTATCAGGCCGAGCGGCGGCTCGAGGCGCTGGGCATACACGTGGAAAGGGTCGCCAAAAAGGAGACATTCGACGAAGGGTTCTGGACAAAGGACTTCGGCCGGTACGACGCCTTTACCTCGGACGTGCGGATAACCTCCCACCTTACCAGGGCGCTGGAGCTCATGACCATGAACATGGACGCCGATGCGGCGACCGAGATCGAGCTGGTGGTTGACCGGTGCGTGGGCGATCCCGATCTCTTGATCGAAGTGGCGCGCCTGTTACGATACTCCGGGGATTACTACACGCCGATTCTCATGGCCGCCAGGCACTTCTCGCATTTCTTCTCCGGCTATCAGCCGGGTATAAACGATGTCTACTGGCAAATGAGATACCCCGAGGGATACAGGAAAGAGGTCGAGCGGTTTGCCAAGGAATTCGGTATCGAGACCTCCTTTGTCTACTCCGTCATCAGGGAAGAGAGCCTGTTCCAGCCGCGGGTAATTTCATGGGCCGGGGCCGTCGGCCTCATGCAGATCATGCCGGCGACCGGTAAGTCAATCGCCGCGGAGTTGGGCGTTGCCGACTTTGCGGTCGATGACCTGAAAGACTATCGAACCAACGTCAGGTTCGGAATATACTACCTGTCGGGGCTCATGACCGATTTCGACGGGGAAAAGGTCTATGCCCTCTGCGGCTATAATGCCGGTCCGGGAAACGCGCGCAAGTGGATCAAGAACCGGGACCCGGAGACGGAGATGGATGAGTTTATCGAGGCTATCCCGTTTTCCGAGACGAGGGCGTACGTCAAGCGGATACTCAACACCGAGAGCATCTATCGGGCGGTCTATGAAGGCGACAATTAAGCAGAATAGGGAGCTTGTTCCCCTCTATTTCTCAATGACGCTCTCGGGGATGGGGGATGCCTTCGGGGGGGAACCGGGGCAGTTTCTCATGGTTCGGGGTGACTGGGGGACGGACCCGCTACTGGCAAGGCCGCTGTCTATCTGCCGGCTCCACCCCGAGGACGGCCAAGTCCGGATTATCTACCGGATTACGGGAAAGGGGACCCGCAGGCTATCGGAGATGAAGGCGGGTCTGACCATTGACGTCACCGGACCGCTTGGTAAACCGTTCCCGCGGCCGGACGGAAAGCGGAGGGTCATCCTGGTAGCCGGCGGGATCGGGGCGCCTCCGCTGGTAGCCCTCGCGGAATCGATGGATGCGCGGCCGCTCTTGGTTATCGGCGGGAAGACCCGTAATGATGTGCTCTTTATTTCCGATGAGACGCGAGGACTGGGTATCGAAACGGTCTGGGTGACCGAAGACGGGAGCCACGGAGAAAGGGGGACGGCGGTCTCGGAGCTGGCCACGCACGTCGGGAAGGGCGATCTCGTCTATGCCTGCGGCCCGAACGGAATGCTGGCCGAAATCGCGCGTCTGTCGGCCGAAGTCGGATTCGAGGCCTATGTCTCGTTTGAAGAGCGGATGGCCTGCGGGATCGGGGTCTGCCTCGGTTGCGCGGTGCGCCATACGGACGGCCGGTACGTCCACGTCTGCAAAGACGGCCCGGTGTTTAACGTAACCGATATCGACTGGGACAGCCTATGAAACCGGACCTTTCGGTGGAGATGTTCGGCGTGACGTTCAAGAACCCGGTCATGGGCGCCTCGGGCACCGTCGGGTATGGCGTCGAGATCGCCGAGTATATCGACCTCGATCGAATCGGGGCCGTGGTTACCAAGGGGATCTCCATCGAGCCGAGGCAGGGAAACGACCCCCCGCGTCTGTTTGAAACAGCCTCGGGGCTGCTCAACTCCATCGGCGTCCAGAACATCGGAGCGCACCGCTTCATCCGGGAAGTCCTGCCCGAGCTGAGGAACTATGATACGCGGGTCATCGTCAATGTCTACGGCGAGTCGATAGAGGAGTATACGCGTACCGCCGAATGCTTCCTCGGCGTCGAGGGTGTGGCCGCTCTCGAGGTGAACCTCTCATGCCCCAACGTGGACAAGGGGGGGCTGGCCTTCGGCACTGATCCTGCGTTGGTACAAACCGTCGTGCGCGAGGTCAAGGGCGCGTCCATGAAGCCGACCATCGCAAAACTCACCCCCAACGTCACCGATATCAGGCCCGTGGCCCAAGCGGCCCAGGACGCCGGCGCAGACGCCGTCTCCCTCATCAACACGCTTATGGGAATGGCCATTGACGTGAAGGCCAGAAGGCCGTTTTTCAAGAAGGGCAGGGCGGGGCTCTCGGGCCCGGCGATCAAGCCGGTGGCGCTCCGCCTGGTCTGGGAGGCGGCCCAGGTCCTCGAAATTCCGGTCATCGGAATTGGGGGGATCATGACCGGGCAGGACGCCGTGGAGTTTCTCATGGCCGGCGCACGGGCCGTCCAGGTCGGCACGGCAAACTTCGTTGACCCGGCGGCGATGGTCGGTGTGATCGACGGGATAGAATCTTTCATGAACGAAAACGGAATCGCAGTGCTTGATGATATTCGAGGCAGTATTGGGCGAGACGATAATGAATAATACGACCTTTATACACAAAACAGCGGTCATCATCGGCGACGTGACTATCGGCGACAACTCAAGCATCTGGCCGGGGGCCGTTATACGGGGGGATTTCAACGCAATAGCCGTCGGCGATTATTCGAGCATCCAGGACAACGCGGTGCTTCATGCCACGCCGGCCCTGAAGACGAATGTCGGCAACTACGTGACGGTGGGACACTGTGCGGTGCTTCACGGCTGTACGATCGGCAATAACGTCATCGTCGGTATGAACAGCACGGTTCTGGATAACGCACGGGTAGGCGACAACTGTATCATCGCGGGGGGATGCGTAGTGCCACCGGGGATGCAGATACCGGACGGCTCCCTTGTGCTGGGGGTCCCCGCAGTCATACGGGAAGGGAAGGCGGATAGGAACGTCATCATGCAATCGGCGCTGGTCTATTTCGAGCTTTCGCGCCGCTACCTATCGGGCAAGGAACGATTCACCCTTCCCGAAGTAGTAGAGGCAATGAAGAAGTATCAGTGATCAGCGTGGCGTCTTGAGGTTATATTGGAGCGTCATACTGGCCCCGGGATTTCCCTCCATCCAGACGATATAGGTACCCGGAAGAAGTGTAAGCCTGGACAGGGGGTCGGCCGTGCCCGTTTCGGGCGGCGGATCGGTAACCCGCTCTGAAGACTCCGTATCGGTGGCGTGTCCATCACCATACGCCCCCTCGCCGGCGGATGAATAGACGTCCTTATTCGCGCCGCCCGAGATGTCAACAATTCCCCAGTTCCTGTTAACTCCCCAGAGCGTGAAGTTAAATGCCATTGCTCCCTCGGGGATCACGAATTCGACCTTATAGGCCTCCGCCGATCGATAATCCTTAGGGATGGAAACAGTAACGATCTTCTGGACGATGCCCGCGGCTGCGGCGTTTATGCAGCCGAAAGCCAGGACCAGTAGGATAGAAACGAATACGATACTCCGATTCATCTTACCACCGAGTTATATAGGATGGCGCGAATTATAACACATTTGTCGGGCGTCGAAAACCCTTTTTTCAATTATCTCGTGTAACGTAATCCCTTGCCGTGGCTGTCCTGTTATAGTATAATAAAAGACTTAGCTTCGTACGGGAATCAGATGAAAAGAAAGATTGTGCTCCATTTTTCGCGGGAAATCTGGGATAAACCGATTATCTATCGGCTGATCAAGGATTTCAACCTGATCCTTAATATCCTCAAGGCCAATGTGCTTCCAAAGCGCGAGAGCTTTATGGTCCTGGAGATCGAGGGTTCCGATGGCGACTGCAGAGACGGTATCGAATACCTGAAAGAGTG
Organism: uncultured delta proteobacterium; assembly: GCA_963735595.1. Classification (GTDB taxonomy): domain Bacteria; phylum Desulfobacterota; class Zymogenia; order Zymogenales; family Zymogenaceae; genus JAFGAS01. The sequence continues at coordinate 528,602 of CAVTLK010000001.1, read as the reverse complement.
CGGCGTAACGATTGAGTCGATCGAGCAGGACATCAGAACGGGACGAAGAGAAATGTACGCACTGCGGAGCCTGTACGGCGATCTGTCCGACAGGGGCGCTGTCAATAAATCGAGAAACGATGGAAGTTATCTTTTGCGTCCGAATATGTGCAGCGGCTGTGAGCTCTGCGTTTCGGCGTGTCCGCCCAGGGCGATGGAAGTCCATATCGAGTAGGATACGGGCACGCGTGACGACCGGCGGCGGGACTGGCGATATTACCCCTCCAGCCCCGGACCGTAATTACCCGACACATTCGTCGGGGCTTTCGATATGCCGATCCGTCGAGACAGCGGGTACCGATGAGAGATGTGTGCGGCCCGGATGGCTGCCGCGGGCCGATTGGCATAACCTTTTTCGGGGTCTTATTGACTACCCTCTCGACCGAGTGTATCCTTCTTGCTTCCAAACCGCTTTACGTCAGGAAGAGTGCCATAGCAATCGCACTCGGTCAGGGAGAATTCTATTTACATTGATCCCACATTCGGATACAATGAAACGCTATGCAGAAAACTATCTCCAAATATCTCCTCCTTGAGCTCATCACGAATTTCATCGTCGGTATAATTCATATTCAGCTTCATCCTGCTGACGGGGAAGTACCTTCCAATTGGCCGACCTGATCGTCAACAAGGGGATGTCTGTATTTACTATTGTTAAGTTCTTCGGATTAATGCTTCCCTTTTTCCTGGTCTTTACCATTCCGATGTCGCTGGCGCTCGGCCGTTATCCTTACGTTCGGCCGCGCGTCCACGATTACGAGATTATCGCCCTCAAGTCGTCGGGCGTAAGTCTCTATCAGCTCTTGCGTCCCGTGCTTATCTTTTCGATCTTCGCCTGGGTTTTAACATCATACCTGACGATCTTCGTGACGCCGACCAGCAACTTCCATCTCAGGAGATTTGTCGTTTCGGTTCTGCGCACACAAATCAACGTCGGCATAGAGGAAAAGGTCTTCAACGATCTGGCGGGAAGGATCATATACGTCGACCGCATACCGATCCGATCAAATCACCTCTACGGGATCCTGGTCTTTGATGACACCAATGTAGACCGGGCCATCACCATCATCGCGCAGGAGGGGTATCTCACCTCCGACGAGACGAGCCAGTACCTCACGATCAGCCTGAGTAACGGGTCTATCCTCCTTTCCAATAAATACACCGATTCAGATCAAATCATCGTCTTTAACAAATACAACATGAACCTTAATCTATTCGGAGAGGAGGGAGGAAGACGAAGAGAACAAGAGAAATCAAGAGATGACGCTCGACGAACTGAGGGCCTCCATCGACGGGTTGAGGGATAACCTCGTCGGCCTGGAGGAGGAATACGAAAAAGCACCCGTCGGAAAAAAACCGGATACTGGTTGTACAGTACGAATCGTAATATACGGAAGAAACAGGTTGAGATATCAAGAATACTTCGCGATACCGTTTGCCTGTATCGTCTTTATGATCCTCGGAATCCCGCTGAGCGTTCAAATCAACCCGAAGGGAAAGTCGGGCAATTTCGTCTTGGTGATCCTGGTTATATTTATCTACTATATCTTCATGGCCGCGGGCGAGGTGCTCGGAAAGAACGGCGCGATTCCTCCCCTGTCTCTCGCTGTGGTTCGGAAACGTGGTTCTTGGTGGATCGGGATTATACCTCTTCCTAAAGGCCGCGAAGGAAAAACCGGTTTTTATTACTACGATCTATAGCACGGTATCCGAGTATACTAGCAGGATTATGGAGCGCATGTCCCGATGAAAATACTAACGAAATACATCGTAAAACAATTTATTCCTGTATCTGCTGCTCTCGATTGCGGCATTCGTGATGCTCTTTTTAGTCGTAGATATATTCGATAACATAGGAAACATCATTGAAAATCCCGTGCCTTTGAACTTAGTCATCGTCTTCTTCCTGACTAAATTGCCCTACGTCCTGTTCCTGACGCTTCCAATGGCCATAATGCTTGCCACCTTCGTTTCCCTGGGTCTCATGGGTAGAAACCTGGAGACTATCGCGATGATGTCCGGCGGGATAAGCCACGGCTTCATTATCAGGCCGGTCCTGATAATGGCGGCGTTATTGAGTATCATGTCCTATCTCGGAAACGAGTACGTCGTGCCGCAAGTCGAATAGTTATAACGAATACATTAAAGACGTCAAGATCAAGAAGAAGAAGATCGGTCCCGGGGTGCAATACCGTCTGGACAAGATATGGGTGCGCGACGAAAATACGATCTACAATATAGATCAGTTTATTCCGCAGGATAGCACCATCGAAAGAATAACGATCTACATGTTCGATGATGGATTTCAGCTAAAGAAGCGGATCATTGCCGACCGGGCGGTATGGAAAAACGGACGGTGGATATTTTACAACGTCATTGAAAATGATTTCACGGGAACGAGCTCATTTTCCACCATGAAGTACCCGATACGCTACGTATCGATAAAAGAGACGCCGGATGACTTCAAGATCGCCTTCGAGAAAGACGCCGCAAAGATGTCGTATCGAGAGCTGTCGATGTACGCGGATAACCTTGAGAAAAAGGGATATGACACGACACGGTATCGGGTTGACATGCAGGCAAAGCTGTCGTACCCACTTGCGTGTCTGATTATGTCGTTGATTGCGACGCCCTTTGCACTCATGGTAGGAAGGAAGGGTGGGCTGGGCACGGGAGTAGTGATCTCGCGTTGGTGTCGGTTACCTTTACTGGGTGATCTTCTCGATCTGTGTTGCTCTCGGACACGGGGGGAACCTGCCGCCGATTGTTGCGGCCTGGACGGCCAACGTCCTGTTTGCGATCGCGGGCGGATATCTGTTGCTGAGAGTACGGTCATAGCATGTTATGAGGCCGTCGAAAGCGGCCGTGAAGTCCCGTCATTTTCTCCCGCCCGTTTTGTTAAACGGGATTACCGAGCCGGCGCTAATGGGTCGGGACCGGCCTTTAGACCGTCCGACAAAAAGGCGAAGGATCCGCTTCAACCTCTCGTTTAGCCCCGTTTTCCGATGAATCACAGATAGTTACACCAATGGTCGGGCCTATTCCCTCCCCGAGCGGCTTTCCCGAGATGACCCCCCCAAAAAAAGGAGTCCTCGAACGAAACGAGGACTCCCGTATAATCCCGGGCGGAGCCGTAATGCCGCCGCCCTCACAGCTATTTATTTTATCAGCGTTTCGCCCACTCGCCGATAATATCTGAGACGGTCTCGGCAATAACGCTTTCTATCGTCGAGTCGATGGCCTGATGCCTCACCTTCGAGATGATCTCGTTTGTCTTATTATCGACGACGTACACCTCCACCTCGACGAGAGGCTCACCGGCGCCGAATCCAACCCATATCCTGGCGGCGGTGTTTCCCAGGAAATAGTCGACCATCGCCCCCTTGACGGTGATGTCGGCGTTCTTATCGACAACCGTGAGCCCGAGGCGGCGCGAAAGGCCGTCCTTCATGTTCCGGGTAAGGAGATCCTGTGCCGTTACGTCCGTCTCCTTCCAGAGATTCTCAAACTCGGGGACCTCGACGGTCTTGTACTGGGTGAGGCTGACACCCGGCTTTGTCCATATCCAGTTGACGTGATCACCCTCGACCATATCGGTATAGTCGGGGATGAATCCCCAGACGCCCGCTTCGGGATCCATAAAGTCACTGTCCTTCGTCAGAACGTCGGCGCAAAAGGCCGAGACGGACCAGAGCAGCGCAATGGAAACAATAACGCGCCGACAGCGCCGCTTTTTTCCATGATCGTATTGACATTGTAATCCTCCTTGTTGGCGAATAAAAAATTATGGAACATCGTCTAAAGTAACAATAAAAGTTTTTGATCAAAAAAGCTGTAATATTTAGTGCGGCAATACAGAATTTTTACTGTTAAAACAATTTACAGTATGGTATGGTTACGCGTTATGAGAAAGTGACAATCCGAATAAACGCAATTGATACCGGCAACCCAATTTCGCGCCGTTACCGTACAGAGGCGTACCGTGTACGGCAATAATTATACCATACTATTTCTATCTGTTCAATACCAATTAGACGGATAACGCGTTAATATCGTGACTTAAAACTCCATCGTAGCGTCTGACATCCGCGGGTAGAATCGAAAGCTATTATACCGGGGGAAGATATGAAACTGACTACGCTCTCGAGATATGGGGTTCGTGCGCTGTTTGATATTGCCTATTGCGGCCAAGGCAATCTGGTCCGTGCCTCTCAGGTTTCCGCACGTCAGCAGATATCGCTTAATTATATCGGTCAGATTTTTCTAAAGCTCAAGCGGGCGGGACTAATTAGCAGTCATAGGGGGCGATCCGGCGGGTACACGCTGGCCTATCCTCCGAAGGATATTACGCTCCTGATGATTGTGCGGGCCGTCGAAGGTCCGATACAGCTCGTGGACTGTATTGAAGGGGTGGCAGGATGTGAAATGGCGGTCAAGTGCGTCACGCAGGATGTCTGGAAAGAGGCGGGGGATATTCTCGAGGGCTTCTTTGGAAAGACCACAATACAGGACCTGATAGACAGGGCCAAGAAACGGGGTGTATCTTTTGAGACGTTATAGTGATGGGTCGAACCGTCCGAAGCCGACGCAAACCCGGGTCCGGCGCCCGGCTCATGGGGGAAGGCTGTCCCAATAGAAATCACGCTACGATCGATAGAGGGCGGATGTGGCGGATTATGCGTACCGAGGTGATGCAACAAAGGAGATACTGACATGACAATCGAATCATCTCCTGGACCTATTCAATATCGTCAAGGACTACCGTTTCCTCATTCAGATGATGAATGATAAGGGATACACCATACCCTTCGGGCGAAAGCTAATGTATCTCGTTCTCATATTTTACATCCTTATCCCCTTTGATTTCATCCCTGGAATATTCCCGGTTATCGGCATAGTTGACGATTTGGGGGCGTTTGCCGTTATCATCGGCGTCCTCCTTTACGAGATAACGGCATATCGTGATTTCCTGGACGGTATTACCAATAAAACCGGCTCGTCCGGGACTGAAAAAGCGGAGCTGATTGAGGATAAAAGGCCGTCAACGGATCCGATAAAGAAAGGGAATAAAAGCGGTGATCCCGGCGTCGCCCAGCAGGGGTGAGCGGTAACCGCACCGACGATACCGGGGCGACTGGAGAATCGAGAAAAGGAAGATGAGAGACAGAGGCCGGCACGAAAAGCAGTATGTCCCGCTTGAGGGAAGAAATGTCGTTTTAGAAGCGCTCAGGGCGGGACGACGGATAAAATCCATCTATATTGATAATGGGATTGAGGTAAAGGGGAAGATCGACGAAATCATTCGGCTTGCCGCGTGCCGAGGGGATTCAGCCGGCGGCCGTCAGGAAGAGAGAGGCTCGATCGGATATCATCGACCGGTTCCCACCAGGGCGTCATTGCAATGGCGGCACCGAGACCCCGGATGTCCCTGAAGGAACTCCTCGTGTCACTTGCGGGGGTAAAGGACCCGCTGTATCGTGGTGCTCGGGGAGGTGATGTACGAACAAAACGTGGGGGCGATCCTGAGAACGGCCGACGGGGCCGGGGTGGACGGGGTGATTATACCCTCCCGGCGCAGCGCTCCGCTGTCCGCGGCGGTATCCCGCATCTCCATGGGGGCTTCCGAATATATCCCGGTAATACACGAGAGCCCGACGAGTGCCCTTTCACTGATGCGGCGTGAGGGTATCATGCTATTCGGCGTGGAGGCAGAGGGCGATATCGACTACTATAACGCCGACCTGACCGGGGCCGGCGGCCTTCGTCTTCGGTGGCGAGGATAAGGGGCTATCAGATAACGATTCGCAACAAGTGCGACCGCATCCTGTCTATCCCGCTTGCCGGACGAATTACGTCGCTCAACGTCGGAGTATCGGTGGGTATCGTGCTCTATGAGAAGGTGCAGGCAGGAATCCCGCATTCGCGGCAGATAAGAAGACCGGCTGGCAGAACGAGAAGGGGGAGCGTTCGCCCCCCTTCTTTATCGTATTTACCTGTTACTACCGATTTTAGCCCCGCCGATTTTGTCGCGTTGCCGTACGGGTCTTGTTCGATCAGACCACCGTTATCGGGGATAAAGACCGATGGTGGTCGTCGAGCAGCTCATTGATACGCTCCATGACAAACTGAGTGAATTCACGGAATTCATCATTAAGCTCAACTTCGGCCTCGCGTGAGAACGGGACAAACGACCGATCGATGTCTCCAACGATCTCCCGGGGATCGATCGGCGTTCCAATCCGATAGACGATCGTGCCGCTCTTTGCCCAGGGGAGATTTCCCGGGATAAACCCGGTCGCTGCCGTTACAACCCACCGGAACAACCTTTTTACCCGACTTGAGGGCGAGATGGGCGATGCCGGTCTTGCCGGTGCCGAGCGTGAGAGACCGGGTTCCCTCGGGGAAGATGATGACATTCAGGTTCTTATCAAAAAGCGCCCTGAAGTTGATCTCCGCGACTTTGCCATGAGCTGGCGATAGTATGAATCGATATAGTCGGAATAGGGGATCTCGATGCCGGATAATGAACTTTCGGGGGTAGTTGATAACCTTTCTGATATTTTCGGTCATTTCGGCGCCGATCTTTTTAAGGGTGGTCTTCCGGCTCGCATAATCCCGAAGAATACGGTATTCCATTTTGGATATCTTCTCATTGACGATGCTCTCTGAAATCCTCTCTGATCAGGTATCCCCTGGAGGGAACAGGAATGTTGTTGGTCCAGTCGAAAAACTTACGCATCAGGATATTACCGTAATACTCTCCCTTTACCCACGTCGTGGTCTGGGGAAGTTTTCCCTTGCCCTGTCGCCACATCTTATACTGGAAGGGCCAGTAATTATATCGGTCCGTATGGTTGAGCGCGAAGATGACCGTCTCGTCCTTCGGGATATTTTCATAGTTCTCGATAATAATTTTGACCCGGGAAAAAAAATGGTAGTTCGGGATAAGGAGCAGCCTGCCGAGGAGTACCTGAACAAAGGAGTAGCTACGCAGGTTGATGGTATCGAGATGCTCGCTGTTGATCACAGTATGTTCCTCCTCTCGTGCCGGCGATGCCTCGAGAATGCTGGGATAGCGTTAGACCAGGCCGAAAAGACATAAATGATAATATTATATCATGAATGAGAGAAAGGCAATAAAAATAGTCGCACCTGGACGTATACACCAGACGTCTATTCATTCTTTGAGTATCCTCTTCTTCCATCGGGATCTGAGTCCAGAACCACTGGTCGGTATAGCGCCTGATAAATCTTTCAAGTATATCGATGCGCTGTCTGCGTAACGGTCCGGCAATCGACCTCGTAATCGCCCGAAGCGTCAATCTCGATCGGCCTGTTCAATGATGATCCGGTAACGACCCGTATCTTCCCGGATGATGAAAGCACGGCAACAGTGGTATGCCCATCTTCAGCGAGAAAGCTGTGCCGGCCCCGCCGCCATGGAGGTCCTTTTCCCGAAGAAGGTAACGACATGCGCGCTCCGCCGCGTGAATTCGTCGGCAACAAACATGATAAAGGCAGATCGCCTCAGCTCCCGTATGATCTGTTTTGTCGCCGAAACCCGATTTTTCATCATGATAGTTCTGAGGCCGAAGCTCATCCATGTACTCGATCCACGCATCGGACAGTACCTTGGATTTTGGGTTCTTAATCAGGGCGGCGAATCTACCGTCCTCAACGAGAGCCTGAGCATCATGAGCTGGAAGTTGCCGAGGTGGCGCGCTGATTCCGATTACCCCTCTTGAGCCGTTCGCGGGCGGCGGCGAGGTTCTCAATGCCCTCGATCGATACCGATTCCTCTTAAGGTACTTCTTGTTTCTCTTGATGGTAGTAGAAGAAGAGCTCCATGAAAAAGAGGAGCTGGTTATAGAGGACCCTTCGGGCGATCGTTTTTGACTCGCGGATGGTCAGGGACGTCGCGGTAGGCGGCGCGTAAGTTTCGGGCGACACGACGCCGAAGGCCGAACAACAGACCGGCGAGGGGATAAAGGAAACAGAAAGATAATTCGGCAGCAGTATCGTACAACCGGCAAGGGGAAACAGCCAATCGTGTTCACGAACAGGCGATACATGATTAGCAACAGAATGTCCCCGGGTTTAGTGCGCGTATCTTGTCGGTTCATTGCAGCACCATATGGGATTTCCTCAAAACAGCGTAACCTCCATTACGAAGAACATGCGCGATAATCAAAAGGACGGGAACCCTTTGTCGCAAGGGCTGGCGCTCTTTATATGAAAAGTTACGTAGCGACGGTAACGTACTATTCCGCGCCGAAAATGGTCCGGAGCCGGTTAATGCGAGGCTTTCACAAGCGGGGCGCTACGCCCCGTTCACGTGATATCGTTCTTTATACCATTCCAAACGGTCCTTGAGCTCCTTTTGCACCTGGATTCCTTCAATCGTACCATACAGATTCTGATGCTCCCTGGGGTCATGAGTAACATCGTAGAGCTCCGGTTTACGGTTAGTCATGAATTCGATGTATTTGTGGCTTGACGTTCGCACCGCGTACTGCGGCGGAACCCGATAGGGATAATCAGAAAAATATTCGTAGAACCAGTCGTTCCGACCGGGGGCAGCCGCAGACATCAGGACCGGCAGTAAGCTCGCCCCTTCAAACCGGTCGGACATCGGGCTTGCCGTGAGGTCCGAGAGCGTGGGGGCGAGATCCACGTTAAGGACCATTTGACCGGCGCGGCGGCCGGGATCGGCGATACGCGACGGCCAGCGCACGATAAACGGTATCCGCATCGATTCTTCGTACGCCCAGCGCTTATCCACGAGGTTATGTTCTCCCCAGAAATAACCGTTATCCCCGGCGTAGACAACAATGGTGTTGTCGGCGATAGCAAGCTCGTCGAGCCTGTTCAGGAGCCTGCCAATTTCGCGATCCAGCGCAGTCAGCGCCGCGCAGTAGTTGCGGTAATGCCCGGGCAGCGGTCCGAGGACGCCGTAGAGGAGGTTCCCCTTTGTGGCGGTGATCCAGGGGTCAAATTCCCCGGGCAGATTCAGGTCGATGTCATCATAGAGGCCCTTCAGATTGGGCGGCGGAAGGAACTGGTGATGCACCGCCTTGTGAGAAAGGTACAGGCAAAACGGTTTGTCCTTGCGCGAATCAATAAACTCGATGGCCCGGTCGGTCAGCTCCTCGGTAATGTATGCCTTTCGGGACGGTTCTTGTTTGCCGTTCACGATGAGCGGGCAATTGAAGTATTGCCCCTGGCCGCCCTGCGCAGTGAACGTTATGAATTCGTCGATGGCCGTTATCGTCGGGATACTGCCCGGCATGTGCCACTTGCCGATGAATGCGGTTTCGTAGCCGCGGACCTTCATCGTCTCCAGGAACGTGACGTTCGATCCCTTCCATGGGGTGATATTATTTTTTACCCCGTGAGTATGGGCGTACGTCCCGGTTAAAAACGAGGCCCGGGAAGGGCTGCAGAGCGACGTGGTGACAAAGGCGTTTTCGAAGAGGACCCCCTCGGCAGCGAGCCGGTCCATCGCGGGGGTCTGAAGAAAAGGGTGTCCTGCACAGCCCATATGATCCCAGCGGTGGTCGTCGGAAAGGATGAAGATAATGTTCGGAAGACCCGCCCCCGGATTGGCCCAGGCACGATCAATGGACCCTATTCCCGTGATGGAGGCCGCCGAGGCCAGTCCGAGTGCGACCAGAGCTTCGCGCCGGGTTATGGAGCGATTATAGAACTCGTCATCGTTCTTGGTCATGATTCACCTCACCGTTAAGTAGCGGGTTTCTCATTATAGTCCGCTCCCGAAGCCGAAGAGTGCTTTAAAACCTTCCTGGAAGATATAGAAATGATGGACGCCGAGGTCCCAGAGGAACATGAAGGCAATCCAGAAAACGCCGAGGACAACGGCCGTCACCGCCGGAACCGTAATGACCCGTTGTCCTGAGCCGGCAGCCTTAAGTCTGCGCCTGACGAGAAGCTCGGCCACTCCCATTTCGGCGACGACCGCCCCCAGGAGCAGCAGGTGAACTGGGTTCAGGTAGTAGTAGAGTGCCTCGGGCACGGTGTAAACGGAGCCGATAACGGCCACTTCCTTCGTCATCCAGATAAGCGGATTGACTAAGGCTGCAATGACCCGCTCCGCAAAACCGGCTCCCCTCACGTATGAGACGTAGTAGACGTAGAGCGCCCCGAGACCGAGACTGATGAATAGCACGATACCGGAGACGGTTGCGACGATCTGGAAGAGGGCGAAGCTCGGTATGCGGGGAGAGAGCATATAGGCCGCCCATGAAAGGCTCAAGACAACAAAGACAAAAAAGACGGGGCCGAGAAACCGTTTGAGAAAACCGTTTCTTTCCATCACGTACCTCCCCAGTGGGATTTGTAACCTATTATATAGTATGCAGTGAAATAGTAAACTACAATCTAGTTGTGTCTATCAGTCGCTATCCGGCATGGACATGACGGCAGATGAGAACCAATACCGGCGATTAGAAACAGGATTAGGAAACGGTAAAACCAGTAAGACGGTCTTGGCTTCGGTTTCACGCGGCGTCCGGGCGGTGGCGCGCCCGGGGAAGAAGGAGGTACCCCTCCGTCTAAGCGTATCTCTTGCGAACGGCCTTGCCGACACTCCCGGTAATCAGGACGACGAGGCTCATCCCGCAGATGACGGCCCACCCGTTTATCCCCGGATCGACAAGCGAAAGAACGCGGGAAAAGATCGGGATGTAGACCGCCGAGACCAGAAGGGCGCCGCACAGGCCCAGCGCCCCCCAGATATAAGGGTTTCTCGTGATATCGTTGAGGAAAAACCCCGTCTTTTCGTCACGCATGTTAAAGACGTGCCAGAGTTGGGAAAAGGCGAGCGTCATAAAAGAAACCGTAACGGCCCTTTCGTTATCGAATCCCAGGAACGACAGGCAGATCATAAGCGCCGTAAGAACGGATGCGGTGATAATGAAACCTGCCCCGAAAACATCGATCCAATGCCTGTGGGTCAGAAGGGGCTCCGAGGAGCTGCGCGGCGGACGCGCCATGATGGTAGGATCACCCGTGCCTACGCCGAGGGCCAGCGCCGGGAAGACGTCGGTAACCAGATTGAGGAACAGTATCTGGAGGGGGAGGATAGGCAGCGGGACCGTGAGAAGAGAAGCAAGAAAGACCGTCAGTATCTCACTCATGTTACAGGCAAACAGATACCGGACGAACGTTCTGATATTATTATAAATTACCCGTCCCTGTTCGACGGCGGTCACGATCGTCGGAAAGGCGTCGTCCTTGAGCACCATATCGGCCGCCTCTCGCGCCACCTGAGTCCCCCGCAGGCCCATTGCGACGCCGATATCGGCCTTCTTGAGGGCGGGGGCGTCGTTGACGCCGTCGCCGGTCATGGCGACGACCGAGCCGTTTTTCTGGTGCAGCTCGATGAGGTCAAGCTTCTGTTTAGGGCTTACCCGGGCGAAGATCGATACTGACAACAGGTACCGCTTTTCCTCTTCCGTGAGATACTCCGGGCCTTTCAGATCCGTTCCATTAATGACCGGCGCGGACCGATCACTGACGAGCCCCATATCGAGGGAGATGTTCTTCGCGGTGATCGCCTGGTCGCCGGTTACCATGATCACGCGAATCCCCGCGTTTCTGCAACGGGAGAGCGCCTCGGGGACGTCGCCGCGGGGGGGGTCCAGCATCCCCACCAGCCCCACAAAAACGAGATCGTCATACGGGTGGTCGTCCGGCCTATCGGTCGTCTTCATACCCAGCGCGATTACCCGAAGTCCCTGGCGGGCCATTTCGGCAGACCGTTCAAGCCAGCGTGAGCGCAGGCCCTCGTTCATGGGGGCTTTACCCTCACGGGTAAGGACATACGTCGAAGTCCCGGCGATCGGCTCGGGCGCTCCCTTTACGGCCATGTAGTACCCGTTACCTTCGGTCCTGTGAATGGTGGCCATCATCTTGACATCGGAGTCGAAGGCTTCCTCTCCGACTCTCGGCATTCGGCCTATCAGGTCGTGCCGCCATATCTGCGCCTTAAAGCCGGCCGAGAGCAGGGCAACCTCCAACGGGTCGCCCACGTGACCATCAGGGCCGGAAGGATTCTCGCCGTTGAGCTCGGCGTTATTGCAGAGCACCGAGATCCGCAGTGCCTCCACGAGGAGCGGGTTTAGCAGCGGATCGGGAGACTCCTCGCCGCCGTGCGGGGGAGTCCCGGGGACTATTCCCTCGCCGCTGATATCAACGTCTCCGTCGGAAAGCCCGATGCGTGTAACCGTCATGCGGTTTTCCGTGAGGGTCCCGGTCTTGTCGGTACAGATGACGCTGGTGGCACCGAGGGTTTCAACGGCGGACAGACGGTTAATGATTGCATTTTTCTGCGCCATCCGGAACATCCCCCGGGCAAGCGCAATAGTAGCGACGATAGGAAGCCCCTCGGGAATCGCGGCCACTGCAAGGGCGATCCCCGTTTCGATCATCAGGAGGACCTGCTTACCCGTCAGGATACCGGTAGAGGGCCACCACGACCGCGACGGCAAGCGTAATCCAGATAAGCGTCCTGCCGAGTCCGTCCAACCGCTTCTCGAGGGGGGTGGTCTCCTGCTTTGCCTCGGAAACCAGCGACGTGATATGGCCCAGCTCGGTGTTCATCCCGGTGGCGACGACAACCGCCTCGGCAGAACCCCGGGTAACGGCGGTCCCGGCATAGAGCATGGCGGTGCGCTCGGCAAGCGGGGTTTTTACGGGCAGGACGGAAGGTCCCTTATCAACCGGGAGGGACTCCCCCGTTAAGGCCGATTCGTCGGTTAGCAGACGGGAGGCGCTAATGACCCTCAAATCGGCCGATATAATGTCACCACCCTCCAGGAGTACGATATCACCGGGGACGAGATCCTGTGCCTGAATTTCGTGTGTGACGCCGGCGCGTCTTACACGCGTCGTCACGCTCGTGAGTTTTTTGAGCGATTCCATTGAGCGAATCGCCTGGAGCTCGGTGAAAAAGCCGATGAGGACGTTGATGAGGATAACCACGATAACGGCCGCAGCCTCCAGGAGATCTCCGAAGGCAAACGAGAGACCGGCTGCGCCGGCCAGAAGAACCGTGATCAGGCTCCTGAACTGCCGTGCGAAGATCATGAGAACGTTCTCTTTTTTTCTTCCATGAGGAGGTTGGGGCCGTGCCGTTCCAGACGCAGGCGGACTTCATCCGGGGAGAGCCCCATCTCGTGCGTTACGGAAAGATCGGTCAGTATCGTCTCGGATGAGATGCTCCAGGGGTTTTCAACGTGTCGTTCCATCAGCCTCGGCTCATCAATTGTATTAAAACGTCCTCGGTACGTTCTAAAGCGTACCATGTGGATTAGTATAGCCCGGCGGGCGCGGTTTTTCAATCGGAAACGAATTGACAAATGAATAGAACCGGATAAAATTCCCGGAGTTTTATCAAAGCGGCGGATTCTATTATCCTTGACAACCGATCTCTTTTTGGGATATATAAGCATCCTTTCGACACGAGTATTGTTCGATTGAATGACCGGCTGTAGGCGGGGGTGCGCATCGTGGATTTCGGCATATTGGGACACATAGAATTTACCTGGCAGTTCCTGTTCGCACTGCTGTCAATCGTGTTGATAGACCTGGTGCTGGCCGGTGACAATGCCGTGGTCATTGCCATGGCCGTGAGAAACCTCCCGAGAAAAAAGCGAAAACAAGGGATAATCATGGGGGCAGGGGCCGCCGTAATCCTGCGTGTGGCGCTTACCTTCTTTGCCTCCAAGCTCCTGGAGATCATGTTCATAAAGTTCATCGGAGGCATCCTGATCATCTGGATTGCCGTAAAGCTCTTTATCAGCGGGGGGGACGGTGATGAGGGCGGCAAACAGGCCGCAAGCCTGCTCCAGGCGATGTGGCTCATCATCATAGCCGATATAACCATGTCGGTCGACAATATCCTGGCCGTGGCGGGGGCGTCCGAGGGAAACCTGTTCCTCCTGGTCTTCGGGCTCGGTCTTTCCATCCCGTTTGTCGTGTTCACCAGCAATCTCCTTGTCCATGCTGATGGACCGGTATCCTGTCATCCTGTACATCGGCACCGCGGTACTCGGCAGGGTAGGCGGCGAGATGATGATCACCGACCCGTTTGTTGTCTCGAAGATCGGCCATTCAAAGCGTTGAGTATGGCGTGCAGGCCTTCTTTACGTCGCGGTCATCGTCGTCGGGAGGCTCTGGATAACGGTCAAGCGGCGTCCCGCGAGGAACGGGAGATGGATCACCTCATCCCGCACAAGGATCCCGATACAAAAGCCGATAATCGGGGGTAATCATGGCGATACTGACCATCTCGCGGGAGTGCCAGAGCGGCAGTAATGAAATCGGACCGCCGTTGCCCGGGCATCTCGGGTATCAATTAGTCAACAGAAAACTCATTCTTGCAGATATCAAGAAATACGGTAAACGGTGGCCGGGGGCGGATCTGGCGTTCGACGAAAACTCACCCAGCATCTGGGAACGGTTCGACTGGGAATACCACGGCCTCGTCGCGCTGGTCGAATCGATCACTATACGAACATGCCCTAAAAGATAACGTCGTTATCATCGGCCGGGGAGGCAACTACCTGCTCAGGGAAATCCCCCATGTCGCTCAGGGTCAGGCTCGTGGCTCCGGTGGAGATACGCGTCACCCGGATGATGAAAGAGGACGGTGTCGGAGAGAAGACCGCTCACCGCGAAATCGCCAGGATCGACAAGACCCGGGCAGACTACGTCAACAAGAACTACGGCAGGGGACTGGGAGGACGTCGCCAACTACGATATGGTCTTCAACTCGGGAACCGAGACCTACGAAGAGATCGCCGGGATAATCACGCCGCTCTTATCGAAAGGGACAAACTGAGAACCCCCGAGGCGGCCGATCTGCTGGCTGGTCGGGCCGACGCGGCCAGGGTCAGGGCGGCCCTTATGACCGATACGCGCATCAACCTCCCCACGCTCGAGGTCGTTTTTGACGGGAAATCCGTGCTGCTCAAGGGCGTTATTCACAACGCTAAAGAGCATCACCTGGTCGAGGAAATCGCCGCACGGGTTACGGTATCGCATCCGGTAGTCAATACGATGCACTACCGAGGGTAAGCGCCATCCCCCCCCCGGCGGCGACGGTTTCGAGATTTACGGAGTCATGGAGACGGCGCCCCGACAGGCATTTCTATTTACCTTCCGGCTTAAACCGTATAGTCCCCTCTGCATTATCCTCGACGGCCTTTCGATCGAAGTACCAGGCGATATAGTCCCCCGTCAGGAAGAGATCGGCCATGTCTTCCCGGTGGGGGCTCGTCAGGCTCTGGCATTGTCCGGTCGATAAAACGACCAGCGACCCGTTGAGATCGGCCAGGTCAATGATATACCGGATGGAAGCCGTGATATCGACGGCGTAGGGTTTGTTCTTGTTGTAGCCGCCCCGGTTAAGGGACTGGTCACTACCGGAGAAGGGGAACGGCCCGTAGTTGAAAAAGGGCCTCAGGGCCGTAACCTGTCCGAAGACATGGGAAAACTCGACGGTATGGACCGCGCCCCAGCGCCACGCCGAGGGGTCGCTTCCCTGGGCGTCCGAGAGCACGACGACCGCGTCCCCGAAGGCCATCATGAGGGCATCCTCGAAGGTCTCGCGTTTTTCCGTTTCTATATTGTCAAAGAAGTTGGATGACTGGTCGTCGGTGATCAGACGGAAGAGGGTATTCGCCGCGACGGATTTATCGTCCATGAAACGCGAGAATAGGTCGTCTCCCAGTTCGTCGGCAAATGTCTCGGTCAGAAGCTCGTTAAAAGTTATCTCAAAGATCGCGGCGCCGGCCGAATCGGGCAGCGACCGGTAGTCCCAGGCGGCCAGCGAGTCGATGTAGGGGGCGAGCGTATCAGTCCCGTTTCTTTTGAGCGTTGCCACAAAGATCGGCACGACCCGCTCCGCCAGCCCCGATTTCACATCGAGCTGCATCTGTTTCATATCGGAAAATCCCAGACGGTCCTTTGCCGACAGCAGCTCGTCGATCCTGGCGGCCCGCCATGGAGACTCCCAGTAATCAGATAAGAATACCGGTGATTTGCCCGGTACCGGGGGATTGTTGGCCGTCCCGATGTAGCCCTTTTCGGGATCTTTCAACATCGGCATAGATTCGAAGGGATAGTATCCCCGCCATTCGAACGTCCCGTCCCATCCCGGTTTCGGGAGGAGCCCGGTGCTGTTTGTCCTGATGGGGCATTTACCCGCGCCGACGTATCCGATCGTGCCGCCGGTGTCGGCGTAGACGAAGTGCTGGGGACCGGCGGCGTAAATCGAAAGGGCCTTGGTGAATTCGTCCCAGTTGGTGGCAGTGTTGAGCAGATAGAAGGCTTCAAACAGGGGCCACGGCCCGAATCCCTGGGCGCACAGGCTCACCGGGGTATCGCCCAGTCCCGATTCGACATCGTTGATAATCGGGCCGTGAGGGGTCATGCGGACGGTAATCGTTTCATTCACAACGCCGTCGTCTCCCTTGACGGGGATCGTTTCGGTTATCACCTCCATATCGACCCATTTCCCTTCAAACATGACCTGGTTCTCGTTTTCGGGATTGATCCTTTCAATATAGAGGTCCTGGGTATCGAGGGTAAAGTTGGTGACCCCCCAGGCGATATGGTCGTTGTGCCCGAAAACGAAGATCGGGGCCCCGGGGAACATGGCCCCGGCGATGTTGATACCGGGGCCGACCAGATGCGAGAGGTGCCACTGGGTGGGCATCTCCGGCCCCGACTCATGGGAATCCTCGCAGAGGATCGGTCCCCCCGTCTCCGATTTTCGCCCCGACACGACCCAATTGTTGCTGGCGAGGACCCGGTTTATGAAAAACGAGAGGAAGCTCCTGGATTCGTCGGATATCCGGGGGGCGTCGGACATGGGCGAGAGTCCTGCAGTTATAAAGACGGTCTCCTTCGGGAGAAAGGGGAGGAATTCGGCGGCCCGCTCCGGTCCGAGCTTGTCGAGTATGAGCCAGTTGAGGATCTCGTTCTTATACGCCCACCCGGCGAGCTGAAAGCTGATGAGGTTCCCGATGGCCTGGGAATCCTCGGCGGTCCACGGTTCGGGGCGGTACCCGAGAATCCTGAATTCGACGGGCAGGGGGTTGTGTTCGATAGAAGCGTTGATTCCTGCCGAAAACGCCTCGACGATCTCCCTCAGATCGGGAGGAAGGCTCTCAAGCTGCTTTTCCGCGGTGCGGGCAAATCCCATCGTTACCAGATATCGGTCGGCGTCAAGGAGGTCCTTCCCCAAGACCTCGGACAGCCTGCCCCGCGCAGCCCTGCGGTAGAAATCCATCTGGAAGAGGCGGTCCTGCGCCTGGCAGTAGCCGAGGGCAAAGTAGAGATCGTGCGTGGTGTCCGCATAGATATGGGGTACGCCGTAGATGTCCCTGATAACGACGGCCCCGTCCGTAATACCCGGGAGCGACAGCTCCCCCTCGTACGTGGGAACGATTGCCTTGAGGTAGAGCCACGTTCCCGCCACTGCAAGTGCGATAAGGACCGCTACGGCGGCTATGATTATCTTTACTATCCTCACTGTCTCCTCCATACTGCTGACAGTACCATACTAACAGATTCCATCATATGAGTTCAACCGAGAAATGAAGATATTGACAACGACGAAAACGTGATTACATTATTTAAAGGACCGAAGATAAGGAGGGACGAAACCATGAGACTAATACCAGTGGCAAGTCTATTATGAATCACAGGTCTGTGAGGACCTGAAACGTGAGATAAACCTTTACGACAATTTCTTTACCGATTTTGTGGGCGATTCGCTCGACTTCCGCCCGATGCCGAGAATAGACATGAGCGAAACCAAGAAGGACATCATCGTGAAGGCGGAGCTGCCCGGTTTGGACGTGAAAGACATCGATCTGAGCGTCGACAACGGATATCTGACCATCTCGGGTGAAAAACGTAACGAATCCGAAGAAGAGGAGATGAATTCGTTCTGCCGGGAAACGAGCTACGGTTACTTCAAACGGACCGTAGAGCTCCCCGGCGAGGTGGACGAGGAAAAAATCAAGGCCGACTATAAGGGGGGCATCCTGAAGGTACTATTGCCGAAGGCCAACGGTAAGAACAAGAAGGCCATCAAGATCGAGGCTCACTAATAGAGGCGGCCCCCGTACCCGGGGGCCGCTTATCTCCGTCTTTTCACCTCCTAAATGTACAATTGAATCTCACCGAGACGTAGTCCCTGTTGTTATTTCATGTCCCGATGAAATAGGTCCTCCCGTATGTTGGTACGGCGGCCGGTCGATAGTACCCGCGCCATATACAATATCGACGCATCTTATTTCTCCCGGCCAAGATCGTCCCGAAAATTGATGGCAAGAGGGGAGCACGTGATACTATTGGGGAAATAGTGGACCAAGCGATGATTGTTCCGATCCTCGCCCTCACCAAGACCATCGCCTTCCTGATCCGTGCCGGACGCATCGGACACGGATTCACATGGCCGGGCGAAATCGCCCTGAGGCTTTCCGGAAGCTTCATCAGGACGATGATCCAGAAGAACCCCATCCTTCTGACCGTCGTCATCGTCGGCACCAACGGCAAGACCACGTCGGCAAAGATCACCCGGCATATCCTCTCGAAGAACGGGTATCGGGTAATCGGCAACGAGACGGGCGCCAATCTTAAGAACGGCGTCGCCTCATGTCTGATTCAGCAACGCGAACCTGTTCGGCAAGATTGCCGCCGATGCTGGCGATATTCGAGGTGGACGAAAACGTGCTGCCGCTGCTGCTTTCCGAATTTCCACCCGATGCGATCATGGTGCTCAACCTCTTTCGGGACCAGCTGGATCGTTACGGCGAGGTGAACACCATAGCCCTCAAGTGGCAGGAGGCATTTGCCTCACTCACGAAAAAGACCGCCCTTATCATGAACGGCAACGATCCCCAGATCTTCTATCTCGGGAAATCGCTCTCGCGAACCTCTCCGTATCGTTTTTCGGTCTTAAGAAAAAGGCCATGAAAAAACGCGCCGTCCGGTCACGAGGCGGACTCCCTGTACTGTCCCGAGTGCGCCGAGCGACTCACGTATAGACGCCGATCGCCTATTCCCATATCGGTGATTTCCTGTGCGCCGGTTGCGGTTTTCGACCCTCGGGCATCGTGGACTACTCCGAGACGGTAAAGAGCCCGCTCCTGGGCCTGTTTAACCGATATAACACAAACGCCGTGGCGCTCATGCTCCATACCGTCTTCGGTATCTCGGCTGGAACAGATAAGACGTGACATCGCCGATTTCGGGGCCGCCTTCGGCAGGCAGGAGATCATCGATTACCGGGGGCGGAAGATCGTCATTCAGCTCTCCAAGAACCCGACCGGTTTCAATCAATCCGTCGAGGTTCTGGAGGAGTTCGACCCGCACGAAACGGAGGGTGCTCGTCCTCTTGAACGACCGTATCCCGGACGGCAGAGACGTCTCGTGGATATGGGACGTCGATTTCGAGCTTCTCATGGGGCCTGCCGATCGAATCATTGTTTCCGGAGACCGCGCCTACGACATGGCCATCCGCCTGAAGTACGCCGGTGAAGATCGCGCCACAACCCAGGGGAGTGAGTGTTCCGGGGGCGTCACCGTCATCCCCGACCTTGGCACGGCGATAGAACGCGCAGTACAGGAGACGGCGCCGGGTAATTTCCTGTTTATCCTGCCGACCTATTCCGCGATGCTGGAGGCCAGGAACATACTTACCGGGGACGAATTCAAACTTAAGACTACATGACGAAAAAACGCGAATATCGACTATCAATCGGCTGGCTCTACCCGGACCTGATGAGCACGTACGGCGACCGGGGCAACGTCATGATCCTGACGAAACGGTGCCGATGGCGGGGAATCGACGTTGATGTCGCCGGGGTATCGCTCGGGACGGACGGCGCCGGGATCGATTCGGCCGACCTCCTCTTTATGGGCGGTGCGCAGGATCGGCAGCAGGAGATAGTCAAGAAGGACCTCATCGGGGGAAAGGAAATCAACCTCCGGCGGGTGATAGAGCGGGGGATTCCCGGCCTTTTCGTCTGCGGCGCGTACCAGTTTCTCGGCTCCGTACTATATTGCGGCCGACGGGACGATGATCGAGGGATTGGGAATCTATGATCTGGTTACCAGGAGCCCGGGACGGACGGCAAAACGATTGATCGGCGATGTTATCGTCCGTCCGCGCATGGAAGGGATCGGCGATGCGCTTATTGTCGGGTTTGAAAACCACGGCGGGAGAACGGAGCTGGGCAAGGGGATGGTGCCGTTCGCGGATGTCGTGTACGGCTACGGCAATAACGGGACCGACAAGACGGAGGGGGTTATCTACAAGAACACGATCGGAACCTACCTGCACGGACCGATCCTGTCAAAAAATCCCTCGCTGGCCGACTTCCTGATCGCAAAGGCACTTGAGGTCAAATACGGCAAGCCGCCGATACTCGATCCGATCGAGCCGCGGGGCGAGCGGGAAGCCCGGGACGTAATTATCGGCCGCTATCTCACAACGGCCGCGGGAAGGGCAGGGTAGCCCCGTGCGTGCGGTATACGGCGTATCAAACAGCGTATCAAACAGCAAAATGGGGGAGACATCCCATGATCATCGATATGCACATCCATCCGTTCTGCAAGGAAGTGACGGTGCTGCCGGGGATCGAAGAAGCGGCGCAGCGCCTTTACGGCTCGATGCGCGATACGGATCGTTTCAAGAACATCACCGGCGCGCTGCAGTACCTGTTCACGAACAGGAGCGTCTGACGATATCATCAGGGAGATGGACGAAGCGGGAGTGGACAAGGCGGTCATCGTCGGCGCGGACTACACCACGGCTTCGGGGGTGGTTGCGGTTACCAACCAGGACGTCGGAAGACTCGCCTCCCGGTATCCCGATCGCTTCATCCCCTTTGCCGGCATCGATCCGTCCCTCGGCAGAAAGGCGCAGTCGACGACTTCGCCCGGGCGGTCGGCGACCTGGGCTGCCGTGGCATGAAGCTCGTGCCCCCGATGCAGCATTTCCTTATCTCTGACCCGAAACATAACCCGCTCTGGGAGAAGGCGATAGAGCTGGGCGCGATCGTCTGGACGCACACTGCGCATCAAATGTCTACGCCCGGGTCCAACGCGCTGCTCGGCCACCCGATGCTCCTTGAGCCGGTAGCCCTCAGATACCCGGAGCTTGTTATCGTCATGGGCCACGGCGGATTTCCCTGGCCGCTGGAGGCATGGTCCCTGGCGGCGTCGGCATTCCAACGTCTATATTGATATTTCGGCCTACCCCGATCTCTATAATTATTTCCCCTGGGACGCGTATACGAAGTACAACGCGGAACATAAGGTGCTCTTTGCCTCGGATAACCCGCTCAGGGGATTCAAGGAGACGCTCGATGCGCTGGACGGGTGTGATATTTCCGCCGAGTTCAAGGAAAAGATCAAGGGGAGAAACGCCGATCGGCTCCTGTTTCGGTAGGACCTTCGCGGGTCCACGCGAATGGGCCGGTTCAGTGAAATAGAGAAGGGGACGCGGCAAACCGCGCCCCCTTTATGTATGTAGCTTTCCCGGAGAGACGGGAAGTCGTCAATTGATCAGGGCAAGCAATCCATGCCAGAGTATCTTCAGCTGCAATGATATCGGCAGGTCGAGGCCCTTCTTCTCGAAGGTCGTCTTTCCTCCAATAAACGAAATTTCTTCCTTAGGGCCCATTTCCTTTCCGGTGATAAAAAGGGCCGCGACCGAGACGTAGTAGGTCTTGTCCGGCGCCAGATCTGTCAGGATTAGCTTCGTATCTTTTGTTTCATAGACGCTCGCGTATTTTCCGCTCTCGGTGCCGAGGTAAACCTTGTAGCTCTGCGGGTTGCCGGGGGGTTGGTTCCAGATAATATAGGTCTTACCGTCTTCGTAGGCGGCGATAATCCCCTCGGGGGCGGTGGGATCGGCAGGCGTTCGCTGCGATTCAACCACCCGCATCCTTCCACCGCTGACCACTATGGGCGGATCGGCGTAGGCGATGAGGTCGTGCCTGGTGTCATCGGGAAGTGTCGCGCCTTCAAAGAAGGATACCATGAAGGCGAAGTGTTCCTTCTTGCCGTTGTAGGAGGGGGCCGAGCTTTCGTACGACTCACCGCTCAGGAAGGCGGCCTCATAGCCGAGCCCCGTACCCCACGTGGGATGATAGTAATGAGGGCCGGAATAGGCGCCGAACGGATTGAGCCTGATCGAAAAATTTCCTTTCTCGTTGTCATAGGTGAGCTTCGCCGGAAGGAACGCGAAATTGGAGAGCATCGTGTTGTCCAATGCGACCGCTATCCCGCCGCCACCTCCCGAAACGGCGGCATATTCCGCGGTGATATGGTTATTGACGTCCGCAAGGTTAAGATTTGCGTCGGAGTGTTTGAAATAGTCCAGTACGTAAGAGGACTCGACGCCGAGGTAGTCACGCTTGGTGATCTCAAAGGGCGTATTTTTTCCGGCGGTATTGGTAAAGATAAGCTCGGCGGGGGCCGTCTCATACCACCCACGGTCAATTTTTCTCAACAACGAGATCGGCTTGCCGAGGCCCATCATCCCGTTTCTGGGCGTGTTCGGGTACGTGATCTCGCCGTCGAAAAAGAGATAGGGTACCCCGTCGAGGAGGGTCAGCCGGTAGTCGACAAAGCCGGGTTGGGAACCCTTGATCTCGGGTACCTCAAAGTCTCCGAAGATTCGAATCCTGGCGACTCCCTCGGTGCCGTCCTCTTCAACTGCGACCTTCAGTGCCCGTGGCGAAAGGTCGATGGTCTTCTCGCGATCCTTCACCCGGTAGGTGATTTTGGGCAGGAGGCTCTTTTCGTTTAAAAGGCGGCGTTTGTTATAGACAACGTCTTTGATGATCCCTTCTTTTGAAACTTCGATCTTGACGGCGCCGTTGGTAAGGACGCCGGCGGCTGCCGTTGTCTTGAAACCGACGACCGGATAGATCCCTTTCGGACCATGGAAAAGAAAATAGGGGCCGGAACCGGCGGACGGCGAGAAGAAGAGCGTTACCGGTCCAACGGTGCCGTCAGGGGAGAGATGAGAGGAAATGACGTACGGTATCGTGACCCGCCCTTTCGGCCCGAGGATGTAAAAACCCTCGTCCGGTATCGAAAGCCCGGTAAGATCAAACGTGATGAAGACAAAATCGGGGGAAGTCCCGTCCTTATTTTCCGAGAGGGTCAGGAACGCATCGATGAATTTCATCCCCCCAAGGGGAGCGGCGCGGGGGCCTGATTTCATAGAGTTTCCGGGCGAGCGCGGTACGTGCCGACTCGCGGGCGGCGCGGGAATTGTCCAGCATCTCGGTAATTATCCGTTCGGCGGCAAATTCGCGCTCGGCGCAAAGCAGGGGGGTAGCCATGCCGAAGTGGGTAGTCGACAAGAGCCGCATCCTCAGATCGAACGCACGGGCTAACAGGTCTTTTTCTCCGGGGGGAAGCTCCGGTTCCGCAGGCGGTTCCCCCTCCGACAGGGAGACAGCCTTCACAATGTACTCTTTCAGATCAACGGCCCGATATGACAGCCTCACGGCCTTGTGGTTACGGCGGTCTTCCATCAGGCTTGTCCAGTAATCATGGCTTGAGGTCTTTTCCGCCCAGGGGTTATATCCGTTATAGGTTCCGTCGGCGGTATCTTGTCCGAAGAAGACCTCCTTCTTCGGCTTGTGGGTATTCAAATACTCGCCGAGGGTGGTAAACTCGATATAGTCGGCGGCGTCGGCCTCATCGATCAGCCGTGAAAGGCCCCCGGTGTTGGGAAGCCACTTCAGGTAGACCGGAAGGGTATATCCGTTCCAATACGAATCATCGGCGTCGAAGTTGATAAACAGCAGGACGTCTCCCTTGACGGTTCCTTCCAGTTGCATACGGTGAATATCCCGCGCCCATTTAGTCAGGGAGACGTTTTCAATCAAATCGCCGACGTTATACGTTGGGATTATTGTCATTTCGTCGCCGGTCTTTTTGTTCTTATACGTCACCGGGTTAAGGGCCTCTTCAACGGAAAGGGGAGACAGAAATACCCGCAGGTTGTCGAATGGAATGGCGCTATAGTAGAGGGATACCGCTTCGATACCGAGGTTCTTATAGACGCCGAACGAGCCGGTGGATGTCATCCCCTCTTGAGGACGGACGATCGGGGTG
Source organism: uncultured delta proteobacterium (assembly GCA_963735595.1). Lineage (GTDB taxonomy): Bacteria > Desulfobacterota > Zymogenia > Zymogenales > Zymogenaceae > JAFGAS01. Next base: position 504,386 of record CAVTLK010000001.1, on the reverse strand, counting down.
AACGTGCCGAAGATATCGGCGACTCCCGACCCATTCGAATTGGTAATCGCCCTGATGATGGATTCAGTAAGCTCCTGCTCGGTCATGGCCGACGCCAGTCCGTTGTTATAGGACATCAGGATTACCTCGTCCTTCTGTTTTTCTACGCGATCCTTGACGTCCTCAATGATATCGGGGGCGTAATGCGGGAGTATCTCTTCAAGGGTAAAAAGGTTATCGAAATCCCAGACGGCCCTGACCTTACTCCCGTTCTTATTGTGCTCATCCATCGTTGCGATGATCTTCCTGATCGTTACGATATCTTTCCCGAACCCAGCCTCGTCGGGCGTGTCTCCCCGATAGGAGTGATAGAGATTCGTATGGAATCCGAGGGCGACGTATACCTTGCTCGTCGTTGTCTTGCCGATGGTTGGTATTCTGGGAAGCAGCGATACCTTGATAAAAAAGAAGACGAGCGCGATGATGATCAGGTACAGTAAGAAACGGCGGGCCCTCCTCCGAGCCATGTTACCCTCCTTAATAAGATAAATTACCGAAGCAGACAATAAGCCGAGTTCTGTTCCCCACGAGTGGGGCGACGATCATTCATCTCGGTCCGTGGTTACCCGCGGACTCATGCGACCTACCCGGAGGCTTGAACGGGCAGCTCTCTCATCCCCGTGGGGATATCGCCTCCCTATTTGGTCTTGCTCCAGGTGGGGTTTACCCTGCCGGCCCGGTCACCCGAACCGCGGTGAGCTCTTACCTCGCCTTTTCACCCTTACCCGAGGGCCGCTTTGCGGCGATCAGGCGGTATGTTTTCTGTGGCACTTTCCTTGGGGTCACCCCCACTGGGTGTTACCCAGCACCTTGCCCTGTGGAGCTCGGACTTTCCTCCGGCGGGTATAAAACCCGACGGCGACCGCCCTGTCTGCTTCGATCCTGTCGTTAGTCTATGCGGACGATATGTGTATAGAAACTGTCCCTGAATACGGAGTGTAAGATCGTGTCGTCCGGAGCGTGTTGTACGAATTCGGAAACGATCATGGCCGCGAGGAACGGGTATGTGTCGATGCGTTGTCGGCCACTGATACCGGTTACCGGTATGCTTCCAAACGCTCTCATTACCGATCGCTTTTTTCAGTATATCAAGAAAACGGAAAAAAAATAGTATTTTATTTTCGGTCAATTCCGCGGCGCCGGATAGCCCTCGGACCGATACTATCGCAACCCTGGGCGAGGGTGGCCGGCTAATAGGGCCAGTCTACAGGATAAGTAAAGCCGAGAGACCAAGGACAGCGCCGGCCATCACCAGCATCGCCCCTCCGCAGCAGCCGCATCCCCTTTTGGACGCAATGGGCCCGCCGGCCGTTCCCGAATCACCGGTGCCGAACGGCGCGTCGCCCTGCGTTGAGCCCTGTCCGTTCATATTCTCCGTATAGGTCGGGGATAGTCCGGATCTCATCTCCCCGCCGCCGGCCCCCTGTCGGGCGGGAGTACCGCCGGTCGACGTGCCGCCGGTAGAGGGCCCGGTCGCCGAAGGCGTGCGGCCTCCCGCAGAACCACCCTGCGATCCCGATGACGGCCGTCCGCCGGAACCCCTGCCTCCCGCGCTTCCCTGTTGAGCTGACATCCTTCCTCCTTGTGTAGTTTCGATTTTGGCCGAAGTAGAAAACCTGCGTTCATCATTCCGGCCAACGGGCCGCTAACAGACGCAATTTAGTCCCAGCGACTCCGCGTAAGACGAAGTCATACCGTTTACGATATAAAACGTATCGAGGCCGTTACACCGAGGCGTCGGCGGCTCGCTTGGAGAGCCGATCCGCGTCCCGATTCTTGCTCCTGTCAATATGCAGTATATCAAAAGAGTCAAAAGAATCAATGATCTCCTTAGCCTCGCGTGAGAGCGCCTGCAGTTTCTCGTCCCTGATTCGATAATGACCGGATATCTGCTTGACCATCAGCTCCGAATCCGCCCTGACGTGAACATGCCTGACACCGAGTTCACGCGCCTTGCGCAGGCCGACGATAAGCGCGCGGTATTCGGCGACGTTATTGGTCGTCACGCCGAGGGGCTGGCAGACTTCGGCGATCTTTTTATTCCGATGATCCATAATGACTAGCGCCCGCGCCGGCCGGGCCGGGATTGCCGATGGAAGCCCCGTCCACATGGACGGTTGCCTCATCGAGGGCGGCACAGGCGGAGGGTCAGAGCGTATCTGCGGCGAAAGTGAGAAGACCGCTGATTTCCCGCCTGTCCATATCGGTTACTTTCTCGGAAATGGCGGCCAGTATCGGATCTTCGGTAAGACGGCGAAGGAATCGGGCCGCCGTCTCCATTAGCCGTTCACGGCTCATGGCCGGGCCCCGTTCACCGAGTCTTTTTCGAATCTCCTCGTCCAGGTAGATAAGCCGTGCGCAATTCGGGCAGGTCTTGATGTCCCGATCGCTCAGCAGCTCATTGAAGAACTGGGGCGGAAGGTTCATATAGCATCCATTGCAGACGCCTTTTTTAACCTTCACGAGTACCGGTTCATTACGAAACGTCTTCATAAGCCGCTCGTACGTGGAAAGGAAGGAAGAGTTCAGTTCCTTTACGATCTTGGCCCGTCGCCGTTACTTTTTGGGTGACCTGATCCTCGACGGCGGCCGCCCTGGCGGTGAGCTTTTCGATTTCCTCATGGATCACACGGGTGCCGTCAGCAAGCTCCCCTGACTTTTTGGCGATCTCGGTCTTGAGGGCGTCAAGCTGATCCATGGCCAGGAGTATCTGTTCTTCGAGCAGGGAATTTTGGATTCTATGATCTTCCATCTCTTTCTGGGCGGCCTGGTATTCCTTATTGGTCTTGACCTCGTTGAGCTTCTTCTCGGAATTGGCCAGACGCTCCTCCTCGTCCTTTAATCCCGATTCCTTACTTCGTTTTTCCTTTTCGAGACCAACGGCGCGCTCCTGTTCATGAGTCAGGAGGTCAGTAAGGGTCGAGATCTCGTCGTTAAGGTCGGCGATACGCACGGGTATCTCGGTCTTCTCCCGCCTGAGGAAAACGATCTCGGTATCCAACTCCTGAAGACGTATCATGAGAATTACCTCTTCATTCACGCTTCTCCTCCATTACTTGATGGATCCGGCTATAGGGCGGATCGGAAACAGTTCTATAGTGATGCTTCGTGTGCTATACATACGAGAACGGGTCCCGTCCCTGGATAGTCATGACGCCGACGGACCATTTCCTTATGAGTAATTGTTCTTCGATACTACGCGCCACCTCAGATATAACGGGAAGCTCTGACCAGAAATGCCCGACCTCAATCAGCGCAATGCCCGACTCTACCGCCGATACGGCCGCGTGATACCTGACCTCCCCGGTGATCAGGACATCAGCGCCCAGCGAGCGTGCCGTTGCGACGAAATCGCCTCCGCTTCCCGCGCAAACGGCCGCCCGGAAGACGGAGCACTGCCGATCGCCGACATAGCGTATCAGGGGGGCGTCGAGGGATTCCTGTACGAATCTAGCAAGGTCGATGAGTTTCATTCTTGAAGGGAGGTCGCCGATATAGACGATTCCGTCCGGGGCCATCGGTATGGTCGGTTGATACGGCCTGCTGTGGGCGGCCGAGACCGGGCCAGGGCAGGGGGTCCGGATTGATGAGGGAAAGTTTCTGGGCCATCGCGAAGCTCGTTCCCTCGGGGACATGATCGAGATTTGTGTGGGCCGAATAAACCGAAATGCCCGCGCTGAGGGCTGCGGCCACTGCCCTGCCTGTGCCGGCTCTGACATCGATAGAAGAAAGACGCTGGAATATAAGGGGGTGATGGGTAATAAGGAGATCGACCGCGCTTTTTGCGGCCGAAAGGATCGTCGGCTCATCGGGGTCCAGGGCAACGGCGATTTTTTTTACCTGAGCGTCGGGATTGCCGACCTGGAGACCGCAGTTATCCCACGGTTCGGCCAGGTAGGTGGGAGCAATGATCTGGATCAAGTCGATGATGTCGGTGACCGAAGGGGCCATGGTCAAAAAAAAGGTGCCTGTTCGGCACCTCTCCTCAAACGGTCGGATTGACCGTCGCTTCTGAAGTATAGCTTCTATCCCTTATCTGTTTGGTATCCAACGCCGCCCGTTGTCCCTGTCGTATGGTGGGCCCACCAGGATTCGAACCTGGGACCGTCCGGTTATGAGCCGGTGGCTCTGCCAACTGAGCTATGGGCCCGGAAAATATTTAATTAGATATACTACCTAAAACACGCGAAATAGTCAAGGAAAAAGCTCCTGATATCTCGCAGTTATTACCAATTTCTCCGTAAAGTCAGTCCGATCGGGCGCCCGGGTTGATACCGGCATAAAGCGCGACCAGAGGTGCCTCATCCCTCAATGAAGCTCTTGAGCTTCTTGCTGCGGGATGGGTGCCTGAGCTTGCGCAGCGCCTTTGCCTCGATCTGCCTGATTCGCTCCCGGGTAACATCGAAATCCTGCCCGACTTCCTCAAGGGTATGATCGGACTTCTCGCCGATCCCAAACCGTTTTCTCAAGCACCTTTTCCTCGCGCGGGGTAAGGGTGGAAAGGACCTTTCGGGTTTGCTCGGAGAGGTTGACGTTGATGATGGCCTCCGACGGGGAGAGGATTTTCTTGTCTTCGATAAAATCACCGAGATGGCTGTCTTCCTCTTCGCCGATGGGGGTCTCCAGAGAAATCGGTTCCTTGGCGATCTTCAGGACCTTACGTACCTTGTCCAGCGGCAGTTCCATTTTCTCGGCTATCTCCTCCGGGGTCGGCTCGCGTCCCTTTTCCTGAACAAGATAACGCGACGTGCGGATGAGCTTATTGATGGTCTCGATCATATGGACGGGGATGCGTATGGTGCGCGCCTGATCGGCGATCGCACGGGTAATCGCCTGGCGAATCCACCAGGTGGCATACGTGGAAAACTTGTATCCCGCGCTGGTATTCGAATTTGTCGACCGCCTTCATTAGACCGACGTTGCCCTCCTGGATGAGATCGAGAAACTGGAGACCCCGATTCGTGTACTTCTTGGCGATGGATACGACAAGCCTCAGGTTTGCCTTTCACCAGCTCGTTCTTGGCCTCCGACTCGACACGCTCGCCTTCCTCGATCTTCTTGACGGTCTCCTTAATATGGCGGGCCGTCATCTCGGCCTCCTGCTCGGCTCGCTTTACCTTCCTGGCGGAGTTCTTCAGAACCCGGTTCATCTCCCTGAGGTCGTCCTGAGACACGCGAAGAGACTTGGCGACACTGCGCAAATCGTGCATCGCCCCGCTCGGCCTTCTTAAAGTGCTTCTTCAGCTCCTTTACGGGAAGCTTGGTCTTCGTCTCAAGATCCTTGATCTCCTGTTCTCCCTTTTTCACCCGGTCCTTAAAAGACTTGAGTTTTGAGGAGATCTTATGAATCTGTTTCTTGTCGAGGTCAAGCTCCAATACGAGACGGGACATCTCTTCCTGAGATTCGGCTATTGAGTTCTTTATCCGTTCCTTATCTTCGGAGACGGTCAGGGCCTTTCGATCGTTTGCGATTGCCTCGTCCAGTTCCTTGATGCGGCAAACGATCGCAGATGAAGATATCTCTACGCTCCTTCTCGTCTTTCTTGGAGAGGGAGTACTCATCGTTGAGACCCTTGAGAATATCCTTGATCTTTATCTTGTCTTTGGAGACCTTGTCGCACAGGACCGATATTTCCCGGAGCGCAACGGGCGTGCTCAGAATCATTTCCCGGCTGATCAGTCGAGCCTTTTTCGATTCTCTTGGCTATCTCAACCTCACCCTCCCGTGTCAGGAGGGCGATAGAGCCCATCTCCCGAAGGTACATCCTGACGGGATCATTGGTCTTGCCGAGGCTGCCCGGCAGATAGTCGATTTCCTCCTGCTCGGTTTCCTCGGGCTCTTCGTCTTCGGTCAGGGCTCTCGGTCGTCCCGTTGGTAATCTTGAATTTTTTGGCGGAGTCGACAATGTCGATATCCATTTCCCCGAACATATTCATGATGTCGTCCAACTGATCGGGGTAGAGGTCGGGGGGGAGGAGGTCGTTTACCTCGTCGTAAGTGAGAAACCCCTTTTCCTTTCCCAGATTAATGAGCTGCTTGACCTCATCAATTCCGGAATTCTTCGCCATGAATCACCTCTTTAAGTTTTTGGTATAGTCCGTTTTTTTTCTTAATAATTCCGTCTGACCGTTTCATCGGAGGTATTCTCGCGTATCTGCAGGTTTATCTCCTTTGACTTCCTTTCAAGTTCCTTTTTCTCGAGGCGCCAGACGCAGTCCTCGGCGATCCTGAGTATCTCCGATTCTTCTCCAATTTCGTCATAGTCGAGAAAGGAAAGCCCGATAAGCTCCTCCCGTGTTACCGCGTCCGCTATCGAATCTATGAGGGACGCGACCGGTGGAATCTTAGCTTCGCGGGCTATCGTGAGTATCTCACCCACGAGTTTCCTGAGGACATCCTCCTCGAAGAGACGGAGATGACGCTCGGTTAGCCCCGACTGCGTTAGGATCTGCGGGAAATTCACCGCGATCTTGAAGATCCGCGCCTCCACCGCGGGGGGATTGAATTGTGCAGGGGTTGCCTCCGTGTCGGCCTGCCGGTGGTGCCGGGAGCCGTCCTTTCTTAACCCCTCGCAAGACCGCATCCCGGACCGATTCTTCCCGAATGCCCAGGCGCTCGGTCACCTTGCCGATGTATATGTCCTGATCGGCCTTCTTTCGTATCATCGCCACGATAGGGGCCGACTCCTCGAGGGCGTGAGAGACGCCCCCGGCCGTGGCCAGGTCGTGTCGGGTAAAGACCCGCTCGATAGCGAAATCGAAAAGGTCGTGCGAGCCGGCGACGATCTCTTCGAACGCGGCGGCCCCGTTCTTTCGGACGAAGTCATCCGGGTCGTCGCCGCCCGGCAGGACCGCCGCCCTGGCGTAAAGGGTGCCCTCCCCGAAGAGGGGGAGTGTTCGCTCTGCGGCCTTCATACCGGCCTCATCCGGATCAAAGAGGAGCACGACCTCCCGGGTATATTTCCCCAGTCGATCGAGGTGGTCTTTGGTCAGCGCCGTGCCGAGCGTCGCGACGACGTTCCTCACGCCCGCCTGGAACAGGGCGATCAGGTCCAGATAGCCCTCAACGACCACGGCCCGTCCCGCCTTCCTGATCTCTTCCCGGGTGATGTCCAGCCCATAGAGGACGTTACCCTTGTGATAGACGGGCGTCTCGGGGGAATTGAGATATTTCGGCTCCCCCGGGCCGATGATCCTGCCGCCAAAGCCGACGCAGCGCTCGCGGTGATCCCGGATGGGAAAGATAATCCGGTCGCGGAACCGATCGTAGATCCCGCGATCGCCCTCAACGGCAAGGCCAGCCGCGACCAGGAGCGAATCGCCGCGCCCCGCGCGACGTATATGGGAGATAAGGCCGTCCCAACCCGGAGGCGCATACCCGATCTGAAAGAGGCGGGCAGTCGCCCCGTCGAGGCCCCGCTTCTTGAGGTACTCGACCGCTTTCTTTCCCTCGGGTGCCTTGAGGTTCTCCGTAAAATAGACGCGGGCATCCTCATTGACGGCATAGAGCATCGCCGCTCGGTCGTCGGATTTTTCCTTTGTACGGGAGTCCGTCTGGACCCGAATTCCGCACCGGTTGCCCAGATCGCGCACGGCGTCGGTAAAAGACATCCCTTCCACTTCCATGAGGAAGGTGAGGGCGTTTCCGCCCTTGCCGCAGCCGAAGCACTTATAAATCCCCTTTTCGGGATTTACCGAAAATGACGGGGTCTTTTCCGCGTGAAAAGGGCAGAGGCCCACGAAGTTGCGCCCCGCCTTTTTCAGGGTGACGTACTTGCCGATGAGGGAAAGGATATCCGTTCGATCCCTGATCTCGTCGATGGTCCGTCTCGGGTATCTTTCCCGCCACGTTCCTCTTTCCTTCCATGGGCCGTTAGCCCGGCAGCCCTCTGCCGTTCCTGAGCGAACACGCACACCGTCTCAACTCGCGCGGCCTGAATTCCTCCTCTTGCCGATAGAGCGGTCGGCTCGATACCGCGCCGCTCCCGCCCGGGCCGGTAGTGGCGATCACCGCCCGCTACGACAGTTCGACGGTCGTCGTTCCGTCGTTGAGCCCCCCGTGCTTGAGCGCCTTCACACGGGAGTGCCCCGTCAGGTAGCTCCTGATCCCGCGCTTAAGCCTGCCTGTTCCTTTTCCGTGGATGACCTCGATCTCGGCCAACCCCACGAGAATCGCGTTGTCTATCGCCTTGTCGACCACCGGGATGGCATCCTCGACGGTCAGACCGATGATATTGATCTCCGTCTTTCGGATCGGTATACTGCTCGTGATAGGCGCCGCCCTTGGGCAGAGACGGGGCCGTCTCCTTTTTCAACTCGGAGATATCCACCGAGACCTTTCTGCCCCCGAACTCGACCTCGGCGCGCTCGCCCGACAGGGAAACGAAGGCTGCCGATCACCGTACTTCCCCTCAGCGCCACCGCGTCACCGACCGCAAGTCCATCGGGTGATTCCGACTCGCGGACGGGTTCGGGGACCGAATCGATAAGTGCGCGTTTGGTATCGTAGAATTCCTTGTGGATTTCACCCCGCCTTACGGTGGCGTTCTCCATACGGCCGAAGAGCTCCTTGAAGCGCTGCTCGTAGCGGCCGGCGATCTCCTTGACCTCGCGCCGAAAAGACTCAATGATTTCATTTCGCTTCGTGTTGATCGTCGTTACCAGCCTGGCCATCTCGTCGGCCAGTAACTGATGGTTATTCCTGAGGGTTTCGACGGCCCTCCGCTGCGTTTGAACGATACGTCTGTCGCGCTCGATCTTGGCGATAAGGCTTGTGAGTTTTCGTGATTCATCGGAGAGGTTCTCTTTGGCCCTCGTGATAACCTCGGCTGGAAGCGAGAGGGATTGGGCCACGGCAATCGCGTTACTACCCCCCGGTGACCCATAGTTGAGTATATACAGGGGCGTTCGGCTCATCTCGTCGAATGTAACCGATACGTTAACGGCATCTTCCCGATTGAGGGCGTAGGTCTTTAATGTATTTAGATGCGTCGTTATCAGAATTGTTGCACCGTTATCCAATAAATAATCCATTGCCGCCATGGCCAGCGCGCTCCCCTGATCGGGATCGGTGGCCGACATGATCTCGTCGATGAGAACGAGCGACCCTTTGCCGGCCCCGGAGAGGATATACTTGAGTCGTTCCACCTTGGCCGAAAAGGTAGAGAGCTTGCCCTCTATGTCCTGTTCGTCGCCGATATCGGCAAAGATGTCTGAAAAGACGACGGCGGTGCTCCCCTCGGCGACGGGTATCGGGATACCCGTCATGAATATCAGGGAGAGCAGGCCGAGGGTTTTCAGGGCGGCGGTCTTGCCGCCCGTATTGGCGCCCGAGAGGACGACCAGCTTCTTATCCGACCCGATGGTGATCTCGATCGGGATGACATGGCCGGAAAACTCGTGTGCGCCGTTATGGATGCCGCTGTGGATCAAGAGCGGGTGCCGGGCCTGCCTGAACTCGACTTTTCCGGACTCGTCGATCTCCGCGGACAGGCCGCCGAGGGCTTCCCCGAACAGGGCACGGGCGGCAAGCATGTCGATTTCGATGACGGTTTGGTTGTTCCGTCCGATGGCCTCCCTTGCCAGAGCGATCTCGCCAGAGATCCGTTTGAGGACCCTGATCTCTTCGTCCTTTTCCTCTTTCGTGTGGGACGAGAGCTCGTTGTTCTTCTCCATGACGGACAGCGGCTCGATAAACAAGGTCTGGCTCGATTGGGACCGGTCGTGGACGATGCCCTGGATCTTTCCCTTGTGCTCGGCCTTGATCGGCAGCACGTAGCGCCCGTTTCTCTGGGTAACGATGGATTCCTGCAGGGCCTCCTTGGTCGACGATGATCCCATGACCGAAAGGAGCGTCCGGTTGAGCTCCTCCCGGGCGCTTCTGATTCGTTTCCTGATCTCGCGGAGCCTTTCGCTGGCGCCGTCCAGGATCTCTCCCTGGGGGCCGACGGCCGATTCTATCTGGGATTCGAGGTCCTTCATCGTCTCAATTGAAGAGACAAGCTCAGCGGCTTTCGGGTATCGTTCGGACAAGGAGGTCAGAAACGATTTCAGTTTCCGCTGGCCGGACAGGTTGCCGGCGATATCGAGGATCTCGTGGGAAGAAAGGTACGCCCCCTGAACGGCCAGCTGCGTCAGCAGGTGGTCTATCGCGCAGATCCCTCCAAAGGGAAGCCTTCCCTCGACTACGCTGATCTCCCTGATCTCTTTAACGACGGCCTGGATTCTGGAGACACCCGCGGGGTTCGTTTGGGGCAGCAGGGCAAGGCAGCGCTCGCTTCCCGGAACGGTTGACGCAAAGTCCGCGAGGATCTTCAGGATTTTCGGATATTCGAGAACCTCAAGGGTGCGGTTGTCCATCTGCACTTTCTTGGGCAGGGGCGGGGGGTAAGCCCCTCATTAGTTCGTTCGACGACGGTTACGCACCGTTGTCTATTGAGAAGTTCTGAGTAGAAACTGTCACGGTTTTATGACAGTGAGGATAGTTTCTCTTTTACCAGCTCGCTGACGAGCTTTCCGTCCGCCTTTCCGGTAACGTCGTCCATGAGGGCTTTCATGACCTTGCCCATGTCCCTGGGGCCGGCGGCCTCGGTCTCCGTAACCGCTTTTTCGATAAGGGCCACGATCTCTTCTTTTGAGAGCTGCGCCGGGAGATAGGCCTTCAGGATCGCCAGTTCGGCCTCCTCTTTTTTCACGCTCTCGTCACGGCCGCCTTTCTTGAACCCCTCGATAGCCTCCAGGCGGGTCTTGACCTGGGCGTTGACGGCCTGGAGAAGCTCCTGATCGGTGAGGTCTCCGATCTTTTCCACTTCCCGGTTCTTGATGGTGGTCTTGAGCATCCTTATGACGTTGACGCGGATCATATCCCTGGCCTTTTGGGCCTCTTTGAGGTCGGCGTCCAGTTGTTCCTTAAGAGAAGGCATGGTTTCCTCTTGCTGGGTCACTTAAACTTACTAAGTATAGTAAATCTATAGAAATTGTCAATACTTTTCGTGCTTTTTTGGGTGAAATCCGTCCTTTTTTCAGTTATTTAGTGTATCCAGAGGCTGGTTTGTATCGGTCGGCCCGGGTTGTATTTTTCGGGTTACGGGAGGTACGACAGTACCGAGAGAAATAGGAAACGTGCCGGCGAATCTCAATTACCTACACGAGTGCATCGGCTATCCTGGATGCCGTTTTCCCGTCCCATAATTCCGGGATGCTTCCATTCTTATAGGACCCCTGCATGATCTGCCCGACATGGCTCATAATAAGGTCTTTATCCAGTCCCGCGATAACGTTAGTCCCCACGTCTACCGTTACCGGCCTCTCCGTATTGTCCCTCAAGGTGATACACGGAATCCCCAGGTACGTCGTTTCCTCCTGGATGCCGCCGCTGTCCGTCAGGACAATCTTAGCATGGCTGGTATAGGTAAGAAACTCGACGTACCCGACCGGGTCCAGGAGATAGATGCCCTCGGTAAACCCCGCATCCGGAGATTCCTGATACCGGAACATTGCTTCCAGCCCGAATTCCGTGATCCTGGCGCGCGTCCGGGGATGGGCGAAGAACAGCACAGGGAGCTCACGGGATACGCTTTCCAGGATCTCGATAACATGCAGAAGCTGACCCCTGCTGTCGACGTTTGACGGCCGGTGGAGGGTCACGAGGGGCGTATTCCCCTTCCGGGTGGGCACGCGCCTTAACCGTTGGAAGCACTCTGACGAGTGAATCGATCATTATGTTTCCGACGAAGAACATCTTTATTTCTTCTATTCCCTCGTTTTTCAGGTTTCTGATGCCGGATTCTTCCGTTACGAACAGCTTGTCGCTGACATGGTCCGTCACTATCCGATTGATCTCTTCGGGCATCGACCTGTCGAAGCTCCTCAGCCCCGCCTCGATATGGGAAACCGGTATCGTGAGCTTGGCCCCGACAAGAGAAGCCGCCAGAGTTGAATTGACGTCGCCCACGACGGCGATACTTTCCGGCGTTTTATCGCTGCATATCGTTTCGAACGATTTCATTATTTCGGCCGTCTGGTAGGAATGCGTTCCCGAGCCGACGTTCAGGAAGTAATCCGGTTGGTCAAGCCCCAGGTCATCAAAAAAGACCTGGCTCATCGTATAGTCATAGTGCTGGCCGGTATGGATGATTCGGTAGTCAGTGAAACCGCGTCTTTTGAATTCCCATACCAGCGGGGCGATTTTCACGAAATTCGGGCGGGCCCCGGCGACGATGTATATACCGTTTTTCATTGGAGATACCGCCTCGCGGAAGGATGGTCATTGCGGGCAAGGGGATACGGTCTAACGGGATTGTCCACGGTTGACACCTGTGTATCTTACATCCTGAATCTACCATACAAATGCGCTCGGCATCAAGGGCAAATATGAAAACGGCGGCCGAACGGGCCGTTGCGGGTTACAGACATGAGAATCCTGCACGTAGAGACGCGTTAGCACTTGCAGGGCGGCATACATGACGCACGGCGTTTCTCTTATCCTTTTGACTTGGCTGCCCGAATGTGGTACATACTTATTTGTATGTGAAGAACAGCGGGAGGACGACTGTGGAATTCTGGAACGAGGCACTGGAAACGATCGGGCCCGGGGATCTCGAATCCCATACGGTAACGCATCTCAAAGCCACCGTTGCGGGCGCCCTGCGTGCACCGTTTTATTCGAAGCTTTTGGGCGATTCGGGATTGTCGGGGGCGTCGGTTACGCGCCTGGCCGATATCGAGAAGTTCCCGTTTATCGATAAGAACGACCTGCGGAAACACGAGCCGGCCGACTTCCTCTCGGTTCCGCTCAAGCAGGTCGTGCGCATGCACTCATCCTCGGGAACCACGGGAAGACCGGTCGTGGTCTTCCATACGAAGTACGATATCGACCGGTGGGCCGACCTCGTGGCCCGCTGTCTCTTTATGACCGGCTTCAGGGATACCGACGTATTTCAGAACATGATGGGCTACGGGCTCTTTACCGGCGGCCTCGGGTTCCACTATGGGGCCGAGAAAATCGGCGCTATGGTCATCCCGGCCGGCTCCGGCAACTCCAAGCGGCAGATCATGCTGATGAAGGAATACGGGACGACGGCGGTGCATATCATCCCGAGCTACGCGTTGCACCTTGCCTCGATATTCTCCGAGGAGGGAGTGGACCCGCGGAAAGACACGAAACTGGCCCGCGCGTTCATAGGGGCGGAGCCCCACTCGGAGGAATCTCGGAAAAAGATCGAAGAATTCTACGGGGTTGACGCATTTAACTCCTACGGGCTCTCCGAAATGTGTGGGCCGGGTGTGGCCTTCGAATGCACCGAAAAAGACGGGATGCACATCTGGGAGGACCGCTACCTCGTCGAGGTGATCGACCCGGCTACGCTCTTGCCGGTCGCCCCCGGCGCGGAGGGAGAGCTTGTCCTGACGACGCTTGACCGCGAGGCCATGCCGATGATCCGCTACCGGACGCGGGACCGGGTCCGGCTCATGCCCGGGCGGTGCCCCTGCGGCAGGACGCACCGGCGTATCAGCCGGATAACCGGCCGGACCGACGACATGCTCATCATCAAGGGGGTCAATATCTTCCCCGTCCAGGTGGAACAGGTGCTGATGCGGTGCGACGGCGTGGGGAGCAATTTCCTTATTGAGCTGGACGCGGTGGACCATATAGACCGCATGACGGTCCAGGTAGAGGCGGACAACGCCCTCTTTTCCGGGGGGGGCGCTCGGGTGCGAGAGCTGGAAAAAAAGATCATTGGCGATTTGAAATCCGAACTCTTGATCACTCCGCGCGTTACGGTCATCGCCGCCGGTACACTGCCGGCAACGGAAGGGAAGGCAGTGAGGGTCGTGGACAGGCGTCCAAAGGAATAACGGGGGAACGCCGATGGGCCATATCGTTGATATACCGGGGATCTCAGTCGGCCACGTTACCGACGCGGAGCATCACACGGGCGTAACGGCCGTCGTCTTTTCCCAGGCGATGCCCTGCGGCGTGGATGTGCGCGGCGGGGCGCCGGGGACCCGTGAGACGGACGTCTTTCATCCGCTTAACCTCGTCGAAACGGCCGACGCCGTCGTGCTTTCGGGCGGCAGCGCGTTCGGCCTGGACGCGGCAACCGGCGCCATGAAATGGCTCAAGGAGCAGGGCAGGGGAGTACCGACCGGGTATATAAACGTGCCGATCGTGCCGGCGGCGGTCATTTTTGACCTACCGCTCAGTAAGGGGGTCGTAACGCCCGGCCATGAGGACGGGTACCGGGCGTGTGCATCGGCGGGTAAAAACACCAATCGCGGGTGCGTCGGCGTGGGAACGGGGGCGACGGTGGGTAAGCTATACGGGATGGAATACGCGGTGAAATCGGGGCTCGGTTCGGCGGTGGTCTCCGGCGCCGGAGGTATCGTGGTCGGCGCGATAGTCGCCGTCAACGCCCTGGGCGACGTGGTTGACCCGGAAACGGGCCGTGTCGTCGCCGGGACGCTGGATAGGGATCGGAAATCGTTTGCCGGGCCGAGAAAGGTCATCCGTGAGATAACCTATCCGTTTATGCCGCCGGGATCGGCCACGGTCGTGGGGGTGGTGGCGGTGTCGGGAAGCTACACGAAGGTGGACATGGGACGGATAGCCCGTATGGCGCATGACGGGATAGCCCGTGCCGTTATCCCTTCCCACACAATGCTGGACGGTGATACCCTGTTTGCCGTCTCGGCGGGGACTGGCGGGAGCGTTGACGTAAACGTATGCGGGGCGCTGGCCGCGCAGGCCGTGGAGGAAGCGGTGTTGGACGCGGTGCGAAGCGCGACGGCAGCGGCCGGATACCCGGCGGCGAGAGACCTCGCGGGCGCATGACGATACGGCGGAAGTAATGACGCTCCGCGTTTTCACTTGACAATTACAGGTATTTTTTATAGCGTTTAATTTTCTATTACGGGGTAGACTTCGTGGCGGTTATCAAACCCTTTCGCTCCGTTCGTTACAACGAGCGTCTGCTGGCGCATGCGGAAAACCTGATGACGCCCCCGTACGACGTCATTTCGCCGGACGATCAGGAGTCCTATTACGATCAGAATCCGTTTAACGTCATACGGCTAATCCTCGGCAAGCAGTATCCGGACGATACCGACGGGAATAACCGCTATACGCGCGCGCGGGATTTCCTGACCAACTGGGCGCGGGATGGTGTGCTGGTTCAGGACGACTCTCCGTCGATATACGGTTACTCTCAGGTATACCGGGACCCCTCGGGCCGCACAAAGCGCAGGGACGGGTTTGTGGCGCTGCACGTGCTCGAAAAATGGGGCGAGGGTGACGTATTTCCCCACGAATATACTTACTCGGGGCCCAAGGTGGATCGCCTCAATCTCGTGCGGGCCACCGGGCATCAGCTGAGCACTATATTTTCCCTTTTTTCCGATCCGAAGCGAGAAACCGGCGCGGTTATCGATGCGATTATCGGCTCCCCGGAGGTGACCAGATATACGGACCGCGCCGGGGTCGAGCATATCCTGACGCGGTGCGCTGACGAGACGGTGCACCAGGCCCTTTCCGCGGCGGTACGGGATAAGAAGGTCTTTGTGGCTGACGGGCACCACCGCTACGAGACGATGTTGGCCTTCCGGGACGAGCTCGATAAGCGGGGAGCGCCCGGCGACGCCCATCGTTATGCGCTCATGTATTTTACGCTTTTGGAAGGGGAGGCGATCACGATCCTTCCGTGTCACCGGATCGTGGAGATCCAGGTACCTCTTGATGAAGAGTCGGTCCTGGCAAAAATGTCGGAGGTTTTTACGGTCGATACGTTCGAGCGCAACGAAGAAGGGACGCTCCGCTTTATCGAAGGCCTTGAAGGCAAGGGGAAAGGGAGCTTCGGATTTTATCCCGGTAAGGACCGCTATTTTTTGCTCAGTAACGCCGATCATAAAAAGATCGCCCGTTTCTTCCCCGCCGACATAAGGGATCAGATCAGGCGCCTGGATGTTTCGGTCCTCCACCACGTGCTGATCCAAGGGCTGCTTTCTATAGAAAACCCGACAATCGGCTACTCGCAGGACGCACGCGAAGCCCTTAATCGTGCGGCGGCGGGCAACGGCGCTGCATTCATCGTAAACGCGACCGGGATAGAGGAGGTAAAGGAGGCCTCGCTGGCCGGCGAACGTATGCCGCAGAAGAGCACCTTCTTCTATCCCAAGACCGCCTCTGGCCTCGTGTTTTACCGGATGGTTACCTGACAATACGATGTCCGACTTCGATACATCGGGCGAACTGAGTCCGGCCCCTCTGGTCATCCACCAACCCCGGAAGGGATACCGCTACAGCATTGATTCCTTCCTGCTTGCGTCGTTTGTCGTCCTGAAAAAGCGGGCAAGCGTCATCGATCTGGGTTCCGGGGTCGGGATCATCGGTTTGTTGCTATGCGCGCGATATCCCGATTGTACCGTGTGGGGTATAGAAATCCAGGAGCGTCTCTTTCGTTTCGCCCGGGAAAACATCCGGGAAAACGGGCTCGAAGACCGTCTGAAAAGCGTCCTGGGAGACTTTCGGCAGGCCCGGGATCTTCCGAAGGAGATTTCGTTTGACGCGGCGGTATCTAACCCGCCCTATCGCCCGGCCGGGACGGGACGAAAGAATCAGGATGACGAACGCACCGTCGCCCGACACGAGACGACGGCCCGGCTTTCGGATATTGTCACGGCGGCCGGCAGTGTGCTTAAGCCGGGGGGGAAACTCTTCCTGATTTATCCCGCCTGGCGGACGGCCGATATCATAATGCAGTTACGCGCCGGGGGTTTTGAACCCAAGCGGGCGCGTTTTATCCACGCACGGCGGACCGAAGACGCCCAGATGGTCATGATCGAAGCCCGGCGGCACGCGGGCACGCAACTTACGGTGCTTGCTCCCTTGTTTATATGGGAGGGTCAGGGATTCTATACCGATGAGGTCAGCGGGATCATGAGGTCGATGCGGCCAAATAGCTATTGACACGGGTTGTCCAAAGTGCTTAAATTGTAGTGTATCCTTACCTATTCATATTTCGAAAGAAATAGCCGGATGCACGGCTATCGCAGATGAAATGGGCAGCAGGAAGATCGGATCGGTATATCGCGCGGCAGTCGGCCGGGTTGAACAGATGTCGCCGGTGTGGAAGAACCGGGTAAGGAGGCAGAAGGCCGATACTGCGGGGAAGTTGCTTCAGTCCGAAAGACATTATGAATAACGGCGCACCATGGTCCAGGAACTCAAGCAGGAGCTTAAGCTAACTCAGAAACTGGTTTTGACGCCCCAGTTGCAGCAGGCTATCAAGCTGCTGCAATTGACACGTCTGGAGCTCGTAGAGCATATTAACCAGGAATTGATAGAAAATCCGGTGCTCGAAGAGGCGGGGGATGAAGGCGAATCGGAGTCGGCCGATGCCGTTCTGGACCGAATCATCGAAAATGATTCCTATTCGGAGTACGATAGGGGAGATGGCGGCACCGGTTTTAGCGATTCTGACGAGAAACAGCACTTCATCGAGAACGCATGTCTTGAGAAGACCTCCCTGATGGATCATCTCGTCTGGCAGCTTCAGATGGGTAACATGTGTGGGGCCGACGCGGAAATCGGGGCGGTCATAGCGGGCAACCTCAACGACGACGGTTATCTAACGCAGTCTGTCGACGAGATAGCCGAAAAGATGGGATGCAATACGGCGTCGGTAGAAGCGGTGCTTCGGAAGGTGCAGGTTTTTGATCCAGTAGGAGTAGCCTCAAGAAATCTCGCGGAGTGCCTTCTTGTGCAGGCCCGGCACTACGGTCTGGATACCCCGACGGTATCCGCGATAATCGAGCATCACCTGCGCGAGCTTGAGAAAAGGAATTACTCCGGAATCGCCAAGAAGCTCGGGGTATCGGTTGTAGAGGTCGGTAAGGCCGTTGAGATTATCACGAGCCTTGATCCAAGGCCCGGGCGATTATACGTTGACTACGAGCCGCAGTATATCATTCCGGATGTCTATGTATACAAGGTCGGAACCGAGTATGTTATCACACTCAACGATAACGGTCTGCCGAGGTTGAAGATCAGTCCGTTCTATCGGAGCATACTGACCGGGGCGCGTAACGTGCCCGTAACGACGAAGGACTACATTAAAGACCGAATACGGTCGGCCACGTGGCTCATCAAGAGCATTCACCAGCGTCAGCGGACGCTCTATCGGGTGGCGCGCAGCATTGTGGAACACCAAACGGGTTTTATTGACAAGGGAGTCGGTTCTATGAGACCGATGATTTTGAGGGATGTCGCGGAAGACGTTGGGGTGCATGAATCAACCGTGAGCAGGGTTACAAACGGTAAATACATGCACACGCCCCGGGGTGTCTTTGAGCTCAAGTATTTCTTCACGGGGAAAATCTGTGCTCTCAACGGGGAAGAGAGATCGGTGGTGAGTGTTAAGGAGAGAATCAGGGAGATCATCGCTCAGGAGGACGAGAAAAAGCCGGTCAGCGATCAAAAGATAACGCAGGCCCTCAGGCGGGAGGGTATAACGGTGGCGCGGAGGACCGTTGCAAAGTATCGAGAAATGCTCGGTATCCTTTCGTCAAGCTCACGCAAGCGGATATAACAACAAATAGGAGGTGTTTGCATGCGCGTATCCGTTACGTTCAGGCATATGGATAATTCCGACGCCCTCAAGAAGTACGCCGAGGATAAAATAGGGAGACTTCAAAAATACGTCTACAGCCCCGTCGATGCATCGGTTGTCCTGTCGGTTGAGAAACACCGCCAAATCGCCGAAGTTGTCATTAATGCAGAAAAAATGACTATCAAGGGGAGGGAGGCCACCGAGAATATGTACTCGGCCATTGACATGGTCATGGAGAAAATAGAAAAACAGATCAAGAAACATAAGGAACGCCTGGTAAGCCATAAAGCGGATAATGTCAGGGTCCCCATGGAAATCACAGAGCCCGCGCCCCTGCGCATGGAGAGCTACGGTCAGGAAGGTGAAGAACCGGCGATCATCACCAAAACCCTGGATTCCAAGCCAATGACTCTTGAAGAGGCGGCAATGCAGCTTGATATGTCGAAATCCGAATTTCTGGTTTTTATCAATGCTGATTCCGGGGAGATGAACGTGATCTATCGAAGGAAAGACAACAATTTCGGCCATATAGTTCCTAAGAATACGGGCATTTGACATAACAGGGCGGGGTGATCCATGAAGATCATGGATATTATCGATATCGATCTTATCAACGCCGACCTGAAGGCCCGAAACAAGCAGGAAGTTCTTGGAGAACTGGCCGGTATGGTTGCGAAAAAAGAGGGATTGGATATCAGTGTACTCATACCGGTGCTTGAGGAGCGTGAAAAACTCGGGAGCACCGGTATCGGTGAGGGGATTGCGATCCCCCATGGTAAGCTGAAGGGACTGAAGAAGCTGGTGGCTTCGTTCGGGAGATCGGCAAAGGGGATTAACTTCGATTCTATCGACGGAAAGCCCGCGCGCCTCTTTTTCCTATTGATGGCGCCGGAAAATACGGCGGGGATGCACCTCAAGGCGCTGGCCAGGATCTCTCGTCTCCTCAAAGACACCAAATTCAGGGAACGACTCCTGGATTCCAAAACCACCCAGGAAGTCTACAGGGCGCTGCAGGAGGAGGATGAGAAGTTCTAAGGCCATCCAACAGGTATTATTTCCGATTATTTTGTGAAACAAAACACGGTTCATGCCACCCTGGTGAAAGTGATGTCCAGGGGAATAATACTGATGGGGGAGAGCGGATCGGGCAAGAGCCGCCTCGCCCTTTCTCTTTTATATGAGGGCGCACGACTCGTCGCCGACGACGTGGTGGAGCTTTGCGACGGGCCGGACGGCCTGAAGGGGCGAGCGCCCGATCGCCTCAGAGGGCTTATCGAGATAAGAGGCGCAGGGATTATCGACGTGGCGGCGGCGTTAGGGCGCCCCTTTGTAATAGAGGAGGCCGCTATTGACCTCGTGGTCAGGCTGGTGAGGAGTCGGGACAAGACGCGAAGGGCTCATGCCCCCCAGGTCGGCGTTGTCAATCTGCTGGGCCGAAAGATACCGGAAATCCGAGTCGGAGACGATATCGATACCCGCGGCCTGATCTGCGTTATAAGTGATTTCATCATGGGGGGATCGGCGGCCAGCCTCATAATAGCGCGTCTCATCGTCCCCCCCCGTTAGTGAGGAGAGACTATCAGACTTGTCATTATTACCGGGCTATCAGGTTCCGGAAAGAGCACGGCTATCAAAGCCCTTGAGGATATCGGTTTTTTCTGTATCGATAACCTCCCGGTTATACTCCTTCCGAAAGTGCTGGAGCTTACATCGCAGTCACGATGGGATATCAACAAAGTTGCGGTCGTAATGGATATGCGGGAGAAGATGTTCTTCTCCGAGCTTCCCTCCGTGTTAAAGAAGCTCAAGCGACGCGGAGAAGACTACCGTATTGTCTTTCTGGATGCCGCCGATCAGGTGCTTGTCCGGAGATATAAAGAGACCCGCAGGCTTCACCCCATCGGGGGTGAAGATCTCGATAAAGGGATAGAGGAGGAGAGGGGACTACTCAGGGACGTGAAAAGAATGGCCCATCGGGTCATCGACACGTCCGCCCTCAACCCTCACCAGCTGCGGGCAGTCATTTTTGATTACTTCCGGGAATCGTTGCCCGAGAAAAGGCTCAACCTGACGATTGTTTCTTTCGGGTATCGGTACGGTGCGCCGTCGGACGCCGATATTGTCATGGACGTCAGGTTTCTGCCGAATCCCTATTTTGTCGAGGAGTTGAAGCTGCTTTCTGGTCTGGATCCGAAGGTCAGGGAGTACGTTCTCGAAAAGGCAGAGACCAAAGAGTTTCTCCGGCAATTCGTGAAACTGATGAATTTTCTCCTGCCCAACTATGTCAAGGAGGGCAAGTCGTATCTGATAGTGGCGGTGGGATGCACTGGTGGAGTACATCGTTCGGTAGTGATAGCCGAGCAATTGGCCGAAATCATCGGCCGGGACGATGGATATAATATCAGAATTAGCCACCGGGATATTACGAAAACATGATGAAAGGTGACCGACAGATGGTGGGGATAGTCATCGTATCTCATTTGAATCTCGCGTGTGAGCTCCTGAGAACCGCCGAGCTTATCGTCGGAAAAGTGCCGGCGTCACGGGCGCTCTCGCTGGACCCGAAAAAGGACGTGGAGGTGCTTCGAAAGGAGATCCAGACCGCTATCAAGGAGGTCAACAGCGGCGACGGCGTCATCATTCTTACCGACATGTTCGGCGGTACCCCGTCGAACCTTGCGCTGACCTTCCTGAGTCCGCAGGTGGAGGTAGTATCTGGAGTAAACCTTCCGATGCTCATTAAGGTAACCGCGCAACGTGCGGAACAGCCCCTCAATGACCTGGCGATCAAGGCAAAAGAGTACGGAAGGAATAACATTAACGTCGCCACCGAGTTTCTCAGCAAAAAGGGGTGATCATGGGTATTGTCCTTGTCCGGGTTGACAGCCGCCTCGTACATGGTCAGATACTCGAGGCATGGATACCCTATACCAAAGCCGAGGCGCTGCTGGTCGTTGACGATGAGGTTGAAAAGAACCTCCTCAAGCGATCGGTAATGGAGATGGCCGTCCCAAGCAGCATTGAGATAGACTTCAGTTCAGTACAGGACGCCGCTCGGAACTATAAGAACGGAGGCTTTACGAAGAAGAAGCTCATCGTTTTGTTTTCTTCGGTGCGGGACGCAAAGTCCGCCTTCGATTCCGGGTTTCAATACGATTGCCTCAACCTGGGCAATATGCACTTCTGCGAGGGGAAGGTCCAGGTAAGCGCGAACCTGTGTGTAGGCCTCAACGATACTGCGGAGATAGAGAGGCTTTCAAAGGAGGGCGTATCGATCGATACCCGCTCGGTGCCCGGGGAGCGAAAATTGGAGTTGAAGAGTATTTTCAAGAAGGTGCGGAGTAGTTGATGGATGGGGGAAGCCTTTTCTGGACGGTGATCGTCACCTCAATCGTCGGGGGATTGCTGCACCTGGATAGAACCGCCGCTTTCCAGTTCCTCGTTTCACGACCGTTGGTCTCGTCGGCCGTAACGGGCCTGATACTGGGAGACGTACGGACCGGCCTTGTGATCGGGATGGTGCTCGAGCTTTTATGGCTCGGTACTCAGCCGTTCGGAACGGCGCTGCCGCCGGACGACACGATCGTGGCCGTTGCGGCGCCGGCCGCCGGAATACTGGCCGGAAGGATGCTCGGATCGACTGATACGTCGCTCTTGTGTTTGGCACTTCTCGCCGCATTACCGCTCTCGGAAGCGGGAAGGCTGATCGATGTGGGAGCCAGGAAGATAAACGGTGTTTTTCTGAATCGGGCGAAGACGGCCGCACAGAACGGAGATGTGCGAGGAGTACAGAGGCAGAATATCGCCGGTCTTGCGTCTTTCTTCCTTATCTTTACGCTTCTGACAGGCGTTGGTATCCTCGCTGTCCTGGCTGTAACGTACCTCGTGTATCCGCATCTGCCCCGGGCCGTCATGGTGGCCGCTACCTGGATTTTCTGGTCGCTGCCGTTCCTTGGGTGTGGCGCGGTACTCGGGAGGCAAAAAGGCTTTCTGACGTTCGGCATCAGCTATCTCGTGACGTTTGTTTTGATGACTTCTCTGGTAGGAGAGATCGGGTGACAGCATTGTTTGCCAGGGTCTTCATGAGGAGCTTTCTTATCCAGAGTTGCTGGAATTACAGGGGCATGCAAAATGTCGGATTTGCCTTTGGGATGGCGCCCGTCATCAAAGCGGTAAGCCGCACCAAGGAGGAACGGGCCGGGCTGTTGACCGATAGCCTCGCGTATTTTAACAGCCATCCCTATCTATCGTCGGCCATTATTGGCGCAACGGCGTCTGCCCAACTAAACGGGGGGCAGGCGGCCAAACGGGAGATCAGGGAAATTAAGGAGACGCTCTCCAATCCGTTCGCGGCAGTCGGGGATGCGCTTTTCTGGTCGACGTTTAAGCCGCTTTTTGCGATTACGGCGATCATTACGCTTATATGGGGAAGTATCCTTGCGCCGGTTATCTTTCTGGCGCTCTATAACGCGGTTCACCTCTGGGTTCGAGGCATGGGGTTCCTGCACGGTATCCGGGGGAGGATGGATCTGATGAGATACATCAAGCGCTTGGAAATCCCCAATCTCTCTATCCGTTTACGAAAGACTATGGTGATCCTACTGGGCCTTCTGGCGGCGGGCCTTGCGGTTCTCTTACCGCTGCCGGTGGCTACGGACCCGTCCGGATGGCTGAGGGCCGCGCCCATCATGCTCATATGTATCGTCGCACTCCTGTCACGGAGAGGAGTGGGCATACTTACACAGATCTATGGATTTTCCCTTATCGTCATCCTGATATGTTGGTTGTTGTAGTAATATGAAATTTGAGTAGTTATGGACACACACGAATTACACTCGAAACAAAACGGTAATCCTCTCGGTAGCTATTCGGAGGAATTTCAGATCATTAACAAGCTCGGACTGCACGCCCGGGCGGCTGTCCTTTTCATCAAGGCGGCTAGTTCCTTTCAGTCACAGATTACGGTCATTAAAGACGGGGTAGAGGTCAACGGAAAGAGCATCATGGGTATTCTCATGCTTGGTGCAATCCAGGGAAGCGCTATCAGGGTGACGGCGAACGGTACCGGATGCCAAGAAGGCGGTGACCGAATTGGGTAGGCTGATCGGCAGTAAATTTGGAGAGGAGTAAATGTCTCCAAAAGAAGAGATACGGCTTGCGGGAATCGGGGTATCCTCGGGTATTGTCATCGGTAAGGCATATCTCATCGATCGGGCAAAGGTAACCTATGCCCTGAGGCATATCGGGAAAGGCGGTGTTGCGGCGGAGATCGAGCGATTCAAACGGGCCGTCGAAGACTCCCGGATACAGCTGACGGAGGTCACCCAGAAGATCGGCGGAGAGCATTTCGATGAATTCAAACACATCATTGATGCGCACCTCCTGATTCTCAAGGACCGGATGATCAGCGATGATACGGAGAGAATCATCCGTGATGAACAGGTCAACGCCGAATGGGCTCTTAAGGTCCAGCACGAAAAGATAAGCCGGTTTTTCAGCGAGCTCGATGACGACTACCTCTCGGAACGTCTGGGCGACGTCGACTACGTAGTCGAGAGGATCATGAGGAACCTTGTCGGAAAGCATCAGGAGAGCATTACCGGAATAACCGAGGACGTGATCGTAGTGGCTCACGACCTCTCTCCCGCCGATACCGCCCAGATAGACCGCAAGGTGATCAAGGGGTTCATTACCGATATCGGCGGGCGGACCTCCCATACCGCGATTATGGCGCGCTCGCTTGAGATACCCTCGGTCGTGGGTCTGGAGGCGGTCAGTACCATGGTCAAGGGCGGTGACTGCATTATTGTCAACGGCACCACCGGGACAGGTCATCATCAATCCGTCGGCCGAGGTGCGGATCGAATACGAGGGGCTGCTCAGGCAGTACCAGGCTGAAGAGCGCGAACTCCTTTCCATAACGGAACTCCCCGCGGTTACTACCGACGGCTACCGGGTCTCTCTGATGGCCAATATCGAGATGCCCCATGAGATACAGTCCATAAAACAGCACGGGGCTGAAGGCATCGGGCTATATAGAACGGAATTCATCTACCTCAACCGCAAGAGCCTTCCTACGGAGGAGGAGCATTTCGAGGTATACAAATACGTTGTAGAAAACATGAAACCGAAGGTCACCATCATCAGGACGTTTGACCTCGGTGGAGACCGTTTCCTGTCGCCGATAGACCTTGCCCAGGAAATGAATCCGGCGATGGGGTTGAGGGCAATACGGTTTTGTCTCAAGGAAGTCGATATCTTCAAGGACCAGCTCCGGGCGATACTGCGCGCCAGTGCGTACGGCCCGGTTAAGATCATGTTCCCGATGATCTCAGGTATAGAAGAGATACGTCTGACCAAGATGATTCTCGAAGAGGTAAAAGATGATCTGCTTACCCGCGGTATCCCGTTTGACGAACACATCGAGATCGGCTCTATGATGGAGGTCCCCTCGGCTATGGTCATAGCGGACCTGCTGGCAAAGGAGGTCGATTTCTTCTCAATCGGGACCAACGACCTGATTCAGTATTCACTGGCAATAGACCGCGTAAACGAGCACGTCAATTATCTGTACGAGCCGCTGCATCCGGCGGTCCTCAGAATGATCGGTGGGGCGGTCCATGCGGCCCATGAACAAGGTATCAGGGTCGCCATGTGCGGCGAGATGGCAGGCGAGCCGCTCTACCTTCCGATACTGGTGGGGATAGGGCTGGACGATCTGTCGATGAACGCTATGTCTATCCTCAGAGTAAAGAAAATTCTCCGGGAAATCTCGTATAAAGACTGCAAGGCGATTACCGATGAGGTCCTCACGTTTGCGACGGCCAGAGAAATCGACCGGTATGTATTCCTCGAATTGAAGGAGCGCTTTCCCGAGATATTCTCAGACAACGAGCGTTCGCGTTAGGGCGCTTGTTACCTAAATTCCCTTGACTTTCGATTAATTGAAAGATATAAAAAAGAGTTAAAAAGAACAACTATCGGATTTCCCATACTCGAGGAACCGATTCAGACTGGAGGTGCCCATTATGTCAATGACCGACTTTCTATTCACGTCGGAATCAGTGACGGAAGGCCATCCCGACAAGGTGGCCGATCAGATATCCGATGCAATCCTTGACGCGATTATCGGCGAAGATAAAAAAGGACGGGTAGCGTGCGAGACCCTCGTATCCACGGGATTTGCCATCATTGCTGGAGAAATCACAACCAGTACCTGGGTGGATATGCCGCAGATTGTCCGAAACACGATAAAGGAGATAGGCTATACCGACGCCTCAATGGGATTTGACTGGGAGACGTGCGCGGTGCTGACGTCCATTGACAAGCAATCTCCCGATATCTCCCAGGGCGTAACGGTGGGCCAGGGCCTCCACAAGGACCAGGGCGCCGGAGACCAGGGGTTGATGTTCGGGTATGCCTGTGACGATACCCCGGAGCTGATGCCGATGAGCATCATGTATGCGCACAAGGTGTGCAGGAGGCTTGCCGAGGTCAGGAAGAAGGGAGTGCTGCCGTTTCTGCGCCCCGACGGGAAATCCCAGGTGACGGTCCAGTATGTCGATCACAAGCCGGTGAGGGTAGACGCCGTCGTCGTGGCGGCGCAGCATAATCCCGACGCCAAGTATCAGACGATCAAGGAAGCGATCATCGAGGAGGTTATCAGGAAGGTTATCCCCGAGGGCCTCATGGATAAAAAGACCAAGTATTACGTCAACGAAACCGGGCGATTTGTCATCGGAGGGCCCCAGGGTGACTGCGGGGTAACGGGCCGCAAGATCATCGTCGATACCTACGGAGGGCAAGGAAGCCACGGGGGCGGGTGCTTTTCGGGCAAGGACCCTTCCAAGGTCGACCGTTCCGGTTCCTATATGGCGCGCTATGTCGCCAAGAACGTCGTGGCGGCGGGACTTGCAAAGCGGTGCGAAGTTCAGGTCGCCTATGCGATTGGAAAGGCCGAGCCGGTTTCGTTTATGATAAACACCGATGGTACCAGCGTCATACCGCCTGATCAGATTGCCCGGATAATTCAGGAGGAGTTTGATTTTCGGCCGGCGGCCATAATCGAACAGCTCGACCTGCTCAAGCCGAAGTACCGGCAAACGGCGGCCTACGGTCACTTTGGAAGGGATGAAGACGGCTTTACCTGGGAAACGGTCAATATGGTCAAGCGGCTCAAGAAGGCGGCCGGCGTATAGGGATGAATTCCGGTACCCGATCGCCGAAACGGGGTAATACGCGCTGCGTGGCCGGCCGGCGGCAGGAAGAGATAACCGACGCCGGCGTGATGATTGGGTAACTCCACGAAGAATGCCGGCGTGACGATAGGGACCTTAGGGACGATAAGGAGAATAATCGTGAAGCATGATATCAAGGACCCGCGCCTGAAGGATACGGGCGTACTCAGGATCGAATGGGCGCATATGGCAATGCCCGTTCTTGAATCGATCCGTAAGCGTTTTGAGAAGGAGCGGCCCCTCTCGGGCCTTGTGCTCGGCGCGTGCCTGCACGTCACCACGGAAACGGCAAACCTTGCCATCACGCTCGCGGGCGGCGGAGCCAAGTTATTTCTCTGCGCGTCTAATCCCCTGTCCACCCAGGACGACGTAGCGGCGGCCCTTGTGACCGAATACGAAATCCCGGTCTTTGCCGTTAAGGGAGAGGACAATTCCACCTACTACGACCATATCAACGCCGTCATCGACGAAGGGCCTACCGTCACGATGGACGACGGCGCCGATCTCGTCTCGATACTGCATACCAAGCGAAAAGACAAGCTGTCCCATGTTATCGCCGGAACCGAAGAGACCACCACCGGCGTCATACGGCTCAGGAGCATGGCCAGCGCAGGGGGTGCTCCAGTACCCGATCATTGCGGTAAACGACGCCTCAACCAAGCATTTCTTCGACAACCGGTACGGGACGGGTCAGTCCACCCTTGACGGGGTGATTCGCGCTACCAACCGGCTCATCGCCGGGTCGGTCTTCGTTGTGGCCGGGTACGGCTGGTGCGGCAAGGGACTGGCGATGCGGGCGCGGGGCATGGGGGCAAACGTTATCGTTACGGAAATTGATCCCCTCATGGCGCTGGAAGCGGTCATGGACGGATTTTCGGTCATGCCGATGGAAAAGGCGGCCCCGATCGGGGACTTCTTCGTCACGGTAACCGGCGATATCGGCGTGACTCAGGCCGGAGCACTATCACGGTCATGAAGGACGGTGCGGTACTGGCCAACTCCGGTCACTTTAACGTTGAGATCGACCTGGAGAGATCTGGATAAAGATGTCCAAGACCAAGCGGACGATCAGGGAATTCGTCGTTGAACACGTCCTCGCCGACGGAAAGCGGATATACGTCCTCGGTGAAGGGCGGCTGATCAACCTGGCGGCGGCCGAGGGCCATCCGTCGGCGGTCATGGACATGAGCTTTGCAAACCAGGCCCTTGTCCTGGAATATGTTGGCTAAGAACTATAAGAACATGAAGAAGGACGTCTACCCGGTGCCGGTCGAGATCGATAAGGAAATCGCCCGGCTCAAGCTTGCCTCGATGGGCGTAACGATCGATACACTGACCCCCGAACAGGAGAAGTATCTCTCGGGTGGGAGATGGGGACCTGATAGACGGCCGTAAGCGGTCATTCCGAGACGAGAAAATCCGATCAGTCGCGGGGCATGAGAAATGCCCCTTTTCTTTTACCGTTTAGCCCGGGGTTTCACATGACGACCAGGAAGGGCGTCATAGCCGACCTGATGCTCGTTCTCATTTGCCTCTTCTGGGGGATGTCGTTCATTATGGTCAAGACGGCCATCACGGAGCTTGACCTCTACTGGTTCCTCTTCCTGCGTTTTTCTCTTGCCACCGCGATACTGCTGGCCGTTCTTTGCCGGACGGCTCAGAAGGTTTACCTTTCGCACTCCTTCCGGGACGGTTTCATCCTGGGCTCGGTCCTCTTTTCCGCCTTTGTGCTTCAGACGATAGGCCTCAACTATACGTCGGCCTCGAACGCCGGGTTCATCACGGGGCTGCACGTAATCCTCGTCCCGTTTATCCTTGCGATCTTCTTCAGAAAAATGCCCGCCGCGACCGCCACGATCGGCGCGGTGATCAGTGCGGCGGGGCTCTTCCTGCTGACGGTCGGAGACGATTTTTCGATCAACCGGGGAGACGTCTGGGTGATCGTCATGCGCGGTGAGCGTGGCCTTCCACGTGATCCTGACGGGGTGGTACGCGGTCAAGCACGACGTATACCTCGTGGCGATAGCCCAGATGGTGGCGATGACGACGTGGGCGGGGGTGTCGGCCGTAACGATCGGCGAGGCGCCCCACGCTTGTCCGGGATACGTGATCGTCGCCATCATGTTCCTGGCGATCTTCGCGACCGCCTTCAACTTCACCGTCCAGACCTGGGCGCAGCAGTACACGTCCCCCACAGGGCCGCGGTCATCTTTACGATGGAGCCGGTCTTCGCGGCGATCTTCGCCTACTGGTGGGGCGGCGAGGTGCTCGGGAGCCGTGGGTACGTCGGGGCCGCGCTGATACTTACGGGGATCATCCTCTCCGAATTCAGGGCAAAGCAATGGCGGCAAGAGGAGAGCGGGAGACACCACGCGACTCACTGAACAGCCGTCGGATGAGGATCGGACGGAGCCGACAGGTAATTGACGTTCCGTGCCGCATGGGCCGGGACCGGGACGCCGATCCGGCGCCGGAGCCGGTCTACCCCGCGCTTCCCACGACAAAAAGGATCGCTACTGCGGCCTTTACGATGGGACAGACCTTGATGGGGATAATCTTCGTCCGGGCGCCGGTGGCAAGCGTCAGTCCCGCCATGGCGGCGAGCATCAGCGCGCACCCGCGATAGACGACGATCGGCTGCCGGGATTGCGCCTGCCCGCGACGAGTGTGACGGCGAGCGTCAGGCGCCCCGATGAAGACCAGCGTCAGCCCCTCGGCGATCCATTCCATCGTGATGATCCTGGCGTTGTCCCGGGAAAGCTTGCCGAAGCCCGCGACGACCCCTCTGGTCGGGACAACGTGGGCGATCCCCCAGGTCACTATAATGATCGAACCGGTATACAGAAGTATCGAGTTAACCATACATGACCCCGCTTTATTTGCCAAAGAGACTGTAATGCGGTCGGCCTCCCGTATACCTATCTCCGCGGCCTTCGGTCCAGCTCGTCCCTGATTTTCTCGTGGTCGGCCTTGGTAATCGGGTACAGGAGAACAGCGATAGATCGAGAGAATAAGCAGAACGGCGGGAACGGGGCCGAGGAGCACCCGGATGGCAATCAGCGCGCTCTCTTTCTGCACCGTATTGGCCACGTAGCCCGCCCAGCCCAGGAAACTCCCCACCAGCAGGAGGGCTACCGATGAGGCCAGCTTCTGGGCGAAGAGGGTAAAGCCGGTATACATTCCCTCCCGGCGCGCGCCGGTGCGATATTCGTCGATGTCGACACAGTCGATAATCATTGACCAGGGAAGCACGTGGGCCGTGGAGACGCCGAAACCCGCAAGAAAACAGAAGAGGTAGAGAAACCAATTCCTAACGCCCGGACGCAGGAAAAAGGCCAGGCTCATGACGACGGCCCAGAACGACATCCCGATGACATAAGCCGCCTTCTTGCCGACCCATTTCGAGATCAGGACCCACAACGGCAGCACAAGTACCGCGGTAACAAAGATGATGCCCAACAGGATCGACACATCGTTCTCCGTTAGTCCCATCCAATAGATGATGAAATAGATAAAGACCGCGCCGATTACATCCACGCACACCCAGCTCAACAGAAAGACGACCATTGCGACTACGTACGATCGATTCTTCATCGTTTCCCTGAGCGACGCGAGAGAACGGCAGCGATGCCTTCTGCTGGAACTCCGGACGCTCCTTCGTGCCGAAAAAGCTGATAACGTAAGGGAATATGCCGAACATGCCGAGGAATAGCGCCATCATGGCAAATCCGGTCTTTCGATCGGGAAACAGGGATACGATCGCCATGGGAACGACGGCGGCCAGGAGTCCGAAGACGATGGAAAAGGACATGCGGACGGAGACAAGAGATGTACGGTCGTCGTAGTCAAGGGAAAGCTCCGGCATCAGCGCGGAGTAGGGAATCGCCATCATCGTATAGAAGGTCCAAAAGAGGAGATTCAATCCCGCGTAGGTCAGAAAGAGGAGGGTCTGGTTCTCGAATGGGGTAGGCTAATCCAAATCAGGTAAAAGAGGCCCGCCGTCGGAACACAGGCCAGGAAGTAGGGCCGCCTGCGTCCCCATCGAGATTTTGTATGGTCGGATATGAATCCCATCATCGGGTCGGTTACAGCATCCCACGCCTTCCCGGCCAAGAGCACCCATCCGGCAAGCGCCGGCGCGATCCCGGCTACGTCGGTGAGGAAGAAAAGGTAAAAGAATGCAATGACGGTAAAGAAGAGGCTGTTGGTTGAATCACCCACGCCGAACAGGACTTTACGGTAAAGGGGGAGCTTTCCCCCGAGTCGTACGGTTCGTGGTATTCATGCGGCTGTCAACCATGAGAAGTGCGGATGCGCTGCATACTACTTAATTTTGCCGCAGAAGTAAATGATTAACTTCCCTTTTGCGCAATCCTCTGATATAATTGAAAAAATGAACGATCTGATACCGGCCTATGGCCTTAGACAACCTCCTCGATCGGACGCTCGCCGGCGAGCGCCTGACGGAGCGCGAACTTACGGCCCTCTCGTTTGAGGATCGCCTCCGCCTTATCCAGAGATCGCCCGTCAGGACAAAGGCCAATCTCATAATCTCGTCTCCCGATCCGCTCAAGCTCCTGAAAAAGCTCTCTCCGCAGGAGATATATCTTACGGTGAAGGAATCGTGGGGCACGGATGCGGCCATTATTCTCGAAATGTCGGCCCCGGAGAAGATCGTCCAGCTCCTGGATATGGATATCTGGAAGCGGGATCGGATAGACTTCGGCAAGTTCATGGAATGGCTCCAGCTTCTTGCGGAAGGCGGGGAGCGGGTCCTTACCAAGAGCCTCTTTATGCTCGATGAGCCGCTCGTGATACTCTTCTTTAAGGGGATCATCGAGGCAGTGCCCAGGAACCTCGATCAAGACCCGCTCGAATTTACCGACGGCGGATGGTTCAGCTTCGACAATCTCTACTATTTCAGGCCGATAGATGAGGAACTGGACTTCGACCTCGTCTCAAATCTCCTCATGGGTTTTTTTGAGCACGAGCCCGACTATTACCGCGTTATCATGGAAGGGGTGATCGGAGAGCTGCCCTCTCCTATGGAAGAAGACGCCTACCGGCTCAGATCGTCCCGCATGTCGATGATCGGCTTTCCGGAGCTGAGCGAGGCGCGGGATCTCTTCCTGTTTGAAGACCCGGCCAAAATCGTCGAAACGATCCGCTCAATGTCGTCCAAAGTCATTTACCTTGACGACCGTCAGACCGACCAACTCCCCCCCCATTACTGGCTCATACCCAGAAAGACCGGCGGTTTCTTCGAGGATCTCATGGGAGAGGTGGCCGACGACGACCGCGCCGCTCACCTGCTGTGGGAGCTTTCGTACCTGGTACATAAGGTCGTGGCGGCCTCGGGGATGGACCTTTCTGACGTGGAGGAGTTGGTATCATCTGCGCAAATGACCAGGGACTATATCAATCTCGGTTTGGAGTACCTCACGGGGGCGGCGCACTACGATGAAGCAAAGCAGACGATCCGGGATGTCTATCTGGTGGAGCTGTTTCGGCTGGGTTATACGCTGGCGCTGGCCGAAAGAAAACGAAACGAGGTTCTCGTGAGGGAACTCTCGTCGATCATCGAGCCGGTCTTCTGGGGGGATTTCGCCCGCAGTGTTGTCGAGGGCCTTTTGGCCGGAAAACCCCTTTTCTATGAGGCGATCTCCGGCGGCGCGCATAGCTATAGAAATTTCAGATCGATCGCCGACCTGACG
The DNA here is from genome assembly GCA_963735595.1 of uncultured delta proteobacterium. GTDB lineage: Bacteria > Desulfobacterota > Zymogenia > Zymogenales > Zymogenaceae > JAFGAS01. The sequence goes on along the minus strand of CAVTLK010000001.1, from coordinate 471,791 downwards.
GCGTCCGCGGGCTTCATGACGGAGCTCTCGGCCCGGGTCCATCTCATCCGTGAGATCGTGAACATCCCCGAAGATATCAGGCCGTGGCTGATAGGCAACGCGAAAACCCATGGCTGGGGACTTGAACATATCTTTATGACGGCGTGTGTGCGGGGGTGTCTTGGGGGTGAATGGGAGGTCGTCCCGCTTTCGGATGAAGAGCTGGGCCGTTTTTATGATATGGTGCGCGAAAACCCGGGAATTTCCGGTACGATTATCCGGCACGTTGAGGCATTCGTCGGGCGAATGCCCGAATGCGGCGACGATAGAATCAGAGGCGCGTCCGTAAAATTCGTCAGCGATACCCTTGCAGATTTTGTCCGCGAAATGACGCACGTGCCCGATAGAGACGCGCTCGACGGTCGGTTCGTCTCAGGCGTCATCACTCAGGCGGCGAAGTAGCCCCTCGTTCCGGGTGCCGGCAGTCATTTCCCGGTTTGCCGGGCAGAGCAGGGCGGCATGGCATATGTCCGGTGTCGGAGCCTTTTATTCGGTCTGGATTTTCACCACGTTGGCCCATGGCACCTCAACAAGGCCGTAGTCCTGGGTCAGGAACATGACCGTCCCGGTGGGATGCTCCGATAGGGCCACACCTTCAGTCCTGCTCTTGTACCACAAGACGTTATGGTATTCGGAGCCGTCGGTTAGGTAGACCGCGTATCCGCCATGGGTGATGACGCCGTACCCGATGCATCCCAGCAACGTCGCGGAAAGGGCAAGAAACACAAGAATCATGATCGTCTTTTTCATGGCTTTTCCCCGTATGCCGTTGATTACGCTATCGTACATGATTCGATACTATTATGATACAAAAGAAGTCCCCGCTATGCTGTGATTTTCGTCACACGAACCAAGACGGACACGGCTTATCCTGATATTGAAAGACCCGTAACCGGCGATCAAAAGGGAAACGAAGGCGCATGTCCAAGAGGCTATGGAAAAAGACCCGCCTCGCCCGGATCATCTGGATCTGCTGCCTGACCGTTTTCTTCGGGTCGCTAACGGCGATATCGGTCTTCTACTACTATTTCGGAGACGAACTGATCGGCGATGCGGTCGGGCGTGTCGTCGAACGAACCGTCGGCTACCGGGTGTATCTAACCGGGATACGGCTGGTCTCTCCCGGCGCGGTAATCGTGGAAGGGATGGACCTGGTGACCGGCCCGGTCGTCTTTTCATCCGGCCCGGCGGTACTGGAGTTCGGCCTCGGCCTGACCACTCCCCTGAGAATAAAAAAAATCACCGTTCATAATCCCTCGATATCTCTGGATGTGTCACGGGAAGGTGGAGGCGACGGGGATCGTCTCATCCAGAGGATTATGGAGCTGGATATCACCGTCGAAAACGGCGAGCTTGTCCTGATCGACACGTCAGGGCGCTACATCTTCCAGGGCGTGGATATGAGCTATGAACACGGCATCGTGGGCGAGTCCCTCACGATTGCCGGATCGGCGCGGACGGAAGGGATAAACGAGGGCTCGATGCTCGACGGGCCGTTTTACGGCCGGATGCGTGTTGCGGGAACCTATCCGGACGTTTCGGCCCGGGGGGCGGTCAGGATGGGAGAGTCGGGGTATCGGATCGGAGATTTTCTATTCGCGGGCAAACACGTTACGGCGCACATACGGTTTAACCGTGATACCGTCGAAGCGACGGACATCTCGATCGACGGCCTCTCGATTGCCGCGGAGGGGCGCGGCCTTATGCTGGACGGGATCACGGCCACGGGCGAGATGGAGAAAGAAAACGACGGCGCCTTTATACTGAGAGACGCGGCGCTCTCGGTGCCCCGGTTTCGGGGACGTATTGCTGAATCTTAGCGGTCGAGAAGAACGGGGAATGGAAGGTTACGTCGGAGGCGGATTCGCTGATGCTCTCGTCTGCGAACCTCCGCCGCCTCGGGGACTATATGCCCGAATTCCTTGCCGGTTGGGGGATCACGGGGCGGGCGAAAAGCCTCCTGACGATGGGGACTGTCGATGCGGGTGACAGGAGCATTGCCGGCAATCTCGAGGTCGATCTCGTCAATGCCGGATTTTCGTCTCCCGATTCCGGCTACCTGGGTCAGGGTATTACCGGGTCGGCGCGGATTCAGTTCAGGGACGATATCAGGGAGGGATTCTTTTTTAACGGCGAGCTCACCGCCCATGATTTCGGGCTCCTCCTCTCGGGCCTCTTCGTCAATTTCGAAAAGCACCGGATCTCCCTCAAGGCATCGGGCCGGCTGAAAGACGACGGGGGCGTCAAGAACTTTACGGGCGAGGTATCGATACCCTCGGTCCTCTCGGCGGATATTTTCGGAGATATCGATTCCGGGCGGGCCGGTATGAGCGGGGATCTCTCGTACCGCATGAAGGTCCGCGACATGGCAGCGGCCTACGACATCCTCTTTCGAAACTACTTCATGAACCGCATCGCCTGGCTTTATACGGGCGCCGTCGCCGGTTCTCTGAATTCATCGGGCAGGATAGGGGGAAACCTTGCGGCGCCGCGTGTCTCGGGCAGACTGGATATCGTCGGCGCTACCCTTGATTTCCCCGGTATTTCCACGAAGGTCGAGGGGATTTCGGCTTCTATGCCGTTTTCCTTCGACCTTTCAGACGGGTCGAATAAAGACGCAACGCCGGAGCTTATCCCCGGTGACTTCGGAGAGGTAACCGTTTCCCACGCGATGCTGGGCGGGGTCGATATCGGTGCGGTGACGTTATCACCGGCGCTTACGAAAAACGCCTTTGCCCTGAAGGATACCGTTGTGGTTTCGGCAGCCGGCGGCTCCGTAACGATCGGTGGAGCTCGGGGGAAAACATATTCGACGAAAACAGAACGATGCGCCTGTCGCTGGCCGTGAAAGGAATCAATATCGCGGCGATCTTCCCGAAGGAAAAGCTTGTCGCTCTGAAGGGGGAGCTCATCGGCGAGCTCGCGGAGGTCAGGATCGAGGAAAAAAAGCTGTTTACTTCGGGCACCCTTACTGCTAAAATATTTAATGGAGCGGTACGCATCGAAAACATATGGGGTCAGGATATCTTTGATGCGGGGCGAAGGCTCGGGTGTGACGTGACGTTTGCCGATATCGACCTTGGAGCGCTGACCCAAACGATCGACGTGGGCAGGGTCACCGGGATCGCCGAAGGCGGAATCTCCGGTCTTATTTTCTCCTACGGGGGGCCGGAGACGATTTGTATTAGATGTCAGGACGGTCGATAGACGGGGAGTGGATAAGCGCGTCAGCGTCGAATTCGTCGATAAGCTGACGATCCTCGGATCGGGATCGACCCTGTTTTCGGGCGCTGCTCCGCACGGGCCTTAACCGATTCGTCCACGAGTATAACTATTCGGGGATCGGCATTCACCTCGAGCTCAAGAACGACTATTTTACGCTCAGGGGCATGATTCACGAAGGCGACACCGAGTATTTCATCAAGCGCAGCGGCCTTACCGGCATCAACGTAATCAATCAGAACCCCAACAACCTGATCCGTTTTGACGATATGATGCGGCGGCTGGAGCGGATAAACGTAAAGGATACCGAAGATATCAGGATTGAAACCAGGTAGGTCCGAATAAGGAACCGACCATGAGCCAATCCGGGTCCTATGAGGAACAAACTGGAGCCAAGGAAAGCCACAGAGGAGCCACAGGAGGAATTGACCATGATGAGAAAAGTAATTCCCGCGCTCTTGACGATAATGCTGCTCGTCGGGGCATGCGTCACGGTTAATATATATTTCCCCGCCGAAGCGGTGCGGAAGGCGGCCGATGAGATCGTCGACGACGTCTACAAGAAGGGAGCGGAGCCGGCCACGGACACGAAGCCCGAGGGGCGCCTGGCCGTTCCGTTCAGGCTTGCCGGCCTGCTGGTGGACAGCGCATGGGCGCAGGTCGATATCAATATCTCAACGCCGGCTATACGGGCGATTCGTTCCACCATGGAGGGACGGTTCCCGCAGCTCATGCCCTTCTATAACGGCGGCAATATCGGGATATCCAACCGTGGGTACCTGGAGATCAGGAACCAGGGGGGGCTGGATATCGGCGCGATCGGGCAGCCTTCGGGGACTGGTAGACGCCGACAACGCCGACCGCAGGCGCCTCTATCAGGAGATCGCGTCGGCTAACGGCCTCGGCGGCGATACCATACCGCAGATCGAACGCCTCTTTGCCGACAGCTGGCAGAATCAGGCGCGCGCAGGCTGGTGGATTCAACGGGGCGACGGCTCCTGGGTCGATGAGGTAGCATATGCCGATATTTGAATTTGTCTGCGGGGGATGCGGCAACGAGTTCGAGGAGCTGGTAATGTCCAGGAGTGCCGAGATTTCCTGCCCTAAGTGCGCCTCCACAGCAGGTTAACAAGAAATGTCGGTCTGTGCGGTCAAGAGCGGCGAGAAGTTTATCTCCGCGTCGTCGGGGGACGGCTGCGGGGGATGTACGTCGAAAAACTGCGGCAGCTGTCATTGACCGATAGCCATCGGGATATTACGACTTATGGGTCGAAACTCGAAGGCGATCCGGCTAACCCTGTTCTTGATACTCATTTTTATTACCCCCGCGTGCCTGTCGGGTGAAGAGCTATCCGGTCCGACGTCGGGCCCGGGCCCCCGCGGTGGCCGGTTCCTTTTATCCCGGCGATCCGAACGACCTTCGGGCAATGATCACGGGTTTTCTCGCCGAAGCGCCGGCAATCAGGGTGCCGGGACGGCCGCTCGCGGTCATTGCTCCCCACGCAGGGTATATCTATTCCGGCCAGACGGCAGCCGCCGGTTTCAAGGCGCTGGCCGGGACCTCCTACGACACCGTCATCATTATCGGTCCAAGCCATCACTATTCGTTTGACGGCTCGGCCATATACGCCGACGGTCCGTACCGTACGCCTCTGGGCGACGTATCGCCCTGATACCGACCTGATCGATTCGATCGTAAAGAAGGGCGATCGCATCACTAAAAACGGGCTTCCCCACCTCCCGGAGCATTCGGTGGAAGTCGAAGTCCCGTTCCTTCAGGTCGTTCTCGGTGATTTTGAGATTGTCCCCATTGTCATGGGCAGCTGCAGCCTCGCCTCGTGCGAGGACCTGGCGCGGGCGATCGCGGCGTCGATCGGCGATAAACGCGTCCTGATCGTCGCCTCGTCGGACCTGTCGCACTACCATTCACGCACGGAAGCGCGCTCGCTTGACGGCGTATTCAGGAAATTCCTCGAGAAGAACGATCGCAGAGGGGCTGTACGACGCCGTCGTCGGCCGAAAGACCGAGGCCTGCGGGGCGGGGCCGGTGGTGACGGCGCTCCTCGCGGCAAGTGCTCTCGGCTCCTCGGGGGTCCTTGTGACAATGTATGACGACAGCGGGACAGAGACCGGGACAACCGATGCCGTCGTCGGATACATCTCGGCGGTCGTCTACGGGAGGGGAGGGCCGCCGGCGGGAGAAGGGGACGAGGCCGGGAGGGATTGACGACGAACGACAGGAAGGAACTCCTCTCGATTGCGAGGAAGACCATCGAGTGCGAGCTGTCGGGAAAAGTGCGTTCCCGATTTCACAGAGCGATTCGGCCGCCCTTACGAAGGCCCGGCGGCGCTTTCGTTACCCTCACCAACGATGGAGAGCTGCGAGGTTGCGTCGGCTATATCGAGCCGGTCTATCCCCTGTACGAAACGGTATCGCTTGGTGCCCTCGGGGCAGTCTACGACTATCGATTCTCTGACAACCCGGTGACGAAAGCGGAGCTCAAAGATATCACTATCGAAGTCTCGGTACTATCGGAGCTAAAACCGATAAAGAGCGTCGACGAGATCATCGTCGGGACGCACGGGGTAGTAATTCGGAAAGGGAGGCAACTCGGGCCTCTTCCTTCCGGAGGTTCCAGTCCAGCAGGGGTGGACGCTCAACGAGTACCTCGAAAATCTCTGCGTGAAGGCCCGTCTCCTTCCGAACGACTGGAAAGAGCAGGACGCCCAACTCTATATCTTCACGACGGAGGCTTTCTCGGAGGAATAGACTGTGGACGGGGCAGGTGAGGGTAAGAGAAAAGTAGTCGGTAGAAATGCGGGGGGGCTTTCCCGGCGGGAATTCCTGACGGGGGCATCCGCGTGCGCCCTGGGGTATTGCGCCGCGGGCCTGCCGCTTTCCGCCTGTGCCGAGCCGATCGGAACGTCCGACGGCAGCGACGAAATGGGGTATCCCGAACGGGGTTACATGGTACCGAAGGAGTCCCCCTTGTATACCCCGCTGGGCGATGGAACGGTAATGTGCCTCCTGTGTCCCCGGGGATGCACGGTGGCCGACGGCAAACGGGGATACTGCGAGGTCAGGGAGAACAGGAAGGGGAAATACTACAGCCTCGTATGGGGCAACCCCTGCGCGATCCACGTCGACCCCATAGAGAAAAAGCCGTTCTTTCACTGCCTTCCCGGAACGACGTCATATTCCATCGCCACCGCCGGCTGCAACCTCACCTGCAAATTCTGCCAGAACTACGACATCTCCCAGGCCCGGCCGGAAAACACCGATAATTACCGGCTTAGCCCGGCGGCGCTGGCACGGGAGGCACGAATCATCGAGATCCGCGAGCGTCGCCTACACCTACGTGGAGCCGACGATTTTCTACGAATACATGCTGGACTGCGCCAGGGCCGTCAAGAAGGCCGGGCTTGATCAACGTCATGCATTCAAACGGGTATATCAACCCCGGGCCGCGGGCCGAGCTTTCCAAATACCTGACGGCGGCCAACATCGACCTCAAGGGGTTTACCGAGGACTATTACTCATCGATGACCGATGGCAGGCTTAAACCGGTGCTCGACTCGATCGCGGGATACAAGAAGGCGGGCGTCCACGTGGAGATCACGACGCTGATCGTTCCCACCAGGAACGACGACCTCCCGACGATCACCAGGATGTGCGAGTGGATCAGGGATAAGGTCGGCAAAGAGACGCCGCTCCATTTTTCCCGGTTCACCCCGATGTATCGGCTCACCAACCTCCCGAGCACGCCGGTAGAGACGCTTGAAGCCGCGCATACCGCCGCCCGAAAGGCCGGCCTCGAATACGTCTACGTCGGCAACGTCCCGGGCCATAAATACGAGTCCACCTACTGCCCCACGTGCGGGAAGACGCTAATCTTTCGTATGGGGTACTTCGTGGGAGAGGTAAAGATCAAGAAAGGGAAGTGCTCGTTTTGCGGATACCCGATCGCGGGGATATGGGAGGCGCCGAAGGGCGTCTGAGAATGGATGATCGTCTCTTTCGAGGACGGCGCTGGTTCTATCTGCGCCGTGTGTTATTCTCGCCGATATATCCTGCCCCGATTCCGACAACCGCCGCAGCGCACAGGTTTGCCGCCAGCACCAGCAGCAGGGTCGTGACCAATCCCCACAGCGGTATCATGACCACCGAGGCGAGAATTGCCCCTCCCGCCGCGCCCGCAAGGTTCATCCCGTAGACCCACCCCCCCGCGTCGGCCGTAAGGCCCGAGACGACAAGAGATCGCACCGCGGTAACGTAGTGAAAACCGGCGAGTATCCCGCAGAGCATGTTCAGCAGTGAAAAGACGGCGGCAGGTCCCCAGGGCCATCCCCCCGATCCGTACGTCGAAAAGAAGAAGAGGACGCCGACAATCGACAGGCACAACGCGCCGTAGAGCAACTGGACGATACCAAGGAGCCGCCAGGGGCGGGCGAATATGCCTATCCGGGAGCGGGCGGCCCCGGTTCCTATGGCAAGGCCGATCATGAACGATGAGATGATCAGGCCGAGGCCCGAATAGACGTAGCCGCGGAAGGTCTGGAACGCGATGATGATAACGACGGTAATCGCGATCTCGGAAAAGCCGGAGGTCAACGCCGCGGGAACGACGGTTGCCGCCGGTAGCGAGGCCGGTTTCCGGGCGCGGATTCTGATAAGAGCGCCGCAGACGACCGCCGCCAGGATAATCGCCGTGATCGGTAGGACCGGCCGTGATCCGGCGAAGTCGGCAAGGGCGATCTTCAGCCCGGGTGAGAGCCAGTAGCTCCTGAGCACCATATTGTAGTAGTAGACCGTGGGAGTGAGGTCCGTGTTGTTCCCCGCCGTTTTCGCGCCTTCAATACTTCGGCGAACGTACTCAATCCGCTCGTCGCTCAGCTGATAAAGGAGATACTGCTCGGTGACGTAGCTGTTTACGATATCGCGATCCTTCATACGGGCGGCGAGTACCGCGGGGTCGATGTCCACCCGGGACGGGAGGTCGGACGCCACGAAGAACGCGGTGCCCCCGGGCACGACCGCCGTATGGGAAAAGTCCGACGACAGCGTCCGGGAGACGCTCCCGAGGAAGGAGGCGAGCACCGGGCTGATAATCTCCTCCGATGAGCCTACCGAGATAGAGAAGACGCCGCCGGGGGCAAGGATCCGTTTCGCCTCGCGGAAGAATTCCCGCGTAAAGTAGCGGTTTATGCGCGCGTTGACGGGGTCGGCCATGTTGACGATGATTACGTCGTACCGATCACGGGCCTCCCTTATGAAGAGACGTCCATCCTCGTGGATGACCCGAACCCGGCGGTCCGACAGCGGGCGGGTCGCCTCGGAGGGGAGGTTTCTTACACCGAGGTCGATGAGGGCGGGGTCAAGCTCCACGTAATCGATTGCCGAAATCGAGGGGTGCTTGAGTATCTGTGAGAGTGTCGAGGATATCCCGCCGCCCACAAGGAGCACCCTCACGGGCCGGGGGTGAAGGAGGAGGGGATAGATCACGCCGAGCTCGCTGTTCATGACGTCCGGGTAGGTAAACGAAAGTACCCCGCTGTCATACACAGTGGTCTGGCTTTCGGCCCGCGTCACGGTGAGGTTTCCGTAAACGGAATCGGTCGATTCGACCACCGTGAAGCCCTTCCACTGGAGCTGCCGGGTGATCGCGGCGATGTCGGGAATAGAAAACAGGGGCTGAAGGACGAAAAGAGAGACGACGAGGACCGATAGTACGGCCGCCGCGGGGCGGCGGGTGGAAACCGAGATGTACAGTGCCGCCAGGCCGGCAATGGCGGCGACAAAAAACGCGACCGTCAGGGCGTCAAAATGCCGGATGAGGACAAGGGCGGTAATGACTCCGAAGAGTGATGAGCCGATGGACTCGAACAGGTATATGCGGGCAGGGGCATCACGGTCGTTCCGGCTGTCGGGGACGGCTGTCCGTATGAGCAGGGGGAAGAGCAGACCAGAGAAGAAACAGAAGGGCAAAAGGACGACCGCGGCAATAGCCGCCATCGGGACGATGCCGATGATCTCACTCTGGGATATTCCGACGATCGTCTTTGCGACACGCGCAGAGGACGACGGTTGCCGGAAGCAGCACGGCAACGGCCGCAAGCAGGGCGGGGAGGGCTCTTGGACCGGTGATGTTACGTTTAGTGAGAGCGGTGCCTATGAAGGCCCCCGCCGAAGTCCAGAGGAGCCATGAAAAGAGACAGACGCCGGCCGACAGCTCATTGCCGTAGAAGAGGATCATGATCTCCCGCATGAGCACAATCTGGCCGGCTATGGATATGCCGCCCAGCGTAACGGCCGATATATAGGCGTGTCGCTGCGGTTGTGCGCTCGTCATCGGTCCATTGTACCACGAGCTGGGACCGAATCTCCGAAAAACCGAATACCGGGTCGGGCCAATTACTATTAGTCTTGCAAATCGCAGAAATATATGATACGTAATTACGTTACTACATGATGGTGATATCGAACCGGCAGAGAATGATCCGATAACGAAAGAGACCGATAATGACTGGTAAAGGCAAGTACGATCCGGCCGCCGTTGAATCCCGGTGGCAAAAATATTGGAATGAACATAAGGTTTTCAGGTCGGTTGAAGATCCGAAAAAAGAAAAATACTACGTCCTCGAGATGTTTCCGTATCCTTCCGGCAGGATTCACATGGGGCACGTGCGTAACTACAGCATCACGGACCTGGTCGCCCGATATAAGATGATGCGGGGATTCAATGTCCTTCATCCCATGGGGTGGGACGCGTTCGGCATGCCGGCCGAAAACGCCGCCATACAGAAGGGTGTGCACCCGGCGACGTTCACTTACGAGAACATCGAATACATGAAAACGCAGCTCAAGTCGATGGGCTTTTCCTATGACTGGGATCGTGAACTGGCAACCTGTGATCCCGATTATTACCGGTGGGAGCAGTGGCTCTTCCTCAAGATGTACGAGGCGGGGCTTGCGTATCAGAAGAAATCATTCGTCAACTGGTGTGACAATTGCCAGACGGTGTTGGCCAACGAGCAGGTGATCGCGGGACGCTGCTGGAGGTGCGACCGCGAGGTAGCCCAGCGCGAGATTACCGGCTGGTTTTTCAAGATCACGGAGTTTGCCGAAGACCTCCTGGGCTACCTCGAAAAGCTCCCGGGCTGGCCGGAGCGCGTCCTCACGATGCAGAAGAACTGGATCGGCAAAAGCCACGGCGCTAGGGTGGAGTTTCCGCTCAACGATCGGGACGGGTCGATACCGGTATTCACGACACGGCAGGACACGATCTTCGGAGCGACCTTCATGGTGCTTGCCCCCGAGCATCCCCTTACCATAGAACTCTCCAGGGGAACCGCCCAGCAGAAAGAAGTAGACGCCTTCGTCGGGCGGATGCTTAAGACCGATAAGATAAAGCGCTCGTCGGAGGACTATGAGAAGGAGGGCATCTTCGTCGGCGCCTATTGCAAGAACCCCTTTACCGGCGCGAAGATGCCGGTCTTCGCGGCAAACTTCGCCCTTATGGAATACGGTACGGGGGCCGTCATGGCGGTGCCCGCTCACGACCAGCGCGACTTCGAATTTGCCAAAAAATACGACCTCCCCATCATCGTCGTCATCTCTCCGGAGTCACATACGCTGTCGGGGGACACGATGACCGAGGCCTACGTTGAGGACGGGGTCCTGATTAACTCCGGGACCTTTAACGGCATGAGGAACCGGGCCGCTATGGACGCCATCATCGACGATTTAGAAAAGAAACACCGGGGGACCCGAACGATCAACTACCGGTTGAGGGACTGGGGTATCTCCCGTCAGCGCTACTGGGGGGCGCCAATCCCGATCGTCTATTGCGACACGTGCGGCGTGGTGCCGGTGCCGGAAGACCGGCTTCCGGTCGTGTTGCCGCTTGACGTAACGGTCACGGGTGAGGGCGGCTCTCCGCTCGTTTCCCACGAGCCTTTCGTGAAGACAACCTGCCCGAAGTGTAACGGCCAGGCCCGCCGGGAGACCGACACGATGGATACCTTCGTGGAATCGTCCTGGTACTACGCCCGGTATTCCTGCCCCGACTATGACGGGGGGATGGTGGATAAAAAGCGGGTTGACTATTGGCTGCCCGTCGACCAGTACATCGGGGGGATCGAGCACGCGATCCTGCATCTCCTCTACTCCCGTTTTTACAGCCGTGTTATGGAGCGGTTCGGGCTGATAAAATACCGGGAGCCGTTCACCAGGCTCCTTACCCAGGGGATGGTCATCAAAGACGGCGCCAAGATGAGCAAATCAAAGGGCAATGTCATTGATCCTGACGATATGATAAAAAAGTATGGGGCCGATACGACACGGCTCTTTATGCTCTTTGCGTCTCCTCCCGAGAAAGAACTGGAATGGAGCGACCAGGGGATCGACGGCTCTTTCAGGTTCCTCGGCCGCCTGTGGCGGATCATCGTCGATAATGCGGACGTTATCGAGAAGGGGAAGGTTTTTTCGGGAGGCGGGAACTCCGGATTGACGGCGCGGGGCGTCAGGCTGCGGAGGAAGACCCACCAGACCATCAGGAAGGTTACCGAGGATATCGAGGAGCGTTTCCATTTCAATACCGCAATCGCGGCCGTGATGGAGCTGGTAAATGAAATGTACGCCTTCATCGGGGAAGGCAAGGACGTAACACCGGCGGATGCCGCCGCCTTTACGGCGGCAGGCAAAAGTATTGTGCTGCTTCTTTCCCCGGCCGTTCCCCATGTTACCGAAGAGCTGTGGGAAGCCCTCGGACAGCCGCCTTCGGTCGTTACCGCGTCCTGGCCGGTATGGGACGATGAACTTGCGCGGGAGGACGAGATCACGATAGTTGTGCAGGTAAACGGCAAGGTACGGGGGAGGGTAACCGTGGGGGCGGACGCCGCAGACGAAGAGATACGGAAGAGGGCCCTTGACGACGAAAAAGTCAGGGATTACATCGAGGGGAAGGATATCAAAAACGTCGTGGTGGTTCCTCGAAAACTGGTCAATATCGTTGTGATCCAGTAATATATAAAGGGCTAACGGGAGAGGGGAACGCGGGCACGTCCGTTTCTCCGGGTTTTCGTGGGCAGGTCTTAGTTCCGACACGATGAACCGTCGTTTTAGGACGGTGCGGGGTTATGTTATGAACGTCATAAAAAGACTATCGAGACTATCGGCGATGGGCATTGTGCTTGTCAGTATCGTTTCCCTGTTCGGGTGCGGCTACACCTTCGTAAACGTAAAGAAGCAGTTGCCCCCGGATATCAAGACGGTCTATATTCCCTCGTTCGTTAACCCGACTGATGAGCCGAGGCTGGGGGTGATTATGACAAACGCGTTGACGAGGGAATTCATGAAATCCGGCGCGTTGACGCCCGTGAAAGAAGAAAAGGCCGACGCAGAACTTGTCGGGACCATCGAATCTGTCGACTATTATAACACCATATATGACGAGGATGATCGGGCAGTCCTCGTAACGGTCTCTGTGCGGGTTGGGGCAAAACTCGTCAAGAACGACACCGTTGTATGGGAAGTGTCGGACATATCTTATACCGAGGATTACAATATCGAAACCGGCGCCGTCGTGTTTGACAGCTACAAGGAGATTGCGCTGCAGGACGTCACGGAAAAGCTTGCGCTCGAGATCCATGACCGGCTCGTATTCGGGTATTAATCGTCAATGACTCGGCATTATGCCTCTCCCAGGGACCTCGATCGGGACATTAAAGACGGGAAGTTTTATCCCGTCTATTTTTTTTACGGAGAAAACGACTTTCTTGTCCGCGAATACGAGGATCGTCTGGTGTCGGCTGCGCTTACGGGGGGCGGAATCTTCGGTGACCTGTTGTGCGAGGTTTTCTATGCCGGGGACGATGCCATAACCGATATCATGAACTCCGCCATGACCATCCCTATGGGGGGGGCGAAAAAGGTCGTTACTATCCGAGGGGTGGAGAGATTGAAGGAAAAGGAAATCCAGACGATTGTCGCCTATGCGCAGGACCCGTCGTCCAAGACCCTCATGATAGTAACGGCCCGGGGAGTCGGAAGGGGGAAGGGGGCCTCGGGTGTCGCCCCGCCGCCGGTGGACCGGCTCTCGGAGCTGGCTAAACTCGCCGCCGTGACCGTGTTTGCCAAGGCAAGGGAGACCGATATCCGGGAGTGGGTGGTAAAGCGTATGGAGAAGGAAGGTAAAGCAATCGACCATGAGGCGCTGGACGCCATCGTGGATTGTATCGGGCAGGACCTTTCTGCCGTTGCAATGGAGGTTGAAAAGATCGTACTGTTCCTGGGCGATGAAAAACAGGCAACGCTTTCGGTCGTCGAGGATATCCTCCCGTACCTCCGGGTGCGCAGCGTCTTCGAATTGACGGACGCGCTGTCACGCGGCGATCCGGCGGGCTCGGTGGAGATGCTGAGGGAGGTGATCGGTGAGGGAGCGGAACCCACGCAGATCCTATCGACCATTCGGTGGCACTTCATGCGTCTCTGGTCTCTGAAGATACTGATGGATCACCACGTGGAAGACGCGAGGGCATCGCGGGAGCTCAAGATTCCCGTGTTCAGACTTGCCGAATACACGGCGCAGGCGCGCCGCATCCCTCATGAGGTGTTTCGCGGGGCATTTCGGGAGTTCTATAAAACGGATAAGCTGTTAAAATCCCGATCGGGGAAGAGCGGCGTGGTGATGGACAAAATGGCCCTGGATATCACCACTATGATGCGGACAGGGCGTTATACTTCCGGGTAAGCCGGGAAATCTTCCGGGAGGCGTTTCGCTTGTGGATGACGCCCTTGGAAGCCGCCTTGTTGATGGTCGTGATCGTATGCTTAAGGCTCTCTTTGGCGAGCTCGGGGTTCTTCTCTTCGACGGTTTTAAGGTAGCTCTTTATAGTGGTCTTAACGGTGCTCTTGACGTGCCGATTTCTAACCCGGCGCTTTTCGCCCTGGATCATCCGTTTTATGGCCGACCGATGATTAGCCAAATTTGATTACCTCCGAAGTCTAAATTTAATTTTTGAAATATACGTTATTTTCCGGCTATTGTCAAGGAAATTGTTAGTATGTCTGAAAATTCCCAAATGGTGAGGGCGGCCGGCGTCGTGGGGCTGGGCACCCTCGGCAGCCGTATCCTCGGTTTTGTCCGGGATATGGTTACGGCGTTTTTCTTCGGCGCGACGGACGCCGCCGATGCGTTCTTCGTCGCCTTTACCATTCCGAACCTCCTGCGGCGGCTCTTTGCCGAAGGGACCATGACGGTGGCCGTTATCCCGGTCTACACCGAAACCCTTATCCGCGAGGGTAAACAGGAGGCCGTACGCGTCGCCCGGATCACCATGACGTTCATGACGATCGTGCTTGCGGCGGCGGTGGTGGCCGGGGTTATCTTTTCGCCCGAAATCCTTACGCTCTTCGCGGCGGGCTTTCGCGCAAACCCCCAGAAATGGGAGCTGACGGTTTTGCTGGCGCAGGTGATGTTTCCCTATATGCTGTTGATCTCGCTGTCGGCCCTGGCGATGGGTGTGCTCAACAGCATGGGGCATTTCTTTGCGCCGTCGGCATCGCCCATGTTTTTCAACCTCGCGATGATCCTGTCGATGCTCCTCATCAGTCCGCTCCTCAACGTCCCGGTACTGAGTCTGGCGTTCGGGGTTGTCATCGGAGGGATCCTGATGTTGGCCCTCCAGGTCCCGTTTTTGATAAGAAAGGGTGTCACGTTTTCCCCCGATTTTCATTTCTTCGATCCCAAGGTAAAGACGATTCTCAAACTGATGGTCCCGGCCATCTTCGGGGCGTCAGTTTATCAGGTCAACGTGGTGGTGGTCAGGCTCCTGGCGTCATTCCTGCCGTCGGGGAGCGTTTCGTACCTCTACTACGCCGACCGCCTCGACCAGTTCCCCCTTGGGATATTTGCCGTGGCCCTGGGGACGGCGGTACTGCCCACGATGAGCAGGATGGCGGCCGAGAACCGCATCGAGGACCTGAAGCGGACGTTTATCGATGCGCTTTCCATGACGCTGTACATCACGATACCCGCGGCATTGGGGCTGGCGATCCTCTCGGTTCCGATTATCAGCGCCCTCTTTTTTCGCGGGGAGTTCGGCTTTACGTCGGTTGTTATGACCGCCAATGCCCTCATATTCTTTTCGATAGGGCTGCCCTTTGTCGCGTCGATACGGGTGCTGTCCAACGGATTCTACGCCATGAAGGACACTGCCACGCCCGTTTCGATCGGTATTGTGGCTATTATCGTCAATATCCTGCTTTCGGTTATCCTGGTTGTGCCGCTTGCCCACTGCGGTTTGGCGCTGGCGGTTTCTCTGGACGCGGCCCTAAACGCCGTGCTCCTCATGATGGTTTTTCGCCGCGTCATGGGCAGGCTCGGGTTGAAACGGCTCTTCTTCTCGATGACAAGGATGGGGGCCGGATGCCTGACAATGGCGGCGGCTGCCTGGTGGATAGCATCGCTGATAGGCTGGGATAAGCCGGGCCGGACTACCGAAAAGATCGTTGTGCTGACGGCGGCGATACTCGGCTCGCTATCCGTCTACCTGCTGACGACGTACCTGCTCGGCTCCCGTGAGCTTGGGGCCATTGTCGGCCCGTTCGTGAAGAGATTCAGAAACAGGGGAGAATTACGATGACCGTTGGATACCGTATATTTCAAACGGAACAGGGATGGGTGGGATTGGCGGCCACCGCCGATGGGCTGGTCCGTTCAGTCCTGCCAATGGGGACGCGCGAGTTGGTTGAGAGAAACCTCACCCCCCCCCGGGCGACCTTCAACAGTCTTGTTGCGCCCCCGGAACCGGCGATACGGCTTCTGACGGCCTACTACCGGGGGGAGGCGGTAGACCTCTCGGAGGCCGTGCTTGACCTGAACGGCTGTTCGTCTTTTGACCGCGCGCTATATTCGGCTCTGTCGGCTATCGGGAGGGGCGCCGTTATCACCTATGGAGGGCTCGCGCGCATGGCCGGCAGACCCGGAGCGGCCAGGGCGGTAGGCGGGGCGATGTCAAGAAATCCGCTGCCGCCGTTTATCCCGTGCCACCGGGTTGTGTCCGGCGATGGCGGAATGACCGGCTTTTCCACGGA
Organism: uncultured delta proteobacterium; assembly: GCA_963735595.1. Lineage (GTDB taxonomy): Bacteria > Desulfobacterota > Zymogenia > Zymogenales > Zymogenaceae > JAFGAS01. Next base: position 455,434 of record CAVTLK010000001.1, on the reverse strand, counting down.
GGGCGGCGTGGCGCTCAAGCGGTGTCTCCTCGAGATGGAGGGCGCTCGTTTTCGGGGAGATCGGGTTATCGTGTAGTCCGTTTTCGCGCCCGGTAATGAAGGGCGGTAGCAGAGGAACAAGGTGAGCGATATGTTCAGAGAGGCCCTGCGTGACCCAAAGACCTTCTGCGTAAACTGGGAGCTCGTCTCCGGACGTGGATTCGCGGAAAGGCAGCAGGATGACCTGATAAAGAACGCCGAAAAGGCGGCGCGGTCAAAGAAAATCCACGGCATCGGACTTACCGACAACCCGGGGGGCAGCCCCGCGATTGCGGCGGAGTTCATCGCCGTGGAGATAAGAAAGCTCGGTATTGACCCGCTGGTTCATGTCGCCTGCCGGGATAAGAACAGAAACGAGCTCGAAAGCCTTCTCTGCGGCCTACATAGAAACGGGGTGAAAGACCTCCTCGCCCTTTCGGGTGATTATCCGACCGACGGCGGGTTTGGTATGGCTAAACCGGTATTTGATATCGATCCGATCCACCTGCTGTCGCTGATAGGCCGTATGAACCGGGGGCTTGAATACGACTTCATGGGCAAACCGCTGAAGCTGGCCCCCACGGACTTCTTTTGCGGGGCGGCCGTCTCGCCGTTCAAGAAGACGGAGGCTGAGCTCGTCGGGCAATACGAGAAGATCATGAAAAAGATAGCGGCCGGCGCCCGCTTCATTGTAACCCAGGTCGGTTACGACGCCCGCAAGCTTCACGAGGTCTTGACCTTCCTGTCGAGAGCAGGGGTGGATATCCCCGTGCTTGCCAACATATTCGTCCTGACGTTTCCGGCGGCGCGGACTATGAATGCGGGGACTATCCCCGGTTGCGTAGTGACCGGGAAACTCTTAGCCGAAATCGAGGCCGAACGGACGGCCCCCGACAGGGGCAGAGAGGCGCGGATTACGCGTGCGGCAAGGCACTACGCCGTTGCCAAGGGGATGGGATGTGCGGGCGCGCATATCGGGGGGCACGGCATCGACTGCGACACGGTCATCGAGATCGTTGAACGGGGGGAAGCGCTCTCGGCCGATTGGCGGCGGTACCTGCCGGAGTTCGACTATCCCCAGGAGGGCGGGTACTATCTCTTCGAGAAACAAAAGACGGGCCGATTGAACTCGACAACACCGTCCGGGAGGAGTGGACGCCTGTTACGGCATCCGGCCTATCTCTTCTCCCGGGTTGTTCATACCGTTTTCTTTGAACCGAAGAGTCCGTTCTACGGACTCATGCGCATAGCGGCGCGTATCGTTGATTCCTCGCGGATTCTTTCCGGCCTCTTTGCCTATATCGAGAACGGCATCAAGGTCCTGTTGTTCGAATGCCGTAATTGCGGGGATTGCGCCCTCTTTGACGTCGCTTACCTTTGCCCCATGTCGCAGTGTCCGAAGGAAGAGCGCAACGGTCCCTGCGGGGGATCAACGGACGGATGGTGCGAGGTCTATCCGGGCGCCCGGCTCTGCGTCTGGGTGCGGGCGTACCGGCGGCTTGCACGCACGGGGACCGACCGGGTCTTTAAGCCGGACACCGTCCCCCCGTGCGATTGGGCATTGTGGCGCACGTCATCGTGGATAAATTATTTCCTGGGCAGAGACCATATCGGTAAGTCAGGTAAAGCGCTCCGTAACCGGTGAGCGGCAGGAACCGGATCGGACGGGAGCCGCGGCCCGTTTGAATGCGGCCAAAGCCTTCCGATAGGCCTTCCGATAGGCCTACCGGCAGCCCCCGTCAGGGATGTCCTCATATAATCGGGCGCCGTTCATCGTCTCTATCCTCAGATATCGGCCGTCGGTGGCGACCGATATCGCACCGTCGAGGTCGGTCCGAAATACATCGGCGCCGACCTCCCGAAGACGTTCCAGCGACTTTTCTCCCGGGAAACCATAGGGATTATCAAACCCGCATGATACGACCGCCGCACGGGGGCTCACCGATTCGAGAAAGAAAAGGGGAGACGACGGTGACGATCCGTGGTGGGGCACCTTGAGGACGAGGGAGTTAAGATCGGTTCCGTCGGCCGCGATCCGGGAAAGACCTTCTTCTTCGGTATCACCGGCCATAAGCAAGGAAAAAAGCCCGTAAGAAAGGCGAAGGACCAGAGAGCGATTATTTACGTCACCCGGTTGGTCGGTTGACGGCGGGGCGGGATTGAAGAACCGGATGGTCGTGGGTCCAATGGCGCGGGGCGGCGACGACGAATCGATCGTAATCACCGGGATCCCGAACGTCCGCGCCGACGTGATAAGGGGCGCCGTTTCTTTTGAGCGGACGGCATCCTCTGTAATCCAGAGCTCGCCGACGGTAAAATTGCCCATCAGGTACGTGAGCCCTGCCGCGTGATCCTGTTCCGGATGAGACAGCACCAGGTAATCGATCCTGAGTATCCGATCATTGAGCAGAAAAGGCGCAACGACGTACTCGCCCATGTCAAAGGCGCTTCCCAACCGTCCGCCTCCGTCGACCACCATGATATCGCCGCCCGGAAGCTTAATAACGCACGAATCCCCATTACCGACGGAAAGGAATGTCGCTTCGAGACGTTTCGAGTCGTACCGGTGCCACGCCGTAAGGGTGACGTCAGCTATAGCAATAAGGATAAGCAGGGCCGCCGGGATTATCGCCCACCGCCTTTTCCTGAATAACAGAAACACCGATAGGATTAACCCATAGTAGAGGACGATTTCAATCAATGTAGGACCGAAGACGACCACCCCCGTCGGGAGGAGGGCGTCGGCCCAGACAACCGCGCTATCGGACAGGGACACCGCCCACGCGGCGATGAGACTCAAGAAAGAGGATATGTGGGGCGCGACCGTCATAAACGGAACGGAGAGGAGACCGAGGGAGGTTGCCACGGGACCCAGAAGCGGCACAACCACGAAATTCAGCGGAAGAGCAAACGGGGTTACCCTGTGGAAATAATAGGCCGTGAGGGGAAGCAGGCCCACGATCGCCGCGAAGGAGACCAGAGTAAACTGGAGGAGGCGAAAAGCAATCCGATGGGCAAGCGGCGGCTTGACTCCGTCGATAGGGAAGAAGCGCTGCTTGAGGGGCTCGATCAGGGTGGGATACAGGAGTACGATCGAGAGCACCGCCGCGAACGAAAGCTGAAAGGACGGGTCAAAAAGCGAGGCGGGTAAAAACAGGAGGATGACGAAGGCGGCCAGAACCAGGGTATTGAAGACCTGCTGTTCTTTTTCAATGAGGATTGCCAAAACAAAGACCGAGATCATCAGGGTCGCACGAACCACGGTGATCTCAAGGCCGGCCAGGAGCGTATAGACGATCACGGGCCCGAGAGACACAACCGAGGCCCATTTCCTGACCGAGTGCCTGAGGGGGAATTTCCCCCACCGCACGAGCACCGCATGCAAAAAGAGGTACGTAAAGATATAGACAATCCCTACGTTCGAGCCCGATATCGCCAGCACGTGGCCGACCCCCGTACGGTAATAGGCGGAGAGGATCTCCTCCGGAATATCCCCCCGTTCTCCGAGGATGAGCGCCTTGATGACGGCCCCCTCCGGCGTGGGTAACCGGGAGTCGTAGAAATCCCGAACGGTGCCCCTCCATCGCTCCACCAGCCCCATCGGTGATGAGGGGCTTGCCTCTCTGACGAGAAGATGGTCCCGGTTGTCGGTATAAGCGGTTGCTGATAAACCCGCACGCAAAAGCGAAAACTCGTAGTCAAATCCGCCCGGGTTGTTGAAATTTCGCGGTTTCCTTATCGTGCCGACAAAGAACAGGGTATCGCCATACGACACGTTGGATAACCGCTCACCAACCGTCAGCCGGAGACTGCCTCCGGCCGGCCGCCATGCGCCGCGAGTCCTGACCATGAGGTCGGAAAGAACGATCCGGGTTGCGTCCGTCTCCGTTCGGGGCGGCTCCGCAACCGTCCCGCAGATGGCATGCTCTTTCCCGGAACAATAGTCCGTGATGGAGTTGCCTTTCTTTTCGGGCCGAAGCGAGGTTGAAATGAGGGCGGTTCCAAGAAAGAAGAAAAGGGCAAGACAGAGATAAAGCGCAAAACGGCTTTTTGTGAGCGTCAGAACGAGGATCAAAAATACCGCCGCCAAAAGGAGGGCAATTCCGACGGGCACAAAAACGAACACCCCCAGCCCGATTCCTGCCATGAGAGCAAGAGTGATAAGGGGGAGGGGGTGCCGCATCTAATTTTGATTGACTGAGATCACCTCATCCACGGCATACCGCTTGAGTTTACGGGTTGAGGTCTTGGGGAATTCCTCGTCCCTGATCATAAACTCCTTGACCCGCTTGTAATCGGCAAGGTTGGCGCAATATTTCTTGATCTCGGCGCGGATGAGCGTATATATGTCCTTCTTTGTCAGTTCCTTGATACCCTGTTCCTTGGCATAGGCGTCCAGGGCGTCCTGATTGAGATAGACCACCGCCCGTACCTCCTCGTCTGTAGTTCCGGGCATGTGGGCGTAAATCATCGCCTCTTCAACGTAGGGGCTCTTGACGAGCTCAGCCTCGACCTCTTCGGGATAGATATTCTTGCCGTTTCCGGTCACGATAAGGTTTTTTACCCGTCCCATTACGAAGAGGAAATTATCCTTATCTATGTAGCCAAGATCGCCGGAGTGGTACCAGGCGTCGGTAAGCACCTCGGCGGTGGCCTGAGGATTGTTATAATAACCCTTCATGACGTTGGGGCCCTTGATCCATATCTCACCGATCGCGTCTTCGTTGGGGTCCACGATCTTGATCTCGACATCGGGCATCACCTTGCCGACCGAGCCGAGTCGATCTCCCCCACCTTGCTGTTAACGGCAACCAGCGGGGCGGTCTCGGTAATACCGTAGCCATTGTAGATATTGAGGCCGAGGTTCCTGAGGCCTTTCTGCAGCGCGGGGTCCAAAGACGCCCCACCGGATATAAAAGCGATATTTCCGCCAAGCTCTTTCTTGATCTTGGATGTGATCAATGTCCTGGTCACGGGGTTCGTGTTCATAATACGGCCGGCCACGCTCGCATTGATCTTGGCCGACATGCGGGTGTAGAGCGCCTGATAGAGCGCGGGAACCCCCAGGAAGAAATTTGGCTTGATCTCGTTAAGATTCTGGGCAACCTTGAGTAGCGATTCGGCAAACGCCACGGTTCCCCCGAGGAACAGCGGCGCCAGCACACCGCAGGTCGATTCATAGACGTGGTTGATAGGCAGTACAGAGAGCACCCGGATGGTTTCATCGAGCTGCATGAGGTGTTTGACGCCGATGAAGTTGGATACGATATTACTGTTCTTGAGCATAACGCCCTTGGATTTCCCGGTCGTACCGGAGGTGTAGAGAACGGCGATAACGTCCTCGTAGTTCATCGTACGCTGGGCGATATTTTTATTGCCGAACAGGTCTTCAAAATAGACGATCTCGGGGGCGTTAGTCGTGGCGCTGGTAATGCCGTGGAAGAACTCGAGGAACTGGTTCTGCTTCTCGACAATGAGGCTGTCCTTCTTTACCCGGTGGCTCTTGAGTTTTTCCTCGAACGTAAGCCAGAGCTTTTCGATCTCTTTTATTTCCGATTCATGTTCCTGCTTGATTTTCCTGACCATGGTAAGCCAGGCCTTTTCAATGCCGCGCATCTCTTCCTTGAGGTCGTTGGGCATCGAGGCTTCCCTCGCGCCGTTGGTAATCAGGATGATCTTCTTGAGATCGGGAAGCGATTCGCAGATCTCCTCGACCTTGCCCAGATACTCTTTCGTGACGATGACGAACTTGGCCCCGCTGTCGTCGAGGATGTGGCGGATTTCCTGCGGTTTGAGCTCCTTGTCGATGGGAACGACGATTCCATTATTGATGACGATTGCGTAGTAGGAAACAACCCACTCAGGGCAGTTATGCGTCAAAACGGCGATCCGATCGCCCTTGGCCATTCCCATGTTGACCAGGCTCGTGCCGAAATCCCTTACCATGGATAGGAGCTGTTTGTAGGTGATAGACACCCACTGGTTTGCGGACTTCTTCATAAGGGCGGGCTTATCGGGAAAACGGGCGGCGGAATTCTCAAGGATATCTTTCATTGTTAAGTTCATGGTATCCATATATAGATTCCTCCATGGGCTATGGACGATAATATAATGGGTGATGATAAATCACTTTTTTGTGTAAAGCAATACTAAAATGGACGGAAACGGGTTAATTGTGGCCTACTTACTTTTCCGTGAATTAAAATATTCACTTATGGCTTCGGCTATCGATTCGGTTATACCGGGGACCTCGGCAAGCTTCTTACTATCGGCGTCCCTGATGTCCGAGACGCGGGGGAAATAGGTCAGTAGTGCGTGCTTGCGTTTCGCCCCGATACCCGGTATCTCATCGAGGGCCGAGGCGACTCCCCGCTTCTGGCGCAGCCGCCTGTGGTACTCCACGGCAAAACGGTGGGCCTCGTCCCTCAGACGCATGAGCAGGAAGAGGACCGATGAGTTTCCCTTAATCACGAATGGATTTTTCCTTCCGACCTGATAGATCCGGTCAGATTCGGCCTTGTTCTGCTTTTCTTTTGCGATGGCGAAGAGCGGGATATCGGTGACGCCGAGGTCCTTGAGAACCGCGTGTGCGATGGCTAGGTGCCCCTTGCCGCCGTCGATGAGTATAAGGTCGGGGCGATTATCCGGCGAGATTGATTTTACCCTGCGCCTGAGTACTTCATCCATCATGGCATAATCATCGATGCCGGTGATTCCCTTTATTCGGAAGCGGCGGTACTCATTCGTGTCCGGCACTCCGTCAACGAAGACGGCCATGGAGCCGACGGCGTTGGTCCCCGATATGTTGGAAATATCAAAGCACTCCATTCGTTTTGGCGGCCCGGCCAGACCCAGCCGGTCTGCCAGAGACGCGAGGGATTGCTCGCGGCTCTCGCGGGACTTCTTATATGCCTGGAAGGAGGACTCAGCGTTCCGTGCGGCCATTTCCACGAGGTTCTTAAAGACGCCCCGTTTCGGAACGGTGAGCCTGACGGGCGCCTCCCGGGAGAGCCACCCGGAGACGAGGGCGGTTTCCGGAATTTCAACGGGAAGAAGGATCTCGGGCGGGATGTATTCCTTGGCGTGGTAGTATTGCTCTATGAAACTCTGGACGGCGACCGGATCATCGTCCAATACGTTGGTGAAGAGCTGATACCGGCTCCCCATGAGCCGACCGGCGCGCACAAAGAGGACCGATATGCCGAGGCTCGTGCCCTCCCGGGATAGACCGATGACGTCACGGTCGATATCATCGTTACCGACGACTTTCTGGACGGCCACCATCTTGTGGACGGCCGCGATTCGATCGCGCAGGACGGCGGCCTCCTCGAACCGCATCTCGTCGGAAAGGGACGTCATCCGATTGGTGAGGTCCTTGAGGAGGGCTTCATCCTTTCCCTTAAGGAACATAACGGCCTGGTCGACGCTCTTATGGTAATCGTTTCGGGAGATATATGCGACGCAGGGGGCGGAGCATTGGCCTATCTCGTAGTATATGCAGGGCCTGCTCCTGTTGGCGAACTTATGATCACTGCACTGCCTGAGCCTGAACGTGGCTGACAGCCACTTGTAGTTCTGCCGGACGACGCCCGCGTTGGTGTAGGGCCCAAAGTAAAGGCCGCCGTCGCGTCTTATCGACCGGACCAGCGTAAAGCGGGGGGACTCGTCCCTGACGTCGATACGGAGGGACAGGAAATTCTTGTCATCCTTCAGGTTCACGTTGAACCTGGGACGGTATTCCTTGATGAGGGTATTCTCGGTAAGCAGGGCCTCCACCTCGGTATCGGTCACGATGACGTCGATATCGGCGATTTCCTTGACGAGGAGGGTTGTTTTCGGGTCTTTGGAGACATCCGCGAAATAGGTGGTCACGCGTTTCCTGAGGTCGATAGCCTTACCGACGTAGATAACCTTCCCCGCGCGGTTTTTCATAAGGTAAACCCCGGGGGCGTTGGGAAGGTTTTCGAGTTTCTTGGGGAGCTCGGTGATGCTCATGCGGGGCGATGACCTCTGAATCTATACCAACAATTATAGCCGTTCGATACGAAAATAGCAACGGATCGGATCTCGCGGCGCGCCGTGAAACATGAATATCGTCAGATTGACTGCAGAAACCTATGGAAAAGCTGTACGGCGGCGTGGTATACTCCTTTCCAGTATTTCGCTCGGAGGAAGATCATGAATCCACAGCGAATCGTCGCAGTTACCGCCGCGTTGTTTGTCTGGTCTCTGATACTGATGGTCGGGCTTACCGGGTTTAGCCTCGGCGGCGAGGAAGCATGCCCGGCTGTTACGGTGGCCTACGTCGAGGGGGAGGCCACGCTTACGCCGTTCGGACGGGATACGTCCGTTGTCCTCTCGGAAGATCGGGTCGTTAACACGGGGGACCGGATAGATACGGGAAAGGACGGCTCGGTGGAGCTGCTGCTGCCGGACGAGAGTGTCGTACGGGTCGGGCCGGAAAGCCGGGTCGTCGTGCGAGAGGCGGGCTACGTTGAGGTAACAAAGAAATCGTCAAACGTCCTGAACCTCCTCTACGGAAAGGTGCGCGCTGTCGTGGCGCCGCTCCTGAACGCCGAATCGAGATTTATCATTGAAACGGAAAACACGACAGTGGGGGTGCGGGGGACGGACTTCGTCGTCTCTCACGATAAGGCCGCCGGTGAGACCGACGTATTGTGCTCGGACGGAACCGTGGAGCTCAGGCCAAAAGACGTCGTCAGGAAGGGTCTTTCCCCCATCCTGGTCAGGGGCAACGAGGGTGTCCGGCTCGTCAGAGGAAAGATCCCCGAGAAGCCCGGGCGGTGGGTTGAGGCTAACCGGACGAAATTGCTGCACAACCTGGATTTCAAAGGTAAACGTACCAAGAAGCTAATCGAGAAGCGCCTGAAGTACCTCCAGAACAAGGGCGAATCGGCCGTCAACGATATCAAGAGAGACGGCAATGTCATCAAACACAAAACGAATCGGGTGATCAGAAAAATATTCCGATAAGGCCGCACGGGCACGGCTTTCCTGCGAAGTCATGTCGCGGGTTTTCGTAAATCGTATAAAAGGAGCGTCTCAGGTGCAGCACGAAGGAGTCTCTCGTTCATCCTTCGACGAGGTTACGGAAGTCGTCGTCATCGGATCGGGAATGGGGGGGTTGTCGGCGGCGGCAAAGCTTGCCCGGGAGGGAGTCGGGGTAATGCTCCTGGAGCAGCATGGCATGCCCGGGGGATTTGCCACGTCGTTCCGCCGGGGGCGCTTCGAGTTCGAGGCGTCTCTCCACATCCTGACCGATTATGGGCCGGCAGGAAACAAGGGGTTCGTTCGCAAGCTCTTCGAGGACGAACTCGATCTGAACATCCCCATGGTCAGGGTGGACCAGGGGTATCACCTGATCCTCTCCGACGAGGGGATCAACGTCGATGTCCCGTTTGACATGGACGGGTTCATCGACGTGGTGGCGGGAGAGGTCCCGGGAAGCTTCAAGCCGCTGCGCGAGTATATGGACCTGTGCCTCGAGATCGGACGCGCGATCGACTACATCGCCGGAGCAGACGGAAAGCCCGATCCTCTGGTGCTTGTCAAGAACCACAAGGCACTGTTGGCCACGGCGGGCTATACTGCAAAAGAGGTGACGGATCGGTTTCACCTGCCGCCGAAGGCAGTATCCATACTGGGCGTATTCTGGCCCTATATCGGCATCCCGTTTGAGCGGATGTCCTTTACAATCTGGGCGACGGCCATCAATTCGGTGCTCACCCGGGGATGTTACTACCCGCCGATTAACTCGTTTCAAATTTCCACGGTGCTGGACAAGAAGATCAGGGAGCTGGGGGGCAAAACCCGCTACAATACGCGGGTCGAAAAGATCCTGGTCGACCGGGGGCGGGTCATAGGGGTCGAGACGAGCGGGGGGCGCCGGGTCGGGGCAGACTGGGTGATTTCAAACGCGTCCCCCACAACTGTCTACGGGCGGCTCATCAGCCCCGCCGACGCGGTTCCCCGGGCGCGCAAAGAAGCTCACCGCCGCCCGGAAACACGGCATCAGCCTCTTCGTCGTATACATAGGGCTTGACCGCCCGGCAAACGACCTGGGGCTCCATCATCACGAATACTACCTGGGCCCCGACATGGATACGAGGAAGGCGTACGATATCGGGGATACGCTGGTGCCCCACATTGCCACTTCGGCGCTATGCCCCAATCACGTCGTCCCGGGTGTGTCACCTCCGGGGACATGCGAGCTGATACTCAATCAATCCTACGGCGCCGATGTTTGGGGGCAGGTATCGCCGGACGACTATTTCGAGACGAAGCGGCGGTTTGCCCGGTCGGCCGTTGGGCACGTCGAGCGGACGATGGGCACGAATCTATTTGACCACATCGAGGAGATCGAGGTCGGCCGCCCCGCAGACCTTTTGCCGATATACCGGCTCCCACAAGGGGGTCGTCTACGGCTACGAGCATGACGTGTGGGACTCGGTGATCGCGCGGGCACTGTCCCTGCCGCTGGAGGGGTATGTCAAGGGGCTCGAGTTCGTGGGGGGACACGGATTGCTGGTGCAGGGATACTCGGCCGCGATCAGCACCGGCAGGCTTGCGGCGCTGGCGGTGCTGGGAAAGATGAAACGGAAATCGGGACGAGAGGTCATAGGAAGGAGCGTTGCACAATGAATCTCTTTCGGTTTGTCGCGGGAGTTGGCAGAACGGTAGGGGCGCTAGCTCAGCGCGCCGCCAGGAAGGCCGCGGCCCGCCCCTTTATCGATGTCACCGATCCGGTACGGCGCACCGTTTCGATCCTGCACCCCCCGGTCCTGGACCTCGTTGTCTCGCGGATCGCCGAGCACGGGCCGGACGCCCGGACGTATCGGCTGAAAGCCGCCGGTGCGACCGAGAAGCTGCCGCCGTTTCGCGCGGGGCAGTACCTCTCATTAAAGGGGACGTTCGACGGGGCGAGCGTCAGCCGGCCCTATTCGATCTCGTCGGCCCCCTTCGAAGCGAACGGGGCGGGAGGCGGGTTCTATGAGATCACCGTCAAGCGGCTATCCGACGGGTTTGTATCCCCCCTTGTTTTCTCTACCTTCAGGGAGGGTACGCGTCTATCGGCCTCCGGCCCCCACGGGGAGTTTTACCACGAGCCGTTGAGGGACGCGCGCAACATCGTGGCCGTTGCGGGGGGCTCGGGGATCACGCCGTTTCTCTCGATGGCGCGCGAGGTTGCTCACGGCGGAATGGACGCGACGCTTACGATTCTCTATGGCGTCAGGACGATGGCCGACGCCCTCTTCGAACAGGAGCTCATGTCACTGTCCAAAACCGCCGTCGGCCGCCTGAGGGTCTGCTACGTGGTGAGCGAGCCGGACGGCACGGAAAAGTGCGCCACGGGATTCATCGACGCGAAAATGATCACACGGGAAATCGGCGACAACATTGAAACTGGCGATACGTCATTTTTTGTCTGCGGTCCACAGGCCCTCTACAGCTTCTTTATCACAGAGGCCGAAAGGCTCAGAATTCCGCGCCGGAGGATCCGCTGGGAGGTCTCCGGGCCAAACCGACTCATCGCGACTCACCCTGCTTTTCCGAAGAAGGCGCGGGGAAGGGAGTATCAACTAACCGTCTTACGAGACTGGGACCAGAAGACGATCACGGCGCGGGCGGAGGAGCCGATACTCGTGGGGCTGGAGCGCGCCGGGATCGTTACGGACAGCCGCTGCCGGTCGGGCCAGTGCGGGAACTGCCGGGCCGAGCTGATCTCCGGCGAGGTCTTTATCGAACCGGAGACCGACGCGCGCCGCCGGGTCGACAGGCAGTACGGATTCGTCCATACATGCTCGACCTACCCGGTAGGCAACTGCTCTATACGGATATCGTCGTCGGAGGCGCTGACGGGGTAGCAAATCGGGTGAATCGCCGATTGATTCTCGACGGCCCCGACTTGAGGGGCCGTTTTCATTCGCGGGAGGCGATACCGGCTGCGCGGAGGAGTGAGAGACGTGATAATAGAGGCAGATTAAATCCTCAAGTTCCGACGGACGGAACATGACGACGGCGCCCGTGCTTTCGAGACGGTCAGGACATCATCTCCATCTTCTCGACCTCAAGGATCTTGTCCCTGAGCTCCGCCGCCAACTCGAAGTCCAGGTCGTGGGCGGCCTTGCGCATCTGTTTTCTGAGCTTTTCTATGTAGCGCTTGACCTCATGCTGAGACTTGAACTTCATCTCCTCCGTCTCTTCCTTTTTGACGGTGTAGTAATCCTGCTCGTAGACCGAGCTGAGGATCTCGCTGATCTCCTTTTTGATCGTTTCGGGCGTGATATTATTCTTTATGTTGAACTCGTTTTGAATCGTGCGGCGGCGGTTGGCCTCCGCGATGGCCTGGTCCATCGACCGGGTGACGATATCGGCGTACATGATGACCGTCCCGTCGATATTCCTGGCCGCCCGGCCGCTGGTCTGGATGAGGGAACGCCCGGAACGCAGGAACCCCTCCTTATCGGCGTCCAGGATCGCCACGAGCGACACCTCCGGAATATCCAGGCCCTCCCTCAGCAGGTTGATGCCGACAAGCACGTCGAACTTGCCGAGCCGTAAGTCCCGAATAATCGCCACGCGCTCCAGCGTATCCACCTCGGAGTGAAGGTAGCGGGTTCGAAGGCCGAGATTGGCGTAGTAGGTCGTCAGCTCTTCGGCCATCCGCTTGGTCAGTGTCGTAACGAGGACGCGGTTACCGAGCGCCACGCGCTTCTTGATCTCGTCATAGAGGTCATCCACCTGGTGGGTTGCCGGTCTTACCTCCACCCTGGGGTCCATGAGTCCCGTAGGCCGGATAACCTGTTCCACCACCACGCCGCCCGCCTTTGTAAGCTCGTAGTCTGCCGGGGTTGCCGATACGTAGATCACCTGGTGCACCATACCCTCGAACTCCTCAAAGGTCAGCGGGCGGTTGTCGAGCGCTGAGGGGAGCCGGAACCCGTACTGGACGAGGGTATCTTTGCGGGACCGGTCGCCGCGAAACATCCCCCCGATCTGGGGGACCGTGATATGGCTTTCGTCGATGAAGATGAGCCAGTCCTTTGGGTAATAATCCAGGAGCGTCGGCGGGGGCTGTCCCGGTTTTCTGCCGGTCAGGTGCCGGGAATAGTTCTCGATCCCCTGGCAGTAACCGATCTCACGCATCATCTCGAGGTCGAAATTGGTGCGCTCCTGAATGCGCTGGGCCTCAATGAGCTTGTTGTTCTCCCGGAAGAAGTCGATACGAAGGGCGAGCTCCTCCTGGATCGTCTCAACGGCCCTGATCATCAGGTCACGGGGGGTTACGTAGTGGCTGCCGGGGAAGAGGCTTACCTCGTCAAGCGTCTGGATGACCCGGCCGCGCAATGGATCGATATAACTGATCTTTTCCACGGTGTCGCCGTCGTATTGTATTCGAACGGCGCGGTCGTCCTCGTAGACGGGAAATATCTCGACGGTGTCCCCCCGAACGCGGAAAGTCCCGCGGGAAAAATCGATATCGTTACGGTCGTACTTGCTCTCGACCAGCGACAACAAGAGCTCATCCCGAAAGAATGTCTCACCCACGACCAGCCGGACCACCATATCGCCGTAGGCGTCCGGCGAGCCGAGGCCGTATATGCAGGAGACCGAGGCGATGATGATGACGTCGTCCCGTGAGAGGAGCGAATGGGTGGCCGAGTGGCGCATCTTGTCGATCTCTTCGTTGATGGCCGTGTCCTTCTCGATAAACGTGTCGGTCCGGGGGATGTAGGCCTCGGGCTGGTAATAGTCGTAGTAGCTGACGAAATACTCCACGGCGTTGTGAGGGAAGAGGGTTTTGAACTCGGAGTAGAGCTGGGCGGCCAGTGTCTTATTGGGGGCGATAACAAGGCTCGGAAGTCCCGTATTCTTTATGACGTTGGCCATGGTGAAGGTCTTGCCGGAGCCGGTGACGCCCATCAGCGCCTGGTGTTTGTCGCCGCGGATAACTCCCTCGGTCAGCTCGCCGATGGCGCGGGGCTGGTCCCCCCTGGGGACGAAATCGGTAAGCATATCGAACGGTGACGTGCGTGTCAGCGGCATTATGCGGGCTTCTCCCTGTTTTTCGTAGATTGCGGTTCAGATCCCGACGCTGCTTCTCTTCCGGTAATGGGCCAGGAGCCGCCCCGGGGTGTCGAGGCGGGGATCGAGGCGCATCGTGATGGCAGCCTTCGGGCAGACGGCCATGCACCGGCCGCATCCCTTGCACCGTTCCTGGTCGATAACGGCACGTCCCCCCGTGATTAGGATCGCCCCGGCGAAACAGCCGGTTACACATGCTCCGCAGCCGTCGCATCGATCGTCGATGGTGACGGTAAGGCCGTCCAGCCGGTGCATCGCGGAAGACGCCCCGGTATCAATGCCGAGGCGGACGGCCCGGCGGACCGAGCAGCAGCAGTCGCAGCAGAAACAGATGTTCATCATCCGCCGGTAGTCGAGCCCCCACAGCGACGCGTCAAACGTGTTGTGCACGACCAGGGGAGTAAGTCCCAGACGGATCGCCCGTTCGGCGTGCCGGATGGCTTCGTCCGGGCCGACTATCCGGCCCAACCCCCCATGGAGATCCCGGGCGGCCGGGCCCAGGAGGAGACATCCCAGGTCTGCCGGGTAGGCGGAACATCCTTCGCCGCGGCGGCAGAGGCATTCCCGCAGGATCGCAATCGAATCCGCCCGCCTGACAAAGGCGGCTATGATATTCATCGGAACTATAACCGCCCCTTCCGGCACAATCGATTCGTTGACCGGAATGATATGGGAAGAGCTTGTTTCATCGGTCGACGGACCGCCGAAGAGCCGGAGGCGCTCAAGCCGTTGAAAGGGCTTATAGAAGCGCATCATGAGGTGATAGAGAAAAGCCGGTCTTCCCATGGTTATGTTCGGGTACCGTTCAAAGCGGTAAGCTTATGGGTTGATGTTTAGTATTGCTTAGTGTGTCCGGTTTCCCGGCCGTCACCTTCGGATGCCGCATTTCCAGAGGTCTTCGTCATACCCCCCGCGACGGCCGCGATCACATCACATGCGCGCGCCTATCCCTTTGGTGAAAACTGCTCGAGGAGGCTCTTCAAGAGGTCCGCGAACTCCGGCGTCCGGGCGGCGTCCGTCAGCGCCGCATGCTCGACAGACAGGTGTACCAGGAGGTCGCTTGCGGCCGAGCCGTAGATCATCCGTTTGATGGCGGAGGCCGTTTTGGGGGGCAGCGCCGCTATCCGCTCGGCGAGCGCCTGGGTCTCCTCGACAAGACGGTCCTCCGGCACGAACTTCGTGACGATCCCGAGTCGGGCCGCCTCCTGTTCGTGGATGTCTTCGGCAAGGAGCGCCACTTCCAGTGCGCGGGCGGTCCCCGCGAGGCGGGGCAGTGTCCAGTTGATGCCGCCGTCGCCGGTCAGTCCGATGGATGAATACGCATATCGGAGCCGCAGGCGTTCGGTGGCAATCCTGACATCGGATGCGAGCGCCAGCGCGAGGCCGTATCCGGCGGCGAGGCGGTTTATCGCGGCGACCACCGGCTTGGGGGACTGCCTGACCTCGGCGATCGCGCGGTGGGCGATGGTGGCAAGCTCTCCGATGATCCGGGGCGGGTCGTCGGAGGCGCCCACCTCCAGCACGTCGGCCCCCACGGAGAAGGCCTTACCGGCACCCGCCAGGACCAGGACCCTGGTGGCCGGGTCTTCGATGGCGCGTGAGAGGGCTGAAAACGCCTCACGGGCCAACTCGAGGTTGAACGCGTTATAGATTTCGGGTCGGTTGAAGATGACCCATGAGACGGGGCCGCGGTTTTCGTGGATGACAACGTGTGAAGACATGTGGCTCTATCCAGTAAATAGGTGTCTGTCTGTTTATTTCAGTTTCCAGGTCGTGCCGCCCGAGCCGTCCTCGAGGATAACGCCGCCTCCGGTCAGCTCATCGCGGATGGCATCGGCCCGTTTGAAGTCTCTGGCCTTTCGGGCCGCGTTGCGCTCGGCGATGAGCCGCTCGATATCGGTGGCGGTAAGCGACGCGCCGGCAAGCCTGAGCCCCTTTACCTCCTCAAAGTAGACGGACGGGTCGCGCCCCAGAATACCCAGAACGCCTAATGCGTCGGAAATCGTCTTCCATGCGCCGGACAGCGATACCCATTGCGCCTTCGGCGCATCCTTTTGCCGATCGAGCACCCGGTTGAACAGGCGGGAAAGGTCGAAGATCCTTCCCAGCACGAGGGCCGTGTTGAAGTCGTCGTCCATGGCCTCGGCGAACCCCGCGACGAAGGCCGAAGCCGCGTCATCGATCTCCTTCAGGTCCGCGTTTTGGGGGCCGTCGGGCGGGGCTCCTGCGGCCGTCTCGAACACGCGGGCCTTGGTCGTATAGAGCCGGTCGAGGGCTTCGCCGGCGTCGCGAAGGTTTTTCTCGGAAAAGTCCACGGGATTGCGGTACTGCACCGAAAGGAGGAAGAGCCGGATTACCTCGGGATGGTACTGTTTCCTGATGTCCCGAACGGTGGAAAACTTGCCGGTGGATTTGCTCATCTTTTCCGAGTCGATGTTGACGAACCCGTTATGCAAGAAGTATCGGACGAAGGGCTTGCCGGTGGCGGCTTCCGACTGGGCTATCTCGTTTTCGTGATGGGGGAAGATGAGGTCCTTACCCCCGCCGTGGATATCAATAGTGTCGCCCAGGATACTGCCGCTCATGGCCGAGCACTCGATGTGCCAGCCGGGGCGCCCCTTACCCCAGGGGCTCTCCCAGGAGGGTTCACCCGGTTTGGCGGCCTTCCAGAGGATAAAGTCCAGCGGGTCCTGCTTGTTGTCGTCCACTTCAACCCGAGCTCCCGATTCCAGGTCGTCGATTCTCTTGCCGGAGAGCTTCCCGTATCCGGCGAACTTCTTGACGGAAAACGCTACGTCGTCACCCGCGCGATAAGCATAGCCCTTCTCGAAGAGGCGGGTGATGAGGTCGATCATGGCTGGGATCGTCCCGGTGGCCCTGGGCTCGATATCCGGCCGAAGTATTCCGAGGGCGTCCATGTCGTCGTGGTATTCATGAATAAACTGTTCCGAAAGGGTCTTCGTATCGCGTCCCGATTCGTTGGCCCGCTTAATGATCTTATCGTCGATATCGGTGAAGTTGCGCACGTAAGTGACGGCATACCCCTTGTATTTCAGGTATCGGTAGATAACGTCAAACGCCACGTAGGCCCGGGCGTGGCCGATATGTGAATAGTCGTAGGCGGTGATCCCGCAGACATACATCGTGACAGTCCCGGGTGTCACGGGAACGAATTCCTCTCTCTTACCGGAAAGCGAGTTGTGGATTAGGAGCGGCATGAGAACCTCAACGATAGACGGTAAATTGTCCAAGAACAATAGCATACCGATCGTGGTTACGTCAAGAGAATGAAAAATATTGACAAATTAGGCCTGATGGTTTAGCCTAATACAAACTACTGAGCGGCATTATATATGAAGAAAAAAGTCAAACGCTTCCCGCTCTGGGGGCAAATCCTGTATTCGAGCGGCTATATCGGATTTACCATCGCCGATCGGATATGGATTACTTTTATGCTCTATTTTTACCTTCCCCCCAAAGAATCGGGAATGACCGAGCTCATCAGCAACAAGACGTTTCTCTGGGTATTGACGGTCGCGGGTCTGGCCACGATATTCGGCAGGGTGGTGGATGCGATCGCCAACCCGCTGGTGGCAAGCTGGAGCGACAGCAGCACGTCGAAGCTCGGCAGGAGGAAGTTCTTTCTCGTATACGGCGGGCTCCCCCTTATGGTGGCGACGGCGCTCCTCTTTTTCCCGCCTTCTGATCACGCGACGATGGGAAACGCCGTCTATATGGCGCTGATGCTGGGGTGCCTCCTCTTTTTCTTTACCTTCTATGTTACGCCGTGGCTCGCGCTGATACCGGAGCTATCACATACCAACAAGGAGCGGATAAACATTACCACGATGCAGGCGGCGTTCTCGCTGGTCGGCGTGGTTATCGTCATGATCGGGGGATACGCCCTCTGGGGTGCTCTGGAAGGCGCGGGAATCGATAAGACCCTGGCACTCCAGTATACTATCGTTATCCTTTGTGCCCTGGGCCTCGTTTTCTGCTATCTGTGCATCATCCCCCTTGATGAGAAACGCTACAGCGCGACCGGTCCCGCGCAGATCGGAATGTGGGACTCGCTCAAGCTTACGTTCAAGAACCGCCCCTTTATCCCGTATCTCGTCGGCACGATCTGCCTCTGGTTCGGCCTCAATGTTGTATCGGAATCGGCGACCTACTATGTCACGGTCCTCCTCGGGAAACCCGAAACGTTCGCGAGCGTTGTCTTTGCCTTCGTATTCGGCGTGGCCCTCATATTTTTCCCGATAATAAATATAGCCAGCCGGGTTATCGGCAAGAAGATGATCATGATCTTGAGCCTTGCGGTTTTTGCCGTATGCGCCGTACTCATCTACTTTTTAGGCAGCGATGCACTGATCCTGTCTCCCGTTAATCAGGCCTTCATCATCTTCGGTGTAATGGGGATACCGGTCTCTGCGCTCCTCGCCGTCCCTAACGCAATGATTGCGGATCTTGCCGAATATGATGCCGTCAAGACCGGTATAAATCGGGACGCCATGTACTTCGGCGCGCAGGGCCTTGTTCAGAAGGTCAACCTCGGTGTGGCGACGCTGGTGCTTGCCTACCTGTTTGCCGCCTTCGGAAAGGACGTTGCCGACCCCGGGGGTATACGACTCTCGGCATTCCTTACCGCCTTTGTCTGCATCCTGGGAATCATCGTCTATTTATTCTATCCGGAAAAGAAGATTATGGAGGTCCTGGAGGAAAGCAGGGGGGCATCAGGAAAGGGATAATCATGCAATATCGTGTGCTCACATTCCTTCTATTTGTCTGGATAGGATGTCTATTTTCTCCTCTTTCACTTCTTGGCGCCGAAAACCCTAAGGCCTTTCTCGTGGGAGAAGAGACGGACCTCAGGGAACGGCCCGACGTCAATTCGGAAACGATCGTCTCTCCGGGCGCGGGAGAGGCGGTACTTATTATCCTCTGTTTGAAAGAAACCGATACGATGGGGGGTAGTTCGGGGCACTGGTGTTTGGCCAGATATCGGGGAGTCGAGGGATGGGTCTTCGATACGGCGCTTAATACCAAAGACCCGGACGCGGAAACATCCTACCGGGACGTGCCCTCGCTCTCCGAGGAAATAAACAGGCTTTATCAATTACGCGGGTCTGGAAAACTAACGGAAACAGAGGGGCAGTGCCGGCTCATTATAGATCAGATCGAACGAAATTTTTCCCGGGCTTCAATCACCGGGAGTGCACGGCTCTCGGGCGCCTTGCTCGGCACGTTTTCAGATCGGATCGAGGCGTTAGTATACCTCCACCGATTCGACGAGGCGCGGGCGGCGTACGCTTATTTCATGAAGACATATCCGGGCGTGGAGCTGGAAGAAAATTTCGCTACGGCTACAGAGCTTCTCGACCCGTATATGGTATTTATAGACTCCTATTCTTTGGCCCCCCTCTTCAGTGCGCCGGGTGAGCCGATGAAGAAGATCAAGGCCGCACTTGAGAAGAGGGATTTGTCCCTCGTGTCGAAGCTTGCCGTTCCCGGGATTTTTGAGGTCTGGGTAGCTCACACCGACTGGGTGATACGGCTCGGCGCGCAGGAGCTCGGCCGTCAGGTATGGTTGACCGGTTCATGGGATACATCATGGAAAATCAAGGAGGTATCCACGAGGATTGACGAGGTCGGGAATATCGTTGGGTATTGTATCGTGACCGAGCCCTGGAATCTCAATTACTATGAGATCCAGGTAAACAGGGTCGACTTTTGCGTGGATCGGCTTCCTGACGGAACCTACGCGTTCAGCTATCTGACTCTCTACACCAGACCGATCCAGTGAGGCGAGGAGAGCGGTTTTTCCGCTACGGGTATACGGGTAATCGCACCATCTTTTGAACATTTTACGCAGGGAATCATCCGTTACGGGGGGGTAATGAAGAAGATCAGTGTTCTCATATCGGTTATATCGGCTCTTTTAATTGCAGTCAGCCTGCCGAGCTGCAAATCCGGCCCGCAGGCCTATGTACCGCCGCCGGTTTCGCCGGAGAAATACAAGAGCGTTTTTATCGACATGGTCTATGATCCGATCCTGTTGATCACCAACGACGAAAAGATCAGCGTTGTCGAGGACCTTCAATCTCGCCTGCACGGTATGGGCTTTAGTATTGCAACTTCCCCGGACCGGGCCGACATGTTCCTTACGGTTACGGTCGATGATCTCGTGCTGGTACGCAGAAACGAGCGCCTGGTGGCCCGCGGCACCTTGGGGCTGGTCAGGGACGCAGCTTCCATGTCCTACACCGCGTCCTTTGTCGACAACCGGACGCTCGACGAGATAACCTCTAAGAAGGGTGTCCTGAAAACGACTAAGTACTTCCCTTCCAAGGAACGGATCAAGGAAAAGTTTTTCTCCGAGATGAAGGACGAGATACTGGAGTTTGTGTCGGAGTCAAAGGCCTTTTAGCGCGTATCGGGCGGAAGGCGGTCTTAGGCCCGCGTCGGCGGGCCCATAGTCCGGTGCATTGAGAACCGGACGTCGTGCGGGATAACCGTTGTCTGTCCGATGCGGGGGTTTCTATACGCGAGAGCGGCCGCAGGATTCTGTGGCCGTTCCAATACATATCCACATATCATGCTTGACATTGCTTTCCTGGGCCTGCTCGCCCTCTACCTGGTTGTCGGCGTCGCCGCCGGTATGAGTACCGGTTTTCTGGGGGGAGGGGGAGGCGTTATCACCGTACCAATCCTCATCTATGTCTTTGCGCTCCTCGGCTATCCCGAAAACGCCTCCGTACACACGGCGGTGGGAACAAGCCTCTTCGTTATCATCTTCAATGCCGCGTCAAGCTCACTGGTTCATCTAAAAAAAGACATTATCAATCACCGTATCCTTGTCATCATGGTGATCTCGGGAATCCTAGGCGCGGTTGCGGGGGGTACGATGTCCGCAATGACGGCAAGTCCCCTCTTCAAGAAGCTCCTCGGCACGTTCCTGATTGTGACGGCTCTGCGGTTCATGCGCACCGCTCGCTCGGGCAAGAGCGGCGATCTGAAAGACTCGAAACCGGAGGGTACAATAGAGTGCCCGATCGACGAGCGACAGTATCCACCGAAGAGAATGTTCTTCTGTGGTGTTATCGGGTTTTTCTCGGGATTCGTGGCGACCTTCTTCGGGATAGGCGGCGGAGCAATAACGATTCCCATCGGGATAATCCTCGTCCGTTTTACGATGATCGAGGCCATCTGCTACTCCACGTGCCTCATGACCGTCTGTACCATCGTGGGCGTGATTGTTCAGACGATTGCGGGCCTCTCGGCTTCGGAACATATTCCGCATTCCGTAGGATACGTGAATTACGTTGCCGGCGGCATCATGGCCCTGTCCGGGTCGTTTGCCGCCAGGTGGGCGGCCGCTAAAGTCCATACGATAAACCAGGTGGCTCTGATGCGAATCATAACGGTGATAATAATAGCGGCTGCCGTGGGATTGTTCCTCAAATAATGGATTCCCCTTGACCTCCAAAGGCGGGTTGGGTTATATAGATAGCTTACTATACGGTGTATGAAATATGAACAAGGACGTCCAGACGGCAATCGTAATCATGGCGGCGGGAATGGGGACCCGATACGGCGGCCTCAAGCAGCTTGACCCCGTGGGGCCGAACGGGGAGCTGCTGATTCATTACACCCTGTATGACGCAGCCCGCGCGGGATTCTCACGGGTGGTATTCGTCATCAGGAAGGACTTCGAGTCGGAGTTCGTCGATCGAATCGGCCGCCATATGCCCGCCGGACTCACCCCTGCCTACGCACACCAGGACTTGACCGACCTTCCGAACGGTCGAAAAAAGCCCTGGGGGACGGGACACGCGGTTCTGGCAACGAGGGACTATATCGAAGTTCCCTTCGGCGTCGTGAATGCCGACGACTACTACGGCAGGAACGCTATTGAGTCGCTCCATTCGTTTCTGGTCTCCGACGACTATAACGATAAGAACTTCGCCATGATCGGATATCGCCTTAAAAACACCGTGAGCCCGCACGGGGCGGTAACCAGGGGCGTCTGCGCGGTTTCCAACGGCTGGCTCACCGATATCGCAGAAACGAGCGGTATCGAGATCAGGGACGGGCGCATCGGGACGGATCGAGACAACCGGTTCGCTGAGCTGAGCCCCGAATCGTTCATCTCCATGAACATCTGGGGCTTCTCGCCGAGTCTCTTTGAGCACTTGGAAGGCCTCTACCGGTCGTTTCGTGACAGCGTTAAAGACGATCCGAAGGCCGAGTTCCTGATCCCGGAGGTAGTCAAGACCCTTATCACCAAGGGGATTATCCGGGTTAAGGTGATCAATACGGCCGACCGGTGGTTCGGTATGACCCATCCCGAGGACAGGCAGGTGGTAACGGCCGAGATATCCCGGATGATAGCGGCAGGGATATATCCTCAGCAGCTTACCGGATGAATCAAACGATCCAGCAGCTCCATACTATCCTGGACCGGTTCGATCTCGGCGGCGACGTCGCCGACGTCAGCCCGTGTAAGGCCGGGCATATCAACGACACCTTTATTGCCGCGATCAGGGCAGGTGCAGGGAGTAAACGATACACCCTGCAGCGTATCAACGGCGCGGTTTTCACCCGTCCGGATCTTATCATGCACAATATCGGGCTGATCACCGGGGCGATCGGGCAAAGGACCGGGGGAAAGGCGGTTAGTAGAGACGTTCCGGCGCTCATGCTCGTGCCGACCAGAAGAGGGGACTCATACCATCGGGACAACGATGGGGCGTATTGGCGATGCTATCATTACGTCGAAGGAATCACGTACAGCCGGGTGCCGGATGGCAGGACAGGATTATTGGTTGCGCGGGAGGCGGCCGGCGCTTTCGGCGCTTTGCCGATCATCTCAAGGAAATGGAAGCGGATAGCTTCCACGTCACCATCGAGGATTTCCATAATACTCCCGCCCGTTTTCTTCGGCTGCGTGAGGCCGTTACCGGTGACCCACGCGGGAGGGCGCACGATGCTGCCCGGGAGATCGATTCGGCGTTCGGCCGGGAGGACCGGTGCGGCGGAATCACCGGTCCCCTCAACAGGGGTCGATATCCCGTTGAGGATAGCCCACAACGATACGAAGATAAATAACGTCGTCTTCACCGATAATCGGGCCGGGAATCCGCGGGCACTGTGCGTTATCGATCTGGACACGGTCATGCCGGGATCGCCGCTCTTTGACTTCGGCGATCTGGTGAGAAGCTCCGTCTGCCGCAGCCCGGAAGACGAAACAAATCTGGACGCCGTTCACGTCGATCTGGAGATCTTCGAGGCGATCGCGAACGGTTTTTTGGGGCGATCGCGGCGGAAGGGGGCTATCGCTCTCACAATCGGAGCGCGAGCTCCTGGTAACGGCATGCCTGGTCATTACGTTGGAGACGGGAGTGAGATTCCTGACGGACTATCTGTCGGGAGACGTCTATTTCAGGACCGACAGGCCCGATCATAACCTTGACCGGGCGCGGACCCAGTTTCGGCTCCTGGCGGAAATGGAACAAAAACAAGATGCGCTCAAGCGAATCGTCAAGGAGAACTCTACAATGGTAACGGTCAGGACTATCTCTTCAATAAAACCGCCGGTGGGATACGGGAGCCGCAGGCCTATCCGTCCCGCTTCTTTTAGGAACGCTGTTGGTCGCCTTGATACTATTTATAGTCCCGGTATACCCGGCCGCGGCGCAGGATGGAAGATGGATCGAGGTGAAACGGGATTCCCACCTTCCGTGATATGGGGGGATACCCGGCGGCCGATGGTATCGTGAAGAGCGGCGTCCTCTTCCGCTCAGACGACCTTTCGAAAATCTCGAAAGAAGGTGCCGAGGACCTTAAGCGGCTGGGTATCGTGACCGTCGTTGACCTGAGGGTAGAGGGGGGTGATCCCTCCCGCATCGAGGAGCTTTCCGGCGGCGCCATTGAGGTGAGGCGGCTTCCGATGCGGGCAGACCCCCTCAAGGATAGGAATGACTACTACAAACGGATGATCGTCAACAGCAGGGAGAGCCTCATCGGCCTGCTGTCGCTCCTTGCCGATAAAGGGAACCTGCCGATGGTCATCTTTGACGAGGACGGTGTCAACGAGGTCGATGTCGCCGCACAGTTAATCCTGCTTACGCTGGGCGTGTCGGGCCCCGATGTCGTTTCTGATTACCTGCTTTCCAACGAGCACCATGCCTTGCTCAAGCGGGAGTGGGGTGAGATCATCGTGCGGTATTTTGACGAATACGGTGGAATGGATTACTATACTACGAAGATACTCGGCATTCCTTCGGATCAAATCGGTCGTATACGAGAAAACCTCATCACCCAATAGGAGGCACAGATGGCTGGGCCGCTTTCAGGCGTACGGATTATCGATCTCACCAGGCTGTATCCCGGTCCATTCGGGACACAGCTTCTGGGTGACCTCGGCGCGGAGGTCATCAAGGTAGAGGACAAGAACTCTCCCGACTACATTCGGTTTTTCCCGCCGACCTTCAACAAGGAAGGCGCGGGCTACATCGCGGTCAACCGCAACAAGAAGAGCTTAGCGCTTGACCTGCGGTCGGACAGGGGAAAGGAGATCTTCTTTCGGCTCGTCGAAAAATCGGACGTCGTCGTCGAGCAGTACCGTCCCGGGGTCCTCGCGAAGATGGGACTGGGGTACGAAAAGGCCAAGAAGGTCAATCCGCGCGTCATCTACTGCTCCATAACCGGATTCGGACAGACCGGTCCCTACGCCGATCTCCCCGGTCACGACCTCAACTATATGGGGCTTGCCGGAATCACCGACATCATTGGCCCGAAAAACGGGGCCCCCGTCGTTCCGGGCATCCAGGTAGCCGACGTGGCCGGGTGGAGGGCTGATGTCGGTCATCGGCGTACTTTCGGCCCTCGTCGCGCGCACGAGCACCGGCAAGGGCCAGGACGTAGACGTCTCGATGTTCGACGGGATCCTCCCGTTTATGGGGATGATCTTTGCCAACTACAAGGCGGGGGGCGGGCTGCCTGACCGCGGTAATACCTTTCTCTCCGGGTGCGCTGGTATGCTATGACATATACCGCACAAAAGACGATCGATATATAACGATGGGCGCGTTAGAGTTCAAGTTCTGGAAGCGTTTCTGCGAGCTGGTTGAAAAGCCTGAATGGACCGACAAGCAGTTCGTTACCGGGAAGGAATATGAGCAGCTCCGCGGGGAGGTCGCCGGACTTTTCGCAAGCAGGACGATGCAGGAATGGGTGGACCTTCTCCGCGGGGAGGAGTCCATGTGCGACGCGGTGCTTTCGATCGAGGAGGTTGAGCACGATCCTCACGCGATCGCCCGCGGGATGATCGTCCAGATGGATCATCCGACCGAGGGCATCCTCAAGGCGATCGGGGTGCCGATCAAGTTTTCCGAGACCAAGGCGACGGATATCGCGCCGCCGCCGATCATGGGCCAGCATAACGACGAGATCCTCTCGATGATCGGCATGTCTCAGGAAGAAATAGAGCGGCTTCGCGGCAACGGAATTATCGTGTAGGGACAAACACGGGTAGCGATGTCCTTACGGTTGGGCGGCCGGCGTTACGATTTCTTCTTGAAATGGTCGTTTGAAACCTTGTGGAGGGACTTTTCGTTTTTCTTTGCGAAATCCTTGAGGGCATTGGCAAGATATTTTTCGGGGGTCGGCATCGGCCCCCGTTTCCATTCGCTGAACGCGGCGCTCTTCTCATCGGCGGAGAGCCGCTCTTCCAGCCGCTTCCAGTCCGACGCATATTTTTCGCGAAACGCCGCGACGTAATCCGCGGCGGTAAATTCCTCTTTCAGGCCCGCGAGGACAGCAGCAGTCTTCTCGTCGATATGATCGATGATCTTTTTCATGGAATACCTCCTCGTGCGTATTATACCGTACACGCGGTCAATTACAAGAAAAAGAATCGTGCTTTGCTCCGAACCGATACTATGGTAGGATAAGAGAGACATTTGGACGAGAGTATGGCGATTGATACGAAGAATATCCTTGAGACCGCCGTTTACGCGGCGCGGGAGGCCGGAAATCTCCTTGTTTCCCGTATGAATGCCGGACGGCCGGGCGGTATTACGGGAAAAGGAGAAATGGACTATGTGACCCAGGTCGATCGGGACTCGGAAGATACGATACGCGGGATTGTCCTTTCGCGGCATCCCGATCACTCGTTTCTGGCGGAGGAGGGCGGTCTCCTGTCCGGCAGCAAGGAGTCCCTCTGGGTGGTCGATCCGCTGGACGGCACGATAAACTACATGTCATCTCTGCCCATTTTTTCGGTCTCGATTGCCTACATGCGTAACGGTGCCGTGGAGGTCGGGGTCGTCTTTGACCCGACGAGAAACGAGCTGTTTTCGGCGGTCAAGGGCGGCGGCGCCTTCCTCAACGACCGTCCGATACGGGTCAATGGCGTGTCCGAGCTTTCGCGATCGATTGTCATAACCGGCTTTCCTCACCAGGTCCGGCGTCAACTGGAACCGTACCTGGCGGGCTTCAGAGAAATATTCGGTATTTGCGCGGGGATCAGGCGCCTCGGGTCGGCGGCGCTGGATTTCTGTTATACGGCGGCGGGCCGGGCCGACGGTTTCTGGGAGCCGAAGCTCTCGATATGGGATATGGCGGCTGGATCGCTGATTGTAACCGAGGCGGGGGGGATCGTGACGGATTTTTCCAGCACGGATAACTACCTGAACGGCGGCGGCGTCATTGCGGCGCCGGTAAGGATACACCCGGTCCTCCTTGAAATCGTGCAACGGACGTTTTTGGTCGAGGAGCCCTGAACATGGAATCCCGAAGACTTATGGTCTATCTCGTTGTACTGCTCGTAATTCTCATTGGGATGCTTGCCTATCTTTCTATCCAGATGTGTGGTATCAACAGGGAGGCACGAAATGCGCTGGACCCAAGGGGAGGGGAGCCCGATCTCGTCAACGGCGGGTCGATCTACGAGAAGGGGATGGATCTCGCCGGCACAATGATCCCGATATCGGGTGGGCCGAGCTGGTACGTGACAGAGGGCGGGGGGTGTGCGGTATGCCACGGGCAAAACGGCCGCGGTGGAGAACCGGTTAAGGGGCTGACCACTGTACCGCCGAATATCAGGCGGTCCGTCAAAGGGCCGATCGTTGAGACGTCGGTCGAGAAATTTACCGGATTGGTCAAATGGGGTGAGCGCCCCGGCGGCACGGCGCTTTCTAACGAGATGCCGCGATTTGACGTGCCTCGACAGGAAATGGTCGATCTGATGGAGTATATCAAACAGCTGTAAGGCGTTTTGCCCGAGAATGAACACCCATTAGTCGCACGGCGGTCTCATTTTATGTATAGCTATCGACCGGTGCGGACAGCGACGAACGTGATAAACCATGGATATCAGTGAAGAGAACGTCTACTATCTGATTTCCCGGCTTCTGGACGATTTTGACGCCATCGAGAAATCGTACACAAGGAAACTGCTGGAAGACGGCTACTCTGTAACCGCCCCGCAGCTGGAAATCCTGCGGGCGGTCAGGGAGAACCCGGAAACTTCCCTCGGCGAGCTTGCCACGCTCACGCGGCTTCATATCACCACCGTCGAGGGGTATGCCAACCGGCTGAGTACCAAGGGATTCCTGCTGAAAACGAAGGACCCCGCCGACTCCCGCCGGGTTATTGTTTCCCTGACAACCAGGGGAGAGCAGATCATCAAGGCGGTGCCGTTGGGATGCCGCACGAAGCTCTTCGAGGAGCTAAAAGAGCTGCCGATTCCGGAAAAAGAGGAAATCTACCGCATTTTGAAAAAGGTCGTCTTCATGATGCGATAGCTCGATATTGCGAGACAAAAAAAGGCCGGGCAAGCGAAGCCCGGCCTTTTTCGTGATGTGCGATTCTACTTCACCCGGTACCATACGCTGTCATAGGTGAAGATCACGCTGTTGCCGAGGGCCAGGAATTTCCCGATATCCGGATGGTCGCCGATGAGCTTCCAGTATGCGTCGGAATCAAACGAGAGATCGGTCGTTCGTGTACCTTCGGTGTACGCGGAGTCGATCCATGTCTTGTCGCGCAGCAGGAACGTCCGGTCGCCCACCTGCTTGATGCTCATCAGCTTGGGGGTATCCACGAACGTCTTTTCCTTCATGTCCCTCACCGCCTCAGATGACTTCATGGCAAATCCGCCCCGCTCTTCCTTGAGCATCCCGCTTCCCGACATCATATCGAGGTCATCCCGGGCCGCCGGTGACGGGGCCTCAAACCCCTGTTCCCTGTCTTCCAGCACCAGGAAGCTCGTATAGGGCGTTACGATGCCGAAGGTCATGCCCAGGTCCTTGATCTCGTCGACCAGCTCCTTGTTTTCTCCGTTCAGCCTGATCTCGTCAAGGAGGTAGGCCACCTTCCGGTTGGCCCATACGCGGGGGAGAAAATCGCTCTTCGCGTCGCGCTCGGAGAAGTTGACCGGATATTCAAATACTGTTTCGCGTGTCCCCGTAGTCCCTGAAAGGGTGATGGTAGAGGGCCCGGATCCCTCGTACGTTCCGACCACGGTGACCTGGGAGCCTGCAAAGAGGTCGGGCAGCGTTACCGGGTAGTAGTCCCTGAGCTTTACGCGGCTCGACTTCAACACGAGGTTGGTCATCGCTGGGTCGTTGATCTTGGTAAAAAAGCCCGAAACGACGGATTCGATATTCTCGGTCGGCGTGACGTATTCCGACGTCCCATGGTTGCCCGAGGATATCCGGTCCAGGAGGTGCGTGTTGATATCCTCCCCGACGCCGAAGACGAATATCCGGGCCTTCGCTCGGTTTGCTGCGGCGACGTTTTTGATGATGGAGCCGATGTCGGTAATCCCGACGGTCGGATCGCCGTCGGTGATAAAGACGACGATGCGGGGACGATTCCTGTCCGGGGTGCCGGCCAGCGCCTCGGTCAATGAGTCGTTTATGTTCGTTCCGCCACGGGCCACTAAGCCGTCGATAAAGTCAAACGCGGCGTCCCGGTTGGCCCGGTCGGGAGAGACCGGCCCCGAGCGGAACTTTTCCGTGTCGGTGGAAAAGCGGACGATATTAAAGCGGTCACGGGTGTTGAGGGCCCCGATACAGTATTTCAGGGCGTCTTTGGCCTGGACGAGCTTTTCCCCCTTCATGCTGCCTGACGTATCCAGCACGAACGTCACGTCTTTGGGGACAACGTCCGACGGGTCGATATCCTGCTGGGGGGAAATGAGGAGCATGAAATACCCGGGGCCGCGGCGGTCTTTGTAGGTGATCAGGGAGAGGCCCACCTCCTTATCGGAGAGGGTGTAGTAGAGGACGAAGTCCCGGTCGGGCAGCACGTTTTTATCCTCGTAGGAAAGCCTAACCTCCCGGTCTCCCTTACGGGCGATGTCTATCTCGTGGGACGGAGAGTAGACGGTGGTCACGGGAGCAGACGACTTGATCAAGACGTCCAGGGAGACCTCGTGCAGGGGGGCCGACGAGAACTTCTCCGTATTGAGGGGGTACACGTACCTGACGGTCGAAAAATCGTACGTGAGGGTCTCAGTGTAGGTTATCTCGACGCGCTTCTCACCGTGGGCGGGAATCGGGTAGACCCGGAGCTTGAAGGTGTTGCGGTTCACGTATTCGAGAAGGGCCGGGTCTTTGAGCCGCCTGACGATATCCTCGTAGGTCTTTCGGGCTTCCGTGGCGTCCAGTATCTTCCCCTCGACCTTCTTTCCGTCGATATACATGTCAAGGTCGGAAAACGAGGCACGCTCAGGCAGGGGGAAAATGAATGTCCCCTCCAGGTCCATGTCGTTCGGGTTGACGAAGACCTCGTCGATGTGGGTGGTGGAGACCTGGTTCTCAATCTCAACGGTTACCTTGTGGTACTTCACCTCGAGGGGTACGATCGGTTTGGGGGGATGCGGCGGCGGGTCGATTATGATAATCCCGTCGGCCATCGACAGCCCCGGCGCGACGAGTAATGCCAGGGGAAGGGCCAGGGCCGCAAAAAGGAAGCGTCGTATGTTCATGTAGCTGCTCCTGTAAATCGGTTTCTAACGGGTATTGACAGGAACGGGGGCGTTTTGTTCCCGCGCCGGTCGTTTTTGATTACGGTGCCGACAAGAGTATAGTATAATATATTTTTTGTGTATATGAACAGGAACCGCCGATGCAGAGCACGAAGGCTTTCGTTATCTTCCTGATCGTCGCCATCTCGATCTATGCGCTGATCAATACCTACGTCTATTTTCGCGGGTTTGCGGCGCTGTCCGGGGAGGGGAGGTGGGTCATCTCCCTGAAGATCCTGTTTGCCGTGATCGTCCTGGCGTTCCCGGTGAGCGTCTTTTTCAGGAATACGTCCTACTGCCAGGTGTGCAACGTCCTGACGATCGTCGGGTCGGTCTGGATGGGTGCGATGCTCTATTTCTTCCTGATCGCGTTTGCCTCCGACATCGTGCGTTTGATCCAGTCGTTTATCCCCTTCGTCCCGACACGGCTCACGGCGGACCGGGTTCTCTTTGGACGGGCCGTCTTTTTCGGATCGATCGGGCTGGTGGCGCTCATCCTCCTTCTCGGGTGGGTAAATACCCTCTTTCTGCGGGTAAAGCCGCTCGAGATAACGCTACCGACTCTCTCAAAGGCGCACAATCCCACGACGATCGTCTATATCTCTGACGTGCACCTGGGATTGATAATCCACGAGCGGCGCCTTACGGCCTTCGTAAACACGATCAATGAACAAAAGCCGGACGTGATCCTCATCGGGGGAGACCTGCTGGACGAGAGCGTGGAGGGGCTGGACCATATGCCCGAGATCCTGGCGCGGCTCACGGCGCCGCGGGGGATCTACGCGGTGCTGGGCAACCACGAGTTCTACGCCGGCCACGAGAAGGCGGAGAGCTTCATGAAGTCGGCGGGAATACGCGTGCTCCGGGACGAGGCGGTGACGCTGCCGGGCCTGTTCAACCTCATAGGGCTGGACGACCCCGCCGACATCAGGTTCGGCAAGAAAGAAGAGGCGTCGGTGCCGGGGCTTATGAAACAGGGTGACCCGGACCTCCCAACGATCCTAATGTTTCACCCGCCCATCAGAATGAAGGAATACTCGGGCTACGGGATAGACCTGATGCTGTCGGGACATTCCCACCACGGCCAGATGTTCCCCCTCAACCTGATCACTCGTATGGTCTACCTCGTGGACTACGGCTATTATCGTGTCGGTTTGATGCAGGGCTACGTGTCGAGCGGCCTGGGCACCTGGGGCCCGCCGGCACGCGTTTTCACACACCCCGAGATCGTGAAGATTACGCTGTATGGGGGAGAAGGCAAGAAGTGATGTCTTCCTGAGGATCGTGGATCACAATCATACGGAAGAATGGCCAGGACGTATCTGTGTTTCATACCAACTGTCCTTTATCGTGTGGACTGAGGGCTATGCTAGTTTCAATCGCTTTTCTTACTATTGGACTGCTTCTCCTGTACGGCGGTGCCGAGGGATTGGTACGCGGAAGCTCATCGCTCGCCCTGAAGATGGGTATTACGCGGCTTGTTGTGGGCCTGACGGTCGTCGCACTTGGAACCAGCAGCCCCGAACTCGCGGTGGGTATTAGGGCGGCGTTGGACGGGAACGCCGATATCGCCGTCGGCAATGTGATCGGGTCTAACATCATGAACATTGCCTTGATCCTCGGGATTGCTTCTCTTATCTACCCATTAAGAAAGACGAGGGATCTCGTGATAATCCAGATCCCGATAATGATCTTAGTATCCGTCTTGCTACTCATGATGCTCATGGATGGATCAGTTGAGCGTTGGGAAGGTTTATTGCTGGTTTCGGGGATAGTCTGCTATACCGTCTTCAGTATTGCCCGAGCAAAAGCCCAGGAAAAGAAAAAAGCGCTTGGGATAGACCAGCCGTATATACCGAGAGAAAACCCGAGGGTTTGGCGCGATGTTGTATTCGTATTTTTCGGAGGCGCGCTGTTGATAGCAGGTGGTTACCTCTTTGTTACGGGGGCGGTTACCATCGCACAGATGATGGGGATGAGCCAGGCGGTTATCGGGCTTACCATCGTGGCTGTGGGTACGAGCCTTCCGGAGCTTACGACCTCCGTAGTAGCCTCGATCAGGAAAGAAAACGATATTTCGATTGGGAATATTATCGGTTCGAACATTTTCAATATCCTTGCTATCCTGGGCATCGTCTCCCTGATATCTCCGCTGGAAACTGAAACCATACGGATATCTGATCTGGTGGCGATGATCGCGGTGGCGGTATTAGCGTTCTTACTCGCACTTAGCAGCCGCCGCCTCCATCGCGTGGAAGGGGGGATCTCGTACTCATGTATGTGGCGTACGTCTGCTACCGTATTGCGTGATACCGCTCCAGTTTACCGATGCATTCGTAAAAAGGAACGACCGGTCAGTTCTTCCAAGAAAACCGCGATAATCAGTGAAGATTTGATTTATCGAGGCAATGAGTCAGCCTTCGGTTACGTCCCTCTATTAATGACGGTTTGGGCGTGTCTCGCCATCCGCGGGTATACGTCTCGGACGGGCCGGCGCGGTGGGATGCGCCAGTCCGCGTCTTCGCGCACCCGGAGATAGTAAAGATTACGCTGATAGGCGGCGGATATGTCAGGTAAAGAGCACCACTCGTGAGACAAGAACACACGCGGAAGCGTGCGTTCTTGAGAAGGCGGGACGCTACTATTATGAGGCGGTCTTTCGCGTGATGCAGATGATATTATTACCGCCGAGTATAACGTTGGGATGGAGCGTGAGGTCGGTCCGGTGTTTTTCCCGGTGACGCCTCGAGCCGAAGAGATTTGCGAATTTGATAACCGCGACCAGCGGCAGTAAAAGATACTGCTTTTTCTTTGGCGCGTTTTTTCTGATTTCGACGATCTCAAGGCCGTTTATGGAAAACATGAATTCGAGGATCGTGATCGTGAGGGGGGAATTGTGGAAGTTGAACAGGGACCCCTGCTTGCGGTAGCGCTCCATGCCGACGGGTTTCGTAAGGTATCCGTTCAAGAGGTATTTCATCCGCTTTTCGATGTTCGTATAGTTCGGAACTGAAAAGATGCCGTACCCGCCCCGCCTGAGAACCCGCGAAAACTCCTTCACCGCCTGGTACGGATCGGTCATGTGCTCAAGCCCGTCGACGCAGCATACGTAGTCGAAGGAATCGTCCGGGGCGTCGATGTGCCGGTTGAGATCGGTAAAGGTGCAGGTTAGGTCCTTGACCCGGAATATCTCCGGCTCGATCTCGCCGCACACGACCGTGAATCCCATTTCAGTTAATCTCAGGCTGAGGTGTCCGAAGCCTGCCGGCGCGTCCAGCACCGAACCTCGTTTTTTGTCGCGAAACCACTCAATGATATCGTAATGAATGGTATCCCGGGCCTTTGGTCTTATCTCCTGGTCGTCTATTTTGGCCGTTTTCCCCATACGTCGCTCAAATCCTTCAGAAAAGTATATTCAAAAACGATCGCTGGCGATATATAGCACTAATTTTGACCAGGTTCAAGTAAATATATCAATAGTATGGTATTTGTGAGTAAAAACGAGGGCTTACGTGCGCGCCAGTGATGCGGCTGACTGCGGAGGTCAGGTAGAATCGGTACGGAAGAAGGAACGGGGAGATGATACCGGGGAGACGATACAACCTACACGTTTCTGAGGATAAACAGCAGGTCGGCGATCCCCAGGAACATCTTGGGCAGAAAGTAGGTGGCGCTGTAGTGACCGGCGGGCACCGGGATATAGAACTCGCTGAAGTTTCTCCCGGAGACGGCGTTCCCGGCGAAGAACTCGCGCTGTGTCTTCGAATACCGGTACAGCAGCACCGGGTCCTGTTTGCTCTTTACCGAGAGCACCGGCATCGTGATCTTTTGGACAAACCGCAGAGGGTCGGCCTCCGGCCAGATATGTTCGATGTCGGGACCGGTAAGCCCGAGGTCTTCGATGAGCCCCTTGCGGACATATGAGGCCTCGATGTTGTCTCCGTCGACGATAAAATCGGACAGGAGTCCGCCGGAAAGGTTGAGGACGACCGCCCGGCAGATCCCGTCGGGGACGTCCCCGACCAGGCCGGGGTCCCGGCTACCGAGATAGGCGCGGTAGTCTTCGGCGTTGGCCAGGCTCATGATCGTCAATGTCGAGCCGATGCTCGTACCGATGACGCCGATGCGCGAAAAGCCCTCTTTCATCAGGAAGAGGTAGAGGGCTAGGATGTCCGATATACCCTGCGAGAAAGACCAGAGGGTCTCGTGAACATTGGAGGAAAAGAGACGTTCTCCGGGGACCATTGCCGTATCATTGGGATCGTGCCGCCTCCCGTGGTACGGGTGGACTGCCTCGATGCAGGTGTAGCCGAAACGGGTAAGTAAACCGGCAAGGCGCGAGAAGGCGCCTTCCTCCGCCCTGAGGTTGGGAAGGATCACGACGGCCTTCCCGGCCGTGGCGGGATAAACAAAGGCGCAGGCGGTGTTATTCGCGGCAATGGGGGAGGTAATCGCGCTGGGAAAGGTCAGCATCCCCTGGTGTTTTCGGGCAATGAGATTGCCCATCGTCACGATCTTTCCATCGGCGTCCTTCAGGGTGAACTCGGTGTCGATGGGCGGGAAGAGGAGGTCGGGGAGTCCCTTCTTATATTCGGTGAGCCGCTGTTCATATTCTTCACGCGTCATGGGGCTCCCATCGGGCCGGGTTCCCCAGGTACCCCGCTTCATCGTGGGGCGGGTTCTCAAGGCCTGGAGCCTGAGGTCGTGGACGCGAACTCCCCGCTCGGCGCTGCGCTCCCGGACGATATCAGCAATCAGGTCGATATAGGAATAGGGCGATTTCTTTTTCACGTGGGCCATTATCCCTATTCCATCCCCTCGATGAAGTTTCGGGCGTTGGCGCCGAGATCGGGCAGGTAGTAGCCGCCCTCGAGCAGTGCGAACCGCCGGCCCGAGCAGTGCTTTTCGGAAAACTCCTTGACGGTCTCCCCGATCGCCTTAAAATCCTCGGTCGTAAGCGTGCTGCCCCAATCCTTGATGTAGCGGTCGAAACCGGCGCTGACCCCGATGATGTCATACGGGGCGCTGCGGGCCAGCCCCTCCCGGCATTGTGCGAGAAACTCCACCCGGTCCGACGACTGTACGTTAATGACCGAAACATCCTTGCGTCCCATGAAGTAATTCTCGGTACCGTCTCCGAAGTGCAGGTCGATATCAAGGATAACGGCGCGCTTGATCTGCCGTTTGAGGATCAGACGTTGAATCGAGACGGCCATGTTGTTGAAGAAACAGAATCCCCAATTAGTGCCGGGGCTGGCATGGTGGCCCGGCGGGCGAACAAGGCCGAAGGCGGGAACGGAATCCATGGCGATCTGGGCCGCGAGGATCGAGCCGCCGGCCGCCAGAAGGGCGACCTCGTAACGATCATGGTCGCGCTTCTCGGCCTGCACGAGGCTCGGGTAGTGGACAAGGAGCACGTCGCAATTCGTCGGCGGGGCGGGCCTCGACGAACGGATACCCGGACGACGAGAGCTCCCGATGGATCGCCTCGACCCGCTGGGGTTTTTCGACGGACGCGGTCGGGTAGTCCGTAAGGTACGCGTCGTTATAGACGATCTTGGTGGTCGGCATGAGTGCCTCCGATATGGGTTTTAGGCGGTGTCGCCGTAACTAATCAGTCGAACGCGAGCTTGAGATCCCTCTGCCGTTTCTTATCGCCGGTAAGTTTCTTCATCGGCATATCTTCGATTATGCGGCCATCCCGCATGACGACGGCGCGGTCGGCCAGTTTACCGGCGAGCGTGACGTCGTGTGTGACGATGATCTTGGTCTTGGTGATCGCGCTGATCACGGCGGATAGATCGTGAACCCCCTCGGGATCGAGATTTGCCGACGGTTCGTCAAAGGCTATTATGGCCGGGTCCATCGCCAGTATCGTGGCGATCGAGGCTCGCTTCTTCTCGCCGTAGGACAGGTGATGGGATGAGCGGCGTCCATATCCGGCAAGTCCCATCGAAGAAAGGGCATCCTCGGTTCGGCGCCTGACCTCGTTTTCGGAAAGGCCCATGTTTTCCGGCCCGAACGCGACGTCGTCATATACCGTGGGACAGAAGAGCTGATCGTCCGGGTTCTGGAAGACGATACCGACCCGTTTTCTGACTTCACGGACCGTTCTGGGGGAAACGGGGATCCCCGAAACAACGATCCGGCCGGTCCCAAAGATGAGGCCGGGGAGGGTCAGGAGAAGGGTCGATTTTCCAGCACCGTTGGGTCCGAGTATAGCGACGGATTGGCCGGAGTCAATGGAAAGGCTGAGGTCGGTAAGCCCCCGGGTTCCGTCGGGATAGGTATAGGAAAGGTCGCCGATTTGGATTGAGCCGGAATGGTCGGTCATAGTCTGACACCGAATAGTCTCGCGGCCAGTGCCCCCGAGATGACGACTATCGTAAAGATATAATCCGGCGCGGCAAAGGGGGCCGCGGGCTTCCCGCCGATGCTGCTGTCGTATCCCCGCGCCTTCATTGCCAGGAATATCCGCTCGCCCCTCTCGAAGCTGCGCACGAAGATGCTGCCGATCATATGCCCGACAACAGGCGCCTGCCAGATCCATCGGTTTCCGTATAGACGGGCGTCCCGCGCAAAGGCGACGCGCTGAATCTCGTCCATGATGATAAAGAGGTACTGGTACATGAACGAGAGGGTATCGGTTATGAACGACGGTACCCTTAGTTCCCGGAGGCCCGAAACGAGGTCGCGAAAGGGGGTGGAGGAAATCAGCAGGGTCAGGAAGAGGATTGATAGGATCGATTTGCACAGCACATTGAAAACAAGGAAAAACCCGGTCATGGTGACGGAGGCTCCCCCGATACCGAGGGAGTAGGAGGTCGCCCCCGGAACCTTCGATACAAAGGGAACCGCCGCTAAGGCAACCGCGACAAAGGGAAGGGCGATCAGGGCGCGCCTCAGGAATACCGTGACGGGTACCCTCGAAATCACGATCAGGGCAAGGGCCAGGGAAAGGAAGAGGGCAAAGACGGTAAAGGCGTCCGCGGGTGTTGAGACGAGGAGCAATACGACGGCGATAATGGTGATAAGCTTCGTCTTCGGATTGAGAGACCGGATGGGGCTCTCGATGGTGCTCTCTTCGTCAAGAAAGTGGTGCTTCATATCCCATCCCAAAAAACAAATCATTATATAGTTTTGTTTGACCGATGCGCAAGCCTTTTTTCAGATATTTCGAAAAGTGGCCGGTGAATCGGTACATACCTGATCCTCCATACGCGATAGGCATTGATACGATACTGCGCCGGAGTGTCGTCGGCAGGCCCGCGCTGACATAGGCCGACGGAATTGACGGACCTTTTTTCGGTTGCCTTTTGGCGGGGCGCGTGTGATAATATAAAATTCAAGGAAGGATTTGATCAGCATGTTCAGGCTCCCGTCACCCAGGACCGACCCTTGCCTCATTCACCCCCCCAGCGTGTTTGATTTCAGGCAGCGGGAAATACTCTTCGGTCCGATCAGCGACGTTGTACCGTCCACGCCGGCCTTCGAGATGTACCCGATCGGATTTTCCTCTATCGCCGAGGTACTGTCGCGCAACGGGATAGGGGCGCGTATCGTCAATCTCGCTTACCTCATGGTAACGCACCCGCGGATGGACGTGAGGCGCTACCTCAAGACGATCAAGGCGTCGGCGTTCGGGATATCGCTTCACTGGCTCCCCCATGCCCATGGTGCCATGGAACTTGCCCGGCTTCTCAAAGAGGTCCACCCGGACGTCCCGGTGATCCTCGGCGGGTATTCCTCGACCTACTTTGCCGACGAAATCATCAGGTACCCTTTCGTCGATTACGTCGTTCGGGGGGACTCTACCGAGCGGGCCCTCGTTTACCTGATGAGGGCTATCGGCGGCAGCGGGCAACTCGAGGATGTCCCCAACCTCGTCTATAAACGGGGCGACCGGGTCGTTTTCAACGAATCATTCGTCGTGGACGACCATTTGAACAGCTTTTCGAATAACTACGTAAACCTTTTTCGGAAGGCCGTAAAATACCGCGATCCGATAGGTATGACGCCAATCCACGACTGGTGGCGTTATCCGATAACCATGATTGTTACCTGCCGCGGCTGCACCAACAACTGCGTCATCTGCGGCGGCTCGAAATGGGCGGCAAACCGATACCTCAAGCGCGGCCGGATTGCGTATCGTGACCCGGAGGTTATCGCGTCGGATATTGCGAAGCTGACCCGGTTTACCCGGGCGCCGATCTTCGTTGTCGGGGACATCAGACAGGCCGGAGACGACTATGCAGACCGTTTCCTGAAGACACTGGCGGACGCCCGAATTAAAAACCCTATCGTATTAGAGCTCTTCGATACCGCACCCGAGGGGTTTTTCAAAGCCGTGTCGCAGGTGTTCCCAAACGTCAATTACGAGATATCTCCGGAGACCCACGATAACACGCTTCGCCGTGCGTCGGGCAAACCCTACACGGCGGACGCGGTCGAGAAAAACATCGGCTGGGCGCTGCAAGTACGGCGCCCGAAAGTTCGACGTCTTCTTCATGGCCGGTATTCCCCGACAGGATTATCGATCGGTCATCCAGACCGTCGATTACGGCGGCCGCCTGATGAAGGAGTTCGGGGCACGTCTCATGCCGTTCATATCGCCGATGGCGCCGTTTCTCGATCCGGGCAGTATCGCCTTCGAGAATCCTGATAAACACGGTTACTCGATCCGATGCAAGAGCTTTGATGAACACCTTGTGGCGCTGTCGTCGTCGTCATGGAAAGACATGCTCAACTATGAGAGCGCGTCGCTTCCCGTAGATGAACTTGTCTCGGCTACCGTACGAGGCAGGCGCCCAGCCTCAACGAACTCAAGTTTGCGGCGGGCAATATAGACCGGTCGACGTATGGGCGGGTAAAGGCGCGAAACGACGTGCCGGCGATCGGTGGGGCGATTCGGGAGTGGTGCCGTCGGACAGAAGCGGACGGTCAATTGGCGGAGAGGGAAAGGGCGGATCGTCGGGATAGATACGAAGGACCTTGGCGTCGTCTGCGACAAGGACGAAATCAAGTGGCAAAAAAAAGGCCCGGGATTTCGTTTTCTGGCAGTCGGCCGCGCGGTCGTCGAGCGGGTTATCGCCCGGAGTGTCAGCAAAAGACAACGAGGGAAACGGCGCAATGTTCACGACGAAGAATGACTTTTTACTTGACAGAACGCGGCAATTTTTTTAGTATTTATATTTGATTGACAAGTCAATCTAAAACGGAGAGTAATCGAGGGGCGGGCGGCTTCGTGGCGGCGATACGGGATACTGAATGGGCATACGATACGTATCGAGATAGTTTATACCTCTCCCGAATCGACATGCCCGATCAGACGGGCGCCGGCATCTGGGAGCTTGACTTGCCGGCATGACTCTGTTATAGATACACGACACTAATACCGCAAAGATCACGTAGTACCGTTTTAACTCGCGTACTACCTAACGCGAAAATGGTTAACACTATATTCTCAATTAGGAAACAGTAAGGAGGAGGTTTTCAGTGGACGTATTAGAGGAAGGAATCGGCAGGCTTTTCACCGACCCCGATCCCGATAAGGCCCGGGAGTTTTTCAGGAAGAAGTCGCGGGAACTCAAGAATAAACTGACGACCGTTTCGGATGCGGTCAAGACGCTGCTTCACGACGGCGATTATTTCGCGATCGGCGGGTTCGGCGCAAACCGAATTCCCACCGCGATCTGCCACGAGATTCTTACGCCAGAAGAAGAAAAACCTGGCCTTCGCGGGTCATACGTCAACGCACGATTTTCAAATCCTGGCGGCGGGCAAGGTCTTTACCAAGTGCGACATCGCCTACATCATAGGGCTGGAAGCACGGGGGCTCTCCGCCAAACGCCCGGCGCTACATGGAGAGCGGCGAGGTGGAGGTTACCGAATGGACCAATTACGCCATGGCCGCGCGGCTCAAGGCCGCGGCGATGGGCATATCGTTCATACCGATCAGGAACATGATGGGAACCGATACCTTCAAGTACAGCGCCTCCAAGAAGATCAATGCCCCTACACGGGAGATAACTACGTCCTGGCGCCGGCGCTCTACCCGGATTTCTGCGGCAATCCATGTGCACGAGGCGGACGTCTACGGCAACTGCCGGATCAGGGGAATAACCATTGCCGACCTGGAGCTGGCCCGCGCCTCCAAGCGCCTCGTGATCACCTGTGAGCGGATCATCTCGAACGAGCAGATCAGGAGCGACCCGTCCCTGACGGTTATCCCGTTCTACCTCGTGGACGCCGTCTGCGAGGTGCCGTACGGGAGCTATCCGGGCAACATGCCGTACGAATACTACTCGGACGAGGAACACCTGAGGGAATGGCTGACGGTCGAAAAGGATCCGGAAGAACTCAAGAAGTTCCTTGACAAGAATATCTACGGCGTCAAGGAATTTACGGAGTATATAGAAATTAACGGCGGTCTCAAGAAGATGCAGGAGCTCAGAGACAAGGAATACCTGGTCGATAACAACACCGCCAAGAAATAATGGAGGTAGGTCACTCATGGCTGACTTTAATACGATGGAACTGATGATCTGCACCGCCGCGCGGGAACTTGAAGACGGCGCAACCGTCGGCGTCGGTACCGGCGCGCCGTGCGCCGCGGCGATGCTCTCCCAGAAGACGACCGCCCCCAACCTCGTGATATTCTTCGAGGCAGGAGGGGTGGCCCCGCTGATCCCGGTGATGCCCATTTCGGTGGGGGATTCGCGAACGACATGGAAGGCCAACATGGCCGCGGGCATGTGCGAGGTCATGGAAACGTGCTGCCGGGGCTTCGTTGACTACACATTCCTCGGGGGAGCCCAGATAGACATGTACGGCAACCTCAACTCCACCAGGATCGGCGGGCGACCAGCAGAAACCGAAGGTAAGGCTTCCCGGCAGCGGAGGCGCCAACGATTTCGCGTCCTTCTGCTGGAAAATGATGGTCATCACGGCGCAGGACGCCCGGCGTTTCGTGGAAAGATGCGAGTTCATCACCACTCCCGGCTATCTCACGGGGGGCGATTCGCGGCATGAAATCGGGCCTTCCGAAGGGATCGGGACCCTACAAGATCATAACGAATATGGCCGTCATGGACTTCGATCCGGAGTCCAAGCGGATGCGGATTGCCCAGATCAACCACGGTTATACGGAAAAAGACGTCCGCGATAACTGCGGATTCGAGCTCTTGAAGGCCCCGAAGGTCTCCGAGACACCGCCCCCGACCGCCGAGGCGCTGAGGCTGCTGCGGGAGGAGATCGATCCGTATCGGTACATCATCGGCAGGTAGGTCGTGTGACGGCGACTCTCGGCGGCGTTTCGACCGGCGAGTAGGCCCTGAACAACCGGGTACCGAATACCGCGGACATCGTCAGGATGCGACAAAGGTAAAGGATGTATATCTTCCGGTACTGTTTACCATTTCACAGAGGAGGAACTCATGAGCGATAAAGTCATCATCACCGCCGCGCTGACCGGTGCGGTAACCAGAAAGGAACAGAACCCGGCCGTTCCCTACACGCCAGAGGAGTTCGCCGAAGACGCATACAAGGTCTACAACTCCGGCGGTTCGATTGTTCACATCCACGTACGCGATCCCGAGAGCGGAGTCCCCACCCACGAGATCGACAAGATCAAGACAACGATCGATGCGATCCGGGCAAAATGCCCGAAGCTCATCATCAATATGAGCTCGGCTATCGGCCCCTGGGTTACGAAGGAGCAGCGGATTGCCCCGGTTGCAGCAATAAAACCCCCGATGGCGAGCCTCAATACCAACTCCATGAACTTCGGGGTTGCCAACTGGAAGACGGGCGAGGTACCGATGGAGATCGTCTTCGAGAACACGTTCGCTATGCTCGTTGACTTCAACAGGCAGATGAGGGAAAACGGCGTAAAACCCGAGCTCGAAATCTACGACATGGGCGGCCTGTTCAACGTTCTCCTGGTCAGGAAACAGAATATATTCGAGGAACCGATGCATTTCCAGATGGTATTCGGCGTTGCCGGCGGCGTTCCCTATGAGGTGTCGATGTTCTCGGAGATGCTGGCGCATCTGCCCGAAGGCGCGACCTACAGCGTCTGCGGTGTGGGGCCGAATCAGGTTCTCGCCAATATGACGTCGGTCGTCAACGGCGGGCACATGCGCGTGGGCCTCGAGGACAATACAAGAATGCCCGACGGCGAGCTTGCCAAGGGAAGCTGGGAGCAGGTGGAATGGGCGGTTAAGGTGGCCAAACTGGCCGGACGCGAGGTAGCGTCACCCGACGAGGCGCGCACAATACTCCACCTCAAGAATAAGTAGCGTTCCGGTCCCTATCGGGTTCGACTCCGAACGATTGTTGAAGAGAGACTGCCGAGTAAGTATTCACGGCAGTCTCTTTTTTATTTCTTCAATAGCGCGTTCAAGACCAGGGCCCGTAAACACCCGGGAACTCATGGGACGCGACCGAAGGCGGGTTGTCACTGCCCAGGGAGGGCCATCGCAACATACCGGGACCGGGATTTGGAGAGGAAACAACGGGCGCCGATGTCAGAGACGATGGACATATCCACGGGATGAGATATCGTATAGTACATACAGCATGATAATTCTTGATCTTCTATAAAAAATAAAATAGTATATTTAGATTCAACCAGCCGCTTATATTTAGCGCATCATTTTCATTATCGGAGGACGTCATGGCTGATAAGGTTGTCGGTTCTGGAATGTTTGAGGTGAAGGACGACGAAGAGATCTGGGGATTGAACAGACGCTGGGTCCTGTTTTCTAATGCCTTATTGATTAATATGATGGACAGAATGGAGTCCATCCTGGGTCCCGTCGCGAAGCGCCAGATTTACGAGGTGGGATACTCGTCCGGGAAGCTGGGCGGCCAGAGGATGCGCGAGATATTTAAGGGGGGAATTGAGCAGTTCAAACAACACGTTAATCTCAGCACCACCCTTGGCTGGGGAAAGATCCATAAAGTCGAGCATGATGAGGGCAGTGGAAAGATAGTTCTTGAATACCTGAATACCTGGGAATCGGGTGGACACCGCGAGATTCACGGAGATACCAAGACCAAGACCACTACCTGCCTTTTCTCTGCGGGTTTGGCCGGGGGCGCTGCGGAAGGTGCCTTTGAAATACCCTATGAGTCGACGGAAGAAACATGCGTCAGCAAGGGGGATCAGGTATGCCGTTTTCTCCTGACACCAATGGGAGAAACGAGGAAGGTTATTAAATAGAGTCGGGAAGATCGTCGGGCCGCCGGTATGGACCGGCGGCCTTTTTGTTTATATGAAGCGACGGCTTCCGGCTCGAATAGGGATTTCGTCGAGGTAATGAAAGAAAACCTCACGGATGGTTTTTCGTCTGCATCTGCCGGCCTCCCTCTATAAATTCATTGACTCGAGAGCAGTACCTATACTATAATCACTAAAAGTATAATCAAACAGGAGGTCTCTCATGGGTGTAGGTATCCTTATTCTGGTTGGTATCTTTTTGGCCATACTCTTCTCGGCCATCAGGGTGCTCAATGAATACGAGCGGGGCGTTATCTTCAGATTGGGCCGGATTATCGACGTCAAGGGTCCGGGCCTGATCTTCCTGATCCCCGTTATCGATAAAATGGTTCGGGTCTCACTCAGGACGATCACGATGGACGTACCCCCTCAGGACGTTATTACGAGGGATAATGTCTCGGTAAAGGTAAACGCCGTCGTCTACTTCAGGGTTATGGATCCGAACAGGGCCATCGTCGAAGTCGAAAACTACATGTACGCTACTTCCCAGCTCGCCCAGACGACGCTGAGGAGCATCCTCGGCCAGGAGGAACTCGACGATATGCTGGCCGAGCGGGAAAAGATCAACAACCGCATTCAGGAAGTCCTCGACAAGAACACGGATCCGTGGGGTGTGAAGGTTTCCCACGTGGAAATCAAGCACATCGATCTGCCCCAGGAGATGCAGCGGGCCATCGCACGTCAGGCCGAGGCCGAGCGGATCAGGAGGGCAAAGGTCATCAACGCCGACGGTGAGTTCCAGGCCTCCGCTAAGCTTGCCGAGGCGGCGGTTGTCCTTGGAAAGAACCCGATCGCCCTTCAATTGCGGTATCTGCAGACCCTGGCGGAGATAGCCACGGAGAATAACTCCACCACGATCTTCCCCGTGCCCATAGATATCTTCGAGCCGTTTAAGAAGTTTCTCGCGGAGAAGAAGTGATACGATGAGCGACAAGGCCCTGGGAATTGCCGCCCAGCTCATGGAGCTCTCTGCGGTGACTGCCCCTAAATCGAGGGGCGAGAACTTCGTT
Organism: uncultured delta proteobacterium; assembly: GCA_963735595.1. Taxonomy (GTDB): domain Bacteria; phylum Desulfobacterota; class Zymogenia; order Zymogenales; family Zymogenaceae; genus JAFGAS01. The sequence goes on along the minus strand of CAVTLK010000001.1, from coordinate 410,982 downwards.
GTCACAAAAATTATCGAAGGCGACCTGCTCGGGGAAATTGCCGATTCCATGGAGGAATTCGGTAAGAAGACCGGGAAGACAAACTTCGATCGGGATGCCAAGAGCGTCAGGAATTCGGCGGTACTGCTGCTGATCGGGTTACAGAACGCTACCCCGATCTCTTTGAACTGCGGCGCGTGCGGCTATGAAACGTGTACGTTGCTTGAAAAGAAAGAGGGGCCGGAATTTGCCGGCCCCCATTGTGCGTTCCGCCTCCTCGATATGGGGATTGCCCTCGGATCGGCCGTAAAAACCGCCTCGATACTGAACGTTGACAATCGGATTATGTATCGTATCGGAGCGGTCGCCCGAAATATGGGCATCGTTGATTGGGATTTTGCAATGGGAATCCCCCTGTCGGCTACCGGAAAGAACATTCACTTTGACCGATAACACGTTCCATAACGGTACGGAAGACCGGCAAGAAAGCCGCATAACGAGCATAGCCCACGAACCGAAGAAAACCGCGTATCGAGTGCCGGTTCTACTCTTTCTCTTGACCGTCATAACTACGTTGATAGCGGGCAGCTCCTTTTACGTATCCTATGAGGATCTCATTAATAGTCCCCGTCTCATCGCAACCGGAATCCCATTTGCCTGTTCGCTCCTTTCGATTCTTCTGGCCCACGAGATGGGGCACTTCATCACGTCACGGCGCTATCGGGTAGACGTGACACTCCCGTATTTTATCCCCGCTCCAACACTGTTCGGCACGCTGGGTGCGGTCATCAAAATGCGCTCGGCAATCCGAAAGAAGACGATGCTGCTGGATATCGGGGCCGCAGGACCCCTGGCGGGGATCGTAATCGCCTTGCCGCTGGTAATCTGGGGTCTGTATCAATCCCAACTGATCCAGGTGACTGCGGGAGAACAATCGTATTTATTTTTCGGCGATTCCCTCCTGTTTAAGCTTTTGTCTTATCTTATAGTCGGTACGATTCCTGAGGGATATGATATTATGCTGTCCCCCATCGCCTTTGCGGGGTGGGTCGGTTTCCTGGTGACGAGCCTCAATCTAATGCCGATGGGTCAGCTTGACGGCGGGCACATTGCCTACGCCCTATTCGGCCGGAGACAGCGCATCGTTTCAAGGGTATTCGTCGGAGTGTTAGTTGTGCTGGGGATCGTCTACTATGCGGGATGGCTTGTCTGGGCCGCGCTGGTGCTTATTATCGGAGTCGATCATCCGCCGGTCTCCGACGATGACGTTGGGCTTGACCGCAGGCGCAGGGTTATCGGATGGTTTTGTTTCCTGCTATTTATCGTTACCTTCATTCCGGTTCCGGTAAAGATGGATTTTCTGTAAGGCGCTATAGCACGCACCATCGGCGTGGTTACCGGGGAATGGATCTATTCGAAAGAAAAGGGTAATACGGTTACCCATGACGGTTTTGGTTTCTTGGTTTTTGTCGGGGCCCCCGCGAAGACAGGGTCTTCGGAGGGTGTTATGGAGGTCTCATGTCGCAGTATATTCACGATGAGGGAAGCTTCGAAGGGATAGGAGGAGAGAAGATCTTTTTTCAGTTTTTCAAGCCCAAGGCGTATAATAACGTCGTTATATATGTCCACAGCATGGGTGAGCACAGCGGCAGATATCTCTTTCCCATTGAGTATTTCGTAGATAGAAAAGTCGCGTTTTATGGTCTTGATCATAGAGGTCATGGGAGATCCACGGGTAAGAGGGGACACATAGACTCCTTCTCCGATTACCTCGATGACCTATCGACCTTCGTCAATATAGTCCGTAAGCGTGAAGGCGATAAACGGTTTTTTATTATGGGCCACGGGCTGGGGGGGCTCATCATCGTAAGGTATATAGAGGAGCATCCCGACCTATTCGCCGGCGCTATTATCTCGTCGGCCGCGCTCAAACTGAGGCATACTGTATCCCCGTTCATGGCCTACGTCGGGGATAAGCTATCCAGGTATCTTCCGCGGTTTTCCCTGACCAATGAGATCGATCCGGTTAACCTTTCGCACGACAAGGATGTTGTCAAGAAGTATATGGAAGACGATCTCGTCCACAACAAGGTCACGGCGCGGTTTTTCACCGAGTGCTCATCCGCGATGAAGGTGGCCTTCCATAAGGCCGAAACGGTGACTCTCCCGTTCCTCATCATGCATGCTGGCGCGGATCAGGTGGTTTCGCCTGACGGGAGCAAGCGGTTTTTTGACGCCATCGCTTCAACCGATAAGAAGCTTTCTATTTATTCGGGGATGTACCACGAGATATTGAACGAGTTAGAGCGCGTTGCCGTCTACAAGGATATCGAGAAATGGATCGGCCCGCGTCTCTTGAAATAGCGATAAGCGCCCGATGCCGACCCTACCGTGGTCCTGTCGGGCTACAACTTACCTGAAATGACATGCGCAGAACCTTCCGCCGCCCTTATCTAAAAGGAGCGGCGTTTCTTGTGAGCATATACCCTGGGCCTCCGGGCATCGGGTATGAAATCGGCATCCGGTCGGCACGAAGATAGGGCTGGGGATGTCGCCCCGGAGGATAATGCGCCGCTTACGGCCGTTTCCACGTATTGTGGGAACCGCGGAAAGGAGGGCGGCGGTATAGGGATGGAGGGGCTTTTCGTACAGCTCATCCTTGCCGGAAAGCTCCATGATCTTTCCGAGATACATCACCCCCACTCGGTCGCTCATATACCGAACCACTGAAAGGTCGTGAGATATAAACACATAGGTAAGGCCGAAGCGCTCCTTGAGGGACATCAGAATGTTAATGATCTGCGCCTGAATAGAGACATCGAGCGACGATACCGGCTCATCGGCGATGATCAGCTCCGGCGAGAGCGCCAGGGCGCGGGCAATCCCGATTCTCTGTCGCTGACCGCCGGAAAACTCGTGCGGGTAGCGGTCAAGGTCGTCCTCGGACATACCGACCTGCTCAAGGAGATCGGCGGCACGCCGGCGCAATCCCGAACGGTCGGAAAGCCGATGGATTCGTCATTCCCTCGGCGATTATTGAATAGACGCTTTTTCTCGGATTCAGTGAGGCGTAGGGGTCTTGAAAGATTATCGAGAGCCTGGCGCGAAGCCTCCGCAGCCGTCCCGGTGAAAACGAGGCCATGTCCTGACCCGCATATATAATTTTCCCCCGGGTCGGTTCCTCAAGCCGGAGGATCAGCCTCCCGAGGGTGCTCTTGCCGCACCCGCTCTCGCCCACGATACCGAGCGTCTCACCCCGATAGATAACCATGTCGACATCGTCTACCGCTTTTACGGTGAGATCCTTGCGTTTAAAGAATCCGCGGCTGACCGGATAGTATTTCCGAACGGCAATAAGCTCGATCAACGGTTCCATTGCGTCCTACCTGAAAAGCCAGCACTTTACCAGGCCGGCGGCATCCTGCCGAAACATCGGCGGTTCTTCCCGTTTACAGATGTCGAAGACGTACGGGCAGCGCGGCGAAAACCTGCATCCGGCTGGTATTTCCGAGAGCCTCGGGACGTTTCCCGGTATGGTATAGAGGGCCTTGCCTCCCGACCCAAGGGCGGGCAAAGCCTTGAGGAGTCCCTGGGTATAGGGATGAAGCGGTGTGTCGAATATGTATTTTACGGGACCGGCCTCAACGATGGTTCCCGCGTACATAACGAAGAGCTGCTCGGCCACCTCGGATACGACGCCCAGGTCGTGTGTAATCAGAACCATCGACATCGTATGTTCTTTTTTCAGGGCGTCGATCAGCTCCAGTATTTGCGCCTGAATCGTAACGTCAAGTGCGGTTGTCGGCTCATCGGCTATCAGCAGCGTGGGGGATAGGGCAAGCGCCATGGCAATCATGACACGCTGCCGCATCCCTCCGGATAGCTGGTGAGGGTAGTCAAAAAACCTCCGTTCGGGGGAAGGAATTCCCACCTGCTTAAGGATATCGACCGCCCGCAGATGACGTTCGCGCTTTGGCAGGTCGGTATGATAGCAAAAGACCTCGGCAATCTGTTCTCCGACGGTAAAAACGGGATTAAGGGAAGTCATCGGTTCCTGGAATACCATGGAGATTCGATTTCCCCGGATTCTCAGAACTTCGGCCTCGCCGAGGGTCACAAGGTCGGTTCCCTCGAAGAGAATCTTGCCGGATACGATCTTTCCCGGGGGGGAGGGGACCAGGCCGAGGATAGAGAGGGCCGTCATGCTCTTGCCGCACCCGCTCTCCCCAACAAGTCCGATCGTCTGTGAGGTGTTGACCGAAAGATCAACACCATCGACTGCTTTGACGACGCCCTGCTCGGTGAAGAAATAGGTCCTGAGATCCTCTATACGCAGTAGTTCTTTCATTCTAATATCCTACTAAAAGATTGTAGACGAAATGGTGGAATAACACAACGGAATTTGAGCCACAAAAATTATCTTGACAAAAATATGCATGGCGCTACAATGGTAACACGAAAGCAAAATTAGTAACACGATTGAGGGTACTATGAGCGATCTGATTCGTTTCGGTGTTTCGCTTGACCGGCAGCTCCTCGAGCTGTTCGACACCTATCTTTCCGGGAAAGGGTATGAAAACCGGTCGGAGGCAATCCGTGACCTGATAAGGGATACCCTGGTCGGCCAGGAATGGGAGGCGCCCGACCGGGATGAAGAGCGGATGGCCGTCGTGTCCATCGTGTATGACCATCACGAGTCGGATTTACCTTCGAAGCTTACGGAACTACAGCACGAACGGCACGGGGTAGTCCACTCGGCCCTGCATATCCATCTCGACCGGCATAACTGCCTCGAAATTCTCGTCCTCAGGGGCCCGGCCGGGTCCATCCTCGATCTTGGTAATAAACTTATCAGTACGCGCGGCGTCAGGCACGGCAAAATGATACTGACCACTACCGGAAAAGATTTACCTTAAGGAGGGCAATGATGCACATACCTGATGGATTTCTTTCTCTGCCGGTTGCGGCGGCGACATATGGGGTGTCTGCCGCGGTCGGCGCCGCGACGATCGTGCAGGCCAAGCGTCGATTCGCTGACCGGTTTGTCCCCCTGGCGGGGATATCGGCCGCCTTCATCTTCGCCGCACAGATGATCAATTTTCCGATTGGCGGGGGAACGAGCGGCCATTTCCTGGGGGCGATGCTGGCCTGCCTGTTGTTGGGACCGTCGGTGGGATTCTGGATTATGACGCTGGTGCTGGCTATGCAGTGTCTCCTGTTTGCCGACGGCGGGATTACCGCCCTCGGGGCCAACGTCCTGAACATGGGGATCATTGGAGGGATAATTCCCTACGCGATCTTCGCCTTGATCGTCAAGGTTCTTCCCAAAACGAAAGGCTCATTCTTGGCGGTGACCTTCGGCGTTTCATGGCTGGCCGTGGTCCTGGCCGCGTTTGTGTGCAGCATAGAGCTCGGCGTATCGGGGACAATCCCCTTTGCGGTGGTGATTCCGGTTATGACGGTGTTTCACGTCCTCATCGGGCTGGGGGATGCGGTGGTGACAACGGCCGTTCTCTCGTACATGCTCAACGCCAGGCCGGATCTGGTATATGCGTGGTCTGGGGGAAAGACCGGGCTCATCGGAGGGGAGGTCGCGGAAAATGGGTAAAAAGAACGCTACGGGGGTTAAGAAAAATAATACGGGGTTTATTGTCGTTGCCCTTGGCATTTGCCTGGTGATCGCGTTTTTTCTGTCGCCCTTTGCTTCATCGAGCCCCGACGGGCTGGAGAAGGCTGCGGAAAAGCTCGGTTTTCTGCACCTCGGTGAAGTTCTTGCCTGGGGACATTCGCTCATGCCCGATTATACGATTCCCTTACTGGGAGAGAGGCCGATCTCCGGCATGGCGGCAAGTCTCGTCGGAACGCTCGTGCTCTTCGGGTTAGGCTGGGGGGTAGGCGCGGTTCTTAAGCGGCGCAAATCGTCCAACTAGAAAGATAAAATAAACGAAAAAACCCGGACTCTGTGCCGGGTTTTTTTATCCGCAAAGACACGATAACGGTCTTCACTCGAGTCCTAATATCTGCATTCCCTTTTCTCTGAGTTCCTCAAATGAGTCGGGGCCTTCCTTAAAAACCAGGCTCATCCCCTCCATGCGCTCGTCGAAAATGTCCAGGTTCGTTGCGTGAGTCGCGGTGAAGATTATAATATTTTTTGTCGGGACGTGCTTCCTCGCGATAGTGATGAATTCATCTCCCGACATTCGGGGGAGTACGAGGTCAACGATGAGGAGGTCGGGTACGCCCCTCGAGAGTTCCCTGAGACCATCCTCGGCTTTTTCGTGGGCTATGACCGTTTGGACGTCATCAAGGAAGAGGTCGGCCACCTGCTGCCTGGTAATTACCGAATCCTCGATGATAAGAACACGTTTATCGGCTTTAGGGCGCGCCTTGGGGACCCGTTTGACTACGAACTTTTTTACAAGCCGTGTCTTTGGGGTTTGTGGGTCCGAAGGTCCCTGTTCTTGCCCCGGGGAATCGCTTTTTGGCTGAGAGGGTATGTCGGGAGAGGTTTCGGAGGAAACCGGATATGCCTCCGAGTCGAATCCGAACATAAACTCGTTGCCGCATTGGGAGCATTTAATCGGGCGAACGGCGCTGTCGGAGACAACCTCTTCGAGATCGAGGAATATCTTTTTCCTACATTTCGGGCAATGGGTTTCTATCAGGCTCATGCAACTATTACCGTAGTATTACTAAATTATAGGTGATTACAGGCGCTTATGTCAAGGAGATAACGGAGGCGCGGAATTCTGATATAGGGCGGGTTTCTTGGTATCGTTGTTGACATTTATGGGGCAGTGTGATAGATGATACACGTGCAATGACAGGAGAGGGAGGGACATGCAGATCCAGAAGATCAATCCAGTCAATCCCGAGCAACGGCTTATCCGGCTTGTCGTCGAGAGACTTCGGAAGGGCGATGTTATTGCCTATCCGACCGATACGATTTACGGTATCGGGTGCGATATCCTCCAGAAAGGAGCCATCGAACGGCTCTATAAAATCAAGGGTAAAGACCCGAACAAACCACTCAGCTTTCTCTGCCCAAACCTTACCGATATCAGCACGTATGCCCAGGTGAGCAACCAGGCGTTCAATATCATGAAGCGACTGATCCCGGGACCATACACGTTTGTCCTCGAGGCCTCCCGTAATGTTCCGAAGATCATGCTCACACGACATAAGACGGTCGGAATACGAATTCCTGATAACAATATTTGCATCATGATGGTTCAACTCCTCGGTAACCCAATCATTACTACAAGTGTCAAGAATGCCGAAAATGAGCTGTTCAACGATGCTGAAGAGATCGCTGAGAGACTGGGGCGATCAGTAGACCTGGTAGTCGATGGGGGAAGGATTGCCGCGCATCACTCTACCATTATTGATCTATCCGGCGATACCCCAACGGTAATAAGGGAAGGCAAGGGAGATACCTCCATCATATTTGAAGAATGAATGCTTTCCCCGCCTATCCGGCGAACGGTCATTGTGTATCGTTTCCAGAGGACGGATTCCATATACGGGGCAGGGTCGATCGATAGCGATAAGTAGTTGGGTAGTGATGGAAATCATGATAAAGCTCCATTACGTGCTGAAAGCCTACGCGCCCGGAAAAGACTACAGGGAGCCGTTTACCCTCACCGTGGCTGACGGCGCAGTTCTCGGCCAAGCCCTCACTGCTCTCGGCGTGCCGTCTGACCGTGAATATCTGCTCTTTGTCGGCTCCGAGCGGGTTACGAGAGACAGGCCCCTCAAAAATGGGGACACCGTCACGATCCTCCCGCCAATTATCGGCGGATAGACTTAAAATGCCAGGGCATTATTTTTCCGAGAAATCCCGGGTGCGTGACAATCGGGTAATAGCAGATAGTATCAGAGATGCATCGATGCGGAACGGACTCCTTGAGCGCGTGTAGGTTTTTATGAGGAGTGATTTCCGTGATTTGGGAAGAATAGCGGGATTGACCAATAAAAAAACCTTGACTTATGTAACGCTGTTTTGTAGCATAACGATGTTCATGACCGGCCTTTTTAGTAATTCCCATTGAGTGTCCTGCATATGGAAAGCGTCATCGCTCAACGGATTGAGGTCGAAAAGCAGGAGCGTGTAGAGCGCATCCTGAATTCCGCGCGCAAACTATTTCTCGAAAAGGGCTACCTCGGCGCCACGATGCGGGATGTAGCCCTTGGCGCGGAGCTTTCCACCGGGGCGATCTACGTCTATTTCTCCGGAAAAGACGAGATCTACGAGAAAGTCTGCGAAGAGGCCTTCATGGTAGTTATCGGCCTCATTAAAAAGGCAGCCCTGATAGACGGCACGCCGCAAGACCGCATACGGGCCGTCGCCCGCCAGTACGTTACCTTCTATACCGACTACACCGAATATTTCGAGATGCTCACTTTTCATGATCTTGGTTTCACCAAGCGGGGTCAATCGGAGCATCTCAGAGAACGGCTCAGAGATTTAACGACCCAGGCCGTTACTATCATCGAAGGCGTTGTGGCAGATGGGATGTCCGCCGGAGATTTTTCATCCGACCTTAACAGCATAGAGGCCAGCTTTAATCTCTGGGCGGGATTAGAGGGGATACTCATCCTTGATCTCATGGGGTATCTGAAGGGCTTTAATCTGAACCTGGAAGCGCTGGTTGCCTCTCAGCTGGAAATACTGCTGAGAGGAGTCATGGCACGATCACCGAAATAGGGCGTTTTGGCGCGAGATATTGAGCGAAAGAGCGAGGTTGATGCAATAGATACGTGCCGGTCTCGTGATAAATAGATATTTTCATAGACATATAGCACACTATTTTGAAAGGATCTAGTACGGAGAAAAACATGGGCGGTAAGGATTCCAAGGAAAAGCTGGAGGAAATAAAGAAACAAGCGCTGGCTGACTTCTCGCGATACGTCAATCCGCAGAAGGCACGGGTATTGAAAAACGCCGGGTTGGATATCATAGAGGGGAAGCGCGAGGGAGCGGCCGTCTGGGACATTACCGGGAAGAAGTACATCGATTGCATCACGTCCGCGGGATCATTTAACGTCGGCAGGAGAAACCCCGAGATTATCGATGCCCTGAAAAAGGCGCTGGACGACTATGATCTCGGCGTCTTTCTGCTCTGCAGCAAGCCCAAGGCCGACCTGGCCAAGCGTCTCGCCGAGATCACGCCCGGCGACCTCCAGTATGTCATGTACGGGTCGGGCGGCGGGGAGGCCAATGATTTTGCCATAAAACTCGCCCGCGGCTATACCATGAAAAACGAGATAATCTCGACGATCAAGGCCTACCACGGACATACGGGATTTTCACTGGCGGCGATCGGCCGGGATGAATACCGGAAGCCCTTCGGCCCGATGGTGCCGGGGTATAAACATGTCCCGTATAATAACCTCTCGGCGCTGGAAGAGGCGATCACCGAGGATACGGCGGCGATTATCATCGAGCTTGTGCAGGGGGAGGGGGGTATTCACCTTGCAACAGACGATTACGTAAAAGGCATGAGAAAGCTCTGCGACGACCATGATGTGATGCTTATCTTCGACGAGATTCAAACCGGATTCGGGCGGACGGGAAAGATGTTTTGCTGCGAGCATTCCGGCGTCGTTCCGGATATCATTACCGTCGCCAAATCACTGGGGGGGCGCTCTATCCGATCTCTGCGACAATCTACCGGGAGGAGTTGGGCGATTTCGTCATGACGCACGCCTTTACCCATCTGTCTACCTTCGGCGGATCGGATATCGGCTGTATAGTCGGGCTGGCGGTTATTGACTATCTCATAAAAAACAAGCTCCCCGAGCATGCGGCAAAGATGGGAGAGCGCTTCCAAAAAGGTTTCGATGAGCTGATCAAGAAATACCCCGAGCTTCTCACGGAGGTGAGGCGTAAAGGCCTTATGATGGGATTACAGTACACCAACGACAGCATCGGTCCGCGGATGAGCTACCAGCTGGCGCAGCATGGTGTTATGGCTATCTATACCGGCAACGAGCCCTCGGTGATGAGGATAATGCCGTCGCTGGTGATCACGCCCGAGGAGGTTGACTTTGTCTTAGATGCCCTCGATAAATCGATGGTCGAGATAATGAAACAGGGCGGAATAGAAAAGTACTAATAGACAGGAGGTTCTTGTATGGCGACCGCTGACGAGATATGGGAAGCCTTGGCCGATTTCACGGAGCAGTGCAACACCAATAAGCGCCTGCGCAAAATGCAGCGAGACTGGACTAAGCTGCTCCATTTCAAGGCCGTCGACACGGGTGATTCCTTTACCATGAAGGTGGTAGAAGGTGAGATCGTGAAGAACGACAAGGGGTCGGACGGAACGCCCGATATCATCGTGGAGACGGACAGCGAAACGATGTGCGACATGTTCTGGGGAGATATAAATCCCACCCAGAAGTACCTGAGGGGCGAGATCAAGGTCAAGGGGACCCAGGAGGATGTCATGCGCATCGACGTCATATCGGCCGTTATCTGGCCCGAGGTCTGATATGTCAATAATCGACGACATCCTCTCTCAGACTAACGTGGATGAAATCAGAAAGGAGACCGAGGAGAACTACCGGCAGTACGTAAATCCCTTCGCGCTGCGGATGTTTAAAAATGCCAGCCTCGACATTATTGAGGGGAGGCGGGAGGGCGCGTCGGTCTGGGATATCTCGGGGCAAAAATATATCGATTGCGTCACCGGGGCGGGGATATTCAACGTCGGCAGGCATAATACGGAGATCGTTGAAGGCCTCAAGAAGGCGCTGGATACCTACGACATGGGCGGCTGGATATCGATCGTGAGGGAACGGGGGCTTCTGGCAAAAAAGCTCGCCCAGATCACTCCCGGGGATCTGAAATACTCGCTGTTTTGCTGCGGCGGCGGAGAGGCCATTGAGGTGGCCGTAAAGCTCGCGCGCGGACATACCGATAAGACCGAGATCATCTGCATGGAAAACGGTTACCACGGGGTTACCGGTTTTGCCCTTCCGGCCACCGGACGGGACGTGTATAAAAAGCCCTTTGCCCCGCTGACGCCCGGTTACCGGCACGTCCGATACAACGATATCGGGGCGGTAGAAGAGGCGATTACCGAAGAAACGGCGGCGGTGCTGCTGGAGCCCATCCAGGGGGAGGGGGGTATCATTCCCGCCGACGATCGGTATCTGCGTCAATTGAGAGAGCTCTGTACGGAAAATGAGATTCTCCTGGTCTTTGACGAGGTCCAGACCGGATTCGGCCGCACCGGTAAGATGTTTTGCGCCGAATACTCGGGGGTTGCGCCCGACATTATGGTCCTGGCAAAATCGCTATCGGGCGGATTGTATCCCCTGTCGTGTGCGGTTTTTACCGAGGAAATCGCTGAATTTCTCATGACGCACCCCTTCATTATCATCAATTCCTTCGGAGGGACGTCGCTGGCATGCCTCGTGGCATTGGCGACGATTGAGTATATTGAGAAGAACGACCTGCCGGGACACGCGGCCCGCATGGGAGATCGGTTCAAAAAGGGCCTCTCCACGCTGAAGGATAAGTACCCGAGCCTCGTGCTGGACGTCCGGGGCAGGGGATTGATGCTCGGCATGGAGTTTCCCGAGGACAGTATCGGCCCCCGTATGGCCTACCAGCTCAAACAAAACGGCGTTATATCGATCTATACCTTCAATAATCCGCGGATCATTCGTATTATGCCGACCCTTGTGATTACCGAGCAGGAGGTCGATTTTGTGCTGGAGGCGTTCGACCGGTCGCTCGCGGAAATCACAAAACAGGAGGAAAACAATGGTCCCGGCAGTGTGCCGGGAGACGATGTACCGGGTGCAGGGAAACGCCGGAGAAGGTCCGGAAAAGCTACATAGAATAGCCGTGTGATACGTATCTTCAATGATATTTATCACCGTGATCAGAAAACGCAGGAGGTACGATTCATGACCCAGCTCAGACGCGCGATCGGACTTCGAACGGTAATCTCCACGGGGGCCGGAATGGCCCTGGCATCGGTTACATATATCTCGTTTATTCAGCTGGCGAGCTATCTGACGGGTAATTCCGCCTGGATTGCAATCTTGACGTCCGGTATCATGGCGGTTTTGGCAGGGTCGTGTTTTTGTGAGCTGAATTCAATGTACCCGACGGCGGCGGGTATCAAGCTCTTTATTGAGCGCGCCTTTGGCGAGCGAACGGCCATTATTATTTCGGGAGTGTATGTCCTCGGACAGCTTGCCATCGTCGGCGCAGAGATCTATATACTCTCCCAGGCCGTATCCATGGGAGTATCGGGAGTCCCGCCGTTTATATGGGCGGGGGCGTGTATACTGATCCTCCTCTATCTCAACTTCAGGGGGATTACGATAGCAGGAATGGCCCAGGATATCCTCTCCTACACTATGTTTGTCGGCCTTATCCTCGTTTCCCTCTACGGCTTTTATACGATCGATTTCCATATCACCAACCCCTTTGCCATCGGATCGTTCGACGGATTTATACAGGCGGTAGCTATCGGTATATCAACCTACATTGCCTTCGAGTGGGTCATCACCGTATCGGAAGAGGTGACGGACGTAAAGCTGGTTCCGAAGGGGATGATGATTGCCCTCGGCCTCCTGGGGATTACCTACGCTATCTTTTCAACCGCCATGACGTCCGTCCTCGGCTGGGAGGTGCTTAACCCGGTCCTCGCGCCCGATGGTATCCCGGCTCCCCATGTATTCTACGGCAAATTCCTGTTAGGTAATTTCGGGCTTTACTTCATGATTATCATGGGGCTGTTGGCCTCTACGACGTCTCTCAATGCCGGCATCATGACCTCGTCGCGATTTATCTATGCCATGGCGCGTGACTGGTCTTTACCCCGCTTTCTTGCCAAGCTCCACCCGAAATATGCGACCCCCTGGGTCGCCATGATTGTCATCCTCGCCTACTGCGTCGCGGTTACGGTATACGGATTCATGACTAATTTCGTCCTCTCGCTGATTCTCATAATTGCCGCGACCGAATGCCTGATCTACGTGGTGATGGCCCTGTGTGTTATCCGCCTTCGCTACAAGGAGCCGGACAAGGAGAGAAGTTTTAAATTAAAAGGAGGCATCGCGGTACCGATCATCGTTATCGTAATCTACAGCGTTGTGGCGGGCTTTATTCTCTTTGGGCCGGTAAAACCCGAGGATGTGATGGACCAGCGTATTTGCCTCTTCTTCATCGTCGGCCTGTTTGTGCTCAACTCGCTTTACGTCTTCACGGTATGGCCGCGGCTTCGAGCGAGATACAAGAAGATAGCGGACGAACGGGTGCCCAGACGTCGCAGAAGAGAAGGAGGGGTGGCGCCGGAGGGCGATTGAGGGTACGAACGGGTATGAACCGGCGGTTATTGTTCCCGGATTTTGTTTGGGCGTATGCCGTGATTGGATCGGCGGTGTCCGATCGGGAGGCCGGCAAGCCGAACCGCAAAAGAGATATAGCACGAGTAATCCAGAGTACTAACAATTCTTGGAGGTAGCATTATGGCACTTTCCGACACCGAATTGAAGAAACTAACGGAAAAGGCCTGGCAGATCAGAAAGGACATAATCCAGACGCTGATCTGGTCCGGCGGCGGGCATGCCGGAGGAGCCCTGTCCCAGGTAGAAATTCTGGTGAGTCTCTATTACAAATACCTCAACATCGACCCGAAGCGCCCCGACATGGCGGATCGAGATCGGGTCGTGCTCTCAAAAGGGCACGGCGGGATCGGGTATGCCCCGGTTCTGGCCGACAAGGGGTATTTCGATAAGGAGCTCCTTAAGGATTTCAACCACACCGGCTCTCCCTTCGGCATGCACCTGGACAGCCTGAAAGTAAAGGGGGTGGACGCCTCCACAGGTTCGCTCGGTCACGGATTGCCGATCGCGGTTGGGCTTGCCCTCGGGGCCAGGCTCAAGAAGAAAGACTGGCTAACCTACTGCATCATGGGAGACGGCGAACAGCATGAGGGAACGATTTGGGAAGCCGCGATGTGCGCCAGCCATTTCAAACTCTCGAATCTCGTCGGATTCGTCGATAACAATAAGTTCTGTATCGACGGTGCGTGCCAGGATGTCATGGGCATCGAGCCGCTGGCAAAGAAGTGGGAGGCGTTTGGTTGGAAGGTCATCGATGTGGACGGCCACGACTTTGTAAAGCTATGCGGGGCAATTGATGAGGCAATAGCCTATAAGAAAGGCCCGTGTGTCATCATTGCGCATACCGTCAAGGGCAAAGGGGTCGACTTCATGGAAGATGTCGCCGGCTGGCACTACGGCGGGCTTGACGCGGACAAGACGAAAAAGGCACTTGAGTCCATCGATAAGATGTACGCCAAAAAGTAGGAGGTAAGCCATGGCAGAGCAAGTTGGAGGCTTGACATATACGGTCTATGATGCCGATAAGATGACGGCAGCCGAGATCTACGGCGATGTGTTGACCCAGCTCGGTGACCAGCGTCCCGAAATCGTTGCGCTGAGCGCGGATCTCGCGAAGTCCACTAAAATTGGAAGATTCGGAGAAAAATACCCGGACCGGTTTTTCAACGTTGGAATTGCCGAGCAGGATATGTTCGGGATCGGGGCGGGCCTGGCGCTCGCGGGATTTATGCCCTTCATCTCTACGTTTGCGGTTTTCGTGGCGATGCGGGCCGGTGAACAGGTGCGGACCGATATCTGCTACCAGAAGCTGAACTGCAAGATAATCGCAACCCACTCAGGTATTTCGTTCGGACAGGCCGGCACAACGCATCACTGTACCGAGGACCTGGCGATTCTCCGGTCGTTTGCCAACATGACCGTTATCGCCCCGGCCGACGGTTTCGAAACCGCCAAGGCGGTTACTGCGTGCGTCGATTGGAAGGGCCCGGTATATATTCGGATAGGCCGCGGCTTTGAGCCCCGGGTCTATAAGGACGACAAGTTCGATTTCACTATCGGAAAGGCGCACGAGATGCGGCCCGGCACGGACGTTACCGTAATCGCGTGCGGCACGCCGCTGGTGGCGGCCGTCGATGCCGCCGACTTTCTCAAGAAGAACGACGGTCTTTCGGTGCGGGTGCTCAACATGCACACGATCAAGCCGATTGACCGGGAAGCGATCGAAAAGGCGGTCATGGATACCAGACGGATCATCACGTTCGAGGATCACAGCATCGTCGGGGGGCTCGGCAGCGCGGTGGCCGAGGTCATCGCGGACCTTGGAAAGGGGTGCGCCTTTAAGCGTGTAGGGGTACCCGACGAGTTCTCGCCGGTCGGATATCCCGAGGACCTGTACCACCACTACAAGCTTGATTCAGACGGCATCATCGAAACGGTGCGGGAAGTCATGGGGAAGGAATTCGAGGAAGACGAAGACTGGCAGGACGAGCTATAAACAAAAGGAGGCATTATGCCCGACAAAGACTATATCCTGGCAAGGATCATGCTTCGGGCCGCGGTGCCGCTCGTTAAAGTCTTGATCGAAGACGACCCGAAGACGCGCGAAAAGTACCGTGGTTTCAATAAGATTGTCCAGTTCGAGGTGAAAGGAAACGACGATCTCGTCACTCAGTTGAAATTCGAAGATGGAATTCCCAAAACGTCTTTCGAGCGTGCCGAGAATCCTGATCTCGCCTTCATCTTCAAGAGCGCCAGGCAGCTCAATGCCTTCTTCGCGGGTAAAGCGGCCGTCCCTAAAATCAAGGGGCTGACGAAAATCGGCCTATTGCTGAAGGTCGTGCCCGCTACTGCTGGGTCTGACGTTGCTGCTGCCGACGAAGCTCCCGAAGGACCCGGAGAAGAAGGCCCTCAAGGTAAAGCTCCTCTTCTATATGCTCAGCTCCGGGCTGTCCCAGATGAACAAGGCGGGTTACGAGGAGTTTAACGAATTCACCAAAAAGATGCCCGACAGGGTCATCCAGTGGACGTGCCTGCCGGACGGCCCGTACGCCTATCTTCGGATCAAGTTCGGGAAGACAAAGGCGGGCAGGGGACTCTATACGCGACGGCGCCCGTTTATCGACATGCAATTCATGGGAGTCGACAACGCGATAAAGGTCCTTACCAACCAGGTTGACCTCGTCCAGGCTATCGTCCTGGGATACCTGGCGCAGGAAGGCTCTCCTGAATACGGCAAGGACCTTGGTAAGTTCATGCTCACAATAGACGCCTGGATTAAGGAGACGTAGGCTAGACGGCCCTGAAACTACTGCGGAACGGAACGCGCACACCCACGCCGCGTGGATGGGCGCGTTCCGTGAGATCAGATATCTGTCTGTGAGAAAGGATTCCAGTGCGAGGTAAGGGATATGACCGGTCTGAAGAAGGTCGTAACGCTCAGGACGGTGATCGCCACGAGCGCCGGCATGGCGATGGCGACTTCGTGTTACGCTGCCGGAGTAAAGGTCGCGATACTCGTCGCCGGCCAGTCGGCCTGGATATCGATACTTGTCGCGGGTATTATGTGCATCCTGGCTTCCATGTGCTTTTCGGAGCTCAACGGGATGTACCCGTCGGCGGCGGGGATTCGACTTTTTATTGAGCGGGCCTTCGGGGAAAAGGCCGCTATTGCCATCGGGGCCTTTTACCTGGGCTGCGCCATCGCTATGGTCGGCCCGGAAACGCATATCCTCAGCGGCGTCATCGCCACGGTACTCCCCGGTATTCCTCCCTTTACGTGGGTCGTGGTTTTCCTTGGACTCATTGCACTGCTAAATTTGAGGGGAGTCGTTCTCGCCGGTCTGGCTGAAGACATCATGACATACACTATGCTCACCTTTATGATAGTCGTCGGTATATATGCTATTTCGACATCAGGCGTCTCAGCCCCGGAGCTGTTTAACACGGGGGGAGTTACGAACGTTTTCCAGGCGGCGGCCGTCGGCGTCTTTCTTTACGTCGGATTCGAGTGGGTAACGCCGCTGGCCGAAGAGGTCACTGAAAGCAGCATGATTCCGAAGGGAATGATGATCGCAATCGGGCTTCTCTGTCTTTCGTACGTGATCTTTATTACGGGAATGACCGCGGTAGTGCCCAAGGAAACGCTCGCGGTGTCAAAAATCCCCCATATTATTGTCGGTAACGCATTGTTCGGGAAGGTCGGTATCTACTCGTTTGTCTTCATGAGCTGCCTTGCGTCGCTGACCTCCTACAATGCGGGTTTTTTGAATTTTTCGCGGTTCATATACGCCATGGGTCGGGATAATGTATTGCCGAGGATATTCTCACGGATCAGTGACCGCTACGCGACACCGTGGTTCGCCATCCTTTTTGCGTTTACACTGGCGTTCTTAATATCTATCTATTGCCACCTTACCGGGAAATATATGCGCCTGATCCTGGTGGCCGCCGCCATCGAGGTGATCATCTATACAGTGATGGCCCTCTCGGTTATCCGGCTCCGATTCACGATGCGCGGGGCCACAAGGTCCTATCGGGTTCCGGGCGGTCTTGTTATCCCCATTATCTCCGTGGTCTTTTTCCTGGTCCTGCTGGCGGGGATATACGTAGAGGACATTACCGTCCTCTATATAATGGCGGGGGTCTTTGTGTTTTGTCTGATATATACGTTTCTTGTACCCCCTCGGCTGCGGTCGGCCTACGAAAAAAGAATGGCAGCACGCGTACCGCGCCGCCGGAGGCCGGGTGTAACCGACTAAGCGATATACCCAGGATATAAAACAAGTACTTCAAGAGAGGTTAAAACCATGAAAATAGGGGTTCCAAAAGAAATCAAGGCCGAAGAGAACCGCGTTGCCCTCACGCCGGCGGGAGTATCGGCGCTGGTAGGACACGGTCATTCGGTGTTGGTGGAAAGGGGGGCCGGTATCGGTAGCGGTCTGTCGGATGAGGAATACACATCGATGGGCGCCACGATCCTTCCCACTAAGGAAGACGTCTGGGATCAGGCGGAGATGATCATCAAGGTCAAGGAGCCGCTCGGTCCCGAGTTCGGCCTGATAAAAGACCACATACTATTTACGTACCTTCACCTGGCGGCTGACATAGATCTGACCAAGAAACTGCTCGCCACAAACGTCAAGGCGATCGCGTATGAGACGATCCAGCTGCCGGATGGGTCGCTGCCGCTCTTGGCCCCGATGAGCGAAGTTGCCGGGAGGCTCTCCATACAGATGGGGGCGCGCTGCCTGGAGTCGATCGGCGGAGGCAAAGGGATCCTCCTTTCAGGGGTTTCCGGGGTACCGCCGGCAAAAGTTACGATTCTCGGAGCGGGGATTGCCGGCTCCAACGCCTGTTTCGTGGCGGTGGGGATGGGGGCCAGGGTAAGTATCCTCGATATCAATCCGGCAAAGCTCAGATATATCCATGACGTCATGGGCGGGCATGTGGTAACGGTCATGTCCAACAGGGCCAATATCGAGGAAGAAGTCATATCTTCCGATCTTGTGGTAGGGACGATACTCATACCCGGCGCGAAGGCGTCAAAGCTCATAACGAGAGACCTGGTCAAGAGGATGAAGAAGGGATCGGCCATCGTCGATATCTCGGTGGATCAGGGCGGATGCGCCGAAACCACCAAGCCCACCACGCATAAAGATCCTACGTACATAGTCGACGGCGTTGTTCACTACGCGGTGGCGAATATGCCGGGGGCGGTGCCGCGGACCTCGACCTTTGCGTTGACCAATTCAACGTTGTCGTATGCCCTTGCCCTCGCAGATAAGGGTTTGGACAGGGCGATCAGTGAGGACCCGGCCCTCAAGAAGGGCGTCAATATACTCAACAAGAAGGTAACCTATCGAGCCGTGGCCGAGGCCTTCAACATGGATTGTTCGGAGCTTTAGATTTGACTTGATAAACGTAGTCTCATTTGGTATACTGTTTATTCATATACCTAAAACGGACTGAGTGATGCTCAATACGGCCGTAAAGATCAAGGAAATTCTGGACCGATACGTTATTGGCCATAACGATATCAAGGAAGGGCTTTTGCTGGCGCTGATTGCCAGGGAGCACGTCTATATCGAGGGCGCCCCGGGAACGGCGAAGACGATGTTGGCCGAGCTCACCGCCAAGGCGGCAAACCTCAATTTCTATTTCTATCAGTTCCATCGGGATACGAGACTCTCAGAGCTGATCGGTGACTATATCATCTGCAGGGAACCCCAGTCGGGGAACGGCGGAGGTGAACTCATCAGCCAGAAACTCATCCCCGGCGGCATACTTACGGCGCAACTGGTAGTCCTTGATGATATTACCCGCGCGCCCGGTGAAGCCCTCAATATCATGTTGCGGCTCCTCAACGAACGGGAATATAAGGGAACAAAACTCCCGTTGTTAACGGCCATCGCCACCAGCAACCCGACCCAGGATGACTACTATAACGAGCCGCTGGACCTGGCGAACCTTGACCGGTTCACGATTCAGCTCAGGTCGTCCGGGCTTATCAACCGGGGAAACTGGGAAGAAGCGATCTCGGTCATGGATTACTATACCGAGCACGTCTTTGATAAGGATACGGTAAAGGGATTTGAGGATGCCGTTTTCCAGCGTCCGGCAGGATATTTACTCGATATAAAGGTCGGAGCTAAGGTCAAACAGCAGCTTATCGCGCTTCTCGAACACTTGATAACGAACTTCCATCTCAACGAAACGAACTCGCTATTAACCGACAGGACCTTCCTGGTTAAGGCGATCAGCATTCTCAAGGCAAAGGCGATCCTTGAGGGTCGCACCGAGGTCCTACCCAAGGACCTCTCCGTCATGAAATATCTTATGACCTTCCGTGTTCCGCCGGAAGTCGCCCAGCGGCTCGATGAAATGCTCGTGGACCTCGTCGAAAAAAAAAACTAAATCCGCCCGAATTCCAGGAGCGTGAAGAAGACGCCCAGCCCCAGGAGATAAACGAGGGTCAGGCGGAGCCCACGGAACTCTCCGATAAGGATTTCGACCAGTTCCCGGACAAGTCGTTCATTGTTAAGGACTTGCTGCCGACCAGAGAAAAGACCGGGGAAGAGGTCGTCGATCGGGGAGAGGAAGAGGTAAATAAGGAATCTCTCACCGATGTTTACCCGATTCTCAAGGTCATCGAAGGAAATATAGTCCAAAAAACCGAAGACCTGATGAAGGATTACGGCGGATCCCCACGGAGTTGGTCGCATCTTGAGGACTTTTCCCTGTTTGACGACGTGGACCCGGTCGATTCGGCGGTATGGCTGGCCCACCTCAACCCAAAAA
Organism: uncultured delta proteobacterium; assembly: GCA_963735595.1. Taxonomy (GTDB): domain Bacteria; phylum Desulfobacterota; class Zymogenia; order Zymogenales; family Zymogenaceae; genus JAFGAS01. The sequence continues at coordinate 390,834 of CAVTLK010000001.1, read as the reverse complement.
TGCCGTTGGCGATGCTGCGAAAGCGTAAGCTCAAGGGAGGCGCGCTGGCCATAATCAGGGATATCAGTTCCTCCATGACCGGAAGCCGGGCGCAGTGGTCTTCGATGCTCATTCTCGGGCTTATCAGGATAGCGCGCAAGAGGCGTATGCGTATCGGGTATCTTGAATTCAACCACCAGTCAACCAAGTTTTTAAAAAGCAGAGTCTTCTTCAATCGTTCTTATGCGATGATCGGCGATATGGCTTCCCGATGTCGATGCAGCGGTTTTACAAATTACCAGCTACCGCTCCTTGACGCAATAAAGGAGTTCAGGGCGGTTTATGACCGGATAAAACACGTCGTGTTCATTACCGACGGAAGACCGACGGAGGGAGACCGGGAAATCTCGCGGGAAATAAGGCTTGCTCATGCCGACGGGATCGCGGTTCACTCAATCTACATAGGTAAAAAGGAATCGCCGGAAATCCTCCGGATCCTCTCGAAAAAGACGGGAGGGAGCCATTTCCAGGTCGGTCCCGACGAGTCCGGGAACCTGAGACTGAAAACGCTCCCGATTAATAGATATCTTATGCATGCCTAATAAATGAGGTACCGGATGACACGTGATGAAGTGCTTGCTATCATGAAGAATACCGTAGAAGATCCCGTCGGTGCCGCGAGGAAATACAAGGATCGCTACAAGCGCCCGGTATTCGGATATTTCTGCACCTACACACCCGAAGAGATCATCCACGCGGGGGGGGGGATTCCCTTTCGCATCATAGGTCAGCAAAAAGAGCGTCGTATGTTCCGATTCTCACCTCCAGAGCTACTCATGTTCACTCGTTAGAACGGGCCTTGACATGGCCCTGACCAACCAGCTCGATTTCCTGGAGGGGGCGGTTTTCCCGCATACCTGTGATTCTATTCAGCGGCTTTCGGATATCTGGAGAATCAATACAGGCTATTCGTTTCACGCCGACATCGTCCTACCCGTTAAACTCCAGACCGAGAGCGCACGAACCTATCTGATTGAAGAGCTTGGGTCATTTGTCAAGAAGATCGAGGCATTCACCGGACGAACGATCGGTGACGACTCGCTCGTCGAGGCGATCAAACTCTATAACCGCATGAGGGGAAATCTCGCGCGGCTCTACGAGGCCAAGAAGGAAAATCCCGCAATACTGCCATCCTCAGCCCTCAACGACTGCGTACAGGCCGCTATGTTTATGCCGGTTGAGGAGCATAACCTCCTCATGGAATCGTTGCTGACGGATCTCGATAATACGGCGGGAGGAGGGCATCCGACAAGGATTTTCCTCGCCGGCAACCTCTGCGTCTTTAACGAAATATATGACTATATCGAATCGGCCGGAGGAACCGTCGTCGGGGACGATATGTGTACCGGCTCACGCTATTTTGTCGTTAACGCGGATGAAAAGGGCACAAAGCCGATTGAAGCGCTCGCCGATCGAATCATACGGCGGCCGATCTGTGCGGCCAAACATAATCCGCAGTTCGATCGGGGAGCCTATCTCAAAAAGATGGTGCAGGACAGTGGAGCGCAGGGGGTTATATTCCTGATGATAAAATTCTGCGATCCCCATTCCTTTGACTACCCTTACCTGAAGGAGTCGGTGGATTCGCTCAAGGTCCCCCATATGCTCCTCGAAACGGAGATGGACAATCCCTCACTTGGTCAGATAAAAACACGTATCGATGCATTCATGGAGATGATAGGAGACGGCCGTGGCAGATGAAAAAATAAAAGACCCGGAAAAAGAAAAAAAGAAATTTCAATCGGCCCGGACGATGCGGGACCTGATGACGGCGTATTATACCGAATCCAAGGTCGCCGAGGCAAGCGGGAATAAGAAGATTGCGTGGATCACCTCCGGGGGGCCGGTGGAGCCGTTGCACGCCATGGATATCATTCCAATCTATCCGGAGAACCACGGGGCGATGCTGGGGGCGTCGAAGATGAGCGTGGAGATGTGCGGGATTTCGGAAGATATGGGATATTCCCGCGACCTGTGTTCATACTTTCGGGGAGATATCGGGAGCGCCGTCACTAAGAAGAGCCCGATTCCCGGCGGCCTTCCGAAGCCCGACTTCGTGATAGCGTGCAACAACATCTGCGGAACCGTCACCAAGTGGTACGAGATCCTGGCCCGGCACTTTGATGTTCCGATGTTTCTTATCGACACTCCCTTCATCCACCAGCATAAGACCGAATCGGCACATCGCTACGTGACGAGCCAGATGGAGGAGTATATCCGTTTTTTGGAGGAACAGTGCGGCAAGAAGATGGACCGCGACCGCCTCAAAGAGGTGGGCCGTCTCTCCGTTGAGGGAGTCGGTCTCTGGAACGAAGTCCTCTCGACGTGCGAGAATCGGCCGTCTCCCATGAGCTGTTTTGATGCCTTCTTCTTTATCGCACCCATCGTCACGCTGCGGGGCACAACCCAGTGTAACGATTTCTACGTAGGGCTACTTGCCGAGCTCAGGAAGCGGATTACCGACGGGATCGCGGCCGTCGATAACGAGAAATACCGCCTCCTCTGGGACAATATTCCGGTCTGGTTCGCGCTCCGGCCCCTATCGGAGCTGTTCGCTGTTAACGGGGCGTGTTTGGTCGCAGATACGTATACTAACGCGTGGGCCAGGGCCTGCCTTGACCCGGATAACCTAATCGAGACGATGTCTCGATCCTATACCGAGGTATACCTTAATATCGACATCGAGCAGATGGTCTCGGAGATAAAAGCGCTCATAAAGCGATACTCCGCCGACGGATTTGTTATGCATTCGAACCGTTCATGTAAGCCCTATTCGCTGGGCCAGCTGGATATAGCGCGTATAATCCAGAAGGACCTCGATATACCGACGATAATTATCGAAGCCGACATGACCGATGAGCGGTCCTTCTCCGAGGCGCAGACCAGGACGAGGGTCGAGGCGTTCATCGAGAGCCTCAGGGCCCAACACTGAGAAACGTCGTTGCTATCGTATCGATCGGCAGAATAACAGAAAAAGGATATATGACAACTGACGCATCATCCCCGAGAGTTAAGGTGAACCTGTACGGTTCCTTTCGACGATACATGAAAGGAAGACACACCCTGTCGTTTCAAGCCGCCGATATTCGGGATGTGCTCTTTGGGCTTCCTATCGATCGCGGGGAAGTGGGATTGGTGCTCGTCAACAAACAGCCTGTAGAATCGTTACTGATTATACCCTATCCGCTCAAAGACGGCGATGTAGTGGAAATATATCCCATGGTAACCGGAGGGTAAGTGGCCTGGGGATACTGGAACAGGATTCTTCGTATTAATCTTGCCGATGGGAGCCGCCGAACCGAACAACTCGATGACGGCGTCATGAGGAAGTACCTCGGGGGAAGGGGACTCGCCCTCCCGTATCTGCTCCGAGAGACACGCCCCGGACTTGAACCATTCTCTCCTGAAAACCCTATCATCCTTGCCACCGGCGCGCTCACGGGTGCGGCGGGACCGGCCATTCCACGCTATACGGCAGTTTCGAAATCACCGCTGACGGGAGGGCTCGGGGCGTCGGAGGCCGGAGGATTTTGGGGCCCGGAGCTGAAATTTGCGGGGTACGACGCTCTCATCGTCGAAGGACGAGCGCTAAATCCGGTCTACATATCGATTCGCGACGATACTATCGAGATACGGGACGCGCGGCATATCTGGGGTTTTGAGGCGCTGCCGGCCGACACAACAATCAGGGACGAGCTGGGGGACGTAAAGACCCGTGTGCTTATGATCGGGCCGGCCGGGGAGCGGCTCGTCCGCTTCGCGAATATCGGAAACGAGTTCGGTCACTACAACGGGAGAAACGGGCTCGGGGCGATTATGGGAAGCAAGAACCTGAAGGCGGTGGCCGTCAGGGGGACAAACAAGGTGCCGATAGCCGACGAAGCGGCGTTCAGGGAGATTACCCGGGAGTTCGCGCGGACGTTCAAGGAAAATAAGCAGGGGTGGACGCTCTACGAGTACGGGACCGCGGCAACGGTCGACTCCCTCGTAGGGTTCGGGGCCCTGCCGACTAATAACTGGGAAACGGGCGTGACCGACGAAAGTCCGCGGCTCTTCTGTGACCGGTATAACGAAGAGATCCTTACGGGAAGAAAGGGATGCTTTGCCTGTGCGATCAGGTGTAAGCGTGTCGTATCCGTGAAACAAGACAAACGTGCGGTCGATTCACGGTACGGAGGGCCTGAATACGAAACAATCGCGGCCCTCGGCTCCAACTGCGGTATATATGATTTTACCGTTATTGCCAAGGGAAACGAGCTGGCAAATCGATACGGGATGGACACCATCTCCCTGGGAATGACGATCTCCTTTGCCATGAAATGCTATCGTGAGGGAATACTCACCGATGACGATACGGGCGGAATCAAGCTTGAATTCGGCAACGGCGATGCCTTTCTCGCGATAATCGATCTGATTGCTCGCCGCGAGGGGCTTGGTGATATTCTGGCGGAGGGGTCTTTCAGGGCCGCCGAGCGGATAGGAAGGGGAGCCGATGAATTCCTTATTACGGTAAAGAAGCAGGAAGTCCCGATGCACGACCCGCGCATCAAGACCGGGGTCGGCATCGGATACGCAGTCTCCGATATCGGCGCCGATCATATGGTGTCGGCCCACGACCCATTCTTTGCCGACGGCCAGTCCGCTGTGTTTCTTGGATTGAAGCACCTCGGGATAGAGCACCCGGCCGACATCTTCGAGATGACGCGCAACAAAGCGCGTAACTTTGCGATTGCTGCCAGATACTGGAGGATGCAGGACTGCCTGGGCTGTTGCCACTTCGGCTTTGCTCCGAGAGGGCCGATGAATATTGAGAGACTCGTCGAGATGATTAATGCTATAACCGGGTGGAATACGGACATCGACGAGCTCCTTACCGCCGGCGAACGGGCAATGACGCTCTCCCGTATCTACAACCACCGGGAAGGATTTACGGAACGCGACGATTTACTCCCCGAACAGTTCACCCGAGATATGAAAGACGGCCCGTACCGAGACCGGCTCGGCATAGAGAAAAACGGTTTTTATACAATGCGATCTGACTTCTACGACGAGATGGGATGGGATACTGATACTGGATACCCGACGGCCGAAAGGATCGCAGAACTCGGAATCGAGGTTCCGGATACGTGTGGAACTGATACAGACTGCAGTGATGTGCCCGAGAATAAGTGATACCATGATGCCGGCGTGTTCCCGGCGACAACCGTCGAAGTTAACGGGAACGTGATACGATAATTACGCGATAGGAGGGGATTGGAACCGGCCTATGCGTTCGGCGATACTTTCTGACATTCATGCAAACCTTATAGCTTTCCGGGCCGTTCTGGATGCCGTGGAGCAGCTGAACGTCCAGAGGATATTCTGTCTTGGTGATATCGTCGGATACAATCCGTGGCCGAACGAATGCGTTCAGGTTATAAGGGAGAGATCGATTCCCTGCGTAATGGGTAATCACGACAGGGTGGCGGCCGGACTCGAGGAACCCGATGACTTTAACGCCCTTGCCAGGGAGGCAATCCTCTGGACCCGCGGCATCCTCACACAAGCGCATAGCAGTTTTCTTGCGAAACTCCCCGATCGGCGGGCGATTGATAGCTCGACGATCCTGGTTCACGGGTCTCCCCGTGACCCTAACGAATATATCCTCACGTTGTCAATCGCCCGCGAGAACATGGCCTTTATGCGAGATCGGCTCGGGTCCGACCTCTGTTTCTTTGGTCATACGCACGTTTCGGGGATTTTCGATAGGATATACGACAACACTCCGACCGTCGGGCGGACGTTCTCTCTTAAGAGGGGTAGCGCCTGTCTGGTCAATCCGGGCAGTATCGGCCAGCCTCGGGATAGAGATCCGCGGGCATCTTTCCTAATCTATGACGACGAAGATATGACCGTCGAGTTTCACCGCGTTGAATATAACGTCAGCGCCGTAAAAGACGCGATTGTCCGGGAAGGGCTTCCGCAGCATCTCGGAAGGCGACTTTTTTTAGGGACGTAAGAAGAAATACCTTGAAAATACTGTGCTTTAATGATACAAAAAGGGGTGTGCTTGGTTTCCTTTATTCGATAAGGAGGAGATATGAAGAAAGTTCTGTTTCTCATCTCGATTGCTGTAATAGTGGGAATGTTTGCAGCTATGGCTTATGCGGCTACACCGGAAGAAATATTCAAAGTAGCCGATGACGTCTACAAGAAGAAAGACGTGGCCGCTGTCAAAGCGAACATGAAAGACCTTGAGGGTCTTGCCGCTTCCAACGAGGCTGCTGCGTGGAGATTCGGACGGGCCTCCTATTTTGTCGGCGCACGAACGGATGACGCAAAAACGCAGGAAGGTATCTTTAGCAAGGGATACAAAGCCCTCGAACCGTATTTCAATAAGGGCACCAAGGACGTAAACACCAACTACTGGTTCGCGCTCAACGCCGGCAAGTACGGTAAAATCAAGGGCGTGCTCAAGAGCCTCTTCCTGGTGAAGCCGATGAAAACCGCGTGCAACAACGTAGTTGCAAAGGACCCGGGTTATGAGGAAGGCGGCGGCTACACGATCCTCGGTGCGCTTGAATACGAGGTCCCGGGTGGAGACCTTAAGAAGGGTATTGACTACTTCAATAAGGGCCTGAAGTATAACCCTGACGGCATCGCGGTAAACCTCTACCTTGGCAAGTCTTACTACAAGCAGAAAGAATACGCCAAGGCGAAGGAGCGGCTTGAGTTCATAATCGCCAACGGCAAGCCGGAGACCAAGGACGACAAGAAAGATATGGCAGAGGCAAAAGAGCTTCTGGCTAAAGTCATCAAGGACATGAAATAGGCGATACTGAGAATCGTATGAGGGGGGGATTATTCCCCCCCTCCTCACTGTGAAAGGGGGAAGTGATCGTGGATAAGTCCGCCAAAGACATAATTGCGCAGGCCGTAAAGAACGGACAAAAGAACCTGTCCGAACACCAGTCGAAACTCTTCCTGAAGGCGTACGGCATACCGGTCACGCGCGAGGAGATGGCGGCAAACCCGGATGAGGCGGTCAATATCGCTAAGTCAATGGGATTTCCCGTCGTCCTCAAGGGGGAGTCCCCCGAGCTCACCCACAAGACCGAGATGAACGTCATCGAGCTGAATCTTTCCTCGGAAGAGGAGGTGCGTAAGGCCTATGACCGCATCATGGAAACCGGCGTCGTGCCGAAGGGCGGCATCCTCGTACAGGAAATGATCAAGGGGCAGAGGGAGCTTGTTGTCGGGCTTTCCCGCGACCCTCAGTTCGGCCCCTGCGTCATGTTCGGGCTCGGCGGGATCTATACCGAGATCCTCCGGGACGTGTCATTCCGCGTAGCGCCCCTGACCGAGTTTGACGCCATGCAGATGATGGATGAGATAAAGGCTAAGAAGATACTCGACGAATTCAGGGGGAAACCGGCGGTTAATAGATCGGTGCTGGCAAAAGCCCTGATAGCCGTCGGCCAGATCGGCCTTGAACATGAAGAAGTTAAAGAACTGGATATCAATCCCCTCATCATCGCGGGGGATAAACCCGTGGCGGTGGACGCCCTGGTCATTCTCGGTAATGGGAAGAAATAGGATTACGAAAGCAACGAAAAGCGGAAAATGACTACGATCCCTCACTGTTTGGGATCGATAGAACCGGTTCTCAAGAGAACCGGTTTTTTATTTGATGGAGCGGGGCGACTTCGTCGTATTGCTATTATATGGGCGCACGCAGGCCGCTACGGCGGCAAATCACGACACACAATTGGGAAGTACAGGGTTATCGGAAGAAGGCGACGAAAGAATGTTCAGCACCATGATAGCGACGAAAATATGGGCAGGCGGACGCTTTTGTTACACCCTGCCGCCGACGGTGATTTGGGGGATACGCAGCGTCGGTTGGGCGTCGGCAACGGGAACACCCTGGCCGTCTTTGCCGCAGGTTCCGATACCGAAACCGAGATCACTTCCGACCATATCTATTTCGCTGAGGACCTCGGGTCCTTTACCGGTCAGGATCGCGCCACGCACGGGCGCGCCGACCTTGCCTTTCTCGATCATGTAGCCCTCACTCACCTCGAAGACGAACTGGCCGTTAACGGTGTTGACCTGCCCGCCCCCCATCTTTATAACGAGTAGCCCGCGGTCAATAGACGAAACGATTTCATCGGGATTATGGGCGCCCGACGCGATTATGGTATTGGTCATACGGGGTATGGGTTTGTGACGATAAGACTCTCTCCTTCCATTTCCGGTGCTTTGTCTTCCTTCCTTGAGAGCGGAAAGCCTATCATACATGAAATTGACGAGGACTCCATTTTCGACGAGAACCGTCCGCTGGGACGGAGTTCCTTCATCATCGAAGGTAAAGGAACCGCGCCGTCCGGGAAGGGTGGAATCGTCCAACACGGTGATCAAATCGGAGGCGACCTTTTGTCCGATTTTACCTGAATATACTGAAAGCATTTTACCGGCCAGATCGGACTCGAGACCATGACCGACCGCCTCGTGGATCATCGTACCGCCGGCCGATGATGAAAGGACGACCGGGAATCTCCCGGCCGGTGCAGGTATGGCATCTAACATCAACTCGGCGCGTTGCGTAGCAGCATTCGCGACCGTCTCGGGAGGATTTTCATCGAAGAGCTCAAATCCGAGGGTTCCACCTACCGGCTCGTAACCGGTTTGGATAATACCATCCTTCTGCGCTACAATATGTACGGCAAAGATTGTGCCCGATTTTTCTTCGGAAGTCAGATTTCCCAGAGTGTTGGCGATTGTCACGTCCTTCTTCGAATCGCGATAGATGACCTTTGCCTGCCGTGTTGTCTTGCGGTTGCGGGAAGTTTCATTGGCGCGGACGACATACTCGATTTTACGGCTGACGGCAACGTCGGTCGGATCAATCGCGGCCGTTAACAGAAACGGCGGTTTACAACGGGAAAGAACGATATCAGGACCGGGTAACGGATTTGTTCCAAAGGAGTCAGCAAGCTCCCGGGCCAGAGACGTGAGGTTAGATTCGGAAGGATCGTTCGTATAGGCGTAAGCGGTCTTGAAATTCCTGATCAAACGGAGGCCTATGCCGGCATCCGTGCCGGATATGACCTTCTCGATTTTGTTATCCTCGCAAACAATAAAGGTGCTCTCGGACTTTTCAACGTAAATATCGGCATATTCTCCGCCGTTTTGCAGGATCGTTTTGAGCACACGTGCATAGTCGATGTCTTTGATATCGGACATAATCAATACCGTTTAGAGAAATAATCGTCCAGAATAGCGGCGTGGTCAAAGGCTAGGGGAGAGGGGAGGGCATCCCCGGTAAAGATACCGATACTCGCGGCATCGTCGGCGGCGCGTGGAGTTCCTTCAGCCGCCGCGATATAGACGGTCGTAATTGTATGGTGTCGCGGATCTCTCCGGGGATCGGAGTAGGTGTGGAATTGTCTGATGAGCGTGACGTTCAATGATGTTTCTTCGGCGGCCTCCCGAACCGCCGATTCCTCCAGCGACTCTCCCCAGTCTACGAAGCCACCGGGAATTGCCCAACCTGGAGGAGGGTTCTTTCGCTCTATGAGGACAATCCCCCCGCCCAATTGGATGATAATATCGACGGTCGGGTAAGGATTCCGCGGTTGCATTTTTTAATGCTACCACGGGCGCGAGAGCGTGTCAAAAGTTTTTATTCCTTGACCCTCCACTTTTTGGAATGATATAATAAAAAGATTATGGCGCCTCTTATCGGAATCTTTATTACATCATTTCTCCTGGCGCTGTCCGGGGCGCTTATGCCCGGTCCGCTGTTGACCGTAACGATTAACGAGAGCGTCACGCGCGGACCATGGACGGGTCCTCTACTAATAATCGGTCACGCGATTCTCGAACTAATCCTTATCATCATTATACTCTGGGGACTCGGTACGATACTCCAGGACGATACTATCCTTTCGGTTATCGCGTTTATCGGCAGCGTCGTTATGCTCGCTATGGGATATTCGATGATACGCAACGTGCGTTTTCTTACGCTCTCAGATGCACAGAGCCGAACTCCAAAGAGCACTATCGCCAGAATACTTAAACACCCCCTGTCTGCCGGCGTTATTGTAAGCCTGGCAAACCCCTACTGGAGCGTATGGTGGCTCACGATTGGGCTTACGTATATTTTCATCTCGGTAAAACTGGGGATTATCGGGATTATAGTGTTCTTCGTCGGTCACGTGATGGCCGATTTCCTGTGGTATAGCGTTGTATCCGTATCGATAAGCCTCGGCAGAAGGTTTTTCACCGACGGAGTCTACCGGGGAATCGCGGCCTTCTGCGGACTGTTTCTCCTCGGCTTTTCTGTCTATTGCTTTAAGTCGGGATTCGATTATCTCCTGAAGTAGGTGTTATTCAAATGGCAGGGATAAAATTCGGTACCTCCGGCTGGCGTGGGATCATTGCCGATGATTTTACCTTCGAAAACCTGCGGGCGGTTTCACAGGCGATAGCCGAACACGCTATCCGGGTTCGTGAGGGGCACGACGGCATGATCGTGGGGCGGGACAGCCGCTTCATGGGAGATATCTTCGTGCGAGAGTCGGCGTCGGTACTTGCGGGCAACGGAATTAAGGCGCTGGTATCTGCCGCAGAGGTACCAACCCCGGCGATCAGCTGGGCTATTATTAACGGGAAGGCGGGAGGGGCGATTAATATCACCGCGAGCCATAACCCGCCGCAGTACACGGGGGTGAAGTACTCTCCGAAATGGGGCGGGCCCGCGCTCCCCGAGGCAACCGAATGGATCGGCCGTCGGGCAAACGAAATCGTGGCGTCCGGAGTAGTACATCGGATGGATGAGAAGGAAGCCAGGGACAAGGGGCTATGGGAGGACGTGGATCTTGCCGAAAGCTATCTGGCGGGCCTTACGGAAAAGATCGATTTTCCGGTTATCAAGAAGTCGGGCGCGGCCGTTGCGTATGACCCGCTCTTTTCGGCAGGACGGGGCTACCTTGATCGTATTCTCCTGGAACACGGAATCCCGGTGACCGTGCTGCACAATTCCGAGGACCCGCTGTTCGGGGGCGGTGCCCCCGACCCGTCAGAAACCCGCCTGTGCGAGCTCGCCAAACTTGTTAAAGGTAACAGTAAAACCGTCATCGGCCTGGCCACAGATGGGGACGCGGACCGTTTTGGCGTCGTCGATGCGGACGGATCGTTTGTTGAGCCGAACTATATCATTGCTCTCCTGCTGGATTATCTGATAACAAGAAAGGGGTACCACGGCGGGACGGCCCGCTCGGTGGCCACTACGCATATGATCGACGCGGTCGCGCGCTACCACGGTGTAGAATGCTTCGAGACACCGGTTGGTTTCAAGTATATCGGTGAATATATCGCCGCCGACAAGATCGTGGGCGGCGGAGAGGAGAGTGCGGGCTTTTCGATGTTCGGACACGTCCCGGAAAAAGACGGGATTATTGCCTGTCTTTTGACCCTCGAGATGGTCTGCCGTGAGAAAAAGACGGTACGGCAGCTGCTCGAAGAGCTCTACGGACGTGTCGGAACGTACCGGACTCGCCGGGAAAACCTGACGCTCACCAAAGAGCTTAGTGACGCCTATTCGACAAAGGTGGCATCGTGCCCACCGGCCTTCTCGGGTATCCCGGTGACGGGGACGGTTACGATCGACGGAACAAAATATCTGCTCGAAGATGGTTCGTGGCTTCTCTTTAGGAAATCCGGTACCGAGCCGGTAGTCAGGATATACGGGGAGGCCTCAAGCGATGAGAGGCTCGACCGTCTCATGAGGTCGGGAAAAGAGTTTATTACCACGTAATAATGGGACAAACCATGAAAAGGACTATAGCCGTAATTCTGTTCGCGTTAATTGCCGTTTCAGCGGCGGCCAAAGAAGAAGAGATCGTAACGAAAGGGGATTCCCCGAAAATGCGAGAGGCATACGAGTACTTCGTGCTCGAAGAAAGGAATCCTGCGTTTATCCTCAATAATGAGGGTAATTTCCTGTCTATAAAGGGTAGATATGAGGAGGCCCAGGAAAAATACCGCCAGGCCCTGGCCGTCGCGCCGAACGAGACCCTGATCCTCAATAATCTCGCGTGGACCCTTATCCTGGCGGGCCGGTATCAGGAGAGTCTCGATCATCTGAAAAAATCAATCGCGCTGGATTCAAAGAAACCGTCAACGAACTTTTATCTCGGCGTGGTCAACTGGGTGCTGGGCGATTATGGGAACGCCGAGAAATATCTGCGATTGTCGGTGACACTCGATTCGAATCATCCCTATTCCCACTACTACCTGTCGAAGGTGTACCTTAAGGATGGCGATATTGCGGAGGCATTAACGGAGGGTGAGCTCGCGGCATTAATCCTCGGCAATGTCTGGAACCCCGACGTAGCTCTCCACCTCGGTGATCTGTATGCGAGGGCCGAGATGTTCCAGAAGGCGCTATTGCAGTATCAGAAGCTGGTCGACGAAAAGGACTACGCCTACGAGGCGCATTACGGTTTGGGGATTGTCTATGGGAGCTTTGGTGATTTCGAAAAGGCCGAAGAACACCTGACCATGGCTCTGGATCTGGCCGATGACGATCCAATAGTTTACTATGCCCTGGGGAAGCTCTATTCCCAGCAGGACGATGAATTGAAAACGGCGCTCGGGTACGCCGAAAAGGCATTGAAATACGAGCCGGACAACGGCCGTTTTCTATATCTTGCGGGCTGGATACTCTACCGTATGGATAACGTTGAAGAGGCGCTCGTCTATATGAAAAAGGCCGTCGTCGTCGATCCGGAAAACGAGTCGTACCGGTATCAGGTGAAGGTATTGGAAAACGAAATCGCGGGAAAAGACAATAAGTAACGTTTCATACTTGACAAAAAAGACGGATAATGTTAGAAATATAAACTTCCTAACATAAGCGGGAATAGCTCAGCGGTAGAGCATTGCCTTGCCAAGGCAAGGGTCGCGGGTTCAAATCCCGTTTCCCGCTCCATTTTTTTCCTCGGGCGGCATCGCCAAGTGGTAAGGCAAAGGTCTGCAAAACCTTCATCCCCGGTTCAAATCCGGGTGCCGCCTCCATCTGCCTTGCCTGGGTGGCGGAATAGGTAGACGCAAGGGACTTAAAATCCCTCGGCGGCAACGTCGTGCCGGTTCGATTCCGGCCCCAGGCACCAATAGTTTGGAGTCATTATCAGGTTGGCCGAGGAGCCGGCCTTTTTATTTGTCCGAAGGCTCAAGGAATCCCTCAATGGGCCGCGTTCCGTAATACGGACTACTCGTGTGACTAATCGGGATATGTAGTAGTCCCTGACAAAGAAGAATGGCAGTCGGATCAGGTATCGTAATCCGACCTAACCTCTGGAGGATATGATGCACCTATCGATTATCGGTGCCCCCGGGTGCGGAAAGACAACGATCTTTCAGGCGCTGAGCGGGATTCCTGTTGAAAACAAGCCGGCGGGAGACCATATAGCCGTCATCGACGTGCCGGATGACCGTATTGACGAACTTGTGAAGATATTCAAACCCAAGAAGAAGATATATACCCGTATAACGCTGGCCGATACGGTTGGGATCGCCGAAGGCGACATAAAGAACGATAGCGCCGCAACAAAAAAACTCCAGCAGATGCGCGACAGCGACGCCCTGTTGCTCACGCTGCGCGACTTCGATGAAGGGCGTCCTATCCGCCTCAAAGACGAATTCCTTGCTATCTATAACGAATGCATCATTGCAGACATGATCCAGATAGAAAACCGCCTGGAGCGAATACGAAGGCAGGGAAGCAAAAAGGATAACGCAGCCGCCGTCGCGCTCGAGGAAAAGATGCTCACTGAGTGCCTGACCCATCTGAGCGAGGAAAAACCGCTCGCAACGGCCGCTGCCTTTGAAAGCGGTCAAAAGCAGTTGAATAACTTCCAGTTCCTTTCGGCGAAACCGATGATGGTAGTGGTAAATTACGCGGAAGGAAAGACCACCGAAGCGGAGGCGGAAATTGAGGAACTGAAAAAGACAATCCCGGATCATATACCGGTGCTCGCGGTATGCGGGAAGCTGGAGGCTGAACTCGCGCTCATGACCGAGGAAGACCGGGCTGCATTCATGGAGGAACTCGGGATACGCCAATCGGTCAGAGGCCGTATTATTCGTACGGCATCCGAGCTCCTGGGGCTGATCTCTTTTCTAACGGTGGGCGAGGACGAATGCCGCGCATGGCCTATCAGGAACGGGGCGACCGCGCAGGAGGCCGCGGCGGTAATACATACGGACCTTGCGCAGAAGTTCATTCGGGCCGAAACGGTGTCGTATTCTGATTTCATTGCCAACGGCGGCTTCGCGGAATGCAAGAAAAAAGGGCTCTGGAGACTCGAGGGAAAGACGTATATTGTGAAGGACGGGGATATCCTTTCGATCCGGGCCGGTAATTAAGACATCCTCGCGATAGGCCAAGCGTAATGAGCGCACAATGAGCATACGTATTCTACTTTCCGTACGGGATGGTAAGGGCGGAGGCTTTCGATAGTCGATGAAATAGAGTACGAATCCTACGGTTTGCCCTTGCCAATGCGAATCCCGATCGACCGCGCGTGGGCGTCGAGTCCTTCGATCATTGCAAAGTCGTACGCTGTCCGACCGACCGCTTCCAGCCCTTGCGGGCTCATCTCAATTACCGAAATCCTCTTTAAGAAATCGTAGACCGACAGGGGAGACGAGAAGCGGGCGGTGCCGCCTGTAGGAAGGACGTGGTTTGGCCCGGCGGCGTAGTCACCTACCGGTTCCGGGGAATGGGCGCCCATGAAGATAGCCCCGGCGTTTTCAACCTTGCTTACCAGCTTGACGGGCTCACGTACCAAAAGCTCGAGGTGCTCGGGAGCGATATCGTTAGCAATCGCGACGGCCTCGGCCGGATCTGAGGCGGTGATAATCGCACCGTAATTCGTGATTGAATCACGGGCGATATCGGCCCGGCTAAGGGTGCCGATCTGGCGGTTCAGCTCATCTATCACGTATCGGGCAAGGGATTCATCGGTGACAATAAGAATGGAGGCGGCCAGCGGGTCGTGCTCCGCCTGGGAGAGGAGGTCTGCGGCGATATACGCGGGATTTGCCGAGGCGTCCGCGATGATGACAATCTCCGAGGGGCCGGCAATCATATCGATATCCACGACACCCAAGAGCATCTTCTTGGCGGTTGCCACATAGATATTGCCGGGTCCGACGATCTTATCAACCTTGGGGACCGTCTCGGTGCCAAAGGCAAGAGCCGCTACTGCCTGCGCCCCCCCAACCCTGAAGATCCTATCGACGCCGGCGTAGTCGGCGGCCGTCATAACGGAAGGACTGGGAGAGCCTCCGGGTGTCGGGTGTACGGCAATTATCTCACGAACGCCGGCTATCCGGGCCGGTATAACGTTCATGAGTAGCGTCGAGGGGTAAGGTGCGCGGCCGCCGGGGACGTAGACCCCGACGCGGGCAAGCGGCCTGACGATCTGCCCCAGCCGGTTTGAGTGCTCGTCCAGGAAGGTAAATGAATCCAATGACTGGTGGCCGTGGTAGGCGCGAATCCTGGCCGCGGCATCTGCAATTGTCTCGCGATCTTTTTGCGGAAGAAGGGACGCCGAATAGGTGATCTCTTCCTTTTGTATCTCGAGCTTTTCCGGAGAGAGCCGAACGGAATCATAACGCTGGGTCCAGTCAATAAGGGCTGCGTCGCCCCGGGAGCGGACGTCCTGGATGATCTGGCGTACCGTTTCTTCTATATCAGGAGGGACTATTTCTCCCCTCGTGGATATCTTCCTAAGGAACGCGGGGAAGCCGGGATCGGTACTGCGAATCAGTTTAACCATCCTGTGGCGCCCTCCTGATCTCTGCCCCCAACCGGGTTAGTTTTTCTTCCATCCGCTCGTATCCGCGATCGAGGTGGTAAATTCTATAGACCTCGGTGGTGCCTTCGGCCGCTAGCCCCGCGATGATCAACGCCGCGCTGTTCCTGAGATCGGAAGACATGACCGGAGCGCCGAGCAGCCCCTTGGCGCCCTTGATGACCGCGCTGCCTCCGTCGATGGTGATATCCGCGCCGAGGCGGATAAGCTCGGGTACGTGGGCGAAACGTTTTTCGAAGATCGTCTCGGTGATAATGCTGGTACCCTTTCCAAGCGTCAAAAGGGAGGTGATCGGCGCTTGCAGGTCGGTAGGAAACCCGGGGTAGGGCAAGGTCTTGATATCGACTGGGCGGATACTTTTCGGTCCGATTACCCTGAGGCCGCCGGCGGAATCCTGGAACTCAACGCCGGCTTCCCTGAATATTTCTATGACGGAGACGAGCATGGCGGTCGGGACGTTTTTCATAACGATGTCCCCGCCGGTAATGGCGGCGGCCGCCATGAATGTCCCCGCCTCAATCCGGTCGGGAATGATCGTATGGGTGATCGGGTTGAGAGAATCAACGCCCTGGATACGGATCGTCTCTTCGCCGGCCCCGTCGATCCTGGCGCCCATTGATTGTAGGGCTACGGCAAGATCGACGACCTCCGGTTCCCGGGCGGCGTTCCGGATGACTGTCTCTCCCTTTGCGGTAACGGCCGCCATGAGGAGGTTTTCCGTCGCTCCAACCGTCGGGAAATCGAAAACTACCTTGCCTCCCCGAAGTCCGGTTGCATCGGCTATCACCAGGCCGTGCTCTTCGCTGATCTTAATCCCGAGAGACTGAAAGCCTTTTAGGTGCTGATCGACGGGCCGCAGGCCCAGCTCGCATCCGCCGGGCAGTGATACGCGCGCCTTCCTGAACCGCGCGATGAGGGCTCCCATGATCAGGAACGAGGCGCGCATCTTCCTGACCAGCTCCCAGGAGGCCTCATAGCTGTTGATTGGGGTGGAATCGACGGTGAAAGTGTCGCGATGATCGACCTCGGCGCCAAGCTCGCGGAGGAGATCGGCGGTCGTTCGTATATCCATCAAATCGGGAACGTGGCGGAATTCAAAACGGCCCGGCGCCATAATGGAGGCGATCAGGATTGGAAGGGCGGCGTTTTTCGAGCCGCTGACGGTGACTTCGCCGGAAAGGGGCTTGCCTCCCGTGACGATCATCTTCTGGAGCACGGCAATAACCTCACGTAGTATTTAATTAGTGCGTTGCGCAATCACAACCCGGGGGTGCCCCGCGTAGTCGTTTCTCGTCCGGATAAAAGAAAGACCCTTAGTCCGTTCAATCAGCTGTTGCACTCCACTCGCCTGGCCGGCCCCGATCTCAAAGATGAGAAATCCGCCCGGATTTAGATGAGCGACAGCGCCCGCAATTATCGGCCTGATAATCGAAAGGCCGTCTTTACCGGCACGGAGTGCTCGACCCGGTTCTGACCTGACCTCGGGTGAGAGTCCGTCCATCTCTTCGTCGGTCAGGTAGGGGGGGTTGGATACGATGAGGTCAAAACGATCATCGCGATCTACCGCACTAAAAAGGTCTCCGTGCCTGAGAGATATGCGATCGGCCAACCTATGGGTCAAAACATTTACACGGGCAACGTTCAAGGCTTCTTCAGACACGTCTGTTGAGACAATCCGAGCGCCTGTAAGTTCCACACCAAGCGCAATTGAAACCGCTGCCGACCCGGTGCCGAGTTCAAGGATCGAGAGGTGTTCCGGGAAGAGACGTGAGGCCGCCAGCGACTCTTCAACGAGGAGTTCCGTCTCGGGTCGGGGTATGAGGACACGTTCGTCAACGCTGATAGATAGTGACCAGAATTCCTTTGTCCCGACAATATAGGCCGTGGGGACTCCCGATGCGCGCCTGGAAATGAGAGACAGCAGCGCCGATTCGCGTCCGGGATCGATAGCCAGATCAGGTTTCCGGTAGATATCAATTGGGTCCAACCCGAGGCAATGGGCGACGATTAACTGTGCGTCCAGCCGGTAGGAATCGATGCCCTTTTCTCTGAGGATGTGTGAAGCTCGCGTAACAGCGTCCCGGAGGGTAAAAGAGGGCGCAGAGCTGGTACGGGGCGTATCCGGGGTCGTCTGAATCCGGTCGGCCGTAATCATACCGCCCTGCTCTTGAGGGCTTCGGCCTGATAGTGGGTGGCAAGCGCGTCGATAATCTCGTCGAGGTTGCCCATGAGCACGCTCTCCAGACGGTGGATGGTCAGACCGACGCGGTGATCGGTGACCCTCGACTGGGGGAAATTATAGGTTCTAATCCTCTCGGAGCGATCGCCGGTGCCGACCTGATTCTTGCGAGTCTCGGATCGTTCGGACTCGATCCTCTGGGTCATCAAATCGAGGAGACGCGCCTTGAGGACCCGCATTGCCTTGGCCTTATTCTTATGTTGGGACTTTTCGTCCTGGCAGGTTACGACGAGGTTCGTTGGGATATGGGTAATGCGCACGGCGCTGTCGGTTGTGTTAACAGACTGGCCGCCGTGACCGGTGGAGCGGTACGTATCGATCCTGAGATCGTTGGGATCGATCTGCACATCGATTTCCTCGGCCTCCGGCATAATGGCGACGGTAACTGCCGACGTATGAATACGCCCCTGGGCCTCAGTCTCGGGAACGCGCTGAACGCGGTGAACACCGCTCTCATATTTTAAACGGCTGAAGGCGCGGTCACCCTCGATAAGGGCAATGATCTCTTTGAATCCACCGCCGCCGGTTTCGTTTGCGCTCATCACTTCGATACGCCAGCCGTTTAGATCTGCATAGCGGGAATACATCCTGAATAGAACTGCGGCAAAAAGGGCTGCCTCTTCTCCCCCCGTACCCGCACGTATCTCGATAAAGATATTCTTGGTATCGTTGGGGTCTTTGGGTATGAGGAGGCGTTTAAGATTCTCTTCGGCGGCCGCAACGTCGGTTTCGATCCGCTCGATTTCTCCCTTGGCCATTTCCCGCATTTCGGCGTCGCTGTCAGAAATGAGTTCCTTGTTACCGGCAAGCTCGTTGGTAAGGCTTCGATATCGCCGAAACTCCATAACGATCGGCTCAAGATCCGACCGCTCCTTAGAAAGCTTCTTGTATCGGTCGGGGTCCTTCGCGACGTCGGAATCAGAGAGGATCCGATCGAGATCTTCATATCTGAGTTCAATGTCTCTGAGCTTGTCTAACATCTGGTCCTTGACCTCACGTCGTTATGTCGCCGTGGTTTTCTCTCGGTATAGCTCGATTGATCGCGAAAGGGCCGCGAGTGCTACCTCAATCTGATCATCGGAGGGCTCACGGGTTGTTATCTTTTGAAGCCACATTCCGGGAAGGGAGAGGGCCGCAATTACGCGGCTGTCCGTACGGTTACCGGCCAGCCGTATGAATTCGTATGAGATTCCGGCGATCGGCAGAAGCAGGGGGATCTTTATAAAAACATATACGAGATTGCGCACAAAACCGGGAATACCGGGAAGCACCGGCATGAAGGGGAAAACAGCGGCGAATATGAAGATACTGATGAGAAGCACGGCGATAATAAAAGAGGTTCCGCAGCGAGGATGAAGAGTAGAGTATTTACGCGCGTTTTTAACCGTCAGTTCCTCGCCCGCCTCAAAAGCAAAGATCGACTTGTGCTCGGCGCCGTGGTACATAAAGACGCGGCGAATATCGGGCATAAGAGAAATACCGACGATGTACAGGAGGAAGACGGCTACCTTTATAATTCCGTCAACGAGGTGAAATAGTATCGTGTTCACTCCCATCGGTACCGAGATCCCTTCACCGATCAGAACAGTCAAAAAGTGCGGGAGAACCACAAAGAGGGCGATACCGAGAGCGAGAGAAACAACGATTGTCAACGCCATAGCCCATGCAGAAATCGGCGCCTCAACCTCCCCCTCGGCGGCCTCATTGGCCGAAAAGGTGAGGGCCGAGATACCGTGCACAAGTGATTCAAAGAGGACGACAACTCCCCGGAGTACCGGCTTCTTGAGAAGGGGGTACCGTTGAGAAAGGGGGGTGATATACTCCTCTTTTGTCTTGATGGTTCCGTCGGCTTTGCGCACGCTGATCGTTAAAGCGCTCTCGGTGCGCATCATAACGCCTTCTATGACGGCCTGCCCGCCGACCTTCAGTTTTTCTATTGTATACATAGGTTGAGTCGTTTGGAAATATAGTAGGTGCCAAAAACCGGAAAGAAGACGGCCAACACCCCGAGTCAGGCGATAGCCGTATCCTCCGGCAAAACTTCTGCGGGCAAACGTAGTCTGCCCGCAGGTAATGGCTTGTTTGTAGAACAGCCTATGACTTCTTGGCGACGTTGGCGTATTTCCTTTTGAATTTCTCTACGCGGCCGGCGGTGTCTACCAGCTTCTGTTTGCCGGTGAAGAACGGGTGGCATTGAGAACATATTTCGACCGCGATCTTGTCTTGTGTTGAACGGGTCGTGATCTCGTTACCGCACGCGCACTTAATTACCGATTCAATATACGCGGGGTGCAGATCTTTTTTCATCGCAATCCTTGCTCCTTTGTAGCGGGCTATCGTACGTAACGCTATTATGATCGGTAGATGGGGTAACCCATCGTCCGTACAATTACTACTGATTCATCTTAGCGAGGAAATCGCCGTTCGTTTCGGTCCCCTGGATCTTATCCATGAGGAATTCCATCGAGTCGATGGAGGTAAGGGGCGCCAGAAGTTTTCTCAATATCCAGATGCGGTTGAGCACATCCTGATCCATGAGGAGCTCTTCCTTACGGGTGCTCGATCGGTTAAGATCGATGGCCGGGAATATCCGCCGATCCGAGAGACGCCGGTCGAGGTGGATTTCCATATTGCCGGTTCCCTTGAATTCCTCGTAGATAACCTCGTCCATCCGGCTGCCGGTTTCGATAAGGGCGGTGGCTATGATGGTGAGACTTCCGCCGTTTTCGATATTACGGGCCGCTCCAAAAAACCGTTTGGGCTTATGAAGGGCATTAGAGTCAACACCGCCGGACAGTATCTTGCCGCTCGGTGGGACGACTGCGTTGTAGGCGCGGGCAAGCCTGGTGATACTGTCAAGCAGTATTATAACGTCCTTTTTATACTCGACAAGCCGTTTGGCCTTTTCTATAACCATCTCGGCGACCTGGACGTGGCGGGAGGCCGGCTCATCGAACGTGGAGCTGACCACTTCGCCGTCCACCGACCGTTCCATATCGGTAACCTCTTCGGGGCGCTCGTCGATCAAGAGGACGATAAGGGTTATGTCTTTGTGGTTTGAGGTAATAGCGTTGGCGATATCCTGAAGCAGCATGGTCTTACCGGTCTTCGGAGGGGAGACGATGAGGCCACGCTGACCCTTACCGACGGGTGTGAAGAGATCCATGATTCTGGTGGAATATTTCTTCTTGTCGTATTCGAGATTAAGTTTTTCCTGCGGGTAGAGCGGGGTCAGGTTATCAAACATGATCCGCTCGCGGGATGTATCCGGATGGCTATTGTTTACCGATTCTACCTTGAGAAGGGCGAAGTACCGCTCTCCCTCTTTCGGGGGACGAATCTGGCCCGATATGGTATCGCCGGTTCTAAGAGAAAACCTCCGGATCTGTGATGGAGACACGTAGATATCATCAGGACCGGGAAGGTAGCTGTAGTCAGGTGCGCGAAGGAAGCCGAAGCCGTCGGGCAGCGTTTCCAGGACGCCTACACCGTAGATAACGCCGTTTTGCTCTGTATGGGCCTGGAGGAGGGCAAAGATAAGCTCCTGGCGCGTCATGGTGCTGGCGCCCTCAATATTGAGATCCCGTGCCATATGGAGGATTTCACTGATCTTTTTACTCTTGAGCTCGACAAGGTTGATGATTACATCCTGGGAGATTTCGGGTAGCTCAATATCATTTTCTTCCATGGGTCTTTTTCCTTATGTGTGGCGGTACTCGTTGCGATATGTGTTATCGCACATCGTATGGGATTAAAATAAAAAAATAGCTTGTTTTGTTACAAACGATTGTGTGCTATTTAGAACGTGCGTTGTTTGGAAATAGTTCCTTTTGTACTACCTGCGAGGAATTGGTGGTTTGACTATGGGGTTACGGTGAATATATGTCTTTTTCTATAAAATGTCAAGATATTTTATTTAATTTTTTTGACGGTAGCCTTCCAACAGCCGCCCCCCCATTTGGAGTAGATTTCGAAGTGGAATATACCCGGCCCGGTGAGGGTAAAGAGGTCACCCTCGCTGAGGGATCTGTCTGAAAGCTCCTCTACGCCGTCATTATCGGTGACCCTTATGCGGAAATCCGAAGTACCTGAAGGCCAGGTAAAAAAGACGCTAAGCTCTTCGGAATCAGAGTAAACCTCAAACGAGGATCGCGCGCCGGTTCCCCAGAGATAGCCTGAATAGGAGCAGGGATTCTCGGCGCTCCATGTAGCGCCGGCGGATGCCATCAGCACCAGAATAGGGAGTGCGGCTAAGACCTTGAAATAGCGATATCGGCCTAAGCGACGGGTTATCATGGTATCCTAATGTAGGAATTCGCGAAGGTAGGATTATGACGCATAGGCCGTTGGCGGTCAAGGATTTTGTTTCTTCTTTATCGGAAAAACACGCCGTTTTGATACGACATGTAAAGCAGCATATAATACGTTAACGGATGGCCGGACAACTGGATGTCACCTCTAATTGGAGTTGACAAATCCCCTTTTTCGGTTAGTATAAAACTAATACCGAAATAGGACCGGGGGAGAACAAAACGGCGGCGGTCGCGCTGATAGGTATAGTCTGAGTCCCCGGAGTATCCCGCTTCCTTACCCAAAGGGTACCCACCCATGAAAAGATTGGCTCGCCTCATATATCGGCACGATCTGCTCATCCTATTGGCGGCGGTACTTCTGACAGTACTTGCAGTCTTCGGCATGACCAGGATCACGATGGTTTCCAACGTTGCCTTCATGCTTCCGCGGAATGACCCGGCAGTGAGTGATTATTTGGATTCTCTGGAGCGAATGGGCACGCTGGATTACCTTGTCATTCTCATATCCGCGCCCGAGAAAAAGGACCTCATTAGTTTTTCCGACGAGTTCGCCGAAAGAATATCCGGTTCAGAACTTGTCACCGAAGTCAGTTATACTATTACCGAGCGTGACAAGCAATACATTCTCCATCACTACCTACCCAATATTTTTTTGTATCTTGACGACGAGGCATTCGGGCGGATAGAGCGGAAACTTGATCCGGGTGCGATGAAAGAGTCGTTAAAGGTCGATAAGAACCTCCTGCTTACTCCGATATCCTCCGCGACCGCCGAGTTCGTTATAGCAGATCCCCTTGATTTCCTCTCGGTTGTCTACGATGAGATATTCTCGACAAAGGGAGGGTTTTCGATCGATACTGGTTCAGGATACTACCTCTCAATAGACGGAAAGCATCTCCTGATGCTGGCGCGCCCCGTTAAGCCGCCGCAGGACATCCAGTTCGATTCAATGCTCTTTTCCCGGCTTGATGAATATGAGAGGGAAATTAGGCACGACTCTGAGTTTAGTGACGTAACGGTTGAGTATACCGGTGGATATCCGATTGCACTTGGGGACGCGTCGACCATTCGGGGCGATTTGCAGCGGACACTGATGATTGCGCTCGTTTCGGTACTTATCCTCTTCTACCTGGTCTTTCGCAGGTATTCGTTTCTCTTTTTTGTGGGCCCGTGCCTCAATCTCGGAATACTCTGGACCCTCGGTTTTGCCGGTTTTACGCTCGGCCATCTGAATATGGTCACGGCCGCATTCGGAGCGATTCTGGCCGGGCTCGGGATTGATTACTCGATCCATTTCTATAATGGATTTCTGGGAGAAAATTTTAAGGGAGTAGGGCTCGAAAAGGCCCTCGAAACGACATTCATGACAACCGGAAAGGGGATCGTGACTGCGGCCCTGACTAACTCGATAGCCTTCTTTTCGATGGTATTCACGCGTTTCACCGGTCTTTCGGAACTGGGACTAATCGGCGGATTCGGTATCCTGTTGACGCTTTTGTCAAACTTTATGGTTCTACCGTCGGTAATCGTACGATATATGAAGATAAGAGGCGGTAACGTTAAGTACCTTGAGGTCCCGACCTTCGGTGTCGGCAGGCTTGCGGCATGGGTCGTAAAGCGCAGATATGCTGTCTTGGCGGCATCCGGGGCCGTCACGGTCGTCGCGATCATTTTCGCGTTTCGGGTCGGATTCGAGGTAGACGCGAACAAGCTGCGCCCAAAAGATAATCCGGCCCTTGAGGTCCAGACAAAGATAGCGAGCATATTCTCAAGTCCCGCTCCCGAGATAATCGTTACCGCTCAGGGAACTGATCTCGAGCAGCTGCTCATACTATCGGAGCGGGCGACGGCGATACTCTCGGCAAGAAGCGAAATCGAAGCGGTTGAAGGACCGGGGAGTTTCCTTCCGTCGGCAAAAAAGCAGGGCGAAAATATCGAGCGCGCTCGGACGCTTGGCCTGGATAAAACAATAGAGGTCTTTCGCGAAGACCTTGAAGAAGTGGGATTTCGGCAGGAACCGTTTGAACCCTTTATCGATTCGCTTGAACGCTTTTCCGACGGCCGAATCGAGCCGATAACCTATGAAGGTATCTCGGATTCGGTTGCCGGAGAGATGGTCAAGAAGTATATCTCAAGAATCGGTGATACCTGGTACGTCTCGATATTTGCCTACCCTAAGGGAGGGCTATGGGTAAAGGATATCGACCGCGACCTGGTAGGAGAGATCAGGAGCCTATCCCCGGAAATATCGGTGGCGAGTATTACGATGGTAATAAGCCAGCTGAAAAAGATCATATCGAGGGACTTTACCGTCGCGACGATACTGGCCTTAGTGGGCGTTCTTATCGTCCTTTCCATACAGTTCAGGAGCCTCAAGGGGGTGTTGTTCTGTATCATCTCCCTGGGTGTTGGGATCCTCTGGATGCTGGGGTGTATGGGGCTGTTCGGGATATCGCTGAACTTCGCCAATATCGTGGTCATCCCCATGGTAATCGGGCTTGGGATAGACAGCAATACGCACCTATACCACCGGTATCGGGAAAATCCGGAGGAGGGGATTGTCGGGGCAATGTCTTTCACGGGGCGGGCGGTTGTCATATCCACCTTAACATCACTGGCAGGCTTCGGTTCTCTCATTTTTTCGCGTTACAGCGGGCTCAAGAGTATTGGTATTCTGGCGGTAATGGGTTTGGCGCTTTGTCTCGTAACGGCTATCTTCCTTCTTCCCTCTCTGATCGCGATAGGGCGGCCGGATGGCAGGGACAAAAAGTGAGATGCTCAAAACGACTTCATCCACGCCAGGCGTATTTTGTCGGGGAAAGTCCATCGGGCAAGGGGTGTATAGACGGTGAAATTGCTACTGGTCTATCCATATCTGCGGGACGTATTTCATAAACTGGGATTCCTCCTGCCGCCCCTTGGCCTCGGGTATCTGGCAGCCGCCGCAAAACGAGAGGGATACGATGTTGATGTATGCGATCTGAACCTGGATGACGCAAAGAACCTTCCGAACCTCAGTCACTATGATGTCGTTGGAATATCGCTGGATACCTCCCGCTACAACGGGGCCATGTCGATCGCGCGGTCCGCATTAGACGAGGGTGCGACCGTTGTTATGGGTGGCCCCCACGCAACGTTTGTGGCGGATGATATCCTGTCCGATGGAAACGCGCACTATATCGTCAGGGGAGAAGGCGAGGAGACCTTCGTACACCTCCTGCATTGCCTGTCGACTGGCGAAGATGTCGCCGGGATCGACGGTGTGTCATTCTTGAGAGAGGGGCGGGTAATCCATACTCCCGATAGACCGCCGCCACACAACCTGGACGCCCTCCCGTATCCTGATAGGGAAGCGCTCAATATCAATCGATATAAGAGCCTCCGCCTTGGGGGGCGCGCCATAACGTCAATGGTTACCAGCCGCGGTTGTCCGTTTAATTGTGGTTTTTGCTCATCTACGGTTTTCTCCGGCGCAACGTGGAGGAGCCGATCTCCGGCCGGCGTGTTGGACGAAATCGAATCGATCGTGAAGGATTTCGATTTTGGGGCGGTCTGTTTCATGGATGACAATTTTACCATGAATCCGAGGCGGGTGATCGACATCGCCGAAGGCCTTATATCCCGCCGTCTCGATATCTTCTGGTGGTGCTTCTCCAGGGGAGATATTATCATAAAAAACGAAGATATGGTTCGGCATATGGCTCGATCGGGCTGCCGGTATGTCTTCATGGGTATCGAAACGGCCAATAACTCGGTCCTTGAGGACTGCGGAAAAACAATTAAATCCGCCGACTCAGTACGGGCCATAAAAATGCTGAAAGATTACGGGATAGAGACGATGGGAAGCTTTATTATTGGATGGCCCGGTGAAACCCGTCAAATGATCAAAGAGACGATCCGGGTTTCAAAACGCATCGGCCTTGGTGGAGCACAATTTTCAATTCTTACTCCTTATCCGGGAACGGCGATTTACGATAAGTACCGTAGTCGAATAGTCGAACGGGACTGGGAAAAGTTCGACTGCTTCCATTCGGTCATGAAACTGGATTATCTCTCGCCGGCGGACATACAACGAATGCTCAGGCGGGCCTTTTTCTCTTTCTACTTTACGCCGAAGCGGATACTATCGGCCCTCGCAAGCCCGTTTCGGGGTCGCGGCGTGGGGCTTTCGACCATAAAGAAGATCTGGGATTATTTCACACGAACATGACAGTGAGTTCGCCTGACCGCCGGTATCCTGATCATGATATGTCTCGTCGGCGTCATGACCTTGAATGGAGAGTAACGTAAGAGTTAGCCGCCTGTTATTGAATATGACGGGTGAATTTTCACTCCGGTTCATAGAAGTCATTAATTGCGGCCGATACCATATAACATCTGAGAATCAAGTGCTAATTGAATTAGAGTAATACGCCGTCCTAAAGGCCCTTAATTAATAGGACTTGATCTATATCACAGAATATAAGATAAGAATAGTAGTATACAAAAAGGTCACCTGTTAGTTCGCACCGGTATTTTGTACGATTGATCATATACCAATAATGGGGTCATTACAGCCATGTCGTTGTCGGAAAAAGTCATCAATGCGCAGAAGGAACTCCTGATTGTTTTCGATAGCATTCCCGATCCCATCTGTATCATCGACAAGACCCTGTCCATAAAACGCCTTAATATGGCTATGGCCGATATACTCGGCACCGATATTAAGAGTGTCCTTGATGACCGTTGTTACCGGCGTCTATTGAGCAAAGACGCTCCCTGCGAATTTTGCTATTTTAAAGGAGAAAGTGGGAGTCCGCACTGGTTTGAATGCAAGTATATGGAACGAGCCAATGGTACGGGCAATCACGTTTTCGAGTTAACGATCTACCCATTTCCGGATACGACAAGCAACAGCGCGGTTTTCCATTTCAAGGATGTCTCGGACAGGGTAAAGATAGAGAGGCACCTGGAGAAACTGGGCGAGTTATTGAAGAAACGGGTTGGGGAAAAGCAGTCCGAAATCGAGAAGACCAGGAGAAGATACGAAGAAATCATCGATTATGTGCCCATCGGGATATCCATACTGGACGAGAGAAAGATAGTCATGGCAGCAAACCCCGCCTTCGAGATCATACTGGGCACTAAGCGAAGCGGACTGATTGGGACCGACTTTTCAACCATACTCGGCGACGATACGGATGGGGAGTTCCATTCGTTTTTCGGAGAAGTCCTGAAGTACGGCGCCCATTCCACCCAGATTACGCACCGGAACAAGAATGGAACGGAGCGGGAGCTTATCATCATTGGACTGGTTATCGATGCGCCAAAAACCAGCTCGCACGATATCGTCGTGATGATCCAAGATATTACCGAAACCAGACAGGCTGAACGGGCGCTTATAGAGAGCGAAAGAACCGCACAAGTGCTCCTGAACGCAACCACCGACATAGCGCTGCTGGTCGATGTGAACGGTACGATTATAGCTATTAACGAATCGGCGGCCAAGCTAATCGGGATAAACGCCGAGGATATGATCGGGGCAAATGCGTTCGAGATATTTTCGGAAGATGTCATCAGGAGCAGGAGGGAGTCTTGCCAGGAGGTAATCCGAACAAAACGGCCGGTTCGTTTCGAGGACGAGCGGGCCGGATTATACCTGGATAACTCGATATACCCCGTTTTCGATACGAAAGGGAAAGTAGACCGTGTGGCGATCTTCGCGCACAATATTTCGCAACGAAAAACACTCATGCGGGAATTGATATCCCGGGAAACCTTTGCGGCGTCGGGAAGGATGTCTGCCACCCTTGTCCGGGAGCTTAATAAGCGGATACTCAAGGTAAAACACAACCTGGATATCTTTATAGAAAGGCTCGGCAATGAACCGCCCAAGGCAGGCCTGCTCAAGAGGACCATCGAAGAGCTCGAAGGAACCCGAAATCTCATCGAACAGTCCCGGGTTTTCTATTTGTCAAAGAAGGAAGAACGACAACTGGTTAATATTAACAGCATTATCGAGGGTCTTATACCGATTGTCGAGTCCAGACTAAGAGATAACAATATTATCCTCAATACGGCATTCAGCAAGAAACTCCCCGATGTTTTCGTGTATCCCGCGATGATCAGACAGGCCCTGGTACACCTGATAAATAACGCCGACGATGCGATGCGCAAGGGCGGCACAGTAAAAATTGTAACTCAAAAAAGGGGAAACACGGTTCAGGTAATAGTGAACGATCAGGGCATAGGGATGGATAAGAAGATCCTCGATAAGGTAAAGAACCCCGACTACATGGGAGAAAAGGGACGTGTCGCCCTCGGGTTATTCATATGTAAGGATATCATGAAGAATAATGGCGGACTCTTGGATATTGCCGCGGTAAAGGGAGAAGGAACGAAGGTGACGCTATCGTTTCCCCTCTTTTCTGAGATCACCGATAAAGAAGCGTCGTAATTTGTAGTGCGGGCCGGTCTTGCCGGCTCATTGATTCAATTAATCAGCACCGGCCGATATATTTTGCTCAAATGCGCGTCAGGTAGTAAAGAAATCATACCCTCGTTACGATAATGTCCGATTCCTGGAAGCACCTGCCTGTTGACAACCTCCGGTTCTGCAGGTCGTGATCTTCTGATTCATATTATCTTTCCAGCGTCTTTCGTGCCGACGATCTTTTCGATACGGGCCTTGGCCTCCTCGTATCCGAACAGGGCGTTGAGCCAGTTGAGGCGCGCCGACGTGAGGGCAAGCTGCGCGTCCATCAGCTCCAGCAGCGTGCTGATACCGTTGTCGTAGCGCACCTCGGCGATCTTCACCGCCTCCTCGGCCGCCTCGATGTTCAGACGCTGGGAATCGACGATCTCCCGCGCTTCGACCAGGTCGTAGTAGGCGCCCTTGATGTCAAGCTTTATCTTATTGCCCGTGTCCAGCGCCCCCACGCGCGCCTTCGTGTATTCTGCCCGGGCCTCCTTGACCTTTGCGGCCGTCACCAGCAGGTCCGTAATCGGCATGGACACCATCACGCCCGCCGTCCAGTCCCACTGCCCAGTCGTCCTGCTCCCACGAAATATCATCGTAGATCGTCCCCTCGTAGCGCGCAAACGTCGTAATCATCGGCAGGAACTCGCCAAACGCCATTTTCACGTTCTTTGACGCGATCCGCTCGGCCTTGCGGGCGATTATCAGCTCCGGGCTCGCCTCGTCGGCCTCCTTCAACAGCCCGTCAAGATCAACCGCCTCCTCGGCAAACGTCAGCTCACCCTCGATCTCGAAGGGCTCGCTCACGTCCACCCCCATCACCCGTTTGAGCGTCTCCCCGGCCAGGACCAGGTCCTTCCTGGCCGAAATCAGCGGGGGCCTCGCGTTGGCCACCTCCACCTCCGAGCGCAATACGTCAAACCGCGATACCACCCCCACGTCGTACTTCAGCCGGGTCGTCTCCAGGTGCCGCGTCAACAGGTCCAGGGCCTCCGTCCTGATGGTGACCACCTCGCGGGCCAGCAGGATCGAATAAAAGGCGACCCGCACGTTGTAGAGCGTGTCGTTTACCGCCTTTCGGTACTGCTCACCGGCGATGTCGTCCGAAAGATAGGCCACCGCCAGCCCCGAGACAACCCGTCCCCCCGTGAAGACCGGCAGCGTCCCCTGCAGGCCCACGTTGTAGGACTCGTGGGTGGGCAGGCCCATAAAGACATCGGTCGCCGGTATGCCGGGACCAAATATGCCGGCGGGAAACGTCGTGCCGGGGGGCGTGTTGAAGTAGGTATAGGTGCCGTCCGCGTTCACCGAAAGTGATGCTCGTCCAGACCTCCCAGATCAGGCCCTTGGTCCGCTTCATCTCGGCGGAGGCCGCGATGATCGCCGGAGACTGCCGCTCGGCAATCCGTATGCAGTCCTCCAACGTGTAGGCCAGCGGAAGCTTGCCGCCTTCGTCCTGGGCGAGGGCCGGGAGGGGAATGAGCGGGAGTAAAGATGAGATGAGCGCCACGAGAACGGAAAAAAGATACGTACGACAGCGCATAGGTAATCCTAAAAAGGTTATCTCGTAAAAAGGAAAAAAAATAGGGTAAGCCCCAATATGGACTATAGCAGGGGAGGGGCATTTAATCAAGTTAAAATTGACAAAAGGTCCCTCTGTATACTATAGTATAATTCCGTTACACGAAGGAAAAACGTATGATCTATACGGTAACTCTGAACCCGGCGTTAGACAGGTCTATTGAGGTGGAGAAGCTTCGTAGCGACGATGCCAACAGGATCGAGGCGGAGAAGAACTACGCCGGCGGCAAAGGAATTGATGCCTCCCGTGTCATCCAGGTACTCGGCGGACAGAGCATAGCCCTCGGATTCGTCGGCGGGTTCAACGGAATGGAGCTCGAACAGCGCCTGTTACGTCAAGGGGTGCGTTGCGATTTTGTAGAAACGCGCGGAGATACCAGGACCAATATTATTATCTACGTACGCTCCACCGGGACATATACCACCCTTAACGCGAAAGGGCCTGACGTCAACGAAGTGGAAACGAAGGAACTCCTCGATAAGATTCGGGAACTTGAAGACGTGAGCTATATGATCGTATCGGGCAGCATCCCCCGGGGAGTTGGTGACGGTATTTATCGACAAATCGTGGATATCGCCCGTAAGAAAGGGGCGTTTATCGCACTTGATACGGACGGCGAGCCTCTGAAACTCGGTATTGAGGGCGGCCCTTCTATCATTAAACCGAATATTCATGAACTCGGTCGGCTGATGGGGCGAGAGATTACCGATACAGAGGGGGCGCTATCGGCCGCCAACGAGCTAAAAAAGAAGGAGATCGATATTATTCTGGTCTCAATGGGAGGCAAGGGAGCGCTCCTGGTGAGCGATTCGGCGCGCCTTTTGGCGGTTCCACCGAAGATAACGGTAGGAAGCACCGTTGGGGCCGGCGATTCACTGCTAGCGGGATTTGTGCTCGCGCATTTTCAGGGTAGGCGGCTTGCCGAGTGCCTCAGGTTCGGGGTAGCGGCAGGGGCGGCAACGGCAATGTCTCGCGGGACTGAGCTGTGCAAGAGGGATGACGTGGAGGCGTTATTACCCAAGGTCGACGTTTCAGAGGTTTAAATGTTCGAGGTCTCGGTAAAGAGTTCGTTTTCGGCGGCCCACAGTCTTCAAGAGATAGGTGGGAAATGTGAAAACCTCCACGGACATAACTTCGTTGTTGAGGTGATTATCACGTCAGAGCGGCTTAACGACCAGGGCGTCGTTATCGACTTTAGAGCCTTAAAGTCCTACCTGGGCGAAACGCTTGAGCTGCTTGATCATACCTTTCTCAATGAGATAGTCCCATTTACCGACCATAACCCTTCCTCTGAACATATAGCCCGCTTTATACACGCCGAGATAAGAAAGAGGATCGAACATGAGGAGATAGATGCCCGGGTGCGGATTAACGTGTGGGAGTCGGACACCTCCCGTGCTTCCTACTGGGAAGACAAAAATGACGGTTGAAGTTCAAAATAGGCGCGCGCCTAAGAAGATTGATATCAACAAGGTTGGGGTAAAGGGTATCCGTTACCCGATCATCGTATTTGACAAGGTCAACCAACGGCAGCATACGATCGCGACGATAAATATGTACGTCGACCTTCCGCATCGATTCAAGGGGACGCACATGAGCCGGTTTGTCGAGATCCTCAACGAATATCACCAGGAGATAAATATCAGGAATTTTGACGTTATCCTCGATAAGATGAGAGAGCGGCTTGACGCCCGGTCGGCCCACATAGAAATCGAATTCCCGTATTTCATAAACAAACGTGCCCCGGTTTCGGGTGAAGAAGGTTTGCTGGAATACCTGTGTCGATACGTTGGATACAGCGGGACCACAAAGGAGTTCATCGTCGGCATTAAGATACCGGTTACGACACTGTGCCCCTGCTCAAAAGAAATCGCCGATTTCGGCGCCCATAACCAGCGAAGCTACGTGAACGTTCTGGTTCTCTATAAGAGGTTTTTCTGGATAGAGGATATCGTCAAGATAGTGGAGGAGTGCGCCAGCTCTGATATATATTCGCTTTTGAAACGTTCGGACGAAAAATGGCTGACTGAGCGGGCATATATGCACCCCATGTTCGTGGAGGATATGGTCAGAGAAGTCGCGAGCCGCCTTATTGAATTGTCGTTGTTTGACTGGTTTATTGTGGAGTCGGAGAATATCGAAAGCATCCACAATCACAGCGCGTACGCGCTGGTGGAGTGGGGGAAACGTCCGGAGAGACTGATAACGTCGTAGAGACTGGCCCCGGGCATACCACTCCTCAAATAAGCGACAGACCTCGCGGGCGTTGAAGTAACCGGCCGTACCAACTACTGGAGCACTATAGTGGACGACATTAAGCGGGAAAAAGAACAGGGTTTCGACTTTGCGTATCTCGGTGAGGTGCCGCAAAAGAAGATCGATATAGGCAGCCGATTTCAGACGCCCGGTTTCGGCCTTGCGGCACAGCTATTCTGCTGCTGTGCGCGAAGGGTAATCGATAAACTCGGGGCGGAAGAGGGCGGCGCCGTCATACGGACGGCGGTCGAGGACTTCGGTTTCGAGCGGGGGCGGCACATTGCAGCGCGGGTAAAGGACCTGGGGCTTCCCCTATCGTTCAGGAATTGGCTGATCTATTCGGACATCGATTCATCCGCTAACTTCGAGGCGCTGCCGGCAATAGAAGACGACGACCTCGTCGTGCGCGTGAATAACTGCGCCTTTTATAATGCCGCCCGGCAGTGGGGACTCGAGGGATTGGCCCATCTATATTGCAGGTACGTGGACTATAAGATCCTGGAAGGATACAACCCTGATATAAGGCTCGATCTCAAGGAACGTCAGGCGACGGGCGAAGATTTCTGCGTCTTCCGCTACAGCATGAAAGAGCGACGTCCATAGGATCGGACGATTTTTGCTGGAAGGATATCTGCCGCCGCTGTCGGGCAGACCCGAAGGAGAGACTCGATGATCGTGGCCGGTTACCATGAACGATAAGGTAATCATAACGGCGGCACTTGCCGGCGCGGAAACGACACGAGCGCAAAACCCGGCCGTCCCCTATACCCCCGAGGAATTCGCTGAAGAGGCCCGAAAGGCCCGGGACTCGGGTGCATCCATCGTCCATATTCACGTTAGGGACCCCGATACCGGGGCGCCAACCCGTGAGTTGGCCAAAATCAGTACAACGATCCAGGCCGTCCGTGAACGATGCCCCGATCTCATTATAAATATGAGCACGGCCATCGTGACATCCGCTGACCGGTCGGTGCGCATCGATCCGATCCTATCACTTCGCCCCTCCATGGCAAGCCTCAACACGAATTCGATGAATTTCGCCCTGGTTGATTGGAAGAACGGCATCATAAAGGGTGAGACGGTCTTCGAAAACTCGTTTAGCATGATCGTAGAGTTTAACGATCTCATGAGGAAGGCCGGAATTAAGCCGGAGTTTGAGATCTATGATATGGGCGGTCTGTTTAACGTGCTGCTGCTCAAGAGACAGGGGATCTTCGACGAGCCAATGCACTTTCAGATGGTCTTCGGAACGGCCGGAGGTGTCCCGTATCGCCCGTCTCTGTTTTCGCGCATACTAAGCCATCTTCCCTCGGGATCAACGTACAGCGCCTGCGGTGCGGGCCCTAACCAGTTTAGAGCGAATATAACGGCGGTAGTCAACGGAGGTCACATGCGCGTAGGGCTTGAGGATAATGTCAGGATGCCTGACGGTAGTCAGGCGCGGGGCAGTTGGGAGCAGGTGGAGTGGGCGGTAAAGGCGGCGCGGTTGGCGGGACGGACCGTCGGTACCGGCGATGACGCGAAACGGATTCTCGGACTGGAAAGCATGTAGAATACGGCGTAGTGATGATGAATAGATTAACTCGAAATATTGTTTTGTCGGAAATCTATACCTCGATCCGCAACGGTTGTCGGTCGCCCGCCCGGTGAAATATCTCATCACGTATCGATAGGTACCTCTAAAATAACCGGGATTGGATAGGTTATCGCCCGGCCGCATCAGTGTCTAATACCTGGTTAAGTAAAAACAATCAATCTAAATAAAATACTTGACAGGCGAATTATTTTCGCATACTATTGTAACAAAGATATAAAATATAACTAAAGAATATGATAAGTGATGTAATATTATGCATAATTAGAGTTTAAATGCACTTTTTCCTTGAGTCATTTAATCACAAAGAGGTAACAGACGTCGCAAGGAGATGAATTATGATGAGCAAGGCCGCAAAAACCCGTATCGAAAACCATGAGGAACTCAACGCCGAAGGGAAACTTGACCTCGCGATAGAGATCCTCATGAGGAAGTTCGATATCTCCGAGAGGGATGCTAAAAGTAAGATCGCACTCCTTTCTCGGGCTAAGAATCTCGACACAGAAAAGACGTGCGAGGTCCTTATTCGGCTGGAAAGCATAATCAATGATAGCTGGTTTGACTCCTCCTACAAGCGATAGCAGTGGAGGGCCATCTTCAGGCTACTGAAGCCGTTTTGATGAGATAGAATACGCTCAAACCGCCCATGTACGCGGCGGCAAAATAGGTAACGGGCCGTAGCGAATCGCTGTAAGATGGGTTTACGCGGGATTTATCATAATCCTCAAAAGAGCATATGAAGGGGAAGGGAGTTCTCCTGACGAAGGGTTCTGTGCCTTCGCTGAAACGCGTCATGGATTTATAAAACCTCGTGATCTTTTATTGGTGTCGATATGAAGTATTTCCTGGACAGCGCAAAACTTGAGGAGATTACATACGCCTATAAGAACTGGGCGATTGACGGTGTCACAACAAATCCGCGGCACATACTCGCCTCGGGAAAGCCGTTTAAGACGGTAGTCGGTAATCTCGCGGCTGAATTCAAGGGGGTGAAATTCCCGATATCAGTGGAGATAAATCCCCATCTCGAGAAGGCCGAGGATATGGTCGTTGAGGCTACGAAACTTGCCAAAGTATCAGATAATTTCGTTATCAAGATTCCATGCACGGAACAGGGGCTTATCGCAGCGTATAATCTTGTGAAGGAGGGGATACGAACCAATGTAACCCTCGTGTTCTCCGCCTCACAGGCGCTGGCCGCCGCCCGCATTGGGGCCGAATTCGTTTCGCCGTTCGTTGGGTGGAAGGAGAGCAGCGGGGAAGATACCGAGGATTTTATCGCCGATATCGTAGATATATTTGATATGTATGAATATGAGACGGAGATTATCGTGGCCGCACTCAGAAACGGAAAGCAGATAGTCGACGCGGCTCTGTCCGGCGCCGACATCGTCACGGCCGGGTTCGAGGTCTATCGTGATAGCTTCTACCATCCATTTACCGACCTCGGGCTCAAACGCTTTTCAGAAGCGTGGGACCAGACAAAGAAGGAATAACATATATTCAGGGTACTTCGTGACGATTCGCTCAGATACCTCCCCTCTTTCAGCTATTTTATATTAGCGATCTTCGACAGCGGTTATAGACAGTTTGATATGAACCGTATGCTCAGGTTTTTTGCTAAACAGCACTCGATCCGTGAGGATTCCCGATGAGTGAAGACTTCGTTCCCGCGGAGGTCAAGCCACAGATAACATTGGCGGATATCGAAATAATCGATATCCGCGTCGGGACGATTACGGCGGTCGAGGATGTTCCCGAGTCAAAGAAGCTCCTCTGCCTGACGGTAGATTTTGGCGACAAAAAGCGTACCATACTGGTGGGGATGAAAAAGGAGCGGAACAATCCCGCGGAAATAATTGGTATACAGAGCCTTTTTATCGTTAACCTTGAACCCCGTATTATGTTCGGACGAACCTCGGAGGGGATGTTGTTCGACATCGGTTATCAAGACGGAATTATTCCTGTTTTAGCCGTTCCGGAGTCCACGGTTCCTAACGGCGCTCGGGTCGGGTGAATAGCGGTTGCTTTCCCGCCAGATCTTTCGATAAATACACGGAAATAGACTAAGGGTATGAGGTACGGAGCTCCTCACAAATACCCGTAACTGCGTTATATATCAGCCCATCCAAATAGCACCACAACTGTTCATCGCACGATAGTGCATTGAGTTCCGGTGGACTATTCAAGCGATCCGTATCAATTTGACATTCCAGCAGCCATACGGTAAATTATAAAAAGTCATTTGGATGTGGTACAGATGAATACCGTAATTTCTCTCGACTACAATTATTTAATGGCCGATATCATCGGAACGAGCTATGGCATTGACAAAGGGAGTATTGACGCCATAGAAAAGAACGCGGTAAAGGCCGCGGCGCGCATCCGGCAAGAACGGGAGCGTGGCGAGCTTGCATTTCTCGATAGTGCGGCGCTTCAGAGGCACATTCCCTTAATAAAGAGTACGGCCGCAAGTATACGGGGGAGCTTCAGGAAGCTTGTCGTTCTTGGCATTGGGGGGTCAGCGCTCGGGGCACGGGCTATACAGGAGGCGCTGGTCGATGATCAAGAGAAAGGCGGCTGTGAGGTGATAGTCGCCGACAATATCGACCCGGCCGCTATGGCGCGGCTTATCGATTCCCTTGACCTGAGATCTACCGCGTTTAATGTCATCAGCAAATCTGGCGGTACGGTTGAGACACTCGCCCAGTTTATGATTATTGCTAACCTCCTGAAAAAGGGACTGGGCGAGGAGGCTTTTCGGCGTCGTGTTATCATAACAACGGACCCCGAAAAAGGGGTGCTGAGGGAGATTGCACGTGAGGAGGAGCTCGTTTCGCTTGAGGTCGATCCTAAAATAGGCGGGAGATTCTCCGTACTTACCCCGGTGGGTCTATTTCCCGCCGAATGCATGGGAATAAACTCGGCCGGGATACTGGCGGGCGCACGGGAATTCATTTCCTCCGTAGATAACGTGTATTGGAGAGACAACCCGGCATACCTGTACGGGGCCTTACAGTATATCGCGGCGACGGCAAGGCAAAGAAATATCTCGGTTATGATGCCGTATTCGGGCAGGCTTTTTTCCTTTTCCCTTTGGTATTGTCAGCTATGGGCCGAGAGTCTGGGGAAAAAGAAAGAAGGGGGAGGGCAAGGACAAGGAGGGATCGGACAGACTCCCGTGGCGTCGGTTGGCGTCACGGATCAGCATTCTCAGCTCCAGCTTTTCATGGAAGGCCCTCACGACAAGATAATCACGTTCTTGAATGTGGAAAACCACGGGGCAGACGTTACGATCCCCGCGATATATTCGGGGCGGCAATCCATGGAATACCTGGGGATGAAGACACTCGGTGACCTGTTTGAAGCGGAGCGGTCGGCAACAGAGGCGGCGCTGTCCCGCCAGGGGAGACCGTCTCTGACGCTGACTGTCCCGAATATATCGCCGGAGGTGATGGGGCTTCTCTTTTCATTCTTCCAGATGGCAACGACATTTACCGGTTACCTTTACGGGATCAATCCGTTTGATCAGCCGGGTGTCGAGGAAGGGAAAAAATATACGTGGGGAATCATGGGTCGAAACGGATTCGAGGATAAACTGAGGGAGTATGACGATCGTCCGAAAAAGGTCTCCGAATATACGAAATCGATTGTCGGCAACGCCGTTGTGGTAAAGGACAAAGAGTAACCACGGGGAGGATTCCGCTTGATAACCTGTGGCGCTGTGTTATAATAAAAAGACGAATCTTACGGACGAATTTAGTATCAATCCTGAAAATGAAAGCAAGAAAAAAAATATTCATCCCGCAGGAAAAGCTCGAAGCTTGGGTGCAGGAAGGGAAAATAACGATATCGGACAACGTCATCACAACCCTGACTGGAAATAAACTGAGCTACAATCTGATTCCGGCGTTTAAATTCCTGAAACTTACGTCGGGAGATTCTGATTCTGAAAAGCTAATCGGGACGGTAAAGACAAAGGATGACATAAAACATCTAAAGCCCGATATTTTTATGGATTCAATTATCATAGACAACAACGCCTATGAGGTTGAGATGGGATACATCGGGAACCTTACGGGGGACGAAAAGGACCTCGACGATGTTGCGCTGCTCTCGAAATATATCCTCGAAAACATCTAACGTGTAATATGAACGGATACGTAAACCATATTCCCCAAACCGGTGCCGTCCATATCAGGACTTACGGCTGCCAGATGAATGAATACGATTCGCAAAGGATGGTTGGGCTCCTATCGGCCGCCGGGTACACAACGACCGCCGATCCCGACCGTGCGGACGTGATAATCATCAATACCTGCAGTATCCGAGAAAAACCGGAAGAAAAAACATACAGTGACATCGGTAAGTATCGATCAATCAAGGAAAGAAAACCGGAGTTAATTGTCGTTGTATCTGGCTGTGTCGCACAACAGCGAGGCGCCCGGATCATGGGGAGGTTCCCGTACGTAGATCTCGTGCTGGGAACGCATCAGGTTAATCGGATCGACGAGCTTATCGCAGATATTCGAAGGGAGAGGCGCTCACGGATAGAAACCGGTTTTTGCCGAAGCCCCTATATACGACCGTTTCCACGTGTGAAGGAGCACTACTCTGCGTACGTGACTATTATGCAGGGATGTAATAACTGGTGCTCGTACTGTATCGTCCCTCTGGTGCGGGGCGCCGAGCTGTCACGACCCGCCGACGAGATCATGTCTGAAATACGGCAGGTTACGCAAGAAGGATTTATTGAGGTCATCCTGTTAGGACAGAATGTCAATTCGTATAGTGACCCAATTAACGGCTTTACGTTTTCGGGGTTGCTGGACCGTGTGGCGGGGATAGAGTCAGTCAAACGTATCCGCTTTATCACGTCCCATCCAAAGGATCTTTCGGACGACCTGATTGACCGATATCAAAAAATAGACGCCCTCTGTTCGCACATACATCTTCCCGTTCAATCGGGGTCCAACAGGATTCTCAGTCTTATGAATAGGGGGTACACCCGGGAACAGTACATCGAAAAGGTTCAAAAGCTCAGAAAGGCCCGTCCTGATATTTCCGTGACGACCGATATCATTGTCGGTTTTCCGGGCGAAACCCAGGCCGATTTCTTACAGACCCTCGGGCTTATGGAAGAGGTGGTATTTGACGGCGCGTACTCCTTTAAGTACTCACCCCGTCCCGGTACGGCGGCCGCCTCTTCGGCGGACGACGTGGCTGAAATGGATAAGAGCGCTCGTTTGCATATTTTACAGGAACTGCAGAAGAAGCATACGCTGATCCGTAATAGCGGCTCGGTCAATGGAATCGAGGAAGTACTCGCCGTTGGTAGCAGCGTTAAGAACCCACGGGAGATTACCGGAAGATCCCGGCAAAACAAGGTCGTGAATTTCAAAGGAGCGCACGAGAGTGTCGGAACCCTTGTGCCGGTGAGAATCATCAAGGCCAAGAACAACTCCCTATGGGGAGAGGCGGTGGGCTAGTCCGGAAAGGAGATGCTGATGCCAAAGGAAATGAAAATCAGCGGTATGGCAATCGATCCGTTTACAAATGTCCCGATCGTTATACTGAGGGATATGGAAGAAAAGAGCACGGTGCCTATCTGGATTGGATTGCTCGAAGCCAGCGCTATTGCAACGGTACTCGAAAACATCCAGTTTGCACGCCCGATGACGCATGACCTCTTTAAGGAAATGCTGGAAAAACTCGAAGTCGTAATCAGTAAGATCGTTGTGAACGACCTGAAGGATAATACGTACTACGCCACGATATATATGACGTCACGCGGCGTGGAGCACCGAATAGACTCCCGTCCCAGCGACGCGATAGCGATAGCACTCAGAACAAACGCCAAGATCTATATGGAAGAGGATGTCATCGAGAAATCAAAACGTATCGAGCTTAGCAAACCGGATGATATGACTTCTGAAGAGGCAAAGAAGAAGTGGGCCGAAATCCTCGAAAACCTCAACCCGGAAGATTTCGGAAAATACAAAATGTGAGTGTACATGGATTCTGATCGACTGACTAATCCCGGTGAATAAAAAATACGTCGCGTGGGCGGCGTTTACCGTATACTCAGTTCTCATCTTTGTCGGATCGTCGATTCCGGGTGATCGCATTGATATTGACGGTCCCGGAATCGATAAGCTTATTCACGCCGTAGAGTATTCGATTCTCTCCCTGCTTCTTTTTATTTCGTTACGACTCAGCAGCACAATCAGACTAAACGCACTATTCTGGATTTCGGCTATCGGCTCATCGCTGTACGGACTTTCAGATGAAATCCACCAGCTGTTTGTACCGCTTCGCGAGTTCGATATCCTGGATATCGTCTGCAATACATCCGGGTCGATCCTGGGGTCGTACGTAATGTTTCGGTACTTGAATAAAGATTCGAGACATCCTTTTAAGCCTTGACAAACAAAGGAGATTTTGTTATATAAGCTTAATTTCACGAGCTTTATAATCGGAGTATTTCATGAATAAGAAAACTGATGAAGCGGGAAAGTCCCTGGAACTCAACTCGCAGATTGGAGAGCATACGACGTTTACGGGCAACATTACCGGTTCGGAGGATATACTGATAAACGGTGAGCTCGTAGGAGATATCGATATTCGTGCGAGTGTCCAAGTGGGCGCCACCGGCCGTGTTAAAGGGACGGTTAAGGCCATCAATGTTGTTATAGAGGGAAGGGTAGAAGGAACGCTAAAGATCGAAGAAAAAATCGAGTTAATGAGCAATGCCAATATTACCGCCGACATGGAATGTAAGCAGCTTGCTGTTTCGGACGGGGCGTTCTTCGAGGGGAAGGTACACATGGAAGGGATCGGCATGAAGTAGTCATCCCGGATAGCCTGATTAATCCAAGGAGTCACGATCATTGGCCAGAAGAAGAAT
Organism: uncultured delta proteobacterium; assembly: GCA_963735595.1. Lineage (GTDB taxonomy): Bacteria > Desulfobacterota > Zymogenia > Zymogenales > Zymogenaceae > JAFGAS01. Next base: position 349,581 of record CAVTLK010000001.1, on the reverse strand, counting down.
AAGTAAAAAGAGGGCCGGAATTAAGCCGGATGAATTTATCTCCACGTGGGCAAAAGTCATACAGTATTTTTACGGCAATCAACTCTTCTTTTATATAACCGTATCGTTAGTCGTGACCGCGGCGGTGGGCATTATCGCCGGCTCTTTCCTCTATTTTCACCGGCAGACCGAATCACAGGAGATCCTGAACAACGGTATCCAGCTATACCATAGCGCCGGGAGCAGCGAGGAAGAACTTGGAAAGACGCTCCTCGTGTTTGAAACGATAGCAAAGAAATACCCCTTATCCAAGGCAAGGAAGATTGCTATCCTGTACCAGGGAAATGTACTCTTCGATTTGAAGAAGTATGACGAGGCCCTGGATGCATTTAAATCGGCAGAGAAGAAAACTGAAGGGCCCCTTTAAAGATATCGCCACCGAAAACATTGGCTATTCATACGAGCAGATGGGCGATTACGAAAAGGCCTCCGAGACTATTTAAACGGCTTATCTCTCCGAATCGTGAGGAAGCATATCTGGATCTTATCAGGAACCTTGAGAGAGCCGGTAAAAAAGACGAAGTCAAGACCTACGCCAAGGAATACCTGACCCATTTCCCTGATTCATCCCACGCCCCGGCTCATTGAGGAGAAGATCGGCCAGAACCCGGGGAATAACTAATGGAAAAGAAACTCCTGTCTGGGAACGAAGCGATTGCCCGGGGCGCCTACGAATGCGGTGTTGTATTTGCCTCGGCTTATCCGGGTACTCCATCCACCGAAATCCTTGAAGAAATAAAGAAACTACGAGGGGATATACTGCGAGTGGTCCCCCAACGAAAAGGTTGCGCTGGAGGTCGGTGTTGGTGCCTGTTACGCGGGGGGACGAACCCTCGTGGCGATGAAACATGTGGGTGTTAATGTCGCCGCAGATCCATTCTTTACCCTCTCGTATACCGGAATCAGGGGAGGTCTTGTTCTGATTACGGCGGACGACCCGGAGCTTCACAGCTCTCAGAACGAACAGGATAACCGCAACTACGCAAAATTCGCCAAGGTCCCGATGATCGAGCCGAGCGACAGTCAGGAGGCAAAGGACTTCGTAACGTATAGCCTTTTCGATCTCCGAGGAATTTAACACCCCGGTCATGCTCCGAACGACCACCAGGATTTCGCACTCACAATCGCCGGTTGTCCTGTCTGAGATCGAGCGGGAGAAATACAAGAAAAAGATCGGCATAGTAAAAGACCCGGAACGGCTCGTGATGCTTCCGAATAACGCCAGAAAGCGGCATGTTGTCGTCGAAGAGCGAATGGAAAGCCTCAGGTCGTTTTCGAACGGCTTTTCCGAAAATAGGATTGAATGGGGACAAACCGATCTCGGTATCATTACGGCCGGCATATCGTATCAGTACGCGCGTGAGGTGTTCCCCGACGCGTCAATCCTAAAGCTCGGTATGGTATACCCACTGCCCGAAAAGATGATCCGGGAATTCGCGCAGAAAGTAAAAGACCTGATCGTCATAGAAGAACTCGACCCTTTTATCGAGGAACAGGTGCGGGCGATGGGTATTCGCGTAACGGGGAAGGAGCACCTGCCGATGCTTGGCGAAATCAATCTCGATATCGTTCGAGATGCCTTCATAGACGACCTTGATGATGAGATGCCTTCCACGACCTACGAAATCCCGCATCTCCCGGCGCGTCCGCCCAATATGTGCCCGGGATGTCCGCATCGGGGCGTTTTCTATGTCCTCTCGAAAAAGAAGGTCTTTGTCACCGGCGATATCGGGTGCTATACGCTGGCGTTTCTTCCACCCCTAAATGCAATAGATACGTGCCTATGCATGGGCGCGAGCATTGGGCACGCCGTCGGTATGGACAAGGTCCTAAAAGAGTCGGGGACAGGGAAAGGTGGCGGCCGTTATTGGCGATTCGACCTTCTTCCATTCCGGCATCACCTCGCTGATGGACGCGGCCTATAATAAATCGACGGCCACCATTATCGTTCTCAATAACAGCACGACCGCGATGACGGGCGCCCAGCACATCCCGGGACCGGATTTACCCTGATGGGTGAGAAGACCAACTCCGTGGATATTGCGGCGCTTGCCCGGGCACTCGGAATACGGCGGGTAAGAACCATAGATCCATACAACATTAAGGAAGCTCAATCGGCGATAGAAGAGGAGCTCAATGCTCCGGAAACGTCGGTTATCATATCCGAGTCCCCCTGCATACTACTTCCGAAAAGCAGAAGAGACGACTGGTATCCCCTTACGGTGGATAGCGGACTTTGTACGGGATGCAAGTCATGTCTCATGCTCGGGATGTCCCGCTATTGGTTGGGAACCGAAGGAAACAAACGCAAAGGGAAAGAGCGGAAGGTCGTCTATTGAACCCTCACTCTGTATAGGATGCGGTGTCTGTCGTTCACTCTGTAAATTCGACGCTATTGTGAGACGTCCTCTTGACTAATACGGTTACAAACATTCTGATGGTAGGGGTAGGGGGCCAGGGAATCATATTGGCCTCGGATATTCTAGCCGAGTCGCTCATGGAAGCGGGCTTTGACGTAAAGAAGAGCGAAGTCCACGGCATGGCCCAGCGGGGCGGAAGCGTCTCAAGTCACATACGATTCGGCAAAAAGGTCTATTCACCGCTCATCGCCCGGCGGCAGGTCGATATTCTCTACTGCCTGGAGATGCTGGAGGCGCTTCGTTCCGTCGATTTCTTGAAGCCGGACTCGCTGGTCATACTCAATGACTACCGGCTCAATCCGCCGTCGGTGTCACTCGGGGTTGAACAATACCCTGAGGGAATATACGATATCTTTACCAGGTATTTTTCCAGGGTCGCGCTGATAGACGGTGTTGCGCTTTCCAGGGATAACGGTAACCCGAGGACGATGGGAACTATTATCCTGGGATATCTTTCGAGGTACCTCGATGTCCCCCAGGGTGTCTGGGAATCGGTTATCAGGAGGCGCGTACCGAAGAAGGTGGTGGACGTAAACCTGTCTGGCTTCGAAATCGGCAGGAACACCGACCGTATACGATAGGAGGTCTTAATGATTTTCAATGAAGAGTTCGAAACCCTGCCGAGGCCGGCGATTGAGGCGCTGCAGCTCAAACGGCTTCAGGATGTAGCCAAAAGGGTTTATGAGCGGGTGCCGTTCTATAAAAAGAAATTCGATGAGGCCGGCTTCAAGCCGAATGATATAAAGTCTATTGATGATCTGCAAAAACTCCCGTTCACGGAAAAGCAGGACCTACGAGACAATTACCCGTTCGGGCTTTTTACCGTACCTATGGAGGACGTGGTCAGGATACACGCGTCATCGGGAACTACCGGGAAGGCAACGGTAGTCGGATATACAAAAAAGGATATCGAGCTCTGGGCGGAGCTGATCGCCAGAACGCTGTCGGCGGCCGGCGCCACCAAGCACGATATCGTCCATAACGCGTACGGGTACGGCCTTGTTTACCGGCGGCCTGGGTTTACATTACGGAGCCGAACGTCTCGGGGCTTCGGTTATTCCGATATCGGGGGGCAACACCAAGCGCCAGATCATGATCATGCAGGATTTCGGATCGACGATACTTGCCTGCACGCCGTCCTACGCCCTCTTCATGGCCGAGGTCGCCCAGGAAATGGGAGTTGATTTCAAAAAGATGAAGCTCCGGGCGGGAGTCTTTGGGGCGGAGCCCTGGTCAAACAAGATGCGTGAGGAAATCGAGAAGAAGCTCAATCTCGATGCCGTGGATATCTATGGGCTTTCAGAAGTTATCGGTCCCGGCGTGGCTACGGAGTGCGTTGAAGAGAAAAAAGGTCTTCATATCTTTGAAGATCACTTTATCCCCGAAATTATCGATCCCAAGACGGGTAAGGCGTTGCCCTATGGCGAAAAGGGTGAACTGGTCTTTACGACGATTACCAAGGAAGCGATTCCCCTCATTCGGTATAGAACGCGGGATATATCCCGGCTTAACCCGGAGATGTGCCGATGCGGCAGGACGCACGCACGCATGGATCGGGTAAGCGGTAGAACGGACGACATGCTTATCATCAGGGGAGTAAACGTATTCCCGTCACAGATAGAGGGAATCCTTCTCGAAATCGAAGGGGTTGAGCCGCATTATCTGCTGACCGTTGATCGCGAAGGTCCCCTTGACATACTTGAAATCAAAGTTGAGGTAAATGAAGCGCTATTTTCTGACGAGATAAAGAAGCTTCAGCTCGTTGAAAAACGCATCGAAAAGGATGTCAAAGAAATCCTCGGGGTAAACGCCACGGTCAAGCTCGTCGAGCCCAAATCGATAACGCGCAGCGAGGGCAAGGCCGTCAGGGTTATCGATAAACGAAAGCTTTAGTGGAGGGTGAGGCTATGAAAGTCGAACAGATTTCCATATTTCTGGAAAATAAATCGGGGAGGCTGGCCGAGGTCACGAAAATACTCGGAGACGGGGGCGTCAATATCCGTGCGCTGTCCCTGGCCGATACCTCCGACTTCGGTATTCTCCGTTTAATCGTGAATAATACCGAGAAGGCGAAAGAAATCCTCAAGAAACATAACTTTACCGTCGGCAAGACAGAGGTAATTGCGGTCGAGGTATCCGACAGGCCCGGGGGACTCGCCTATATTCTTGATGTCCTCAGGAAGAAAGATATCAACGTGGAGTACATGTACGCCTTTGTGGAGCGCAGCGGCAAGGACGCCGTCATCATCTTCAGGTTTGACGACATCGACAGGGCGATATCCGTACTGACGGACAATAAAATCGTGGTTCTGCCCGGGGAAAAGGTCTATTCCCTGTAACCGGCATTTATTAGTAATTATTGGTGAGGTATCATCCATGAAAGCGAAGCATCTGTTTATCGTTGCCTTCTGTCTGGTGTGTGCGGGGCTCGTTTTCTCGGCCTGCCAGAAGGAACAGACCGAGGGTGAGGTTCAGCCGTACGTCATCGGCGGGGTCTTTTCAATAACGGGGAGCAATTCACCGCTCGGTGAACCCGAAAAGAACTCCATGAATATGTTTGTCGATATGATCAACGAGGACGGCGGAATTGACGGACACCCCCTCAAGGCGGTCATCTATGACGACGAGGGAGACGCCACTAAATGCGTCAATATGGTCAAGAAACTCATCGATAAGGACGCAGTCCTGGCGATCGTGGGGCCGAGCCTCTCCGGTAACACCTTTGCTATCATGCCGATCGTCGAGGAAAACCAGGTGCCGTTGATCTCATGCGCCGCAAGTATCAAGATCACGACCCCGGTAAACAAGTGGGTCTTCAAGACGCCCCAGAACGACGTTATTGCGGTTGAGCGGATCTATGAGTATCTCAAGACGAAAGGGATTACAAAAATCGCCATCATGACCGTCTCGAACGGCTATGGTGACAGCGGCAAGGAACAGCTCAAGGCGCAGGCGCCCGCGGCGGGGATCGAGATTGTCATGGAAGAGTCCTTCGGGGAGAAGGACGAGGATATGACCGCCCAGCTAACCAAGATCAAGGGATCGGATGCGGGTGCAATCGTCTGCTGGGGCACCAATCCCGGCCCGGCCATTGTTGCAAAGAACATCGTCCAACTCGGCATTACGATCCCCCTGATTCAAAGCCACGGTGTTGCCTCGCCAAAGTATATCGAATACGCCGGGGAAGCGGCAAACAGCAACGTCCTGCCCACCGGTAAGATCCTCGTGCTCGAACAGCTCCCGGGATCGGATCCTCAGGGACCGGTTCTGCTCGAATACAAGAGTAAATACGAAGAAGCCTTTAAGGTCCCGGTATCCGGATTCGGTGGATACGCGTGGGATGGGATGGGCATTATTGCTAACGCCCTCAAAGAATCGGGCGGCGACAGGGCGAAACTGCGTGATTCCATAGAGATGACAACCGAATATATCGGCGTCAGTGGAATCTTCAACATGACCCCCGAAGATCATAACGGCCTGACTAAGGAAGCCTTTGTTATGGTCGTTATCGAAAACGGGACATGGAAGATACTCCCATAGTTATATGAGATCAGGATAAAATGCAATGAGGCTAAGCACGTTTGTTTAGCCTCTTTTTTCTCTACCGTCACAGGCAGGCCATGAGCCTTTTTGACCAAATTCTTCAGTACCTTATCGGCGGCATCACGAAGGGAAGCATCTACTCTATTGTTGCCCTCGGCTTTACGATTATCTATAACTCCACGGAAATTATCAACTTCGCACAGGGCGAGTTCGTGATGCTCGGCGCGCTGTTTATGGTTACGTTTAGCTCCGTCCTGCATTTTCCGATGCCGATAGCGTTTGCTGCTGCCGTGGCTTCAGTAACGGTCATCGGGATGGTATTTGACCTTTCGATAATCAGGCCGGCGAAAAAGGCGTCTCCCGTAACCCTCATCATTATCACAATCGGTGCCTCCATATTCATCAGGGGTGTATCAATGCTTGCCTGGGGTAAGGACCCATACCCGCTCAGCTCATTCAGCGGCGACTCGCCTATCCAGATCGGGGGGGCTTCCGTAATACCGCAGACGCTCTGGATCATCGGGACAACGTTCCTGATTCTCGTGGTGCTCCAGCTCTTTTTCGAATACACGATAACGGGTAAAGCAATGAAGGCGTGCGCCGTTAACAGGCGTGCGGCAAGTCTTCTTGGAATTAGGGTGAACCGTATGGTTCTGCTTTCCTTTGCCCTCTCGGGAGCGCTCGGCGCCGTAGCCGGTATCATTATTTCACCCATCACGTTTGCAAGCTATGATATGGGCGTTATGCTCGGGCTTAAGGGATTTTGCGGCGCCGTAATCGGCGGTCTGGGCAGTGTCCTCGGATCGATTATCGGGGGGTTTGTGCTCGGTATTCTTGAGTCACTGGGGGCGGGTCTCATATCCTCTGCGTATAAGGATGCGATCGCATTCGTAATACTTCTTTTTGTCCTCTTTGTGCGGCCGACGGGACTCCTGGGTTCCGGTGACGTGAAGCGGGTATAATTGATGAGGATCAACCGGGATATACTCTATTTGTCGACGTTGATAGCGACGGCGGCCCTACTTCCCGTTTTCCTTTCAGAGCAACTACTACCTGAGCGTGCTCGTAACGATCGGGCTCAATACGATTCTTGTCCTGGGCTTGAACCTCTTGATGGGGTACGCCGGCCAATTATCGCTGGGGCACGCGGCGTTCTACGGCCTCGGCGCGTACGTCTCGGGAATCCTGACGGCGACCTACGGGGTACATTCTATTGTGGCTGCGGTCATCGCAGTCATTTTGGTAGGATTGGTTGCCCTGATAGTCGGGATTCCATCCCTGAAGTTACGTGGCCAGTACCTCGCCATGGCAACGCTCGGGTTCGGAATCATTATATACATTGTTCTTAAAGAGATGGGGTGGCTTACGGGCGGTCCGTCCGGTCTTGACGGGAATCCCGAAGCTTTCGGTATTCGGTTTTACCTTTGATAACGACCTCAAGAAGTACTACCTCGTATGGACGATCGCCATGTGCGTACTGATCATCAGCAATAATATCGTGAAATCGCGGGTTGGGCGCGCGCTACGTGCTATTCACACGTCAGAGATAGCGGCTGCCTCCGTCGGTATTGATATCAAGAGATATAAACTCATCGTGTTTGTTATCAGCGCTATGCTTGCTTCTATCGCCGGAAGCCTTTTTGCACATGTAATGAACTTCATAAGCCCCAGCTCTTTCGGATTTAATGTCTCGATCGTGCTGGTCACGATGGTCGTTGTAGGCGGTATGGCAAGCATATGGGGGTCCATATTCGGCGCCTCGGTCCTTACGCTCCTGCCGATGTCCCTTTCCTTTTTTGAGGAATTTGATATCATCATATATGGAGCGATCCTGATGGTTATTATGATTGTCATGCCTGAAGGCCTCACCAGGGGGGTAGTGGACCGGATCAAGGGGAGATTTGCCCGATGATCATATCGATCGAAGATATCGGCATAAACTTCGGCGGCGTGGCGGCACTCTCCGAGCGTCTCATTTGCGGTCGATGAAGAATCAATCAAGGCGATAATCGGACCCAACGGCGCCGGTAAAACGACGCTGTTTCAACCTGATTACCGGAGTATATCGACCCGCGTCTGGACGGATCATATACGATGGTGTCGATATTGCCGGGAAGACTGCCTGATGCCGTCGCGGCCCTCGGGATCACACGGACGTTTCAGAACATCGAGCTCTTTTCAAACATGACCGTGCTGGAAAACGTCATGGTAGGCAGGCACGTACGATCCAGGGCGGGCTTTTTGTCCTGTGCCTTACGGTTTCCTCATATGGTGGGAGAAGAGCGTCGTATACACGAAAGCGCCCGTGAGCACCTTGATTTTGTCGGCCTGCTTGAAAAGGCCGATACCATGGCGCTCTCACTTCCGCTGGGACACCAGCGATATCTTGAAATTGCGCGCGCGCTTGCGCTGGAGCCGAGGGTTCTGCTCCTTGACGAGCCCGCGGCCGGTCTTGACGAAAAGGAGACCGAGGATCTCGGAAAACTGATCAGGAGAATACGAGAGCGCGGCGTTACCATTCTTCTTGTCGAGCACGACATGAGTTTAACGATGGAAATCTCCGACGAGATAGTCGTCCTGGATTACGGGAAAAAAATCGCCGACGGAACACCCCGGGAGATTCAATACAACAAGAAGGTAATTGACGCATATCTCGGCGGAGGTACGGGTGCTTAGGGTCAGAAATCTCACTTCGTGCTACGGAAAGATCACTGCACTCGAAAACGTATCGCTCCATGTATGGGAAAACGAGATCGTCTCGATAATCGGGGCAAACGGCGCCGGAAAGACAACCCTCGTAAACGCGATATCGGGCAGTCGTGTCCTCGGTACGCGGAACCATAATCTCAACGGAATTGATATCAGAGGAAAAGGCCCGGAGGATATCGTGGAAATGGGCCTGACTCAGATACCGGAGGGCAGGCAGATATTCAATTCCCTCAGCGTCATGGATAACCTCCGCTTAGGGGCATACCTCAGATACAAAAAGGGTAAGGCTAAAGAGATACGCAGGGATCTTGACGAAGTATACGGAATATTTCCCATACTACAGGAAAGGAAGGGCCAGAAGGCGGGCACGCTGTCCGGCGGTGAACAGCAAATGCTGGCGATTGCCCGGGGGTTGATGGCACGACCGTCGCTGCTTATACTTGACGAACCTTCCCTTGGGCTTGCCCCCCGGATAACGGCCGATATTATCGAGGTTGTTTCCGGCCTTAAAGACCAAGGGAATTACGATACTTCTGATTGAACAAAACGCACGGGCCGCATTGGCCATATCAGATCGATGTTACGTCATTGAGACCGGAAACGTCCTAGTGGAAGGGGAGGGGAGGGCGCTCCTCGGCGACGGAGACGTAAAACGGGCGTATCTCGGCAGAGACTATCGGGAGTTTTGGGAGTAGACCATGCGGATGTATAATCGCCGATACGAAAAACTGGTCAGGGAAGAGATAGAACAGGTGCAGATCGAGCGTTTGCAGAGCACCGTTCAGCGGGCTTTCAAAAATATCCCGTTTTATCAGAACGAAATGAAGGTCAGGAACGTAGTCCCGTCTGATATAACGTCCGTTTCCGACATCGCCAGATTAAGGCTAACGTCGCGGGACGACCTGGGCTATAATTACCCGTACGGGCTGTTTGCCGTCCCGCTGAGAGATATTGTCCGTATCAACTCCACGTCGGGAATTACGGGAAAGCCCACCGTGGTCGGATATACAAAAAACGACCTCGGGGTATGGACGGAGCTTCTGTCCCGGCTTTATTTTGCCTCAGGGATTACCGCAGACGACATCTTCCAGATATCTTTTGTTTTCGGCCTGGCAAATTGGGGAAGGGGGATGGCAGCTGCCGCCGAGAATATCGAGGCGTCGGTCATCCCGATGAGTTTTCTCAATCCGGAAAAAGAAATCATGATCATGACCGACTATAAAACAACGTGTCTCGTCTCAACCCCGTCACACGCCCTGCATCTGGCGGGTTTGCTTGGTGAGCTTGGGGTGGACCGGGGCAAGCTCTCTCTCGAGCGCGCTATACTTGTCAGTGAGCGGATGTCTTCTGATACTAAATCGCGAATAGAGGAAGGTCTTGGTGTTCGGGTGTCGTCAGGTTACGGGATACCGGAGATCTATGGGACCGGGAATCGCCTATGAGTGTCTTGAGGGCAGGCTCCACGTTGCGGAGGATCATTTCATCCCCGAGATCGTAGATCCCCAGACGGGACAACCGGTCCAAACCGGTCAAAGCGGTGAGTTGGTTATTACGACCATCACCACCAAGGCCTATCCCCTTATCAGGTTCAGAACCGGAGATATCACGAGGTTCGTCGACGCCGATACGTGCCCCTGCGGGAGAACGATGAGGGCCATCGAGCCTCCGTCCCAACGGGCGGACGACGCGCTGTCCATACGGGGAGTTAAAATCTATCCCTCACAAATAGAGAAGATTATCGACGCTGCATTGGGTGAAATCCCCCCCCACGTAATTATTATCCATAAGGTAAAGGAACTCGATGAGCTTGATATACTCGTAGAAGAAGTAGAGTCCCTCTTTTCAGACGAGATCAAGGTGCTGGAGCGGATGATAGCTAAGATAAAGGACGACCTTTGGGAGATACTGGGTATCCGCGCCAACGTAAAGCTTGTAGAGCATGTCACAATGAAAGAGGTTGGAGGTTCTGATAATAGGGTCATTATGCGAAGCCATACAAAGGAGGAGTGAGTTATGAAAAGGATTCTTCTTATTTCGTTTGTGGTTATGGTAGGCCTTTCGTTTGTCCTGGGGGGCTGCGAGAAAAAGGCCGCGCCGGAAGGAGAACCGATTGTTATCGGTTCAATTCTTCGTCTATCCTTGGGCGCCTCCGACGGTATCCCCGCGAAGCGGGGAATAGAAATTGCCGTCAAGGAAATCAACGAAAACGGAGGCATCGACGGGAGACCCCTTGAAGTTATTTTTGAGGACTCCCAGGATAAGGACGCCGAAGCAGTCAATGCGGCCAACAAGCTGATATCGGTGGACAAGGTTCCGGTCATCATCGGCCCCATGAAGAGCGGCGAAGTCCTTGCAGTGGCGCCTATCGCCGAAGACAACATGATCGTCCTCATTACACCGACGGCCACCTCTCCTAAGGTTACCGATGCGGGTGCGTATATATACCGGGGTTGTTCCCGCATCGACGCGCAGGTCGACGCCCTGGTTAACTACGCCATCGAGAAGTACAGTGCCAAGAAGGCCGCAATCCTGTTCAGCAAGGAGCCGTACGGCGAGGGCTTCAAAGACCTCTTCCTGAAGTTCTTCGGTGAGAAGGGTGTGGAAGTAGTTGCCGTCGAGTCTTTCATGGTAGGTGATAAGGATTTCAAGGCGCAGCTTACCAAGATTTCCGGAACCCAGTTTGACATCATCTGCATCCCCGGATACCTGCAGGAGACTGCGCCTGCCGCCGTCCAGGCGCGTATGCTTGGTATTACGGCTCCCACGTTCGGCGGATATGGAGATATTGCGCCCCTCTACATCGAGCTTGCCGGAGAGGCGGCAGAAGGGCACGTCGTATCGAGTGAATACGACGAAGGATACGATACTGCCAAGAACAAGGAATTTATCAAGAAGTACTATGAGTACGTCGATACAGATCCCAATGAGCCGAACAACATCATGTTTGCCGCCATCACGTACGACATGACGTACATCGTGGCCGACGCTATGAAGGAAGTGGGAACCGATCCCACGGCGATCAAAGGGTATATCGATAATCTGGCCGATTACGACGGTGTCACGGGAAAACTTTCCTTCGATGATAACGGTGATGTCCAGAAGGGTGGTATTTACCTCTTCGAAGTTCAGAGCGGAAAGTATGTCAAGGTGAAGTAGTTCAAAAACACCGCAACGAGGGGGGGGCTATCCCCCTCCTCGTTTTCCCTTTTCACAGCAAGGGAAGAACCATCCTTACTCACGTTGTCATTTTCTATTTTCTATATCGGAATTCTACTATTAGACTCTCAGATACGTAGCGATTCCCTATTTGGTGGTATGCTTCTACAACAGATTATAAACGGCCTGGCGACCGGCAGCATATACGCAATGGTTGCCCTCGGCTATACGATGATCTATGGTATCCTTGGGCTCATTAATTTTGCCCAGGGCGAGATATATATGGCGGGCGCCTTTACGGCCGTTCTCCTCATCAGCCGCCTGCATGTTCCTTTCGTATTTGCGTTTATACTTGCCCTTATCGTAAGCTCGGCCGTCGGCGTCCTAATGGAGCGCTTCGCGTTCAGGCCGCTGAGGAATTCAAATCCGCTTATTCCGCTAATTGCGGCCATAGGCGTTTCGTTATCTCTGCAAAGTTTAGCGCGTATTCTCTTCGGCCCGAACAACAGGCCGTTTCCAATAGCAATCGACTATACGATCGTCCATATATTCGACGCGAAGATCCCGATGCTTGATATAGTGATTCTTGGGGTTTCGGGCATCCTCATGGTCGCGTTGACCGTCTTTGTAAAACGGTCCAAGTATGGACGCGCAATGGTCGCATCGGCGGTTGACGGCGATACGGCCCGCCTCATGGGCATAAACGTTAATTCCATGGTAACCCTGACGTTCATTATCGGGTCTGTTTTGAGCGGAGCGGCAGGCGTCATGACGGCAGTATACTATAACGCGACCTATCCGACGATGGGCATGCTCACCGGGCTCAAGGCGTTTTCCGCGGCGATTCTCGGCGGGGTAGGGAGCATCCCGGGGGCCATTATCGGCGGACTCATCCTTGGAGTGGCCGAGAACCTGGGCGCCGCCTATATCTCGTCAGGGCTGAAGGACGCCGTGGCCTTTACGATCATGATTATTGTTCTCATCCTGCGGCCTTCGGGCATCTTCGGAAAGGGTAAGTAGGGATTTGGTATGACAGTCTATCTCCTTCATATCCTCATTATCATGTTGATATATATCATACTGACGCTCTCTCTGAACCTGATAATTGGTTTCTCCGGGCAAGTTTCACTCGGCCACGCCGCTTTCTACGGCATTGGCGCATACATCAGTTCCATCCTTGTAGTAAATTTCTCCGCCCCGTATGCTATTGCGCTGCTTGCTGCCGCGGCCGGAGCGGGTCTCTTCGGTGTATTTCTTGGCATTCCTACGTTGCGACTCAAGGACGATTATCTGGCGATCGTAACACTCGGATTCGGTCTTATTCTCGTTGTTGTCGCGCTCAATATCGAGTATCTGGGCGGCACAGACGGTTTTATGGGTATCCCATCTCCGGTGTTATTCGGGATTAAAATGGCGTCAAAACCGCGATTCTTTGCAATCTCGCTTTTCCTGACGATTGTCACTATCCTGTTTATGTACAGGATAAAGGCATCAAGGATCGGCAGGGCCCTTTCGGCCATCAGGGACGATGAAACGGTTGCCCAGGTTATGGGAATCAATACGACGAAGTATAAGGTTATGGTATTTGGAATTGGATCGGCGTTTGCGGGAATCGCCGGATCTCTTTACAGCGCGTATGTACACTTTATCGATCCGCATACCTTCGGCCTTTCCACGTCAATCGTCATCCTCTGCATGGTGGTGCTCGGCGGGATCGGGAGCATTGCCGGGTCTATTGTTGGGGCGGCGATATTGACGTTTCTTCCCGAACTTCTGAGGATAGTCATAAAGGGGATTCCGGGAATCTCGGATAAGTTTCCGGATTTCCAGACGCTTGCCTATGGACTGCTTCTTGTATTCATTATTATCATACGCCCGCAGGGACTAATGGGAAAGTCAAAATCAGGCAGAAAATTCTCGCTTAACACGTTACTTGGGATAAAACACCGTGCTCAGGATTAAGAATCTGAACGCTGGATACGGAAATGTCCAGGTGATCAAGGGCGTTTCCCTCCATATCAGAGCTGGAGAAATCGTTACTATCATCGGTGCGAACGGTGCGGGAAAATCGACGCTCCTTAAGGCAATCTCGGGTCTTATACCTTCGACCGCGGGCGAAATCTATTTTACCGATACGGCTATCACCGGCCTTTCCGCCGACAAGATCGTAAGAATGGGTATCTCTCATATACCGGAGGGGAGGAGGATATTTGACCGCCTTTCGGTGGGCGATAACCTCGAACTGGGCGCATTTTCACGAAATAACCGAGAGTCAATTGTTGAGGATCTCAATCGGGTATATGCGCTCTTTCCGGTCATAAAGAAACGGTACCAGCAAAAGGCGGGCACCCTTTCGGGTGGCGAACAGCAGATGCTTGCGATTGCCCGTGCTCTCATGAGCAGGCCGAAGCTGATCATGATGGACGAACCGTCGATGGGGCTGGCCCCCAAGATGGTTCACCAGGTCTTCAGAATTATCAAAGACCTCAAAGAAATGGGGACAACGATACTGCTCATCGAGCAGAACGCCCGCGCCGCCCTTTCCGTCGCTGATCGCGGATACGTCATGGAAATAGGTAAATTTATCCTGGATGGTGAACGGACGTCGCTTCTGAACAATAATGAAGTGAAACGGGCGTACCTCGGCAGGGGATATAGAGAGGTTGGGGAATGACGCTGTTCTCTACAAAGTCCCTTACAAAGGTATTTGGCGGCGTTTCGGCGGTTTCGTCCGTAACTATTTCTATTCCGGAGGGACAGATCGTCGGCCTTATCGGTCCGAACGGCGCGGGGAAAACGACTTTCTTTAACGTCATCAGCGGCGTATTACCCCCGACTTCTGGTGACTTTTACTTTGACGAGGTGCGGATTACCGGTTTAAGACCCTATCGTATAACCCGCCTTGGAATTGCCCGTACGTTTCAGAATATTAGGCTTTTTTCAGGAATGACGACCTTCCAAAACGTTTTTGTAGGGCGTCACGCCAGAACAAAGGCGGGATTTTTGGCGGCGATGTTTGGCGGAAAGCTCGCCGGCCGTGAGGATAAAGAATCTCTCGCGCGGATCAACGAGATACTCTCGGGTTTGGACCTTATCGATGCGGCTGACCTCCCGGCCGATACTCTTTCGTATGGTCAGCAGCGTAGGCTGGAGATTGCCCGTGCCCTGGCAACGGAACCGAAGTTGTTGCTTCTGGATGAGCCTTCGGCGGGAATGAACACCCGGGAGACCGAGGAGCTCATGGAGATGATTGTCAGAATACGATCGCGGGGAATAACGGTCCTCCTGATCGAACACGATATGAATCTTGTTATGGGTATCTGCGAGAGAATCGTGGTTCTTGATCATGGAAAAAAGATCGCAGAGGGGACACCGGCGGAAATTCGAAATAACGAAGAGGTAATAGAGGCCTATCTCGGGAGGGAAGACGATTATGAGGATATGGGATAAGACCTACGAGGCAATGCCGATCTCCGAGATCGAACAGGTACAGTTAGAGCGTCTCCAGGCTACGGTCTATAGAATTCACCGACATGGCGTAACGTTTTATCGCAAGAAGTTTTCCGAGATGAAAGTAGACCCGGAGCGTATCGAGTCTCTAAAAGACCTGCAAAAACTCCCGTTTACGACACGCCATGACCTCAAGGAGAGCTACCCGTACGGTATGTTTGCCGTTCCATTACGGGACGTCGTGCGTGTCCATGAGATATCGGGCGATATGGGGATTGTCGGCTATACGAGAAATGACCTCGCGAATTGGTCGAACTTGATAGCCAGGGCGCTCTACCTATCAGGTATAGGGGAAAACGATACCGTTCAGATAACCCATCCATACGGGCTTTTTCCAGCCGCACTTGGTTACCACTACGCCGCGGAGCTAATCGGCGCATCGGTTATCCCGTCATCAACTGGCAATACCGATAAGCAGATTAAAATACTCCAGGATTACAAAACAACGGCGATTATCACAACACCGTCGTACGCAAAACGCCTTGCGTCGGAGCTCGGTAATCATGGGATCGATCCCAAGACCCTGACAATGAGCCATGCAGTACTTGGTGCCGAACCGTGGACCGAAGCGTTGCGCACTGATATCGAGGAAGGACTATTCGTATCGGCTATTTTTAACTACGGGGTGGCGTCTGTGTTTGGACCCGGTATCGGCTCGGAGTGTCAACAGAAGGACGGCCTTCATATATTTATGGATCATTTTATTCCTGAAATTATAGATCCGACAACGGAAAAAGCGCTTCCGATCGGACATGAAGGCGAGCTCGTATTGACAACGCTTACCAGGGAGGCGTTTCCAATACTGAGGTTTAAGACCGGGGATATAACGAGGCTATACTACGATAAGAGCATATGTCCCTGTGGCAGAACACACGTAAAGATGAAGGCGGTTGAGAAGCGGGTTGACGATCTTATTGTATTTAACGGCATAAACATATATCCGGCTCAGATAGAGCGGTTCTTAACAAGGCAGGAATCTGCCGGCCAGAAGTGCCGTATAGTCCTTGGCAGAACAGGATATAGAGATTCTATGGACATACTCGTGGAAGTCTCGGAGAATATTTTCTCGGACGAAATGAAAGTGCAGAAAGGGATTATTGAAGCAATGGAAACGGAGTTCAAACGGGAGTTTGAGATAGAAGCAAGGATAAAACCGGTCGAAAGAGGAAGTCTGCGAGGCAAAAAGGCCGTAGAAGACAAGCGATAGGTATAGCTGAGGGAAAACGGTTATGTCTGATAAGATATATTATGTAAACTAATATTCTTATTTTCAGTATTCCTTTATTCGTCCTTTTCTTCACCCTCCTCGTCTTCAATGCGCCGCGATTGAACAAAATTATTGCTCTTGATAAAGCTAACGACCTCGGTGAATGCCTCCTGGAAGTTATCTATATCCTCCGGGAATACCATGATTCTGAATCGATCCTGCTTTCCGAAATCAACCGCCTTTGTTTCCGATATAATGAGGTACTTGTCGCTGTTAACGTTTTCCTTTACGTCGAAATAATACGTACGTCTTCCCGCTTTTACCTTTTTACTAAAGAGCTCTTCCTTTCTCCGGTCTTCCAATTTGTTGCTCCTGTTAGTTTTCACCCAAATAGGCTTTCTTTACCGATTCGTTCATCATGAGATTTTCCGATTTATCTTCAAGGACTATTTTCCCTGTTTCGAGTACGTACCCTCTTTGCGATACCTGAAGCGCCATTCGTGCATTTTGCTCAACAAGGAGTATTGTCGTTCCCTTCTTCTTATTTATCTCTGTAATAACATCAAAAATACTCTTTACTATCATAGGAGCAAGACCCAGTGACGGTTCATCGAGGAGTAGTAATTTTGGATCGGACATAAGGGAGCGCGCGATGGCAAGCATCTGTTGCTCGCCTCCCGAGAGTGTGCCGCCTAACTGTTTTTGCCTCTCTCTGAGAATCGGAAATATATCGAACATCCTATCGAGATCCTTCCTGACCTGTGGATCCTTTCCGCGGGAGTATGCACCCATATAGAGATTCTCCTTCACGGTAAGGAACGGGAATATCCGCCTTCCCTCAGGAACCTGTGAGATGCCGCGGTTAACGATCTCGTCGGTGGAGCAACGCTCAATGTTCTTTCCCATTAGACGTACGGTTCCCTTTCGGGCCGGAGTAACGCCAGAAATCGTCATCAGGGTGGTCGATTTACCGGCGCCGTTAGCGCCGATAAGCGTTATGATTTCTCCCTCCTTGACGAAAAGAGAGATACCCTTGAGGGCTTCAATATTCCCGTAAGAAGTATATATATCTACGAGCTCAAGCATTTTTAGTCGGTTCCCAGGTATGCCTCAATGACTTTCGGGTTATTCCTAATATCTTCCGGAATGCCTTCTGCTATTTTTCTCCCATAATCCAGGACAACAATCCGGTCAGAGATACCCATGACGACTTTCATGTCGTGCTCTATAAGGAGAATCGTTACACCCGATTCCCTGATCTTTCTGATAAGGTTGATAAGATCGGCTGTTTCTTTTGGATTCATGCCGGCGGCCGGCTCGTCGAGAAGTAGCAGCTTTGGCTCACTGGCAAGGGCACGAGCGATTTCGAGCCTCCTCTGGTCACCATACGAGAGGTTTGATGATATCTCCATAATCATCTGCTCAAGCCCAACGAATACGATGTACTTAATAGATTTTCGTAAGATATCCTGTTCTTCGGTCCTTTGGCTTTTAGTTCTCAGGATGGAGCCGAAAACATTCTTTTTCGACCGACAGTGCCTGCCGACCTTTACATTATTGAGCGCGGAAAGGCTGCTGAAGAGTCTGATATTCTGGAACGTTCGTGCTATACCAAGTTCGGTTATCACATCCGGTTTCAGCATCTTTTTGGGGTTAGCGATCATCCGAAGTTTACCGTTCGAGGCGAAGGATATATCTCCGGCGTTTGGGTGCGCGAGCCCTGTAATACAGTTAAAAACGGTTGTCTTACCGGCTCCGTTTGGGCCAATCAACGAAAGAATCTCTCCCTGGTATATTGAAAAACTGACATCGTTAACGGCAACAACTCCGCCGTAGTATTTCATCAGATTTTCGATTTTTAGGATTTCGGACTTCATCTGCTATTTCTGCTTACTAATTCGTTCATCTTCGTGAGTTACTGTATAGAAGCTTTCGTTCATCGCTTCGACGATTGCCTTGTCGTGAGGTCCCATTTCACGCTTGACTCGCGAAACCGGGATGAGCCCCGCCGGTTTAAAACGCATCATGATAATAAGTATGATGCCGAATAATGCATACCGGGCCTGTACAAGTTCGGGCCATGGTTCCAGGACCTTCCTGAGAATTTCGGAAAGTGAGATGAGACATGTAGCACCGAGGATTACCCCTGGAATGCTTCCCATACCTCCGAGTACGACCATACAGAGGATAAGAATAGACTCCCAGAATTTGAAACTAACCGGCGAGATAAAGCTGTACCAGCGGGCGAAGAAGGAACCGGCGACGGCCCCAATTGAGGCACTGACAGCGAATGCTATCAGTTTATATTTCATGATATTGATTCCGCTGCATTCCGCCGCAACCTCGTCCTCTCTGATTGCAAGCCAAGCCCTTCCCACACGGGAATCCTCCAGCCGCCCCATAAGGAAAACCGTAACGGCCAGCATAACCAGGATAAGATAGAAAAACGGTATCTCGCCGCTGAAGACATATCGTATCGGCTCGGGGTTAAAATAGTGAGTAAGCGGGAAACAAAAATGACAAGTCTAAGGATGGGGGTGCTATTCCGGGTAAACCCATTGGCCCCTCGTTAGCCACATCTCGTTGACAATGATCAGAACAACCAGCTCTGCAAAACCGAAGGTTACAATTGCAAAATAGTCGCCGGTCAAACGGAGCGTCGGCGCGCCGAGGAGAAGTCCGGACAAGGCCGCCGTTGAGCGCGGCAAACGGAATAATCAGCCAGTAGCTGGCCAGGATATCCCACGGGGGGCCCATCGAGGCGCACTTGAGGGTTAGAGACCCGCGGTATATGCGCCGATACCGTAAAATCCCAACATATCCCGAGGTCAAGAAGTCCGGTAAAACCGGGAAGAATATTCAAGCCTAATGAGAGGACGATATACATCATCACATACGTACATAGATGTATTACGTAGTTGTTTATAGGCAGAAGAGGAACGAAAAATATAAGAACGAATAAGGCGCCATAGACATATTTGATATTCTTAGAGAAGGCGTTGGAGAGCTTATCCTTGAAAATACTATATCGAGGGATTTTCCGTAGCATCCGTCTATACCTTTACTACCTGTTTGCGTCCCAATAATCCTGAAGGTCTAAAGATTATCACGATGATCATGAGCGCGTAGGAAAGACCGTCCCGGTAGCCGGAAGAGATGTAGCCGGCGCCGAAAGTCTCGGCTACGCCGAGGACGAAGCCGCCCAGCATGGCGCCCGGAATGTTACCGATTCCCCCGAGTACGGCCGCAGCGAATGCCTTGACGCCCGCCGTATATCCCATCATAGCGAAAATGGCGTTGTAGTATATGCCGACGATAATCCCGGCAACCGCACCAAGACCAGAGCCGACGGCGAACGTAAAGGATATAACTCTATTCACATTAATTCCCATGAGAGAGGCAGTTACCTTATCCTGAGCGCAGGCCCGCATGGCGGTACCGATTCGAGTCCTGGTAATCAGGAGGTGAAGTCCAATCATGAGGAGGATCGTAACGACGATTATGGATAATTGCAGCCAGGAGATATCAATCTGGTTCAGGTTGTCACTGTTTTTGAAAAGGGAAACTGCAACGTCTTCAAAGAAAGGCGGCAGCGTATTTGAAGGATATGATTTTAAACGCCCGCCCCAGATTAGGAGGGCAACGTTTTGAAGAAACAGAGACGCCCCAATAGCCGTAATGAGGGCCGCCAAACGGGGAGCTTTTCTCAACGGACGATAGGCGATAAATTCAAGGAATATGCCGAATAACGCGACATGAACAGACGCTGATAACAATGGCGGAGGGGAAAGGGAGGCCGAAAATTGCGACACAGGTGAAGGCGAGATACGCACCCAACATATATATCTCACCGTGGGCGAAGTTGATGAGCTCTATAATGCCGTATACCATTGTATAACCGACGGCTATAAGGGCATAAATGCCTCCGAGAGTCAGACCGTTGATGAGTTGTTGGAAAAACATCCAGTTCCCTGCCCGAGTAAAAAACTGGGGGAGGGTCATACCCCTCCCCCACCTTCTCCCATAAAGAGAATTACTTCATCTGTTTTTCAGCAGCAACGAAATTGCCATCCTTGACCACGGCCACGTAAGCGGGTTTCTGACAGTCACCGTTCTCATCGAAATAGGTGACGCCCGTCAGACCATTGTAACCGGTTTCGGGAGAATTCATTGCCTGCAGTCCATCTCTGATAGCATTACGGTCGGTCCCAACCTTTGAAATAACGTCTGCGAGAATTGCCACGCAGTCGTAAGAGTTGGCCGCCATCCAGTCGGGAGTTACGCTGTACTTGGCTTCGAAATCAGCCTTGAACTTCATCCCGGCTTCGTTTGCCTCAAAAATAAACGGAGTGCTTGCAATGAAGCCTTCGGCAGCTTCCTTGGCAATGTTAATCAGCTCAGGATTATTAAGGCCGTCGGCCCCCATAAACTGCGCCTTAATGCCAAGTTTCTGCGCCTGAGAGAGGATTAAGTCCACCTTTCTCATAATATCCGGCGATAAAAATACCGTCGGGCGCGAGCTCTTTGAATTTGGTCAGCTGCGGTGCAAAGTCAATGGTGTCGCCCGTGTAGGCTTCCGTGCCCACGACCTCAAGTCCGATCTCTTTGGCCGCAGCCTCGAAGGCGTCCTTCAGACCGATTGCGTAGTCATTGGTATCGTAGAAGATAGCAACCTTCTTGAGACCAAGGACTTCCTTGGAGTATTTAGCAAGAAATTCTCCCTGGAAATCATCACGATAAACGTCACGGAATGACCAACGATTCAGGCTCGCCGTTCCGATATTGACGTTGGTGCAGGTCGGCGAAATAACGGCCGGACCCGCAACGTCATAGATCGGGATGGCGGCGAGCATCGCGGAGCTGCAGACGTGACCGACGATTGCGACGATCTCAGCATTGCTTACGAAATTCTGGGCAACTGCCGCCGCTTCCTTGGGATCACATCGCTCATCACCAACAACAAGTTCCAGCATCTTTCCGTCAATTCCACCGGCCGCATTAATCTCATCAATCTTCATCATTGCGCCGTTCTTGACGATCTCGCCGTAGGCAGCTGCGTCCCCGACATCGGAGCCGCAAGACCGATCTTAATAGTCTCGCCGGTTTCGCCTGTTCGCGGTTTCTTACAGCCAACCGCCATAAAGGCAAGCGACAACGCCAGAGGCCGTGAGAATAATAACGACCTTAAGGCTCCTCATGTTTCCCA
Organism: uncultured delta proteobacterium; assembly: GCA_963735595.1. Taxonomy (GTDB): domain Bacteria; phylum Desulfobacterota; class Zymogenia; order Zymogenales; family Zymogenaceae; genus JAFGAS01. Next base: position 327,791 of record CAVTLK010000001.1, on the reverse strand, counting down.
TGGTATTAAAACCTCCTTAAAGGATGACACACGTGATATTCCTAACTATTCAACCGGCGCGGCCGGGGTAGGAATTTCCGTTGCGGGGGTCATCGGAGCAACCGGCGTGGGAACGTACTCAGCCTTCTTTTGCACGCGGACAGAACAAACACGAGAGAAAGGGTCAGGACAATCGCTATACCAAGCGACCTGATGCTCTTGAGAGTCTCCATTCTAGTACCTCCTAATGGAACGAAATTAAAAAAGAGCCAATTTTAAATAGGTAATTTAAAGCCATTTAAGACATTTGTCAAGATATTTCTTACTTTATTTCATATCGTTACTGCCTTCCCTTAAATACCAAACGAACGGGGTTTCCCGTTAAACCGTATCTTTCCCGGAGGCGATTGAGCATATAGCGCTCATAATTTTTCGTAATCCCCTTGGGATAGTTAGTAAATACGAGAAATGTGGCAGGCGCGCTGCTGACTTGAGTTGCGTAAAATAGTTTGACCTCCCTACCCCTAAAAACGCCCGGGCTGTGGTGGTTCTTCATTTCCTGTATAAATGCATTCAGCTCACCGGTGCCGATGCGTTTGGTGCGTTCCTTAAGAACCGCGTCTATCGCTGAAAATATATGATGAATATTCTTCCCGGTAACCGCCGAGGTAAATACAACCGGCGCATATGCAATTTCCACGAGATCCTCACGCAACCGGAGGGTGTAGTCTTTTGCGCTCATTTCTCCCTTTTTTACCAGATCCCATTTATTGACGACAATGACAACACCCTTACCCTTTTCGTGGATAAATCCCGCGACCTTCGCGTCCTGATCGGTTGGCCCCTCGACGCCGTCGAGCATGAGAAGCGTTATGTCGGAGCGATCGATGCTTTTGAAAGACATGAGTACACTGAATCGCTCAATGCGCTGAAATATCCTGCTTTTTCTTCGTATTCCGGCCGTATCGATAAAGAGATACGGGGTCCCGTCACGGGAGACGAGGGAATCGACCGGATCACGGGTTGTACCGGGAATTTCGCTCACCAAAACGCGATCGAATCCGAGGATCTTGTTGAGTAGCGATGACTTACCAACGTTTGGCCTGCCGACGATGGCGATCTTCGTGATACCATCATTGCCATGCGTATCATCCCCGGAAGATGCAATATCGACTATAACGTCTTCCATGAGTTCGTCGATACCGCGCTTATGCTGAGCGGAGACCGAATAAACCTTTGGCGCACCGAGGGCGTAGAATTCAAATACGTCATTATCCTGTCTTGGTCCGTCGACCTTGTTGACTATGGGATAGATCCGTTTTCCCTCCCTGAGCAAGATACGTGTATATCTCACTGTCGACAGGGGAAAGACCTTCGCGTACGTCCATCAGAAATATAACGGCATCGGCCTCTCTGTACGGCGATTTCGGCCATCGTGTGGACGCCGTACGTTACGTCCGATTCGGTCCCGGGTAACAATCCGCCGGTATCTGTAAGAATATATTCCGAATCGTTATAGCGTGCGTCCGCATAAAGCCGATCCCTGGTGACTCCGGGAAAGTTCTCGACGATGGATTTATTCTTTCCGAGAAGCCGATTGAATAGTGTCGATTTACCGACGTTCGGCCTGCCGACTATAGCTATGATTTTTTTCTTGGGCATATCATCTATCTATATCCGAGTCGTCCGATTGTATCATCGTTTTTGGCCCAATCTTTCAATACCTTTACCTTGAGATCTAGGAAACACGTGCGTATCGAAGAATACCTCGATATCCTTGCGAGCCGCCGTCCCTATATTCTTTATGAGGCCCCCTCCCCTTGCCAATCATGATCCCCTTCTGTGAATCCTTCTCTACGAAGACCGTGGCAGCGATACAGACAGCAGGTCTCGTCTCGGCGTCCTCCTTGAACTCATCGACAACGACGGCCGTCGAATAGGGCAGCTCTTGTCGAGTCAGGGTGATGATCTTTTCCCTGATAATTTCCGCAACAATAAACCGCTCGGTCTGATCCGTTAGTGTATCCTCGGGGAAATAAGGCTGTCCCTCGGGGAGAAGCCCCTTGATTTCCGTCATAAATCCCCTACCCCATCTCCCCTGAAGTGCCGATATCGGCACTATCGAATGGAAAGAAGAAAGCCCACGCACCCTATCGATCAGTGGTAACAGAAAGGGTTCTATTAATCGAATCGATCTTGTTTATAAGAAGAAGGACCGGTGATTTTAGTGTCGGATAATCCGTGAATGATATCCTCGTCGAGATCATCAAACGACGATGTACGCCTCGATCATGACCGCAACGATGTCGGCATCCTCCCTGGGCGGAAAGGGCCGTCCTGTTCATAAACCGATTGAGGCCGGTGCTCCGGTTGGATCTGTGGATCCCCGGTGTATCGATAAATACGATCTGACATTCCCGTTCGTTATAAACGTCCAGTATCCGATTGCGGGTAGTCTGGGGTTTTTTAGACGTAATGGAGATCTTCTGCCCCAGAAGCGTATTGAAGAGCGTCGACTTGCCGACGTTGGCCTTTCCGATAATAGCCACAAATCCCGATTTAAATCCCAATGGTATGTACCCTCCCGCGTCCAACCGAATGATCGGCCTAATCGCAAACCGTCTCCCGGGATAGCGTTGTTCAAGCTTTTTGATCGACGATCTGCCGGCGCCGACGGCGCGCCGATACGTCCCGAGGATTAACACGTATAACGATCGTATTTTATCGATATTCCCGTCTCGTCTTACCGCAGCTAATCATTGTGTCAAGCAGGCGGCTCTCGTATACAAGGGAGCCAAGCGCCGGATGATATGGTCCCGCCACGATCCGTCGTTCCAGCTCAATCGATGGGCACAGGCCGATCCGTATGATCGGTATCGATCGCGATTCAAAGATCATCGTCATGTTTTTGACTATATCCACCGTATGGTCAAGCGACAGGGGATTGTACTCTCCCCGTCGATACATACGGTCCATCCCGGTACCGGATAATACCAATGCCGGGTATATCCGCACGCCATTGGGCGATAGATCGGCCACCCGAAATGCGGTTTCGATTATCGTCTCTTCGGTATCCCCGGTAGTCCCGGCATTATCTGGGCGATCCATTCGATATTCAGTGTCGAAAGAAGACGCGCCGCCTTGATGGAATCCGAGACGGTATGTCCGCGTTGTGAATTTCTCAATACGCGCGTCATTCATCGTCTGTATGCCGATCTCCACGGTTTTCACGCCGAATCGCATGTAAGTCGATCCAAGACCGTTTCATCTATGGCGTCCGGTCGTGTCGATACACGTAGGGTGTCAACGATTCCAGCCGTAATCAGTCCTTTACCGACGCCGAGGAGGTCTTCCTGCCGCCGTTGCAGCGCAGCATCGTAAAGCTTCCTCCGAAAGAACGCAAGCTCACGCTCTCCACGCCACTGAGGGCTCGTCTCCCGATATCTGAATACAATATCCCGTACTTCCTTCGGCGTAATCGGCGATCTTCCTCGCCCGTGACGTCATGCTGGTCACAGAAGACACAGTGAAATCGGCACCCCTCATGCGGAATAAAGATCGGGACAATAAAACGTTTGAGTCTTTTCATTTCTCCAGTGCGTCCCGGGCGGCCTGTTGCTCCGCTTCCTTTTTGCTTCTGCCGTTTCCTCTCCCCCATTGCCGCCCGTCAATAAAAACCGATACGGAAAACACGCGGTCGTGATCCGGGCCGGAGATTTCCGTAACCTCGTATTGGGGAAGACCCATGCCGTCTTTCTGAAGGCGTTCCTGTAATAGGGATTTGTAATTCTTTCGGATAAATATCATCGGTAAGGTCTTCGATCTCTCCGAAATACGTTCAATTACTGCCTTACAGACATCATATCCGCCATCGAGGAAAACCGCTCCCATCAATGCCTCATAGGCCCCGGACAGGATGGACGATTTCTCCCGAACCTCCCGCCTTCTGCCTCCCCTTTCCAAGAATTATAAATCACCGAGTTAAGCTCACGGGCCTTGATGCCAGGCATTCCTTCGTCAACGAGACGAGAGCGCATCTGAGTGAGCCAACCCTCGTCCCTTTCGGGATGGAGCTCATAAAGCATATCGGCTACGGCGAGATCAATGACCGCGTCGCCGATAAACTCCATACGGTCATTCCCAATACCCCCCCGTCGGCTCATAATGAGAGGCATGTGTTAAGCGCGATAGTGAGAAGGCGGCCGTCATTAAAATGGTACCCGATACTTCGCTCAAGATCAGATTGATCGGCGACCATAAGCTCCCTCGCGGAACGGACGTTCAATGACTACCGAAACAAAAGAATTCAGATCCTCCGGTCGCCCGGAAAATAAACGTCAAGATAGTTCTCGGACTTGCCTCGGACGATTCCGTTATCGTGCGACTCAGCAAGTACCGTGAGAACCCTTGCCACATTACGGAAGATATATTCTCCCTTCTTTCTTCATTCCCATCTCCCGGGCGATCCGTGCCCGCGTTCTCTTTAGTCCGATGGGACGTGACCGCTCATAGTGAACGCCCGCGTATTCGGCCTATTCGAAAAGGGAAATACATGGAAATAACGTAACCGGCAACGAACGGACCAAGTCGATCGTATTGGAAACTCCCGATCTCCTTCACCGGGGAATCCAACCATTACGTCGATCCCGACGGACGGATCTTAAAACGGTTAGCGAATTTTCGATTACCCTTTCGATATCATGTCGACGATATGGTCGGCCCATTGACTCTAAGAATTGAATCATCGCCGCTCTGTAACGGAATATGAAGGTGAGGAACGATAAGGCGGCTTCGGCCGCTGTGCCAGCAACTCATCGGTAAGTTCCATAGGTTCGATCGACGAAAGCGAACGCGAACCCCAGAGATCGAATCCTCGATAAGCCCAATGAGGCCGGCCAGCGTGACGATTGTCCATTAAGATCGTTTCCGTACCTGCCGAGATGAATACCGACAGAACGATCTTCCTTAATCCCCGTGTCAACAAGGTCAGATAATTTAGCCAACACTTCGTCCGGTGGTTTGCTGCTTTCCCTTCCCCTTGCTCGGGGTACTATACAATAGGTGCATCCGGCGTTGCACCCTTCCTGTATTTTCAAAAAGGCCCGGGTACGTGTTACCGTTGATGGATCCGACTGGGGTGTTTCCGGAACGCCGATAAGGGACGAAACGATGTCCACGATGCCTTCTCGATTGTCCGAAGGTACGATGACCGCGCCCGGAGAGGCATCCAGTATTCGTTCGGGAAACACCGACGAGGCGCACCCTGTGACAACAACGGGCGTATTCCGGGTAGCGCGGGCTGCGCGGCGTATCTGCTGACGCGATTGATAGTCAGCCCTGGCCGTAACGGTGCATGTATTGACAATTGAGATATCCGCATACGCACCGTCAAACACCACCGCGAATCCTCGATCTCTCAATGCTTCGGCAATCTGCTGGCTGTCGGTGAAATTAACCTTGCAGCCTAATGTAATGATGGAGACAGTCTTACCCAAGGGAAAGAAGGGCCTCTTTTCTTACCAGAAACTAATCGTACACTCCAAGTTGCTTGATCATAGCACTACGAGCGCCTAAAGGCAATCGGCGAGCCATCATCGCTTAGAAAACCTTGCGGTAGACGACCTTATCGTCTCCCTCGCTATAGAAATCAGGAGACACGGATACCACGCGGTACGCGTGTCTCTCATAAAACGAGCGTGCTTCGTCATAGGGGGGGGTTGATGACGTATCGATGTAGCATGCCGTGCACCCCTTTTCATCAGGTCCGATTCCATCGCCAGGATGAGCGATGAGCCAATACCTTTTTTCTTACGCTCACGATCAACGCATATCCAGTATAGATCGTAACACCGATCGGTCATGGGAATCGGGCCGAAGCAAATATATCCAACGACATTTCCCCGATCGTTCTCAGCACAGCAAATAGTATAATCGTCCGATTGCGGACGGCTTACCGCGTCATCAATGACTTCGAGAGCAACGGCAACTTCCTCTGCCGTAAACGTCCGGCTGGCATCCAGGATAGCGCGAATATATTCCCTGTCACGCGAGTTGTAAGGCCTGATGTGCATAACCTTCGGACCGTTGGATCATGAAATTGACGAATCGCTCCACCATATCGCGATAGTTTATCCCCGAAAAATCAACTGCCGCGGGAAATCCAGCGTCCGGAGAGAGACAGGGATTGGCGTTGATCTCGAGAACGTAGATATTTCCCTCGCTATCGATCCGCATATCCACCCTTGCATAGTCGCGCAGCATGAATACGCGACAGCACTCAAGGGCGGTCTTTTCGATCCCTCTCATCAGAAACTCCGGGAGGTCGGTCGGAAACGAGCGGGGCGTGTTATGGTACTCGAAAGAGTTCTTATCCCACTTGGCACGATAGCCGACGATCCGATAGATGTTCTCGGGAAAATCGACGAACTCGATCTCCGCCGGAGAAAGCACCCTCGGATACGGATAACCGAAGACCGATACGTTGAACTCCCTGCCCTCGATATATTCCTCGATCAAGAGGCTCCCGAAACGAGCGGAAAGATCATCAAGTTTCTTTGCGAGCGTCTTTCCATCAGGGAAGATGGACTCCTGATCGATTCCGATACTGGCGTCTTCGAATCGCGGTTTGACGAGCGCCGGGTAGTGGATGCCGTTTCGATAATACTTATTCATCCCATCAAATACCCTCCATGTCGGGGTTTTGATGCCGCTCGTTTTCAAGAGCTGCTTAGTCAGAAGCTTATCGGTCGTAAGCATAAGGGCCGACGACGGCGACCCGGAAAACGGGATACCGATAAGTTCGAGTAAAGCGGCCGGATGCCAGGCCAGCTGGGGATTTTCGTCAACCGTCTCACAGAGATTGAATACCATTTCGCAATGGTGTTGTTCTATCGTCCCGATAAAGGTTTTTGCATCCCTGGTAAAAGGGATACGGACCGGAATGTAACCCAGCGCTGAAAGGGAATTTTCGAGCGCCTCCACCTGAGTAAGGACATCCAGAGAGGCTTCGCAGAATTCCTCGCCGATGTTCACCGGTACGTTATGGGCAATGCCGATTATCTTTCTACGCATGGGCCGCCCCTTTAAGATAGTGTTCTTGAGGAAGAACCCGGCTCATTGCCGATGTCAGGATAGAATCGATCAGCTCCTGATAGGAGATACCGACGAGGCCCGCGATAATACAAAGGTCAGAGCGATCCGGATTGATTCCCGCGAGGGGGTTGACCTCTATGAAATTCGGAATCCCGTCGTTGTCGCATCGGATGTCAAGTCTGCCGGCGTCCCGGCAACCGAGGCCGACCCACGCCGCCAGGGCAACCCGTTCGGCGGCCCGCGCCGTATCATCCGTTACGAGACGGTAGTCGACAAGTTTTTCGTATTTTTCCTTATTATGGTAGGAATAGACGTCCGGCTCCGCCTGATTGTTGAGCTTGACCTCAATGACTCCAATTGAACGTGTTTGGCTTCCTGTCCCGAGTATCCCGACGGTAAACTCTCTACCGGGCAGAAACCGCTCGACAAGAACGGGCTGATCGTAGTTTCTCAGGAGTTTTTCGCAAACGTGATAAAGTTCCTCCGTGCTGGTGATTCTAGAAAAGGCATCGATACCCTTTCCAGACCCTTCCGCGACCGGTTTTGCCAGGAGCGGAAACGGCAGGTTGACGCGTCGGATGTCCTGTTGGGTCTCAACGACGGCAAAATCAGCTGTCGGTATCCCGAGATTCTTGATTACGTGCTTGGTCATGCCCTTGTGCAGGGTAAGAGAGAGCACGAGCGGGTCAGAAAAGGTATAGGGGATATCGTACGCCTCAAGGAGCGCGGGCACCTGGGCCTCACGGCCGAAACCATGTATCCCCTCGGCGATGTTGAAGACAAGGTCCCAGTTGTCACCGGCGGCAAGCCGCGACGTCAGGTTCCTGATATTGCCGATACGATCGGTAATATGACCCAGCTCGGCCAGGGTCGAATCTATGCTCTCGATTGTGACGGGGCTGTCAAATTCCGCCGTCTCTTCTTCTCCCATGCCCTGAGATAGATAGTAATGTCTCAGGTCGTAGGTTATTCCTATTTTCATGGTATGGTCCTTTAGGTTCGGGTTTTAGGTTTGTTCCGTAAGCCCCCGTAAGACCGGGGTCTATATTGCCGTAGTATCAATATCAGGCGGTATCAACCTGAAACGATACCGGGCGGCGAAAGACGGCCGCTTGGAACACAACGAAACCACGAAACAAAGGACGGACAACGAAAACGCAAGCTAAGCAAACGTCGCCCAACATCCTGAGGATGGCCGGGAATCGCCTTCTCCGTGCTTCCGGAAGGCAGATTATTCGTGTACTTCCGAAGCGCGGTGTCCGCTTTCTTAAAGTACAGGGATATACCCGACGTCTTACCTAGGCATTTTCGTAGTTCAATATTCCCCGGAAGTCGGGGGTCTCGGAGCTCGGGCCTGTGTGAGGCCGAGGGAGGGTATTCGTCATCTTCTTCGAACAAGCCCGTACGATCCGCTAATTGGCTGTTGATTTCGGCCGCCCTGTACATAAACGGCGCAAAACGCGAAGATAACGAATGTTCTGTCTTTAAGTGGCTTTTCTTAAAACGGTAGGTTTTGAGAATAAAATTAGGACCATGAACGGGATCATGGGCAACGGGACTTTTCGACGCACGGCAGCCTTTGAGGTCTGATCTCCGGCCACCTGTGGATGGAGGTTCGACATCCTCGCTAATCGGGTGATGATTTTGCATCTCAGTCTCCTGTGAATCTCAGTACGTTACGAAATCGCTCGCCTGTCGTCCGAATAGGATGTCCCTATCGGTTCTTGTAAAAGAATATAACACACTTTTTTAGAAAATCAAGCAAGTAATAACTTTTATGGGATATTTATGTCACTTTTTTACGATTTGGGCAAAAATAAAACGTCCTAACAAGGCCTCTATCGGGTGTTATATGGCTCCTGGGACCTATAGAGATCCGCCAATAGGCCAATAGGCCAATAGGTTATGGTCTATGGTCGATATCGCACCCTGTTTTACGCCGAACGCGCCAGATTAGTATCCCGCTAACAGAAAATACTAACAGCATTCCGTATCTTTTGTCAACGCTTTTTTAGATAGTGGTTATACCGAAACGTTCCATCTATTTTACGGATAATGGGGCGTTACGGTACTATTTTGCAGGCTTTGAGCTGCTGATGTAGAATCTCACAAAATAGTCGACGCCCGACCAGAGGGTCAAGAAGAGTGCGATCCACATAAGGATCATGCCCGAGGTCCGGAAGTCCAGGATGAACGAAAAACGGGGAGTGATCGGTATGGTAAACGTGTGGTACATGATGAGGAATAAGGTAAATATCACCTGAAACATATTCTTAAACTTCCCGAGGGGGCTTGCGGATATTACAATCCCATCGGCGGCGGCTACTGCGCGCAGGCTTGTTACCGCGGTCTCACGCAGTACGATGAGGGCAACCACCAACGCAGGAACCCTATCCATCGGAATGAGCATAATCAAGACGATGAGAACCATCACCTTGTCGGCCAGTGGATCGAGGATTTTACCCATGTTCGTTACGATATTGTACTTCCGGGCGATATGGCCGTCCACGATATCGGTAAGTGACGCCACCAGGAAGAGAACCGCCGCAACGAGGTTGAGAGCCAGGCTATTTGATTTCATCAGGACAATGACGATCGGAATTACGAGAAACCTAAACGTCGTCAAGACGTTTGGGAGGTTCAGGTTAGTACCCCGATTAAGCATTCTATTCAATGATTATTTTCCCTTTTCCGGTAAACTCGATAAAATAAACCTCCGCCTCTTTACCCCACTTTGTATTCTCTTGCGCGATGATTTTTGGGGTAACCTTTCCCTGCCATCCGATGAGCGCCGTTTTGGCTATCCTTACGGGTTTGCCTTCGGAGAGCTCCCGTATCGACGGCGCAGTTTGTGACATCAGTGCGACAACGCCTTCACCTGAAAGTTGTACAAGTTCGATTTTGTCCTTTGGGCCGATATTTATCGTTCCGTTTTCCCATGAGATCGTGGATTGGAAGGAAAAAAGCGCGTCTTCCTTCACATATATATTTTCATCTGGAGAGACCGATACCAGTATAATTCGTTTCTCGCCCGAAGACAACAGGAGTATTCCCTCGCCGGCTATCTTCATAACGGGATCGGTGCTTCCCCCCAGTTGGTATTCCGTAAACTTCCCTTTGTGCCGGCGCCGAGCGGGGGAAAACTCATGCTTGCCTTCGGCGGCAACCAGCCCCCCTACCCTGCTGAATGTCCCAACCGTGAAATATACATTAAGGAGGTTATTGGCGTCAAACCCGGTATCCCTTTTTGTCAGACCCAACGTGAATGCCGAATATGGTTCCTGTTTACCCGGGGACTTCGTTTTATGCGGCGTAAATATCGGATCTTTGAGGGCGCTGGCCTCGATCATTCCCTCTTTTCCGAGATCAAGCCGTATGTGCTCGACATTGGCCGGGGCGCTTTCAGCGGGGGACCGGCTTGCCTCAACTCCCTCAAGATCGTCAAGTATTTTCCTGAGCTCCGGGTCCAGGATAAATTGAGTAACCTCCGCATCCTGTTCGTCCGCGGGTTTACTCTCTTTGTTGCGGTAGCTTTTTTGGATCACATCCGCGTTCATGGCCCCGGCAATGATGTTTTCCATTTTTTTGGCCATGAGGCGGGAGCCGGCCCTCAGGAACTCTTCCCGGGCCTGCCGGTACTTCCCAAGCTCCACATAAACGAGACCGAGATAGTTATGTGCGCGTGCGTAGTCCGGTTTAAGCCTGGTCGCCTTGTCGAGTTCCCTGAGGGAATCAACATATCTCTTTTCTTTGAAATAGATAAGGCCGAGGTTCGTCCTCAGCGTAAAAACGGAGGGATTCTTCTTTGTTAGTTTTAGATAGATATCCTCCGCCTTTCGGTAGTCTTCGAGCCGGAAATAGAGTATCCCGAGAAGGTTTTCCACGCCTTCACTGTTTGGAGAGAGGGCATACGCTTTCTCGAGATGGTCAACGGCCGATCGTATATTTCCGTCGTCAAGCTCTTTCCTGGCCTTTTTAAAGAGTCTGAGAAACTCTTCTTCCCGTATAAATTTATCTTGAGGTGTCGTCAATGGATCGTCTTATTAGAGGCTCAACGGCCTACTCTTATAGTAGTCGAGAAATTTAAAAACCTTCTTAACGTAGTTGATTGTTTCCTTATACGGAGGGATTTGATTGTTATATTTTTCAACGGCGTGTTCGCCCGCGTTATAGGCAGCCAACACCGAGCTCGAGGTCGCCTTTAAAATAGGTCGTAAGCCAGCCGAGATACTGCGTGCCGCCGTATATATTATCCTTCGGATCAAAGACATCCGCGACTCCGAAACGGGCCGCCGTCCCCGGGATAAGCTGCATCAACCCGCATGCCCCCATGTTCGAAACGGCATACGGATCAAAATTCGATTCTGTCTTTATGACCGCTTTGATCAATGCGGAATCAACCCCGTAAATAATTGCCGCGTTGTTGACGATGCTATCATATGTATTAGTCGAATAGTAGTATTGATCGTACGTAACGTACTCTTCTTCATACTCGTCGAATATCATCGTAAAGCCGCCTGTCGTCGGGACGTTTGTAAAGATAACCGTACCGTCGGCGTCGTATTTACGGTAGAAATCCGCACGCGCCCAATCCGCAGAACCGAGGAATATAAGGAATACGAGTAGCGAAACTAAGCGGTGAGCTTTCATCATTTCCTTATAAATCTATATAACTTTGTATAAAATACCCAAAACTTATGTATAGTTTAGTATAAGGAAAGGCAAAAAACAAGCTTTTTTTATCTTACGCGGCTTTCCCTCATCCGCCGGATTCTTACCCTTTTTGGGATCTGGCAGACGTATCGTGCTTTCCTGAACCTCGGCCATAGTGGCCCTTATGAACGGCCGCCTTTTCTCTCTTCCGATCCGGCCGACTCCCAACGTTGTTTCCGACCCGTCGGAGCAATTGGGACGCAAGCTCCCACATGAGAAGAATACAGGAATATTTCTCCGATGTCAATTGCCACTTGACTCACCCGTATATATATCATATTAGTATAAGGAGTAAAAACACTTTTTTGGGTATATTCATGAATACCACCCTTCGGTATGATTATTTGGTCATAGGCAGCGGTATCGCCGGCCTTTCTTTTGCCCTCAAGGCAGCCCGGACGGGGAGCGTTGCTATCATCACGAAGAAAGAAGATAAAGAATCCAATACAAACTACGCCCAGGGGGGGATCGCCTCGGTCATGGGCGAGCTCGATTCGTATGATCTTCATATCGCCGATACCCTAACGTGCGGTGCCGATATCTGTCATGAGGACGTTGTGCGCATGGTTGTGACAACCGGGCCTGAGATGATCAGGCAGCTATCCCAGATCGGCGCCCATTTTTCCATGAAACGCGAAGGCGGCTCCCTTACGTACGACCTGGGCATGGAGGGCGGACATACGAAGCGCCGCATTATCCATGCGAAAGACCTCACCGGAGCGGAGATAGAGCGGGCGCTCATTAAACGGGTACGAGAGACCGACAATATTAATATTTTTGAAAATCATATAGCCGTTAACCTCATCACGGATCGAACCATAAGGGAAAAGCCGATCGTCCCAACACGGGTTTGGGGGGCCTATGCCCTGGATCGAATTACGAATGTCGTGAAGTCCTTTCTCGGAAGGGTTACATTCCTGGCGAGCGGCGGCGCCGGTAAGGTTTATCTGTATACCTCGAATCCTGACATCGCCAGTGGCGACGGCATCGCGATGGCCTACCGTGTGGGGGCCGATATTGCGAATCTCGAATTTGTTCAGTTCCACCCCACCTGCCTCTATCACCCGGCGGCGAAATCGTTCCTGATCTCGGAGGCCGTCCGCGGCGAGGGAGGGATCCTTCGGCTGCGCAATGGCGAGGCCTTTATGAAGCGGTATAGCGAAAAACGGGACCTCGCCCCCCGCGACCTCGTCGCCCGCTCGATAGACATGGAGCTCAAGAAGAGCGGCGACGACTGCGTATTCCTCGATATTACTCACAAGGATCCCTCGTTCATTAAGGAACGGTTTCCGAATATCTACAGGACCTGTAAAGGGTTCGGGATTGATATGACCAAGCAGCCGATACCGGTGGTGCCGGCCGCCCACTATATGTGCGGCGGGGTGGTCGTTGATCTGAACGGGCGCACGACCGTACCGGGTCTGTATGCCGGGGGTGAGGTTTCGTGCACGGGTTTGCATGGGGCAAACCGGCTTGCTTCGAATTCCCTGTTGGAGGCGGTGGTTTACGCACACCGCGCCTCGATTGCGGCCGCCGAAGAGCTCGAGCAGGTTAAACAGACGGAAAAAGGCCTTCCGTCCGCCCCGCCGTGGGATCCGAAAGGCGCGCTCGATAGCGACGAAGAGGTCGTGATCACGCAAAATTGGGAGGAAGTGCGCCGTTTTATGTGGAACTACGTGGGCATCGTGCGCTCAAACAAGCGCCTGGACCGTGCCGCGCGGAGGTCACGCACGCTGTTTGCCGAGATCAATGAATACTACTGGAACTTCACGATTACCAGCAACCTTATCGAGCTGAGGAACATCGCCCTCATGGCAGACCTGATCATACGGTGTGCCCAGCATAGAAAAGAAAGCCGCGGGCTTCACTACAACATCGATTATCCCGCAAAAGACGATATACGCTTCAAAAAAGACACGGTGATCATGCGGACGGATTGGGACTAACGCCCGCCTGGTTGGGTCTTATGCGATGGTACGTCGCAGCGTGACCGGTCAACGGTTCAGCCCGAGGCTATCATGCATCCGTCTTCTCCGTTATCTCATTCCCATTTGCCTCATGATCCCGGTTCCATATTGACCGTACCTTCCGTGTTTATCGCGATCAGCTGTGAGTAGAAGACCGAGTAGAGGTGCATCGATTTCTCGGGATCGCCGTGGCATGCAACGATCTCGCCGACTATGACAATGTGATCTCCCGTCTCGACCTCATTGACTACCCTGCACTCGAAGGCGGCCGTACACCCGGCAATGATGGGGGCCTTTACCATTGTGGCCGGGATCGTCGATAAGCCCGCTTCCGTGAGCTTATCCCTGCCCCTGCCCGTTTTGCCCCCGCACATCCATGCCCCGCGCGCCTGTTCCTGTGACGGGAAGCAGGCCACAAAATCCTTCGTGTGCCTGATGCACTCCAGCGTATAGCGCGGTTTTCCGATCGAGACCAGCATCAGGGGAGGATTCATCGAGGTAAAGCTCCACCACCCCACGCCCATGGCGTTCGGTTTCCCGTCCTTGTCCATACCGGTAACCAGCAGGTAGGGGTACGGGGACGCGATGGTAACGGCGTTTTTCCAATTCATTTCCTTCAGCATATACTGCTCCTAAGAAGGGATTATTACCTATCGGTACTATACACCCGAACTGGCCGACAGGGCAAGGCGTCTATTCACAGAGTCTATCGCATTGCTCAACACGAACGGCCACCGCCTTGCCCTTGAGAAATTAAGAGGAACCTGGTATACTTAAAAATAACAAATGGGAAGGAGGTTTACCATGGGAACGCAGCACAATGGATTTACGATCGCCCTGACCCTTTCGGCCCTGATTATTGCGACGCTCCTTATTGCGGGAGTGACCGCCGGGGCCCAGGAGAATCTCCCGTTTAATCTCACGAGCACGGCATTTACCGACGGATCGAGGATTCCTGACCGGTACACGTGTACGGGCGAAAACACATCGCCTCCCCTTGCGTGGTCCGGTGTCCCGAAGTCGGCCAAATCCCTTGCACTGATCATGGACGACCCCGATGCGGCGGCAAAACCCTGGGTTCACTGGGTGATATATAATATAGACCCTAAGACCACAGGGCTGCCGGAAGGCGTCTCGATCGGAGCGATCGGCGCGCTTTCGGGGAAGACCAGCTTCTCTTCACTGGGATACGGCGGGCCCTGCCCTCCCATCGGGAGTGGCACTCACCATTATGTTTTCACGCTGTATGCCCTTTTGGCGAAGCCCCAACTTGAAGAAGGCGCCACGAAGGACGAGCTCCTCTCTAATATCGGAGTTGTAACCATCGTAATGACAGAACTGACCGGGCTCTATTCCCGGTAATACGCATCGTTAATCGGAGCCACCGTAAAACGGGGGCGCGAATCATCGCGTCCCCCGCCCACTGGGCATAATTTAGGCATAATTGAATATCCCGGCCGCTACTTCTTCGTTCTGAACCATTTGACGGGGTCTCGCGGCGTCGTCGCGAGCTTCTTGTCAAACAGGCACTGCAGCCGCATCCAGGCGATCCCTCCCTGGATCATGGCGCTTCTGACGAGGTGCGGGTAGGCGACGAGCTTGCGGTGCCGCGCGGATTTCGCGGCAAATCCCCGGGTGAATCGCTCGTAATCCTTGAGCCCCTCGGCGCGGTTTACCGCCGTCTTTGCCGCGACCCTTCCCGAGACGATCGCCCCGACGATACCGTAGCCCCAGAACGGCTCGATCATGCCGCCGAGGGTCCCGGCGAGGATCAGGTCGTTGACGACGTGCTTTGCCTCCGAAGGGATGCACATGGACTCGTCGCGCCACGGCTCCCGATAGCCGCCGATGCCCAGTTTGGAGAGGATCTTCCGGTACCCGTCCTTATCATCCTGCGTGATGGGGCGGTGTGAAAACAGGAGGTTATAGTCCAGGCCGTTGCTGATCCCGATATAGCCGTAGTCGGTGGCAAACGGCCCCATGATCGTGAGGATATCGTCGGTCTTCTCGGGTATCTCCTTATACGACCACCACCCGTAGAGCTGCTCGTACGCGATGCCGAGGTCGTCGAACTCCTTCTTCGATAACCCGGTGCCCACGATGGTGCCGGGGGCGAGCTTCCTGATATCCACCCGCCGGCCGAACTCGAACGTTACGCCCGCCTCTTTCGCCAGCTTATAGAGATAGTTGTCCGCCGAAGTCGGTCGCGGCCCCCGTTCCACGCAGTAGGCTTCGTTATACTTCGTGTAGGAGGGCATCGTGATGAGCCGGGTCTTGTTGTAGAAACGGGGATATGCCGGCGATTTACGAAAGACCGGCGTAAAGTCGATCCCGGTATACTCGATAAGCTCCTTGAGCTGGACGGGCGTCCCGTGGACTGACGGGTGCAGCGAGGCGGGCCCGCCGATCTGTTTTTGGGCCTCGAGGACGGTTACCTTATGGCCTTCCCGGGCAAGGATGACGGCCGCCGTCAGTCCCGAGAGCCCTGCCCCGACGATCTGGATTTGTTTTGGCATTGGATTCCTCGAAAAAGTAATATCCTATTTCAATAATAAGCTAATCCCGGAAGACGAATCTCCGCAACAAATCCGTTGACGCGCCGCTCCCCCCCAGTTATTGCGCCGCCGGGTATCTCTCTCCCGGGACCGGCTCCATCATGGTGAAATTATCCGTCCGGGAAAAGCTGTTGTAGTTATAGACCGCGATCAGCTCCTGCGGGTTGTCCTTGTTGAAGTAGGCGACGTTGAAGACCGTAAAGCCCATAAAATAGGTCTGGGCAAGGTACTTATTGAGCTTCTTGAGGTCGTCTTCGGCCGCATCCGGCCTTACCCCGATGTTGAGGTTATCCCGATACCTCTCGAGGATCACGTACTCGGGGAGATTGGAGAAGTCTTCGGCCTCCCAGGGGCCGGACGGTACCGTAACGCTCGGCGACGGGTTGAATATACTCGGGATCTCGGGCATCTTGAACGAGGACTCGCACGACCGTTCGAGCAGGAGGAACGAAAGCAGGAGTCCACCCACGATAAGGAACAGAAAGATGCCGCAGGCTGCGCAGCAATATTTAATGCCGGATCGCTTCGGCTTTGTCGGTACGGCGACCGTCTCGGGTGAGGCCGTTTTTTCCTCGTTTGCCATGTCACTTATCTCCTTTATACCGGGAATCAAGGGATTGGGCCTTCTTCAGGTCGAGTTCGGCCTCCGAGTCCCTTTCCAGGGCCGTAAATACCATGAATCTGTAATAATAACATTCCGCACAGGTGGGATCGAGCTGAATCGACGTATTAAAATCGGCCAGGGCCTTGTCGTAATTCCCTATCTTCCCGAGTGCACTTCCTCTATTCACATAACCGAACGTTTTATCCGGCTCTAACTCGATAAAACGGGAGAAGTCGTTGACGGCATCGGTGTACCGGCCGGTTTCAAAATAGATGATGCCTCTGTATCTGTAAGCATTAGGAAAACTCGGGTTAAGCCGTATCGTCTTCGTATAGTCGGCAAGCGCCTCGGCAACCTTGTCCAACTCCAGGAACGCTTGTGCGCGGTGGAAATAGGCGTTATAAATATCCGGATCATCTAAGTTCATCTCGATGGCGATAGAGTAAAGCTTTACCGCCTCTTCGTATTGTTTCTGGGTCAGCAATTCGTCGGCCTTGACCCAGACGCTTTTCAGCTTCTCCTGTGCAAACGCGCCCGGGACCATGAGACAGAAAATCAATGCCGCCGCCGCCCACCGCCGGGCCGCCCACCCCGTATAACGCCGTGTCATAATACGATCAACCTGACTCGAATCCATAAAATCCAACTTTTGTATTCTACCGAGACATACGGAAAATAATCAAGCAAATCTTTCCCGCCAAAAAACAAATGACCGCCCTGCCCGCCCCCACATGGGGATTCTTGCCGCGGACAGAGGCGGCCCTGCGTGTGGGACGCCGCTTGAATTTACGGGGACAGACCCCTACGAGGAAATCATCATCAAAGGGATCTCGGTAATCTCGGCCACCTTGAGGGCGATGTCTCCAACAAGGACCCTCCGGGGACCGATCTTGCCCGACTTGGGCATGATGATGAGATCGACCTTGTTTTTCCGGGCCATCTCGCTGATCTTCGTGGCGGGGTCCCCCTCGACGATATCGATAAAGACCTTCATCCTGTCGTTGGGAGCGGTCCGTTTGATCGAATAGAGCATCTTGTAGCGGTCTTCTTCGAGAGCCTTACGCCGCTCTTCCCGCTGAATATCCGTAAGGGTCTCCTGAATCTCTTCCTCGAGCTTCCTGTTTAGCTTCTTGCGATCCGCCCGACTCCTCCTCGCCTTCTTCCATTGGCTCTTCAGGTTCCCTTTCAACCGTGAGGCTCTTCGGGTTTATAACGTTAAACAGGATTACTTCAGACTTATGCAGCTCCGCCATATCGTAAGCGATCTTGATGGCTACCTCTGATTTTTCCTTGGTCTCAACAGGGACCATGATTCGCTTAAACATGGTGATACCTCTTTAGCTCCTTAACATGAGCTCATCTTTTACTTTCTGAAGTTTAGCCTTAACTCTCTTCATCTGGAAGAACGCCTCGCGCTCCTTTTCGGCAAGGCTGTCATCGAGGAACTTCATCGTCTCGGTATACTGGGGAATAAATATATTCTCAAGGGCGTTGACGCGACGCTGTGTCTTCTTCAGTTCCATCGCGAGACGCCATACCGCCACCTCCACCTCGGCGAGTTCCGCAAGCTTCTTCAACGCGGAGTGGAACAGGGTGTTTGCCTCGTCCACTATCGCATAGGTGCCGCCCGGTGCGTAGGCCGGTTTCAACTCCCGGGTCGTTATATCGATGATCGGGATGACGACGCCCATGATACTCCGGTCGGTGATCTTTATCGAAATGTCAGGGATAACGGCCAGCGACACCGACTTGACCTTCTTTACGCCCATGCGCATATTTGCCTTCATCAGGGCTGCATACGCACGGTTGAGGACCTCTTCGGCGTTCTTGCGGGCCCGCCGCACGTCCTCGATCATGTGCATGACTTCCATGACGAGGATCTCGCGTTTCTGATCGAGGAGCTGATACCCGTCCTTTGCGAACGCAAGCTGCCCCTTGATCTTGATGAGATTACTTTTAGTCGGTGGAACATTGAGCTTGTTTGCCATTGTCTACTCGCTGATCGTCTTGGGGAGGTACTTGTCGATTTGCTCTTCCTTTACCCTGACAAGCTCGCCGCGAGGCAGTATCGAGAGGAGCTCCCACCCGAGATCGAGGCTCGAGAAAATCGTACGGTCCTCATCGATACCCTGAGTGATGAATCGACGCTCGAATTTCTCTCCGAACTCGAGGTACTTCTTGTCGATAGCCGAAAGCTCCTCTTCGCCGATGACCGAGGCGAGCATCTCGACCGTCTTGGTGGTGGAATAGCCCGCGTACAGCTGGCTCGAGAGGTTCATGTGATCTTCGCGGGTCTTGCCGGCGCCGATACCGTCGTTCATGAGGCGCGACAGGGATGGGAGCACGTTGACGGGCGGATAGATGCCCTTCTTATCGAGGTCGCGCGACAGAACGATCTGACCTTCGGTGATGTAACCGGTAAGGTCGGGAATCGGGTGCGTGATGTCGTCGTTGGGCATGGTCAGAATCGGAATCTGCGTGATGGACCCCTTTCTTCCCTTTATCTTGCCGGCGCGCTCAAAGATAGACGAGAGGTCCGAATAAAGATAGCCGGGATACCCTTTACGGCTGGGAACCTCGCCCTTTGACGTCGATATCTCCCGAAGGCTCTCGCAGTAGTTGGTCATGTCGGTTATGACGACCAGTACGTGCATGTCTTTATCGAAGGCCATGTACTCGGCCATTGTCAGGGCGCACCGGGGCGTAACGAGGCGCTCAATGGAAGGGTCGTCTGCGAGGTTGAGGAACATGACGACGTTCTTAAGCGCACCGCTTTCCTCAAAGCTCTTTCTGAAGACCTCCGCCACGTCGTGCTTGACGCCGACGGCGGCGAACACGACGGCAAACTGCTCTTCCTCACCGATAATCTTGGCCTGACGAACGATCTGCGCCGCAAGCTGGTTGTGCGGGAGGCCCGACCCGGAGAATATCGGGAGTTTCTGTCCCCGGACGAGCGTGTTCATCATATCGATAGTGGAGATGCCCGTTTGGATAAAGTCTTTCGGGTACTCCCTGATGATCGGGTTGATCGGTGCGCCGTTGATGTCACGATGTACGTCTGTAATCGGTTCGGCACCGCCGTCGATTGGATGGCCCAGCCCGTTAAAGACGCGGCCCATCATGTCCAGTGTCACGGGCAGGCGCAGCGGTTCGCCAAGGAACCTGACTTTCGTGCTCATAACCGAAAGGCCGCTGGTGCCCTCGAACACCTCAACGACCGCGATATCGCTGCCAAGCTCAAGGACCCGGCCGTGCAAAGTCGATCCGTTCGGAGCGGTAATTTCCACCATCTCCTCATAGCCAACGTCCTTGACCCCTTCAATAAAGATCAAGGGACCCTTTATCTTCTGAAGGCCTTCATACTCTTTTAAGACCGCCATACCGTCCGCTCCTTTTTATTCTACGAGAGTGTTCAGCTCCTCGTCAATTCTCTTTGCCAGTTCCTCAAATTCCTCGATTTTCGTATTCTCAATTTTATTCTTCATTCGGTTGAGTTCGTTAAGTACAGGCATTTCCCGAATCTTATAAATGGGTACACCCTGGTTAATGACGATCGATGCCCGATGGTAGAACTGCATAATAAGGATGAGCATCTTAATCTGCTTTTTCGGCATGCAGTACATGTCGATACTATCGAAGGCGCTCTGCTGCAGGAAGGCGTTCTTAATGAGTTTGGCCCCGTCGACAACCAGTTTTTGCTCGTCAGGCAGGGCATCCTCGCCGACAAGGCGGACAATTTGCTGGAGCTTGTTGTCCAGCCGGAGGATGTCCATAGCCTCGCCTCTCATCACCTTCCAGTCCCGGTCGCCGTTCTCCCGCCACCAGCCCTCCACCTCATCGAGGTATTCACTGTAGCTGTCCATGTAGTTGATCGCGGGGAAGAACCGGGCTGACGCCAGCTCTTTATCAAGTCCCCAGAAACAACGTACGAACCGCTTCGTATGCTGCGTTACCGGTTCGGAGAAGTCGCCTCCCGGCGGGGATACCGCGCCGATTGCACTTACCGATCCAATCGGCCCGGCCAATGTCTCCACGCGTCCGGATCGCTCGTAAAACTCGGCAAGCCGGGTTGCCAGGTAGGCGGGGAACCCTTCTTCGGCGGGCATCTCTTCCAGGCGGCCCGAAATCTCACGGAGAGCCTCCGCCCACCGGGAAGTCGAATCGGCCATGATCGCGACGTCGTAACCCATGTCGCGGTAGTACTCGGCAAGCGTGATACCGGTATAAATGGACGCCTCCCGCGCCGCGACCGGCATGTTGGAGGTATTGGCGATCAGGATCGTCCGCTCCATCAGCGGCTTCCCGCTGCGCGGGTCCTGTAGTTTCGGGAAATCGACGAGAACTCCGGTCATCTCGTTGCCGCGTTCGCCACATCCGATATATACGATGATATCCGCGTCTGACCATTTGGCCAGGTTGTGCTGCGTAACGGTCTTTCCGGTGCCAAACCCCCCCGGTATAGCGGCCGTCCCGCCCTTGGCAATCGGAAAGAAGGTGTCGATGATCCGCTGACCGGTGACAAGAGGCACCGACGGCGCAAGCCGCTTACCATAGGGCCTGCCGTGCCGTACCGGCCATCGGTGATACATCTTGACCTGCTCGACGCCTTTGGGGGTTTCCAACTCGCAGATTACGTCCTCCAACGTATACTCCCCCTCAGGAACGACCGATTTAACCTTTCCTGAAAGGTGGGGATGGAGAATGACCTTATGGGTAATCATGAAGCTTTCGGGTACCGTCCCGAGGACGGCACCGCCCGTGAGCATCTGGCCGACCGATATCTGCGGAGTGAATTTCCACTTGATATCGCGAGACAGGGCGTTTGCCTGTACCCCCCGCTGAATGAAATCACCGGTAGACTTCAGGATCGTCTCAAGGGGCCGTTGAACGCCGTCGTATATATTGCTGATAAGACCGGGACCCAGTTCAACCGACAGCGGGAAACCCGTCCCGAGAACCTCGGCCCCCGGTTTGAGGCCGGTGGTCTCTTCATATACCTGGATGGTTGCGGTAGTACCGTCAAGCTCGATGACTTCGCCGGATATCCTGTCCTGCCCGACCATGACCATCTCCATCATGCCCAGTTCCTTGTCAATCCGGGCCTTAATAACCGGACCGCTGATCCAAATTACATACCCGACTCTAACTTCCATCATATCTCCTTATTCGAAGAGGATTTCGGATACTTTTACCCGCGTTTCGTTTTTCTTCCGTTCAAGGATACTGGCAAAGGTATTATCAACGGATATCTTTCCATCCTTTTCGTGGACAATGACACCGCCGAGGTCCCTCTCGACTTCCCGTACCTCAATGGCAAGGCCTTTCTTATTTGTCTCCTTCTCGATCTGTTTTAGGGCTTCCGCCCCGATCTTAAAGGAATCGCCTTTATGCACATCCACGAGGAAGCTCTTTCCCCCGAGCTCTCGGACCGACAGGATAACCTGTTTTATGAGGTTATCCCGGTATTCTTTCGTTTTCTTGAATTCCTCGAACTTCTTCCATGCCAGCGTAAAGGCCTGTTCAATAAGAGTCTCTCTGCTGTTGAGAACGAGCTTCTTCATTTCCATTTCAATCGTAGAAAGGATCTTTTGTCGCTCCTTTTCTCCCGATTGCTTCCCCTGCAGGACGATCCGTTCGTAGTTCTCTGTCGCCTTTTGGCCGGCTTCATCGAGGATCTTCTTGGATGTCTCTTGCGCGCTCTTGACGTTCCACTCGGCCTTATCGCGTGACTCGTTGATAACGATCGTTCCCAAACTTTCTACTGATTCTAACGCTGCCATAGCCAACCTTCCGTCCCGGTTTTAGGAGTCATATCTTGATACCGATTGCACTTTTTACCAGGTCCGATATTGTAGCCTTTCCCTCGAGGGGCCCCTCGATATCCGGGATCTCGACGATCAGGGGATACCTACGCGAAATCATGACCGAATCGATTTCCGCCCGCAGCTCATGCGCAAGCCGCTCGGTAATGAGGAGTATTCCGATATCCTGATAACCGAGCGTCTCCTTGAGAGCCGCCAGAGCTTCTCGGGAATCCTTGACGTCTCTTCCTTCTATCCCCGCCAGGGAAAAGCCTAAGACGGTATCCGGGTCACCAATTACGTAAAATTCCATACTCTTGTTCTCTTAAATCAGCCGAGTCTTCCAAGAATCATAATGGATATGATCAGACCGTAGATGGCAATACCTTCGGCGAGACCTACGAAGATAAGGGACCTGCCGAGCAGTTCCGGCCGTTCGCTGATGGCCCCCATGGCTGCCGAACCGACGCCGCTAACGGCGACACCGGCGCCAAGGGCCGCGATACCCGTCGAGAGGGCAGCCGCTATATAGCCCCAGCCTCTCTCCGAGGAAGATCCGCCTGTATCGGGGACGGGCGCCGTCTCTGTAGCGGGCGCGGGGGTCGTTTCAGTCGCCGGAGGCGTTACCGCTTCCGTTTGGAATCCGTAACTTGAGGTCGGTGCGAAAAAGATAAACATCCCAATCGACAGCGCGATCACTACGTTCAGAACCAGGAGACCGATTATCATCTCTTTTAGCTTCATAAGACAACTCCTCTTCTTCGTGGTCTTACTTTTTATCGTACCTTTTTTATTCTTCTTCGGAAGAATAGCCTATCTTCATGGGGATGAACGCCTCGCCTTCTCCCGCATAGAACTTGCTGAAGAATTCGTAGAATATCAACCTTACCGACTGGATCGATACTACCAGGCCTTCCAATATGATAATAACGATATTTCCAACAACCTCTACCCCCAACGATATCAGAATGCTTGACGTCGTAGGCTCGGGCGCCGCGCCTTTAACTATCTTGACGATGGCAAAGATGGCCGCGAAGAGCGCGGCGTGCGCCAATGAAAAGGCGGCCACCCTGATGAATGACACGGTGTTAGAGAGGAACCCGATAAATGTCTCCATCACCTCGATTAATGAACTGATGATGTACGTTATAGGCTCCTCGACGATCGGGCGTTTCTTTTTTATCAGATGGTTCAAAGGCTCTTTCAGGAAAATAACCACCAGGGGTATCCCGAGAATCAAAAGCATGCTCCACAGAGGTATACCGAGGGTTCCCGAGACGATGTATTTGACCAGAAGTGCTACCGCCCCCCAGTAAAAGAGCGCCCCGGCCAGCCCGTGGTTCTCCAGAAATCCCTTTTCAATATCACGCGATCGGATTGAATTGATGATGTTGATTACCAATCCGATGCTGATAAAGAGAATACCGAAGGCTACCGCCACCGCCATAAAGGTATTGATATTTTCCATCGGTACAAACGGGAGCGGCAAACCCGGCAGGTATCGTCCGTGAAACTCGTGTCCGAAGAGGCTGCCGAAGATAATACCGAAGATCATCGACGATCCACCCGCCCTGGTCATGATCTTCCCGAGGACCTCGGCAGACTTCAGACGTTTCTGGAGTAATCGCCCGACCAGGAATAGGACCAGGCCGTGCCCTATATCTCCGAACATGACCCCGAACATCAAAAGAAATGCGAGGCCGATTATTCCGGAGGGATCGATCTCGTTATAATCGGGTGAACCGTACGTGGTTACCAGGCTTTCAAACGGTTTGAGGAACCCCGGGTTATCATAGATCACCGGAACCTTAACCTTATTTGCCTTCACCTCAGGAATACTCTCCGGGGTCTGGGCATTTAAGACAAAGTTTTTACCAAGCGTCGTCCTCGAAGGCCGCGGCGAGCTTTTCCAGACTGTCCTTAGGAATCCACCCCGTAATGAGGGCAGTATGCTCCGACAGCCCCATCGATTTAACCGATTTTAAGATGTCAAGATTAGTCGTCAGGTGATCACGGATTCTCAGCAGCTCGCCTCGATAGGTCCAACCGAACCCTCGCAGCCTATTCTCGCTCTCCGCGATCGAAACGTTGATTTCCTCGATCTTTCCTTCCAATTCCTTGATTGCTTCCTCGGGTATCCCGGAGCAGTCCTCGGGGAGAGGAATCGGGTCAAATCCTAACGTCTTCAGTTGGTTTTCGAGCTGTTCGGAATCACCCGGAAGGCAGAAGAAAACGGCCTTCTGGCGGTCGGCTCGCTGCTCGAGGGGAATATGGACGGTGAATTTGGTGGTGACCGCTTCTTTGAGGAACGGTAGTTGTTTTACCGGAACGTATCCGACGATCATGCGCATATTTTCAAGCGATCTCATGAAGGCGACGTCCGCATTCATTACCGCGATGTTCTTGGCCCTCCTGAGGTTATCCTCCTCGAAGGCGAGCTTATCGCGAAGCGTAAAGATCTGCTCGTTTATAGCCCGTATCTGCGCATAGAGATCACCGATTCTTGTTTCAAGATCGTCGATGTCTTTCAGCGGGTTTACATCATATTTTGCGTGGGTATATTTGGTTTCTTTTGCAATCTCGGTCTGCGTGAATATCTCGTCTAATTGTCTCTTGGAGGATTGATAGCGGGATAGAATCTCGAGCTCCTGACCGGGCGTCCATCCCATGTCGGCGAGACCGGGAACGCTTGCATGGTCGACCAGGTGCATAATGCCAAGGCTTCCGATTTCTTTGATAACCGATGCCAGATCTCTATCGAGGATCAGGATATTGGCGCGAAGCATTGGAACTGGGCGAAACATGCTCAAACCTCATTGAAACAGAAAACCCTGCTTTCGGTTCCGATCGTGTTACAGCCTGGCGTTACGATATCGGCGATATCCACTCGCGCGAGCTTCAGAAATATCGCGTATTCGCGGTACCGGTTGATCAAGCTCGAACGATAGGACGGTATCTATGTGCTATACGAGCAAACTCTCTCGGATTTCTCCCTCCGAAAGGGCATGACGTTTTCCCTCGGCGATACTCTTTAGATTGCCCACTTCGATTTCCTTGAAAGCCAAAAAGCCGGCTACCGTACCTATATGGAAGGGATAACCCATCAGCATCTTTCTGGTTTGATACGTCAGGATATTATATAGACCCATCTCAAGATCGGTGAGCGATTTGAAATTCGTCAATCTCTTCCCATAGTGGGTCTTCCCAAATACCTCCCGATAGTCATCTTCCGTCGTCTTTGAAAGCTGAACCCCTTCGCTCTTCGACAATCGATATCCGTACGGGATGTACATGGCCATTGTTTCATCCGAAGGCATATCAAAGAAGATCCGGCTCCGCAGAATCAGCATAATGTTATTGATATCGCAGAACGTTCCGATATACGCCTTCATTATATGTTCGTCAACATCGGAGAGAGTCTTTATCGCCCTGGTCAGATCGATATAGTAGAGCGAGTCTAACGGGCGCTCAAGAACGGCCGTTCTACGGTCTCTCTCGAAAAAGGGGAGCGCCTCTTTGAGGGGGCGTTCGTAGCGTGTCTTTGCCAACAATGATACGAAATGCTCCACGTCCCGGCTGTTGATGAGTTCTTCAAAATTGAGGTTTGAAACACCGTTAGTCGGGATGATATTATCTGAAATCATGACCGACGTGATTCCCTTGAACTTTCCCCGTATGACGATTTTAAGGTTTTCGATCTCTAACCGGGAAAGTATAACCCGGATGAAGTCGTTCTCGGTTTTAACCTTAAAGAATTGAAGGATTGTCCGGTAACACTTTATCAGGTGCTCGTCGAGGGCGGATATCACCTCGGATATATCCGGGGTCTTTGTATCAACCACGGCTATTTCCGACGAGTATTCCGTTTCCGCGAGGACTTTTACGAACGCATCAAGATGCGTGGTTTCAAGGAGCTGCTGATACACGGAGTCCTTGAGCAAACGGCTCTTCATCGCCCTGATCTTGGCGTTTATAAACGAGTATTTCATTACATCAAGAAACATACATCAACCACTCTTGGTAACGAAAGAAGCCCGGCTATAAGTTGAAAACTTCCTTGAGGATTACCGATGCCGCGCGTTCCATTCTTTTCTTGGCGCGTGCCTCCTGTTCCTGGACGCCCTTTATCGTGCGCGCCTTCATCTTTTCGGCTTCCTCGTGTCCATCACGTATCGTATTTTCTCTGTTTCGCTGCGCTTCATCCTCGGCTTTAAACCGCTCCGATTTCAGGAGTTCCTCGGCCTGACGCTGTGAATCACCGCGGATTTTATCGGCTTTTCTCATCGAATCATCGAGGATTTCCCGGGCCTTCGCCTCATACTCGAGCATTTTTTTAAGCTCATCTTTCATGGATTGTCTCTTCGATTAGAAATGAAACGCCCAAACATACGAAATAAAAAACAACCGATATCCCCCAGTTTATCAGGACTATTTTCGTCAGTACTATCGCACAGGGTTTCGGCTTTTTCAAGCAAAATATTCAAACGGGCGTGATTTTTTTTACTTTTTCTTTCAGCTCATCGAGCTTCCTCATTGCATCCAGAGGCGTCATTGTTTCGATGTCCAATGATCCGATTTCCGCTATGATCTCGTCTCTGTGTCCGGCGAAAAGATCGAACTGCTGCTTGGCCTTTTTCGGTTTTACACCTTCACTTTCGGCAAGCGCGGGAACACCCTGTGAGGTAAACTCTCCCTTTTCGAGATTACCGAGGATTTCCCGGGCCCTTGTCAGCACTTCCGCAGGGATCCCTGCGATTCTAGCTACCTCGATCCCGTAGCTATGGCTTGAGATACCCTCTTCCAGCTTCCTTATAAATATAATCCGGCCGTTCCACTCACGAACCGCTACATGATAGTTCTTAACCCGCTCCTTGAGCGTTGAAAGTTCCGTCAACTCATGATAGTGTGTCGCAAAAAGGGTCAGGGGCTTTCCCCGCGGACCGTCGTGTATGAATTCGGCAACGGCCCAGGCGATGGAGATTCCGTCAAACGTGCTTGTCCCTCTTCCGATCTCATCCAGAATCACCAGTGATCTGTCAGTGGCGTTATTGAGAATATTTGCCGTCTCTACCATCTCCACCATAAAGGTGGATTGTCCTTTTATCAGCCAATCGGAGGCTCCAACCCTGGCAAAGATGCGATCTACTATTCCTATTACGGCATCTTTAGCAGGAACAAAGCTCCCCATCTGGGCCATGAGGACGATGATTGCCGCCTGACGAATGATAGTTGACTTACCGGCCATATTCGGTCCGGTTATTATGAGAATCTGCTGTCCTTTTCTGTCAACCTCGATATCGTTCGGGACAAACGAACCCGCTGACATCGATCGCTCTACCATCGGGTGCCTGCCCTGTACTATCTTGATTGAAGATTCCTCGGTAATCACCGGTCGCGTGTATCCGTATTCGCGGGCCACTAACGCAAGGTTCGTCAGGACATCTGCGGTCGCAAGAAGACCTGAGGCCTTCTTGATCAGCGCAATCCACCCCTTAACCTCGTCACGAAGGGCCGAAAAGACGGCATTTTCAATCACCTTCATTCTATCTTCCGCCCCGAGAACCTTTGCCTCATACTCCTTGAGTTCGGGGGTGATGTACCGCTCGGCTCCCACCAGAGTCTGCTTTCGGATGTAATCGGCCGGCACCATCGCAAGATATGAATTCGTCACTTCAATATAGTATCCGAAAATCCTGTTAAACCTGACTTTGAGCGTGCCGATACCCGTGCGCCGCCGTTCGCGGCTTTCAAGCTCGACTATCCAATTCTTTCCGGAACGCGACAGCGCCCTCAGCTCATCGAGGTCTTTATCTACGCCGTCCCGGATGAATCCCGTCTCCCGAACGGACGGACCGGGAGAATCAACGATGGTCGTATCGATTTTTTCCGTCAAGTCTGAGAAATCATCAAAACCGGACCCGATGCTTATGATATCTTCGCTGCTAAAGTCCTTTAGTATTCTAGTAATGTCCGGGGGTATCTTGAGAGAATCGGAAAGGGCCACCAGATCGCGCGCACCGGCCGATTTTACCGATATCCGCGCAGTAAGCCGCTCAAGGTCAATAACGGCCTTCAGAATTTCCCTTATACGCCGGCATGAGTCGTATTTCTCGTACAATTCCGCCACTGCGTCATGGCGCGTCCGTATCCGGTCGGCATCTATCATCGGATAGTTAATCCATTCCCTGATCAGCCTCCCCCCCATGGGGGTTACGGTTCGATCGAGGAAAGACAGGAGTGATCCTCGCCGTCCCCCTTCGTAGATGGTTTTAGTCAATTCAAGGTTGCGCTTTGTCACCTCATCGATAATCATGGATTGAGCGGGAACATAGAGACGGGGAGACGAGAGATGAGAGATCTCGTCTTTCTGGTAGTCACTTACATAACGCAATAATGCCCCGACAGCAGTTGTTGCGGCGCGCTTGTCACCGAGGCCGAGACCATCTATCTGGGCAAGGCCGAGGATTTCGGATACGGCCCTTCGGGCGGCTTCGGGCTCAAAGATACGTGGATCTACCCAGTTGATGAGTGCATCTCCAAACGCCGTACGTAGTTGCTCGTTGTATACGTCTCTCCCCCCGTTATCAGGGAGAACCGCTTCTTTTGGCTCGGCCGCGTATATCTCATCAACGATCCCGGTGACGCTGGGAAGCTCCGTTACCTTGAACAGACCGGTCGAAAAATCGAGAAATGCCGCGCCCCACACCCCGTCCACCATGACAACGGCCGTTATGTAGTGCGGTTCTTTCTCTGAAAGCT
The DNA here is from genome assembly GCA_963735595.1 of uncultured delta proteobacterium. GTDB lineage: Bacteria > Desulfobacterota > Zymogenia > Zymogenales > Zymogenaceae > JAFGAS01. Next base: position 298,321 of record CAVTLK010000001.1, on the reverse strand, counting down.
GGCTTACGTCCGAGACGAGCCCCGGTGTCACGACCCTCACGACCTCCCGTCTGATGAGGCCTTTTGTTTGCGATGGGTCTTCCATCTGCTCACAAATAGCGACCTTAAAGCCTTTCTTCAATAGCTTTGCTATGTAGACATCTGCCGCATGGTAGGGAATCCCGCACATGGGAATCGGGTTTTCTTTATTTCTATCGCGGGTAGTAAGGACTACCTCAAGGATAGGGGAAGCCGTGCGGGCGTCATCTAAGAACATCTCGTAGAAATCGCCCATTCGGAAAAAAAGAATGCAATCCGGATACTGCTCTTTGATTTGAAGATATTGCCGCAGAGCGGGTGTCAGGTCTTCCACGTCCATATCTTCCCCATATTACGAAGGCGGGGGGGATGTTATCCCGCTCCCGCCCGTCGATAAGACAATTAACAATGAATCTTTTACCACCTCACGAGCGCAGATCCCCACGTGAATCCGGCCCCGAAGGCGGCAAATAGCAGTAGGTCATTGTCTTTGACCACGCCTTGCTCAAGCATCTCGTCCAGGCATAACGGAAGCGTCGCCGCGGTGGTGTTGCCGTAGCGCTGGATATTGTGCCAGACTTTTTCCTGCGGATAGCCGAGCTTGTGAGCGACGAACTGATTGATGCGCATATTTGCCTGGTGCGGTACCAGATAGGCGATATCTTCGAGCTTTACGCTATTTGCCGTCAGGGCCTCATTAATAACCTCGGGAAGTCGGGTAACGGCGCCTTTAAAGACGTTTTTTCCGTTCATCCTGGGCCACTGCCGGCCTTCGTCGAGCATCTGATGGGTAATGCGCGGCATACATCGGCTGTTAGGAGCTTCGATCCAGAGGTCCCTGAAGCCCCTGCCATCGGCATGCAGGTGAGTCGACAGGATGCCGCGATTCTGATCATCGCTGACGCCGATAACCATAGCCCCGCCGCCGTCCCCAAACAGGACTGTTACGTCCCTGCCGGAGTCGTCAAATTCCAGCCCTGTTGAATGGACTTCGGCCCCTACAACGAGGATTTTGTCAAACATGCCGGTTTTTATAAACTGGTCGGCAATCGACATACCGTACAGGAACCCGGTACACTGGTTCCTGATATCGACCACCGCCTTTCCCGGGATATCCAGCATTTTCTGGAGCAGGCATCCCGAGCCGGGAAAGCAATGATCCGGGCTTAGCGTCGCAAATATGATCATATCGATTTCGGCAGGTTTTAAACCCGCACGATCGATGGCGATTTTAGCCGCCTCAAAACCAAGGTCGGATGCCCCCACCTCCCCTTCCACGTATCGCCTCTCGACGATGCCGGAGCGTTCCTGAATCCATTGGTCGGTGGTGTTAATGACTCTGGCCAGGTCGTGGTTTGTGACGACCTTCGGCGGGAGGTACCGCCCCGTTGACAGTATCCGTGATCTTCGCATTGTTTTCCTCAATGAATCTTAAAAACAGACATATCCTCTCTTGTACCGTTACCGTTGGAATCAGAATTTCATTGCCTCTACTTCCTGGGCTCCGGCCCGGATAGTTCCACCCACGGTTCTGAGCGAATCTTCGTAACTACCGACCCCAATATTGACCGTTGGCAAGTTACGTCCCTTTGTATAATAGGCTATAACGGCCACAGCCCGACGGATATCTTCGTCCGTGGCCGCTCCGAAAATGACCCCTGCCGGGCCCGGAACGTCAACGGTCCTCAGAAAGAGAGCCTGGTTTCCCGCTATTTTGCCGATTCGCCCGTTTTCTTCCTCGTTCCTGCCAATCGTCAATATCGCCGTTTCCCCAAGCAAAAAGGGTCTTCCGATCTGTATAAGCGCCACCTCGCGGGCCTCGGGCCGCCCCCTCATCGCATAGAGGCGCCTGATTCTTTTCGATAGAATCGGATCGGTCAGGCAGCAGCCTCCCGCGGGGGCCGGGTAACCAGTGATTCCGAGTCGTGACGCGAGCTCAATCTGGGGTTTTCGGGATCTCCCCGAAAACGCGAAGAGCTCATTCCTCCTTACCCATCCGTTTAATTCCGCTATCGTCGGTTTGAGCAGCTGGGCCGATAGAGGGCGCAGCAATAGGCCGCTCGTAAACGAATCACGTTCTATTACCCTGAGGGTATCGCGCCTCTGCGACATCGGCCGCTGGCCCAGCACCTCTCCGGTTACGATAAACCGGGCCCCGAACCGTTCCATCATCAGGAGCGCCGTCGAAAACAGAAGAATCTTGCAGTCCACGCACGGGTTGAAGTTCTTGCCATACCCATATTGCGGCGACGAGAGCATCGCGAGGTAACTGTCGCCGATATCGACCGACTATCGCGCGGATACCGTAACGATCGGCCATACGCGCCGTGAGCGCGCTCGCTTTCCGATCCGAAAAAAGGCGAGACGAAGTTAATCGCCGTCACGTCCACGCCCTGATCCATGACAATGCGCGTGGCCAATATGCTGTCCAGCCCCCCCGAGATAACCGAGAGGGCCCGTATTGTTCTCTGTCATCAATTTCCGGGAGGTCGTCTCAGATCTTTCTTACTCTGATGGAGAGGTTCTTGCTTTCGATGACCTCGACCTTGGCACCCTCGGGGATGGGATCATCGCTGGTCGCGTCCCACCACTCGCCATGAACGAAAACACGGCCGCCTTCCCCGTCTATACGCGACTTGGCGACGCCTATTTCCCCGAGAATACCCTCCGTCCCGGTGGTCGGTTTTCTCTTATATGCCCTGACTGCAAGCAATATCACCAGGACGAAAAAGAGAGTCACCCCGATAACGGTCGGCAGAATAACTTTCATAGATACCCTGAGAAATTCCACTTTCGTGTCAAACAGGAGAATCGATCCGAACAAAAGGGCAATCACCCCGCCGATCGCCAGGAAACCGTGGGTAGGCGCTTTGATTTCAAGGATAAATAGCAAGCGCCGCGAACAGGATAAGCAAGACACCCGCATAATTGACCGGAAGCGTCTGAAACGAGTAAAAGGCCAGAACCAGGCATATTCCGCCGATAACGCCCGGCAAAATAGTCCCCGGGTTGGACAACTCAAAGTAGAGACCCATAATCCCCAGCATCATAAGAATGTAAGCGATGTTGGGATTTGAGAGTATATAGAGAAACTCGAATCGGAATCCCATTGGGTTCTCTACAATATCGGCGCCCTTGAGTTGTAAGGTGAAATCTCCCTTGGCCGCGGTAATGGTGGTTCCGTCAAGTCTATCGATCAGCTCGGCTCTATCCGTGGCGATAAAGTCAACAATATTTTCCGAAAGGGCTTCATCGGACGGTATGGATATTGCCTCTGTAACCATCTTCCGGGCGATCTCGACGTTCCTATTATTGTTGTTGGCCAGACCTGTTATATAGGCCGCGGCATCGTTGGTGACCTTTGCCTTCATCGTCTCGTCCATCGTCTCGCCGATAGATACTGGCGAGGCCGCGCCAATGTTGGTCCCGGGCGTCATGACGGCGACATCCGCAGCAATCGTTATGAAGGCCCCGGCCGACGCCGCCCGCCCGCCTGAAGGATGAACGTAAACGATGACGGGGATCTTCGCGCCGATCATCGTCTGGATAATGTCTCTCATAGAATCGTCCAGGCCTCCCGGAGTATCGAGCTCAATGATGACCGCCTGATACCCGTCGTTGCCTGCATCGGTGATCCCTTCGATGAGATATTCCGCGGAGACAGGATTTATGACCCCCTTAACCGTGAGTACGCTCACGGGCGCAGGCCCCGCAGGCTGGCCGAATATTACCGGCACGGCCGTCAGCAGGATACCGGCGGCAAGAATTGCGATATGTACAAATACCAATAGTTTACGCACCCGAATCACTCCTTTCTATAAGGCGTAGACGGTCCCTGACCTTCTTCATATCCTCCCATACTTCCCGCTTGGCCGCGGGATTGCGTAAGAGATAGCTCGGATGGAAGGTCGGCATGACCAGGATTGCGCCCATTTGTCTGAACTCCCCTCTCACCTTGGTAATGGAGAATGAGGCGGAGAGAAGATTATTCGTGGCCACGGACCCCAGGGTCACGATAATCTGGGGGGCTATAGCCGCTATCTGTTTTCGTAGAAACGGGATACACGCGACCACCTCATCCGGCTCCGGGGCCCTATTGTTCGGGGGGCGCGATTTGACTATGTTAGCGATATAGACGTCGGCCCGCTTCATATCAATGGCCTCGATGATTTTGGTCAAAAGCTGTCCCGCCCTTCCGACAAACGGGCGTCCCTGAGCATCCTCATCGGCACCGGGCGCCTCCCCCACGAACATCAACGAGGCATCCGGATTACCCTCGCCGAATACGAGATTTCTCCTGCCCTCCCAGAGCTTACATCGCCTGCAATCGCCCATTTCTTCCCTGATCGCATCCAATGTCGGCGGAGGAGCGGCCGTCACGCTATCCTGCCCCTCCCGTTTAGGAATATTCTCAATCCCCAAATCCCTGAGGTACTCGAGGTGCGATCGGATTGACCTCGATACCGCCCCTATCGGTGCGTCTTTTTCCACAGTTTCCTGACCCTGTTGAGTATCTCGTCGGCAACCTCCTCCTTTTTCATAAGGGGAAGCTCCATTTCCGGTCCTTCGCGCTGGATAATCCTCACGATGTTCGTATCAACGGCAAATCCCGAGTCTTTTCCTGATACATCGTTGGCCACGATTATGTCGAGATTCTTCTCGATGAGCTTCTTCCTGGCATTAGCCGGCACCTCTTCGGTTTCGGCGGCGAATCCCACCAATATCGAATTTCCCTTGATCTTCCCGAGCCCGAGCAGTATATCCTCCGTACGGGAGAGTTTAATCGTGTCGCCACAGTCGTCTTTCTTCATCTTCTGATCGCAGGGGTTGGCCGGCGTAAAGTCCGAAACGGCCGCCGCCTTTATGACGACATCGGCCCAGCCGAAACGATCCGTAACTGCCCGCGCCATATCGCCTGCGCTTATTACATCTACCAGCTCGACGCCCGCCGGCGCCTCGATGTGCGACGGTCCCGAGATGAGGACGACCTGCGCACCCCGGCATACGGCCCGGGATGCCACTGCGTATCCCATCTTGCCGGTAGAACGGTTGCTGATGAATCGGACGGGATCGATCGCCTCGCGTGTCGGGCCGGCTGTTACCAGAACCTTCATGCCCGAAAGGTCTTGCTCGGTCAAAAGGGTTACGGCACGCTCAAATATCCGATCAGGCTCGGCGAGCCTTCCTTTGCCTTCCCAACCGCAGGCGAGCCATCCCACCCCCGGTTCAACGAATTGAAATCCAAGCTCCGAGAGCCGATTTATGTTACCCTGAGTTATCGGGTTCTCGTACATGTTGACGTTCATCGATGGTGCGAAGAGGACGGGGGCCTTGGTTGCCAGGATAACCGTGCTCAATAAGTCATCGGCTATCCCCGCCGAGACCTTGGCGATGATATTTGCGGTGGCGGGGGCCACTACGATGAGGTCTGCCTCATCGGCAAGATCGATATGCTTAATTGTCTCCGGCGCCTGGCCATCGAACATTTCCCCGGCGACCGGATTGCCCGAAAGCGTCGAGAAGGTAAGGGGTGAAACGAAAGCCCGGGCGTGCTCAGTCATGATGACGTGAACGGTATACCCTCCCCTGATGAACAGGCGCGTAAGCTCGCAGGCCTTATAGGCTGCAATCGCGCCCGTTACGCCCAGGACGATAGTTCTCGGTTCGGTCATACTATTGGAAATCTGCCGTTTGGATAGGTTATTTGTTATTTTGTATGATAGAGAAATCATGCCTGATTGTCAATCTAATTGCGGTCTATTTATGACCGTCGTTCCTAATATGGACGCCCTGCCGATGGCGAGGCGGCCTGGCCATACTTTTCGAGTAGGCGCCCCCGTCTATGCGTAAGACCCTCCACGAGGGACTCACTCGATCACGCCTAAGGCGCCACGTTGATCCGTTCCATTGCCTCCTGGACGGTATAGAACGAGCCGGTAATGACGACACGCCCTTCCTTGCCGACTGCGGACCTTGCCCAATCGACCGCTTCACCGACACTCTGGATCATACGAAACTGCTTTCCCGGAGAGCCCAGCGCCGCTGTGAGCGTCTGAATTGACGCCGCCCGTTCAACGCGGGGTTGCGTAAGGACCAATGTGTCGGCCATGCCGTCGATTTCTCGGATAAATCCGCCGATGTCCTTGTCGGCCATCATCCCCACGACGACGGCCGTCCTTTTTTTCGGCAGCGCACGAATATAGCGCGCCAGGACCCGGGCTCCCGACGGGTTGTGGGCGACGTCAACGATCACCTCGGGAACGTCCGTGATCCGCTGGATCCTTCCGGAAAGGCGTACCGACGCAATACCCTGTCTGACCGCCCGTTCAGGTATCGTGAATCCCTTTCGGCCCAGTACTTCTATTACCGCCAGTGCCACCGCCGCGTTGTCTATCTGATGTCTCCCGGCAAGAGGAACATAAACATCGTTAAGCCGAACCGACAAACCGCGATACCGCATACTATTGACAGCACCGGAGTCCGTTCCCGCGTTTCGGACAGCCTTAAAATCCCTGCCCAACAGGATGACCTCGGCATTCTTTTCTCTCGCGTGATCCTGTATCACCGATGCTACCTCCTCACTTACCCTCCCCGCTACTACAATTCCGTTCCGTGGGACAATCTGAACCTTCTCGAGCGCAATGGCCTCCTCCGTATCGCCGAGATACTGAGTATGGTCGAGGGCTACCGTCGTGATCACCGAAACGAGCGGGTCCGCGACATTCGTGGCGTCGAATCGCCCCCCCATTCCCACCTCCATAACGGAAAGATCCACCTTCTTCTCGGCAAACCACAAGTAAGCCGAAACAGTCAGGAACTCGAAATAGGTTAATTCGACATGTCCCGCGATTTCACCTTTGACCCTCCTGATGAGGCAGGCCATATCGGCCGGTGAGATCGGTCGCCCGTTAAGATCGATCCTTTCCCGCACGTCCAGGATATGTGGAGAGTAGTAGCAGCCAACGGGATATTCGGCATGCCTAATAATACTGCCGATCATGGCTACTGTCGACCCTTTACCGTTGGTTCCTCCCACGATGACTGTCCGAACCTTCCGTTCGGGGTTATCCAGCAGTGACAGCGCCGTTCGCATGGGAGCTAAGTCAGTGCGAATCCCGCGCCCGGTCAACTCCTCGAGATATAATAATTGGCCGGAGATATCGGCATCTGACGCGGTATAAGGGCTCATCTATATACGACCAATATTGTATGAGACATTATGTCGCTCGGTTATCGTGATTTAAACGGGAAACGTAGATGGGCCCTGTAGCTTCCGGTAGATCTCTAACTATCGGGCGGTATCGGAACTCAGGTAGTCAAGAAGCCGGCCGATCGTTGGGCGGACGTGTTTTCTTTCGAGGATCATGTCGATTATTCCATGGCGTATCAGTTCCTCGGCTTTTTGGAAGTTTTCCGGCGGCTTCTGGTTGATCGTCTGTTCTATAACGCGCCTGCCTGCAAATCCAATAAGCGCGCCCGGCTCCGCTATGCTTATATCACCGAGCATTCCAAAACTCGCCGCCACTCCGCCGGTGGTTGGGTCGGTAAGTACCGATATGAACGGCAGGCGTTTTACCCGCATACGGGCCACCGCGCCCGCCGTCTTGGCCATCTGCATCAGTGATATAAGTCCCTCTTGCATCCGGGCTCCGCCTGAAGCCGTAAACGATACTAACGGCAACGAAGAATTGATAGCCTCCTCGATGGCCCGGGTCACCTTCTCCCCTACTACGCTACCCATGCTTCCGCCCATAAAATCAAAATCCATGACAGATACAATGAGCGGGTGGTCAAAGATCGCTGCCTTTCCCACAATCACGGCCTCGTTATTGCCCGATTTTTCACGAGCCTGCTCAATCCGCTTTGCGTATGGCTTACTGTCCACAAATGAGAGAGGGTCGGACGTGAGGATAGTATCGAAAAGCTCTTCAAAACTTTCCGGGTCAACCGTTATTTCAATTCGCCTGCGCGCCCCGATCCGAAAATGATACCCGCATTCTGAACAGACCGAGAGGTTCCTCGTGGCTTCTCGCGAAAAAAGAATACGGCTGCATCCGGGACATCGCACCCATGCAGTTCGTTCGTCGATACCGACTCCCGTTGATTGTTCTTTCCGTATTGCCAAGACGATTCCTCAGAAAGTTAGGCGGAGATCATTTCGCAGTATAATGAGATTGTCCCGTTTGAGCGCCTCGATCTCTTTGACGATAGTATCGTGGTACCTCGGTTTGAGATGATAGAGATATATCGGAATGGTGCTCTTAGTGAGTTTCCTCAGGTCAGCATCAAGTGTCTGCGGAGTAAAATGACCGGACGCATCCGCTATCGCCTGGAGCTCATTTGGAAACGAGGTCTCCACAAAGACCGCCTTGACGTTCATATCGGCGTTAACTATATCCCATAAGTCGTCAGTGGGTCCGGTGTCCCCGGAAAAAACGATAACGGTGGATCCGTCTCGGACGGTATAGCCCACCCCGTCTATGGAGTGGTTGACGATAAAAGGCGTTACTTCCATACCACCCGCCACCGTTTTCTCTTTTGTTTTAATGGCGACAAGCCTTACGATCGGTTGGTCATCCGAATTGATCTTGGTGAAATCGGGCCAGGTCGCGTTATTGAAATAGTGTTTCTTAAAATCAGAAACGGTTTGTTCTGTACCGTATACGGTGATGGGAAGATTATGATCCCCAAAAGCATTATCCGTCAGGAAGGCAATGTCTTTCGTGTGATCGAGGTGGAAATGGGTAACGAAGATATCCCTGATCCTGTTTTGTTCCTCGAGCGTGAGAATATCCGCGACGTTTCCCGAATCGATGAGTATCCGCTCATTGATCAGGAAACTTGAAGATCGGAAACCGGGGAGGATACCACCGTTACATCCTAATACTCGGATTTCCATACGTGCTAATCCAAATCACCAAATTGTTCCTTGAGAATCAGGAACTGGACGAATTTCCTCAGTTTGCCTATGTCGTGGATACAGATGGCATCGGCCGATACCGTAATAATCTTCGCTTTTTTCAACTTCTCAAGTATATCGGAGGCGTGATCGTAGCTGACGCCCGCCCTGGATAGGAATTCCTCTTGTGAAAGCGGAACGACGAGCTCGCCATCGTTTCGAACGCCGATAGACTCTCCCAGGCTCTCAAGTGCATGCACGACACGGCTGTTGGTATCCTTTATCATCAGGCGTTCAATCGTATTGTCGGTCTCCTCAATACGGTCGGCCAGCTTCTTGATCATCCTGAAGGCTACCCCTGCGTTATTCTTTATCATTGTCTCAAACGTCTTGGGATCGATCACCAAAAGGGTTCCATTTTCGACAACCTCGGCCGTCGCCGATCGTGGTTTATTATTAAGGATCGCCATTTCACCAAAGAACTCTCCCTGGCCCAGATATGCCAGTACGGTCTCCTGGTTGCCGACCTTCTTATATATCTTTACCTTACCCTTATGGATGACGTACATCTCTTTGCTTCGGGTATCACCCTCGTGAAAGAGTATCGTACCTTTCTCGAAATCACGGCCGAATTTCTGCAACAGGATATCCTGGGCCACCATAAATTCCTCCGCACCGTTACCCGGTCAGTTAATTTACTATATATGATATATCGCCGTTAGTCAACATTCTTGGCGATGTATCCGTTTTCGTACGATTTAACGAGCGCGTTAACCACGTCAAGGTCAAACTGGGTTCCCGCGAATCGCTGAAGCTCCTCCACCGCTTCCTTTTCGGATAGCGCCGATCGATACGGACGGTCGGTTGTCATTGCGTCAAAAGTATCGGCCACGGCGATTATCTTGGCAATGAGCGGTATATCTCCGTCCATGATCATATCAGGATAGCCCTTTCCATCGATACGCTCATGGTGTGACTTGATACCCGGTATTACGCCTTCCAGCGATTTGATATGGCCGAGTATATCTACGCCGATGTCAGGGTGACGGACTATTTTTTGGTATTCATCGCTATCAAGATCAGTGTCCTTTCGAAGAACGGAGTCCTCCACCCCTATTTTACCGATGTCATGGAGGATAGCGGCAAGTCTCAGGTTTTCCATTTCGGTCTCAGTGAGATTCATAAATCGGGATATCGCCATAGAGTAGTGCATGACGCGTCTCGTATGGTTACCCGTATATGGATCGCGCTTTTCTATGGCATCCGCGAGAGCTTCGGCAGTCTGATAAAACGTTTCCCTGAGCTCATTGTAGAGGCGCGCGTTGTCTACCGCAATTGCAACTTCATGAGAAAGGGAGATAAGCAGGTCGAGATCCGTCTGAGAGAATCCCGACGCACCAAGCTTGTTGATGGCCTGTAATACACCGGCAACTCTGGCCTTTATAATCATCGGCACACAGATCATGCTGCGCGTCTCGAATTTTGACCGGTCATCAAATCGCCGTGAATGGCGAAGGTCGCTCTTTACATCGTCTATGAGAACCGGCTGGTTATGGGTAGCAACCCAGCCCGCAATTCCTTCGCCCTGCTTCAGCCGAATCTCTTTAACCCGGTTACCTTTTTCACCGAGCGCCACTTCGAAATAAAGCTCACCGGTTACGTCATCGACGAGAAGCAAAGACGCCACTTCACATTCGAGCAGCCTCGTAATCGCCGTTATCGCTTTCTCGCGAATGGAAGTTGTGTCGAGCGACGAATTGAGAATGGCCGAGATCTCCATCAACTCTGATATCTCGGCCAGACTCCGATTACGTATTCTCTCGAGCCTGATATTGTCAACCAGGAGTACGGCAAGCACCGCGACATGTTCTATCGTCGTTAGCTCGTTTCTCGTAAAAGGGGCCGCATCTTTCTCTCTTTCGGCCAGGATAATCCCGATCAGCTTACCGGAAATCAGCAACGGCGCAAATGCCGCCTGGCCGTGGCCGTCATTTATCGTCTCGACAATCAATCGCGATTTATTATTTTGGAATCGTTTGAGTAGAGCCTTGCCCTGCAGGTCGGGATTCTCGAGCGACATACGTACACCCAACATCACGATTTCCGTTTCTTCTCCGGTTACTTCGTCGAATACCGAAACCCGACCGCTGCTCGCGCCGATCCCGGAAATCAGCATATCAAACATCTTGTTGAGAACCTCGATCGAGTTTCCCTTTGAGCCCGAGATCTCGTAAAACTCATGGAGGATCTTAGTTTCCAACGATGACATGAACGACTCTTCCACCGAAACAACCCCGTGCGGACAATACGCCAAATCTTACACTTGTGCACACATTCTTATAATATTACCATATAGAACCGCGTAATAAAAGCAACAAAATATATTCGTAAACTTATTTCATGTGTCTTATATGGGCATACCGCCTTTTTTATCTATCAGTAATCCCCGATCCGGGCAGCAAGACCCGATTCCGAACAATCCGGCAAGGGCCGATTCTTCGTTAGTATGGCGGCGTAGACCATATTCTCCCGATTCGATTGATACATCATAAAAACGGCACCGATACTCGTACCCGTCATTTCCTCAAAGATGTGCTATCGAGATACGAAAAAACGAGAGACCGCAGGACGCGCCCGCGGTCTCTCGTTACGAAACGAAGTGAATACGTTACATAACCTTGACTTTCGGGAGATGTGAGAGGGCCTCTTTAATCTTTTCGGAGGGGTACTCGTAATCCTCCAATTGTCCGGCGAAGTATTTATCGTACGCCACCATGTCAAAATGCCCGTGTCCTGACAGGTTGAATAGGATGACCTTCTCCTTTTTATCTTTCTTCGCCTTGAGCGCCTCATCGATCGCTACCCTGATCGCATGCGATGACTCCGGCGCCGGGATGATCCCTTCGGTTCGCGCGAACATCATGGCCGCCTCAAAACAGGCGTTCTGATGTACCGCCACCGCATTCATGAGCTTCTGATCATAGAGGAGGCATATCGTGGGGGCCATCCCGTGGTATCGTAATCCACCCGCGTGTATTCCGGGGGGCTCAAACGTATGCCCAAGCGTGTGCATATACGCAACCGGCGCTACCATCGCCGTATCACCGAAATCGTACGCATAGACACCCTTTGTGAGGGTAGGACACGAAAACGGTTCTACCGCGATAACCTCGGGATTCTTGTTGCCCTTGATTTTCTCCCGTAAGAAGGGATAGGAAATTCCCGCAAAATTGCTCCCGCCGCCGACACACCCAATAATAACGTCCGGGTATTCACCGGCCTTTTTCATCTGGAGCATGGCTTCCTGCCCCACGATGGTCTGGTGCATGCAGACGTGGTTCAGGACACTGCCGATGGAATAATTGGTATCGGGATGTGTCGCTGCATCAAAAACCGCCTCCGAGATGGCCATTCCAAGCGTCCCGTTAGTGTTTGGATTATCCTTCAGGATCGCTCGTCCCACCTCCGTTTTATCGCTCGGGCTGGAATATACGGTGCCTCCCCAGGTTTGCATCATCGATTTACGGTACGGTTTCTGATCGAACGATATCCTCACCATATATACCGTTACATCAATCCCGAAGAGGGACCCGGCAAATGAAAGGGCGCTGCCCCACTGTCCGGCGCCCGTCTCCGTAGCCATCCGCTTCATCCCGGCCTTCTTGTTGTAAAACGCCTGGGGGATGGCCGTATTAGGTTTATGAGATCCCGCAGGAGACACACTCTCGTTTTTGAAATATATATGGGCCGGCGTATCGAGTAGTTTCTCGAGCCTGGTGGCGCGCACCAGCGGCGTCGGCCGATAAAGGGAATAAGCTTCCATGACTTCATCGGGAATCGTGATATAGGATTGGTCGCTCATTTCCTGTTCGATAATCGACATCGGAAAGATCGGCGCAAAATCGTCGGGAGTTGCAGGCTGCAGGGTTTGCGGGCTGAGGACCGGTTTCATCGGGACCGGGAAGTCAGGGACGATATTGTACCATTTCGTCGGCATTTCGCTCCTGGACAGGGTGATTATCTTGTCAGTCATTTTCTTCTCCGTTTTGGTTGTTTCGCTACCTATGTCTATAAATTATGACTTCTCATATTCCTTCAATTCCACCGGTGCCTCATGCGGCAATCACCCCCTTTTCGATAAAAAAAGGCCGTGAGCTATTCACGGCCTGCTGTAAAAACAAAAAAGCCGTGGGCGACTTTGGCCGCCCACGGCCTATTACTCAACCTATTGGGCGCACCAAATCACCTATGTGGATACGCCACACCCAATTTTTCTTTTCGATTACCGTACGTGTCCGCTTCATTACATTCCTTACGATTACATTTTGAGCGTAATACTATCGTAATAGCGAATCGTATGTCAAGACTTTTTTTATGTTTTAACTACCTATACTATCTCCTTAATGTCTGTCTCACAACGTTCAATACAATTATAATTGCGATATTGCAAAGGCATAGTTACAGTTTTGTCATATATCAGTCCGTCCATACGGCTATCAGTTTCAATCCTGGATATCATGTCCCGAAGATAAAAAAGATAATGATCGCAATATGTTGTAGGATCGCGCCACAGGGAAGACCTCCGGCACCATATGGCATACTATTTGCTTTATTAATAAGTCCTATGACACTATAATACCTATCGAACCAGACTCCGAAAATTCCGTATCCGGGTTTACCCTGATTGAGCTGATGATCGTTGTGGCAATCATAGCGATCCTTGCCGCCATCGCTATTCCTAATTATATGAGCTTCCAGAATAAGTCGAGACAGTCCGAGGCGCGAATCCTGCTTACCGGCGTCTACGGAAGTGAGGTACGTACTTCGCCGAACACTCCGTATATGCCGGAATTACGAACAAATCGCGTTTCGACCTGCCTCTGAGCCGAAATATTATAGGAACTGGTACCTCAATATTTCCGGCGACAGCTTTCCATTTCACCGCCAGCTGCTCGGCAGACCTTGATCACGATAACATAGACGATGTCTGGGTTGTGACCGATTGCAGCCGTGAACCATGGAACGTCTTTAACGACTTAACCGATACCGCAAGTCCCTACCCTTTTACCTGTGAATAAGTCTTCCCGGGAAGGATTTCATTCCTATTACGTATCCGCAATCTCTATTTCACGCCAAAAAAAAACCCGCCTAGGCGGGTTTTTTTACGTATCAATTTTTCTACAGCTACTACTTCGCGTTGAGTGCCTTGATAACCTTATCGGTTATATCGGCGCTTGCCGGGAAATAAAGAACCGCCGAATTCGTCCTCTCAAGGATAATGGTATATCCTTCTTCCTTGCCGATCTTATCGATAATGTCTTTCGTTTGAGTCAGGATTACCTGCGCAAGCTCGAAGTCCTTCTGCTGTAATTCATACTCATAATCCTGAACCATCCGCTGGAAATCCAGGACTTTGTCTTCGTACGCCCTCTTCTTATCGGCAAGCGCCGAGGCCGAAAGCATAGGGGCCTGCTTCTCAATGTCAGCCTTCATCCTGAGTATTTCGTCCTGTTTCTTTTTCACTTCGGTCTCTGCGGCCTTGATCTTCACGTTCATCTCGTCTTTAGCCTTCTTGCCCTGCGCGGACAGGTCGATAACCTTCATAAGATCAAGGACACCCACTTTTACGTCGGCAGCGTAAACCGAAAGCGATAAAGAGAGAACGAAAATAATTGCCACAACAAAACTCAGTCTCTTCATTAAATTCTCCTTCCTTTTTTATTCATTCCCATAGACATCTTATTCCAAAAAGCCCAAGACCGCATTATATGTAATGCGGTCTATAAACATTGAACATTTATATCACCGCAATCGGCAGATTGCAAGAAAAAAACGCTCTGTGTTCCGTGTTATCACCCTACCGAACCGTCACCCACGCATTCGCCCCATTATCACGCCTATCTTCGGCGTATACCCGATTAGGGTCGACGATTGCCGAGATATAGCTGTCCCCCGAGTCCGCAATCCAATCCGCCTCGACATACACGGTATCACCCGCCCGTATATCTACCGTTACCTTCTCAAAATAGACATCATCTTCATAGAAATAGACCGCCACGTCCCGGGCGTCTTTTACGCCCCGGTTAGCGACGAGAACGCCTATCACGACGTCGTCTCCCTCCTCCGGCAGCACCGGATAGAGATTGAGCGTCCCTATTATCCCGAGTTCGATACTCCCTGGATTCTCCTGTCCGAATGATACCGTGTATCCAACCAAAACAATGGCTATGACAAGAAAAGCCGTCCCCAGAGGGAGCTTCGTAAGGCTCGCGGTTCGTTTGCCTTGTATCGGTCTCATGTCTCGCTTTAATCACACTGCAAGCAAGCAATTGGTTGTCGAACCGTTTTACGGCGACGGCAACATCGTGCTTGCCGATAGATTATACCCGTAGTCTGTGTAGTTGACGGTAACGAGCGGGTTCAAATCCTGATAGAGAAACGGAATCGTCCCCGCACACGGGGGGCCGCCCGACGCCGTACACCCGGTGGTTTTCTCGTAGTGGAAATCACCGCCAAAACCATCCGTTTCTCCGGTCATGTCCTCGAAACCCGCCCGAGTCAGAATGGCGAAATGAGTGCTTTCGCATGTCGTGATAGGAAATACGATAACCGAGGGAACATTCGCCGGAACGTCCGGCACTACGAGCAGTATACGCAACGCGTTTTCGCATGGGGGGCCATAGATACTTGAAACAACCTCAAGCTTCAATTCGGGCGTCCGTGAGCTCATCAGGAACCAGGTGCCTTCCGAGTGGGTAATCCTGAATTCATCTGACTTCGCGAGCCAGAACTTTGTGGTTCCGTCGTCCTTTCTCCCATTGACGGTCGACGACCAGCTAATCGTCGCGATTATCGCGTCACCGGTGGAGTTAATCTGATTGAGCGTATAACCGGCCGTTACGTTGCTATTCGAACCCGCTATCTTATCGACGACCTCCGACTTGGTATAGACGTTATCGATAACGCCGTCATAATAATCGGAAATCAGATCGTCACCCGTCGAGTCACCCGTCTAAGACGGCCGCAAAAAGCTTATCTATCATCGAGCGTGCTATCGATTCATAATCCTGGTCCAGATAGACAATGACCCAGCTCCCAAGCTCACCGGTATCGGAAACGGCGCCTTTATCGTTTTTTGCCCTTACCATTAGCTCATATTCTATCCTTTCCTGCGGCCGGAACTCGTAGGCCCAGTTCGCCGTACCCGAGGCCTTTTCCCAGGTTGTCCCCCGGTCAAGGCTTACCTCGACCTCTGTTACCGTATAGGCTTCGTCTACGGCCGTCCCATTGATGACTACGTTCTTGTCAATGGAGAGATCACCCTGTGTAAGGGTGAGCGTTCCGTCAATGTCCTGGAGATTGATCACCCTATTGATGAATAGGCTCGTAATATACGGGGGGGGTATCTCCTCAGAAGTCCCCGGCGTTTCGGCAGCGTTCATCTCCTCGATAAACTCGTTTATTGTCGCACGTGACGCCCCTTTTGGCAGGCCGGGCTGTTGACCGCCAAGGATCGTTAGTTCGTCTCCCGCGCATATCGAAATGGGAGCACTCCCCGGGATCTTCGCGAGCGTCAACGATACGCAATCCTCCAGACCCAGGATATATGTCCGATCGGTATCGGGATCATATGCCTCTCCAAAGTCCGTGCCGCGCACGCCGACCGTCGCGTTGTTGGTCTTTATCATGAAGGTGGATTCCGTATTGATAAAGGGATTGACAATAGCCCTAATCTTCCCCTTGATGATCTCGAACGTGCTTACGGATACCTTAGTCAGCTCGACCATCCCCAGTTCCTTAATTACGACCCGGCTGTTCTCACCGATTATGAGCGTGCTTTTATCGGGGAGCCATAAGACAACTTTCGCTTCGCTGTCTGTCTGGATGATATCGCCGACACTAAGCCCCGTTCCCTCAACGAGAGGAACGAATTTGTCCGTACCGTTTAATTTAACGTCTACATACCCTTCCGAGGAGACTACGAGCGCATCAACGGGATTCTGAGCACCGGTCGACGTAAGGCTCATGACGACCAGCAACAGAGAGACGAGTCCGGCAGCCCTTATAGGTCTGATCCGTCGTGTCATGGTAAGTCTCCTTTCCGATTGTCGTTCATCATTATAGTCATTGTACACCTCCGAGCTCTCGGGTTCGGATGGTCCGGTTTCCCATCAGGCCTTTTTCAATACATCGGACTATTTCCCTACGGTATCGTTAGTCCGTACTGAGATCATAGCCATAATCGGTAAAAGTGCAATTGAGATTGGGATCGAATGGCGGTACGAACTACACCGCACGATGGCGCTACGCATGCCGATATCATCGTTTCTAACGGAACGTCGCTCCCGAATCCGTTCTCATCACCCACATACGCCTCATAGTACCACCGATCAACGAACAGGTTCACCGGGCCGCACGACGTCTCAACCTGCACCTGGACGAATAGTACCGAATCCGGGATGTTAGGCGCCCTCAAGAACACTCGCGCGACCTTATTGCAGGGCGGCCCCATGCCATTATCGTAAAAATCGATCCAAAGCGCCGGTTCCACCGTTGCTATCGACCGCAACAACCAATCCCCTTCCGCATGAGAAAGCCTGAAGTCATCGGATTTCGAGAGCCACCACGTCGTTTTCCCGTGGTCGTTTGTCGTGCCCGATGTCACGGACCATCCGGTCACCACCACAATCCTGTCTCCCAGCGAGCTGACCTGGTCTATCGTGTAGCTGATGGTGGTCCCGCTCGTATAGCCGGAAAGGTCTTCTATACCGGACTGTATAGAGATCATCCCTTGAATAGAATCCTCCCACCGCCCCGTCGTAACCATCAGTAATGTTGCCCTCGACGGCCCGGCTATCCCCGGTCCTGATACCGTTGACGAAGGCCTCGATAAATGAACGGGCGACGTCATCATAGCTATCGTCTTTGAACGCGATCGCAATCCGTCCCATATCGCGGGGATCGGAACCAAGACCCGCATCGTTCGCGGCACGTACCATGACTTCGTATTCCCTATTCTCGCGCGGCTCGAACTCGTATGTCCAGTCTTCCGTGCCGGTCGCCTTTTCAAATGTCGCTCCTCCATCGAGGCTCACCTCAACGGATACGACGCGTCCGACATCGTCTTTTGACCGCCCGCTGAGTAGTATCTTTCTCTCTACGGAAAGATCGTCCCGCGTGAGCGTGAGCAACCCTTCGACGCGTTCAAGATCTATTGTCCGATTAACGAAGATGCCGGTGATATACGGGGCTCCCCTGACTTTTCCCAGCTCTCCGCCTTTTTCTCCCGTCAACCCCATCTCACGGAGTGTCCGGTCTATTGTTTCCTTTGATGCCTTCGACGGTAATCCGGGCGCTCCTCGCCCCTTTACCGTCAGCTCTTCTGTTCCACAGATCGAAACGGGGGCGCTGCCGGGGGTATTCCTGAAAGACAGCGAGACACAGTCGTCCAAGCCGATAACGTAGGTTGACTCGGTATCAGGATCAAAGCTTTCCACGAAATCCGTGCCTCTCACACCCACGGTGGCATTCGTCGTTTCTATGGTAAAGCGGGATTTATCATTGATGAGCGGGGAAACAACGGCCCGTATTTTCCCCTTGATCAGCTCGAAGGTTGTGACGGAGACCCTGGTTACTTCAAGTGTACCCAGCTCCTTGATAAGGACGCGCGACGAGGGGCCGATTTTCAGGATGCTCTTATCGGCCAGCCGCAATTCGGCCTCCCCTTCGGTATCCGTTTCAATGGTATCGCCGACGCCAAGCATCATGCCTTCTTCAAGCGGTACAAATAGGCCCTTATCCTTGAACTTGACGTCTACGAATCCGTTGACGGCAATAACCGATGCCCCGTTGCCTACCTGCCCCTCGGCGGAATTAAGGCCAATAACAACCGATAAAAGCAACCCGAAGCACGCGATAGCCTTCACGGACTTAAGCATCGGTTTCATATCAGTCATCCCCGGTATCGATATATAATCTCTTGAATAGCTGAAAATACCCGCCGTGGGATATTACCCTATCAGCCGTATTAAGAAATGAATAAGCAACGCGTAACTATATAATCGGTTTACGGAACATTTGTATCATAAACAGGGAAAACGTACCGAAATCCGCCACGTGAATCATGTGAATTGTTCAGGCATAACTTAGAAGCGTAACGTAAGACTGAGCATGTAGATGTTTTCGCCGTAGCTGTCGACGTGGTTTTCCGACCGGAAATCAAGGTTTCGATAGCTGATTCCGAGAATTGAGGTAATCCCTTTGTTCTCGTACAGGACCTGCTCAAGAGAGACCTCCGTGGCGTTCTTGTTGGTGTCGTACCCATTGTCGATCCTCGAAAATACGCCCAGATACGACATCCTCAGGAGGGTATTAGTCGGTGAATGCCTGATGGTTATTCCGGTCGTAAACGATGAAACCGTATCATAGAGTATATCATCCGGCTCATAGGTGGTTATAAAATCAACCTTTCCGAAAAGATCGACGTCCCAATCCAACCCGAGCGCCGCAAACGAGTATCCCCATTTAGCGCCGACCGTATTGAGCATACTATCGGGCGTACCTGTAACGTAGTCATCGGTATACCTGAATCCATACTCTACTGAATACCGCATCTTATTGTAGAGATTGGTCACAATCAGGCGTGTACTGATACGACCGTCGTTTACGCTCATCGGGTCATTGATGGAAACTCTCCTCGTGTAATCGAGCCTCACGTCGAACTTGAGGTTCCTGAAATAGCTCTCTTTTTCCATGAAGAAGGGCTTATAGATGAGGCCGATCTCCGAGTAGTTTGTCTCCGTTCTATACGCAAGTGGTGAGCTCTCCGACAGCTTGTCTCCGGTGAACCGGTATTTCGCCCATATATCCAAGGAATCCGTCGGGTAATAACGAACCTCTCCCTTGACGGTTTCGCGGTCTCTTGGAGCGCTTCCCATGACGGTAATGAAGTTCGGCCGCACATACTCGTAATCAAGCGAAAGTTTTAACGACTGAATAGGACGGTAGTCGATCTCGAGATTAAACGCCCGCCCGGTGGGTTCATCGGCGGAAGGATCGTTTCTGTCTACGGTATACCAGCTGAATGCTGCCTCTCCAAAGATCAACAGCTTGCGATCCAGCAGCCTGAGCCGGGCATCGACGGAAAAGACGTCGTTGCTGTAATCCAGAGTAGTCGTGCCGGTATAGAGCTTCGCGATTTCCGAGTGGATATAGGTCGTCCCGAAAATATACCTCGGGTTCGGGGAATATTCTATTCTGCCGCCGCCGAAGTTGTGTTCGTACGTATCGTCAACTCTCTCGCGATTTCTCCCGCCCAGCAGCATGATCCTCAGGGAGGAAAACGGTCTCAGCCATCCCCGCGCCCCAAGGAAGGTATTATTAAAGGTATATTTGGTGTAGTACTCCCCGATGTCTCCCACGGATATTTCATAATTATCCCCGTATATCCGTAGATAGGCCTGCAGGATTTTCGCACTCTCGTCCTGGATTTGCTTGTCGGATGTGTGTCTCCCATAAAAGAACAATTCAAGTTTTGATGTATTACCGATCTTCTGCTCAAGTTGAACCTTGAGGCCCTCCATGAAGTGCCAATTGTCCTTCGTTGAGCGATCGACGTCAAGAACGGACCGATCGGCATTCCCGTACACGTTCTCATAATAGATATCAACGGAGTAGTCTGTTGTAAGCCGGCCGTCTTCCCATTTTATCGCAAAGGCGGGAAACGCTATTGAAAATAGGACGCCAAGAAAGGATAGAATTACGAGCGTTCTTTTCATACGTTAAATCTTACATGGGGTTGGTGCGAGGGGGGCCGGAACGTTCTTCCTTTCTACGAATCTATAGGTAGATTCTACGAGATATGCAGTACCAATGTCAATAAAAAATTCGTTATATATGTACTATTGTTCTACTATTTAGCATAATTTATATTTTTTATAATACATTTATTGTAAATATCAGATAACAATTCGGGCCGTTATTAAAAAGTCGGCCATTCCCTTCCGATCACCGTACCCCCGTAATCTGTCAAACGGTTAACCGGCTATTCGCCACCCTTTCCGATACCTCGATAAAGGAACCCCGCCGCGCGCGCCGACGCCCGATTTATCACGTCTCTGCCGTCAATGATTATATGATCCCGCATTACCTTTTTGAGGGCTCCCAAGTCCATCGTATAGTACTCCTTGTGCTTTGTAACTATGACGAGGGCATCGGCGTCTTGGGCCGCCGCTATGAGGTCCCTGGTGAGCTCAACCTGAGGGAATTCGCGTACGTACGGATCGTGTGCAATGACTTCGGCTCCGTGGGCCATTAGACGCGCCACCACATCATAGGCAGGCGTATTACGCGTGTCATCCGAGTTTTCCAGGTACGCAACACCCAAGACTACTACCTTTGAGTCGGGGAAACTTTTTCCGCGCGATTTCAGGCATTCGGAGAGGAGATTTACCAGATGATTCGGCATTGATTCATTGATACTCCGGGCGAGCTCCACAAAATGCGTTTGGACCTTCTTTGAGCCGTACGTATTGAGTCCGTAGAGAAGAAGCCACGTATCCTTGGGAAGGCAGTGTCCGCCCACCCCCGCGCCAGGATAGTGCATCATCCGTTCGGATCGCGTATTAATGAGCTGCTGAACCTCGTATACGTTTATTCCGAGGCTCTCGCATACGAGGGCCATCTCGTTGGAAAACGCTATATTCACGTCCCGGTAGGCGTTTTCAATGGTCTTGGTTGTCTCGGCCGTCAGGACGTCGGTGGTGTGGATCTTTGCTTTCACTATCGTGGCATAGAGTTCCCGCGCACTGTTCTCGCTTTGTGGATCGATACCGCCGACGATCCGGGGCAAATTCACGATATATTCTATCAGTTTTCCCGGCATAACCCGCTCATAGGAATATGCCAGGGAGAAGTCTTTGCCCGCCTGCAATCCCGATTTTCTCTCGAGAATCGGGCAGATTACGTGTTCGGTGGTTCCCGGGGCAACGGTCGATTCGGTTATGACAAGTACACCCTGCTTCATGTATGTCCCGATCTCCCTGGCAACCTCTTTCAAAGAAAGATACTGGGGCTCATGTCCCGCGCCGTCCGTAGGGGTTTGTACGTCAATAAGGACAACGTCCATTTGTTTGATTACAGAGAAATCGTCGGTAACCCGGAAACTCCCTTTTCCGACCACCCGCGTCAGAAGCTCATCGAGTCCCGGCTCGTCCCCTTCTATCGGTGATTTTCCCGAGTTGAGGGCATCGATCTTCCACCCGCTTCGCTGTGATCTCCGCTGTATACCGGTAACGTCAAACCCCTCGACGTCGGCCAGCAACGCGGCACACGGTATTCCCACATACCCCATTCCAACAACGGCAATCTTTTTCTTCACGGTTACGGCCCCTTGAAAATGAATAATGCACGATGCATTTCATATCACATCGTGCATTTGCAGACAACGGTATTCTTTATATTAGGCGGTGCCTTTGCCTATAGCCCGATAGAAAAATCCCGCGGACAGCGCATCATCAGGGTCAAACGTGTCTCTCCCGTCGATGATTATGCGAGTGCGCATGGCCTTTGCCGCATCTGCCAGGCTCATGGAATCGTACTGCGAATGCTTGGTCATAATCACGAGGGCATCGGCATCCCGTATGGCCTCGTCAAGATCATGGGTCAGCCGCGCCTCCGGGAATATGGTCACGTACGGATCGTGCGCTATAATATCGGCCCCGTACGCGGCCAGCCGGTCGATCAAAGCGTATGCCGGGGTGTTCCTCGTATCATCGGAGTTCTCGAGATACGCGACGCCTAAAAGCGCTACTTTGACATCGGGGAATTCTCTTCCCTTTTGCCTTAAGGCATCCTCGAGGAGCCTAAAGACGTGAACGGGCATCGATTCGTTAATTGAGCGTGCCAGTTCAACAAAGTGGGTCTTTACTTCATGCTTACCATACATGGATAGTCCATGGAGCAGAAGCCACGTATCCTTTGGAAGACAGTGTCCGCCGACGCCCGCTCCCGGATAGTGCATCATCCGCTCGGATCGCGTATTGATGAGCCGTTGCACCTCATATACGTTAATACCGAGGCTCTCGCATACGAGTGCCATTTCGTTGGAAAACGCTATGTTCACGTCCCGGTAGGCGTTTTCGATGGTCTTGGTCGCCTCCGCCGTCATGACATCGGTGGTATGGACGGGGGCCTTCACTATCGTAGCGTAGAGCTCGCGCGCCCTGCGTTCGCTTTCCGTGTCAATACCCCCGACGATGCGGGGTAGCTCCTGGATATAACGGATAAGGCGGCCCGGCATCAGGCGCTCGTAGGAATACGCAAGGGAGAAATCTTTGCCCGCTTTGAGACCGGAGGCACGCTCGATGATCGGTTTGATGACGTGCTCCGTTGTTCCGGGCGCAAGGGTCGACTCGGTAATAACAAGGGCCCCCGTCTTCAAATTATCGCCGATTCCTTTTGCGGCATCTTTGAGCGCAAGGTATCTGGGCCGATGATTATCGCCCTCGGTGGGCGTTTGGACACAGATGAGGATCGTGTCACGATCCGATAACGCCGCGTAGTCTCCCGTGGCGCGAAACGATCCCTTCCCGACGACACGTCCCAGAAGCTCTGCCAAACCCGGTTCATCGCCCTCTATCGGCGAGAGGCCGGCATTGAGGGTATCGATTTTCCAGGCACTTCTGTCTGATCCTTTCTCCAGCCCGATGACGTTATGTCCCGGCACATCGGCCAGAAGCGCCGCGCAGGGAATCCCGACGTATCCCATTCCGATAACCGCGATCTTTCTCTCTTTCAACGGTCTAAATCCTCATCAGATCTTCTCCGTCCAGTGTGCGGTGCGATCTGATAGTCTACCATGTTCGACAATAAAAGACACACCGACACCAGTAGTGTCCGTGTGTCCGCTTAGTGCTCCAACATCCTTCCCCTGATACTCAGGGGTACGTTTACCGTCAGCCAAACTTACGTGTCGAGCAGGATGAAGTCCCGGACACCCCCTCCGACTTATGGGATGACGGGGCGCAACACGACGAAAGAATCTTTTCCGCCTTTGGGTTACCACAGGATGGACAGACAACGCCCTCCGGCCCGTCGGTCGGTTTTTGCAGTACCTCGAACTCCTTCGCGCATCTGGCGCAGCGATATTCATAGATAGGCATCGTTCACCTCGTTACTTTATATTGTTTTGTAATGACCCGGTATTCTGCCGGCAGCTCCAGTTTCACTTGAATTCCCCATACTGACGGTTTTCCATGGCTTCGATATATTTTTCCGCCGAGTAGGCCGCCGTCGCGCCGTCACCCGCCGCCGTGACCACCTGCCTGAGACCCTTTGACCTCACGTCCCCGGCCGCAAAAAGACCCGGGACACCTGTGGCCATTTCAGCGTCGGTGACAATGCACCCGACCTCGTCCAGATCAACAACACCCGTGAGATACTCCGTGTTCGGCCGGTACCCGGCGTATATGAATATCCCCTCGATCGCCAGGGTCTTGGTCTGTGATGTCTTTACGTTTTTAAGCTTAACCGCCGACACCGCCCGGTCTCCAATTATCTCTTCGACGACGGTCTCCATGACAACTTCGATCGAGGGGTGAGAGAGCGCGCGATCGGTAAGTATCTTATCGGCTCTGAACCTGTCCCGGCGGTGAATCAGGTATACCCGTTTCGCATATCGCGTTAAATAGATCGCCTCTTCCAACGCGGAATTGCCTCCGCCGATAACGGCTACCTGCGCCCCCTTGAAAAATGCTCCGTCACAAACGGCGCAATAGCTCACCCCCTTGCCGATAAGCTCATCCTCCCGCGGTACGCCGAGCTTCGTTGGATCGGCCCCGGAGGCGACGATAACGGCCTTACCGGTAAACATCTCATCGCCGGCCGTAACCGTGAACAGCTCATCGGCACGGTCGAGTTTAGTCACTTCGGTAATCGTCTTGAAGGAGGCGCCGAATTTCCTGGTCTGTTTCTCCATGGATTCGGCGAGCGCCGTTCCGGATATCCCTTCGGGGAATCCGGGGTAGTTTTCAATGGCATCGGTCATCGCCGCGTGTCCACCTGCCGACATCCGCTCGAGAACAAGGGTTTTCAATCCACCCCTTCCCCCATAGAGCGCAGCCGTTAGACCGGCGGGACCGGCACCAATGATGACCAGATCATATTCCGGTATATTCACTATGTATCACCTCGCATCCCTTTTCCCGATTTCCCGCCTTCCGGCCCTCCCAGGGCCAGGGCCAACCCGATGATCCCGCCTAATACGGCCGGAACCGCCGGATGGCAAAATACCGTTCACGTGGAACCGGCGTATTGGACCACCAATCCGAGGATCCACCCGCTGATGAAGCCCAGTACCGTCCCCGCCGCTATTTTTATATATTGTTTCATATTACAGCCGCCGTTTCCTACAGGGCAACCATGATTCCATTCGATCTGTTACAGTTTGCATTCTTTCTTAAGGAACTCGTGCAGTTGGACGCTCACGTCACGGGGTATTCGGTACGACTCTTGATTGTCAAGCCGCCTGCAGAGATTGATGGTACAGTGAAGGCTTTCGAGAAAATCGAGGCAGGGTTTACAATTCCTGATATGCTCCTCGAATACAAGGCATTCTTCTTCATTAAGCTCTTTATCGATGTATTCCGACAGCTTCTCGAATATCTTCTTGCAGTCCTTGCACTCGTGATGTTCGTTCATGTTTACGACTCCGTCTTCCCCTCAAATTTCCTAAGCAGTGCCTCCCGGATAAAAAGCCGAGCCCGATGAAGACGGGATTTTACAGCCGCCTCCGAAATGCCGAGGACAGTAGCCGTCCTCTCGGTGGAAAACTCCTCCACGTCCCGGAGAAGGAAGATCGTTCGGTATTTTTCCGGCAGCCGTTCCACGGCCTTGTCCAACTCCCGCAGCATCTCTTTTTCGAGGAATGCATCCTTCGGATCAAGTATATGGCTTGCCAGGGCTTGCCGTTTCATCGATTCGGGAGGCGGGAGCTCATCGTTTAATTCGCGTTCAGCATGGGAGAGCTTCCTCAAACGCATCAGCGCATTGTTTGTCGCAATCCTGTAAATCCATGTTGAAAACGAAGAATCACCGCGAAAATTCTCTAAACTCTTAAATACGTTAAGAAACGTCTCCTGCAATACGTCCTGCGCGTCTTCTCGATTTCCAACCATCCTCAACGTATGGCCATATATCTTACCCTCATAGCGCTTCACGAGCTCTTCAAAGGCCTGATAATCCTTTTTCTGAGCCTGCGCCACGAGAGAATCATCGGACACTATTTTATAGTCTATCATTTAGATGTTCAACCCGAGTATTCGTTTCATGTTGGTTTATAGTACCCAATCAATCCGCCTGTTGTCAATAGTTATCGTTTATTTTGCCTTGATGGATAGCCTCGTTCCCGGTATAATAGCGATAGCTCATAATAAAACCGTATTCAATCGAACGACGATAGTCAAACGAACGATTCTTTATAAGGAGGTCGGGATGTCAACTTACTACGGACGTATCGTATTACTTTCTTGTATATTCCTGATCTCGTCCTGCGTGACAACAGGTAATATTGAAGATCTTCAGCGCCAGATCAGCTCGTTGAACGACGAGGTCGATATCCTCAAGAAGACATCTCTGGATACTAAGGCCACATCCGGGGCTAATTATGATACCGTCATGGAAGAGGTAAAAAAGATCCGGGGGAGTTACGAGGAAAAACAGTATGAGTTCGAACGTGCGATCGAGGAAATCGCCGTCCTGAAGGAGGTTATCAACAGGACAACCGCCGATATCGAGACGCGCCTCTATAGCATCGAGCGCAGGCTATCGGCCGTCGAGAATAAACTCGCTATTAAGTCTTCGTCGGATCCGTCCGGGACCTCGCCCCCGTCGGACAAGATCGGCACCACAGTACCCGGAGATACGGACGAGCCCCCCACTTCCGGGGCCGGCCGTACAGCCGAGGATCTCTATGCCGCGGGCTACAAGAAATTCCAGGATAAGGACTATGACGGGGCCGAGCGTGACTTCAGGGCGTTTATAGAGCGCTCCTCTGATTCGTCGCTGGCCGACAACGCCCAATTCTGGATCGGTGAGATCTATTACGCCCGTAAATCGTACGAGCGGGCGATCCTTGAATACGATACGGTTATCAAGAAATACCCCTCGGGAGATAAGGTTCCGGCCGCAATGCTCAAAGAGGGTTTCGCATTCCTCGAGCTTAACGATACGGCACACGCCAGGACGATCTTCTCCGACATCGTGAAGAAATACCCAAAGGAGCCCCAGGCTGAGACAGCCGCTAAAAAACTGGAATCACTCTGACAATCCTCTGACGTCCCCGTAAAGCGGCTCCGCGTTTTCACACAGAAACGCCCGTTCCCGTCCTGACAGGGAATCATCGACGGTTGCGACCTTATATGGCCGCCACGGCCTCTTGGTCCCTGGCGAGTTTACTTTTCTGTGGGCTGCCGCCTATAAATCCGGTTAGGCTATCCTGTCCCGAAGTCTGATCCCGGCCAATAGCCCGGAGCACAAAAAGAATGATTTTTAAGCTTAACGGCGTTCGCGTTAATGAATTACCATTCATTTTTTACTTGACACATAAAGGCTCTATAGGGTATATTTCAACGGATTTAGGGTTTATTATCTAAGGGGGATATAGGCCGAGCGGATCGGTTCTGAGAGATATTTAATACCCCTGACGAGACGGATTTTACAATCACGGAGGTTTGCAGTATGGCAGATGAGAAAAGCGCATTTGAGGGTAAGACCTTCGCGCCGCCCAAGGAATTCACCGGAAAAGCCTACATCAAGAGCAGGGATGAATACCAGAAGCTTTGGGATCAGTCCATGAAAGACCCCGATGCTTTCTGGGGTAAGGTGGCCGAAGAGCAGATTACCTGGTACAAGAAATGGACCAAGGTTAACGAAGAGAACTACAAAGAGGCAGAGATCAAGTGGTTTGTCGGCGGCAAGCTCAACGCCTGCTACAACTGCCTCGACCGACACCTGGGAACCGCCAAGGAAAACCAGGTTGCTATCATCGGAGAGGGGAACGACCCCAGCGAGTCGTGGAAGTACACCTATAAGGAATTACACGCCGAAGTCAGCAAGTTCGCCAACGTCCTCAAGAGCCTCGGCGTCAAGAAGGGCGATCGCGTAACGATCTATCTCCCCATGATCCCGCAGCTTGCCATAGCGCTCCTGGCCTGCGCCCGCATCGGCGCCATCCACAGCATCGTCTTTGGCGGCTTCTCGGCCGATGCGTTGAAGGACCGTATTATCGATTGTAAGTCCAAGATACTCGTCACGTGCGACGGAACCTTCCGCGGCGCCAAGGCTGTCCCCCAGAAGGACAATGCCGATAAAGCAGTTGAAGGAACCCCCGTGGAAAAGGTCATCATCTACAAGCGCGTCGGCGATAAGATCAATTGCTCCTGGAAAGAGGGCCGCGACCTCTGGTGGGAAGACCTGATGGCAAAGGCGAGCGCCGACTGCCCCTGCGAGGAGATGGACGCCGAAGATCCCCTCTTCATCCTCTACACCTCCGGCTCCACCGGAAAGCCCAAGGGCGTTATGCACACGACCGGCGGCTACATGGTCTACGTTTCCTACACCCATAAGATCATCTTCGATTACCATGATGGCGACATGTATTGGTGCACCGCCGATATCGGCTGGGTCACCGGCCACTCCTACATCGTCTACGGCCCCCTGGCAAACGGCGCCACCTCGATCATGTTCGAGGGCGTTCCTTCGTACCCCGACTGGGGCCGGTTCTGGGACGTCGTGGACAAATACAAAGTCAACATCATCTACACCGCCCCCACCGCCATCCGCGCAATCGCCAAGGAAGGGCTTGACTGGGTCAAGAAACATAGCCTGTCCAGCCTCAAGCTCCTCGGCTCTGTGGGCGAGCCTATCAACCCCGAAGCCTGGGGCTGGTACCATCTTAATATCGGCAAAGAGAATTGCCCGATCGTCGATACGTGGTGGCAGACCGAGACCGGCGGTATTTTGATCACCCCGCTTCCGGGCGCCTGGCCGACCAAGCCCGGCAGCGCTACCCTTCCGTTCTTCGGTGTTGAGCCCTGCCTGGTTGATGCCAACGGTAAGGAAATCGAGGGCCCCGGCGAAGGCGCGCTCTGCATCAAGCGTTCGTGGCCCGGCCAGATGCGCGGCGTCTACGGAGATCCCAAGCGATACAAAGAGACCTATTTCATTCAGTTCCCCGGCTACTACTTCTCGGGCGACGGCGCCCGCCGGGATGCGGACGGCTACTACTGGATCACCGGACGTGTTGACGACGTTATCAACGTCTCCGGACACCGGATGGGAACGGCCGAAGTCGAAAGCGCCCTCGTAGCCCACGCAAAGGTGGCTGAGGCCGCGGTCGTCGGTTTCCCCCATGACATCAAGGGCCAGGGCATCTATGCCTACGTAACCCTTAACGCCGGCGTTCCAAAATCCGATGAGCTCAAGAAAGAGCTGATTGCCCACGTCAGGACCCTCATCGGCCCGATCGCGACGCCCGATAAGCTCCAGTTCGCGGATGGCCTGCCGAAGACCCGTTCGGGCAAGATCATGCGCCGGATCCTGCGCAAGATCGCCGAGAACGCCCCCGACCAGGTCGGCGATACCTCGACGCTGGCAGATCCGCACGTTGTGGAAGACCTCATCAATAATCGGGTGATCTAATCCCGATTGTCGCGGACGGATCTTTTTCCGTTTGCTCGTTCGAAAAACAAAAGTGGGGAAGGCTTTTTGCCTTCCCCACTTTTTATTCTTATTTATTATCCAAGAGGGCTTACGGCGACCGTAACCGCCTATCCGTCTACGCCGCTTCCATCTTCACCAGTGCCTATTCGTACAGGGCCTGGAAGTACCTCTCCCAAAGTTCCGGCTCTTTCTCCCTCACCTCATCGAGCAGCTTGAGGTATTCTCCCTGGGCCGACAGGAGTTTCCTGGTAAATATATCCGTGTTATTCCCCTTTCGATATTCATCGTCGGCCAGCCTCCTTGAAAGGTAGTTAGCCTCGCCTACAGCGTTTCTCAGCTTCCCGACGATGACCTCCTCCTTCGCGGTCGCCGGCTCCGTAACGCCGATAAAGAGACCCGTGATACCGTTCAGCCCCTCATTTAGCCCGGTCCGATCAACCGTCCCCGTACCGCCATCCCCCGGAGCTTTTGAAAGCTTATCGAGCAGGTCGTCGGTTGTCACAATACGCGACCCATAGAGAGTCGGCGTAACGTCCGGCATTCCCGAGAAGCGAAATAGCGCGTCCTCATAGCGCGCCCCGGCCGTAGCGGCATCACCCGCCATTTCCTTTATAACCCCATCCCCGTAAACCGCCCGCCATCCGACAGGTCCGATTGAGAGATCATCTGCAAGCCGTTTTGCCTCGATGAAATACCCGGAGGCCACTTCCGGTCGATTTATCGCTACCAACGCCATTCCCGTCCCAACGAGGATATCCGCGACGAGCGTTCGAGCGTTTTCTTTACGGAGTATCGTTAGTGCATCGTTAAAACGGGTAACCGATGAGGCGTAATTTGCTTCGAAATAATCCAACACACCGATATACGCGTCGATCTTGGCTGTATATCGTTTATCCCGTTCGTCGGCCAGCAGCCTGCCCGCCTTCTCAAAGTATGCCCGTGCCTTCTTGAATTCCTTTATCTTCACGTATGTCTCACCGATACCGAGGTAGTTCACACCCGATACCGCGCCCCCCTTTTCTCCCACGAGGAGCCTATCCGCTTCCAGATAGAAGGCTAACGCACCGTCAGGATCGCCGGTCCCGTTCGCGAGGTTACCGAGATTTATGAGGATCTTTGCCTCATTCCTCGGATCCTTGCCTACCTGATAGATTAGCCGTGCGTCCTCAAAGGATTTCTTCGCCTCGGGGAATCTAAGGAGCTCGCTGAGGAGTATTCCCTGGTTCGTCAGTATCATCCCCGCGCCGGAAAAGTCGTTACGTTTCTTCATCAGTACAAGCGCCTCGTCAAAGGACGCCAACGCGCCCTCCGAGTCGCCCGACCAGTTGAGCACGTCACCCCAGGCCGAAGCGATTTCTGACGCCAACGCATCACCCTCCCCTTCTTTCGCTTCCTTCGCGTCTTTCTTGGCCTGGCGCAGATAATCGAGGGCCTCGTCATAGCGGCCGTTGTTTCCGTATGCGCGGGCTATCTTTATTTTTGTACTGACATATGGTTCCAGTTCGCCCAGGACTTCCCTTACCTTCAGAGCCTCTTCGTAATTTTCGAGTGCCTTGTCGAACCGGCCCAGGGCCGCATAGACATCCCCCAGTCCCATGAGATCGAGCGCGTAGCCGTTCCTGTCCCTGATCCCCCGGTGGAGGTCCGATGCCGCTATGAAGTAGCCTCCGGCCTCGCCATACATACCCAGAGAGACATTGGTAATAGCTATCCGGTAGAGGTTATTGGCCCGCGCCTCAATATCGCCGACGCTGTCGGCAATCTCCGCCGCCTCCTTGAACGCAGAAAGGGCCTGCCCATATTCCCTCAACGCCGAATAGGCCATGCCAAGGTTTTGGAGATCCGTCGTGATGTCTTTTGATATCCCCCGTTTACGATCAATGGCAAGGGCATCCTTGAAATAACCGACCGACTCATCGTATTGATGTAAATAGAACCGGACCAGCCCTATGTTGTTGAGAATCATCGCTTCATGCTCGGTATCTCCGCCCTCCCTATAGAGTGGCAGCGCCCGCTCCCAGAGGGAAATGGCCTCGTCGTACTTACCGCTATTGAATGCCGCGACGCCCTGCTCGAAGAGCTGGTCTGGATCATCCGCGGCGATGGTGCAAACGGGGTAAAGAAGGAAAAGGAACAGTAAAAGAATTGCTATCGGATGTTTCTTCATGTAACAGTCCTTTGTTGAATTAGCGATGCGTATCGATTACCTATTACACGATTCTCCCGTATTCGAGATCGAGATCCGCCTCTATCGTTTTCCTGATCCTGTCCATCAACTCGTCCCGGTCTTCGTAGGTGAGGCCCGATACTTCGACCGGGTCGTGAATGATAATCTCTATGTCGCCGGGCTTCATAAGAAGGGGCATGTCTTTTGGAAGGGCGTATCTGCTCCCATTAATAGTTATCGGAAGAATCGGCGTCTCTGTGGCAAGAGCCATCACAAAGCCGCCCTTCTTAAACTCGTGAACAAGTCCGTCGGGACTGCGCGTGCCTTCAGGGAAAAAGACCACAGAGGCGCCGGCCCTGATTTTTTCCTTGGCCACCTCCAGGCTCTCACGCGATTTTGCCGAATCCCCTCGATCAACATATATCATCCCGAGTTTCTCGCAGCCGAGTCCAAAGATCGGGATTGACCTCAGTTCAATCTTCATAACCCACCGAAGCTGCAGCGGGAGATAGGCGATGAGCGCCCACACATCGAAGTGGCTCTGATGGTTGGACATGACAACGTAAGAATGTTCCGGATCGATCTTGGATCGTCCTCTCATCTCGACCGAGGTCCCCGAAAGCCCGAGGTTCATCCACGACCACAGACGCCCGATCCAGTTGCCGATATTTCTCTTCGGGTCCAACCCGGGAATGAACGCAAGGATTATAACGATCGTTCCGAAGAAAAAGGTACTCATGGAGACGAAAAGGAAGAAGAAGGGTATATAGAGCGGAAATACCAGGTTATAGAATATACGCCTCATGTCAATCCTCCATGCTGTCGTAACGCGAAAAGTGCATGCTGAAGGTTGCCCTACCCTGGCTGAATGATCTCAGAGACGTGGAGTACCCGAACATCCTTGATAGTGGAACGTCGGCCTTGATGTCCTTTATTTTACCGCGAGTATCTATTCCCCTCAAGTGACCGCCCCGCCCATTCAGGTCACCGATGATCTCTCCCATGAATTCCTCGGGCGTAACTATATCGACAACCATAATCGGCTCAAGGAGCAAGGGATGACCGCTTCGCGCGGCCTCCTTTACGGCCATGCCGGCGGCTATCGAAAACGCCATCTCGTCGCTGACGCCGTCTCGTTTTTCCGCCGAGAGCAGCCTGAGCTTGACGTCGTGGAGCGGATAGCCGAGGATCGGACCTGATAGCGACGCATCTTCCATAGCAGAAAGAGCGGCCTCAATAAGCTTCGACGGGAAAACATCCGGCTCGATTCGGCTCTTAACATCCACCCCCTTACCCCGCTCCTGCGGCTCCATGAGAACCGAGACCTTCGCATACCGCGCCTGGCCCGCGATCTCGCGATCGAGGGTAATTTCCGACATCGAGGGCTCCATAATTGTTTCGCGGTAGACCACCTGCGGTTTTCCGACATTTGCAGATACGTTAAACTCCCGTTTGAGTCGATCGATCAGGATTTCAAGGTGAAGCTCTCCCATACCTGATATGATCGTCTGGCCCGTATCTTCGTTGACCGATACCGACAGTGTCGGATCTTCTTCTACGAGCTTTTCGAGTGAATCGGCCAGCTTTTCCTGGTCGAGGACGGTCTTGGGCTCAATGGCCATGCTGATGACCGGGTCCATAAACGATATCGATTCAAGCAGGATCGGTCTGTCCTTATCGCACAGAGTATCACCTGTTGCGGTATCCTTCAGTCCCATGGCCGCCGCGATATCACCGGCCCTGGCCACGTCGATCCGTTCTTTTCTGTTGGCATGGATCTTCAGCAGCCGGGCGATCTTCTCGGGATGTTTGAGCCGGGGGTTATAGACCTCCTCTCCTGCCTTGAGCACGCCCGAGTATACTCGGAAGTAGGTGACTTTCCTCCCGCCGTCCATCTGGACCTTAAAGGCGAGCGCCGCCGATGCCTCCGAGTCGCTGCTCTGCCTGATCTCGACGTTGCCGGTCTCGGGATTTACTCCTTCCACGGGCGGTACGTCCAGCGGTGACGGGAGGTAATCTACGACGGCGTCAAGTAACGGCTGTATTCCTTTGTTCTTAAGTCCCGATCCGATAAAGACGGGAACGATCGTACCCCCGATTACTCCCTTTCTCAGGGCTGCCCGTATCTCCTCTGCCGAGACATCTCCGTCTTCGAGATACTTCTCGGCCAGCCCGTCTTCAATATCCGCCGCCGCTTCGATAATCCTTTCACGCATTCGTAGGGCTTCATCCCTTATAGGATCGGTCACATCGGCCGTATTTACCGTTACGCCGAGATCGTCCTGAGAAAACGTAAAGCTCTTCATGCCAATGAGATCCACGATTCCCGTGAAATCGGCCTCTGTCCCGATCGGGAGCTGCATGAGAAGCGGCTTAACTCCCAGTTTTTCAACGATCATATCAAGGACGGCAAAGAGGTTGGAGCCAACGCGATCCATCTTGTTGATAAATGCGATCCGTGGAACGCGATACCGGTCCGCCTGGTGCCAAACGGTCTCCGACTGGGGCTCCACTCCCTCCACTGCCGAGAATATAGCGATTGCCCCGTCCAGGACCCTGAGCGACCGTTCAACCTCTATCGTAAAATCGACATGTCCCGGAGTATCGATAATATGAATCTCATGGTCGAGCCACTGGCAGGTGGTCGTTGCGCTGCTAATGGTAATCCCCCGCTCCTGTTCCTGAGGCATCCAATCCATGATCGCCTGGCCGTCATGAACTTCCCCGATCTTATACGAAACACCGGTATAGTAGAGTATCCTTTCGGTGACGGTAGTCTTCCCCGCATCAATATGGGATATGATCCCGATATTTCGGATCTTTTTTAACCTGCCTTCACCCGCCATACTCGTATTCTCCACGTGTCGGTCGCAATCTCATCAAACCGCAATATCGACGTGCCGAACGTCTTCGAGGGGAAATCCCAGAAATGATTCTCCGACCCGTGTAAATATCTTTGGGTCATCGGTAACGTAATAGGTGAGATGCCGCAGTGTATTTTCGTCTCTCAGCATTCTCATCGATTCGAGCGTATCCTTCACTTCCCGTGCGATCGGACCCGCCGAATCGATCAGGGCCACGTCACGGCCCATCGTCTCGGCGATCACCTTTTTGAGGAGCGGGTAGTGCGTGCACCCAAGCACGAGCGTATCTACTTCCTCGCCAATGAGATCGGCAAGATAGCGCTCTGCAATTGTACGTGTTACGTCTTCTTCAAACCATCCCTCCTCGGCCAGCGGGACAAAGAGGGGGCACGGCTTGGTGATGACCGTTATGCCCGAATCATGACGGTGTATTTCTCGCTCGTAAGCGCCGCTGGCTATCGTTGACCTTGTGCCGATTACACCGACCTTTCGGTTTTTCGTAGTCCTGGCGGCCCTCAGCGCTTCCGGTTTTATGACACCCGTAGTCGGTATGTCGAAGCTATCTTTGACGGCATCGAGCCCCGCCGATGCGGCGGTATTACACGCGATGACCAGGAATTTTATCCCGAGCGACACGAGGAATCTTGAGTTCTGGAGGGCAAACTTGGTAACGGTGTCCCGGGATTTGTTTCCGTAGGGCAATCGCGCAGTATCGCCGAGGTACACGCAGTCCTCGTTCGGGAGGGCCCGGACGATCTCGCGAAGCACGGTGAGCCCCCCTACCCCCGAATCGAATACCCCGATGGAACCGTTTTGTGAGATGTGATGTTCCTTTTCTTTCACGGTACCTGCTTCTGTAAGTAACGTTTCAAATTATGCTATTTCCGTCCCATTGTCAAGGCATAAGATATATCTCGAATTCTCCCTATACTGTTTACTAAACCGGCTCATCTATTTGATTGAGCCTGCCCGGAGGTAAATCGAGTAAAGTCGGTATGATATATGGGTAGATAGTTAGGGGGATAGTATGGTAAGGGGATAGACGGGTATATTTCTCACGACCCAGTAGACGAGAACAAGGCTAACAACAAGCCACCCCCAGTATCGACCGGTGAATATCCTTGGGAGCAGTCTACCCCGGGTATAGAGACACAACCATGACATCCCGGCGTAGCCGAGAAGCGGCAGCGACATAACCATGAGCGGGTTAAAATCAAGGGCCTGCAGTATGTCGGCATGCAGCAATGCGTGAAGTGCCCGGACGGACCCGCATCCGGGACACCATAGGCCTGTCAACCAGTGGAAGGGACAGGGCGGCAGCATCGACGACGTTCCCGGATCGATGAAAAAGAGGATAATACACACGGCGCCGATGGCGAGAACCATAGCAACGGCAGCTATACTCCCCTTCCGACCCTGCAATACAATCCGGTCTCTCACCACGTCACAACTGCCCCTTGCTTCCGAGGATCATGATGACTATTATGAGCGTGATGTAGAGTGTCCAGAAGACGATGCCCACTCCGAAGGCGATCCAACACCAGAGGCGCGCGCTTTCCGACGATTTCCTGGCCTCTTCCCATTGGCCGGCAATCTGGCGCCCGTTGACCTGAGCGGCAAAGATAAGCGCCACCGCACCCAGCGGCATACAGCAGATGAAGGTGACAATGACCGCGGGCGCCAGGTAGTTCGAGAGATAGGGTTTATCCGTCCCCGGATTTCGGCCCGATCCCAGCTCGGCGCCGCACTTCGAACATACACGGACGTCATCGGCGTTTGTCTGGCCGCACGAAGAGCATAACATTCGTCAGTTCCTCCCCAACGGGTTACGATACATTATAATCCGAATTATCGGAAGGCCCCGGAGATTCCCGTGAACTAATAGTAGTCGAGTTGTCCGGCAGTGACAATAAAAAAGACGGCCTTTCGGCCGTCTGTCTATATTTAAAGCCCCGAAAGGAGCCTCGTGAGGCTCGCGGGGCTTTTAGGGGCATCTTATTTCGCCCGTACGATGTCCTTCACCTTCATAAGGCGCGAGAGGTTTGAACGCTCCATCTCGTCGAGTTTAATCGTGATATACCGGACGGTCTCCTTAATATTAGGTATCAGGACGTACTCAAGTGCATTGACGCGACGCCGTGTCTTTACCAGCTCATCGGCCAGGAGCTCGGCGCGCTTCTCATTTTGCGCCAGCCGTATCATATCACCGAATATCCTGCCCAGATCAATCAGGTAGAGGTCCAGTTCCCCGGACGTCTCCGCATACCCGTAACATCTGACCGATCCTTCCTGCTTGAAGGTAATCTCCGGCACCTTTACGTTCATAATGGAGATTACCCTGACAGTGAGGTCTATCTTTACCGACGGAAGTACGAGTGCCTCGTAAACCCGCTCCGATCCCATGTACGAGTTGATATGTATAAACCGTTTTAAGATATCGGAGAGGTCCTTTTCAATCTTGGCCCGGATGGTCCGCGTCTCCTCGATGATCTCCATGAACTGGCGCATCAACTCGTCCTGCTTGTCCTTGAGGAGCTTATGGCCGCGCTGCGCGACGATGAGGCGTTTCTTAAGCCTCATGAGCTCCATCCGTGTGCTATTAACGTTAAGTTTCATATGGCTACGCTGTCTTCCTGTTATGTCCCACAGTCGGGCAATTCAAAATCCGTCCTTACCTGATAGCGCAATTACGTGCGCTACCTGTATTCACCGTAACGCAACCCTTTCCGTATATCGGGATTAGTCGGCTGCCGCTTCTTCCTTCTTGAATCTCGGCAGGTACTTGCTGAGGTATTCGGCCCTGATACGCTTGAGCTCGCCGGTCGGAAAGACCGACAGGAGCTTCCAACCAAGGTCCAGGGTCTCCTCGATGCTGCGATCGTCATATTCACCCTGTGAGACGTAGCTCATCTCAAAGGTATTTGCAAAATCAAAGAACATCTTGTCGATTTCCGAGAGCGCCGCTTCACCGAGGATGACCGCAAGCTCCTGGGCTTCCTTTCCGCGGGCGTACGCCGCAAACAGCTGGTTGTTGACGTCCGCGTGGTCCTCGCGGGTCTTGTCTTTGCCCATGCCTTTATCTTTGAGGCGGGAAAGCGAAGGCAGCACGTCGATGGGGGGCATAACGTTCTTGCGATACAGGACCCTGGACAGGATAATCTGTCCCTCCGTAATGTAACCGGTCAGGTCCGGGATCGGGTGTGTCTTGTCATCCTCGGGCATGGTCAGGATCGGGATCTGGGTAATGGATCCGCTTTTCCCCTGGATCTTGCCGGCCCGTTCGTAGATCGTCGAAAGGTCGGTATACAGGTAGCCCGGGTATCCGCGGCGTCCCGGGATCTCCTTTCGGGCCGCCGATATCTCCCGCAGCGCCTCGCAGTAGTTGGTCATATCCGTAAGTATAACCAGCACGTGCATACCCTTGTCAAAGGCGAGGTATTCGGCCGCGGTCAGCGCCATTCTCGGGGTCGCCACGCGCTCGAGGGCCGGGTCGTTGGCCAGGTTGAGGAAGAGAACCGATCGGTCGATAGCGCCGGTCTTGTTGAATTCGAGGATGAAGTAATTGGCCTCTTCAAACGTGATGCCCATGGCCGCAAAAACCACCGCGAAGCTCTCGCCCGAGCCGCGCACCTTTGCCTGTCGCGCGATCTGAGCGGCAAGCCGGTTGTGCGGGAGGCCCGACCCGGAAAATATCGGGAGCTTCTGACCGCGGACCAGCGTATTGAGGCCGTCGATTGACGAGATCCCGGTCTGTATGAACTCCTCGGGATAGTCGCGAGCGTACGGATTGATCGGGTCGCCGTTGATATCAATGCGCTTTTCGGCGATGATCTGGGGTCCGTCGTCTATCGGATTTGCCATCCCATCGAATACCCGGCCGAGGATATCCTCCGACAGGGCGATCTGGATTCCCCTGCCCAGGAAGCGGACCCGGGAGGTATAAATATCCACGCCCGTCGTCCCCTCGAACAGCTGGATCATTGCCTTGTCGCCGTCCACCTCGAGGACTTTACCGGCCCGTTTGTCGCCGTTTTTCAGTTCCACCGTCACCAGCTCCTCGTACTTCACTCCCTCTACACCCTCGACGATGACCAGCGGGCCGTATATATCTTTTATGGTAAGATATTCCTTTTGCATCTGAAGATAGCTCCCCTGTAATTATCTAAAAGCCCAGTACGACTTCCTTTTGGCCGTACATATTTCTGAGGACCTCAATCTCGCTCTCCGCGTTCTTCTCGATCTTATCAAGCTGAGCAGCCTGGTCTTCAGGGATATACTTAGATCGCGCGATATCCTCTTTTACCTTTATCTTGGCTAACTCTTCAAAGGGAACCCCTCCATGCAGCGCATCAAGCGATAAGTGATGAAGCTTCAGGATGAGCTTGAGCATGGTGTTCATCTTCTTTGACGAGCAGTACGAATCCACTTCATGGAACGCGTTTTGATGAAGGAAGTCTTCACGCAGCGAACGCGCCGTTTCCAGGGTAATCCGGTCGCCCGGGGAAAGGGAATCGACGCCGACCAGTTTTACGATTTCGGCCAGCTCAGCCTCTTCCTGGAGTATCTTCATGGCTTCCTGCCGTGTTTCCACGATATCATGGGCCACCTCTTTCCTGAGGCTCGCTTCGAGATTCTCATGGTAGAGCGAATAGCTGTTGAGCCACGAAATGGCCGGGAAGTGCCGCTGAAACGCAAGCTTATCTTCGAGGCTCCAGAACACCTTGACGACCCTGAGCGTCGCCTGAACGACCGGGTCGGAAAGGTCACCGCCCGGAGGTGAGACGGCGCCGATTGTCGAGAGGTTGCCCTCACGGTTCCCCGAGCAGAGGACCGATACCCGCCCCGAGCGCTCGTAGAACTCCGCGATCCTGGTGCCGAGGTACGCCGGATATCCTTCCTCACCGGGCATCTCTTCAAGACGTCCCGATATCTCGCGCATCGCCTCCGCCCACCGGGACGTCGAGTCGGCCATGACGGCCACCGAGTATCCCATATCGCGGAAATACTCCGCGATCGTGATCCCCGTATAGACCGAGGCCTCCCGCGCAGCAACCGGCATGTTTGAGGTGTTGGCGATAAGGACGGTTCGGTTGATGAGCGTCGCTCCCGATTTCGGGTCTTTGAGGTGCGGGAATTCCAGGAGAACGTCCGTCATCTCATTTCCTCGCTCACCGCACCCGATATAGACGATGATCTCGGCATCCGCCCACTTGGCCAGCTGGTGCTGGATAACGGTCTTGCCGCTCCCGAACGGGCCGGGAACGCACGCCGTTCCACCCTTCGCCAGCGGGAAGAATGCGTCCACGACCCGCTGTCCTGTGATCAGGAGATTTTCGGGCCGGAGCTTTCGTTTATAGGGACGCGGAACGCGGACGGGCCACTTCTGCACCATCGTGATATTCTTGATGCCGTCCTTGGTCTCAACATCGCAGACGGTATCGTCGATCTTATATTGTCCCGATTTGAGCTTCTTTATCTTTCCCTTCACGCCGTGCGGCACAATGATCCGGTGAACAACGGCGACCGTCTCCTTGATTTCTCCCAGGATGTCTCCCGTCACGACTTCGTCGCCTTCCTTGGCGGTCGCCGTGAAGTCCCAGACCTTGTTGTGGTCGAGAGGCGCGGCCACGACTCCCCGGGTTATATAATCGCCGACCTGATCCTTGATAACGGAAAGCGGTCTCTGGATTCCATCGTAAATCGACGTAACCAGTCCCGGCCCAAGCTCCACCGAGAGCGGCATATAAGTCGGGTAGACCGGATCGCCCGGGCCTATACCCCCGGTCTCTTCATAGACCTGGATAAAGGCCTTGTCGCCGTGGAGCTCGATGATCTCGCCGATGAGTCCCTCATCGCTCACCTTCACCACGTCAAACATTTTGGAGTCGGACATATTATCGGCAACCACAAGGGGTCCCGAAACCTTGATAATGACACCCTGTTTCATAGATCCACCGTTTCTCCGTATATCCCTTTTGTTATAGTATCTCTAACCTGCGTGTATACTATTTTGTTCTGCTTATCTTTCCTTGTAGAGCGGACCGGCGGGCACGTCCTACCGCCCGTCAGTTGGTTTCTTCCTGAGCACCGATCGTCGAGCCGACCGCCTTGACGATGATTTCATTAAGCTTCTTGAGGCCCATACCCTTGCTGCCGGACGCATCCGGTATCACTACGACGGACGGAAGCGGCCGCCGAGAAAGGTCCTTGATCATTTCGGGGACTTCCTCCGCCAGACGCTCTGTGATGAAGAGAATCGCCACTTCTTCGTCAATGGCGGACCTGATGGCCTCTCGAATCCTTTCCGCTTCAGCCGGAGGCGTGCTGACTTTTACCCCGAGCGCTCCGAAACCCAGCACGGCGTCCCTATCGCCGATGACCATTACCTTGCTATCCGACATAACCCAACCTTGCCTTAATCTCGTCAGGTGAAAGCCCGTTTTCCTTACCGATAATAACGGTTCTGAGTTTTTTCATCTCAATAGATTTCTTGTAAAAATAGGCGATAAGTACCTCAACCCCGAAGTTGATCTCCTTTTCCCGGCTGATGATCTTCATGAGTTCCCGGTCTATGAGCGACTCCATCCTGATGAAGGAATTCTCGTTCTTCAGATGGTGCACCCCCTCCGCGATGAAGTCATGGTAGACCTCGTCGGACAAAAGGCCCGTTTCTATATCATCGATTTCCCGGGGGAAATACTCGTAATATGACGAAAAGGGAATCCTTCCTCCCTCGATCAAGGCGGACTGAAGCGTCGGTAGTGACTCACCAACCCACTTGAGGCGGAAAAACGTGATGATATTTGTAAGGTCGATTTCCGTTGTAATGAGTCT
Organism: uncultured delta proteobacterium; assembly: GCA_963735595.1. Lineage (GTDB taxonomy): Bacteria > Desulfobacterota > Zymogenia > Zymogenales > Zymogenaceae > JAFGAS01. Next base: position 256,821 of record CAVTLK010000001.1, on the reverse strand, counting down.
GAAGAGGAAGAACAGTTCCTTATCCCTCGTCCGGCTCAGCATATATCGGTACATCGAGGCGTCAACGACACGGTCTATCTCCATAGAACTTCTCGTATCGGTATACGTCTTAGCGGCCTGAATTGCCGCTTCCTTTAGATGAGGAGGCAGCGCTTCCGATTTCTCGGCCTCTTTTCCTTCCTGGTAGATCAGTGCCGGAGGTAACGTGCCGAGAGGCAGGAAGAAATCCTCCACCGGGGTATTACCGAAGATGCCCTTGAGCGATAGTTTCAGGTTGAAGAAGTCGTAACGAGAAAAAAGGATATCGGTCTGTTCCCGATCCTGAGTCAGCTCGCTGATGAATTTCTTTACCCGCTCCGCTTCCTGCTTCAGCACCTGCTCGATATTGACCCCATCGGCGCTGGGCCCGGAAATCATCGCCATCTCGTCCTGATAGCCCTTGCCATAGTCGGTATCGCCGAGCATACCGAGGACCTCAGCGGAGTTCCTCGCGTCAACAAGACGGAGAAAACGGTCCGGGGGAATCAGCCGATGTTCGATAGCGCGGACGTGCCCCGTGGCAAATGCGTATCGCTCGTCGTCTCCCCATTTCCATTCTTCCGAGACAACAAACGCATCGTAGTTCAGGCTCGATATGCCTTCCAACGATTTCCGCGCTAATTCTTTACTGAGGTCCATTTCCCGATCGATATTGATGGGAAATTCGATATCACTCATTGTTTTATGTTCCTGCCTTATCGGCACGCCGCCGGGAATACGTGTTTCGTGTCCCCGGATCACCGAAAGTCTTTATCAATCCCTCGGGCGTCCATACTTCTCGTTTTACGAGAACCCACCGGGACTCGAAAGCCGTGCGACGGCATGTGTCCCGTTTTCCTCGGGGTAGACTCCCGCGCCCCGTTACCCCTTGCGGCTTGTCCAGGAAAGGACGCCGGTCACTTCCGACTCGAGGGCGTATTTCGTTTCCGCAAGGATAACATCGAGGCTAAGGTTTATCTCAGTCCTGCTTTGAGAGAGAACGAGCCCTCCTTCGATGTCCCTTGCTTCAGCGGATACGGTTATGGAGCTGTCCTTATACTTCTTTTGAACTTCCCGGGCCAGCTCTTTTTCCCACTGTGGTATCTTTCCCTTTAGCCGGTCAAGGTCCTTGCGGGATAAATTAACCTTCTCCTGACCACCGAGGCTATGAGTAACGACGAGTTTTGTGAGAAACCCGAGGTATTTTTCCTCCGTAAGTGCGAGGATTCGCTGTCGAGCCTCCGCATAGATCTCGCCCAGGATCATCTCCTTTTCACCGAGGATCCGCTTTCTGCCCTCAAGCCTGGCCGACGATACGCACCTTTTAATGACTTCCTGGGCCTCGGCCTCGATCTGACGGCCTGCGGACTCCTTGAGCTCCCGCTCCTGCCGGTCAAGTTCCGACGTGGTCCGAGCCGTCTCTCGTCCGGCCTTTTCTTCAATCACACGGACGGCGCTCTGGGCTTCGTCAATTATCTTTTTTGCGATATTTTCTACCGACATAACACCACCTTATGGGCCGTTCGTTATCGCTTAAAGCTGAATGCCGTTAAGCGAGAGAATCGTGATAAGAAGTCCCAGGATGGCGTAGGTCTCGACCATCGCGCTGTAGATAACGCCCTTCATCATGGCCTCCGGCCTTTTTACCGCCAGCGAGATACCGGTGGCGCATGCCTTGCCTTGGTAAATGCCCGAAATCCATCCGCCCAATCCGACCGGCAGCCCGGCAAAGCAGAACATCCAGCCCTGCGTCAGGGTCATGGTTTCGATCGGCGCGCCGCCGATAATGCCGGCCTTGAGGAGGATCAGGAAGGCACCGAGGAAACCGTAAATACCCTGAGTGCCGGGCATCGCCACGAAGATCAGGATCCTACCGAAGATATCCGGGTCTTCCGCAAGCACGCCATCGGCCACCTGACCGGCAATAGAGATGCCGGTAGCCGAGCCAAAACCGGAAAGCCCAACGGCCAGGGCCGCTCCCAGAACCGGAAGGGCGAGATGAGGCAACGTCAAAACGTATAAAACTTCAGACATGGCACACTCCACAAAGTTTGATACACCCGTACAGGATTACGTACACTGCTAACCGTACCGTCTCTATTCGACGGCTTCCTTCAGATACACGTACTTGGGACTTACCCCGAATGGCTTAAAGGGTTTGCCCGTTCCATCATAGAACTTGGTAAAGAACTCTACGTACTGGAGCCTCGTCGTATGTACGAAGGCTCCCAGCGCGTTGATGACGATATTAAACGCATGCCCTCCTATGAACACCACCCCCGCCAGGACAAACCCCACGTACGGGACCTGTCCGACCATAGCCGCTACCAGGTTTACGACCGAAGCGATGATGCCGGTGGAAAGACCGAGCGCTAAAAGCCTCAGGTAGCTCAGTATATCACCCAGAAAACCTGTAAATCCGTATAGGCTGTAAAGCCCCCATGCGATCCGCGCAAATACATTTTTTTCAGGCTGTGAGAAAAGTACAATCCCCAGAGATGCCGCCGCAATTACACCTATGCAGATCTTTGTTATAACCGGAGGGACTATTCCAGGTGACATGTATTCAGCGACCAAAACCACACCTACGTTAACAAAGAATATCCAGAACAGCTTTACGAACGCCTCGCGATGCTCCCGGTTTTTCACAAATTTTGCGAATCCGACTAACATCCCGACGTTTATCTGAACGATGCCTATCGCTATGCAGAAGAGCATAAACTTGATCGTATCTTTCAGCGGGTCCAGCACGACAATAGAGTTCCCAAGATTTTTAAGCCAGGATCCCTCGGGAAGGCGCGGAAGGAGATCGCCGAACCAACCGCCGGTTATCGCTCCGAGGAATATCGTACATATCGATCCGAGCAAAAGGACGTGAACAATCTTGTTTTTTCCGAAAGAATGCCTGAACTTGATAACGATAAACAGAAGGAGGATCGTCAGCACCACCCCGTAACCCGCGTCCGTCAGGCACGTCCCGAAAAAGATCAGATAGAAGAATGCGTAGAACGGCGTGGGGTCGAATTCCTTTGGATCGGGCATCCCATAGAGAGAGGTTATTATCTCGAAGGGACGGTTCAGCCTGCTATTCTTGAGCAGGATGGGCGGCTTATCGTCTTCCGCGTGCTCAAACGTCACCATTTCGACGAGCCTGAATGCGCTGCGGATGTGGTCCTGTACGTCCTGCACCTTCTTGACCGGAATCCATCCCTCGATATACACGACGCCGGTCGAAGAAACGAGCTCGTTATGGAGCTCTTCACGCTCCTTTTCGATCGTGTAGTAATCATAGAGGGCCTGCAATCGCTCATGCTCCTGAGCGACCTCGGCCGCCTTGACTTCAAGCGATGCGATCTTTTCCTTGATTGCCTTTATTTCCTTTTCTATCGTATTGTGGGCCTGCCTATATGTCCCCTTATAATCGGGGAGGCTTTCGCGTTCCGCACCAAGTTTCGTCAGTACGTCTTCGTAGGCCGTCCTTTTATCTTTATGACAGATAAAGTGATAATACGAATAGTTGGGGCTTACGCTGACCGGCGTCAGGACATGGAGGTTACCTATCCCGTTGAGCTGCTCCTCAATGGCATTTTTCTCGACCCTGAATATCATGAAGAGCATCTGGTAGGCGGAGGCGGTCTCCTTGAGACTCTCAATGGACGCGTCCAGGCTGAGCCAACGGTCGAACGTGCCCTCTATCGATTCGAGACGGGTAATCTGGTTACGGGCCTCGGACAGATCCCGGTTGAGCTGAAATACCGTATCGATAATTTTCTTGACTTTTACCGACTCGGCCAACGATTTGAGGTCCGCTGTGCTCTTGAGCCCCCAGTCGGGAAATGCGGGCTTGATCGATTTCTTGTTCTTATACGGCGCAAGGAAATTTATAGCAAAATCGATCTGAGAGGTGAGTGTAACCAGGTCATTCAGCTTACCCGAATCCTCGCGCGCAAGCTCGGGAAACGACTCCCGAACATCTCGCTGGGCAAGCTCCGTAATCTGGACAATCCCCTGTTCCTGAATATACTTCAGAAAGGGCGCCTTCTCTTCGCGATGCGCGACGAATAGTACTTTGGTGAGAGGTGAAATGCTCACTGCTCTAATATCTTCCGTATGATTAATAAAACGGCTTCTTCCTTCTTTTTGTCGGCCGCCGCCCGCAAAGCGTTCATCTCTTTCCGGGCGTCGTCAAGTATCCGTGCTTCTTCTTTCTTTGCCTGCGCTTCCGCCTCTTCGAGAGCCTTACCCCTGATTTCCCTGTTTTCCTTTTCGACTGCCTCCAGGCGTTTCTCCCTGTCACGGGTGAACTTAACGACGTTTTGTTCCGCCTTGGCCTCCGCCTCTTTTACGAGCTTGTCGGCTTTCACCTCGGCGTTCTTAATTTTTTCGACAATTGCCTTAACCACTCTGTGCCGTCCTCATAATGCTATGATATTGCTACACTATTCTATCGCGATAACGTCACTCCATATACAATGAATGAATACTCATTCAAGAAGGGACAAAATACCATACCCGGTTTTTTGTGTCAAGTAAAATGATACCGGCAACTTCAAAAATATAATTCCGGCATGTCATCTCCTTGGATTTTATTTCCTTGAAACGTCCGGCAGTTGTGCTATCATCTGACGCGCAAATAACACTTGGTTTCTTGCGTAATATATACCATGAATAAACGAAGCATTACTTCCGGCACGTCCCTTTCCCTGAGAACGAAGATCGCCTACGGCGTATCTGACCTTGGCATCACCCTGCCCCTTTCATCCATCGCGTTTTTTCTCCTTTACTTTTATACGGACGTTGTTCACCTTTCTCCCCTGCTGGCCGGCACCGCCCTATTGGTCGCAAAGGCGTGGGACGCCGTCTCCGATCCACTCATGGGCCAGATATCCGATGCAACAAGGAGCCGCTGGGGAAGGCGCCGGCCGTACCTCCTGTTCGGCGCACTGCCCTACGCGATCCTCTTCGTCCTGATCTGGACCGCCCACGTTTCTTCCAGCGCCACCGTGAACTATCTTATCGTCACCGGTCTCTTCATACTTTTCTTCACGGCTTCAACGATCGTCACCGTCCCCTACAACGCCCTTCTGCCGGAGCTTGCCCTGTTGCCCCACGAGCGGACGAAGCTGACCGCCTATCGCCAGCCATTCGCGGTCATCGGCTGGGTGGCCGGCAGCGCCCTCGTGTTACCCCTTGTCGCCGCCCTGGGCGGCGGCAGGCAGGGTTATATCCTCATGGCGGCCATATTCGGGGTCGTGGCGTTGATCGTTTTTCTCATCACCGCAACCTCCGTTCGGGAGCGGATAGATTTCTCGCGTAAAGGCTCCGTACCAATCGGCCGATCATTCATCCTGACGTTCAAGAATCGTCCGTTCTGGTGGTTTATCGCCGCCTATTCCCTCGTATCGCTCGGATACACAATCCTCTCCGGCGTCCTGATCTATTACGCGAAGTATTGGCTGCTTAATGAAGGGCTATTTACCGTTATGATGGGAATCGTGATGGGATTTCTACTTCTTTCCATTCCCTTGTGGGTGTGGGTCAGCGGCAAGATCGGGAAGAAAGAGGGCTTCCTTATCGGAATCGTGGTATTAATCGTATCCGCGGGCGCAATCTTTTTCCTTCCGCCGACGGGGGGGGCCTTTCTCTTTATCCTCATGGGGCTTGCCGGTATCGGCACGGGCGCCTACTTTCTCTTCCCCTATTCGATATTGCCCGAAATCATCGACTACGATGAGCTGACGTCGGGGACCCGCCGCGAGGGGGCATATTTCGGGATCGCCTTCCTGATCTTTAAGATCTCCATCGCCCTGGCCCCATTTATAACCGGCACAATCCTCACTACCTTAGGATACGTCCCTGACGCACCCCAGACCCAACAAACCCTGTTGGGGATCAGGCTCCTGGTAGGGGTAATTCCGTCCATCCTTTTCGCGCTCGGCCTCATCTTCCTCTGGGCGTTTCCCCTCAACAGGCGGTACTGTGAGGATATCGTGACGAAACTTTCCGCAACTCGTAACGCATAACAAAGATAGGAACAGGTAACGTTTTTCATCTTCCTAAGGGATCGGCATGAAAAAGATACGTTTCGGCGATCGGATCAGATATAGCTTCGAGAACACGATGTCGGCCGGAACCGTCGCAGTCATCGGTTGGCTTTTTCTAGCGGCGTTTGCGCTGATCGGTGGGATGTCGCTCATCGTCTATTTCACGAAGGTCGGCTTTCAGGATAAGGGCTTCTTCGGGATCATGTGGGAAACTCTCATGCGAACCCTGGGCACCGGAGCCGTTGGCCGAGATAAGGGGAGCGTTCTCTTCCTGCTGCTGATGCTGTTAACCACGTTCGGAGGCGTTTTCATTGTCAGCATCCTGATAGGGCTCTTGACTACCGGCATCAAGAATAAGATCGATGATCTTCGTAAGGGTCGTTCTTCCGTGACGGAAACGGGACATGTTATCATCCTTGGTTGGTCCTCGCAGATATTCGCGGTCATATCCGAGCTCGCCATCGCAAACGAGAATAAGCCGCGCTCCTCTATCGTTATTCTCGCCCAGAAAGACAAGATTCAGATGGAGGACGCCATACGTGACAAGGTCGGCACCCCCCGTCGCACCCGTATCGTCTGCAGGACAGGTAACCCCATAGACCTTGCCGACCTTGAAATCGTCAATCCCGACGCCGCCCGATCCATTATCATCCTTGCCCCCGAGACAAAGGAACCGGACATCCACGTGATCAAGTCGGTCCTCGCTCTGGTCAATCGCAGGGATCGTCGATCCGAGCCCTATCACATAGTTGCCGCCGTTCGTGATCCCAAGAATCTCGAGGTTGCCCGCATGGTCGGAAAGGCCGAGGCTCAATTTATCTTAACGAGCGATCTCATCGCGCGGATCGCCGCGCAGACCTGCCGTCAGTCAGGCCTCTCGGTCGTATACACCGAGCTTCTCGACTTTGGCGGCGATGAGATCTATTTAAAAGAAGAGCCGTCCCTTGTCGGCAGGACTTTCGCTGATTCCTTGCTTGCCTTTGAGGATACATTGGTTATCGGCGTGCTGTTTTCCACCGGCACTATCCAACTCAATCCCCCAATGAACACGATAATTCAAACCGGCGACCGGTTGATCGCCATCTCCGAGGATGACGACACTATCGTACTTTCCGGCTTAACCGACTGGGCTATCGACAAAGGCGCACTCCGACATGTAACGCCAAAGCCTCTCGCCCCGGAAAATATTCTCATCCTTGGATGGAACCACCGCACGAAGACCATTATCAGGGAGCTCGACAGCTACCTTGCCCGCGGTTCTCGGATAACCGTCGTTGCCGAAGATAACGATCTCCCGGGCCAGGGGATCGGCGATCAGGTCAGGGAACTCCAACTGAAAAACGCGTCGGTATCCAGCCATCTCGGGGATATTACCGATCGCTCCGTGTTGGACGGCCTGGCGATACACACGTATAAAAACGTAATCGTCTTGAGCTATTCGGACATACTCGATGCTGAGCGGGCCGATGCCCACACGCTTATCTGTCTTCTCCACCTGCGCGACATCAACGAAAGGACAGGCGATTCCTTTACCATCGTCAGCGAGATGCTCGACGTGAAAAACAGGGACCTCGCCGAGGTGACGCAGGCCGATGACTTCATCATCAGTGACCGACTTATCAGCCTTGCACTCTCCCAGATTTCAGAGAACAGGGAACTCTCGGCTGTCTTTGCCGACCTCTTTGATCCCGAGGGATCCGAAATATACATAAAACCTGCCGATCATTACGTCCAAACCGGAAGGCCCGTGAATTTCTATACGGTCATCGAGTCGACACGTCAAAAAGGCGAGGTTGCCATCGGTTATCGGATCGCCGCCCGGGCGCACGACACGCGTCGATCGTACGGGGTAACGCTGAATCCGCACAAATCAGACATGATTACTTTTGAGCCGGACGACCGTATTATTGTGCTGGCAAACGACTAAATACCGTCGGCGTCTGTTCTATCGGGAAGCGCGCCGATGGCCGAGCCGTCCCGGCTATCGTACCGACACCTATTATGCTACAACGAAAACGAAATAGGATTCAGACACTCTATCAGGCCTTCGCCGGATCGCCGAGGGACTTTTCCGCTGCGCCATTCGTGTTTCTTAACGATTCCATGGACGCGGCGGTCTTCGACGATATTTTTGAGAATCTGTCTGAAAAGGGATTTACGAAGGTCGTCCTTTCCCCGAGGAGCGGTCTATCGGTTCCGTGGGCCTCGGAGGAGTACTGGCGCAGGCTCTCAGAGATTGTCGGACGCGCAAAGGCGCGCTCGATGAGAGTCTGGATCTGCGTCGATTACCAGCAGCCGATCGGCCCTCCTCACGTACCGCCGTCCGCCGAGCGGCCCGGCTTCTGCGCCCAGGGTATCGTATTCCGAACGGCAAAGCGTCCGGATTCCAGCCGGCAAGTAATCGGCACCTATCTGACCAGCGGACGATCCGTCACGCACCTGCCTGAACATCCTCCGGGAAAGAAGTGCCTTATCGCCTCAGTCGATGTCCTGTATCCCCCGACGCCGATAGACCCGGATGCTCTATCGGTCCCGCATGGCGGGATGGGCAGGCTGGATATCTTGAACTCCGATGCCGTCCGTTATTATGTCAATACCGTGCTCGAACCGCTCCGAAAAATACTCAAGAAATACTTCGAAAATACGATCGAAGGCATCCTGATTCAATCACCTCAGAATCAGTGCCCTTTCCCCTGGACAGGCTCGCTGCCTGATATATTCAAGAAGAAATTCGGCTATGACCTTCTGGGCCGCCTTCCCTCCCTTATCAGTGAGGTTGGCGATTTTGTTTCCGTGCGCACCGATTACTATTGCCTCATCAGCGACCTCACACGGGACTTCTATCACGCCGTGGGAACGTGGGCCCGTCAGCATAATCTTTTGTTTTCGGCCACCATCGGCAGGGAAGGATTCATTGAAACGCTTCCCCATTCACAGGGTGATCCGTACGCGGCGCTTTCGGAAATGAGCGTCCCGGCGACAAGCTACCGCTGTACCGGGAAACATTATCTGAGTGATACCCCCCCCTTGCTTATGTCGAATTTTACCCCAAAATTTGTATCGAGCGTTTCACGGATTGGCAAGGATGATCGGACACTGGCCGCGGTATGGGAAGGAGAAGGATGGGGCGTTACGCCCCAACTGCTGAAGCGGACGATCGACTGCGGCGTTTCCCTTGGAATTACATCATTTTTTACTCACGGCGTCTTTGCCTCGATTGTCGGCCTCCGCAAACGGGATTTTCCGCCCTCCGTTTACTTTCAACTCCCTTACTGGAGTGACGCTCCGATACTGGCCGATTATATCTCCAGAACATGCCTCATGATGAGCGCCGGACATTCAAAGGCCGACGCCCTCGTATTATTTCCCCGGTCGTCTCTATTCGTAAATACCATAGGACTGGGCCGCCTTACTAGCGAGGGAAATAAAATTATCGCCGGCCTCACCGATTTGATCGGTCGTCTCCTCTCCGACCACCGTGATTTTGACTTCCTCTACGAAGAGGCGCTGGAACGCGGGCTGGTGCGCTGTAAAGACGGCGTTATATCAATCGGACCTAATCGTTATTCAACCCTCATTGTTCCCAGGGCGACGTATATGCCCGCATCGACGCTTGCCTTTACCGAAAACGCCAAGAGAAACGGCGTTAATGTCATTTTCGTTGGGGAATACCCCGCGGTTATCAATAAGCAGCAAACCGCTACCCTTGGGATCGGTATTACCCTTGTTAAGGATGCTGCCGATCTCATCCATTATCTGCGCCTGAATATACCGAAACAGCTGTATATTTTAGGAGACAATTCTGATAAATTCTTACATCAGAGACGCACGTTTCACGACGCCGATATATACTTCTTTTCTTACCTCGGAGAAGAACGATTCACCGGAACGCTTGCGCTGACCGGCACGGGTGCTCCCGAGGCATGGGACCCCGAAGATGGGCGTCGATACGGCGTCCCCGAGTTTCAGGTGATACAACGCGGGGTTTGCTTCCCGGTTACCTTCGAGCCGGGAAGGTCCTGGATATACGTTATTCACTCCGAACGCACCGATGCCCTCCACGGGCTGTCTACCCCTCAGGAGCACAGGATAGGGGAGTTCTTCTTTCCCGAAAGGTGGGAAATCGATTATCGATCCGATAATATGTTACGAATAGACAATTTCAGACTTATTCGATCTGTGCCGCCTGTAGCCCTGCCGCCGCTCAATCGTCTTACCGGAGACGATCGTTTTAGTCTTTTTACGAAGATCATTATTGCCTCTGTGCGTGTTCTTACGGAATCGATCGGTAGAGTCTGGGGTATTCGGAAAAAGATCGGCTATCGATCCTTCACGTCGATGGAGCGAGAAATGCGGTTTTACTCCTCAGCGGCCCGCCTGGCCCGACTAACCGTTCCGGGTCAAACTCACTACCGGAAGGTTGACCTGATACGGGACGCCGCCCGATACATGGGACTTTTCTTTTCAACACCCCTGCCCCCGGTGGGTTCTGAGTTCGAGATTGAGGCAAACTTCATTGTGGGCACCATTCCCCGGCGCATCTTTTTAGTATGGGAGGATACCGGCCAGCCGACTGAAATATTTGTCAACGGAGTCCTTGTCAGCAACCGGGCTCAGGGGTGTTTTGTGTGGGATCGTCAGAACAAAAGGGCAAGCCTCTCCGATATCGTCAGGTGGGGAACGAACCGTATTGGGATACGATCCCGTCAGCCCGGTTTCCCGACCGTTATTCCGGCCATCCACTGTATTGAACCGATTGTTCTTGCCGGTGACTTTGATGTCAATTTGGATATCATCACCGCGAGAAAAGAAACCACACGGCACCTGTCCTGGGGTACGAATGCAACCGGCAACTACAGCGGAACAATCGCCTACAGGACCCGGTTCCGACTCCCGAAGCGTTTCACGGGGAAGGTCTCGATCCTTGAACTGGGTGATGTGCGGGTTGCCTGCCGCGTCGTCCTTAACGGGCACGACATGGGGGCGAGGCTCTGGCCGCCCTATCGGTATGACGTTACCGACGCCCTATCTTCCGGAGAAAACGAGATTGAGATTTCGGTTACGAATACGACGGAGAACATCCTCGGAAAACCGATGCTATCCGGAATCGTAACCGATCCCAAGATCGTCTTTTACAATCCCCAATGACGGTTTCAGAAAGGCCGTTTCTTCACGCGCGGTTACGTCCTTAATACACGCCGCTCTTCCTCGTCCCCTTGAGCAGGTGGTACGTCACAAAATCAACGAGTCGTCTGGGTGAGAACCGAATCAGAACCAGGTGAATGAACTTCGTCCAGAGGCCGGGGACGTACATGAACTTGTCTTTCTCGAACGCGCCGAGCGCCTTTCGTGCGATCCACGCCGGTTCCTTAATCCCGCTGATCCGGTAAAAACGTATCTCCCTGGGGAATCCCTTTGTCCTGAGCATGGCCGTATTGGTATAGGGCGGGTTGAGCGTACAGACCGACACGCCGGTGCCCGTGAGTTCCGCCCGAATCCCCTCCGACAACATCTGTATGCCCGCCTTCGTGGCGCAGTAGACCGAATGGTACGGCGTGGGCTGAAACGCCTGCACGGAGGCGGTGTTGAAGACAACACCCTCTCCCTTCTTTACCATGTCCGGGATGAACAGGTGCATAAGCCTGAGGGGGACGAGAAGATTAACGGTAACGGTCTTCTCCTGCGGCTCCCACGGAACCTCCCACACGCTACCGTAGGCAACGGCGCCGGCGTTATTGACCAGCGCATAGATATCCCCGACCGCCTTCTTGACCGATGCATATAGCTTTTCCGGCCCGCCACGCAAAGAGAGATCGACCGTAAACAGATGCGCCTGGACTCCGTACTCCTTGGTGAGCCGGGCCGCCAGTTCCGTCAGCGATTTTCTCTCCGCCGGAAGCCCCGCCAGAAGGAGCCGCGCCCCCCGCTTGGCGAATTGAGCCGAAAGCTCCCGCCCAATCCCGCCGGCAGCTCCCGTTATCAGGACCTTCTTGTCTCTAAAATCATGCCTCTTCATAATTTCCTCGCGCCTCTGATAGTTAAAAAAGGGGTATATTCAGCATCGCCCGGCAAGGATAATCGAGTACCTTTAAAAAGTCAATCATTCATCACGGCAACGGTCGAAACGGTGCGTGTCTCAAACCGGCATTGATTTGTTGCACAAATGATAGTATTATATAACAATTAAATTCTGTAAAGGAGGACGCGATGCCCAATTCACTAAAGGTCACCACGGTTGACAGGTATGTCCAGGTGAGGATGACCGATGGGAGCACCATCCGGGGAACCGTCAACCTCAACAGCGAAAGTGAGCCGATGCATCGAATCAGCGATCTGATGATCAAGGGGAAGAACCGTTTCCTGGTCCTCAGCTGCGCCACAGTCCAGGGGCAGAAGGAGCGGACTGTCCTGGTCAACAAGGAGCAGATAGTCTATATGGAGGAGATGTCGGACGGCGATTCATCCGCCCTTCGGTAAGACGCTTATCCGCTCAGCTGGCAAAGAATGGATTACCTATATGGACTAAGCGCCGTTTAACGGTCGAAAGGTAAGGCGGCAGTAATGATTCCCGGCATTCAATGGATTCGCCCTTGGTGAACTCAACGTTCTGCACCCACCCTACTTACGGACGTGTCACAGATCGATTAGCTCCTCATCGCGCCGCATCGCGTTGTATACGGTATAGACCACGTTTCCTGTAGCCCTAAATTCCCGCTCCCTGCTCGAACAACTCGTCCCGGTCCGATCGCCGGTCCGATCGTCTTTCCATGGCCAGCAGCGCTTTCTTCCGTTCCACTCCCCAGCGGTAGCCGCCCGGTTCCCCACTCTTTGTTACGACCCGGTGGCACGGAATCACGAGCGCCGTTGGGTTCGCGGCGCAGGCGTTGCCCACCGCCCTGGCCGCCCCCGGCATTCCGATCCCCTCGGCGATCTGACTGTAGGTTCGTACCGATCCTCGGGTGATCTTCTTCAGCTCCTCGTAGACCCGCGCCTGGAAAGCCGTGACACGAATGTCCAGGGGAAGGTCGAGTACCGACCGGCCATCCCTCAGATAGTCTAAAAGCGCCCCGCTATATTCCTCGAGTCCGGACGAATCCTGAACGATCACTGCCGACGGGTATTCCTCCCGGAGGGCGTTTTTAAGCTCCCGATCGGACCGCCCGATCAGCACCGCGGAAACGCCCTTTTCGGTAGCCCCGACCAGGAGACGCCCGAGAATGCAATCGACAACGGTATAGTGGATGCGCATACCCGCACCGCCCTTTCGATACGCACCGGGCGTCATTCCCAGACGATGGGCCGAGCCCTCGTAAACCCTGCTGCTGGAACCGTATCCCGCCTCGTACAGCGCGTCGGTTACCCGTTGCCCGTTCCTAACCAGCGTCTTGAGCAGTTTGAGACGCATCATCTCCGCGTACTTCCTGGGGCTCACGCCCATTATCCTCGTAAACGTGCGCTGCAGATGCGAGGGACTGAGCTTCATATAGTCGCTCATAACGGCCAGGGTAAGCGGCCGGTCCGGCGAGTCGTAGTCTTCAATGAAGCGGGATAGCCTGACCATCTCTCCCCGTATATCCCGGCCGGAGGTATCGTCCGGCAGGCACCGGCGACACGGTCGAAAGCCGGCCGCCCGCGCCCCGTCCGCCGTGGCAAAGAACACCACCTGATCCTCGCGCGGCTTCCTTGCCCCGCATGACGGGCGGCAGTAGACTCCCGTCGAGCGGACGCCGTAAACAAAGACATCGTCAAAATTGTCATCCCGTGCCAGTACGGCACGCCACCAGCGCGGATGCTCGCTTGATATCGTCATAGCTCATACCTCAACAGTTTTATTATATACTATATGGGAGCGGCCATTCTGACTATCCGATTCTTGCGCCTGAACTTTATTTGAGAAGAGATACTGACGGAGGAACCGCCGACCGTTTTACGCGTATGAATGCTGCGCGTATTTACAGAAATCCTATTTAATCTCTTGAAATACGATTCCCGTAATGGTACATAATGTCTATATTATCCATAGTTGGAGTAATCATGAAGATAACTGATGTCGAGACGGTTCTTCGCGGAACCAAGGGGAACGTCACCATCAAGCGTATCGCCGGCGGAGTGCCCCATATCAGTGCCGATCACGAGATCGACCTCTACTGGGGGCTGGGCTATATGCATGGAACCGACCGGCAGCTTGCGATGTGGCTCGTAAAGCTCATCGGCCAGGGGCGGGCCTCCGAAAAGCTAAAGGCCGACGAAGAGCTGATCGCCGCCGATACGTATATGAGATGGATTTCCCTCGGCGGTGACGCCAAACAAGAATTAAAGAAGATGAACAAGGAGACACTGGCCGTCCTGAGCGCCTACTGCGCCGGCGCAAACAAGGCAATCGCCGATTCGGGCGTGCCCTTCGAGTTCAAACTGGTTGGGTACAAGCCCGACCCGTGGACGCCGGAGGATATCGTCCTCATGTCCAGGATTATCGGATTTATCGGCCTTACCCAATCCCAGGGAGAAATGGAAAAGGGTATCATCCAGATGATCCGAAAGGGGGTGTCGGTAGAAAAGCTCAAGGAGCTGTTCCCCTCGATGGAACGCCCGAAAGAGTCCCTCACCGAAATCATTAAGCAGGTCAACCTTGTCAATCCCGTGGTGCCCGAGTCCGTCAAATGGCTATCGGTCCTTACCCGATTTTCGGCCAGTAATAACTGGGCCGTGTCCGGCGCACGCTCCAGGTCAAAGAAGCCTATCCTCTGCGGCGACCCGCACCTCGAAGTCAACCGCCTGCCCGCCGTTATGGTACGAGGCCGTACTGGTATCGGGAGACTTTTACGTTATGGGGGCGACCTTCCCCGGCATACCGGCGGTTGTCCTTGGCCGCTCCAATAACCCTGGCGTGGTCGGTCACGTACGGTTTTATGGATACGATCGACTATTTTATCGAGGATGTCGTAAACAAGAAATGCCTGCGCGGTAAGAAGCGGGTCCCCTTTGCCGTTCGCGAGGAGGTCATCCGGCCCAAGAAGAAGGCGCCTATCACCCTGCGATTTTACGAGAGCGATAATGGGGTACTCGAGGGAGAACCGACCGCCGACGGCTACTGGCTCTCGTTTGCCTGGTCGGGCCGTCGCGGAAACGTCGCACAGTCTATGGAAAGTATCCTCAAAGTCCCCAGGTCAAAGAACGTCAAGGAAGCGATGAGCCGTTTTGCGGGTCTGAGCTTTGCGGCCTTCAACTGGGTTGCCGCCGATACCGCCGGTAACATCGGCTATCAGATGAGCGGGAACTTCCCGAAGCGGAAAAAAGGTACTTCGGGTCTACTGCCCTACCTCGGCTGGGATCCGTCTCACCAGTGGAAGGGCATCAGTTCCGCCGACGAGCTACCCGCGGAGCTATAATCCTCCCGAGGGTTACGTAGCCACTGCCAACGAAGATCTCTCACACCTTTCCAAGGTTGTCGTTCAGAACCTTCCGATGGGAAGCTATCGCGGCGACCGGATAAGAGACCTCCTGAAAAAGCGGACACCGCTGGACGTGGAGGAGATGAAGAAGATCCAGTAGCGACCTCTATTCCCTCCAGGCTCAATACTTCATGAAGATTATCGAGCCGCTCCTGCCCGACACACCCAACGGGAAAATCCTGCGTGACTGGGACCTTTGTTACGACACCGAGTCGCTGGGAGCTACCCTGTTCGAACGGGTATATACGTCGCTCCTCGATCTCGTCTTCGGCGAGCTCGAAATGGGCAGGGACGTTATCGACTATTGTCTCGCCGAGACGGGGCTTTTCAACGACTTCTATATTAATTTTGACCGCATCCTGCTGGCCAAGAAATCGCTCTGGTTTGGAGATAAGAACCGCCAGGAGCTGTACCAGAAGGCAATCCACCGCGGCCTGAAGGGACCGGCCGTTGCGTATGGCAGGACTCATAAGGTACTCATGGCAAACCTCTTCTTCGGCGGTAAGCTCCCCCGTATACTTGGCTTTGATTTCGGTCCCGTCGAACTTCCCGGCAACCGGGCCACCATCGTCCAGGGGCAGATATTCAGGACCGGAGGTAGATTGACGAGCTTCGCCCCGTCGTATCGGATAATTGCCGACCTCGGCGAAACGGCAATTCACACGGACATTGCCGGCGGTCCCTCGGACCGCCGTTACTCACCCTACTATACTTCGGATATACGCCGATGGGAGAGCTTCGTGTACAAAACGCTCAAACCATAATTGGACGGCCGTCCCCGATCCCGAAACGGCCGGATGTCTCCGAAGCCGTTGCACGGTAGATACGGATGTGGTATAGTAGCGACATCTATGGATGTAACAGGAGGCAACAGATGAAAAGCTACTCAAGAGTTCTTGTCGTGGCAATCATAGTCGGTCTTTCGATTATTGCAGTCGCCGGCTGCGTCCGGGTGCCGCCGAGCGTCCCGCCTAAGACACTCTGCGCGAGCTTCGTTGGAACCTGGAACACCGATGCCGGTCCCGTTGAGATCACCCAGAATGAATGTTACGCCTCCGGAACCTTCCCCTCTCCCCTGAAGTTTCGTACGATCCGGGGAGCCGTCAGGGGATCGAAATTCGAATTTGACTGGGAGGGCCCACTCGGCTCGGGCCGTGGTATTGTCACCCTGAATGAGGCGGGCGACTCGTTCGTCGGCACCTTCGGCTATGGAACCGCGATCTCCGGCGCAACGTTCTCCGGCACAAGGGGAGTATGGCCCACAATAAAATAGCGGCACGGTCAATTAGTACGGCAATACCCTATTCATCATCTCTATCGGATTTCCGACATGCTGTTTTCGAGAAAAAAGATCACCGTAACCGTTAAACCGTACGGCCCGTTGGCGGCCCGCATCAGGGGCGGAACCTATAACCTTAATGAGGGCGCCAGACTCAAAAAGGCCCTCAAGGAATCCGGAGTCATCCGGGCGGGCATGCCGTTTGTCGCGATGATAAACGGTTCCCGGGTGACGCCTGACCACGTGCTGATCGGACGGCGACGAAATCAGGATTCTTCAGATTATCGGCGGCGGTTAATCGGGCCTTGATCGGCCGCCGCCGTATCTCCTTTTGATCTACCGCAGAACAGGATACCCTCACTCCGAACTTCACTCTCTTGGAGGAAAGGACACACCATGTTTGAAAAAGGACTTGTTAAGCTTGGAATTCCGGCAAAGCTGCTGATTACCGTTTTCCTCTGCGTAATGGGGCTCGGTTATATCTTTGCCCTGTTTACCATTTACATCTGCCACGAAAATGCCGATGCCAAACCGGGCCTCTCGATGAACGATATCGTCATCACCTACTACGGCAACCGCGAGGGAACCGCCCTCGAGGACAAGAGCCTCGGGTCTATGGCGACCTATTTCTCGTCGGACGGCGATAAGAACGCCGTTATAGAGTGGATCGGGCCGGTGCCGAAGAGACGTCGTACGAAGAGACCGTCGTCCCGATATTGAAGAAAAGCTGCACCATGTGCCACTCAAAAGACGGCACCGAGTCCGGTTCCCCGTTGACGACCTATGACGAAGTCATGAAATACGTTGCGGTTTCAACCGGCGTTTCCCCCGGCCGTCTCGGCACCCTCTCTCATACCCATCTCATCTCCCATGGGGTGATGTTCTTTCTCCTGTCTCTGATCTTTATCGCGACCACCGTCAAAGACCGCTGGAAGATCCTGCTCGTTCTCACGGCCTATGCCGGTATCGTGATGGACGTCTTTTCGTGGTGGCTTGCCAAGACTGCGGCGGCCTTTGCCTATTTCTCCGTAGTCGGCGGTGCGCTCCTCGGTATCGCTTTCCTCTTCTTCTTCTTCGTGCCCCTCTGGGAGATGTGGCTTAAGAAGAAATAGAGGAGTGTACGTGCCGGTAAGGCACGTCCGTGCGCGGGCCTGCCCGGCAGATAAATTGCCCGGGACGGCCTGCCTATGTGTTTCACGAGTGAGCCGGGGGAATCCCATTCATAACGGTTTCCCCCGGCTTTCATCTCTCACCAAGGAGTTAGACCATGGAACATAAATATCTTCTCGGCGGATTCTACTCGCTCATCTATTTCCTCGAGGGTATCCTCATTACCTATTTTACCGGATTCAATATCATTTATCTGAGAACCTTCGATCTTTCTTTCACGACGATCGGCCTTATCAGTTCCATCGCGCTCATCCCGCTGATCATCAAGGTCTTTATCGGGCTCTTCTCCGATTCGGTCAATCCCTTCGGTCTGGGCTATCGAAAGCCCCTCATCATTGTCGGCCTGCTTCTTGAGGGAACTATCATATGCCTTGTCCCGTTCTTGTCCCCCGTTAAGACCCCCGTCCTGTTTACGGCGGTCCTCTTCCTTGCTCCCCTCGGCATGGCCACGTTTGATACCGCAACCGACGGATACGCCCTGGACAGGACTCCTAAAGACAAACGGGGATTCGTTCAGGGAATCATGGTGGGCGGCAGGGCCGTTGGAATGGTGCTGGCGGCGGCGTCGATCGGATACGTTACCGAGTACTACGGATGGCGGCCGGTCTTCTTCGGCATCGGCGCCATTACCATTCTCCCGGTTATCTACTATTTCTTCGTTCCACCGGAGGTGCCGCGAAAAGACGAAGTGAGCTTCTCGTTTTCCGCGTTCAAGTCGTTTGCATCCCTTCCCGTCTTCTTCTTCATGCTGGTCGGCTTTCTCTATCCCCTGGTCATCTATAACGTCGAGGGTATCGCCAATCCCTTCCTTAAGGAGGGACTCGGATATCTCGATGCTCAACGTAGGATTTGTGACCGCCCTCTTCGGAATCGGGACGGGAGCGGGCGCAGCACTCGGCGGCGCGTTCATCGATAGGCTCGGGCACACGCTACTCCCTCGTTATCGCGCTGGCTTATCTCAACCGCGACCATTCTTCCGATCGCCGGCGCCCATCACCTGAACACGGCCTACGTGCTCCTCTTCTTGTTCGGAATGGGCTTCGGCTATTACGAAACCGTCTATTTCGCCCTGAGCATGGATTTTTCGAACCCGCGGATTGCCGCAACCATGTTTGCGGTCTTCATGGCCATAGGCAATCTCGGCATCGCCGTGGGACAGTCGCTGGCGGGAGTTCTGGTGGACAACGTCGGATTCCGGTGGACGTTTGTGATCCTTGCGCTGATCAACCTTGCCGTCCTTCCGATGATACCGGCGATATTCAGGAAAGGTAAAACCATCCTCATGAAAATCGCGTCGGTACACGTCGATGATCTTGACCTCGTCCCGGTAGTCCCGCTCGTTGTTTCCTACGGGACGTTCGAAACACTTGACTACGTCCTGCTGACCCTGACGACGGATGACGGGACGATCGGATACGGCGAGGGTGCCGTCGATTTCGACGTGACCGGGGAAACGCGTCAGGACGTAAAGACGGCCCTTTCCGCCATATCCGGCGGACCTCCTCGGGCAGAGACCCCTTTGACATCGAGGCGATAATGGCACTCGCCGAGAAGGCCGCCCCCGCCTCACCGACGGCGTGGGCGGCGCTCGATATGGCGCTCTTTGACCTGATGGGCAAAATCGCTCGGCGTACCCGCGTATCGCCTTCTCGGTGGGATGAGCAGGTCGGCCATCGCGTTTTACCCGGTGATCCCGCTGGACGATCCCGAGGTCATGGCCGGATATGCCGAAGGTTTTTTCCGGGGCGGCTTTCGGGACATCAAGGTAAAGATAGGCACGCAATCCCGACCAGGACTGTGACCGCGTGCGCCTGATCTCGGCGGCGGCCCCCGGCGCGAGGCTCCTCCTGGACGTGAACCAGGGATGGAAAGACGCGCCGACGGCCATGGCGGCCCTCGAGCGCCTCCGGGCCTATCCCGTCCGGTGGGTCGAGCAACCCACGACCGCGGGCGACATGCCGGCCCTGGCCGAGGTAAAAAGGCATTCCCCTTTCCCGATCATGGTGGACGAGGGGTGCCTCTCCCCCGAGGACGCGCTGGCGGTCGTTTCGAATAAGGCCGCCGATATTATCAACATCAAGCTGATGAAATCCGGGGGGCTCCTGCGGGCCACGAAGATCTACGCGATTGCCGAGGCGGCCGGGATTCCCACCATCGTTGGGTCGATGCTCGAATCGTCGCTGGGCAGCGCCGCTGGGATGCAGCTTGTCGCAGCAAAGCCGGGGATCATAGCCTGCGAGGCGATCGGCCCGGCCTTTTTGAAGCACGACATAGCCGACGGTTTTACCGTCGATTTTGAACGAAGGGTTATTCCCGTCCCCGAGGGGCCGGGGATGGGGGTGCGGATGCGTTTGGACGCCGCGGGGTCGTGACGGTTTCTTGTCGCCGATTGCGATCCCATATCCCCCGCGCGGCACATACTTCCGGTATAATCTATGCTTACCGATCCCGTCTGAAAGAGAAGAGGCCTTCCCGTTCCTCCATAACGGCCTCATCTCGCCCAACAAGCTCCATGAGATGACAAAAGACCTCGAACACGGCGCTCCCTCCGGCAATTCCTTTGAGTTCGGGAAAGAGCCGTCCCGGCAAGCCCTGCCGGCGTCATGCTCCCGGTGTCAAGCGATTTGCCTGATCCGCCGGGCCGTCGTATCGTGATGGAGCGCTATCTGCGAGATGTACTTCTCCGGACGTTTGATCACGGCGCCGTGGCCCGGCAGGATCGTTTCCGCCCCGATGTCATCGACCTTTTTCAACGATTCGAGATACGGAATGAGGCCAACCCCCTCTTCCGGGATCATCTCCGCCAGCGGGTTGGTCGATGTACCCTCCATGACGTGATCACCCGAAAAGAGGGTATGGATAGCATCCAGGAAAAAGCAGGCGCTCCCCGACGGTATGCCCCGGTGTATGAATCACCGCGAGTTCAGCGTCCCCGCACTCTATCACGGTCTCCGTCGGTAAGCTCCGTTATCGGGAACGGTCCCACGTGAAATCGTCTGAGCACGGATACATAGCTCCTGAAGAGCCGATCTATGTCCCTGGCAGGGATACCCATCTTCTTGAACCTGGCGGCGTTTTTCTCGACGAGACCGACCAGGTGCTCCACGTCCGAACGAATGCGCCCGGCGTCCCGCGCATGGATCATGATCTCGGGGGACCCTTCCATGAGCAGCCTCGGGCACAGCCCGACGTGGTCGATGTGGCCGTGGGTGAGGACGACCCGTTTGATATCCCCCGGACTTCGCCCGACGGCCGAGAGCCCGCTAACCAATCCCTGCCACGCCACGTCGGTATCGAGCCCGGTGTCTATGAGGGTCGGGTTGTCCCCGTCGATTAGATAGATATTCACGGGAAAGAGGGGAAAGAGGAGTCCGAGCCTGATCGTATGCACTATGGGGCGCGCGTTCCCCATGTCCTCGGCCCGTTTTCGGCAAGCCCATCGGCCTATACCCCCACAGGCTCAATCCCGTAAGCCCAGAGGAGCGTCTTGATGGGGTGGATGGCCTTCTTGGCCGACATATTTTCTATCTGCATCCGGCAGGCCTCGCAGTCCGACGCGGCGTACTCGCCATCGGTCTCGGCCAGCGCCTTGCGAGGTCCTGCCCGATCGCCCTCGTGATCTCGTACTTGTCGCTCTTGAATCCGTAGGTCCCCGCCATCCCGCAGCAGTAGCTTCCCAGTTCCCTGACGGTAAGACCCGGAATCAGGTTCATCAGGTCGATTGCCGGAAATCCGATGCCCAAAGACCTCAAATGACACGGAATGTGATAGGACATTGTCATCGGGACCTCCTCGAAATCGGTATTAAGCCCCCCCTTTTCGTGAAGCTCCCAGAGGTACTCCGAGACCTCTTTCATTCGGTCAAACAGCGGCTCGGCCTCGTACAGGTCAAGATACGTGATATAGTCGTCCCGGATCATCATACCGCAGGACGTGGAGCTGTATATGATATCGAGGCCCTCGTCAAGCGCGGACATGAGTCCGGCCAGGTTTCTGCGGGCCAGTTTGCGCGCCTCCCGCACGTTTCCGTTGCCCAGCAGCGGAAGCCCGCAGCATTCCTGCGCGGGAAAACGGTCTGAATACCGTTCTTTTCCAGTACCCTGACGACCGCCTTTCCGACAGACGGATCGTTATAGTTGGTAAAACAACCGTAGAAATAGGCCACCTTCCGCTCTGACTTAAACGTATAGCCCCTGATCCACTTTCTCGAACGATTCGCGCTGATAGAACGGATAGCGAAGGCTCTTTTCGAGGTGCAGCATCTTGTCCGAAAGCCAGCGGAAGGGACGGAATTTCAGGAAGGCGTTGGCCGCCGGCGCCGTAAAGCTGGCGATCTGGCCGAACATATAGGCGTGAGACAGCAGCGTATCCCGAATCGGAATCCCTTCCTTTTCCCTGACGGCTATCTTTGACCGTATGTTGAGCTCCGAGATATTGACCCCGGACGGGCAGACCACGTCGCAGATACGGCAGCCGGTGCAATAGTCCACCGATACGTCGTGCGGGTATCGTCCTGTTCACTGCGGAAACGCTGGAAATCGGGGCCGACCTGTTTTGGGCCCAGGAATTTATCGGTAACCTTAACCACCGGGCAGTGCTCAACGCAAATCGTACATTTATGCACTGATCGGCCGGATAGTGTATATCTCGTCTTATAACAGCCATGTTACATCCTCGACGCCTCGACGCCCGCCTTATATCCCGATGAAACGGCCACTCCGCCCTCCCGATTTCTCCCTCAGGGCGTCAAAGCCAAAGAGCTGGGTTCCGCACACCAGCAGGTTATCATAGACCGGCTCTCCTTTTTTGTCGACCGGGCGCAGATGGTCGTCGACGACGATCCCCGCCCTGTTTGATCGGATGGCCCGCCGGATCAAATAGTCTCTTTCTGAACCAGTCCGTTCTCTTTTTCGGGGCCGCCACCGGCAAGTTCGAAAATCGGACTCCTTGAGCGCTGTCATACGATCCGGTGATTCCCTTGCCGACCAAGCCCTCCCGTTGCCAGGATAAAGGCGCGTCCCGAAACCCGTTTCTCGCTCTTACCCATCGCGATACTGATCTCGCCGATTCTCCTTCCGAATGTCTTCGGGTTGTAGACGTCGTACCCGACGAGCATGTGGACTCCCATTGCCCTGAGGGTATCCTCGAGTGACTTATACAGCCGGTATCCCGGAACCGACGGCGGCAGCGTCGGCGTCTCGAATATGGGGACGCCGCATGCCTGTTCCACCTTTTATGGATATCCCGGCTGTTCCTGATACCGAGAACCGCCGGAAAGGCTACCCGTTCTCCCTGTTCGACGTGACTATAGACCTCCTCGGTCATTGCCCTGAGCAGCCGTTGATCCTCGAGCCTTCCGGCCAGCGTCAGGCAGTTGAGACCCGACGTCCGGTCGCCCATGTCGACCGTCAGGTCCGCGCGCGAAACCGCGGGAGCGTCAGCCCTTCCATCTCGAACGTCGATATGTTATGGGCCATGTAGTCCGGATAGAAATCCCTGAGGCCCGAAAAGCCGCAAATCAACACGTTGCGTTCATTCTTCATGTCGCCGCCGGCCATACTGGACGAAACCAGGCACGTGGGCTTTACCGTTCCCACCGCCGTGGGGATAAGGATGTTCTCGGAAAGATCGCCGACGTACTGGACGCCGCCTTTCCCGGCGGTCTGGATAAAGGCCGCGATCCCTTTTCGTATAGAATCAATACCCATTTTAGTATACGGGTGCTCCGCGTCTTTACGAATCAGCCGCTGGATTCCCGCGAGCGGGGAAGCCAGGGGCCGCGCCTCGTCGATCGGCCAATACCCGAAAACGTCGATGGTCCCGGTGAAAATCGTGATGATGCCCATACCCCGAGAGACGACGAGCACCCTCTTTTTCTGCTGTGCCGCCGCCTCCGCCGCCATGAGTCCGGACAGACCCGCCCCGATAACTACGACATCGTAGTTCATTTCAACCTCCCCTTCTTGGCCACCGAACGCATCGCCGCCTTATCGAGGGCGAAAATCCCCATATATATGCCTTCAATGAGCTGTTCTTCCCGGAGCTGGTCTCCCCAGAGGATCGGCTTGATCCCTTTCCACCGTCCTTCGAGAAAATCGATCAGTATCTCATTTGCCTCGTAATCGGGAACCATCTGTAATTCGTGCAGTATCCCAAGCAGGCGATAGGTGCAGAATCCACCCTGACACGATCCCATCCCCACCCGCGTCCGCACGCGGATATCATTGAGATCTTTCGTGCCGGTATCCTTGACAACCGAGACGATCTCACGCTTGCTGACCAGCTCACACTCGCAGACGATCTCTTCGACTCCCGGAGGGTTTGTCATCCTTGAACGATCTCAATTGACTTGAACCTGTCTTCGAGGCTGTAGTGCTCATGCCGCTCGGTCCCCAGGATCGGCGTCGACGCGGTTTTACACGGGATAGACACGCCGAGATCGCCTGCGATAATGTCGGTGATTTTTTCCGCCATGAGCCGGTACGTCGTGAGCTTCCCTCCGATGATCGAGAGAAAACCCGACGTGTCGCTCGTTTTCTTGTGGTCGATGATCGTAAAGGTCCGCGAAACGTCGCGGCCGGAACCCGTCTCCGGCGCCGCCAGGGGGCGTATTCCCGCGTAAGCCCTGATCACCCGGGCCTCGGCCGATTCCGGGAGCATGAGGCCCGCCTGACGCATCATCAGCTCGACTTCATCGTCCGTCACACGGAAGTCCTCCGGGTCTTTTACCGTAATCGATGTCGTGCCGATAATGGAAGTAGGTTCATTGGGGACGATTATATCCCCATCCCCCGGCGGACGCAGGCGATTGATGACGCAGTTATTTATTCTTCGGTTAAAGACCAGAAGGCTGCCTTTTGACAGCGTCATGTTTATTTTCGCCCCCGCAAGCCGCGCGACCCGTGCCGCCCATGCCCCGGTCGCGTTTACGATGTACCGGGTTCGTATCCGATGAGTCTGCCCGCTCAGATTGTCACGCACGAGCGCCGCCGTAACGCGTCCACGCTCGACGATGATACAGGTAAGCTCGGTATGGCGAAGTATCCTGGCGCCCCGCTTCTCGGCATCACCCACGTTCATCACGGTGAGCATGAACGGGTCCACTGCCGCATCGGGAACTCGAATAATGACGGTAGCATCATCCGAAAGATTAGGCTCCATCCGCTTGGCCTGTGACGGGGTGAGATTGACGGTCTCAATCCCGACTCGATAACAGGCCGAGACAAAGCGATCCACATAAGACTCGTCGTCTTCGGACATCCCCACGAAAAGGCCGCCGGTGTCCTCGACGGCCTTTGAGGCAATTTGCTTGACGATCATATTCTCGGCGATACACTCGAGGGCCGATTCCTGATCCTTGACCGCGTACCGCCCCCCCGAATGGAGGAGGCCATGGCAACGGCCCGTCGCGCCGGCCGCAAGGTCCCCCTTCTCGATGAGGATCGTCTCGATGCCTCGCATGACGAGGTCACGGGCGATGCCGGCGCCGGTTGCGCCTCCTCCCACGACGAGCGCTTCGGTATGAAAATCCATTAGTCTCCTCTTGCTCCCGTCCTGCCGGCGCCTAAAAGGGTGACGCGCGCGGCAGCCCTTCAGCGCCCAGGTGCCCGGTTAATTTCCAACAGGTAATCACATCCTATCGGGTGCTTACCCTCTTAACCGCTTCTTTCCATCCCGAATAGAGCAGGTCCCGTTTGCCTTTATCCATACGGGGTTTGAAGATCGTTTCAACCTTACGGCATTTTTTAAGCTCGCTGGGCCGATCCCCAGAAGTTTGACCCGAGACCCGCAAGAAATGCCGCCCCCGCCGCCGTCGTCTCGGTCATCTTCGGACGATCGACGGGAATGCCCAGCATATCGGCCTGAAACTGCATGAGGAAGTCATTCTTCGCGGCGCCACCGTCAACCATAAGTGTCGAGAGTTTCTTACCGCTTTCTGCATTGACTACCTCAACCAGATCCCTGGCCTGGTAGGCAATCGACTCCAACGCCGCCCTTACGATATGAGCCCTGTTTGCCCCGCGGGTAATCCCTAATATGCCGCCGCGGGCGTGCATATCCCAATAAGGGGCTCCAAGGCCCACGAAGGCGGGAACGATATAGACGCCGTTGGTATCTTCCACCTTGCGGGCCAGTTCCTCCGTCTCCGCAGAGTTCTTAATCATGCCCAGCTCATCCCGGAGCCATTGCACCACTGCCCCGGCGATAAAGACCGATCCCTCCAGGGCATATACCGGTTTCCCCGTTTCCGAGCAGGCAATGGTAGTCAAGAGCCCGTTATGGGAATGAACCAAGCCGTCCGTGATCGAAAGGAGAAAGCAACCCGTACCATACGTATTTTTTGCTGTTCCCGGCGCCGTGCATCCCTGCCCGAAGAGTGCCGCCTGCTGGTCTCCGGCCACCCCGGTGATCGGCACCTCGCGGCCCATCGGGAGTTGTGATGCCGTGTTGCCGAAGTGACCGGCGGAATCCCTTACCTCCGGCAGCATCTCCTCCGGTATGTCCAGTATGTCAAGAATCTCTCTATCCCACTTCTTTTGTTCGATGTTGAAAAGGAGCGTCCGTGAGGCGTTGGTGAAATCGGTGGCATGGATTATTCCGCCGGAAAGTTTATACATGAGCCATGTGTCGATGGTTCCAAACAGAATCTCACCCTTGCGCGCCCGATCCCTTGCACCCTTTACGTAATCGAGAATCCACTTAACCTTGGTGCCCGAAAAGTAGGCATCCAGTACCAGGCCGGTCTTTTTCTTAAAGAGATCTTCATGTCCCCTCTTCTTGAGGTCGTCGCAGATATCGGCCGTACGCCTGCATTGCCAGACGATGGCGTTGTGGATCGGCTCACCGGTTTTTTTATCCCAGAGGACCGTCGTTTCGCGCTGGTTGGTTATCCCGATAGCAAAGACCGAACCCAGCTCTATCTCGGCACGGACGCACGAGTCCAGCATCGTTTCCTGGACACTCTTATATATTTCCAGGGGGTTATGTTCCACCCATCCCGGTTTCGGATATATCTGGGTAAACTCCTTGTAGGCGCTTCCCACCACGTCGCCCTTATCATCGAAAATATAGACCCGGCTTCCCGTCGTCCCCTGGTCGATTGCCATGATATATTCTTTCTTCATACATACCCCCGAAGGCTCGTCTATGGATAAAAGAGGTTATTGATATGTAATATTTCATTATATCGCCAACAATAAGGCGTGTCCATCAGATTTTTTCTCCCGAGCGCCCGATGAGCCTAATCGTTCGCGTTTTACAGATACCCCTCGGATAAAACGGCCTATCGACGTTAGCGGCGAGGGTACTCTCGGCGTAAAAAAAACGGCCCCCGGTTTCCCGAAGGCCGCAATTGAACATACGGGACTATCCCGTTACTTTATATCCATGGATTTCATAACCAGTTCAAGGACGTCATACGTCTCCATCGACTCTCCCTTACCCAGTTCCTTGATGCCGTCCGAGAGCATCGTCAGGCAGAACGGGCAGGCAGTGCTGAGCGTTTTGTAGTCCTTGTCTATCGCATCCTGAGTCCTGACATGGTTTATGCGCTTGCCGAGGGTTTCCTCCATCCACATCCGGGCCCCTCCCGCCCCACAGCAATAGCTCTTTGACTTGTTTCGCGTAAACTCCACGACCTTCATCTCAGGGATCGACTTGATGATCTGTCTCGGCTGATCATAGAGCCCGTTGTATCGGCCCAGGAAGCAGGAATCGTGATACGCAACCTCTCTGATCCCATCCACGGGCTTATTGAGCTTGATGCGCCCCTGTTTGATCAGATCGAGGACCACTTCCGTGAAGTGATAGACTTCGAACGTTCCGCCCTCGAATTGCGGGTATTCGTTCTTCAGGCAATTATACCCGTGCGGACACGTCGTCACGATCTTCTTGACGTTATAGTTCTTGAACGTCTCGATGTTAACCTGCGCCAGCGTCGCGAAGAGATACTCGTTTCCGGCCCTGCGGGCGCTGTCACCGCAGCATCCCTCTTCCTGGCCGAGCATGCCGACCTTAACCCCTGCCTGCTCCATGATCTTGACGAAGGCCGTCGCCACTTTCTTATACCGGTCGTCAAATGACCCGGCGCATCCCACGTAGTAGAGGTATTCGACGTCAGGGTCCTCGGCCAGCGTCTTTATCGGGAGATCGGCCGCCCAGTTGCCCCGCTCATGGAAACCAAACCCGTAGGGGTTAGAATTCTTTTCCATGTTCTGCAGGGCTGCCGTCAGCTCCTTTGTCATATCCCCTTCCATGAGGACCTTGCACCGCCGCATCTCGTTGATCTTCTGCACCTGGTCTATCGCCACGGGGCAGTTTTCGACGCACGCTAGGCATGTCGTGCACGACCAAACGGCGTCCAGCTCATTCGCCTCACCGATAAGGGCTTTGGACTTGACCTCTTCGCTCGGAACTTTCTTGAAGAGCTGGGGCGCCCGTTCGTAAAGGTTGTCGTTGGTGTCGTTGACGATCTTCTTGGGCGACAACGGCTTGTCGGAAAGCCACGCGGGGCAGTTGTCCTGGCAGCGGCCGCAGCGAGTGCACGCATCCCCGTCCATGAGGAGCTTCCAGGTGTACTGCTCCGGGTACGCGACCCCGTAGCATTCCGCGTTTTCCATGTCTTCGATCGGCTTCAACGCGCCCTTCGGCTCGAGCTTCCTGAAGAAGACATTGACGCTGGACGTGATGATGTGCATGAGCTTGCCGAGCATGAGATAGACGATGAAGCTCATCGCCAGAAGAAGATGCACCCACCAGTTAACCTTGTGGAAGGTCAGGATACCGGCCTCACTCATCGTCGAGTTGAAGACGTTTGCCAGCGTCAACCCAACCGGAGACCACGTCGCCAGCTCGGGGTTATAGTAGTAGCCGTTACGAACCAGATAGACGTTATCCTCGGTGACCGGGGTATCCTTGAAGGCGGAGTTCTTGTTGGCCTTCTCAATGAGCTGATCGTCGGTCAGCTCCGGTGCTTCCCGGAGAAATTCGTCACCGGACGCCGCCAGCACCTCGCTCATAGCCGCAACCTTTGGGTTCGTGGATACTTCGGTGGCCGCCATACGGAGACCCTCGTTGACGAACCCGGTAGCGAGTATGAGGAAGATCAAGGCAAGGGAAATCGCGTCGGTCGCCTGGTTATCCAGACGCTTGGGCCTGACTACATATCGAATCACCGCAAACACGATAATTGCGATGAGGGCGAAAAGCCCAAACAGGTCCAGGGCCAACGAATAAAACTTATAGAACGTACCGTACCAGAACCTGGTGTCAAACAAGAGGAGCGTAAAGTCTTCCTGTATAACGATCAGGGCGGTTCCGACGAAGAGAACCCCAAAACCCCAGAAGAGGAAGAAATGGGTAATACCGGGCAGTTTCTCCCCGAGGATCTTTACCTGGAGGAAGACAAACTGTACGATCCCCCAGAGCCGGGTCACTATCTTATCCGTCCGCATTTCCGCTTGACCCAGGCGCCAGACCTTTATCTTCTTCGACAAGCAAGTAGATAAACGTCGCCATAACGAGAAGCGCGATCGCATAGACGATCAGCCGCACCACGCCGTGGGGACCGCCGAGGTTAAAAAACACTTCGCGTGAAATCTGATAGTCCATATCCTACTCACATAAAAAAGGGGGGGGAAAATCCCCCCCTTTCGGTTATTCGGCCAAAAGTTTCTTGACCTCTTTGGTGATCTCGGGGACCACCTTAAAGAGATCATCGACAATGCCGTAGTCGGCCCGCGCAAATATGGGAGCGTCGGCGTCCTTATTTACGGCCACGATGAACTTAGACGAGCCCATACCGGCAAGGTGCTGGATTGCGCCCGATATTCCGCATGCGATATACAGAGAAGGCGAAACGGTCTTGCCGGTCTGTCCAACCTGATCGCTATGGGGCCGCCAGCCCGCGTCTACCGCCGCGCGCGACGCACCTACCGTGGCCGCTGAGCCAAGGGCGTCTACCAGCTCTTCGATGATATTGTAGTTTTCCGGCCCTTTCATACCGCGTCCGCCCGATACGATGATATCGGCCTCGGTCAGGTCGACACGGCCGCTCGTATCCTGTGCAATTTCTTTGAGGACGGCCTTGGGCGCGTCCAAAGATACCGACACCTTTTCAACCGCGCCGGCTTTTTTGCTTTCGTCGGCCGGAAATACCTTGGGCCTTCCGGTGGCCATCTGCGGGCGCAGAAGATGATCTTGATCGTAACGAAGGCCTTGCCCGCAAACACCGGACGGAACGCGACGAGGTTGCCGCCGTCGGCCTCGAGCTTTACACAGTCGGAGGCCATCGCTGTGCCGAGGCGCGCGGCTATCCGGGGGAAGAGATCCTTGCCCATTGCCGTGGCGCCGCCGATGAATATCTTGGCGTCCTTTGCCACCGCGGCAACCGCCTGCGCGTACAGGTCCGGGAACGTAGTCTTTCAGCTTGGGATCTTCAACAACGTATACTTTATCGGCGCCGTATTTTCCGAGTTCGGCTGCGATGCCCGAAACGCCGTCGCCTACCAATACGGCGGCGCATTCCCCGCCGACCTTATCGGCGAGTTTGCGTCCCGTGCTCACCATTTCGAAGGAGACCTTTTT
This sequence comes from uncultured delta proteobacterium, assembly GCA_963735595.1. GTDB lineage: Bacteria > Desulfobacterota > Zymogenia > Zymogenales > Zymogenaceae > JAFGAS01. Next base: position 226,273 of record CAVTLK010000001.1, on the reverse strand, counting down.
TAAGGCGCCCCCCCGCTGCTCGGCAAATACGAGAACTTCCTTTGCCATCTCTATTCTCCTTATTTCATTATCCTGGGGGATTAGATAACCTTTGCTTCCTGCCTGAGGGCCTTTACCAACGCCGCCGCTTTAGCCGCCGCGTCGTCCCCTTCGATGATCCGTCCTGCCGCCCGCTGCGGCGGATTCTCCCATTTCACGATCGTCGCCTTGGCCGCTTCCAGCTTCACGTCTTTGATATCCAGCGGCTTCTTCTTGGCCTTCATGATACCGGGCAGCGAGGCATACCGCGGCTCGTTGAGGCCTTTCTGGCACGAAATAACGGCCGGCAGCGCCACTTCGACGACTTCCTTGCCGCCTTCGATCTCCCTCGTGCACACGGCCTTGTCGCCGGAAACGTCCACCTTTGTCACGACCGTTACGCACGGCAACCCCAGCAATTCGGCAACCATCGGGCCAACCTGCGCCATGTCGTCATCAATCGCCTGCTTGCCGCAGAAGATGATCTTATTGTCCTTGCCTTTGAGCTCTTCGGCCAGCGCCTTGGCGGTCGCGAGTGCGTCGGAATTGTCGTCCTCCCCGATCTTCAGGAGAACGCCCTTATCGGCGCCCATTGCCAGGGCTGTCCTGATGGCTTCCACCGAGCGATCGGGACCGATGCTGACAATGGTCACTTCCCCGGAACCCGCAGCCTCTTTCTTCTTGAGGGCTTCCTCGACGCCGAATTCGTCATAGGGGTTGATCACGAATTTGACCCCTTCCTTGACGATCCCGGTCCCGTCAGGTTTTACCTTAATTTGGGCCTCGGTATCGGGAACCTGCTTTAGAATAACAGCTGAGTTCACTTTTATCCTCCTTAATGGTATCCTACTTCTTATCCCTCGTCAGACCGGCCGCGATTACAAGACGCTGCACCTCTGACGTTCCTTCGTAGATTTCGGTAATCTTCGCGTCACGAAAATAGCGCTCTACCGGATAGTCTGTTGTGTATCCGTAACCGCCATGAATCTGGATTGCCTTGGTGGCCGCCCACATCGCCGTCTCGGAGGCGAACAGCTTTGCCATTGCCGCTTCCTTGGAAAAGCGCATGGTACCGGTCGATTTCAGCTTAGCCGCACACCAGGTAAGATGCCTGGACGCTTCTATTCGAGTGGCCATATCGGCAATCATCCATTGAAGCGCCTGGAAATTGATAACGGGCTGCCCAAACTGCTCACGAGCCTGACCGAAGTTGATGCTCTCCTCAAGACATCCCCGGGCAATCCCGAGCGCCTGCGACGCAATCCCGATTCGTCCACCGTCCAGCGTGTGCATCCCGATCTTGAATCCCTCTCCCTCCTTGCCCAGCAGGTTTGTCGCCGGCACTTTCACCTCTTCAAAGACGAGCTCCACCGTCGACGAGCCGCGGATACCGAGCTTATCTTCAACTTTGCCCACCGAAAAACCGGGCGTACCCTTTTCCATGATCATCATGGAAAGGCCCTTGTGCTTGTCGTCACCTGTTCTGACCAGCACAACCGCGATATCGGCCTCACGCCCGTTGGTGATGAAGTTCTTCGTACCGTTAACGATATATTGGTCGCCGTCCTTCTTGGCGGTTGTACGAGTCCCGGCGGAATCCGACCCGGCGTTGGCCTCGGTCATTCCGAAACAGCCGATCTTTTCCCCCTTTGCCAGGGGGGGGAGGAATTTCTGTTTTTGGTCTTCCGTGCCGAAATAGTAGATCGGGGCGCTGCAGAGAGATGTATGGGCGCTCATAACAACGCCGGTCGACGCGCAGTGCCGTGATATCTCCTCTACCGCGATAGAGTATGATACGTAGTCCATACCCGCACCGCCGTATTTCTCCGGGAACACCATACCCATAAGCCCGAGGTCGGCCATTTTCTTGATATTTTCTGCGGGATATTGATGATTACGATCTACCTCTTCTGCCTTCGGCTTAACCTCCTCCTCGGCGAACTTCCGCGTCATATCGAGGATCATTTTTTGTTCGTCGTTCAGTTCAAAATACACCGGTTCACCCCCTTTCGTAGTCTAAACGTCTCTATCCGTAGGGCCCGGTTTCTCCGAGTCCCATAGTTGCTTCTTTATTGTCTATTTGTCTTTAAACTTGGCCGCCCGCTTTTCTATGAAGGCCGAGATCCCCTCCTTCTTGTCCTCGGTGAGGCAGAGCCTGCCGAAACACTCTGATTCTATCTTCATCCCCTCGTCCTGGGGGACCTTCAAGCCCTCGGTAATAGACTCCATCGCCGCCGCGATCGCGACCTGTCCCTTCATTGCTATCTGCGTTGCCAGGCCCTTTGCTTCGGGAAGGATCATGTCCGGAGAGGTGACCTTCTGTACAAGGCCGTATTCGTATGCCTCCTGGGCCGTCATAAACCGGCCGGTGAGCACCAGCTCGATACCCCGGGCCTTTCCGACGTGCCGCGGGACCCGCTGCGTACCCCCAAAGCCGGGGATGATCCCGAGGTTGATTTCCGGCACCCCGATCATGGCCTTACTGGATGCGTATCGTATATGACAGGCCGAGGCGATTTCGAGCCCGCCCCCGAGGCAGTAGCCGTTAATTGCGGCGATGACCGGCTTTCGGGAGTTTTCGATCTTGTTGAGGATCTCCTGACCCATGCGCGTCAGTTTGATGCCTTCGTTTTTATCCTTTACGAACTGGATCTCCTTGATGTCGGCCCCGGCAACGAAAACCGAACCGGCGCCCGTGAGGACGATCACCTTGACCTTGGGATCTTTTAAGGCGTTTTGGAAGGCCTCGTCTATATCGCGGACGGTCCTTTCGGCCAGCGCGTTCATCGGGGGATTGTCTATCTGCATAACGGCCACGCCGTTGGCATCGACCTTATAATGGGCGCGCTTGAGCAGGCGCATCTTTCCCGCGGCCAGCTTGTCGAGTATCGCCGGCGCCTTGAATTTCACGGGATCGATGGTCTTGGCGTATTCATCGAACTTCGCCTTTATCTTATCCCACCCGATAATCTCCTCGCCGTAGTGGAGAGGGCCCCAGGCGACCTTATACGGGAATCCCGTACCCAGCACCATGCCGGTGTCTATATCGTAGGGTTCGGCGAATCCTTCCTCTACGATCATCAAGGCCTCACGAATCTGAACGAGCAATAGCCGCAGGAAGTCGAACGGTGCTTTTGTCGTCTTTGCATTCTTGCGCTCGTCCTCGAGGATTTTGAGGAACCCGGCACTGTTGGGTGCGCCTTCCTTCTCGTAATCGTAAAAGCCCTTTTTGCTCTTCTGACCCAGGAGCCCTTCTTTTACCATGGCCTTCATGATGGGTGAGACCGCACACCGTGCGCCGTAGGCGGATTCGAGGGTGGCGGCCGCGTGGGTTCCCACGTCCAGCCCGACGAGATCCGTGAGCGTAAAGGGGCCCATCGGCATTCCGAACTCCGTGGCCGCCTTATCGATATCGGCCGTGGTCAGCCCGGGCGTATCCAGCAGGGTCGCCATCGCCTCTCCCATATAGGGGATCAGGACACGATTAACGGCGAACCCGGCGCAGTTGCCGACCTCGATGGGCGTCTTCCTGATTTTTACAGAAAAGTCCATAAGCTGGTCAACGACCTCGGGGGCAGTTCCGGGATAATGAATGACCTCCACCAACTTCATGATATTGGCCGGATTGAAAAAGTGAAGGCCAACCACCTGGGACGGTCGTTTTGTTGCCTTGGCAATATCTTCTATGGAAAGTGAAGACGTATTGGTCGCGAAGATCGTATGGTCGGGGCACACGGCATCGAGATCGGCAAAGACCTTTCTTTTGATGTCCATTACTTCAGGGACCGCCTCGATTATCAGATCGACGTCTTTGAGCTCATCGTTCTTCAGCGTTCCGGTGATCAGCTTCATTCCCTTATCGGCGGCCTCCTGCGTAATCTTCCCCTTCTTGATACCACCGTCATAGATCTTTTTGCAGTTTTCGAGCGCTTTATCAACGAATTTCTGATCGATATCCTTTACGACGGTCACGATCCCCACCGACGAGAGGAGATACGCGATTCCTCCCCCCATGGCGCCCCCCCCGATAACCCCAACCTTCTTGATTTCCATTAGATATGTCTCCTTTTGATCTTATGTATTTATTTATCTCCCGTATGTATACGGTCGGTTTGTCCGCGCCAATGGTTTAGTTGTTCTTATCGGGAAGGAGCCCGGCAATAAAAAAGAGGAAACCTGGTCCGCCGCCATTTCGACATTGTACTTTCTTTTTGTTGAGAAGACAAACATATTAGAAAGCTCGTCGAGGGCCCCAAAAAAGGAACGTTTGAAGAGGCCCGGCATGATGTCGTTCCTGAAACGCCCGGTCTGTTGACCTTCCTTGACGATTCCGGAGATAATATTGAGGTATTCTATAAACTTCCGGTTCTTGTATTCGTGCATGAATTTCGAACTCTGTCTCAACTCAACCTGAATAACTTCGGCAAGGTTCTTATTCTCACGAACCATATTGAGATGGATGACGGCAAATCTCCTCAGTTTCTCGGCCGGCTGAGGGATTTTTTCCATCTCGTCTTTCATATTAGTTATAATCTTATCCATCTCCTCCTCGAAAAGACGGATAAGTATGTCATCTTTATTTTTGAAATAGAGATAGACGGTGCCGTCGGCCACCTGGGCTTCTTTCGCAATTTCTGATACACGTGAATTATAAAAGCCGTTCTTGGCAAAAACCCTGATCGCGGCTTTAATAATTCGGTCGTGTTTGTCTTCTCCCCTCATGAGCAGATGCACTCCATTGATTAGTTTAACTTGTGGTCCTGATGAGCCGCACGTATCTCTCTCGAGGCGAGCAAAATATCGTATTGCAATTGATTCTCATTCGGTTATCAATATCGCTGCTCGCCGGGGAAGCGGCAACGATAATGAATGATTATTCATTCAAGATTTTTAGCACAATAGATTAAACACTGTCAAGCTTTTTTTACGTTAGATTTGTAGTATTTTAGCCGACCGGCCCCGAATATCGACCGGCTTTTCTGTTGACTTGCCCTCTGATCGTGATATAAGATTACTTTGGAAATCCAATAGGTTACTATCAGGCGTACGGAGGACCTGTTAGTGAGAATCCCTGCCCGAAGGTCGGCAGGATTCCCACGCATAATCAAAGATGGCCCAGACCGGTCGATCCACTACGCGATTCGGACTCTTTCCATGAAGAGCTTCTTTATTTATTCAGACACGCTTTCCCGATTCGAATACAGCCCGAATCATCCCTTCCGGCCCGAACGCGCCTCGATCATGCTCGATCTCTGCAAACGATACGGTCTTATTGATGAGCCATGGATCGCGCTTCTGGAGCCGGAGCCTATATCAGAGGACGCCCTCCTCCTGTTTCATACCGCCCGATACCTTAAAACCCTCGGTGAGGCGGGGCACGGCGTTATTACCGACGATACCCTTCTGGCCGGCCTCGGTACCTCGGATAACCCGATATTTCCCGACATGTTCGAAAAGGCCAATTGCGCCGCGGGCGGTACCCTTATCGGCCTTTCCCACGTCATGGAGTCGCCGGACCGCGCCGTCGCCTTTAACCCGATCGGCGGATTTCACCATGCGTTTCCAGACTATGCCGAGGGCTTTTGTTATCTTAATGACATCGCGATTGCAGGCAGAATCCTCAGGCGGTCCGGCAAACGCTTCGCCTATATTGATATAGACGCGCACCACGGCAACGGCGTGGAGGCGGCGTTCCAGGAGGATGACGGGGCGCTGGTCATTTCCATCCACCAGAGCGGGTATACGATCTATCCCGGAACCGGATTCGAGAACGAGATAGGGATCGGAAAGGGCCGCGGGTATACGATCAACGTCCCGGTGCCGCCCCAGACCGATGACGACCTCTACCTGAAGGCGTTCCGGGAGATCGTGCCCCCGGCCGTAAAGGCATTCGCCCCCGACGTGATCCTTGCACAGCTCGGGGCCGACACGCTCGCCAACGACCCGCTCACGAACCTGTGCCTTACCAACAACGCGATCCGCGTTATCGCTACGGAAATCGGACACCTCTGCGAAAAAGTCGTGGGGATGGGAGGGGGCGGGTATAACCTCGAACGGGCGACGCGGGCCTGGACTCTGGCATGGGCTGCCCTCAATGGCATTGAGCTTGAAAACCCGTACGCCGGCATGCTTTCGGGAGTTATGAGCGGCCCTGAAATCGAAGGGGGAGACCTCTCCGATCCGCACATCTATATCACCGGCCCCACAAAAGAGCGTAATGAAAAGGAGATTGACCGGGTTATCGGATATATTCAAAAGACGGTATTCCCGATAATTGGCATCGTCCCGTAGAACCCGCCGTTTCCCTCGCACCGAGTATCGGCATGACACCATGTCAACGAGAAACCGGCTAGGCCATTATTGCGTTAGACTCTATGTCATAGGTACGGGCAATAAGACCTGACAGAACGCGTGGTATGGATAGTATTCTCGTTGGTTAGTTATATTTCCCCCCCTTTTTTTTCTTTTTGAACACGTCCCTTATGCCTGATCAACGGCCTTTGCCGGCTCCCATACGCGCATAATCGGCTTGTATTTCGCCCTGCCTTGTTCATCTACGCGCCATTCGCCCACGCACCGGTATTTTATTTGACAGCCTGTACGATTTGTATATAATGTCAGGTCATGTAACTCCCGCTATTGCTTTATCATAGACCCCAAGGAGGAACTGAATGAAGACGCGAATTACGGAGCTATTCGGTATCAAATACCCCATCATGCTCTCCGGCATGAGCTGGATCTCCGTCCCCAAGATGGTGGCCGCCGTTTCCGAGGCCGGAGGTCTCGGCCTTCTTGCGACCGGGCCCCTGGATCCCGACCAGACAAGAGCCGCAATTAAAGAGATCAGGAAATATACCAAGAAGCCGTTCGGCGCGAACGCCACGCTCCTGTTTCCCGGGGCGGCCCAGAATGCCGTTGTGCTTCTCGAAGAAAAAGTGCCGGTCATCAACTTTTCCCTCGGCAAAGGCGATTGGATTGTCAAGGCCGCCCACGAATACGGGGGAAAGGTTATCGCCACTGTCGTCAACTCCCGGCACGCCAAACGCGCCCAAGATTACGGTACCGACGCGGTTGTCGTTACCGGTCACGAGGCCGCGGCCCACGGCGGCGACGCTACGTCCCTGCTGCTCGTGCCGACCATTGCCGATGTCGTGAAAATCCCGATTATCGCCGCAGGAGGGTTTGCCGACGGGCGGGGTCTTGCCGCCGCGCTTGCGCTCGGGGCAGACGGAATCGCGATGGGCACCCGCTTTATGTCAACCAAGGAGAGCGGCCTTCACGAGGTCTATAAGAAGCTTTCTATCGAGAAGACCGCCGACGACACCATCTATTCCACCCGATTTGACGGCATGGGCTGCCGGGTTCTGGATACCCCCGCGGCCAGAAGGGCAATAAAAAAGGGATTTGACCCGATCGGGGCACTTGTTAATTCAAAGATGATCGCCGAGCAGCTCCACCTTCCCTACATGAAGCTCTTCTTCGGCGTGATGCTTTCCGGATATAAGAACGCCAAGCAGCTTGGATACATGGCCACCGCCTTTGACGCCATCATGCGAGCAACCGAAAAAGGCGACATGAAAAAGGGCGTACTTACCGTCGGCCAGGCAACCGGCCTTATCAAGGATATCCCGACGGTGGCCCAACTCATGGACCGGATGGTCAAGGAAGCCTCAGAGATTACCAAGAAGACGGCCGGCATGTGCGCCTAATCGGCAATCGGCTATCGGCCTTGACTGCCGACCCCGATATCATCACGACAGCATCAAGACCCGCGGAACGAAACCTTCCGCGGGTCTTGATGCTATAAAAACGAGAAACCCCCTGCGCTCTACGGTTAAGCGGAAAACGGACGCTTTTTTACTTGCCAGAGATCTCCGTCCGTGGTATGAAATTAGCCGCACAGTCGATCAGCGCTTTTTTTTTGGACGATAAAGTAAGTGGGTATTACTAACCTATTCCACTCCGACTATCTTGAAAAGGAGACACCCATGAAGACCCGTATCACTGAGCTTTTCGGCATTCAATACCCCGTCATCCTCTCGGGCATGAGCTGGATTTCCGTACCCAAGATGGTGGCGGCCGTTTCAAACGCAGGCGGCCTCGGCATCCTCGCCACCGGCCCGCTCTCGGCTGACGAGACCAGGCAGGCGATTCGAGAGATACGGAGCCTCACAAAAAAGCCGTTCGCTGCAAACGCGTCCCTGATGCTTCCCGGGGCCACCCCTAATGCCGAGGTGCTCCTGGAAGAAAAGGTGCCGGTAATAAACTTCGCCCTCGGCAAAGGCGATTGGATCGTAGAACGCGCCCATAAGTACGGCGGAAAAGTCATGGCCACCGTCGTCAACGTCCGTCACGCCAAGCGCGCCCAGGATTACGGTGCCGATGCCGTTATCGTTACGGGCCACGAAGCCGCGGGACACGGCGGCCCGGTAACGAGCCTCGTCCTGGTTCCGACGCTGGCCGACACCCTCAATATCCCGGTAATCGCCGCGGGCGGATTCGCCGACGGGAGAGGTCTTGCGGCCGCACTCTCTCTCGGGGCGGACGCCGTCGCCATGGGGACGCGGTTCATGACTACGAAGGAGAGCCCCCTGCACGATTACTACAAGGACCTGTCTCTCAAGATGACGCCGTATGATACGATCTATTCCGCCCATTTTGACGGCCTGCCGGCCCGCGTGATGGACACCGGGCCCGCCCGCAAGGTCCTCAAACGGGGTTTGAATCTCCCCGCCGCCTTCGTAAACTCCCGGGCCATCGCAAAACAGCTTGGCCTTCCCTTTTCCAAGCTTTTCCTCGGGGTTCTTGCGTCCGGTCCAAAGAAGGCAATCGCGCTGGGTTATATGGCCAACGCCTTTAATTCGATCAAACGGGCGACCGAATTGGGCGATCACGAGATAGGCGTTCTCCCGGTCGGCCAGGTGATGGGGCTCTTAAATGACGTCCCCACGGTAGCCGAAGTCATGGAGCGGATAGTGAAGGAAGCAAAGGAAGCAAACAAGAACCTCGGCAAGCAGCTTGCATAAGGTTACGACACCATTAAAGCTTAGTGAGAATGGATTCATTAAAAAAAGAAGGCCGGGTTACCCCGGCCTTTCTGTTTATGTACAGTTTTGACGCAACTGGCAAATATTAGTCGTCGCCGGAACCGCTTTCCTTGGGCTCGAAAGAGATCACGAACTTACAAACATCGTCCCCCCGGGCTTTGCACAGAACCTCCTTCACCTCATGCTCTTCACCCGTTGCCCATTTGGCTATTTCCGCGTCAAGGCCCACCTCGCCGAAACAGACAGGCCCGCTGCTCTTGAGCCCCTTGCACCAGAAACAATCGAACAACTCGCAGACAAATCCCTCGTCACTCACGTAGAATCTCTGGTTTTCCCCGAAGGCTTTATTATTTGATTCAGCGCCGAGCGTAAAGACCTTTTCGAGCCGTTTTCTCTTGGATAATAACTTGAGACCGAGCTCTATAAATCCTATTGTTGCCGGGGTCTTTTCCATCATGACCTGCCATGAGCGACGGCCAGCTCTATACAGCAAGACCCGGGAGCCCTTTTCACCGAAGACGTCCAGTATGCCCCCCGTAATTTTAGTAAAATCGCTTCCCGCCACCTCGAGCTTCTCGTCGTTGGGCGGAAACCTATCTCTGTACTTGCTGAGCCCCGAGTAATTCAGTATCGAGTTAAGACCATTTTCACCGATGATATCCCGTATCGTGAGTAAAGCAACATGCATTATTGAGTTTGGAATGTACTCCTTGAGCATATCTCGGTGCCTCCTTCGGAACATTCACACGTTCCCGATACCATTTGAAGTAACGCGGGCATCTGTTGAATCGCGTCTGATACCATGCGGGCGGAACCAACATCCGCATCCTGTATTTCGATGGGGGAGATCCGGCTACAAAGATAGCGCGTAAGAAGACGAGCCTTTTGTGAATCATTGCAGTCCGTCTGTATCGTCGGTTCTATTTCACAATCCGTCAACGCGGCAATTTTTATCAATCAATAGTTGTGCTCCAATGCAATACGTGTTATCATGGGCGCCCTCGCACGTTAACTAACAATATATCTTCGTGTAGAAAAAGTCAACACATCTGTCCTCTGTTTTCAAACAGCGGGTATCCCGAGTCACCCTTGAGCGGTTTTGCTCCGGCAACGTCCCTGACGGTACATTCATCAGTAAACAACGTTTTAGCTCGAACGGACGCAACGGCCAATCTCAATCAAAGAAAAATACATAAAAGAAAGGCCGGGTTTCCCCGGCCTCTCTATTCTTATCTGTCTTGCTCTAGAACCTACTTATCCGCCCCCATCGTCTCCAGCGCCTTCTTTACCTCGTCGACCGTCGCACCGTCCTCGATAGTCGAGAGATCCCCGAGCTTCTGCCCCTCCGCGACCGCCTTGATGACCCGGCGCATGATCTTTCCGCTGCGGGTTTTGGGAAGGGCGTGGATGAACCGGATCTCCTTGGGCGTGGCTATGGCGCCGATCTTATCCCGGACGAGCTTGACCAGCTCTTTTTCGATCTCCGCGCTCGGCTTGACATCCGCCTTGAGCACGACGAACGCGAATATCCCCTCCCCCTTGAGCTCGTCCTTGACGCCAATGACCGAAGTCTCGGCGACCGCCGGGTGGCCCGACAGCACCTCCTCCACCTCGCGGGTGCCCAGCCTGTGGCCGGCCACGTTGAGGACTTCGTCGGCCCGTCCCAGCATCCAGAGGTACCCGTCCTTGTCCATGATCGCAAAATCGCCCGTATGGTAGAAGTTCTTGCCGGGATAGACGTCCCAGTAGCTCTCCTTATAGCGCTCGTCGTCTCCCCAGATCGTCATGAGCGTTCCCGGGGGGATCGGTCCCTTGGCAACGAGAAATCCCTTCTCGCCGCGGGGAATCTCTTCTCCCTTGTCGTTGACAACCAGGAACTGATATCCCATCGCCCCCTTCGTCGGAGATCCTGGCTTGATCGGGAGGAACTGGACGCCCGGCATGTTGGTCAGCATCGGCCAGCCCGACTCCGTCTGCCAATAGTGGTCAATGACCTTGGTCCCCAGCGCGCTTGTCGCCCACTGGTAGGTCGGCTCGTCCAGAGGCTCACCGGCAAGAAATACGTACTTCAGTGAGCTCAGGTCCTTTTCCTTGAACCAGCTCTCGGGAAATTTCCTCAAAACGCGCATCGCGGTCGGTGCGGAAAACATCGTGGTAACACCGTATTTCGCGACCACGTCCCACCAGATGCCCGGGTTCGGATGGTCGGGCGTCCCTTCGAACATTACCGTCGGCACTCCCTTGAGGAGCGGCGCGTAGACGATATAGGAATGGCCCACTACCCAGCCGATATCCGAGGTGGAAAAATAGACGTCGCCGTCGGCCACGTCATAGATCTGCCCCATTGACGCGTGCAGCGCCACCATGTAGCCGCCGGTGTCGCGCACGACCCCCTTCGGTTTACCGGTAGTCCCCGAGGTATAGAGGATGTAGGACGGATCGGTGGAATCCAGCTGTTCCGGCTCGACGAAAAGCTCGCCGTGTTTTTCCATCGCCTCGTCCCAGAGGATATCACGGCCGGCCACGAGATTGAGCTCGCCGATTCCCCGGTTGAGCACGATGACTTTATCCACCTTTACTTTGGCCGCCGCCAGCGAATCGTCAATGATCTTCTTGAGGGGAACAACGCTTCCCTTTCGGCTGCCCGCCTCCGCGCATACGACGACCTTCGGTGCGGCGTCGTTGATACGGTCGGCCAGCGACTCGGTCGAAAACCCCCCGAAGACGACGCTGTGTATGGCGCCTATCCGGACGCACGCCAGCATCGCTATGGCCGCCTCGGGCACCATCGGCATGTAGATGACGACCCGATCGCCCTTCTTGACACCGAGATTCTTGAGGACGCCGGCAAACCGGTTTACCTCGCGAAATAGCTGGAAATATGTAAGAGTACGCGATTGCCCCGTCGTCGGGGACTCCCAAATAATGGCCGCCATGCCCCGTTTATTCCCGAGGGCGTGCCGGTCAACGGCGTTGTAGCAGATGTTGGTTTTCCCGCCCACGAACCAGCGATAAAACGGGGCCTTAGAGTCGTCGAGGACCTTGTCCCATTTCTTGTACCAATGAAGATACTCGGCGCAACCGCCCCAGAATTTCTCGGGCTCCGTAACCGACATCGCATGGAGTTTTTCGTAGTCGGCAACCGGCAAAAATCTGCTTTCGTCCTGATGCATAGATTCCTCCTCTTGACAATACGATAGTTATTTAGCGGGTTCAATGAACCCCTGTATGTTTTCACGAATCAGGTAATCGGTCAGCTCCTGACGGCTGTAGTGTCTTTTAAGGTTCCAGCGCCTCAATACTCCGAATGTCGCCGAAAAAACCAGGTAGTTTGCGGTAAGGCCCGCGTCGTGGTCGGACAGTCCGCAACGCGTGAGTATCTCCTTGAATGTATCCACGATCTCGGCCTCTCGGGCGAGGATATTCTTGAGGTACCGGTTTTTCATATACATGGCCTGTGTATATGCCAGCATTACCTGGTCTTCGAGATCAAAGCAGACTTCAATGAGCGAGCGGTATGCAGCTGCAAGAGCGTATCGCGGGTCGTCCTCTTTACTGCCCGATTTCATGAGCTTCTCGTAGAAGCTGTTCATATAGTTTTCGTAGAAGAGGTAGAGGATATCGTCCTTGGACTTCACGTAATCGTAAATACTGCCCGTCCCGAGCCGTGCCGCCTGCGCGATCTCGCGAACTGTGGCCTTGGGGTAACCCTTCTCTTTGAAGACAGATGTGGCTCCCTCGACGATGGCCCTTCTCCGTTCGTCGACAAGCTCCTTATCTTTAACTCGCGACGGCACCCGAGACATAGCAACCCCAAAAGGCAAAAGGATGTATCCCCAGAGGGAGATAACCGTAATTACCACGGTCGGCCGGTGTGGGTATATCAAACGCGAAAGTGACCAGAAAGATCGCGGCCTGACAATTCCGAATGAACGTTCGTTCGCTTATACCCGTACGGGAATACGATGTCAAGAGAAAAATAGACGTATAACCGCCGGGCCCGCCTGTTCCTTTCATGCGCCGCCAATCGCCAGAAGCCTTGCCAGTCGACGGACTCTCTGGTATAATTAAAACTGAATAATCAAGCTCCGGATTGGCTCCCCAACAGGATGAAAAAAGAAAAGACCAAAGAACAGCTGACCGATGAATTGGCCGCCTGCAGGAAGGACCTCGAAGAGGCAAACCGCACCCTCGCCTGCTTCCGCGAACAGGCCCGAACTCTTTGGAACGAGATTCCGGTTCTCCTTTCGTCCGTCGATCGGGAGGTTCTTCAAATCCCCGATGATCTATCGACACCACAAATCTTAAATCAGGTTACCCAACGAATCCTGACTATCAGCGAGAACGTGAAGAGATACAGCCAGCTCGTCGATCAGGCAAACGATATCATCTATCGAACCGATGCACTGGGGCACCTGACCATGTTTAACAGTATCGCCGTTCAGCGCCTCGGTTATTCTCAGCAGGAGATCATGGGCAAGGACTATCGGGACCTGGTCCACCCCACGTATCTAAAGAAAGTCGAGCGGTTCTATGGGCTTCAGTACGTGAAGGGGACGCACGATTCGTATCTGGAGCTTCCCCTCGTTACAAAGACGGGGGGCATCCTCTGGATAGGCCAAAACGTCCAGCTTGTCCGAGAGGGAGGGGCTGTCGTTGGATTCCAGGCCATCGCGCGCGACATCACCGACAGGAAGGGCGCCGAAGACGCCCTCAGGGAATCGGAGGAGAAGCACCGGACGATTATCGAAAACATAGGAGAGGGATACTACGAGGTCGACCTTGTCGGCCGCCTGACCTTCTGTAATGACGCGCTGGCGAGGACTATCGGCTACCCAAATGACGAGCTTACCTCGATATCGTATAGGCAATTCATGGATCAGCGGACCGCGCGGCGCGTATTCAGGACTTTCTATTCTGTCTTTAAGACAAGGGAACCCGCAAAGGGCCTTGACTGGGTATTGATACGAAACGACGGTACGAGTAGCTTCGTTGAGGTCTCCGTCTCCCTGATAACCGACTCGCTGGATAGGCCGATCGGCTTCAGGGGTATCGCCCGCGATATCACGGAACAAAAGAAGCTGGAAGAAGAGCTTCGCCGCCTCTCGATCACCGACAACCTGACGGGTCTTTTCAATCAGCGCTACTTCTTTGTTAAGATCGCAGAAGAGTCAAAACGAGCGCAACGGATGGATTACCCGTTGTGCCTGATCATCTTCGACCTGGACGAATTCAAGGTATATAACGACACCTACGGGCACCTGGCCGGCGATGAGGTGCTGCGGCTGGTCGGAGAGATCGTCAAAAACTCCATCAGGCAGGACATGGATACGGCCTTCCGATACGGCGGCGACGAATTCGCGATAATCCTTCCCTCCTCCAACAAGGCGGACGCCGCGAAGGTCGCCAAACGGATACGGGAAAATGTTCTCACACGGGTTCACGGCATCGATATCAGCGTAGGCACCGCCTCACTGAGGCCGGATGAGCCGCTCACGACGCTTATCCACGCGGCTGATACCGCTATGTACGGACAAAAAGGAACGAGAAAGCGTAAAGAGTGATGGCGGCATGACCACCCCGCGAATGGATAGGCCGCTTTCGGACGCCGTTTTAACTCCTCGGGACCGCTGTATAACCGTTCCCACTCCGCTCGTCGTAACCGCTGCAAGGTGACGAAATCCTATGCCACAAAGGAGAGATAAAACGCCTTACAAACAACCGAATACAATGACGTTGGACACACGCATGCCGGTCCTCTTCGTGGGACACGGTAATCCCATGAACGCGATCGAAGACAACGACTATTCCCGGGGGTGGGAGAAGCTCGGGCGGGAGATCGCCCGCCCCGCCGCAATCCTGTGCGTCTCCGCACATTGGGAGACCGACGGAACCCGGCTATCCCCTCAGCACGCTCCCCGGACTATCCACGATTTCTACGGTTTTCCACGGGAGCTCTACGACGTCCGGTATCCATGCCCGGGGAATCCTGCCCTTGCCGAGGAGGTCATCCGCCTCTGCGGGGGGACAATCACCCCGGACGATACCTGGGGAATCGACCACGGTGCGTGGTCAGTCCTGCGCAGGATGTACCCCGGAGCCGATATCCCCGTCGTGCAGATGAGCCTTGACTACCGAAAAACGGCCGGCCAACATTTCGAGGCCGCCCGCGTACTCGCGTCACTACGCGATCGGAATGTGCTCATCGTCTGCAGCGGGAACCTCGTCCACAACCTGCGCCTTATGCGTTACTCGCCAAACGCCGCACCATACGATTGGGCCGTGTCGTTTGACGAGACCGTCACACGGTTGATCGGCGAGCGCCGTTACGACCGTCTGATCGAGTACGACGAGCTGGGGCGCGAAGCCGACCTTTCAATCCCGACCAACGAACACTACCTGCCGTTACTCTACGCCCTTGCGGCGACCCGTCAGGACGATAGAATCACCTTTCCAATAACGGGTATCGATCTTGGGTCGGTTTCGATGCGGACGGTTCAGATAGGATAGGTGTCGCTAAAGGCAAAGAGTGCCGTCTGAGATTAGGCGGAAGGTATACGGTGGATAGGGAGAAATATCCTTACGCGCGTTCACGGGACGGATTTCAGCACAAGCATTGCCCCCCCTTACGTGGAAGAGCCGCCCATGCCCCGACTTCATTCGACAGAGAGGAACCAGGAAACATAAGGAATACTATATATACTAAAGAGACGACGACTGTTCTGACTATCCCTCAAGCCTCAGGGCGCGATCTACTATTTTCCGCGTGGTCTCCGACCACGTGCGCGGCCGATACTCCGACCGTATCTTCGCCTCCCTGTCACGGAGAGCTTCCGGATTATCGAAGTAGTAGGCCAGCCGCTCGACCCAGGCCGGTAGATCGCACGGATCAATATACTCGACTAAATCGCCGCCCACTTCCGGCAGCGACGAGGCCGACGAGGCTATACAGAATTTACCATGGGCAAGGCTTTCGGCAACAGGCAGGCCCCAGCCCTCGTACAGGGACGGATAGACCGTAAACAGGGAATGACGATAGAGATAGGAAAGCTCCGAATCATTAACCTGATCAAGCGTAATGATCAACCCGCTTATTGCGCGGTCCATGTGTAAATCAGAAAGAAGAGAATCAACCTTCCATCCCTGCCTGCCCACAAATACAAGTCTGGGCAAATCCCGTCCGCCTGCTTCTATCAGCTCCTTATAGGCACGATAGAGGGTTTCATGATTCTTTCGTACTTCGATGGTAGAAACATATAGGATGTAGGATTTTTGACAGGTAGCATCAACCTTTTCACTGAGGACGCCCGTTGAAACATTGAGGTTCTCACCCAGAGTAATGATTTCCAATGAAGGTCTATGTCCGTTAACCGAAAACAGAAATCCTTCCAGATCATGGAGCGTGTTCCGGGAAATGCACATGATCAGATCCGCGCATCGGGCCATATTCTTTATGAAACCGGAAAATAGCTGTGAATAGTCGCTCGCAATAAAATGGGGTGTGATTATCGGTATAAGATCGTAACACATTCCGACTACCTGTAATACCCAATTTCCTCTTTGTCTCGTAGATACGCGCAAAGGTGTCAGCATCAAGATCCAAGTCCAGGTTGACATAAATATCCCCCTGCTTCATTTTCGTATCTATGCCGGGCGGCAGCAAACTAAAATGTACGAGACGCCGATAAATCGACCTCAAGAAGATTCGCGTAGCCTTCCTTACAGTACGCCGCAACCCCCTTACGAATTGAATGAGCACGGTCTGGAACCGCTTTGGTAGATACTGAATCTTCTTCTTAATAAAGTCCTTTGCTTTCCATCCTACTCCGTTATATGAATAAGGGTTTGATCCTTCCGCATTCGCGTCTAACCTCCGAATATACGTATCGACCTCCACAGGAGACGCCTCAACGTACATTTCCCCCCGCCTCTCAAAACGGCAGAAACGAACTTTGGTGCCGAATTCTGAAAGAAGACGTCGAGCAATCTCTAACTGGACCCGGATAATCCCGACCGGGGGCTCAGTCCAGCCATGAATCCTGGTAACGTCAAACCAGACCGTGTTGGCCATTGGAGACTCCTGAAGATATCGGCAACCCTACGGTAATCGTCAGGATATTCGCTAAAACCTTGCGATGATCACTAAATAGGAGCGTTATGTGTCCTTAGCGGGGAGTACGGTAAATTCATGGTGGTAACCTTTCCGTGTTAATTCCCGGCGGCGGTTTTCGATGCTTCTCCTATACCGACTCTCCAAAATACCCTTACGAGGGACATTCCCGCTTGACTCACAGACCGGATTATATTCTTTTTGTTACCCGTTAAACCTGCGTCACTTCAACATCTTCATGATGTCTTCCCGGGAGATCACGCCCAGAAGCCGGTTATCGGCGTCCACCACCGGAAAGCTCCTGATGCGCGTCTCCACCATCAATTCCAATACCCGGGTAAGCGGTGTGTCCATCGACACCGTAAAGACCTTGGGGTTCATGATGCCGCGGATATTGTCGTCGAGGAGCCGGTCGTATTGCGGAACGATCGAAGAGGGGGTGAAAATGAAGTGCCTGAGGAAATCGAGCTTCGTGACGATTCCGACGACTTTACCGCCCTCGACAACGGGAAACGAATAGTAATCGTATTTCTCGAAGAGGGCCTCTACTTCCCGCACCTTCGTCTCCGGAGACACGGTCACCACATCTTTCAGCATTGCGTCTTTGACAAAGAGATTCACGAAATTCTTCACTATGATTCCTCACTCACGAAAATACTATAAATGTATCCTATCCGATTCCGAATAAATAATCAATCCAAAAGGAACCGACGCCCTCCGGCAAATCGGATGTGCCGTATTCCATCCCGTACGCTTCAGCCCCGCCATATCGGTTCTTATCGTTCGATTATTTCCTTGAAAATTTTGCCATAAAAGATACAATAATGAAAAACGCACTGGGGGTACTAATGAAGACGGTCAAGTTTCCGAAAGGTTTTCTCTGGGGGGCTGCGACTTCCTCGCATCAGGTCGAAGGGGGCAATTTCAACAACGACTGGTGGGAATTCGAGCAGATTCCCGGCAAGATCATCGATATGACTATCTCCGGAGACGCCTGCGACCACTACCATCGCTACAAGGAGGACTTCAAGCTCCTCAAGGATTTGGGACACAACGCCCACCGACTCTCGATCGAGTGGAGCCGCGTAGAACCGGCCAAGGGGTATTTCTCGGAGACTGAAATCGCCCATTACGTGGAAGTCGTCAAAGAGCTCAAAAGGCTCAAGATGGTTCCTTTTGTGACCCTACACCATTTTTCAACCCCCCTCTGGATGGCCAGGGACGGGGGCTGGGCCAATCCCGAGTGCGTTACGCGGTTCGTCGAGTTCACCCGTGTCATCGTCTCGGCCCTCAAGAAGGACGTCACGTTCTGGATGACGATCAACGAGCCGATGGTATACGCGTTCCTGTCCTATATGTCGGGCGAATACGCCCCCGGCGTGAAGAACCCGATCAAGGGCTTCCGCGTGGCCGGCAACATGCTGAGGGCGCATGTTATGGCATATCATGCGATCAAGAAGATCGACCCGAAGGCCAAGGTCGGCTTCGCCAAGCACATGCGCATCTTCGCCCCTTACCGCCCGGACAACAAGTGGGATATCAGGGTTGCCGGGAATCAGCACAAGGGCTTCAACATGGACTTCATTGACGCCCTGTTTACCGGCGAGACCTCCGGGGAAATCAAGGTCGATCCGAAAGATAAGAAACTCACCAAGGGCAGCTGCGACTTCATCGGACTGAATTACTATGCACGCGACAGCGTGAAGTTCTCCCTCCTCTCACCGACGACGCTCTTCGGCAAGACCGTACCGCCGGCTCCCGGGACAAAGACAAGCCATTTCGATGAGGGCGAATACTATCCCCATGGCATTTACCGCCTGTTGTCGATACTGTCCAAGTATAAGGTCCCGCTCTACGTCGCGGAAAACGGGGTGGCCACAAAGTACCAGGAAAGTCAAAAGGACGACGCGTACCGCAGGCTATATATGGCCGCCCACATCGCCGAGGTGGGCAACGCGATCGCCGACGGCATGGATATCCGGGGGTTTCTCTTCTGGTCCAGCATGGACAACTTCGAGTGGGCCAACGGGTATTCGATGCGGTTCGGTATGGTTCACGTGGACTTTAAGACACAAAAGAGAACCATCAAGCTCTCGGGCAAGATGTTTGCCCAGATAACCAGGAAGAATGCCCTCACCCCCGAGATCCTTAAGAAATTCGGGGTGAAACTATAGGAGAGCTGCGGCCCATATCCGCGGGGAGGCTTCGTCTCGGTCTCCTCTTTCTGGTCTTCGTCATCCTTGCCGGGACTATTGGATACGAAACCATCGAGAGATGGAACCTTCTTGATTCCTTCTATATGACCGTGACGACCCTTACCGCTGTGGGGTATGGGGAAATCCACCCGCTGAGCGATTATGGGCGTATCTTCACCATCGTCCTTATTATCGGGGGGATATTCGTTGTCGCCATCAATATAACCACCTTCGCGCGCTACGTTGTAGAAGGAGAGATACGCGATTTTATGGAAAAAAGACGTACCAAGAAAGGCGTCGAGCGTCTCACGGACCATTACATTATCTGCGGATACGGCCGAATTGGAAGGGTAATTGCCGACGAGCTGTTTGATCAGGATATCCGATTTGTTGTCGTCGATAGTTCTCCCCGAGAAGATCGACGAGGTCTCGAAGAAAGGGTATCCGGCCGTCGTTGGCGACGCAGTTGAAGACGAGGTCCTGATTTCGGCGGGCATCATGCGCGGCAAAGGCCTCGTTGCCGCCGTTGGCTCGCCCGCCGATAACGTCTATATCACCATTTCGGCCAAAGCCCTCAAACCCGATATCTTCGTTATGGGTCGGGCCCATGACGGGACCAGCGAAAAAAGGCTGCTATCGGCCGGGGCGGATCAGGTGGTCTGCCCCTATTCGATCGGAGGCCGCCGTATGGCAAACCTTATATCGCGGCCCGCCGTGTCGGAATTCCTCGATTTTACCGTGGGCAAGAAAGACCTCGAGCTTGCCATCGAAGAGATGACGGTATCCGGCGGGTCCTCCATCATCGGCAAGACAATCGTCGATTCGGAGATTCGTACCAGTTCGGCGTAATCATCGTGGCCGTTCTGAGGCCCGACGAAAAGATGGTCTTCAACCCTCCCGCCTCAATCTGATCATCAACGAAAACGATACCCTCATCGCGCTCGGGCAAATTCAAAACCTGAAGTCGCTTTCGTCGGCCATATCCTGATATTTGGAAACCAGTATGAAAAAATAACCGGAATCATCATCGGCATTCTTATCTCCATCCTCGTCATACTCCTCGGCAGGTTCGGTTTCGGCTTCATTTCCGTGATGGAAAACAAGATCCTCGACTACCGTTTTCTTCTTCGCGGCAAGACACTCCCCGGCGATGAAGTCGTCATCATTGCTATCGACGAGAAGACGCTCGACGAAGTCGGACGTTGGCCGTTCCCCCGGAGCTATTTCGTTGACGTGGTGGAGAACCTGAACAAGATGGGGGTACGCGCCGTCGGTTTCGACATGGTATTCTCCGAGCCCGACATCTACTCCGGGATCAGCACCATAGACTATATCAAGCAGCAGGGACAGAACAGAAGGTTTTACCGATCCGAAATTACTCGAATTCTACGACGAAACGCGCGACCGCTGGACAACGACTCCCGTCTCGCGTACGCCCTCTCCCAGGGACCCGGCGTAGTCCTCGGGTACTTCTTCCATGTGAAGCAAAAAGACATCCAGCACATGAGCGAAGCCCGATATCGAGAAAAGCCTCACGGAAATCGCCACATCCCGGTATCGGCTCATCGCGTACGATTCCGAGGAGGCCAAACGGATCACCCCTTCGAGATGATCGCCCCGGAAACAAATATCCCGGTCATTTCCCGCGCCGCCGAGGGATTCGGCTACTTTAACGTCTTTCCCGACAATGACGGCACCATTACGGTGGTCGCCGCTGGCCGTCAAGTGCCGCGATACGCTCTACCCGTCGTTGGCCCTGGAACTCGTCGCGCGCCTATCTGAAGGCCCCCGCGCCAGACATCTACATCTCGGAGGACGGCGTATACAAGGTTGTCATCGGCGATATTGAAATCCCCACGAATGCAAAGGGTGAGCTGCTGATAAACTACCGGGGCCGGTAAGAACGTTTCCATACTACTCCTTTGTCGATATCCTCAAGGGCCGGGTCGACAAGGAGAAGATCAACGGCAGAATCGCCGTCATCGGCACGTCGGCCGTGGGCACCTACGATCTCAGGGTCACGCCCATGGGAAGCGATTTCCCCGGCACGGAGGTCAACGCAACCATAATAGACAACATCCTCCACCGGCGGTTTATCTCGATGCCGGCATGGGCGCAGTATCTTGATTTCCTGGTGGTCTTGTTGTTCGGTATTCTGCTGGGCATGGTTATTCCCCGCGTTTCGGCGTGGTTAGGGGCAATTCATCGGAATAGTGTTGACCGGGGGATGGATTATGTTCACCCAGTATATGTTCGCTGTCAACAACGTCTGGATTGCCGTCCTTCCGCCACTTCTTGACAATAGCCATTGGATACACCGTTCTTAACCTGATTCAGATACATAACGGTCGAACGGGTGGGGAAACAGATCAGGGAGGCATTTCAGTATTATGTCCCCGAGCTGGTAGTGGACGAAATCCTCAAAAACCCGTCGATGCTGACCCTCGGCGGCGACCGTAAGGAAATTACGGTCCTCTTCTCGGATATCAAGGGTTTTACGTCACTTTCCGAAGAGCTCTCTCCGGAGGAACTGGTCAATATCCTCAACGAATACCTGAGCGCTATGACCGACGTCGTCTTCTCACATCGAGGGTCTCCTGGATAAGTATATCGGCGACGCCATCATGGCGGTTTACGGAGCCCCCCTGCCCCAGCCGGATCACCCGACTGCAGGCATGCATGACGGCCATCGACATGATGGCGGAACTCGACCGGCTCATCCTTCGCTGGAAAACGATGGGACGGCCCGCCCTGTCCATACGGATAGGCATCAACACCGGGTACGCCGCGGTCGGCAACATGGGCTCAAAGAAGCGATTTGATTATACCGTCATGGGTGATGCCGTTAATCTTGCCTCGCGGCTCGAGAACCTCAACAAGCAATACGAAACGACCTGTCTGGTCACCGAATATACATACCGCCGGGTAAAGGACGATATCTGCGTTCCGGGAGCTCGACCTGGTGAGGGTGCGGGGCAAAAACATACCCGAGAAGATATACGAAATGATCGGGAAGAAGGGCCAGTTTCCCGACAGGGAGGCGGCTGCCGGACGGTTCGAGCAGGGGCTTTCCCTCGTGAGGTCGCAGCGCTGGGAGGATGCCTTGAAGATATTCGAGTCGCTACAGGCGGAGTCTTCCGGCGACGATACCCACCCAGCTATATCTTATCCCGTATCCGCGAAGGCACTTACCAGCCCGCCGCCTGCAGACTGGGATGGGGTCTTTTTAAGTTGAAATAGCAGCATCCTCGGGATATACTCTTCAGGCCGTTGTCTGCTGATTCAGGAGGGATATCAATTATGCGCGTGCCTTCCCTGCTTGTGGACTGGATTTCCGAGAAGGTCCTCCACCTCGGGCGTATCACCCTCCTGTTTCTCGATGCCGCGCGGTGGGCCGTACGGCCTCCCTACCGTATTACGAACATACTGCGTCAGATGGATTTCGTCGGCACGAAATCCCTGGCCATCATAACTCACAACGGGCGCGTTCACGGGGATGGTCCTGGCGCTCCACGGATACCTGACGTTCCGCCACTTCAACGCCGAGAGCCTCGTAGGGGCAACCGTCGCCGTGGGAATGGCCCGCGAGATGGGCCCGGTCATCGGCGCCATCATGGTCGTCGGCCGGGTGTCATCGGCCATGGCCGCCGAGCTCGGCACCATGCGTATCACCGAGCAAATCGACGCCCTGACGTCCATGTCGATCAGTCCTGTTCAATACCTGATAGTCCCGAGGATTATCGCCGGTATCACCATGATGCCCATCCTCGCCTCGATCTTCTCGCTGGCGGGCTTTCTGGCCTCATACTTCATCGGCGTTACCGTTCTCAACATCAGCGGGGGCGACTTTCTCTATCATGTCCATGACCTCCTGGAGATTAAGGACTATACGAGCGGGCTGATCAAGTCGGTCTTTTTCGGCTTCTTCCTGACGCTCATCGGGTGTTACTACGGCTACTACGCGACAGGCGGCGCCGAAGGTATCGGGAAGGCAACGACCCGCGCGGTCGTGGTCGCCAGTGTCACGGTCATTGTCTCCGACTATATTTTATCTGCGATAATGTTCAAATAAAAGGCTGTATCGTTCCATGATAAAGATCGCCGGTCTCAATAAATCTTTTGGCAGCGAAGAAGTGCTCAAGGGTCTGAACCTAACGATACAGGACGGTGAGATCACCGTGATCCTCGGGAGGAGCGGCGCGGGAAAATCGGTGCTTCTGAAGCATATTATCGGGCTGGTAAAACCGGACGACGGCAAGATATTCGTCAACGGTGACGAGATTACCTCAATGGCCGAAAAGGAACTCAATCGCGTCAGAGTTCATTTCGGGATGCTGTTCCAGGAAGGGGCCCTCTTTGATTCTCTATCGGTCTGGGAAAACATTGCCTTTCCCCTCGTGGAGCGGGAACGGCTCCCAAAGAGCGAGGTCAGTGACCCGGGTCACCAAACGGATCAAGGAAGTGGAGTTAACCGGAATGGAAGACAAAATGCCCTCCGAGCTCTCGGGCGGCATGAAAAAGCGGGTAGGGCTTGCACGGGCGCTGGTTACCAATCCCGAAGATCGTCCTGTTTGATGAACCGACGTCGGGGCTTGACCCGATAACGGAAAACTCCATCACCGAGCTTATACTGAAGACCCACAGCATCGAGAAGATCACCTACATCATAATCAGCCACAATATACGCTTTACTCTGGCGGTGGCCGATAAGATCGCCATGCTCTATAAAGGGAAGATCTATGCCGAGGGGACTCCCAAGCAGTTTGAGACGTCAAAAGACCCATTGATCTCCGGATACGTCTCCGGGAGCCTCAACGAAATATCACACGGATAGAATGGGAGTTAGATCATGAAAGATACATCGTTAGCGATCAAGGTGGGGCTCTTTGTCCTTCTGGGAATCGCCATTATCGGCCTGACTACTCTTTTCATCGGCCAGTACCGGATAACATCCGGCGGCGGCTATACCCTCAACGCCGATTTTTCCGACGTCTCGGGCCTTAACGTCATGGGATCGGTGCGCATTGCCGGCGTGAAGATCGGGGATGTGGAAGATGTTGTGCTGGCCGGTGACCGGGCCAGGGTTGTGATGTCCATTGCCAAGGACACCCCCATATATCGGGACGCACGGGCGGAGATGAAGTCCTACGGGGCCATGGGGGATAAGTATATCCTGATCTATCCGGGCACATCCGCCAGCGGTCTGCTCGCCGACGGGGACACCATTGCTACCACCGTCGAAGAGGCCGATATCAACGACATAATCAAAGACCTCTCCGATATCTCCGCCTCCATCAAGGAAGTCATCGGCGACCCCGAGACTAAAGAGGATCTTAAGAAGATCGTCTCCAACATGGCGGATACGAGCGCTAATCTCTCCGATATTACTGCCAAAATTAATCGCGGAGAGGGATCTCTCGGCAAGCTCATGAACGATGATACCCTCTACGCCGACGTGAAAGGCGTAACCGATAAGATCAACAAGGGCGAAGGTACGCTGGGACGGCTCGTTCAAGACGACAGTCTCTATACGGAATCCGAAAACGCTGTCCGTGAATTTAGAAAGGCCGCCGAAGGGATCGAGGAGCAGACCCCGATTTCGGTTATGTCCACGATCTTCGGACTGATATTTTAACGCGATGAAGAGATTTTCACGTATCCTCCCGGCGCTTGTCCTCCTGGTCTGCTGTGCGTGTGCCCATACCGGGTCGCGTCACGTCAATATCTGGCCCCTCGTCTACTACAACGAAGATGACCGGGACGACAGCACGACCCTTTCCATCCTCACCCCCTTCGTCTATTATCACCGGGGTAAGGATGCCCGCGAATTTTCTATCCGGCCTGTTTTTTCGTTTAAGAAGGACGAATCGGCCGACTCCACGATAATCGACGTCATTTACCCGATTATAAAATATAAGAGACAGGGAGTGGACGAGAAGCTGCGCATCTTTCCGATCATGAAGGACGAGACGGCCGAGATATTCCCGAACAAGACAAGGACCGCTCACGACCATTTCCCCCTCTACTGGGGGAGATCCGAGGACGGCCTTCCCTATGGCGGGGTCTTCCCGCTCTACGGCACGGTAAAGAAGCGCTTCGGCAAGGACGATATCCTGTTTATCCTCTGGCCCCTGTATTCGAGAACCGTTGAAGACTCCACGACCTCCCATACGGTCATCTGGCCGGTCTTCAGGACGACCCTCGGAGATAAAACCCGTGGCCTTCGCGTGTTTCCGATCTGGGGGCACGAAGAGACGGCGGGGGAAAGCTACAAGACGTTTATACTTTTCCCTCTGGTTACGTTCAGTGGAAAGAACCTGGATACCCGGTCCCCTGAGATCGACACCATTATAATCCCCTTCTACGTCGACCGCCGGACCCCTGATTCCTATTCGACCTCGTATCTCTGGCCTTTCTTTACCGTATCCGGTAACGAGAGCACCAACTACAAAAGGGTAGACGCCCCGTGGCCCTTTATCTCGTTTGCCCGATCCGATACCCTCTCCCTTACCCAGA
Source organism: uncultured delta proteobacterium (assembly GCA_963735595.1). Lineage (GTDB taxonomy): Bacteria > Desulfobacterota > Zymogenia > Zymogenales > Zymogenaceae > JAFGAS01. The sequence goes on along the minus strand of CAVTLK010000001.1, from coordinate 200,387 downwards.
TCGCCCCTTTCTATAAGAAACGGGTGAAGACCGAAAAGGACAGTATCGATGATCGGATGTATATCCTCTACCCGGTATATTCCCGTAGTCTATTCACCTCGCCGGAGAAGACCGAAGAAACCTATCGCGTTATGCTCTTCGATAAATACGCCAGGACAACCTATCCCGACGGAACCGATGACCTCTGGGTTTACCTCTTTCCGGTGTACGATCGAAGGAAACTGAAGACGGGCGAGGATTCGACCGTCGTTCTGTATCCCCTTCCCCTGTATGACGACGGCTTTAAACGAAACTTACTCCCCCTCTTTGAAATATTTCGATACGAAACAGGCGCGGACGGTTCAAAGAGGCTCGCGATCTTCCACCACCTCATGATTCGCGAGGTCAAGGACGGCGCCGTGCGTCTTGACGTCCCGTTTTACTTTCGACACTGAACGCCGCAATGCAGAACTATACCGTCACGATTACGCCCGAAGGAACATCCCGCAGCGCCCGGGCCGGGACGTCCCTTGCGGACGTCTTGAGAGGAAGTAATATCCTCATCAACCTGCCCTGCGGCGGAGAAGGGCGCTGCGGCAGGTGCAGGGTTACCGTCGTCAACGGCGTTGCGCCGCCCACCCCCGAGGACCTCCGTCACATACCGGGCCCTGATATCGAGAGGGGGGATCGTCTGGCCTGCCGGCTCACGGTAACGGGCGATATGACGGTGGACATCCCGGTGTCGGCCCGTGTAGCGGGGACCGGCGCCTCCTGGGAAGAGGTAACGGTCCTATCAGACCGGCCGGCGTCCGCTGAGGATCTCGCCCTCGCGGTGGATTTGGGAACGACCAGTATCGCGGCCGCGCTTATCGCGCTGCCGACCGGCGAGGTCCTCGCCCACGCCTCTGCGCTCAATCCTCAGGCCGCATTCGGCGCAGACGTGATTTCGCGTATCAACGCCGTTATTAAGGATCACGATACCCTTTACGTTCAACAGTCACTGGCCGTCCGGGCGATAGTCGAGATCATGGAGAAGCTTTCCCGGAGACTCGGCCTGTCATTATCCCAAATCCGCGAATTGGCGATAGCCGGAAACCCGACGATGGAACACCTCTTTCTCGGAAAAGATCCCACCCCTATCGCTTATGCCCCCTTCATCCCCGGTTTCCGAAAGGCCCAAAGGTCTACGGCATCCGACCTTGGACTAGAGGTCGATTCGAAAGCCGTCGTGTGGGTCTTCCCGATCCTCTCCGGGTACGTGGGTGGTGATACGATGGCCTTTATCTGGTCTTCCCGTATACACGAATCCGATGAGATGATTCTCGGGCTGGATATCGGCACCAACGGCGAGATCGTTCTCGGAAACAAAGAGCGTCTTCTGACCTGCTCGACCGCCGCCGGCCCGGCCTTCGAGGGCTCCCATATAACCGACGGGATGCGGGCCGACACGGGCGCTATCGAAGCCGTCACTATCGTGGGGGACGAGGTTACGCTCGCCGTCAAGGGAAACGCCCCGCCCCGCGGGATTTGCGGCTCCGGTCTGTTTGACGCCGTCTCCGAGATGAGACGCAACGGACTGATAAACTCCTCGGGAAGGATCGCGGTGGATAGCGCACCGACCGGCCTGAGGGAGAGGCTCGTTCCGGAGAACGGCACGCGGCGATTTATTCTCTTTTCCGATCGGTCGCGGTCAATCGGGATTACCCAGAAGGATATCCGGGAGATCCAGCTGGCAAAAGGTGCGATGCACGCCGGCATCAGCGTGCTTCTCGCCGAGATGGGTATCGTGTGGGAAGATATCGACCGCATTCTCGTGGCCGGGGCCTTCGGCAATTATCTGAAACCGGAAAGCATCGTTGGGGTGGGGATGCTTCCGGCCTCGCTCGAAAAGAAGATCGTATTCGTCGGGGACGCCGCCCTTTCCGGGGCGATCGAGGCCGTTCGGTCCTCCCGGACAAAAGAAGGTATCGAGGACCTCTCCGACCGCATCCGCTATATCGAGCTGTCGGCTGACAAGAGATTTAATGAGGCCTTTATTTCAAGCCTTTTATTTGAGGACCCATCGACATGAACGAACATGATCGTGACAAGAAGATCGACCTAATGCTTCAGCAAATGGGAGATCTCCGTCGTGAGGTGTCTACCATCCAGGGGCGTTTGAGTACGCTCGAAGGCAAGGCCGGGCCCGTCGCGCCGTCCGAAGAAAAAGCCGCGCCTCTCCCGCCTCGGGAGCCCGCGGCCGCAAAACCCGTCCGCAGCGCCAAAGAGATAGAGGCAAAGATCGGCGGTAAGTGGCTTAATTATATCGGAATCGTAGCCGTTATTATCGGCATGGGTTTTTTCATCAAATACGCCTTTGAAAACGAATGGATCGGGCCGACCGGAAGGGTCGTCCTCGGGATGCTGGTGGGCCTGGTCTTCATCGGCTGGGGCGAGTTCTGGAAGAATAAATATAAGTATTATTCTCAAGGGTTAGTGGGCGGAGGCATTGCCATCCTCTTTCTCGCCCTCTTCGGTGCGGCCAGCTACTACCAGATCATACCGATGAACATCGGGCGAATCCTCTTTGTTGTCGTGACGATCTTTGCCGTTCTGCTTTCGGTCAGACACAACACCTCTTCTATTGCTTTCATGGGTTTTATCGGCGGCTACCTGAACCCGATCCTCCTGTCGACCGGAGAGAATCAGCAGGTGCCCCTCCTCACCTATATCACGATCCTCGACCTCGGCGTTCTGACCGTTGCCTTCTTCAGAAACTGGAAGTGGCTTAATATCTTCGCGTTCGTCGCCACCGTCGCCATATTCGCCGGATGGGCGGACAGGTTTTACGCAATCCAGCCCATCGCCTACGGAACGACCCAGCTATTTCTTGTCCTGTTTTTTGTCATCTTTGCGTCCCTGTCGATATTCTACAATATCATCCATAAGGAGAAGACGTCCGTTCTTGATCTCGTCTTCGTCTTTGTTGTGGCATCGGCCTTCTTCGGGGCGAGCTACGGAAACCTTAGGGATCGATACCCCGACCTGATGGGCTTATTCTCCGGTGCGATGGCCGCTGTATATCTGGGCCTTGCCTTCATCAGCTATAAACGGGTAGCCGCCGAAAAGAGGCTCGTCCTTACGTTCCTGGCGGTAGCCCTCGGATTTCTGGTGATTATGGTTCCCATTCAGCTCGAAAAGAACTGGATTACAATCGGTTGGGCGGTACTGGCCAGCGCGCTGGTTTGGATCGGGATAAAGACCGAGAGCGGTTCCATTCTTATTGCCGGAGCGGCGCTCCTGGTCATGTCAATCGGCAAGCTCCTCTTTTTCGATCTTTCCATTGATATATATGATCCCGGGTTCCGATCCTTTTTCAACGATCGCTTCCTCACGGCGCTCGTTGTAGCGGCCGCGGCGCTGTTCTCATCCTATCTGTTTTCACGCAGTCCTGAGGCCGGTTATGCACGCCCCGCCTCCCTGATCATGTTTATCGCCGGCCACCTCGTACTCCTGATCATCCTATCGGTGGAGGCATACGACTTCTTTGAAGTGCCGATGAACACGCTTCAACAGGGTATGATCGGCAGCTACGACTACTCCCAATATACGGATCTCTATAACCGATACCTGTACGCGCAACGACTTTCTCTGTCCGGCATCTGGGCAATCTATTCAGTGGCGCTTATTATCTTCGGTTTTGTCAAAAAGCACGCCCCCTCGCGGATCTGTGCCATCGTGCTGTTCTTCGTCACCATCATTAAGGTATTTATATTCGACCTATCGGCTCTCGAAAACATCTACCGGATTATCTCCTTTATCGGGCTTGGCGTCATCCTGCTCTTGGTATCGTTCCTCTATACCCGATTCAAGGATCAGATTATGGTTGCCGTGATCGGAGATCAAAAGGAGGTAAAACATGACGGTTCGTAAAACCTTTCTGTTCATTCTGGCCGCGGCCCTCTTCTGTTCCGGTGCGGGTCCGTCGTTCGATCCCTCCCTGTATCGATATCTCGCCCCCATTGAGGTAACCGGGTCGGGATATGTCTTCTTTACTATCCCATCGGCTATCTACGACAGGGCCAACCCAAACCTGTCGGACCTGCGAATCTCGGACGGCGGCGCAGCTGAAGTGCCCTACGTCATATGGAGTAACTCCCGAACCAGTGAACGCAAGAAGATTGAGACATTAATCCTCAACACCTCCTATATTCCCCGTAGCTATACGACCTTCACCCTGGACGTGGGTGATACGGGCATGACTACCAACAACATCACGGTCACCACTTCGAGCACCAATTTTGTCAGGAAGATTACCGTCGAAGGCTCGCCCGATAACAGGAAATTCGCCCTTCTGAAAGATAACGACTATATCTTCGATCTAACGAGCAACCATAATATCAAGAACCTCGCTATCTCATATCCCACGACCGACTATCGATACCTGAAGGTCACCATTTGGGACGACGGAGAAGAGCCCCTTCTTGAAGTCGGGGGAGAAATCTTTTTCCTCGAAGATATCAAGGGGGAGTCCGAGATACTTCCGAGCACCATGACGACCGTTGAGAAGAAGACCGGCATGCCCGTCACCGAGCTCACCCTTGACCTTTCGAGCAAGAACGTCCCCACGTCGACGGTTACGCTCTTGCTTTCCGATACGAACTTCAAGCGGGACGTGATCCTCCTTGCTTCAAATGTCGACAAACCCGGGGAGTATAGGGAGATATACAGGACCTCCATCTATTCCATCCAGACACAGAGGTTTTCGCGCTCAAATACGACCATCGGATACCCCGAGACCCAGGCCCGGTATCTCAAGATCATCATAGAAAACGAGAACAATACCCCCCTGGCTATTTCCGGGGCGACCGTTTCCGGTGTCCCCCGCAAGGTCACCTTTTCGGCTGATCCGGGCACGGGTAACGCCTATACGCTCTACGTGGGCAATCCGCGCATCGAGAGCCCCTCGTATGACATTGCCCAGGTCTTCCCCTATATCGACAGGGATTCCTTCATACCGGTCTCTCTCGGGACGATAGTCGAAAACCACGACTATATTCCCGGCTCCGACCTCCCGATGTCCGAGCGATATCCGTGGATCCTGTGGGGCGCGATCGGACTGATGATCCTGGTGTTAGGAATAATCATCATTCGTATGATGACGCGCCTGGCCAAGGAACCCAGACCCTGAAATAGTATTGATTTTCTTTCAGGAAATTGTTATAAACCAGGGGCGTGATATCGGCTTTGCTGCCGCGTCTGGTATTATCTTGTTTTTTAACGGTCCCGGCGCTCCCCGGAAACGTAAACGGAGGTTCTCATGGGAAAAATTAAAACGGCGCTCATCAGCGTATCGGACAAGTCCGGAGTCCTCGATTTTGCAAAAAAGCTCGCCCTGATGGGCGTTTCGTTTATTTCCACGGGCGGCACGAAGAAGCTCCTCGCCGATGGCGGCCTCACGGTCATGGATATATCCGAGTATACGGGATTTCCCGAGATGATGGACGGCAGACTGAAGACCCTGCATCCCAAGGTTCACGGCGGATTGCTTGCCGTCAGGGATAACCAGGAACACGTAAAGAAGATGACCGAACACGGCATGATACCCATCGATATGGTCGTGGTCAATCTCTATCCATTTGAGCAGACGGTGGCGCGGGCCGACGTGACGCTGGCCGACGCTATCGAGAATATCGACATCGGGGGACCCACGATGATCCGTGCGGCCGCAAAGAACCATAAATACGTAACGGTCGTCACCGATCCGGAAGACTATCATACCGTCATCAAGGAGATGGAAAAGACCGGGGGAAGTATCTCAAGCGAGACGAATTTCACATTGGCCAAGAAGGTCTTTGTGAGAACGGCGGCCTACGACGGAGCCATCTCCAACTTTCTTACCTCCCTCGACGAAAACGACGAACGAACGAGATTCCCGGAAAGCCTCACGCTCCAGTTCAAGCGTGTCTACGGCCTTCGCTATGGCGAAAACCCCCACCAGCGTGCGGCGTTCTATCGGGACACAGTCCCCGTTCCCGACACCCTTCCGTGGGCCCGGGTGCTTCAGGGTAAGGAGCTTTCGTACAACAATATAATGGATACCGACGCCTCCCTTGACGTCGTTCGGGAGTTCGATGAGCCCGCCGTCGTGATTATCAAGCATGCCAACCCCTGCGGTGTGGCCGTCGGCGGTAAGACGTTGGCCGAGACGTACAAGATGGCTCGCCAAACCGATCCGGTATCGGCCTTCGGCGGCATTGTAGCGCTCAATCGGGAGGTCGACCAGGATACGGCCGACGCACTGGGTGAGACCTTCCTTGAAGTAATTGCCGCGCCAGGTTTTACTCCGGGGGCCTTGGACATTCTTGCGGCCAAGAAGAACCTGAGACTTATCGTGGTCTCCGCAGACCGGCTCGCAGACCAGGATACCTTCAACCTCCGGCGGGTCCACGGCGGACTCCTCGTTCAGGACTGGGACAGCGTGAACATGTCCCTTAAGGACGCCAAGGTCGTGACCAAACGCCAGCCCACTCCCGAGGAGATGCGTTCACTCGAATTCGCCTGGAAGGTGACAAAGCACGTTAAATCCAACGCGATCGTGCTCGCCAAGGGCACTATGCTCATCGGCGTTGGGGCCGGCCAGATGAGCCGCGTCGATTCGGTTGTCATCGCCCGGATGAAGGCGCAGTTTCCCACCGAGGGGTGCGTCCTCGGGTCGGACGCCTTCTTCCCGCAGCCGGACGGGATCGAAGCGGCGGCCCAGGCCGGCATCACTGCGATTGCCCAGCCGGGGGGAAGCATTAAGGACGACGAGGCGATTAAGGCGGCCGATTCGCATGACATCGCCATGGTCTTTACCGGGAGGCGCCATTTCAGGCACTAAGGCGTGCGCCCGCTGCGCGTTCCATTTCCCTGAAGCGTTTGGAAACGGCCAAAACGGCGGTGGCGTTACTATATAATATCCAGGCGATAGGAAACCGTCTCATCACATCGAAATGAGGCCTTCATGAAGATACTCATCGTCGGCGGCGGCGGCAGGGAGCATGCACTCGCATGGAAGCTGGCCCACGAGGAGGGTGTGCGCGTCTACTGCGCCCCCGGCAACGGGGGGACGGCCGCCGTCGCGACGAACGTCCCAATCTCGTCCGAGGACGTCGGCGCGCTCTGTGAGTTTGCCGCAAGCGAGCGTATCGACCTGACTATCGTCGGCCCCGAGGCGCCGCTCGTCCTCGGCATTGTCGACCGCTTCATTAAGAGAGGACTTACGATCTTCGGACCAACGAGCGGCGCAGCCCAGATCGAGGGGTCCAAGTCCTTCTCGAAAAACCTCATGAAGAAATACGGTATCCCGACCGCCGGTTTCGCCGAATTCACCGACCGAAAGAAGGCCGCCGACTACATAGAAAATACGGGAGCGCCCCTGGTAGTCAAGGCCGACGGTCTGGCCGCCGGGAAGGGTGTTATCCTTGCCCGGACCGTCCCGGAGGCACTTTCGGCCGTCGATCAAATCATGGTAAAGCGGGAGTTTGGGGACGCCGGGGATAAGGTCGTTGTCGAAGAATTCCTGACCGGAGAGGAGGCGTCGTTCCTGGCCTTTTCGGACGGCGACTTTGTCGTCCCGCTCGCAACCTCCCAGGATCACAAGGCGATATACGACGGCGATACCGGGCCCAATACGGGCGGGATGGGCGCCTACTCGCCCGCGCCGGTCGTTACGCCGGCCCTCTCGACCCGCGTTATGGACGAGATCATGATCCCCACCGTAAAGGCCATGGAGCAGGAGGGGCATCCCTATGTCGGAATACTCTACGCCGGACTCATGATAAAGGACGGTGTACCCAGGGTGCTGGAATTCAATGCACGGTTCGGCGACCCCGAGGCCCAGCCGCTCCTTATGCGGATGAAGGGAAGCCTCTCCGAGGTAATGATCAAAGCAGTTGAAGGAAAGCTTTCCGAGGTCGATCTCCAGTGGGATGAGCGCCCCGCCGTCTGCGTGGTGATGGCTTCCGGGGGATACCCGGGCGGCTATGAAAAGGGAAAAGTGATCGCCGGGATAAAGGATGCTGAGAAGCTCTCCGGCGTGGTGGTCTTTCACGGGGGAACGAGGCTGGAGGCCGACAGGCTCGTTACATCCGGCGGGCGTGTCCTCGGCGTAACCGCCGTCGGCGCGGATCTTTCGGCGGCCATCGACCGTGCGTATACCGCCGTCGATCGGATAAAATGGGAAGGCGCCTATTATCGAAGAGACATCGGTGCAAAGGGGCTCAGGTATGGCCAGACATAAAGTCCTTATCGTCATGGGGAGTAAATCCGATATCGAGGTAATGAAACCGGCTCGCGAACGCCTTGAGTCCCTCGGTATCGAGGCGGTGCTTCGTATCGCGTCGGCGCATCGGACGCCCGAGGTCGTCCGCGATCTGGCTGTATCGGCACGTGATCAGGGAATAGGCGTAATAATAGCCGGCGCCGGCTACGCGGCGCACCTGGCCGGCGTTATCGCCGCCCATACAACGCTTCCGGTCATTGGCGTACCCATTGCTTCGTCCAGCCTCCTGGGAATCGACGCCCTGCTTTCCACCGTCCAGATGCCTCCCGGAATACCGGTGGCTACTGTCGGCATCGGCCAGGCCGGGGCAACAAACGCGGCGCTCTTGGCTGCCCAGATCCTCGCACTCTCCGACGAAACGCTCTGTGGGCGTCTGGAGGCCCTGAGGATTGAAATGGCCGATGACGTGAAACGCGCCGATCAGGAAATCGCGAAATAGTGAGTATCAACTCAGACATGGATCACCGAAAGACGCGACACCCGATCGGCGGCATTACCGCGATTATCGTTTCTGCCCTCTTTCTGATGGCGGCCGCAGGTACGCTCTTTTCCGTCGCTGCTGAGACTTCCCGCGGACCTGATTCGGTCGAGCTGTCCGCGTATAATCGCACGGCGGGCCCCGTAACCTTTGTTCACAAGGATCACGGGAGCACCGGGGACTTCAAGGCGTCCTGTTCGGACTGCCACCATACGACGGCCCGGGATCAGATCCCCGAGAAGTGCTCTATATGCCATCTACCCCTGGATGACTCCGCCGCCCCCACCGACGCCGTGGCCTTTCATAAGCTCTGCATCGGCTGCCACAAGGCCGAGATAGAACACGGAAACAAACGCCTCTCCCTGGCCTGTGACTCCTGCCATACCACAAGCGGTGTTCAATGAAAAAGATAGGCAAAGATATAAAAGACTACCTTTCCTCTGTTCGGCTGACCGTCGTTATCCTGATAGCGATCGCCGTGCTTGCCGCGCTCGGCACTCTCGTGGGGCAGAACGATCTTCCCGAAGAATATGTTATGCGGTTCGGACATACGGCCTATAGGATTATGGCGCTCTTTTCGGTGACCGATATCTATCACAGCAGCTACTTCAACGCCCTGCTGATGCTGTTGGTCGTCAATATCACCCTGTGCACTCTTTCGTTTGCCCCCAACAGGATTGCGGCCCTTTTTAAAGGGGAGAGGAGAGAGCCGTCCTATCCATTTTCAGACCGGCTGGTCTCGGGCCGATCGACCAAGGAAACGGTCGACGGCGTCGTGAAGCACCTGAGACGCCCCCTGTGCCGGACTGTGGTGATAAGCCGTCCAGCCGAAACGACGGTCGTTTCGTCGCCGCACCCGGTCTTTTCACTGGGGGCCGTCATCGTTCATATCAGCATCCTGATGATCATCCTCGGCGGCCTGCTTTCATCGCTTTTCGGTTTCTCGGGAGATATGATCGTTATTGAGGGCGGTACGTCCCGCGAGGTGGTCATAGACCGCAAGCACCTGATAATGCTCGATTTTTCCTTAGGGCTTGACCGCTTTACGTTCGAGCGCTACGACGACGGTACTCCCCGCGAATACCGGAGCGATATCACCATTACCGACGGAAAAGATCGGGCCAGCACCTCGCTGACCGTTAACCATCCCGCGCGATACAAGGGCGTCCGGTTTTACCAGACCAGCTTCGGTAACGAGATGGACTATGCCGTAATCGAGATACTGGATCGGCAGGGTCGGTCGATCTACACGACAAATGCCTACTGGTCCGTCCCCGTCACGGTGCCCGGACGCGATTTGACGTTCACCATCGTCCAGAACTCCCCCGAGTTCATGGATCTCGGCCCCGCGGTTCAGCTTCTGGTTACCGACTTGAAACAGCAATGCGACCTCTGGGCGTTTGTCAATTACCCCGAATTCGATCGCGAGCGGGGCGGTGATTTCGTCTTTGTCCTCAGGAACTACCACGAAGTTCCCTACTCCGGCATTACCGCCGTCAAGGAGCCGGGACTCCCGTTGGTCTTTTCCGGCTTCGTACTCATCTGTATCGGGTTTCTTTTTCCCGTTGTCACCTCGATGGGAAGCTACCGCGCGAGAATTTCTTCGGGCAAGAAGACAGCCACGGTCATAATCGAGGGAGCACCAGGGCGGCTCAAGGTCGGTTTCGACGCGGCATTCAAGCGATTTATTGACAAAATAAGGAAGGGTCTATGTTGAGTCCGGTCATTCTGAGCTGGGTCACGTTCGCCTATGGGGCGGCCTTTATCTGTTTTATTCTCTCGTGGATGCTAAAACGTGACACCGCCGCAACGCTCGGCGATATCATCGTCGTTATCTCGTTTGCCGCGCACCTTACTGCCGTCGTAATACGATGGATTGAAAGCTATCAGGTCGGCTTCGGACACATCCCGCTGACAAATTTCTACGAGTCCCTTATCTTTTTTTCTCTGGTCATCGCCTTTATCTATCTTGTGCTCAGATTTGCCTTCGGGTATAGGTTCCTGGGCGCTTTCATGACCCCCTTTTCACTGCTCGCCTTGGCCTATGCCTCGCTGTCTCCCGACGTAGACCGCTCAATCAGGCCGCTGGTTCCTGCCCTGCAGAGCAACTGGCTCACGGTCCACGTAATGACCTGCTTCCTGTCCTATTCCGCTTTTGCCTTCTCGTTTGTCGCGGCAATCCTCTATCTTTTCAAACGTAAACGAGCCGGGGGGATACTCCCCGACCGGGACACCCTTGACGAGTTGACCTACCGGGGTATACTGGCCGGCATGCCGCTTCTGACCATCGGGATTATAACCGGCGCCTTCTGGGCACACTTCGCCTGGGGGTCTTACTGGTCATGGGACCCGAAAGAGACGTGGTCGCTGATCACCTGGATCATTTACGCCCTGTTCATTCATGCCCGTTTTATCCGTGGATGGAGGGGAACCAGGAGCGCGGTCTTGTCTATCATCGGCTTTCTCTGTGTCGTCTTTACCTTCCTGGGGGTGAACTTTATCCTATCGGGACTCCACTCGTACCTGTAGCGGGGCTATAACCATGATACGAGAACTCTTGAAGCGTCGGCCCCTCGCCGTCGCCCATCGGGGAGACCCGATGAAGCGGCCGCAGAATACCCGGTCGTCGTTTCTGTCGGCACTTGACTATGACATCGATATGATAGAGACCGACCTGAACATGACCGGGGACGGCCGCATAGTCGTCATCCATGACCAGGTCCTTGACTTCACCAGCAACGGAAAAGGCGAAGTCAGCTCTTACACGCTTGCCGACTTGAGGCGGCTCGATTTCGGATCGTGGATGGGGCCGGGGTTTTCCGGCGAGACGATCATGACACTGGAGGAGCTTCTCGACCTTGTCAAAGGGCGCGACGTCGCCCTGAATATCGAGATCAAGAACGGCCCCCGTATATACGAGGGGATTGAAGAAAAGGTCGTCGCCATTCTCAACGATCTTTCCGCCGCCGACCGGGTAATCGTCTCTTCCTTCGACCATGCGACGATCCGTCACGTAAAGGATATCGCGCCGGACATACTCTGCGGAATACTCTTTTCCGGCGCGTTCATAGATCCGATTACGCCCGCCCGCCTGGCCGGCGCGGACGGCCTTCACCCTGAATACAGCTCAGTCCATGAGCCCCTTGTATCGGCTGCCCTCTCGGCCGGGCTCTTCGTAAACGTCTGGACCGTTGACAGCGAAGAACAGATGAAGCGGATGGCCGCCCTTGGTGTTACCGGGATATTATCCAACTATCCCGAGCGGCTCGTAGGCGTATTGAAAGGAGATCCCGGCATTTAGGGGGCCTGAGACGGCCCCCGGCAGGTTAAGTGTCTCTCGGGTCATGCGCCGACCGGATCAACGGTTGTGAGACCACGTGACCCCGACCCGGTGCGAATCTACTCGTCGAGTAAAAAGACGATATCCATATTGACCCGGTATTCCTCAATCTCGTTGTTTTCGACGTGAACACGGAATTCCTTTACCTTCACCCCAACGATGTGTCTCAACGTCTGGGACGCCCGCTTTATTCCCTTTTTAATTGCGTCATCGAAGCTGACAGACGAGCCGCAGATAACCTCGGTAACCCGTGCCACTCTCTCATCCGACATAGTAAACCCTCCTCTGGTATAGTTACGTGTGATTGCAGTAAGTGTTGATCCCTCCGATTTGTTTTGCACTATACCAGATATCCTTTTGGATTTCAACCGCCCAAATCGGGCGTTATTGGATTTCGCGCCCCCTTCCCCCGTAACGGATTTCCTTTTCTGTTGTACCGGCGTGTGCTATAGTACCGCCGTTCCTTTTACAGTATGGTAGGTTTCCGATTATGAGCAGTCAAGGTGTCTTCGAGGTCAAGGTATTCCGGTTGAGCCTCTTCTTCTTTTTCATTATCGGCCTTGCCTTTCTAATCGTCGGGCTGGACGCGCTGGTTTTCAAGGCGATTCTCAATTATCCGCCCCACCCGGGCCGGGAGATCCTCTACTTTTTCTTCAAGCTCTTCTTCGTGGTGGTCGGCGGACTCGTCGTCTGGAAGGAGGGACTCTATCTCCTGTGTCCTCCCGTGATGATGCGGGTCTCCGCAGAGGGTATTTCCTTCGGAACGGGCATGGGTTACGAGCAGCGGCTCTTTGAATGGAAATATTTCGAGAAGGCCGTATACGGCATCGGCTACCGGATGCTCTCGGCCAGTCCGGACGCAGCCGTGGGGTTGGAGGTGCGGTTTAAACAGTCGCCCGAAATCCCGGCGGGCCTGGCCACCTCCGCGGGTATTTACTACGCGAACTACGCCCTATGGCTTGACCGCCGTTACATGGGAACCTCTATTAAGAAGAGCATCGAGGCTATACGGAGGTTTGCCCCGGAGGGAGCCATGATTGAAGAGAGAAAGTAGAGACGACGACGCGCGTAAGGTCTTAGCATACTCGGCACATATAGAGGCCGGCCGGACGCCTCGCGAGGCTTCGCCGACTTCCTCTACAGTCCGCCGACTACCTGCAGTAGTATTGGCACCAGTATCGACAGCCCCGCGACGATCAGGATACAGAATATCACGATCCTGAAATGCTTCTCGTTTATATACCGGTGCAGCACCTCCCCGATCACGATACCCAGCACCACTATCGGCAGCAGAATCGCGGAATCTTTCAGGGTCTCCGGCGTCAGCCGGTGCGTCATCGCGTAGGTCGCCAGCAGGATCGAATTCACGGAAAACCAGAGCGCCGCCAGCGTGCTCCGGAATACTGTCTTATCATGGAGAGACCGGCCGACGGCGTATACCACCGGAGGCCCACCCGAGGCAAAAACACCCTGGATGAGCCCTCCCAGAGCCAGATATCCGGCCCGCCCCACCGGAGATATCGTTCGTGGCTCCGCCGTCCGCACTGCCAGCAGCAGCTCGCGCACGGATATGGCGACAACGAAGGCGCCGAATACTCCCTTCAGGATAGAGCTGTCAAGCAGGCTGAACATGATAACCCCCACGGCAAAACCTGCGCCCACCGGAAGAAGTATCTTCCTCGCAAGAAACCCGGTGTCTACCGTGGAGCGGTGCCGCGCCACGAGGTAGCCGTTAACCAAAACGTCCAGCGGAACAAGAACCGGCAGGAGCTCCTTGATGGGGTAGAGATGTGACCCGAGCGTTACCGCGATGATAATGCTTCCGAATCCCGATAGGGCCTGCGACGTGAACGAGAGCAGCACAATCCCCATCAAGACAATCAGCTTTTCGTCCATACGATTACAGTGTATCGGTTAGTGTGGGACGCACGATACTCATCCCCGCCCGAGATACCGGAAACCGGGCCGCTTTTGCCCGGCATCAGGTTACCTTCATTCGTCTGATAAGCAGTGAATAGATGCGCGGAAAAAAACGGCGGACATGGGCGGAGTACTTGATGAGGCCCCTGCCGATGATGACCTCTTCTTTTTCGGCGACAATGGCCCTGACGATGCGATCGGCGCACTCTTCGGCGGTAAGCCCTTTGACCATCAGCTCATCCATCTTGCCGTACTTGGTGCCGTCACCGGTAACCGCGTTAAGCGATATGCCCGTCTTAACCCCCGTGGGACAGACAATCGTAACACGGATATTATCCCGGCTTACCTCCGCCCTCAGCGAATCGAAAAAACCGTGCAGCGCCTGTTTTGCCGCAGCATACGTCGACCTCAGCGGGGTATAGATCTTTCCCATGATGCTGCTCGTCACCACTATATGGCCCTGGCGCCGTCTAAGCATCGAAGGCAACACCGCCTTGGTCAGGGCAACGTGGCCCAGGAAATCGGTGTTGATGATTTTTATGTCAACCGAAAGCGACGTATCCTTTACGAGTGAGCGCTGGCTGATCCCTCCGTTGTTGATGAGGAGGTCGATATGGCCGAACCGGTCCAGCGCCTTTTGTGCCTTGGGCTTGATGGTCATGGGTTTATTGAGGTCAAGGGTCAAGAGCATGGTTTCCGCCTTGCCGTTGGTAAGACGCGCCTTCACCCGCTTGAGCTCGCCCGGCTCGTTTGAGGAGAGGATAAGGCGAGCGCCCTCCTCGTTAAACCGGCGGGCAAGCGCCTCCCCAATCCCGGAAGACGCCCCGGTAATCCATACGACCCTGCCCTTGAATCGGGCCTTCTTCTGCATCATACCATTCGTCCTGTCGGATCGTTAAGCGGAAGCTCCCGAAAGTCCGAGGATCACGCGCGCCTCCTCGACCGTAGCCGGCTCCCTGCCGATATCTCTTGCTATCCGCGCCATCCGTTCGACCAGTTGCGCGTTGCCCTTGGCGGGCTCTCCCTTTCGGTAGTGAAGGGTATCTTCGAGGCCGGTCCTGATGTTTCCTCCCATCGACATGGCGATAATCGTGCTCCTGAGGTGGTATTTCCCGATGGTCACTACCTGCCAGGTCGAACCTTCCGGCAGCTGGCCCAGCATGTGGAAGAGATTTGCCGGGGTGGCGGGGGCCCCGCCCATGATTCCCAGAACGATACTGAAATGGAGCGGCCTGGCGAGAACTCCCATATCATAGAGCTCTACCATGTTGGAGACGTGACTTGCGTCGTAAACCTCGATCTCTATCCCGAACCCTTTTTCCCGGCATTTCCTGACGTACTGTTCGTTGAATGCCAGGGGGTTATTGAAGACCGCGCCGCCATATTTTGTCCTGAATTCGAAAGTACCGGCGTTTATCGTATGCATCTCCGGAGCCGGATTTATATTAAGGAGGTTGAGCCGCTGCTCGAGCGTCGCGTTGATAATAGCGCCCTTCTCGTCCAACTGAGCGCCGATCCCGTTTCCAATCTGGCGGATGATGGGGCACTTCTGCCCGATGAGCCCCATTGCCTTATTATAAATATCCAGATCGGGTGTATTCTGACCATCGGCGCCACGGACGTGGAGGTGGAGCACCGCCGCCCCCGCGTTGTAGCAGTCAAGGGCGTCCTGGGCCTGCTCTTCCGGGGTAACCGGAAGGGCGGCATTGGCCCATTTGCCATGGATGCCCCCCGTGATGGCTGCGGTTATAATGACCTTCTCTTCCGATAGCAGTGTCGTGTTCACGGTATGCCTCCAAAAACGACAAACGAGCAAACCGATCTATACCGGAGCTGGCAGATATAATCAGAAACTTTTGTTATGATATCCTAATATACCGACTTCAGCACGTCAAGAGATTGTTACGGATTCCTACGCGATAGTATATTCGCTGCCGTCTTGAACCGATTTCGCCCGGCTAACCGTAGAATATTGCGGTTACCGACGCGGTTACTGATACCGTTCGAGCTCATCATCGTCCATGCCGAAATAGTGGCCTATCTCGTGCAACAGCGTGATACGGATTTCGTCGACCAGGTCTTCTTCCGTTTCCGCTATCGCCTCGATGTTCTTCTGAAACAGCACGATCTCAGACGGCATTACCGGCCCGGAATAGAAGGGGCTGACGCTGTTGAAGGGAATGCCGTGGAAGATACCCAGGAGGTGCCGCTTGTTTGTTAAACCCACCGACCGCAGGTCTTCCCGGGTTGGGTACGGCTCCACGGAAATGGCGATATTGTCCATGCGCTCCCGGAACTCCTCCGGAAGCATTTCGAGAGCTCGCCTGACATATTCTTCAAATACCTGTTTTGACCGGTTCATTTCTTCTCATATTTCGACGTCCCTGCCGCCCCCGGATTTAAGTATGCTTCCCCACGAAAGGAGCCGCGCCAGGTCGAAGTGCCCGATATCCGAATCTCCCCACGCCGGGTGAAACGCGATCTCCGTCAACCCGGCCGAAAGCTCGGGCGGGTAGAAATAGCAGAACGTCGGCTTATACCAATCGGCGTGGCCAATACCCCTATCCGCGAGTCTTCGCCGCCATCGTTTCGAGGTCTTCTTCCGAAATCGCCAGATCGGGATGTACCAGGAGCGGATCGTGCGGAGAGAAACGCATAAAGCCGAATCCGTGCTCCGCGGCTAGGTCGATAAAGATATCCGAAAGCGATGGGATTGCATGAATATGAAAGTGGCTGTTCAGAAATGTCGGGGAAAACCCGTGAGAGAAATAGGCCTCGATCTGTCGCTCGCACTCATGACGTACCGCATCGCGCAGCGATGGCTTGTTGACGAGGTCCGATAGGGCGGGACACCTCTCTCCGGCCCAAACTCCGTGATCGACGCCGATCAGGTCGTCGACCTTAAGGTGCAGCCCCGCGGTCATTCCCGGGCATTCACGGGCCATCGCCACCGCCTCGCGGGCCGCGTTCCCCGATACCATGAGCGAGACGAACTTAACCGCGCCGGCGCGATATGCCAGATCGACGGCCCGGTTTACCTCCGGCGAAATACCGAAGTCGTCTACGATGAAGATGAACCGTTTCATGGCCGCAATTGTAGCCGACGACCCGTCCATTGTCAAGCAGCCTCCGTATACGAACGGGGTCCACGGATTTCATTCTATTTCGGGCATCCATTCGATTAATAGTCTTGACAACGATTTCGTGGCGGTATAAGATACAGTTAGTCGTGTCTAACTATATTAGTTTTGCCTTATCATTTGACGTCTCCGCGGAGACCCAAAAATGACGCTGAGAGATATCAAAGAAGGTGATTTTGCGCATATCATCCATATACGGGGATCCGGGCCGTTCAGGCGCAGGCTCATGGAAATGGGCTTCGTTCCCGGTGAAACGGTCTTTGTCCAGCGATACGCACCCCTCAGAGACCCGGTCGAATTCATCATTATGGAATACCATGTAAGCCTTCGGCGGGCCGACGCCGCGATGGTTGAGGTAGTATCCCCGCTTTCCGATCACGAACCGTCAGTATTGGCCGAACCGCCCCGCGGGCGGGGACGGAGGAACCGATGGCGCAGGGGATAACCGTTGCCCTTGCCGGCAATCCCAACGCGGGGAAGACAACGATCTTCAATCGCCTGACCGGTTCCCGGCAGAAGGTCGGCAATTGGGGCGGAGTGACCGTCGATAAGAAGGAAGGTCATGTCACCTACAAGGACTATACGATACACATCATAGACCTGCCGGGAACCTACAGCCTCACGGCCTATTCGATCGAAGAGATTATCGCCCGAAATTTATCCTGAAGCAGAAGCCGGACGTCATCATCAACGTCGTGGACGCGTCCAACCTTGCAGCGTAACCTCTATCTTACCACCCAGCTGATCGAGCTTGGACACACGGCTCGTTCTTGCCTTCACCATGACGGACCTCGCCCACGACAACGGATTGATCATCGATACCGTCGTCTTTCGGAGCTGTTCGACGCCCCGATCGTCCCCGCTGGTCGGGACGACGGCGCAAGGACTGGAGAATCTGTTCAGGCCGTCGTGGCGATCGCCCGGCAGCCCAAACCGGCCCAGAGGCGCGTTGAGGTCCGCCACGTCAAGGAGATTGAACGGCAAATCGAAACGATTCGAATCCGTGCTCGAGAAGGACGACGTCCTTCTCAACCTCGCATTCCTCGCGCTGGACCGCCCTCAAGCTCCTGGAAGAAGACGCCGCGATCCAGGCGCTCGTCGGAAAAGAAACCACAACCGCCACGGAGGCCCTTTCGGCGGCATCCCATGCCAAGCAGACGATCGAGTCCCGCTTCGGCGACGACCCATCGGGCCTCATCGTTGATCGGCGTTACGGGTTCGTGGCCGGGGCCGTCAGGGAATCGGTGAAACGACAAAAGAGGCCCCGGATCGACATTACCAGGCGAATCGACTGCCGTACTCGTCCATCGCCTGCTCGGTTTTCCGATACTATTTTTCTCTATCTGGGTGATGTTTCAGCTCACGTTCACCATTGGTCAGTATCCCACCCGCCTGATCGCGCCGGTGTCGACGGGCTCGGTGATTTCCCTCCGCACCGCCCTTCCCGCGGGCGTTATCTCGAGCCTTCTGGCCGACGGTATCGTTCCCGGTGTCGGCGGCGTGGCCGTCTTCGTTCCAAACATCTTCATCCTCTATTTTATCATCTCTATCTTTCGAGGACTCCGGCTACATGGCCCGCGCCGCCTTTATCATGGACAGGGTCATGCACAAGCTCGGCCTCCACGGCAAGTCCTTCATTCCGATGATCATGGGATTCGGGTGCAACGTCCCGGCCATCGCGGCCACCCGCACCCTTGAATCGAAACAGGACCGTATTATCACCATACTCATTAATCCGCTGGTCAGCTGCAGCGCCCGGCTGCCGGTCTATATCCTGCTTGCCGGAACATTTTTCCCCCGCCATGCGGGAAACGTCATATTTTCCATATACCTCCTGGGGATCGTCCTGGCCTTTGTCATCGGCAGGCTCTTCAAAAAGACGATCTTCCGGAGCGACAATCCTCCCTTCGTCATGGAGCTTCCGCCGTACCGCCTCCCAACGCTTCGGGGGACGCTGATCCATATGTGGGAACAAGGTTCCCTGTTCCTGAAAAAGATGACGACCGTTATTCTCCTTGGAGCGGTGGTAATCTGGTTTCTCTCTACCTATCCCGCGGCCCCGGATCGGGGCAATCCACCCGCACCCGGCAAAGACCACGGCCGAAGAGACAATCGTCCACCCGGGACTCCAGAACGATGCCCGCTGCCTCCCGTACGGATTTGGGCCGGTCTCCAACGGGACGTCCGGCCGGATTCCATGACCTACCTTGAGAGAATCGGTCTTCTGGATAGAACCGATCTTCGTTCCCCTCGGTTTTCCATGGCAGGCGTCGGTGGCGCTTCTTTCGGGATTCGTCGCCAAAGAGATCGTCGTTTCCACCTTCGGCGTGCTGTACGGCACGGGCGAGACGATTCCATCGGGACGCGATGATCCGCGGCGGATGGACGCCGGCGGCCGCTTACGCCTTCATGGTCTTCGTCCTCCTCTACACCCCCTGTCTGGCCACTATCGCGGCCATACAGAAAGAGACCTCTCCCACCATTGCGTCGTTTTCGGTCGGCTATTCGCTTGTCCTGGCGTGGATCGTTGCATTCGTCGCCTATCGTATCGGCATCGCGTGTCGGTCTCGGATAAAGCCGATCGACCCTTTTTTTCGTATACCCCGCGCACGAAAATAGGTTACAATGCCGCATTACCTCACGGAGCGATCGGCGATGGACGATCAAAACCCTCGTCTTTGCGGGCGACATACACGGCGAGTTCGAGCCCTTCCGGTCTCGTTTCCGCCGACGATATCCTCTTCATTGCCGGGGATCTCCTCAACTTCATGGATTTTACCGACATCACCAAGGGCATCCTCTACCACGCATTTACCCCGGAGAAGCTCGCCGAGGGCCTCAAGGAGTACGCCCGGGGAAATCTTGACCGGGTTCGCGAGGGTATCCGCGAGATATCGACACCGGGACATCAGCGCTACGAGCGGGTCCGCCCCCTCATCGAGGATACCTACGAACGTCTCTCGCGTACCCTCTCGCGTAAGACCTATCATCATCTTCGGTAACGATGACTACCCTCGATTTCTGAAAACGAAGCTCGACGGAAAGGCCCGGATTGTCGAATCGGGAATCGTCAAAACGGAGGCCTTTCGATCGGCCTTGTATCCGGGATGCCCGAGGGCCACCGCACCATGGGACTTGCCGGAGAGATCCCCGCCGACACCTTCCGACAGCGGATATTTTCGCTGGGACCCGTCGATATCATTGTCACCCACATACCGCCGATGATACCGGAGCTGACCTACGACGTTGTTCGCAAAACGACAGGAGCCGGCCAGCGACGCCCTGTCTGGACTACATTAACACCTTATCACCCCGCCTACGCCTTCTTCGGCCACGTCCATAACCCGAGTCGACAGAGCATGAGGATCGGCCGGACGCACGCCGTCAACCTTGGTTTCTTCAAAAAGAACGGTACCGTGACGCGCGCTCGATCTATCCACCGGGCAGCTCATAGAAGGACGGTCATGAAGATCCTCTTTCTCGGCGTCATCGTAGGAAAGACCGGGCAGATCGGCAGCCGTCCGCTTCCTTTCAGATTTCATAGCCCAAAACGGGAAGCCTGACCTGACGATAGCCAACGCCGACCACGCGGCCGAGGGCTCGGGACTTACCGGAGATATCGCGGCCGAACTAGTGGACGCGGGCGTAGATGCAATCACGCTGGGCCAGAACGTATGGGCGCAGAGCGACCTCGAATCGGCCATAGAAAAACGTCATGATATCCTTCGCCCCATCAACCTGCCCCGAATGAACCCCGGACGGGGCGTCCTGATCACCGATGTCGGTACTGATAAGGTTCCCGTCGGCCTGATTAATCTCTCGGGATACACCTTTATCGGAAGGATACTCCCCGATAATCCCTTCCCGATCATCCATGACCTGCTCAGGGACGTGTCGTCCAGGGCCCGCGTTACCGTTATCGATTTCTGCGCGATCCCCAGCGCGGAAAAGGTGGCAATGCGGTATCACCTGGACGGCATGATTAGCCTTCTGGTCGGAACCGGGACCCTGGTGCAAACCGCCGACGAACAAATCAGCAAAACCGGCAGCGCGTCTATAACCGATATAGGAATGATCGGGGCCTATGACTCCGTCGTCGGTTTCGAAAAGGACGGGGAGATCAAGCGGTTTACCACGTCCGTCAAGAGCTTTGCCCGCACCGCCGAAGGGCGTGCGCGCGTCGACGCCCTTATCTGCGATATCGATCCCGGCACCGGCTGGGCGCGCTCCATTCAACGTATTTCGACAATCATCGAGGACTGACGTGAATAGCGACGGCCCGCATATCAGGCAGGCCCGGCCTGCCGACGCGCCGGCCATGGCCCACATCCACGTCGCAACCTGGCGCAGCGACTACCGCGGGTTTGCCCCGGACGACTACCTTGCCGCCCTCTCGGAAGACGAGGTGCGGCGGGGCTACGAGGAGATTATCGGAAGCTCTCATTCAATGGCCTTCGTCGGCGAGGACGGCGCAGGCCGGATTATGGGCCTTTCGGCCTGCGGGCCGTATCGGGACGAAGGTTACGTGCTGAGCGCGGCGTTTTCGGCCGAGCTCTATAACCTGTACGTCGTTACCGATGCCCGGAAGTCCGGGATGGGACGCGGGCTTGTCCGGGCCGCCGCCCGCGGACTCTTCTCACGGGGCATCGCGTCCATGATGTTGTGGACGCTTGAAGGCTACGCGTCAAATACGTTCTACCCGCGGCTGGGAGGAAAAATCGTCGGTCGCCGCAAGGCAATGATTGGCGGTAACGAGGTCAGTGATTTGGCCTTCGGGTGGGAGGACGTCAGCACGATCCTAATCTGAACCTCTACTGTTGCCGCCGAAAGCTCGCATTCCCGTAGCGCTTAAGTTTAGATCGGATCATCCAAGAATGTAACTAATACGCCGCCATTGAATTAAGCCAAGCGTCGAGTGGGTCGCACGATATGCGTATCGGCAGGTTACCCCTGAGGCTTTAAATACCCGCTTTTCTCATCTCATAACCGGTTTCTTTCCGGTATATTTCTCCACGAGCAGTTCAAGGTAGCCAACGAGATCCGTTACGGCGGGGTTCTCCCGGGCGTCGTTAATCCATACAGATTTCGAATAGCCGCCCGATCCGTCCTTGAGGGTAAACGTATATGAAACCTCGTCCGGGACCCCCGGGCGGTCGGACGATTTCATATGCTTGATGTCTATGGCGCAGAAGAGGCTGAAGAGCGTTCTTGTCTCGGTATTCGTGGGGATAAAGACGTCCGTGGATTCCGTCCGGTCGCCGATGGTATGGGTAGCGATTACCGAGCCGTCCCCGCAGAGCCGTACCCGCCACTCCCCGTATCCCGACGGGTGATACTGTCCGCCGCTGCTAAACTCCAGGAATTCCTCGGTATCCTTTGTCTCGCCCTTACATGCGGCAAGCAGGATCATTAAGCCTATCGATAGAAGAAAAAGAGAGACTGCACGCACTACGTATCCGCTCATCGTGACCCCTGCTTCTAAGTGGCGGTCGAAACCCCGTAGGACACAGTTCACAGTAAGGAAGTTGCCGTACCTCGGTACAGGATTTCAATAAAATTTACTATATATTAGTAAAGATTACCCGATATGTGACTGGTATCACATAATTCACTGTCAATCTATCAGCGAAGCATCGTGTCTTTTTCGCCGGCAACCTGATGTCCTAAACTCGCCGGGGTGTCCGTCATGTGCGTATCGGCTCAACCCATCGGGGTTGACGCGTCACTTGTTTTGCTCCCGAATCAATCCCTCCTTCAGGGTCTTTCGAAAACTCCCGGTGAAGTAATTACCGGGTATCTCTTTAGTCACCTGCCGGCCTTTCGGGATAGTGGGAACGGGGAAGCCCAGGACGATCCAGAGAAAGGTAAGTATGATATTGAAGGTCGCCCCCCAGAGTATCTCACGCTCTGCGCCCTGTCCGCTCACGAAACAGGGGAAATTCCAGTCCGATCTCCCGGAGGCGCTCTTAATGTCGTCCGGT
The DNA here is from genome assembly GCA_963735595.1 of uncultured delta proteobacterium. Lineage (GTDB taxonomy): Bacteria > Desulfobacterota > Zymogenia > Zymogenales > Zymogenaceae > JAFGAS01. The sequence goes on along the minus strand of CAVTLK010000001.1, from coordinate 177,244 downwards.
ACGTCAAACCTGATCCAGGCGAAGCGGGACGGATCATACAGCTCCGGCAGACCGATAGTGACCAGACGCTCCACCTCCCAGCTCAGGCACTCGGTAAACGGTCCCACTACTAACCCCACCGCGGGATAGATAACCCGCCTGAACGATACCATCCCGTAGGACGGCAGCGAACCGAGATACCGGATGATGCGGCGCGGGATACCCGTTTCCTCCCGCGTCTCCCTTAAGGCCGTCGCAAGGTAGTCGGCGGCGATGCGGAACCCGTCCCTATCGCCCGACCCTCTTCCCCTCGTAAGGCCCAGTCCCCTCACACCGGGAGAGAGGCCCGCGGCGATCAGGAAACCCCGATACGCATCGAGGCGGTGCGTGTGTCCCCCGGGAAAGCTCAAGTCCCCCGGCTGTACCACGTGGGCGGATCGCTTCGTCAGGATCATCTCGTAGCCGTTAGACTCCGAGAACCGGAGCAGCAGGATAACGCCCGAGGTCGATATACGTACTCCCATCGCCTCCTGATTCCGGACCTCCCGTACTCGCTCGGCAAAGCCGTGGGGGTATTCGGAAAGCCGCCGCTCGACAAGCAGGGGGAACTCGTCCCTTTTGAAGAGGATATCAGGTCTTTCTATCTGATGGTTGCTCATGTCCCCTGTCTTCGTAAAGGCGGTACCGGCAGGCGGCCCGGTCACTGTCCTTGTCTACCTGCCCGCCCGCCGATAAATCTCGTCTACCAGATCATGGGCCGTCACAGCGGCCGCGAACCCGGGGGAATAATCCGTCCGTTCCTGAACGGCCTTAATAAAGAAATAATCTTCTACGGTGTACGGCCCAAAGGTCTGATAATCGAGGGTTCGAAAGAACGGGTCGGAAAGGCCGAGATCCTCAAAAAAGGACGACAGTACACGCTCTCGCTCAACCACAAGCTGTCCGGCGTCCCCCTCGGTATACTCGACGGGGCCGATGATATCGTGATCGGCGGCAATGAAGAGGCGCTCGTACATAATCTCGAGCCGCCGGTTGGACACGCGGGTTACCATATCGTGCCAGACCGAGGTCAGGAAGCCCTCCATCCCGTTATCGAACTTCATGGTAGCCCGCGCGTAGTCTTCGATTCCATCATGATTCGTGCGGTATTCGACGGCGGCATCAGTGATCCGCGGCTTTCCGAAAAACCACGAAAGGAGGTCCAGGTCGTGGATGCTGTGCTCGATGAGAGCACCGCCACCCGATATCGAGCGATCGGCCCGCCACGATGAATGATGGAGGCCGCGAATGGGAAAACACTGGTCATCGCGGAGCGTCACCATGATCGGAAGCCCCGCGTCTTTTTCTGCGATCATATTCCTGATAAACCGATAGGTCGGAGAATAGTGGAGCACGAGCCCGACCCCCGCCGTCACACCCGCCTTGAGCACGGCGTCACCCATCGCCCGTGCACCACCGACGTCGACGGCAAGCGGCTTCTCGCAAAAGATGTTCTTACCCCGCCCGGCCGCGGCGATTACGTACTCCCGGTGAGAGCGTGTTGGCGACGCTATAAAGACGGTATCGATGTCGTCATCATCAATGATCTCATCGGCCGATGCTACCGCCACCTTGAACCCGATATTTTTCACCAATGAATCGGCCGCCGCCATGTTCGGGTCAAACACCGAGGCAAGCTCAAGATCGCAGAGCCCGGCGTTTTTGAGGATCGCCAACGATACCCCGTGCGTCAGGCCCAGGAGCCCTGCGCCGATCAACCCAATTTTCGTTTGGACCATTGCTGCACCCAAGGGAAAACAATTATTAAACCGCCGTCGTCCGGTATCTGCCTTTGGCCCGTCCAGCCTCCCGTTCGGGATGCGTCCGGTACCCAGCTAACCTATCACAAAACCGACGGATGTCAACAAAAAGCTCATATACTCCTTGACTTAGTATAGCGACATTGTTATAGTTTTGACCAATTATGAAACGTAAAGACACGCAGGGTGCTCACGGCCGTTTTGATGCGGTAGTTCTGGCAGGAGACAGAAAAGCCAGCAGAAAGGTCAAGGGGAAAAATAAATCCCTACTTGTTATAAACAACCGCGCCGTCATCTGTTACGTTGTTGAGGCGTTGGCCGCTTCGCGCCATGTCAATGATATCTATGTCGTCGGCCCAAAAGACAGGATCGAGGCGGCCCTGGCGGCCGGCGGCGTCGCGATTCCATCCGAAAGGATCATTGTCCTGGAACAATGGGATAACCTCATCGAGAATATATGGTACGGTTTCCTTTCTACGATACCGGGCTATAAACCCTCTACGAACCCGGATTCGTACCGCGGCACCCCCCACTGGGACAAGGTAGCGCTGGCCCTCTCGGGCGATATACCGCTGTTGACCCCTTACGAAATTGACGAGATGATAGGGAAGGCCGATCTCGTCCATTATGATTATCTTCCCGGCACCACCTCGAAAGACTCCCTCAGCTACTATTATCCCCAGAGACGGAAAAAAGGGAGAAAGAAGAAACGGGGGATCAAGCACGCCTATTTTCATTTCAGTGAGGGGCTCTTTCGCCAGAACAACCTGCATCTCGGCAGACTCTTTGCCCTTGCTAACAAAGGCTACATTGAGAAGATGTACGAGTTTCGTCATCAGCGCGAATGGAAAGACATCGTGAAGCTTGCCTTTGAGATGCTCAGGACCGAAAAGGGGAGCTGGAAATCGCTCTACTATTTCGCGGTACTTCAGTTATGCATGCTGTTGTCCGGTATTGGACTCACTCCCCTGTCCGACAGACTCCGCCACCTGGTAAGCCTGCGTAAACAGGTGGAACCAACCGTTGGATTGGTACTCGGAACGCGCATGAGGAGCGTCGAGACTACCTACGGCGGCGCCGCGCTGGATATCGACAGCGACTATGAATTCGAGACAATCAAAGCTAACTTTGCCGAGTGGATGGCTCATCAAAAGGATCTTTCCGAACGACAAGACCGTAATTAGACGAAACCAAGCCTTCTCGTTGATACCCTCCCCCGCCGGTAGAACCTTCGAGATCAATTACCGATGAGAGGACGTGTACGAGGCCAATTCCCGCGATCGGCCTTTAATCCTGCATATATAATCGGCCGATCGCGGGATAATAAGTTTTTAGTTTGCGAGCCGATAAAAAGCTTGACAAACTCCTGAAAATATTTTATAAATAACAAATTTGACAAAACGCACAATTGGGAACGGCAATGAAGACATTCAGCGCAAAGCTATCAGATATCGATCGCAAATGGTACATCGTGGACGCCAACGGCAAGGTGCTGGGCAGGCTTGCATCGGAAATATCCATGGTTCTCAGGGGTAAGCACAAACCGATCTTCACCCCCCACATGGATACGGGAGATTTCGTTATCGTCGTTAACGCCGAAAAAGTAAAGCTCACCGGCAATAAGCTCAAAGACAAGAAGTATTACTCCCATACCGGCTATCCGGGAGGCCTTAAGGAAACCACCGCGGGCAAGCTTCTCAATGAAAAACCCGAGCGGGTTCTCATCAGCGCGGTGCGCGGTATGCTCCCAAAAAACAGTCTCGGCCGTCAGCTCATCAAGAAACTCAAGATATATGCCGGGCCCGAGCATCCTCATATCGCTCAAAACCCCAAAGTCCTCAACGTCCAATAAACAACAGAGGGAATCCTATATATGGCAGACGAACAAACAACTTATTACGCGACAGGAAAGAGAAAAACATCCGTTGCCCGCGTCTTTATGAGACCGGGCGCCGGCAAGATCACCGTAAATGATAAAGACGCCGGTGACTATTTCTCGCGAGAGACCGCTAAGATGGTCATTCTTCAACCCCTCGAGTTGACCAAGACGCTTGATAAGTTCGACATCTTCGTCAATGTCGCCGGGGGCGGTATCACCGGACAGGCCGGAGCCGTTAAGCACGGCATCAGCAAGGCGCTCCTCATATACGATCCGGAATGCCGTCAGGTCCTCAAACGGGCGGGATTTATTACGAGGGACTCGCGTATTAAGGAGCGCAAGAAGTACGGACAGCGCGGGGCCCGGGCTCGATTCCAGTTCTCCAAGCGGTAATCGGCAATTAATGGCCCGCGGCCGGGTTTATCCGGCTATAATGGCGGCTCACAGTTACGGACTGATTAACGGCCGTCTTTCACCGGCGCGGGAAAGACGGCCTGTTTATTTCTATACGTCTGAAACCAAAATCCTTACATGTCCATGCTCAATTCCACGGATCCCCGACAACTCCGGTGATCTCGTCTGAATCACGATACCGATGACCGGATAAACGCCAACCGGTCCCGTCAGCGCACATTCTATGAAAAAGATAGCGATCATAGGGGCCAGCGGTTATACGGGCGGCGAGTTACTCCGGATCCTTGCCGTCCATCCCGGCATAACCGTTTCCGTTATTACCTCACGAGAGCATCAGGGTAAACACCTGGCCGAGGTTTTTCCCCACCTCAGGGGATACGCCGATCTTGTCTTTGAGCATCCCGACTATCAGGCTATCGGGAAAAGGGTAGACGCCGTGTTCACGGCCCTACCCCACCAGGCGTCAATGGCGGCCGTAGGGGAACTCGCGGCCTTCGGTATTCCCATTGTCGATCTATCGGCGGATTTTCGTTTTGCCGATCCCGGCCTCTATGCAGCGCACTACTCCCCGCACACGCACCCGCAGCTACTGTCGGAATCGGCCTATGGCCTGCCCGAGGTATACCGAGAGGCAATCCGCACAAGCACTATCGTGGGCAATCCAGGATGTTATCCCACCGGGGCGATCCTCGGTCTCTATCCTCTTCTCAAGGAATCGGTCATTGACCCGGCCGCCGTTATCATCGACGCTAAGTCGGGAGTCTCGGGGGCCGGCCGGGGCCTCTCGCTTTCCACCCTCTACACCGAGATCAGCGAGGGACTGCATGCCTACAAGGTAGGTAATCATCGCCACGCCCCGGAGATCCAGGAGAAATTATCGGACATTGCCCAAACACGGGTAGACATCACGTTTACCCCTCACCTGATCCCGATGAATCGGGGAATTCTCTCCAGCATCTATACGACGGCCTCCCGCACTACCGACGCCCACGAAATCCGCGCGATGTTTTCCGACTATTACCGCACCGAGCCGTTTATTCGTTTATTGCCTGACGGCGTATTTCCCGACACCGCGTGGGTGCGGGGCTCCAATTTCGTCGATATCGGGATTTACATGAAACCAGACACGGGAAGAATAATCGTCATTACCGCCATAGACAATCTCGTCAAGGGGGCGGCCGGTCAGGCAGTTCAAAACATGAACCTCCTGTTGAACATGGAGGAGACCTCCGGCATTATGTCACTACCCGTCTTCCCTTAACCACGATAGAAAGCCCCTTCCCTTCGTAGACCACTCCTATGGAAGAAGATAGAAGAATAAGCCTCAACGAGATTATCCGCTCCATCGTCTCATCCGGAAACGGTCTGAAGATCACGGGGCTTTCCGGCTCATCGGCGTCGTATCTTATGGCCGCCTCGGCCGTCAGGTCGTCGGCATCGATCGTTCTGGTAACCACCGAAAATAAACTCGAGCAGGCCGCGCAGGATATCGAGTTTTATATTCAGGACTCGCCCGCAGGCCATACGGTACTCCCCTTACCCGCGTGGGGTTTCGCGCCCTACGAACGGCTCATTCCTCAAACGGATGTCTCCATCAGCCGGATAAGGGCCCTTCTTTCATTAGCCGAGAACTCCGGACCATTCGTCCTGGTCGTGCCGATTACGGCCCTCATGGCGCGCGTTATACCCAGGGCAACCCTTGTTCCGACCCGGCTCAGCCTTGAGACGCCAAGAGAACAGACCCCGGAGTCTGTTATCACATTCCTGCTCCAATCGGGCTATGCCCAAACGGGGCTTGTGGTAAACCCGGGCTATTTCTCGACCCGGGGGGGCATCCTTGATCTCTTCACTCCGAACGTGACAAACCCCATCAGGGTTGAGTTTTTTGGGGATACGATACTGTCCATGAGGACATTCGATCCGCTGACACAACGATCTATTGAGCAGATTCAAAAGGCCGAGATCATTCCTGTTTCCGAGGTGATTCTCACCGAGGCCACTCTCAAATACGGTCTGCGCTGGATACGCCGACGGGGCGCTCAGCTGCGGACGCCCGTCAATCGGATCCGGGAAGCAATCGGTGATCTCGAAGGTTATCGTACGCCGCCGGGGATTGGCTGGTCGGCGGTTTCGTTATACGGTGAGCTTGAGACGATCTTCGATTACCTGCCGGCCGGCGTCCCCATGTATATCGATGAGCCGGAATCGGTCTGGGAGGAAGCCGACCACTTTATGGCATCGGCCATGGATCTATACCGGAGGGCGGTAGAGAGAAAGGAGCCGGTTGCACCGGTCGAATCGGCGTTTCTGGACGTGAGCGAGACCCGCTCGTTATTATCGGCAAACAGGGCAATCGGGATCAATCCTCTTCAAACGGCCCCTTCGGACACGATCCTTACCGCCCTGACCTCCAGCCATAAGGAGCTTCGGGCGACCATCAGCAGAGATCGGCGAGGAGAAACCATCCTCACCCCCCTGGTAAAAAAGATCACCGAAGTCCGGGAACAAGGGGGCGCCGTCGCCCTCGTATGCCTTACTCCGTCGCAGGCGGACCGTATGAAGGTCCTGCTGTCTTCGCACGGCGTTGACCTCGAGCCGACCGACCTCTCCTTTTGGCCATGGCTCTCGGAGGGTCACCGGGCCGGCATCCTCATTGGCACTCTGCGCGAGGGATTTGAGGACCCCGCGGGGGGACTCTCGGTAATCACCGAAGAGGAGATTTTCGGAACCAAGGCCAAGGTCAAACGCTTCAAAAGGCAGGATGCCGGAGAGGCGATCAACGCCGTAGGTATGCTTGCCCCCGGTGATTTCGTGGCTCACTCTCGTTTCGGGATCGGAAAATTTATCGGTTTGGTCAACCTGAAAGTGATGGGTGTCTCCGGAGATTTCGTGCATCTCGAATATGACGGAAACGACAGGCTGTACGTTCCCGTTGATAAGATATCGCTGATCCATCGGTATCGGGGTTCGGACGGACAGGCGCCGGCCCTGGATAAGCTCGGCAGTGCGGCCTGGGAGCGGTCGAAGAAAAAGGTGAAGGCCCACATCTTGGCGATGGCCCATGAGCTTGCCGCCCTGTATGCTTCCCGTAAGGCCCTGCCGGGATATGCGTTCCCGAAGCCGGGGCCCGACTTCTCCGAATTTGAAGCCCTCTTTGCGTTTGAGGAGACGCCCGACCAGCTTTCGGCCGTCCGGGATATCATTGCCGACATGACACGCCCAACCCCGATGGATCGGCTTATCGCCGGAGACGTCGGTTACGGAAAGACCGAGGTGGCAATGCGGGCTTCGTATCTTGCCGTCATGGACCACAAACAAGTTGCCCTCATCGTACCCACGACAATCCTTGCGGAACAGCACTTTAACACCTTCAGGGAGCGGTTCGCCGACTTCCCGGTACAGGTACGGATGCTCTCCCGATTTCTCTCCAAAAAAGAGCAAAAGGAAGTTATCGACGAACTCGCCCGGGGCACGGTGGACATCGTAATCGGCACCCATCGGCTGATCAGCAAAGATATATCTCTTCCCAATCTTGGGCTCCTTATTGTGGACGAAGAACACCGCTTCGGGGTATCCCACAAGGAAAAGATCAAGAGACTTAAGACACAGGTCGACGTCCTGACCATGACGGCAACGCCGATCCCAAGGACTCTCTCAATGTCGATCATGGGAATACGTGATATCTCGATTATCAACACCCCGCCGCCCAACCGCCTCTCGGTCAAGACCTATATCTCGGAGTTTGATCCCGAGGTGATCAAGGAGGCAATCACGCGGGAGATCTCTCGGGGTGGGCAGGTGTTCTTTGTGCATAACCGGATTAGGAGCATGGCCGCCATGCAGAAATACCTCGAACGACTCGTGCCCGAGGTCAGGATCGGCACGGCCCACGGCCAGATGGAAGAGCACGAGCTTGAGCGGGTTATGCTCGGCTTTGTGGACAAACGCATCGATGTCCTCCTTTCAACTGCAATCATTGAATCGGGGCTGGATATCCCGTCGGCCAACACCATCGTCGTCAATCGGGCAGATACCTTCGGCCTCGCTCAGCTTTACCAGATCCGGGGCCGCGTCGGCCGCTCATCGGTAAGGGCGTACGCTTACTTCCTCATCCCAAGCTCGTTGGCACTGACCCCCGACGCCCGCAAGCGCCTCTCGGTTATCAACGAGTTTTCTCACCTCGGTTCCGGTATCCGAGTTGCCGAGTACGACCTCGAGATTCGTGGCGCAGGAAATCTGCTGGGCGCCGATCAATCGGGACACATCAATGCCGTAGGCTATGAGCTGTATAAGGAAATGGTAGAGCAGGCGCTCGTTCAAATAAAGGGCGGGGATACGCCCGTAGAAATCGAAACGGAGATCCAGATCCCGGTGGCGGGTTATATCCCCTCCGGCTACATAGACGATTCGGATATCCGCCTGGGCCTCTATCGGCGGCTTATCGGCATTCGGAATACGACGCATCTAATGGAAATTGCAGCAGAGATCACCGACAGATTCGGTCCGCCGCCTGAAGAAATAAGAAGCCTTATCAGCCTCGTCGAGCTCAGGCTCGCCGCCCGCGATTGCTGGGTTACGGGTATCAAATATAGAAAGGCAACTATCACCATGACGTTCTTCGATAAGGCCCGTTTTGATACGGAAGGTATTGTCGCGCTGGTAAAGGAAAGGCCCGATGCCTTTGCGCTTTCTCCTGATGGGACGTTTCGATTTCGCCCCGAACATACGTCCGGCGAGCGGCTCCTGGACGACCTGAAAAATGTATTGCAAAGGTTGTCCCCGTATGTTACGCTTTAAAGAATATCGTTTGTTATCCCGAATGAACCGTAATACGGCAACACTGGCTACACTCGCATTTATCGTCTTTCTCGTGCTGTATCTTTCAAGTTGCAGCGACGATAAGGTCTTGGCTCGTTTTAACGGCCATGAGATTACCGTAGAAGAGTATCTCTGGGAAAAGGATAACCTCCCGGAGGCCCAGAGGAACAGTCTCAGAACCATCGAGGACAGGAAAGAATTTCTCAACAAGATTATCGTTCGAGAGATGTTGCTCCAGGAAGCGCTCCGACTCGGGCTTCAGAACAACGAGGCAATCCGGTATAAGATAGAAAACTATCGGCGCAACCTTTTAATCAATGAGCTTCTCAACAGGCAGATTGAGGGAGAGACCGTTGTTACCGACAAGGAAATTAAGGACTATTACGAGAACCATCGAAGCCAGTTCACAACCGAAACCCTGGAAGCGAGCTATATCGTAGTACGTACCCGGGAAGACGCAGAGATGATTATGGCCCTCCTGAAGCGGGGCGAGAGTTTCTCTGATTTAGCCAAGAAATTTTCGATCGGGCCGGGTGCCGAGTCGGGAGGGAGCATCGGGGAGATTACCCGAGGACAGATGATACCGGAGTTCGAAGATGCGGTATTTGCTCTCGAAAAACCGAACGAGATCAGCCCTATAATTGAGACGGACTTCGGCTACCACATCATCAGGCTTGACAGGCCAAGAGCGACAAGGACGATTCCCTATGACGAGGCATCAAAAAAGATTCGGGAGCTGCTAACCGACCAGAAGGAAAAGGAGTTTTTCGAGAACTTCGTTAAGAAACTCGAAAAAGGGATTACCATCGAGATAAATGACGATCTGTTGAAAGAATTGTGAGAGAGACATGAAACGCAACACACTACTTCTCATCGCCTTTTCGGGTATCCTCCTATTTCTCGCGGCGGGGTGCGGGCTCAAAGACAGGGCAACCGATGAAGATGAGGTGCTCGCTACGGTCAATGGGACCCCCATCACCCTTTCGGAGTACAGGAATTCACTTGAAAAACTCAAGTCACAGCTTCCCAAGGGAGATTCCCTGGACCCGGAAGGCATCAAGACCTTAAAGATGAGCCTTCTCAATCAACTTATCGAAAAGAAACTGCTGATCACCGAAGCCGGTAAGCTCGGAATAACCGTTTCCGAGGCCGAGATGAACGAGCAGATCAACAGGATCGTCGGTGAGTATCCCGATTCCGATACGTTCAATTCGCGCATGAAGGAAGAAAACATCGATATCCCGTCGTGGAAAAAGGAGATCGAGTATCAGATACTGCTCGATAAGCTGGTTAAGGCCGTTGCCGGCTCGAACATCACGGTAACTCCCGAGGAAGTCAAGAAATACTACGATGATCATCTTGATCTATACAATTCCCCCACCCGTGTCAGGGCGCTTCAGATAATGCTCGAAACCAGAGAACAGGCGCAAACGATCCTTGATGAAATCAAAGGAGGGGGCGATTTTTCGGAACTCGCCAAGACCTATTCCATTTCACCGGACTCGGAAAAAGGCGGTGACCTCGGCTTCTTCAGCGAGGCTGAGATGCCCCCCTCATTTTCCGTCGTCTTTACAATGAAGCCCGGCGATCTCTCCGAGGTGGTGGAGAGCGAATACGGGTTCCATCTCTTCAAGATAGTCGATCGGCGAGAGGCCAAGATGCTCTCGCTGGAAGAGGCGCGGCCCGAGATAGAAGAGAAACTCAAACGGCTGAAATCCGAGGAAAAGTACGGGGAATGGTTTGAGCAGATTAGGAAAAACACGAAAATAGAAGTAAATCCTTCGGTTCTGGAAAAGATTAAACTATAGAACCGCGACGCTAATAAAACGCAACGGTGAGACAATGGAGGTATCTATGAATAGCAGCAAGGCCTTACTGTACGTCGCTCTCTGTATATGTACCATCATCGGCGCCCTTTCCCTCCCCGTAGTTAACGCCGCCGAAGTCAGCGATAAGGTAATCGCCATCGTTAACGACGATGTAATTACCATGAGCGAGCTTATCGCTGAAGGGGGCAACGACATGAAAGGCGATCCCGCCGCAATCCTTTCGAACGGTATGACCGTTAAGGAAGCCCGGGAAGTAGTTCTGGAACAGATTATCCTTAAGAGACTGCTCGATCAGGCCGTTAAAAAAGAAGGTTTTGACATCACTCCGATCGAGATTGACCGGCTCATAGCGGAACGACTAAAAGTTGACGGCATGAGCAAGCAGGACCTTATGCTGGTTCTGGCCAAGGACGGGATGACGTACGATGAATACAAGAGCCAAATCGAGTATTCAATCAAGAAAGAACAGATAGTTTCCCGAAAGCTCTCGTCTCACATCATCGTAACCGATGAGGAAATAGCCGCCTATTTTAAGGAGCACAACGCAGATTTCAAAGACCGAAAGGAATACCGCGTCAGTGAGATCGTCTTCCCACTTGCGTCCGATACTACCGAGTCGGTTGCCGTCGCCATACGCGCCAAGGCCGATATGGTACACAAGAAGCTGAAATCTGGTGCTTCCTTTGAGGCGATGGCAAAGGAATACTCGATGACGCCCGACGCAGAAACCGGTGGAGATATGGGCTTCCTTCAATCCAATACCCTGGACCCTGGATTCCTTTCCCTGCTCAACAGCATGAAGGTCGGACAGATCAGCGACGTACTCGCTATGCCAAACGGCTTTATAATTTTCAAAGTCACCGATTCGCGCCCTATAGCTGCTATTAGCGTGGACGATGTGAAATCGGAGATTGTCGCGACCATACGGTATCAGAAAACCCTCACCTATTTTGACCGCTGGATGAAGGATCTCAGGGCTTCGGCCTTTGTCGAAAAGATGCTCTAGCGTCTTTTCCACGGGAACACAGAGCGCCTGCCCGGTGTCTAACTTTAATGGAAGAACTATCGAATAGAAGAGAGATATAATTGAAACTTAAGCTCAGATTACCACAACACAACATGTTTAAACCCAAAGGGTATCTCTCCTCGGAAGAGAGCCTGATGATGCTCTCTGAAACCAAGTCCGTCAAGAGGAAGATGGCTTTGTCCATCTTCCTGTTCATCACCGTCGTATTTATGGTACTCACGGCGTCGGTCTCCCTCGGCGTATACTTCTTCTTTTCCAGCGACTTGCCGAGCGAGTCCGCTCTGAAAGACTACCGCCCCAGCATTATTACGAAGGTGTATGGAGATAGCGGGGACCTTATCGGGGAGTACTTCGTTGAGCGGCGCATCGTCGTTCCGTACGAAAATATCCCTAAGGTGCTCGTTCTGGCGTTCGTTGCTGCTGAAGACGGGGGCTTTTTTAGACATCCCGGCATCGATGTCCGGGGTATCATCCGCGCTTTTATTCACAACCTTGAGGCCGGCCGCATCGTTGAGGGCGGGAGTACCATAACGCAGCAGCTCATTAAGACGCTTCTCCTGACTCCCCACGTCGATTTCACGCGGAAGATCAAGGAAGCAATCCTTGCATACAGGATTGAGAACTACCTGACCAAGGAAGAGATCCTCTACTTATATCTCAATCAAATATATCTCGGTTACGGCGCTTATGGCGTTGAGGCCGCTTCGGCCGTATACTTCGGAAAACCCGTAGAAGACCTCAACCTTGCCGAATGTACTCTTCTTGCCGGATTACCCAAGGCCCCCGACGCCTTTTCTCCCTACAAGCACTGGGAAAAGGCCAAGGAACGCCAGGAATACGTCCTTAACATGATGGTAAAGGAACATTTCATTACCGAAGAGGAGATGAACGAGGCCCTCGCCACCGACATTACCCTGAAACCGATCGAAAACCCGACCAAGGAAAAGTGCCCCTATTTTTCGGAATATGTCCGCAGGTACGTCGAGGATAAGTACGGCTCGACCGCTCTCTATCGCGAGGGGCTCACCGTCTATACAACGGCGAATGTGGACATGCACCGTTATGCCGACGAGGCCCTTAAGCGTGGCCTTAAGGAGCTTGATAAACGGCAGGGATGGCGCGGTGCGGCCGATAATCTATCCGGTGAGGACGCCCAGAATTTCATCGCCGGTCTCCAGGAAAAATACGGCGTCGAATCTTTCACGATCGGCGACACCTATACGGGTCTCGTAACCAAAGTGGATGACGCCCAGAACCTCGTTACCGTGAACCTCGGCAACGGCGAAGGGACGATTTCGCTTTCTGATATGAGCTGGGCCAGGGACTTCAACCCGGCGGCCCCGGAATACTACATCAGCAAACCGTCCTCTGCTCTTAAAAAAGGCGACGTTATTCTCGTGTCCGTCAAGAGCCGTGATGAAGGCAGCGGCCTCTATCGTCTGGCCCTTGACCAGGAGCCCCTCGTGGAGGGCGCCATCTTTGCGATGGAGCCCGATACCGGCTATGTCAGGGTAATGGTGGGCGGCTACGATTTCGGCCGGAGCGAATTTAACCGCGCTATCATGGCTCGGCGTCAGCCCGGATCGTCGTTTAAACCGATCATATATTCCGCCGCACTCGACAAGGGATACACGCCGGCGACGATAATCTACGATTCGCCGGTTGTCTATAAAGATAAGTATTCCCGGGGCGGCGTATGGAAACCGAAAAATTACGACGGGGAGTTTTACGGTCCCACCTCGTTCCGCAAGGCCCTGACGCTTTCACGCAATATCGTAACGGTCAAGATTGTCCTGGATATCGGGCCCGACTACGTGGTGGACTACGCCAAACGTCTCGGGATCACGTCTCCCCTGGACCCGGTCCCGTCTATCGCCCTGGGCTCCATCGGCGTTTCCCTCCAGGAACTCACCGGTGTATACTGCGTCTTTAATAACGCCGGCAAACGTGTCGAGCCGATATTCATTACCAAGATCGTCGACCGCGACGGGAAGGTGCTCGAGGAGACTTTCCCCAAGTCTCAACCGATTATCTCGCCCGCCACCGCCTATATCATGACAAGCCTCATGGAGAGCGTCGTGCAATCCGGAACCGGCACGCGCGTTAGAGCCATTGGCCGCCCATGCGCCGGAAAGACCGGCACGACCGATGATTATATAGACGCCTGGTTCATGGGCTTTATTCCGCAGCTGACCTCCGGCGTTTGGGTCGGATTTGACGACGAAAAGACAATCGGCCGTTACGAGACGGGCGCCAAGGCCGCCGCTCCCATCTGGCTGGATTTCATGGACGACTCCGTCAAGGGCATGCCGATTGAAACGTTTCCGATCCCGGAGGGCGTCGTCTTTGAATCGGTCGACCCCGAGACGGGGGATCTTTCCTATGACGAATCGATGGGCGCCACGATAGAGTGCTTCAAAGCCGATACTCTGCCGACTGTTGGAGGAGGATACGGTAGGCCATCAGAAGGGAGCCGTTTCTGGAAGGAAGACCTGGGCCTGTAGACGGTAATACGGGATAATGAAAAAGGGGATGCCCTATCCGGGTTCCCCTCTGTGACATTTTAGCGCTATATCTTATAACCCGATAATTGCGCACCTGATACGAGAATCCAATGACCGAAAAACCCATGGACTCCACGGGCGCCGCTCTGGCGGTTTTTTTGTGCCTGCTGTTCGGCTCCAATGCCCTGGCGATTAAGCTGTCACTTTTCGGATTGTCTCCCTACGTATGCGTGATGCTTCGCTTCCTGGTCGCGTCCCTCATTATATTGGCGTATGCCCGATTCAAAAAGATACCCGTTGCGCTTTCCGTTCCGGAATGGGGACACGCGGTCGCTATGGGCGTCATTTTCGGTCTCCAGATGGCAGTCTTCTACGTTGGTATTACCTACACGACTGTATCTCACGCCGGCGTCCTCATGAATACTCAGCCGTTTTTCGTCGCGATCATGGCGCACTTCGCTCTTCCCGACGACCGCCTTACGTGGCGTAAGGTCTCGGGAATCGTCCTTGCCTTCGTTGGCGTTTCGATACTTTTCTCGGGGCACGGTGCGATGGATTCCGCAAACCTCCTGGGTGACGCGCTCATTATGGGATCATCCTTTCTCTGGGCCGCCCAGACAATCTATATCAAGCGGTTTACCGACCACTGGCATTCTTTGCCGTTAGTGCTTCACCCGATGGTTCTCAGCATCTTTATATTCCTGGTCTTCTATCTGGTCTTTGAGATCCGCACCGTTCAAGTGCTCAATACGACCGTGCTTATTTCTCTTTTCTATCAGTCGGTCATCGTCGCCGGGTACGGCTATATCGGCTGGACGAAACTGCTGCTTAAGTACAAGGCCACTCACCTTTCCGTTTTCGTATTTATCATGCCGATTGTCGCGGTCGCCCTCGGTATCATATTCATGGGCGATCCCTTCTCAATGAAGCTGTTGGTGAGCCTCGTGATGGTGGCAATAGGCATCCTTATCGTCAATATCGCGCCCAAGGAGGCCTTCGTCGTCCCCGAGTAGCCGGGAGCGCACCGTAAGCGATTTCAGAGTCGATCCGGGGGTGCGTGCGTCAAAAGCGCCTATCGCTGGCTCAAGTGTTTCTGGTATTCCCACCCGACGAGTCGCGCAATACCCTTTTACCGATCCATCAATTCCAGGATAGTATCTGCGGCCGTTTGAACGAGCGCCTGCACCCGAGGCGAAAGGGTTCGCCGAAAGTCAAACTCGTGTCCGAGTACCGAGACCACGTATGCTTCCGGCTCGCAATGATACAAGGTCTCGAGAAACGCCAAGAACGCTGACGGCGTCATGTGATGGGTGAATGAGGGCGCCGAATACTCCGGCAAAACCGCCGTGCAGTTGATGTCTTCCGTATCAGGACTGACATGAGCATCGACGAAGATTATTCTGTCATAACCCGTAAGCCTTTCCATTATCTCCGGCATCAGCTGGGGCATGAAGATCGAATCGGCACGATCGTTGAGATCGCCAAGCCCGGTATCGCCCTCTTCCAGTCCCCCTCTCCCTCGCCGTCGCCTCAGTTCGTTGATAATGGAAAGTGCAACGCCGTCATCCGCGCGATCTATATTGCCGTATCCAATGATAATCGTCCTGTTGCCCATGTACTTACTGAGAAGAAGCGGGCGGATACGCACAAAGGCCTATCCGCCCGGGATTGTATTTGATACCTCTAACGGCTGATACGATCGAGAACCGTCCCGTCGGCGGCAACCAGCGTTACGACCAGCGGCATCTTGCCGATCGCGTGCGTTGAGCAGGACAGGCATGGATCGTAACACCGAATGGCCGCTTCCACCATGTTGAGCATTCCCTCCGTGAGCTTTGTGCCGTCAACGTATGCCTTGGCAACTGCCCCCGCGGCGGTATGCATCGCCCAGTTGTTGTTTCCGGTGGCGACGATAAGATTGACCCTGGTCAAGATGCCGTCCTCATCCGTGCCGTAGTCGTGGAAAAGCGTTCCCCGCGGCGCTTCAATGACGCCCACACCCTGGCCGGGAACAATTTCCAGCGGGGGATACGTGCGGACGTTATTGGACATAATGTCCGGATCGTCCAGCAGGCTGCCGATACGCTCCAGACAATACAGAGCCTCTATCATTCGCGCGTAGTGGTAATACAAAGAGCCCTCAACGGGCATCCCGCCGTTGATTCGTCTGAAAAGCTTGAATTCCTCCTGGGCAAGCGGTGTGCCTATTTTATCGATGACATTGAGCCTGCCCAACGGGCCGACCCGGTAAAAACCCTGGGGAAAGCCCATCTTACGGAGGTATGGATGCTTCAGGAACGACCACGGCTCCACGTGCTCGCCGATGAACGACAGGTAGTGTTCCGGCTTAAACTGCGCCTGGAAGTTACCGTGCGCATCTCTGGCGCGGATTTCGCCGTCGTACAGCTGGAGGCCTCCTTCTTCGTCCACCAGTCCCATATAGTTTGACGGAAACGAAGCAAACTCGGCCGCCAGCTTCTCATTGGCTTCAAGCCATCCTTTCGCTATGCCGATTGCCTCTTGGGCAATTATGATTATGGCCTTTAGCTCTGATGCAATTGCCTTACGATTCTCATCTGTCAGTGGTGCGTTAACTCCGCCGGCAACCGAAAAATTAGCATGAACACGTTTTCCGCCCAGCCTCTCGATTATTTGCTGACCATAACGCCGCATGGTAACAGCCTTCAGCGCTAACTGGGGATTTTCCTTAATTATCCTGAAAACGTTGCGCGTTGCGGGATCTGAGTCGAAGCCAAACAGCAGGTCGGGAGCCGCCAAGTGGAAAAAATGCATGCCGTGAGATTGGACAAACTGGCCCATGTGTATTAGCTCGCGCAGCAATCTGCCGGGTCGCGGAGGCTCCACACGGGAAACGGCGTCACATGCCTTGGAGGCCGCCAGGTGGTGGCTGATCGGACATATTCCGCATATGCGCTGCGTAATTTGCGGCATTTCATAATGCGGACGACCTTCACAGAATTTTTCCAGACCGCGGAATTCATCAACATGGAAAAAAGTTTTTTCTACCGCGCCTTGATCATCCAAATGTATTGTTACACGTCCGTGACCTTCGATGCGTGTTACCGGTTCTATGGTTATCTTACGACCCATACGTGTTCTCCTCTAATCGTAGGTAAATAGCTCGGCCGGTAAAACTATTGGTGTGCGTCCCGCAAGCAGCTCCGACAGCGCGTAATAGAATGCGTCCGCTCTCGGCGGACAACCCGGGATGAATAGATCGACCTTGACCACCGCATCGATCCCGGTGACCATGTCCAGGGGTTTACCGAGCTCTTCGGAATCCGGTATGATCCCGTCAACTGTGCTTTCCGTTTCGATATAAGCCCTTCGCAGGGCTTCATCAGTACCTACGAGATTTCGCATTGCGGGGACTCCGCCGAACGTGGCGCAGTCGCCGACGGCGATCAGGATATCGCACCGCTCGCGCATTTGTTTTGCAACTTCGATATTATGCGTGTTGCAGATCGCGCCTTCCAGGATGCCCACCGTTACGCCTTCTTTCGGCGGATGCTTGAGATCCGTTATCGGGCTCGAGGTAAATTCAACCAGTTCCGATAATCCCACTATACGCTCATCAATATCCAGAAACGACATGTGACATCCAGCGCAACCCGCCAGCCAGTCCGTCGCTACTCTAACTTTTGCCATCTTGGCTTCTCCTTATTTCAGTGACTCAACCACTTCTGTCGTGACTGTATCTACGGATACCGCGATCTTCCTGCCGAGTGCTGTCGATAATAGCTGCAGCGCCTCCCAGTCGGGCTTGCTCTGCCCGACGGGCTCCACCGCCTGAGCGACCTTCTGAACCCTTCCTTCGAAATTCGTGAGGGTACAACTCTGTTCCGACCATATCGTGCCGGGCAACACGAGCGCAGCCCGCTGGGTGATCGGAGACGCATAGCTTGCCTGCACAACGACAAATGTATCCTTTGGAACAGCCCTAAGCAGATCGTTTTCCCGGCAATCTTCTTCACCCAACAGGACAAACAGGAGCTTAGCCGTTGCCGGGTCATAGCCGTTGTCCAGTCCCAGAGCCGCTACGGCCGTTGTGTTGACCCCCGACTCGATCCTGATGAATTCTACCCTATCTTCCAGTTTCTTTAGTTCGACCGCGGCCGCCTCGGATACACCGGACCCGTACACGATAACGGGATTGTCGGCCCGCCCGGCGATTTCGATCGCCTTTCCTATGTCGGCCATACCGACAGTCATGAAGGCGAACGGAGACAAACCGTTTTCATTGTCGTCAACCACGATCAACCGTGCCCCCTTGTCCACGACGCGCTTGATGATAAATGAAGCTACCGGCTGGTTGTTGCCCGGATCGGAGCCGGCGACCAGAATGATATCACTCTTGAGTATATCGCCGAGACTACCGTGCGGCTTGCTGAATATCCGGGGCGTTGGAGTAGTTATCGTACCGATATTGGAAACCTTCAGCTCCTGTTTGAAAAGCTTCTTAAGGAGGTACAGCGCCTCATTGGACGAGTGGCTGCCCGCAAGTACCCCTATATCCGAGGCCTTTACGGCGCCGATTCGGCCGGCCACGATTTCGATTGCCTTTTCCCAGCTTATCTCTTCGAGCCTTCCTTCAGACCGCAAGAGGGGCGCGGTTACCCTCTGACGCGTATCGTAGAGGAGATCGAAACGGCCCATCGTGCATAATAGACCTTTATTTACCGGGGCGTCCCAATCGCCCATCACACGCAGGACGTTCCCGCCGCGCGTTACGACCCGGGTGCCGCAGCCGACGCTGCAACGGTTGCAGGTGCTCTTGACGTTTTCGGTCAGGGCGTCCCGCCCCATATAGGCGCTCCGTTTGTAAAAAAGAGCTCCCGTCGGGCACACCTGGGCACATGTTCCGCAGGAGATGCAGGATGATTCTCCGAGCGGGGCATTTCCGTCGGCTGCGACGAGGGTCCTACTTCCACGCTGTCCTAATCCCAGCGTGTGATTGGCGACAAGGTCGTTGCAGGCACGAATGCATCTTCCGCACAGAATACACCGGTTATGGTCCATCAGGTAATGCTTGTGCGTAGCATCCAGCGGATAGGCCTTCGTGAACGTGGGAAACGCCCAGTGATCGAGGCGGTACCGGTAGCCCATGTCCTGAAGCTCGCAGCTGCCGCTCATCTCGCAATAGGGGCAGTAATGATTTCTTTCCGAAAAGATCATTTCAATGATCAGTTTTCGGGCGCCGTTCACCCGCTTCGATTCCGTATCGATCTTCATCCCGTCGGTTACCGGAAACGTGCACGAGCTCTGCAGGTTACGTTGCCCGAGCACCTCTACCACGCACATTCGACAGGCCCCGGTCGGAAGGACCGCGGGGTGATCACAAAGTGTAGGGATATAAATTCCAGCCTCACGGGCGGCCTCCAGGATCGTTATCCCCGCCTTCACTTTGATTTCCCGGTCATTAATAGTGACAGTTACCATCGTCGTCATCGTGTGCCTCGCCTCATCGTATTACCGTTATTAGTTTCAGCCGATCCGCACGTACGATTGAAATGGTGCGCCAGCCAAATACCTGACACGTGCCGGGGATACGCCCGGTTCGGTCTCGCGTCTGGAAGGCCAATATCCGGACATCGGTCTTCCTGACGGACATGAGGGTTGTGATTCGCCAGAAACATCAGATAACCTCCTGTAGTAGTATGGCATCGTACAAATATATATGAATATACGTCTCCGGTATTCCCAGAGTAAACTGGTCCAGTCCGAGGTTTCTACGGCGTATCAACCCGTTCATAGCTCCCGTCAAAAGACGGGAGAGCGCGCCGGTTTTCCCCGGCGCCCTCTCTGCCATTGTTATCAGCCACGCTCTTTTGTAAATGAGCGCATAAATAGCATAGTGACCTTGATCCCTCCCGCCAGGCGTTTGCCGAGGCTTCGGGAGAACAGGAACTCCATCATTCCCTTTATCCCGTCGTATATTCCCTTTACCGCTCGGATACCACCACATATTTCGCTGAACGCCGGGCAGATAGTCGTGGACGATGCATATCGGCTGGGTCATCTCCATCATTCCAAGCTCTCCGTGCGTTCGTCCGAGCCCGGATTCCTTGAATCCGCCCCAGGGTGTCTCGGCACAGGCCGCTGCTCATCATGTGATCGTTTATCATGACGACGCCGGACTGTATCCTCCGTGCCAGCGATTCGGCATTCTTCCGGTTCTTCGACCATACCGAAGCGGTGAGTCCCGAGATTCGAATCGTTCGCCAAGTCCGATCGCCTGTTCCATGGAATCGACTTTCATGACGCCGAGCACCGGCCCGAAACTTTCTTCCCGCATGACGGCCATCGAATGATCGACGTTGGCCAGGAGCGTCGCCGGCAGGAAGTTTCCGGGGAGTTTTTCGGACACTGTGACTGGGCGGCGATAACCGCTCCTTTGTCCAGAGCGTCGGCAATATGCTCTTTTACCGTCTCCACCTGCGCATTCGGTGGTCATCGCCCCGATATCGATGTCAAAACCGTCCGATCCAACCCGTAATCGCGTTTACCTGTTTCACGAGCAGATCCATGAAGGGATCATAGACGTCCTTATGAACGTAGATCCGCTCCACCGCGGCGCAGGTCTGCCCGGAGTTTGACAATCCGGCCCATACCGCACCCGTTGCGGCGCGGTACACGTTTGCGTCGGGACACACCAACATGGGATCATTTCCACCCAGCTCCAGCGAAAGCGGCGTCAGTGTCCGCGACGCCAGGGCCATCAACTCCTTGCCGACGCCGACGCTCCCGGTGAAAAAGAGCTTATCAATACCCGCCGACAGGAACGCGTCTCCCGCGATCCTTCCCGGAAGGTTGACGTGGGTGAAAAGCCCTTCGGGCAGCCCGACCGAGTTGAAACACTTCTCGAGTGCCCGGCCGACCTGCTGCGTCTCGGTGGCGACCTTTAGCACAACCGCATTTCCCGCCATGAGGGCCATGACGATCTCGACAAACGGAATCGTAAATGGGTAATTCCACGGTGAAATAATCCCGACGACGCCGCACGGTACTCGGATGATCTTGCTCTTCTTATACGCCATCATCATGAGGGCCGGGCCTTATGCCCTTATCCTTGATCAGGCGCTTGGTATTCTTCGCATAATAATCTGCCGCCATTGCCGACCCAAACGCCTCGGCGACCATGGCATCCGTCACGGTCTTGCCGTTATCGAGACTGACGGTTCGCGCGATTTCATCGGCATGTTCGACAATATAGTCGCGAACCCGTATCATTATTCGCGACCGCTCTTTAATCGGCGTTGCGGCCCATAGCGGCTGCACCTTTCTGGCCCTCTCAACGGCGTATCGCACGTCGTCGGGAGTATTCAACTTCGACACGCCCAGTTCCTTGCCCGTCGCCGGGCTCTTAGAGACGACAAATTCTTTGCTCTTATCTTCATCGGCTGTCTTTTTGGCAGATATATGGCTCATAGTCTTACCCTCCATGTCATCGTTTATAAAAGTCTGCGCCGCATGCGCACCGATGATTCACTGATCTCTTCACGAGATCAATCATACGGTCGCATCGAGGGCAGAAACTACCCGTCTGCATTTCAGACTTCGAAGTAACAAGAAGCGCCATCGGAATTTGGCGTGAGCCGATGCTTCGGACACACAACTTCCCTATAACGTTCGGTCGATTACCGACGCTCCTTCATCGTCTGAAATGCCCTGTTATGTCAGGTTTTCTGGAGAGCCCGATATCATATCGGAGGTGGGAAATAATGCTTGTTAAGGCCCTTGGAATGCTTCCTACGCGAGGCGAGTCTCGACATCATGGTTTTCCTCCTTTCCAAACACGGGAGGCCCGGCCGTTTCCAACCGAACCCTATCGGCCAGTCACCATAGAGCTACGCGGCGCACCGTACGCCGACGATCCACAGGTGATGTGGCTCGGAGAACTGATATCATAGTATACGAAATAAAGAATATGTCAAATAGTTTTCCACCGTACACCGAGTAATATTTTTTCGCCCGCGCGTGAGATTCCCGGTAAAATAATTGTATGTTTGAATGAGAAATGATATACTGCTGCCGGTTATTTGCTTTTGTGTACATCATCGCCACGGGAGCAGCTGCCGACCTGCTACGATACATGAGAGGCAAGCCGCTTCATGAAAGGCCTCTATCCACAAATAGGAGTATAAGGGATACTTATATACTATATTTTATAAGTGAGGTGCTCCATGGACAGGATCGAACGCGTCAAAACGGCGTTGGCCCATCGGGAACCCGATGTCGTTCCCACTATCTCCTGTATCGACGTGCAGAAACACATCTACGACATCCTCGGCGAGACACCCGATAATTCCTACAAGTATTTTATAAACCCAATCACCGCACCGATCATCACCGCCACGGCCCCCCTTCTCAACCGGCTGGGACTTTTCGAACGGGACGTGCGGGAATTCATGTTCAAGAAGCTGACCTCCGACGTGGTCATGGGATATGACGCAACCTGGGCCCTGTATGCCAATATATTCCTCATCAAGGATTCCCGACACATGACCGATATCTTCGGCCGCCTCTATAAGATAGTCGACGACGGCTACGGTAATATGGACACCCCGATGTACATAGACGGAATGCTCAGGACGCCCGAGGACTGGCGCCGATTGCCCAAGAAGAACTGGGAGCGCTTTCCCGAAAAAATGTTCCAATTCAACGAGAACGATCAAGAAGGAATTCGGCAACGACATCTACCTCTTCGGATCTCACCTCTACGGTATCTCGGAGAACATCTGGCAGCCGTTCGGGTTCCCGACGTTTACACGGCTTCTCAAGAAGGAACGCTCGTTCATCGAAGAGGCCATCGAATACAACAAGAACTGGTATCTTAAATGCGTCGACGCCTCGGCCGACGCGGGCCTTCCCGGCATCATCTACTCCGATGACATGGCCTATAAGTCCGGGCCTATGCTAAACCCGACGCTGATGGACGAACTGTACGGAAAGGCGTTTACCGAGATTACCGATCGCGCCCATCGGAAGGGCCTGAAGATCGTCATTCATACCGACGGCTGGACGATTCCTCTGTTGCCCTACTTCATTAAATGGGGATTTGACGGACACCACTCGCTGGAGCCGACGGCCGGCGTGGACCTCGCCGAAGTGCGCAGTATCGCCGGTCACAAGCTCTCGCTGCTCGGACACCTCGATATCGCTCACGTCCTTTCCCATGGAACGCGGGAAGAGGTGCACGCTCACGTCAAGGAGGTTATCGGAAAGGCCGGGGAAGGCGGCGGGTTGATCCTCGGCCCCTGTAACTCTCATTCCGATATTAAGGTCGACAATATCCGCTTCATGATGGAGGCGGTCAAAGAATATGGAAGATATCCCATTCGGATATAGACAGCAGCACTAAGTTCGTATAGTATTTTCCGCTATGCACCCTGTAAGGAGTATTGCCCCATGACATCGCTTGGTAATTTCATGTCCCAGGTCTATTTCGGAAACACGATGGACCGCTACCTCTACTTCTTTTTGATCGTCATCGGCGCCGCCGTTCTCGCGCGGATGATCTACTACCTCTTTAAGAACAGCGCCAGGAAGATGGCCAAAAAAACCAAAACGAGCCTGGACGACGTGATCATCGACTTCGTCGAAGAACCGATAACCCTCCTGTTTTTGGTGGGCGGCGTCTATTTCGCCCTCAAGATCCTTGTCATGACCCCGCCGGTGACCAAGTTCGTCGGTCAGGTCATTATTATTGTCTTCCTGGTGGCCGTAACCTGGCTCGTCACCAGGATGTTTGACGTGCTCGTGGAGGCCTTTCTCAGACCGCTGGCCTCCAAGACCGAGACGAAGCTCGACGACCAGATCATCCCGATCATCAGCGCGATGGTCAAGGTCAGCATCTGGGTCATGGTCATTATCGTGCTGCTGTCCGAGATGGGCTACGATGTCCTATCCCTGATCACGGGCCTTGGCGTCGGGGGCGCCGCTATTGCCATCGCCGCCAAGGAAAGCCTGGGTCAGATGTTCGGCGGTTTCAACATCTTTATGAACAAACCCTACCAGATGGACGATACCATTGTTTATAAGGGGATCGAGGGGAAGGTGGAAGAGGTGGGACTGCGCATGACGACGATGCGCACCTTTGAGGATACCCGTGTCTTGATCCCCAATAGTGAGATTTCCAACAGCCTCATGGAGAACCTGTCCGCCCGGAGGGCCCGCCGCGCGCTGCTGTACCTGGCCGTGGCGCCCGAAACAAACGCCGAGACCCTCCAGCGCTGTTCGGATCTTGATTACAAAGGCGTTGGACAAGACCCCCGGCGTGAGGAAAGGAGCGAGCTGCGATCTTTACGACTTCGTCAGCTACTCGATAACGTTTCGTATCGTCTACTGGATCGAGGACATACCTCAGTATTTTCGCCTGCGCCACAGCGCCAACACCGCCATTAAGAAGGCCCTGGAAGAGGCGGGCGTGCGGCTCGCGTCTCCGATTGCCAGGGTGTAAACTCAGTAGTTGCGGATGTGGATTCGTTTGCTTCGATAATTGAGGAGAAAAAGGACGAAACAGAGCGCAATAGCCAGATCGACGGCCCCGAGGATTCCATAGCTGAGCGGGGTCGTCCAGAACAGGCTCGTGTAGAGAAGAAATCCGCCGCCCCATGTCCTCAAACCGATTCCGAAGACCGGAATGTAGAACTTGAACTTTTCGTAGTTCAGGTACGGGAAGATATAGCCGAAACCGGCGAAGAACATGAAGATGCCGTTCATCTTCAGGTGCATCATCTCCACGGACCCGGTGAGCCGTCATGGGGAGCCCCGGATCAAACGCGCTCATCAATACGTAGAGGACTGGATAGAAGAAAAAAGACGAGAGGCCTACAAGCATATCGTAGATCCCGGCGCAAAGGATAAAGGCGCGATAGCCTCTCGAAACATACGGGGACGCCATCGATTCCATATATCGCTCCTGACCTGGACCTATTGGATTGCTCGATATACTACAGGATACGGAATCCACAGGGGGCTCTTCGCGGTCTAGGTTATCCATTACCCGATCAATACGCGGCGTCGCGTCCGTCCGATAAGGCGCTTCTTCCGGGTCTTTTCTGCGCCTCGGTTCACGGCCTCTCATCTTAGGATATCCTTAAAATATTTCGAGACGATAGAGAATATTTCGAACCTTTTTATTCACCTAACTCTTGACAAAATATCCTAAAAGGTATACGTTATCACATTGTTTTTGTGGCCGGAGTAGCTCAGTGGTAGAGCAGTTGATTCGTAATCATCAGGTCGGGAGTTCAACCCTCCCCTCCGGCTCCAGATTTCAAGTAGTTACACGTTCGGGCTTGTAGCTCTTTTTCATTTTGTGTCCAAAGAACGCCCACGGCAATTCAACTTAGACTGAAGTATATCAAAATTAACCTAAACAAGCCAGAGTTATTTCTTGAACAGAAACTGGGGGTTTAGGCCGTTTTCTGCGTTATTCTAACAGGTTGGCCTCCCTCCGCAACGATGACTTATAGTTATCAGGTCGACGGTTCGAGCCCCTTCATCTCGGTTACACTGACAGACAATCTCTTAATTTATTCAGTATTATAACAAAGTATCCATTTTCTCACCCCCTGTAACTCTTTTTCAATTCACTCCTTTATCAGCACTAAAAATCTTAGTGGCTGAAACAGCTTCTGGGTCGCTCAACCATTAAGAGCACCGAGCACTACCTAAGGTGTATGGTCAAGAATAACCGTGAAGAGTATACGGAAGCGTTTCGGTGGTAATGCTTAACTATATGTACCGATTGATCAGATAATTCTTCATATTATTGAGAATAAACGGGTTGGTGTTAATATCGTTTTCGGTTGATTTATGTCGGAGAGATGGATAGAATTACGTACACTTGTCTATCGTTTTATGGAGTTGCGCCGTGACGGATTTTAAAAGAAAGGTTCCGGGTGTACGGCAAGAACAGTTGACGCCCGACCGTGATTCGAGGAACTTGGACATTATCAGAATCGGGATGATGGTTATCCTTGGTGTTATCGCCGTTTTTGTGCTCAAAATCCTCGGACCAATCCTCAAACCGCTTCTCATCGCCGTATTTCTCTATATCCTGATCTCTCCCATCGAGCAGTTCCTCATGCGGATTAAAGTGCCGCGTTTTTTTGCCTACCTGCTCATCTTCGTCGCGCTGTTTGTGGCCGGCTTTTTCCTGGGTAAGCTCATCTCGCATAACTTCAATTCATTTATGGAAAAGCTCCCGGTTTACGTAGAGTCGGTCCAGCGAATGCTTAACGGTTTAGCTGCCTGGATCGGCGGGACGACGTTCCTCGGGGAAATTGGTATCGATTTGGTTCCGGCCGATTCGTTGTTATCTTCTTCCTCACTTAGCGAGCTTGCCCGGGGCTTTGCCGCAAGAAGCATCGGGTCCGTGTTCGGGCTGGTGGGGAACCTGCTCCTGATCTTTTTTTTAATGGTTTTCATTATCCTAGAAGTCGATCAGTTCGGCCCGCGGGTGGTTTACGCGTACGGTAAAGCACGATCCAATAAAATCCTTAGAATCTTCAACGCCGTCAATCGGGACGTGCGAAAGTACCTGGTTATCAAGACGGGGCTGGCCGCCATCGACGGTATTATCTTTGTACTACTGCTATGGGCCTGTGGGGTGGAATTTTATATCCTTTGGGGCGTATCGGCATTTATGTTATTTTTCATACCTTATGTCGGAGTACACCTTGCGGTTTTGTTGCCCGTCCTCATGGTGCTCATGCAGTTCTCGGCGGGAGCGGCGTTACTGATGCTCCTGATTCTCGGTATCATACAGATCGTCATGGGCAACTATGTGAGCCCGCGCATTTTAGGCAGAGGGCTTAACCTCTCTCCACTTGTTATCCTTTTTTCGTTGACGTTCTGGGGGTGGTTGTGGGGAGTGGTGGGCGTTTTCCTGGCCATACCGCTAACGGCGATGATCAAGATCGTCATGGAGGATCTGCCTTCTACCCGGAAAACGGCCCGACTCCTGGGAACCGTAAACGAGAGCGCGCCTATCCCGAGCGTCGAAGAGCGATGGAAGGAAGCATTCGGCAATCAAAAGGGCGGGCGTAACGCCCCTGAACCGTCAAGACGAAAAGACAGGGCTACCAAACGCTAATCCACTTGGTTTTCCGATCGACTATCACGGGAGCTGATGAGACATGCAATAACACTGGCGATACTTCTTTTTAAAACTGATTGCTATCATTTATCCCTCTGATCATGTTTTGTTTGCGAAGCAAGCATATAAAAGTATCGAGCTGAAAAAGCTTGTCGATCCTAAATGATATAAGGAAAAATGGCACACGTATCAATCGTCGACGCAGACAGATTATTTTGTAAATCTCTATCTTTTCGGATAACCGAAATCGGCCATAAGGTCACCGTTCTTTATTCGGCGGAAGATTTGATACGGACAATAAGTACCCACGAGCCCGACGTTATCCTTCTCAACAGTTCCATGAATAGTGGAAGGGGGATCGATCTGATCCCGGAGATTATCAAGACCCCCCCGTCACCCGAAGTGATTATCATCACCGACGCGCCCGATCCCGAAGAGGCGGGAAAGGCTATTGAGGCCGGGGCATGGGAGTATGTAATCAAGAAGCCATCCAATAAAGCTCTCTTGCATCACCTTGCGCATGCGCTGAAGTATCGTATACAAAAAGTTGCCGAGGGACCGCCCCACGCCTTGAAACACGAAACATTCAGGGATATCATTGGAAGCAGCCCTCAGCTTAGTACGTGTATCGACCTCATGGCGCAAGCGTCCAAAGGTAATGCACATGTTCTTATTATAGGAGAGACAGGAACAGGCAAGGAGCTATCCGCACGTGCCATCCATAATAGCAGCAATCGCGCGGATAGGAGTTTTGTCGTCGTCGATTGCGCAGCACTGCCCGAGAATCTCGTGGAAAGCATCCTTTTCGGATACGAAAAGGGCGCCTTTACCGGTGCCGATACTCCCCAAGATGGGTTGGTGCAACAGGCCGATGGAGGCACCCTGTTCCTTGATGAAGTAGGAGAACTCCCCCTCTCGGCACAGAAGTCTTTTCTGAGGGTGTTGCAGGAGAAGACTTTTCGAAAAGTGGGCGGCAAGAAACACATCGCAAGCGATTTTAGAATTATCTCCGCATCCAATAGAGATCTAGACGAGCAAGTTCAGAAAAAGAAGTTCCGCGAAGATCTTCTCTTTCGACTGCGCGCGTTTACCATCAAGCTTCCCGCATTGAGAGAACGTAAGGAAGACATAAAGGAGCTTCTACCGTATGGTATTGCTGAGTTCTGTCAGAAACAGGAGATAGAACGGAAAGAGTATTCCTCAGATTTTTTTGACGCGCTGATGCAGTATAACTGGCCGGGGAATGTCCGCGAGTTATTGAATGCGATAGATCGAGCGGTAACGGCTGCCCATTCAGAGCGAATCCTCTTTTCAAAACACCTACCGATCAACGTACGGGTTCAACTGGCGAAATCAAGAACGGTAACAGGAACGGAACCCGATACGAAACAAAAAAAGGATACCCTAAGTCAGAGATATCTCCCAACCATCGGAGAGATGCGAAAAAGAACGATCGAGGAAACTGAAGAGAGCTATCTGAGAGAACTGATGTCAATCGCCGAGGGCGATATCGGTAAAGCATGCAGGATTTCAGGATTATCTCAGTCTCGCCTCTATGCGCTTCTCAAGAGACATTCAATAACCCCTTCCTGGTAGACCACCCTTCTCATATAAACGCACCAACAGAAAGGCTCTTGTTCTAAAACACCGTCGTCTCTATCCGCTGATCTTCACAAGCCCAACGAAATGGCCCGTTTGCATTCGTGCGTGTATACCGTCGTAATACGGCAATAGAACCGTACATAAGTATACCCCCCCGATCGTCTGCTTGTATACTGTCCCATAAGAATATTTCTTGTCTCATAGGAATATGTCTTGCCTCGCGATTATCCTGCGCGCCTATACAAAGAGCTAAGATTCTTGAGCGAAAGGCATTTATCTGTAATGATTACACTTTTTGTTTCTCGGAGATTCTGGCATCAATCTTGCTTTTATTATTGATTAGAGACATTCGATATCCAACGCGTATCAGGTGTTGATTCGGACGGGAATAGGAAGGATTACACGAATCAATTTTCATTGTACAAAAGATGGGAGAATCAGATATGAAGACAAGCTATATCACCAGGATTGAAAAGATACCCGGTCTTCCCCGAACACGGACGGAAAGGATTAGGAGTGTATCGAAGCTATTCCATTTTCGGGCAAACGATTACTATCTCTCGCTTATCGACTTTACCGACCCGAAAGACCCGATCGCCCGTATAGTGATCCCCGATAATGAGGAGTTAAGCGAATGGGGGACCCTTGATGCGTCTCACGAGGACGTGCATACGAAGGTACCGGGACTGCAGCATAAGTACTCTTCGACGGCGGTGCTTTTAGTCAATAACGTATGCGGTGGATTCTGCCGGTTCTGTTTCAGAAAGCGTCTCTTCCTCGATGAAAACGAGGAAGCCGTGACCGATCTTACTGAGGCATACGATTACATCCGAAAGCACTCTTGTATCACCAACGTGCTGCTTTCGGGTGGTGACCCGTTGTTGCTCTCCAGCGAAAAACTTGGGGTGATTTTAAGAACACTGCGAGAAATCCCGCATGTACAAATCATACGGATTGGGACAAAAATACCGGCTTTCAATCCCTTCAGGATTACCGAGGATCAGAACCTTCTCGATGTAATCAAAACTCACTCCACACAGGAGAAGCGTATCTATATCATGACCCATTTCAATCATCCGCGAGAGCTGACAGAACAGGCCGTCGATGCGTTGGAACTCCTCCGCACGGCGGGGGCTATCATGGCAAACCAGACTCCCCTCATTCGTGGAGTCAATGATGATCCTGATACCCTGGCAGACCTCTTTAGAAAGCTCTCATTTGTTGGGGTGCCTCCGTACTATGTTTTTCAGTGCAGACCGGTTTACGGTAACTTGCCCTACGCGGTTCCGGTTGAACTCACCTTCGAGATCTTCAAGGAGGCCAAGCGGTTCGTTTCAGGCCTGGCCAAGCGGGCAAAACTGATCATGTCGCACGCGAGCGGAAAGATTGAGATCATCGGGAAGTCCGACGGCTACACGTATTTCAAGTATCACGAGGCGGTCAATCAAAAGGACGCCTCGCGCATTCTCGTGTTCAGGAACAATCCCGAGGCATACTGGCTCGATGACTACGGTCGCGAACGCCATCCGGCCGTTGAGAATGAACCCTTGTATAACAGGGTAGCCATAAACCGGTAAACGTGCTCGAAAACGGATACTATCCATGAGCCTGATCCGTTGTTCGTTGATGCATACTATGTAGCGATGAGAAAAAAGAAACAGAACATATTAGTCGTAGAGAAAGATCCCATTCTTTCGGATCTTCTCAAATACTGGATAGGCTCGGAGCATCGTATCGTCCTGAGCGCCTCCAATGAGTCAAGAGGCTATCATAAAGCTTCGACCGGGCCTTTTGACCTTATCATCGTGGATGTGGATTCGCTCGGCAAAGAAGGTATCGGACTTATCGGGGATCTTCGAGATGTCCAACCCGAGGCATCCATCTTCGCAATAGTCCCGTCCGGCAAGGAGGACGTTTCAGTCCGGGTGTTTCAGGAAGGAGCTGATTATAGCATGGAAAAGCCCATCAAGATAGACCATATTAAAGCGTATTTGCACAATACCATGGAATACGTCGACTGATATGGCTATCAACACGCAAGAAGCGTACCCTCATATCGAGTATTACACGAACAATCAAAAATCGGAGAATACTATATGGTAGACCTTCTCTTATATACCCATCAAAGACAGTTAATAAAAAAACAATTCCACGACATGGTTATGGCAGAACAGATACGGGCAAACGTGGAGATTATAGATGCGTTTGGGGTACTCACGGAAAGACTAAAACGCCCATCGCATAACAAAATAATGGCCCTCCTCTTCGTTGATTCGGAGCAAGAGCTATCGCAAATACTATCCCTGCAGGATTTATTGAGATCCATACCCTCAATTCTCATCCTGAACGATCATGACCCGAAGACAACCGCACTCGCTCACCTATTACGACCCCGTTTTGTTGGCTACATGGATTGGGATACAAGGATACTGCTCTCAATTGTTACCAGTATGATCCAGCACTGGGAGAAGAGGGAGTTATAAGAAACGTTTTACCGGAAGGATCGTCATTGACGCGGATGGTTTGATATTTTTTGTTCATGATGTTGACGATAAATTACTGATATTGCACATTAGATAGGAACGTCGAGGAACCTCATCATTGCTTTTATAGCAATTCTTCCAATCCCGAGGGATATACTATGATAAAGAAGGGTAGAAGATTTCTTATTATTGGAAAAGAAGATTTATTGCTTGATGTGTTGATAAAAAAGCTAACTATCGCCGAACACAATGTTTTTATAGCAAGGGATGTAAACGATGTATTCAACAAACCCTTTCTTAAACCATTTGACGTGGTCGTTGCCGACCTGGATTCATTCGACACTAGATCTGATCAAATACTTAACTATTTAAGAATCTTTCAATCAAAGGCATCAATTATAACTATTGTCCCCAAGAAAGATTCAGAAGAAAGAGTACGGAAATTTCTCGGAAGGGAAGCCGAATTCTGTTTTGAAAAACCGATAAGCATCACGATGCTGAAGACGGTGATGGAAACCCTTTAGCGGGGATTTTCTTAAGAAGAATGGCCGCAATAACGGCGGCACTCCAATACGAGTTGGATAAAGGAGAAAATCTCTTTTAACTTAGGAGAGGACTAAAACACAATGTATTCGATCTCACTAAAAGACATAAAAAGGCTGATAGGCAAGAAGGACGGCCCGTGCATATCGATCTTCGTTCCCGCGATCGGTGTTAGATCTGGAATCGAGAAAAACTTCTTGAGACTCAGACGGCTGCTAAAAAAAGCGGAGGAGTTGGTACCATTCGTTGATTATAAGAAAAATAGTATCAATCAGCTTCTCAAACACCTCAAGATACTGTCAAAACACGCGGCGTTTATCATGCCAAAGCAAGACGGACTTGTCCTCTTTCTGTCACCAAAAATCCTACGGTATTATAGATTGTATAGACATCAACCGGAATCATTGACTGTTTCGGACCATTTCATCATAGATCCCCTTTTACCGAAAGAAGCTAACGCTCACCGGATCTAAGCTTACGGGCACTACAAAGAATACCTTGATTTCACGATATTTCTCGCGTGATATTAGGAGGAATAAAATGAAAGGAAACGTTTATAGGATAGCAATATTATTTGCTGCAATGATTTGTTTTTCAACTACTGCATCAGGTTTGGAATCAGATGTCAATCAACAGGAAACATTATCTACCAGCAAACCGGCAGAACAATGTTTATTATATAGAATCGGTAAAGAGCTTATAGATATCCAATTGAGAGTGAATAGATATCATATGCAGGTGATTGAAGGTTTATTTGAAATACTTAGTATGAATGATGTGTCAGCAGAGACAGGGAAATAGTACGGAAATCTGATCTTGTAGTGATAGATACTACTGCTGGTTACACGAATGATCTATTACAAAACAAACCTAAGAGAGTCATTATTATGAATACAATAATTGATTTTATCGTCATGTCATCCTGGACTATTCCTATACTACTTGTTCTGATCGGAATTGTTACTGGATTAGTCATAGAAAAGATTTTTATTGTAAGAATTAGGGTTCTGGTTACTCGTACTCATAACAGCCTTGGCAATATAATTGTAAATTCTCTTCGAGGAATTATCCTGATATGGTTTATTACTGGGGGAACGTATTTAGGACTTATAAGCTCGCCAGTAAGTAATAGCATTATTACCATCGCCGGGGAAATAGTTTCGGTCATCCTAATCTTTTCGGTCACGATACTAACCGCTCGGATTATTTCCGGCTTTGTGCAGGGTTACTTGAAAAACATCAAAGGCTCCTTTAAATCAACTACAATGTTCACCAACATCACATTGGTTATTACCTACTTGCTGGGTGTTCTCGTGATCCTCCAATTTCTTGGTATTTCCATTGCGCCGATCCTCACAGCCCTGGGTGTCGGCGGACTGGCGGCGGCCCTGGCGCTTCAGGATACGCTCTCGAACCTTTTCTCTGGAATTCAGCTAATTGCCTCGAAAAAGGTAAAGCCGGGCGACTACATCAAACTCTCGTCCGGAGAAGAGGGATACATAACCGACATCAACTGGAGGAATACGACGATCCGTGCATTGGCCAACAATATGATAATCGTTCCCAACTCGAAACTCGCATCCAGTATCGTCACGAACTTCTGCAGACCCGAGCAGGAGATGTCGGTATTGATTCAAGTCGGTGTCGCGTACGATAGCGACCTTAAGGAGGTAGAGCGGATCACGAAGGAAGTAGCGCGGAGTGTCATGGAAGAGGTCGATGGCGCGATCCCTACTTTTGAACCCTTCCTTCGCTACCATACGTTCGATGACTTCAGCATAAACTTCACGGTCATTCTGAGGGTCAAGGAGTACGTCAATCAATACGTCGTAAAACACGAATTCATCAAAAAGCTCCACGAGCGGTACAACGAAGAGGGTATCGAGATCCCGTTTCCCATCAGAACGCTCTACGTTCGTCAACAGGAGACCGGAAACGCCGGGGAGTTTACGAAAAAGCTTTATAAATAGGGAACTAACAATAGGAGGATGTCATGAAACTATTAGTTGAGAATATCTTGGCAAAAATCGGCGAATTGATGGGGTCCTATCTCCCCAGCCTCGCGGGAGCGGTTGTCATCCTGGTGCTCGGATGGGTCCTCGCCCTTATCGTCTCTTCACTAATTCGCCGGTCACTTGCTAAATCGAAACTATCCGACAAACTGGCCGGGATTGGGGGAACGGAGGTTAAGGCGGTTAGTATTGAAAAATGGACGGGCAGGTTCTTCTTCTGGTTTATCATGATCTTTGTGCTGGTCGCCTTCTTCCAGGCACTGGGTCTTACCATTGTAACCGACCCCCTCAACAACTTTCTCGTTCTCGTTTTCGGATATCTACCGAGCCTTATTGCCGCGGCTCTGATACTGCTCCTGGCGTGGGTCGTGGCACTCGTGGTTAGGTTCCTGCTGCTCAAGGCCCTCACGGCCACGAAACTCGATGAGCGTTTGGGAGACCTCGCGGTTGAGAAGGGAGGCAAAGTTAAGGTTACCCAGTCCATTGCAGCCGCCGCCTACTGGCTCATCATTCTCCTGTTCTTGCCTGCAGTGCTCGGGGTATTAAAGCTGTCCGGTCTCCTGGAACCGGTGCGCGGCATGATTGACAATATCCTGGGTTTCCTTCCGAGTATCTTTGTGGCGATACTAATAGTCCTTATCGGCTGGTTTTTTGCCCGCATCATTCAGCGGGTGGTGGCCAGCCTCTTGGCCGCCGTCGGCGTCGACTCCTTTTCCGAGAGAATCGGTTTTGCTCCGGTCCTTGGAAAACAAAAGCTTTCGTCGGTCCTCGGACTTCTGGTTTACGTCCTGATCCTGATCCCGGTCTTTATTGCGGCGCTCAATGCCCTTAACCTGACGGCGATCACCCAGCCTGCCAGTGAAATGCTTGGTATTATCCTCGCGGCAGTTCCATCGATCTTTGCGGCGATACTGCTCCTGGCGCTGGCGTACGTCATTGGGCGATGGCTAACCGAGCTTATCTCCAACCTGCTTGCAGGGGCGGGATTCGACCAAATGCTGGTGAAGATCGGAGTCTCCGAGAAGCTGGTAGGCGAAAAGACGTCTCCCTCGGCGATAGTCGGAACGATCATCCTGGTGGTGGTTATGCTTCTTGCTTCGGTCGAGGCCCTGAACCTTCTCGGTTTCAATGTTCTCTCACAACTCCTGTCGATGTTTATCCTCATGATCGGTCGAGTAGCGCTTGGTTTGGTTATCTTCGCAATCGGTTACTACCTTGCCGGCCTTGCGGCTCGAGCGATCTCCGCTACGGGCAGGTCCCAGGCGGGGTTCCTGGCCATGATTGCTAGGGTTGCCATTATACTCCTGGCCGGTGCGATGGCACTGAGCGAGATGGGATTGGCGACTCAGATAATAACCATTGCGTTCGGGCTGTTGCTTGGATCGGTGGCCGTGGCTGCTGCGATCGCGTTCGGCATCGGTGGCAGGGAAATGGCGTCGCGAAAGATCGATGAATGGATGAAGTCAATCGAATCAGATAAAAGGACAACGACTAAGAAAAAGAAGTAGCGACACGCCGTAATAGAGGGATTCGGGAATCGGTCTGTACAAAAACGGGTGGGGCGAGATCATCGCCCCACCCCACGTATCCTAATGGCCGTCTAGTTGGCGCGCTTGAATACACGTATGGAGCAGTTAATAAACGCAGGAACGTGGTCGACGAGAAGACCATTAGTCGACGGCTCCACCTCGTAACCTGAAATGACACAATTAGTAATAAGGACTTTTTATGAAAAGAACTATCAAAGACTATCTAAGGCTGGCGGGCAAATCGGTCATCAACAACATTCTTCATAGCGGGTGGGAGTTGAGAGACAAACACATCGTGTGTGTCAGCTCTACGTATCAGGGTGGCGGGGTCGCGGAAATGCTCAACAGCATGATCCCGCTTTTTGACGAGGTAGGACTAAAACTGGGATGGAGGATACTCCACGGTACTCCCGATTTTTTTGCGATAACGAAAAAGCTTCACAATGCGCTTCAGGGTGAAACGATTAACTTTTCGTCGAGGAAGACGGACATTTATCTTGAGACCAATAGACGATTCTCGAAGTTTACCCATCTTGATCACGACCTTGTCATGATTCACGACCCGCAACCGCTTCCCCTTATATCATTCTATGAGAAAAAACAACCCTGGGTATTCAGGCTCCATGTTGATGTAACGGAGCCAAATCAGCTTGTTTGGGATTATCTGAAGACCTTTATTAATAGGTACGATCGGCTCATTATCTCCCACGACCACTACAGAAAAGACGACATTACCATACCCCAAACCATTGTCTTTCCGGCGATCGATCCGCTGTCACTCAAGAACAGGTATATCCCCGAGGCGACGGTTGCGAAGTATCTCGATAAGTTCAAGATTGACCGGACAAGACCGATTATTACCCAGGTATCGCGATTCGATAAATTCAAGGACCCGCTTGGTGTTCTCAAGGTCTTTGAGCTTGTGAGAAGTAGGGTTGATTGCCAGCTCGTCTTGATTGGCTCCCTGGCCAAGGACGATCCAGAAGGAGAGGCAATATATAATACTGTTAGACAGGCGTGGGCGAGGCACCGCTATCAGAACGACATTGTGTTACTCTTGGTGGAAAACAACATACTCGTGAATGCCCTCCAGCGGGAATCGACCGTCGTCATTCAGAAGTCCAATAGGGAAGGGTTCGGTCTGGTCGTCGCCGAGGCACTCTACAAGAAAACACCGGTTGTCGGCTCCCGAGTGGGGGGGATTCCCTTTCAGATTATTGATGGGGAAACGGGCTTTCTCCATGACCCTTACGACATCAAGGGATTCAGCGAGGACGTGATCAGGCTCATAAAGGATAGGGAATTAAGGGAGAAATTAGGTGAGAATGGTCATGAGCATATCAGAAAGAATTTCCTGATCACACGACTTATGCTTGACTGGTTGAATATATTCAAGGAACACCTCGTGGCGGAAGAGATAACCGCCGTCGAGTCATAAGTCCGTTATCACACTCCGACTAACTGCAAGGGAGCTAACATATGAAAAGACTACTGATTATATCCAACAGGCTCCCGGTGAATATCGAGAAAGGGAAGGAAGGCCTGAACTACAAACAGAGCGTCGGCGGCCTGGCTACGGCCGTGAGCTCATTCTATCAGGAATATTCATCTCTATGGATCGGATGGCCGGGAATTACTTCCGACAGGATAACCAAAACCGAGCGCGATGAAATCACCGGATACCTTAAGGATACGTATAAGAGCCATCCGGTATTCCTGTCACAGGAGGCGCTTGAGAGGTTCTACTATGGCTTCTCAAACAAAACCCTCTGGCCGCTGTTTCACTATTTCCCTCTCAACACTGTCTACGACGAAGAGCTCTGGAGAAGCTACGTTAAGGTCAACGCCAGCTTCTGCGCCGCCGTAACCGATGTGGCTCAACCGGACGACGTACTATGGATTCACGACTATCATCTGCTGTTATTACCGCAGATGATACGGGAGCGGCTGCCGGGTGTGTCTATCGGTTTCTTCTTGCATATCCCCTTTCCATCTTTTGAGATTTTCCGATTGTTGCCATGGAGGAAGCAAATCCTTAGTGGGATACTCGGTTCCGACCTGGTCGGCTTTCATACCTACGAGTACGCGCAGCACTTTATGAAAAGCTGCCACCGACTGCTCGGGCACGAGTTCAACCTGGGACAGACTATCGTCGACGACCGCGTTGTCAAGGCAGATATCTTCCCCATAGGCATTAATTACGAGAAATTTCACGAAACTGCGGCACAGGATGAGGTCAAAAGAGAAATCGCTAATCTGAGAAAAAAGGTAGGAAGCAGGAAGATTATCTTGTCGGTTGACCGCCTTGACTATTCCAAAGGCCTCCTTAAACGGCTGGAGGCTATCGAGATTTTCTTGAAGGAGTATCCGGAATATCGGGAAAAAGTGACCTTCATTCAGTTGACCGTCCCGTCCCGGGAACGGGTGGAGCAATATAGGATTCTTAAGGGCCAGATCGAGACCTTGGTCGGTAAGATCAACGGCCGGTACGGGACAATCGGGTGGGTCCCGGTATGGTATCTGTACCGCTCGCTCCCTTTTACAAGACTGGTTGCGTTATACCAGGTATCGGATATCGCTCTGATAACTCCCCTCCGTGATGGAATGAATCTCGTTGCGAAGGAATATCTCGCCACAAAGCGGGATAAACAGGGAGTGCTAATCCTGAGCGAGATGGCCGGCGCAGCCGCCGAACTGGGAGAGGCGATTATCGTGAATCCTAACGATACGGCGGAAGTTGTAAATAAGATAAAGGCGGGCCTCGAGATGGGAGAGGAAGAAAAGGCCAGCCGTGTTGGCTCGATGCAAGAAAGAATTTCTTTTTATAATGTCAGCAGGTGGGCCGCAGATTTCCTATCCGTGCTGGATAAAACTAAGGAACAGCAACACACTATGGCGATGCGTGAAGTTACCGATTCGGTGAAAAATAGAATTCTATCCGAGTACGCACAGGGCGATGGACGCCTCTTCTTATTGGATTACGATGGAACCCTCGTCCCGTTCGCCGATACGCCGGAGAGTGCGGTGCCCTCACCTGCGGCCCTCCGTGTACTTGCGGGGCTCTCCTCAGATAAGAGGAATGAGTTAGTCATCATCAGCGGCCGAGACCGAGAAACGCTCGATGCGTGGTTTTCGGACCTCGGAGTCGGTATGGTCGCCGAGCACGGCGTATGGCTTAAGGAAAAGGGGGCTGATTCGTGGAAAATGATAGAACCTCTTTCCAACGCGTGGAAGAAAGACTTGAAACCTATCTTGGAGTACTACGTGAATCGAACCCCCGGGTCATTCGTCGAAGAAAAGGATTTCTCACTCGTCTGGCACTACCGTAAGGTTGAACCGGAGCTCGGCCAGCGGAGGGCGCGCGAGCTTGTCGATGAAACAACTCAGTTGACATCGAATCTCGATCTTCAGGTTCTGGAAGGAAATAAGGTTGTCGAAATAAAGAATCAAGGCGTAAATAAAGGACGAGCGTCTCGCCACTGGCTCGCGCGAGAGAAGTGGGATTTCATTCTTGCCATTGGTGACGACGTGACGGACGAAGACATGTTTTCGATCCTGCCGGAATACGGGTTTTCGATCAAGGTAGGATTAAGACCTTCTCTGGCGAAATACAATATGGAACGCAGTGA
Source organism: uncultured delta proteobacterium (assembly GCA_963735595.1). Classification (GTDB taxonomy): domain Bacteria; phylum Desulfobacterota; class Zymogenia; order Zymogenales; family Zymogenaceae; genus JAFGAS01. The sequence goes on along the minus strand of CAVTLK010000001.1, from coordinate 138,071 downwards.
AGATGTTTTGCTCCTTTTAGCGGCGTTCGAACCGGTAGATTCTGATTTCTATAAAACACGGCGTATGATGAGAGAGAAAACAATATGAAAAAGCGCTCCATATCTCACGAGATCAATCCAAATAACCAAGATGGCAGGGATTATTATCGGGCGGCACAATGGTAGGCTACGCTCGTCCGGGGATTATGCTAAACAACCGGCAACGAAATAGTCTCATAGACAAAAACAGGTTTGCGTGTTTTTACTTCTCAATCAGAGTTTGACGGAGTAAAATATCGCTGTTATCTACTACACCCGGGTAATGCGAAACCTCGTCGAAAAGATACTTCACTACGTCAGACTCTTCGAACAGACACCGCATACGTTTGTCATCGCCATGGCAATCGCCATCGGGATACTCTGCGGCCTCGGTGCCGCAGGTTTCCGGTATCTCACCTTTTTCTTCCAACACCTGTTTTATGGTAACTACTCGGACTATCTCATCAGGATCTCCGAGATTCCCTGGTACTATAAGGTAGCTATTCCCTGCCTCGGAGGACTACTAATAGCGCCGATCATACGCTTTTTCCCGAACATCAAGGGACACGGCGTTCCCGAAGTCATGGAGTCAGTGGCCGTAAAAGGGGGGCGTTTGCCGCCATGGACATTTTTGCTCAAGGCCGTAGCATCGGCTCTCTGTATCGGGTCGGGCGGATCCGTCGGACAGGAAGGCCCGATCGTGATGATAGGCTCGTCCATCGGGAGTAACGTAGGCCAGGCATTTCGAGTCTCACGGCACAGGATGCGCACGTTTGTGGCCTGCGGGGCTGCAGGGGGGATCGCCGCCACCTTCAACGCCCCGATCGCGGGTGTCATCTTTGCCGTCGAGATCATCATGGGTGAGTTTGCCGTCGAGCATTTTACCCCGATCGTCTTTTCCTCGGTCATCGCTACATCGATCTCCCATTGGCTCGTCGGGGATATGCCCTCATTCATCGTCCCCGCCTACGAATTGAAAAGCGCTTTTGAGCTCGTTAACTACTTCCTCCTGGGCGTGGTCTGCGCAGTTATCGCCGTTACGTATACTAACTTCCTCTACAAGACCGAGGATTTCTTTGAACGATCTCTCGATTCCCCCGTTCCTGAAACCCGCACTCGGTGGACTCTGTATCGGGATGTTAGTCCTGGTGTATCCCGAGGTATCCGGTGTCGGTTACGAAACGGTATCCTCGCTGCTGTCCGGAGCGCGGTTCACCGTTTTTGTGCTTTTTGCGCTTATCTTCGTCAAAATTGCGGCAACGTCGCTATCGCTCGGATCGGGAGGTTCGGGAGGGATCTTCTCGCCATCCCTGGTGATCGGGGCAACAACCGGAGGAGCGCTTGGATATCTTTTCCAGTATCTCTTTCCCGAACATGACTGCGCCTATCGGGGCCTACGCCGCCGTGGGAATGGGTGCGCTCGTGGCCGGGACAACCCACGGTCCCCTCACCGCGATCATCATCATATTCGAGATGACGCACTCGTTTGCTATCATCCCGCCCCTGATGATTGCCTGCATCATGAGCACCCTCACGGCCCGGTCGATCCAGAAGGACTCGATCTATTCGATGAAGCTTTCACGGAAGGGGATCAACATCGAGCAGGGGAAGGAACAGAACGTTCTCAAGTCCCTCAACGTGGGGGATATCATGAAGACCGATTTCGTCGCCGTCGGCGAACAGACGCGACTCACCCAGCTCCTCAATCTCATCGACAGCAGCACCTACTTCAACTTCCCGGTCGTCGACAAGAAGAACGGCGCCCTGGTGGGCATCATCTCCCTCAATGAAATCAGAAAGCTCGTCAGGGAAGAGGACTATCTCAGGCACCTCATTGTCGCAAAAGATATCACCAGATCCGACGTCATCACGACCCATCCCCAGGAGAATCTCAGCGACGTGGCGGTGAAATTCTCACGCCTTGACGTCGAGGAGCTTCCGGTGGTAGCATCGAAGGGCTCCCGAAAGGTGATCGGCATCGTCACGCGCAAGGACGTCATCGACGCCTACAACGGCCAGATGATGAAGCGGGAGCTCCTCTAAGGATCAGCTCCCGCGAGCCGGTCGAATACGCCTCCCACGGATGTGGGTCCTCACCCCCGGATCGAAATCGTACTCGGATAGCTATTTTCCCGACGGACGGGTGGCTTCCGTATAATCGGGCGTGAAAGGAGAGGCGGGGGCGACTTACGGGAAATTATTTAACTATATCACGGAGAAGACAATGAGTAGGGAGAAGGACTTCAAGGTGAGGCTCAAGGAGTTCTTCGGCTTTACTACCGGGGTGCAGGACAACGATCGCCCGGAGACATCCGGCGTGGGTGGACCGGGTAAGGACGAAAAACGGCGGCCGCACGTGCAACGCGATAACGGGCGTGCGCCGGTCGAGCCCGAGAGGATCGACGGGCTAAGAAGGAGAGTGGTCAGGATGCCAGGGAATAGAGGAAGGTCGCGACGAATTTCTCGAAATCCTTGAGACCCTTTACGGTCATATATTCGTTGGCGACGTGCTGCCTCTTGCCGTGGCCGAGCCCTCCCGAAACTACCGGCAACCCCAGGATTCGTGAGAACACGAAATAGGGTGCGGCCCAAGTTGCGATCGGCCACACCTCGGGCTCGACGGCGTGAAAATTGTAAGCGCTGATCATCTTCTGAACGATGGGATCCGAAAAACATGTCTTTGACCAGGTATATCCTTCCCGCAGCCTCACCTCGATATCGTCAAACCCAAGACCCGTCAGATGCCGTTTCAGCTTATCCACTACCTCCTCGGGCTCCAGGTTCGGCCCGAACCGGATGTCTATCTTCGCCGTTGCTTTGCGGGGCAGCACCGTCTTCGTCCCCGAGCCGATGTACCCGGCCGAGAGTCCGTTTATATTCATGACTGGCGTATATAATCCCTTTGTGAGGAGATCGATGCCCACCAGATCGCTCTTGAAAACGCGGCTCTTTATCTCCTTGAGAAATGACTTGGGATTGAAGGTTTTCTCCAGTCTCTTGAGAACCTCGATATCTTCGTCGCTCGGGGGAGCGGCATTCTCGTAAATGCCACTTATCCTAATATTTTCCTGCTCATCGGTCAGCGAACTCAATGCCCTCACAAGCCTCCATACCGGAGAGGTTATCCACGCACTGACCGATCCATGAAGGGCCGTATCGGTTGGGCCGCCCCGTTTCCCTGCCCGGGCGATAAGGTCAATATAAACAATACCCTTGAGTCCAAGGTGCATCGATACTCCACCAGTGGAGTCCTCCGAAAAGTCGAAATCTATGACACCGTCGGCCCGGAGCATTTCTCTGTTCGCCCTAATGAAATCGGGAAAATGGGGGCTGCCGATTTCCTCCTCACCCTCCACGGTAAAGATAAGATTAAGCGGGATTTCATCCGTCTCGTGGATCGTCTTGAGCGCGTTGAAAACGCCGCAGAGGGCCCCCTTCGAGTTGACGGCACCCCGGGCGACAACGCACTCTCCAAGGCCCGGCAGCGTACGGATATCGGCCGCGAAGGGTGGGCTCAGCCAATTCGACTCCTCGGCGGGCATAACGTCGTACATGCCGTAGATGATCAGCGTTTTTGGCTTCCCTTTCGCTAGTCTACCGAACACGATCGGGTAGGCCGGATCACCGTAATGTTCAACTGTTCCGCCGATTTCTAAGATAAAGCCGGTGATAATTTGGGCGGTCTCTATAATACCTTCTCCGGTTACAGAGACGCTCTTTTGCCGTAGGAAATCGCGGCAGCGTTCGAGATGTGACGGAAAGGCGTCGTCTATTGCCGCATGGATTTTCTCAATGGCATACTTTTTTTCGTCAGTTAGCCGCATAATGGAAGCCCCCTCGTTACGACGATAGTACGGTCTCGTATGAAGCTAGTCCTTACTCTTTTTTTCCGGGGATTCTTCCTGACTGCCGCCGGCATACGCGGGAATTGCTGATCAATGGTACGGTGGTAATCCGTAGTAGCTAAGAGGCATCCCATCAATGATCCTAAGAGCATTCTTGCCCGAGATGACGATCCGCCATTTCTTTCAGCAGCCGCAAAAGTTGCGTCTCGAACACTGATAGTATGATTCGGTTAAAATGCTAGAAGATATCCTTGTTGTGTATATTATACTTCTCGTAATATTGTTACGTCAATATCATGTTTTAACTCGTGAAAATTATATATTCTTCCGTGAAAGTGTTACAAAAAATGTTACAAAAACCGGGGCATTTAAGGTATTCCGGGTCTTCGTAATGAGTTGAAATCGAGCATGGCTTATCTTTATTATCATCTAGATTAGCTATTGATGGTGTCCAAACAGTGACCACAGCACATCAAAACAGACAATAATAGACCTAAATAAACAAAACCAAAATAGAACGAGTTTCTTAATAATACTGGGGGGTTACGACATATTCCTATATATTTCAATAGGTTAGCCTAACCCCCTTAAAGCGATTCGTAATCATCAGGTCGGGAGTTCAACCCTCCCCTCCGGCTCCAGAATTCCATCAACCCCTTCCCCGTCTCTCTCATCTCGCCCGGTACATTTCTATCCGAGGCTTGTGACGGGTACGAGTCGCTATTAGGCGCTCTTATCCAGCCCCCCCTGAATAACCGACCGCACCTCGGCCATCAAGTCAGCTATAGTCTCCAGAGTATATCCGCTCACCGCGATCGGTTTATGTATCGTCATCTTGACCCTTCCGGGCATCAGGTCTACCGTCCCCGGCGGCAGGATCTTACCGGTTCCCGTTATCGTAATCGGAAGTATCGGTATCCCCATGTCAAGAGCCATAAAAAAGGCCCCCTTCTTGAAATCGCCCATCTCGCCCGTTTTACTGCGGGTGCCTTCGGGGAAGAATATAACGGAAGTACCGTTCCTGATTATCTTCTTTGCGTCATTGATAGATTTGAGCGCCGTCCCCTTATCGGATCGGTCGATATAGATATGTTCGAGCTTCTCGCAGGCCACCCCGAGCGCCGGTATCTTTCTCAACTCTTTCTTCATAACCCACTTGAAATCGACCCCAAGCCAACCGTATAGCACGAATACGTCATAATGGCTCTGGTGATTGGAGACGATGACGTACGAACAGGCGGGGTCGATATTGTCACTGCCTGATACGGAGACGCACATGGGGGTCATGAAGCTGTTGATCCGCGACCATCGCGCGCCGCACAGGTTGCTGACGAACTTGGGCGAAGCGGACATCGACAACAGGAATACCGCAAGGAATCCGAACGTCAGCGTCGTGAGAATAAGAAAAGGGAAAAAGATGAGCCATTTGTACGGCTGGTAAAGGATATAGAGTAGTTTTCTCATTTTAAACCCCGGTAATTATCAGGCTCTCATCTGACCGCGGGCTCATATCGCATTCCGGGCTGACTTTCTGCAATAATCCGTTTCGGCGCTATTCCAGTTTTCGTTTGCCCTTAGCCGTAATATTGGCCGTTATTCCGATATGAGCTGCAAACGTACCGTTACTGTAAAGCGAATTACCGCCGATGTAAAGGATAAAAGTGAGTCGCCGCGGCATTTTCCCGCGATGTATGGACTTGTGTTGGCTGCCGGTAAAATTAAATTCGATCTGATGCCGTAACGCTCGAAGCCGGAGGGGAGTCCTCCGGCTTCGGTTACCGGTCACTAGAACGATCACATCGACAGGGCAGTCTTGTCGCTACGCGGTCGGAATGCGGATGACCTGTCCGGGGTAGATGAGATCAGCGTTCTTAATAATACCGCGGTTAGCCTCAAATATCTGGTGGTATTTATTCGCGTCTCCTAAGAACTTCTTGGCGATTCCCGACAGGGTGTCTCCCTTCACAATAGTATAGAAGGTGCTTCCTCCCGGCCCCGCGGCACCGCCGCCGGCCTTGGTGCCCATCTGCTGTATTCCCGCGGCAGGCGCTGCCGGCTGCCCCTTGACCATAAGGCCGTCGGCATCGACCTTTTCAATCCCTTTGATATTACCGGCCAGGAGAATCACCTTTTCGAGCAGGTCCTTCGTATCAACATTACCTTTGAGCTTGATCATGTTGCCGATCAAATCGACGGCAATGTCCTTGACCGCGCCGCCAAGCCCGTCCTTGATGTGGTTTTCTACTTCCCCCGAGTTCGGATTCTGCTGATTGAGAACCATCTCCCCGGCGGCCTTTACGAATTCAAAGAGTCCCATATCGTCCTCCTTCACAATAAAGATTTGTCTATTCTCTCCGATAAGTAATCTATTCAAGTATATAACACTTTTTCCGAAAATCAAGGGGAACAGCCAATATTTCCTAACAATATCATATATAATGTAAGTGGTATTGCTGGAGCCGTTTTCGCCGATACTGAACGGCTGGAGAAATCGAAGGCTTCATTGGATTCCGGAAGACGGTACTGAGCGGGTGGTTAGAACGTGTACAAAGCCCTCAGATCAAGCCGACACGCTGCGGACGATTATTGGTGTGCTCCGACGGTTCGCGGATACTATTCCGGGTTAAAAGACGAGCTCACCCCTGACAAGATCACCGTCACGCGTGATAGTAAAGCCCCGCCTCTCGAACATCTTAATAATAATCGTATTATCCGGCAGCATCACCGTACTGATCCGCTGGACGCCTCGTTTACGGGACATCTCGACGCAGAAGTCGATCATCTGGGAGCCCGCCCCTTTATTCTGCCAGGCGTCGGTAACAGCAACCGCGAACTCGCCCACCTTCCTGTCAATGAAGAGGATGAGTCTGCCGACACCGATAAGCCGCTTTCGGCCCTCCTCTTCCACCTCTATGACAACCCCGATCTCTCGGTCATAATCGATATAGCAGTAGCGGGTCGCCATCTCGTGGGTAATCTCTCGAATAGGGTGGAAGAAGCGAAAGCGGAGCGTCTCTTTCGAGAAAGAATTGAGCAGGTCTATCCAGAGCGGCTCGTCCTCCGGCTTTATCGGCCGCATGAGGGCGCTCGTCCCATCGCTCAGGGCGATCGGGCGCTCGTATTCTTCCGGGTAGGGACGGATTGCCAGGTGGTAGTATGGGTCTTCAGTCCTGTCCGGCATACCATCATCGATGATCACCCGGGCGTCAAGCGCTATCATCCCGTCCGGGGATACGACCAGCGGATTTATATCGAGCTCCCTTACCTCGGGATAGTCGGCGATGAGGTACGAAAACCTGATGATGATCTCGATGAGCCGGTCGATATCGACCACGGGTCTCCCCCGGTAGCCCACGAGCAGCGGGTATGAGGCCAGCGATTCCAGCATCCTCCGCGCCAACCGCTCATTAAGCGGCGGTAATCCGAGAACACGGTCTTTCAGGAGCTCCGCAGTAATCCCCCCCATGCCCAGCATAATGACCGATCCGAACGTAACGTCTCGCTTGGCGCCGAGGATCAGCTCTGTCGAGTTCATCAGTGAAACCATCGGCTGCACGGTCACACCCTCGATTGCGGCCTGGGGAAACGCGGAGATCGACGACGCCGTAATCCGCTCGAAGCTCTTCTTAACATCCTCTTCCATATGCAGGTTGAGCGCGACTCCCCCCGCGTCGGTTTTGTGCGTGATGTCGGGAGAGTATATTTTGAGAACTACGGGATAGCCAATATCGCGGGCCGCCGCCCCGGCCTCATCGGCCGTTTTGGCCAATACCGTTCGCGCGACCGGGATCCCGTAGGCGCCTAACAGTTCCTTCGACTCGATCTCCGAAAGGGTGCGCTGACGGCCGTCGAACAGGTGTTTCATCCCTTCGCGTATCTCCGTGCGATGGAGGGCAAAACGAACCGGAACGTTTCTCGGCGTTTCGTAGAGTATCTCGAGATTTCTTTTATACGAGACCAGGTGCATAAAGGCGCGCACGGCCTGTTCAGGCGTCGTATACGTCGGGACGCCGGATTGGTTGAGGATACGGATGCCCTCACGCACCTTCAGTCCCCCCATCCACGCCGCGAGGATCGGCTTTTCGGATGTCCTGACCAGCCTCCCGATCTCGATGGCCGTACCGGAGGGGTCGGTCATCGCCTGGGGCGTGAGGATGACCAGCGACGCGTCTACCCCCGGGTCAGACAGCGTAACCTCGGTGGCCGAGGCCAGCCGCTGAGGCGGGGCGTCGCCGAGGACATCAACGGGGTTACCGTGCGACCAGAACGGGGGAAGTTCCCGGTTGAGGGCTTCGGTAGTTTCACTGGATAGCCCGGCAAGAATACCGTGATGCGCGATCAGGCTGTCGGTCGCCATGACCCCCGGACCGCCGGCGTTGGTGACGATGGCAAGGCGCGGGCCCGGCGGGGGCTTGACGCGCCCCAGGAGCTCCGCGCAGTCAAACATGTCGTCTATCTCGTTTACCCGCTCGATCCCCGCCCGCTGAAACGCCGCGTCGTAAACATCGTCGGCCCCGGCCATCGCCCCGGTATGGGAACCGGCGGCTTTGGCAGATTCCGCGAACCTCCCCGACTTGAACGCAACGATCGGCCTGGTCTTCGAAAAGGCCCGTGCCGCCGACATGAACTCTCGAACGGAGCGTAATGATTCTATATAGAGAATGATCGAGGTAGTCTTGGGGTCACCGCCGAAATAGTCGATGAGGTCCCCGAAGTCTATATCTGCCATGTTGCCGATGGATACGAAGTATGAAAACCCGATTCCCTCTTCAAGCGCCCAGTCCAGGAGGGACGTGCACAGCGCCCCCGACTGGGAGATGACGGCAACGCTGCCCGGGGACGGCATTGCCGTGGCGAAGCTCGCGTTCATATTGATGGAAGGGACGATGACCCCCAGGCAGTTGGGACCCAGTATCCTCATGCCGGGAAACCGCGCGGCCTGGGCCGTCATTTCCTCCTCGAGCGCCTTCCCCTCCGGCCCGATCTCCCTGAAACCCGCCGAGATGACGATGACGCCCATGATTCCCATCTCACCGCACTGGCCGATAATGGTGGGCACCGTCTTTGCCGGGGTACAGATGACCGCCAGGTCCGCCGGCCTCGGCAGGCTCTTGAGGTCGGTATAGGCCTGGATGCCCTGGACGGCCTCCTTGCCCGGGTTGACCGGATAGATAACGCCGGAGAAACCGGACCCGATGAGGTTGCGCAGGATCGTGTAGCCGACCCCGGACGGATCGTTGCTCGCCCCGACGACGGCAATCCGCGTAGGGGCAAAGATCTTATCGAGATTGATAGTGGTCATCTAATAGGGTGTATACGGGATCGCCCGCCGACTGCCGTTGTATGCGGATCTTTGAATGGCAGAACCGGCAGGCGTACTTCTCCCCGTTTCTCACTTCGACATAGGATGTCTGATAGCTACACTGACGTCTACTTTTTGCCCGTCTTCTTCTCCATCACGGCTATCTCGGCCAGGATCTCTTTGTACCGCTTTTCGTTGATCGGATAGAAGTAGACGGCTATCGCCCCCAGTATAAAGATCGCCGCCGGAATGGGTCCCAGGAAGAGCCTGATGCCCAGCTCGGCCGAGGGCGCCTGCGGGATCTTGTCTGCGACATACCCCATCAGGGCCAGCACCCACCCCATGGCCAGGGCCGCGAATGCCTGGCCGATCTTGAGGGCCCACGTCCAGATGCCGTAGAACGCTCCCTCGCGCCGCTGGCCCGTTTTCAGGTAGTCGTACTCGATGGCGTCCGGGACGATGGCATAGGGAAGCGCATAGGTAAACCCGAAGCCGATCCCCATGACGAACATCATGATGTAGGAGAAGGCAATCGGCTGCCTGTGGCCGAAAAAGAAGAGGATAATCAATACTGCCGCAACCCACGCCATCCCGCCGCCGTAGACGAGCTTTTTGCCGACCTTCTTTGAGAGCATCACCGAGACCGGGATGAATATCATTGACGTTACCAGGAGTATGATAATGGCGATTGTCGTCTTCGCCTCGGCCCCATGGATATACTTGAAGTAGTATATCGCAATCCCGCTTACCGAAGTGATCGCGATAATATGCATAACATAGCCGCAGAGGATGAGGAGATACGGCTTGTTCTTGAAGACCGCAAGGTAGGTTTTGAAGAAATCCAGATGGGCGGGCCGCACCGTTTTCGGCTCTTTGACTGAAAAGACGGTGATGAGCGCCGTGACGGCCATGACAACGCCGAAGATCACCCCCATGGCTACAAATCCGGCGTTCTTGTCGGCAAATAGTCCGATAATGGGCAGCGCCGCACCTGCTCCCAACAGCGTCCCGATTGCCGCAAAACCGAAGCGGTAGCCGTTGAGCGACGTTCGCTCATTATAGTCGGTCGTCAGTTCCGGGGTCATTGAGGAATACGGGATATTCACCGTCGAATAAGTTGTGCACAGAACGATATAGACGGCCATGACCCAGATGAAGAGAGGAATCTGGTTATTGAGCGTCCGGATACCTTCACCGAAGAGCATCGACGGGTTGACGAACATAAGCGCCATCGCGAACATGAGGGGGATGGCCGCCACAAACATAAAGGGGCGCCTCCTCCCCCACCGGGTCTGCGTCCTGTCCGAGACGTACCCGATGATCGGGTCATAGAAGGCGTCCCAGAGCCGCCCTACCATCAGGGCAGTACCCGCAAGGCCTGCCGCCAGGCCGACCGTATCGGTCAGGTAATTAAGGAGAACGAACGCCGTTGCGGTAAAAAAGAGGTTGCCGCCAAGGTCGCAAATACCGTAGCCAATCTTCGTCCCGACGGACAGCTTTTTTTCTTCCATGTGGTAGTACTCCCTGAGATGATATGACAAAAGATGGATAATCATATCCCGCTGGACATAATTAATCAACCCTATTTGTTCGGGCGTTTCTGCCGCCTGATCGCCGGCCCTCCATACATCCCGATACTATCCTAAAGTATGCTCCCGGTCCGTCCGCTACGCCTCAATCTCTTCGATAACGAGGGCTTCGACGGCTTCTTTGAATGACTCCCGCGAAAAGAGGAGCCCCGCGGTTCGGGCACAGGCCGTCCCGGCGCCCGCCGCCCATCGAAAAAGGCGGTCGCGATCGTCACCGAATCGGTCGTACGCCGCGGCAAATCCCCCCACAAAGGCGTCCCCCGCCCCGACGGGATTTACGGATTCCGGGACGCCCGCGGTTATCCGTATGGTGCGGCCGGCCGTGATGAACAGGGCCCCGTCTCGTCCCAGAGTCAGCGCGATCACCGGGACCGTCTCCGAAAGCCCCGTGAGAAAGCGCACGATGCCGTCCATGTCGTCGGTACCGGCCAGTTCCCCTGCCTCAACCCGGTTAGGCTTGATCATAAAGGGGGGCCTGTTAAGCGCCGCCACCAGCGCATTACCGCTTGTATCCAGGACGACGGGTATTTCGCGGTCCGCCGCTATTCCAATGAGCGTGCAGTAGAAATCCTCCGGAACGCCGCGCGGCAGTGAGCCCGATAAGACGACAATCGAACAGGGGCCGGTTCCGATCAGCCGCTCATAGTGCGCAAGAAAGCCATCCGCCTCCTCTTTTGTAATGGCGGGGCCGTCCGGGACAATCTTGGTTTCCGCGCCCGTCTCATCCTCGATATAGGCCGCAGTAAACCTGGTGGTGCCGGAGATAGGGAAGAACGACGTAACGATCCCTTCCGTCTTTAACGATTCGTCGACGAACGCCCCCGTAAAGCCGCCGAGAAGCCCGGTGGCCGTCACCTCGGCGCCGAGGCTTCGGGCGACCCGGGCCGCGTTGTTGCCCTTGCCCCCCGGATCAGGATAGATCTGCCTGCCCCGGTTCGTGCGGTGCGGCAAGAATGGGCCCCCGAATACGGTAAAGTCTACGGCGGGGTTGAGGGTAACGGTAAGGATCATAGCGGAGTCCGACGTATCGAGGTTTAATCAGCGGTCAAGGAGCTTACCGAGAATCTGGCACCGGCACTCGGTCTCTATTCGATCAACAATATCAAAGCAGGCGTTCATGTCTTTGCCCATCGCCACGATACCGTGCCGGGGCAGGATCGTCATAAGCGGCGTCTTTTCCCATTGGGCACGCTTCGAGCTGAAATGGGTGATGACGTTTTCGGCCAGCTCTTCGGAATATCCGTGGGCTTCCGGGACGCAGCTAATCGTCCCGAACTTACCGGTCGTCTCCAGCATCGGCACGATGGGCTGCGCCCGGGCGACGAATACCGTCGTCCAGTAGGGGTGGGCGTGGATAATAGCCCCGGCGTCGGGAAACTCCCGGTAAAGCCCCAGGTGCATCAGCCCCTCCCGGGTGATCTGCTCGGGCCCCTCGAGGACCTTACCGTCCGGCGTAACGATCGAGAGATCCTTTTCGGTTATTTGCCAACGGAGGCGGTAGCCCATCAGCCGGGGGGTTATGCAGATAGCGTCTCCGTCGCGGACACTGACATTTCCGCCCGCCGTATCCGAGAGCCTCCGCTCCCAGATGATCCCCGCGATTTCAAGCACCAGGTCCTTCAAGTCTTGTCTCATGTCACTTCCCAAAGAGAATTTTACGCATCAGGGAACTTGCGGCAACGCCGTCCTTTCGCGCGATTATACGCCCGATCTCGTCTGTATCGGCGCGGTTAACCACACCCCTCAGGGCATCGAGCCACCGGGCGCTTTCCGCCACCGCGTCACGTCCGTCCTCCCGATAGGGAAACTGGTCGATGGTGAGGTAGCCCTGGTACCCTGTCCGGTCAAGCCAGTAGAAGAATTCGAGGTATTCGAGGGTATGAACCGTTCCGACGATCAGGTCGTCGTCCCAATAGCGGTAATTATCATTGATATGTATGTGGCACAGCAGATCGCCGTAGTTAAAAAGAAGCGCCACGGTCTCGGCGGGGTTTTCGTTGGCGTACAGCGCGTGCCCGTAATCGAGTATCACACCGACGTTAGGCTCACCGACCTCCCGGGCCATGAGTATGGATATCCCCGCGTTGCTCACGTAGTTATGGGTTCGAGGCTCTTTTGGTTTGTACTCAAGGCCGATGGTGACCGCGCTGTTATAGCGGCAAACCTCCCTCACCCCCTCGATGAAGTTGTGCCTGTCGGAGAGATAGTCGGCCGAAAACAGGTAGTCGTAGCCGTCTTGGCCCGGCCAGATGCCCACGATCGGGGATTTCACCCTCACGGCAAAATCGACTGCCCGTTTTGCCCATGCGACGGCCTCTTTACGCACCCCGGGATCTGCCGACGAAAAGGTCCCGTCCTTCCACCTCGGGTCGCCGAACAGCTCCACCGTCACCGCCGGCACGACGAGGCCCGTTTTCTCGACGAGGGCGACGATTTCCTCCTCGTGTTCATACAGGCTGCGATCCGCAACAAGATCGACGGCGCCGATCCCCTCGATGGAGGCTACCCGCTCGAAGAGCTCTGCAACCGAAAAGTCACGCCCGTAGGCCCGGCAAAAGCGGTCGCAGCACGAACCGACGTTGCCGAGGAAGACCGAATAGTCCTGTTTCAACCACATCCTCCTTTCAGGAATACCGCACGTACGTGCCCGTAGACGAAAACCGATCCGTACACCATCGACTATCCCCCACGGGGGCCGGACGAACCGGGAGCGGGTCTTTGCGGCGGTATCGTTACGGCCCGTAACGGCATCTTTGGATGCTATATGATATCCTTAAACGGCGACACGTCGTAGGGTTTGCCTTCTCTCTTAAGCACTATCGCCTTACGAAGGGCCTGGTGCTTTTTCCTGGTCATCGGAAGGAGATACGCAAGGACCAACCCGACAACGAGGAAGAACGTGGTTCCCTCGGCGTAGATGAGCCGGATTCCCAAAAGCGCGCCCTTTGTCTGGGGAACGTTGGCCACGTAGCCGATCCACTCCAGGACGATGCCGTTGATCCAGAGGGCGACGGCGCCGGCGGCTTTGCCGACAAAGGTCGTTATTCCAAAATAGAGGCCTTCCCGCCTGTGGCCGGTCTTGAACTCGTCTACCTCCACAACGTCCGGGATCATCATCCAATTTATCATCGTAACCGCAATAACCCCGCCGGAGGCCAGGATCGCCAGCACGTAGAAGTAGACGATATTGCCGGGCTTGACCAACATTACCCCGACCCCCTGGACGACGGCCCAAAGCCCGATGAAAATGATATACGCCCAGCGCTTTTCATACTTCGTTGAAACGTAGGTGATAAGCGGGATCCAGAGGATCGTGCACGCGAAGAAGAACAGGAATGCCAGTGACTGCTGCGCCTCGGTGAAGTTCATATAGTATTTCATGAAATAGACCATCACCGCAGCGGCGACGCTGAGGCCGACGCCGCTCAGGGCGCAGATACCGATAATATACAGGAACGGCCGGTTCCTGAGAGCCCCCTGGAAGATGTCCCGAAACGAGATTTCTGTCTCTTCGGGAAAGAGCTCGCATCCCCGGGTGGCCCGCCAGGTCCAAAGGATCGGAAAGATCATCAAGACTCCGAATATCCCCGTTGTAATCGACCACCCGACCGGGTCCGTCGAACCGACTCCCGAGCCGTATCGATCGGAAAAGTATTTTACGAGGATCAGCGGTGTGGCCGCCGCGATGATCGAAAAGACCTGGCTCCATCCCGCCCGATAGCTGATAAGACTGGTCCGCTCGTCGTAGTCCTGGGTCATTTCGGCGGCAAGCGACGTATACGGGATATTCAGGCAGGTAAAGACGAAGAAATAGAGGATGACCGCCGCGATGTAATAGAACTTGGTCATCAGGGGCGAGAGGCCCCAGTGGGAAAAGAGGAGCCACACGGCTATCCCGTATGGGATAGACGTAAACAGGATGAACGACCGCCGCCTGCCCAGCCTCGATTTTGTCCGGTCCGACCAGATCCCCACCGCCGGGTCGGTCACTGCGTCCCAGAGCGTGCCGATCATCATGACGAGCCCAGCAAACGACGGCGAGAGACCGACGACGTCGGTCAGGAAAAAGAGGAAATAGACGTAAAACATCGTCCAGCCGAGGGTATTGGACCCCTCGGCCGCCCCGTAGGAGAACTTCAACCAGACCGGAAGTCTCTTCTTCTTTTCGTCCTGCTCCATGAAGCGTGCCTCCACGCAGTCGGCAACGCCGCCGGCGGGGGTAACCCGGCAGGCGGCGAAACGGACGGTACGGTAAGCTATAACGTCTTTTTCATTTCCTCGGCCCGATCCCTCAGATACTTCTGAAGGGCGTCACGATCGGCCGTAATGTACCGGGCCACCACGAACAGGAAAGCTCCGCAGACTAGCCAGAACGGGAGCGCGAAGTTCATCATAAAGGTGTAGCCGAAGCCGATCAGCGCCCCCCCGATGGCCGGTCCGAATCCCTGCCCGATGTTATCCGATATATTATAGAGGGCAAAGATCGATCCCCGGTGTTCCGGGCGGTTGACGTTCATGGTAATGGCCTTGGCGTTGGCCGTTGCAACGGCCACCATGAAACCGGTGACGAACGAGAGGACGTAAAATGCACCGATCCCGATCCCTCCGGCGCCCAGCGGCACATTGACGAGGGCGACCGCGGGGATGATACCGAGCAGGACAAACGTACCGCAGAGTATCGGGAGGTATTTCGGGTTCTTTTTATAAAGCCACTCGCCGACATAGGCAAAGACGATGCCGCCTACCGTGGCGCCACCCCCAAGGAGCAGAAAGACGAGCGTCGAGGCCTCCTTCGACATCCCCTTGGACTTTTCGAGGAAATGGATCATCCAATACCCGAGGATACCCCACGGTACCGTGCCCGGCAGCGACTGCAGGAACATCCAGATATTGGTCTTGTTGGTAAAGAGGACCTTGAAATCGGAAAGCTTAATCTTCTGCTTGTAGGTAAGTCCCTTCTGGATCAGGTCTTCCAGCGCCGCCTCCGTCCTGCCGCGCTCGGGGTCCTTTGCGTAGAGCGCAACAGAGGATCCGTCGGAAACCCGGGTAGGGCCGCCAGTATGAACGGAAGCCTCCACCCGTAGGTGTTCGTCAGAAAACCCGCCATCACCGGGCCTGCGACCATACCGATCATCCACGCGACGTTAACCCACGCCGTGGCCGTGGGCCGGTGTTCCTCGCGGAAGTAATCCGCAATCAGGAGTAGCAGATGGGGTATACGCCGCCGATCCCGATGCCCGTGAGGATTCTCAGGATCGTAAACGATTCGATTGTCTGGGTAAAGACCTTAAAGCCGGTCATCAGGCAGGGGATTTCCCCGATTAGGACCGTCGCCACGAGGAGCCATTTTCGCGACACCTTATCGGTCAGATATCCGAAGACGATGCTGATGAAGGCGCCGATGAGCATAAAGGCCGAGCCGATATAGCCCGATGATGCTCTCGCTCACCCCGTATTCGATCGACAGCTCCTTGATTATAGCCGTCATGATCCGCTGGTCGGCGAAGAAAAAGGCCGACATCGCCACCAGAAGCGTCAGCGTGATGATATCCCGCGATGACATTCTTACCTTAGCCATAGTAACCTCCTGTTTCGGGAGAAGAAACAGTTCGCCATTGTTTTGATACCGGGCCGCATTCCCGCTGTTGGGGCTGCGTCACTTCACAGAGACTATTCGAGCCACGTGACCGTGACGGTTGTCTTGCCGTGAAGCGATAGATTGAGCGCCCAGACGTTATCGGTCCGTTTTCGCACCGGGATCGTGGATTTACCCGCCTTCGCGCTCGTAATCTGCCCCGGCAGCCAGAGCCATAGTTCTCCCTCGGCATGTCTTCCCAGGTCCGAGACGACCAGCGTCGCCTCCCGCTTGCCCGTCTTCAGAGTCTGGATCTCGCCGCCGCACGTAATGTGCATCGTTCGACCCGACGACCGTCGGTTTGCCGGTGTTTTCGCACAGACGCAGCAACCTGCACCCGTGCGCGGGAATATCGGGAAGGTCGATATCATTGTCCGGTATGTAATCGATACGAAGCGTCCCAGAAGTCAAAGACGTGGTATTCCTTTTGCGGATCGAGGGAAAGCCTGTCGATGTCAAGCCGTTTTCCGGCTTGTCTTACGCTCCCAGTTAAACTGGGCCGCCATAATCCAATTACCCCATGACTTGTTCATATCCAGGGCGTACAGCTCGACCATCTCATTCTCGAGGAGGTCAACGGCGCGGCCCCGCGTGCTCATGACCGGAAGGAGCAATGAGATAAGCCGCTGCCGGTCGACTGAAAGCCGGGTCAGGTCATCCGAGTTGATGACAAGCCCGCCCTGAAGGCCGATGAGAGATACGTTGCTCTTAATCTCCTCATCGGTGAGCGTCGTATCGTAGTTCCTGACCATCAGACAGTCGGGATCGCTCGTCCACCAGCGATTATGGACGGTCCCGAGGTTCAGGGTATGACGGATATTGTTGCGAAGGGCGGCAATGCTCTTCTCACGGGTGATCAGGGGAGAGGCCCACCGCATGTTCATGATGAACGGCTTCCAGTTCGGCGCCGTATCCGGCCCGATGCGCATCGCGTCGACGATACCTATGGACGGCCCGAAGGGACAGCCGCAGCCCAGGTGATACGTCTTTTCACCCAGTCCCTTTCGAATCGCCTCCATACCTTTTCGAAAGGCCTGGGCGCGGGTCAATCTTCGGGTCATGATCGAATACCCGGCAGCGCCCCGGAATATACGAAATCCGTCTTGACGAAACCGAATCCCCATTCCTTCACGACGGTTTCCATGAGCGTCGTGAGCCAGTCAAGCACCGCCGGATTGGTCAGGTCAAGGACGTATCCGAAGAACTCCCAGAAGTATCCCCCGATAATCGGGTTTACCCTTGTGGTCTTTCACCAGCCAATCGGGATGCTTTTGCGCGAGCTCCGACTTCGGATCGGCGACGAAGGGCGCAAGCCATAATCCGGGCACAAATCCCTTATCCGCAACCCGGCCCGCCAGGTACTTCAGGCCGTTGGGGAATTTCTCATTCGGTGTATACCAGTCTCCCCAGGCCGACTGGTAGCCGTCGTCGAGCTGAACCGTATGGAACGGAACGGTCGAACGAATCGTGTCTATTGTCTCCAGATTCTGGATAAAGAGGTCCTCGGTGATATCGTGGAAGAAATGGTACCAGTGGGTCCATTTGGCCGGCGGGTTGGGCTCGAGACACGGGGCTTCATGAATCGCGCCACCGTTTCCGCATAGTCGGCGGCCGGGTCAGGATGCGGAAGATCCACAAACTGGAAGAACGCCCATTCGGATAGGAATTCCTCGTTCGGGTCAAGCGGGATTCCGTCGGCCCGGGCGACGAGCGTAAGCGCTTCCCGACGGGGATGACAGTCCACGTGCAGCTGCCCGAACTGGTCTGCCGTCGTGGCAAAGCCGGCCACGATCGCGGTTTTCTGATCGGTCACGATTCCCCAGCCCTCGCCCCAGAAGTCCCCTCGCCTTCGCGAGATGGGCGTGGTGGGATTGAAGTACATCTTACCGACCCAATGCCCGATCATGGTGGAGACGTCCCGATCGCGGGCGGTCAGGAGTCCCGTAGTAGCACCAGTCATGCCATCCGACCTTGAAGAAATTAAGGGGCCGATTCTCCTGGCTCAGCTCCAGCCGTCCTCCCGATGCGTTCGAAGCGTCAAGCAGGAACAGGTCATCGAGGGCAAGCGTATCCGTCACCGATATTTCGCACTCCAAGCCTCATAAGGAAAAACGGACGGTTCTCATAGAGGCGCACGGTGAGCATCATCTCAAGATGATCGGGCCGTTGATCGTCGACGATACGGACTTCCCTCCCCTTTCCATGCACGTCGTTCAACGCGTCGTTCGAGACCGTAACCCGGCCGGTCGCAAACACCGAAGAGGACGCGAGGCGTTCGATCCTGAATCCGGCCGCTATTACCGCTTCGCGAACCCGAGGAAATATTAGATCCGGCCGACTGATCGAAAGCCTGCCTGTTTTTAGATTAAGGCCAAGCCGAATGAAGGAATTGGAGATATAGAGGACTTCGTTGCCTTCTGTGACCGATATCGCTGCCACGGTAACCTCCATTAGGAGATAATGTTAATTCGTGTGCTGTCTACTAAAAAAGACGGCCCCTCTGCCGGCGCCGGCCAATGGCCGGCATTGTATCACGGCATACCGGGTAATTACATCTATTTTTTCGTAAAGGCGCTCATATTGATGGTACGGGTGCTACCGTTTTCCGGTAGCACCCGTCATTCTCTGCGCCAGACTATTCGTTCGTACATCCGCCCCGGAACTCAGGGTGGCCCGACCTCCCGCCATCAATCGTGGGGTATGAACTTGACCGCGTCGTTTATAGAGATTATCCCCTGCGAGACCTTCTTTATCGCGCTGTCCCACAGGCTGGCGCTGCCGAGGCGCCTGGACTCGTGCTTTATCTTGTCTACCGATTCACCCTTCGAAACGATATCGCGCATATCCTCGTTCATCACCATCAGCTCGTAGATGCCCGTCATACCCCGGTATCCGGTAAAATCGCACGAATTGCATCCCTGGGACTTATAAAAGGTCGGGTTCTCCTGGTCATATTTCAACGCATGTCGTATGATTTCCTCCCGCGTGGGGGTGTAGGGCTCCTTGCATCGCTGACACAACTTCCTGATGAGCCGCTGCCCAATGATGAGCGACAGTACGTCCGTCAGGTAGTAACGTTCGATTCCCATATCGGTGAGCCTCCCGAAGGCCTCGGCCGGGGAGTTGGTATGGAGTGTAGTGAGCAGGAGATGGCCCGTAAGCGCCGCGTGAACGCTGATATCCGCCGTCTCTTTGTCCCTGATTTCGCCCACGAGGATGATGTCCGGGTCCTGCCTGAGCGCCGCCCTCAGGATTGCTGGAAATGTGAGGCCCCTGCGCACGTTGATCATGATCTGGTTGAGAAGCGGCATTCGATACTCGACCGGGTCTTCAATCGTGATGATCTTCTTCTCGACGCTGTTGAGCTCGTTCAACAATGCGTAGAGCGTCGTAGTTTTCCCGCTTCCGGTCGGCCCGCATACGATGATCATCCCCGTGGGATTTTTCAGGAGGTTTTTGATCGCGGCGCTGTCCTCCTCATCGAGTCCAAGATCGCCCAGTCTTATCTGCGCCTTGGACTGATCGAGAATCCGCATGACGACGGATTCCCCGTTTACCGTGCTGTAGGTTGAGACGCGAAAATCGATCTCGTTGCCGGTAGTCTGGCGAATGGAAAACCTGCCGTCTTGCGGCTTAATGCGCTCGGCGATATCGAGACTCGACATAATCTTAATACGTGCAACCACCGACGGTTGAATTTTCTTTGGGAGCGTGTTCATCTCCCTGAGAACCCCGTCGATGCGAAATCTCACGAGGAGGTCCCGCTTTGCTCCCTCGATATGAATATCGGAGGCCTTGGTCTTTACCGCCTGGGCGATGATCTGGTTGACCAGCCTGATGATCGGGGCCGCGTTTGCCTCGATCTCGGTCTTCTCCGGTTCTTCCTCTGAAACATAGTAGTAGCTGGCCTCCGCCCCTTTCACGTCCGACTCCAATTCAGCTTTAAACTGATCATCCATCCCGAAGAAATGGTCAATGAGATTATTTATTGTCTCGACCTTGCAGACGATCGGCTTGATCTTTTTCCCGAGCGTAAACGAAAGGGTATCGAGCGTTATCAGGTTGAGCGGGTCGGACATCGCAACAGTCATCTGGTTTGCAATGAGATTGATCGGAATCGTCTGGAACTTCCGGGCAAGCTCGGGTTTGATCATTCGTATGACGTCGGCCTCCACGTATTCGGGCGTAATCTCCTCGTAGGGGATTTCATAGTGCTTGCTGATAGCCTTGATGATTCCCTCTTCGCCGGCGTACCCGAACCGGACAAGAATCGAGGTGAGGTTTTCCTTGGTCTTCCTGTGCTCAGCGAGGGCGGCGTCAAGTTGTTCCTGCGTGAGTACGCCTTCTTTGATCAGCACTTTTTCGACATTACGATCGATAATCATGGGTTTTGTCCATTACTCGGTTAATAGTTTTTTTACCTGGGGAAGGAAATCCTTCTCGTTAAAAGACGACTTGTCGTAGTGGAGATTCACCCCAATCTGCTGTGAGTACTTGTAAAACTCGGATTCCTTATACACGCCGGTAAGGAGAATTATCGGCACATTCTTACCCTCGGGAAGCGCCCTGATCTCCTTTGCCGCTTCAAAACCATTTTTCATCGGGAGGAGCCCGTCAAGAATCACAAGGTCCGGCTTGCACTCGCTGAAGGCTTCGAGCACCTTATCACCCCGAAGAACGGTAAACGTCTCGTAGCCGTCTTTTTTAAGCCAGTAAACGAGGAGCTTAAGGAATGATTCGCTGTCTTCGGCCACTAAGATCTTTTTCATTTTTCCCCCTTTTTCATATGACCCGGTTAGACAATATGTGCCGTAATCCTTTGGATCTCTTCCGAGAGTGATTCCAGCAGGGACGCGAGGCTCTCCCTATTCTTTTCTTTGGCGGCGCTCTCGATCTGTTTGCCGAGCGTACTGATCATTTCCTGTCCGAAGGCGCCCCCTGTTCCCTTCAAGTCGTGGGCTATTCTGTACACCCCGTCATAATCCTGTCCGCTTGAAGCAGTTACGATTTTTTCAAGCTGGCCCGGCAGACTCCTGATGTATTCGTTCTCGATCTCGGCAAGCTCGTCTACCGGGACGGCCGGCTCGTTATTGTCGGCCGCATCCAATGTCGTCAGGTGATCGGTAATGATTCTGAGGAGTTCCTCTTTTTTAACCGGCTTGGTGAGATAGCCGTTAAATCCGGCGTCCCGCGCACGTACCTCATCATCCTTCATGGCAAATGCGGTCAGGGCAATCAGTGGGATCATCTCATACCAGGGATTTCCTTTTATTTGTCTGGCCGCCTCGTTGCCGTCCATATTCGGCATCTGGATATCCATCAAAACGAGGTCAAAGGTCTCCTCGCTCAGCGCCTGTATCGCCTTGGCGCCATCACCAACTACGCTCACGGCATACCCTTCACGCGTAAGTATTGTTGAAATCAGTTTCTGGTTAACAGGATTATCCTCAGCCAGCAGTATACTGACAGGCCGTCCCTTCTTTGTTGTTCGTACCGGAGCATCTCCGCGGTCCCGAGAGACAATGTTAAGATCCCGTAATATCCATTCTATCTCACGTACCATCCGATCCGTATTTACGCTGCTTTTCTTCAAGAGCGTGCGGGAGATCGCCTGGAGTTTCTTAAGCTCATCCCGGTCTAACTCTCTCTCCGTTGTCAGGATAATCGGCACGTTCCTGAGATCCGTATCTTCTTTTAGATATTTTAGCAAATCGAGACCGGCGTTACCCGAGAAACCTATTTCGTGTATAATAATATCGATCTTTTTTTTCTCCGCGAGAAATCGGTGCGCCTCTTGATAATCGGAAAACGGAAAGATGACGTACCCTTCCCCTTTTAGGGATGTTCCGATAAAATTCGAGGAAATTTTTGTCGTGGTCGGTAACGAGGATGGCGCATTCTTTTTTCTTTTTGTGGTAACCCGACAGTAACCTCACCCTCCTAACCAGGTCGCTGCCCATAACCGGCTTCTCAAGGTAGTCTATAGCCCCGAGGCTGATGGCCTTATCCTTTTCCGATAGAACAGAGATCACCAGTACGGGGATATCGGCGGTCTTTACGTTCTTCTTGAGGAGCGTTAGCACTTCCCATCCGGAGATGTCCGGCAGGACAATATCCAGGATTATGAGTCTGGGACGGTGGGTTTCGGCAAGTGAAAGCGCCTCACGTCCGTGTATCGTCGTGATCACATGAAACGCATTTCTTAGAAGAAAGCTCTGATAAAACCTGCTTGTATTTAGATCGTCTTCAACGATGAGAATATTTCCTCCGGCCTCATGTTCTTCATTAAGATTCCTCTCTCTGGTCTTGTCCGGGGCAGTCTTTTCCACGGGAATCGAAAAGGTAAATGTCGTTCCCTTCCCTACCGTTGAGTTAACATGAATGGTTCCTCCCATCAGCTCAACCAGTTTCTTGGTAATGCTGAGGCCCAATCCGGTGCCGGCGCTCTTCTTGGCCGCCGTAGAGTCAAGCTGGGTAAACGGTTCAAAAATCGCACGCTGCTTACCTCCCGGTATCCCGGGTCCGGTATCAGACACCGCCACGGTAAGAAAGTCTATCCCGCTGTCGGACGATTCCATCGAAAGCGAGATCTTGACTTGCCCCTCGTCGGTAAATTTCACGGCATTTCCCGCGAGGTTTATGATAACTTGCCTGAGCTTATCTGGATCGGTCACGATCTTCGCGGGCAACTCGTCCTGCAGAACGAAATCAAGGGCTAAGCACTTTTCATGGGCTTTTGGCGTGAGCACGGCAAGCGTCCGATTCATGAACTCGTAAAGGTAAAATGATTCAGGCCGTAATTCGATCTTCCCCGATTCTATTTTTGAGAGATCCAGAATTTCGTTAATGAGGCCGAGCAGGCTCTCACCGCATTCATGGATGATTCTCACCGATTCCTTCTGCTCGTTGTTTAGTTCTCCGTCCAGGAGGAGCTCCGAGTACCCGAGAATCCCGTTCATCGGGGTCCGGATCTCGTGGGACATATTGGCTAAAAATACGCTCTTGGCGCGATTGGCCTCTTCTGCCCTGACCTTTGCCTGCCTGAGCTCTCGCTGCATCTCTTTCATTTTAGTAATATCCACAAGAACCCCGGACATTCCCGACGGGACTCCCGATTCCAGGATTATCCGAAACGAAGACCGCACATAACGTAACCCACCGTCTTTCCTGACCAACCGGAATTCCATCGATCCCAGATGGCCAATGACGGGATGTTGTATACTTGCCAAAAAGTCCGGGAGCTCGCCGGCGCTTTTCGGACTGTCATGAAAATGGGGATTCCACCTCTTGAAACCTTCGATTAGCTTAGGTATATCATCCGGATAGATAAAGTCGGCAAAGCGTCTGTTGATTACTTCGTCCGGGTGATATCCAAAAAGGTTTTCAGCAACTGAGTTTACGAAGGTTATCTTACCGTTCAGATCAAGCGAGTAAATAACGTCGTTGACGTTTTCGATGAGGTGCCGATATTTCTCCTCCGATTCGAGAAGACGGCACTCCATTTCGCGGCTATGTGTAAGGTCCATCATGATGCCCGTCACACCCCTAAAAGCTCCGCCTTTTGTAAAGGGCCGTGCTGAAGCCTGGATGTGATGTAGCCCTTCTTCCCTGTCATACGCCCTGAATTCAAACGACTCCGGATTCCCGTGTACCGCGGTCTCGATTCTCTCCTTGGTGGCCGACAGGTCCTCCGGGTGGATGACGGTGGCCATGTGTCTGCCCATGATTTCTTCCGGACTGAAGCGAAAAACCCTTTCGAAGGAGGGGTTGACATAGGTAAAGTACCCGTTATCATCAATAGTATATATAATGTCGTTGAGGTTTTCGATCAGGGTTCGGTACCGTTCCTCGCTCTCCGCGAGCGACCCATAGGTTTGCCTCAATTCCGTTACGTCCCTGATTGAGCCGTAGAAGCCGACCGCCCTTCCCCTCTTTTTGATGACGCCGAGGTATGCCTCGACCGTCCTGATATCCCCGCCTTTCTTGATGAATTCGTGGATTACCCCTCTCACCGATTGCCCCGTATCGAACATCTGAGTATATAGACCGGTAATAAACGCCACGTCCTGCGCCTTCACAAACTCACTAAAGTGCCTGCCTATGAATTCCTCTCGAGTATATCCGCTCAGCGGTTCCATGGCACGGTTGCCCCACGTAAAGTTACCCTTGAGGTCAATCGTAAAAACCGCATCCGCAACAATGTCGGAAAGGTCCTGATACCGGGCTTCCGCCCCCGCAAGGCTTTTCTTAAGCCCTTTCTTCTCACCGGCGTCGCTGATAGTCAGCAGTAGCGCGCTCTCGGAACCCCATTCTATTTTTTGACTTCTGATATCGAGGTATGTCTTCGTCTCGTCCGTCAGAATGATCGTAAGCTCGTATTGATCCGGGGCGCTACCGGAAACAACACTCTCGATTAAAACCGACCAACCCGGCGTTTGTTCGGATTCCAGTAAAGCAGTGGCTTTTTTACCGACGGTATTACTGTCACCGACGGCTAATATTTCCCGTGCAGCGCGGTTTATCCACCGAATGGTACCGGCCGAATCAAGGACAATCATACCGTCCGGCAGATTACCCAGGATTTTTTCAAATGACTCGGGATTCACAAAAACCTCACCCTGGTGTGTTGGCGGCACAGGTAGATATCCCGGTTCCGGGTTTAACAGACGGTACTTTCGATCCGGAATAACCGGATCGTATCAATACGCGGCCGTCCGCCGTATCGTTGGTACGTTCCCTTCATACAACAAGAGTACCGTTACGTAACAAGCTGTGGTTACGGCAAGCAAGCCCGGCCGATGAGACAATCGCGCGAACGATAACAGGAAGGAGATGCCGGAATCCCAATAAGCAGACAATCTGTCCGATCGCAGAGCAGGGATCCGCAACTACATAACGGATCTTATCATACTTTCATATTCTCGAAGACGCAAACCTCGTCTCCCTTTGCTATACACTTGGTCTCGATAATACGCATATTCTTGAAGCCTGCGGCGTGGCACATCGCCTCGAAGGCCCCGGAAAGGAAGTCGCAGACAGAAACGTGCGATTTCCCCGAAAAACGGATGACGAACGGAGAATAATACGCCTTGCAAAGGAACGTGCCTTTTGCACCATCGATGACTTCCACCTCGTCAAACGCCCACCCCCGCTTTCCGCCGGTGCGAGTATAGTGCCTTACGAGCTCTTCACCCGTTATGTTCAGGTTTTCGATCATCGCCAGGGAGACCTTGTACGCCGCCTCATACCCGGCCCTTCGCATGAATACCTTGGCAAGATTAATTCCTCCAAGGTCCGCCGCCGCCTTCATCATGTCGCTGAACGTGTCCTGGGGAGTAAGGATAAAGCGTTTTCTCAGGTAGGTAATCATGCCCTCGTCGTCCAGGGCAAGATTATCTTTTGTGACTTGTAGATCTTCAGGAGTATTGATTCGGATCTTCTCAGACAACACCCGCACTCCCCCTATAAGTCCGATTTCTGCCGATTCAGGCCATTACTATACATAATATAGGTTAGATGTTCAATAGTTTTTCAATTATTTGGATACGATTCGTCTATTTCATGTCCGGCTTGAATTGTTCCTCTATTTGCTTCGTGGACGTGTAGAGATACGGTAACATTGAACACTGCTCGAAATGCAGCCCATCTTTCGATAGGATTGGAACGCAGACCGCCGGACATTGCCACGGGGAAACAAAAAGGCCCCGCGGAGGTCTAATTATGTATACCCCGCAAAGGCCTTTCTTCAATCCTGAGATGGTAGGCGGTACTGGATTTGAACCAGTGACTTCCACCGTGTGAGGATGGCACTCTACCGCTGAGTTAACCGCCCATTTCTTTCAACGATACACAAGCGGCTCTTCTTTGTCAATACCTAAAATACCGGCCGCCCCCGACCAGCCTAAATCTCAACGCCCTATCATGCGGTTTCAGATCAGATACCCGCCGTCTGCGGTAAAAACGGATCCGGTCGTGTAACCGGCAAGATCGGAGGCCAGGAAGAGCGCCAGTCCCGCGATCTCGTATGCCTCCCCGATCCGCTGTACGGGGCAATGCTCCAGGTATATCTTCAGTATCTCCTCGTTCTTCCAGAGGAACTCCGAAAAGTGCGTCCTGACCAGCCCCGGGGCGATACAGTTGACCCGGATCTTCCGTGCCGCCCATTCCAGGGCCAGCACCTTCGTGAGCATGACAACGGCGGCCTTCGTGACGCTGTAGAGCCCCGTGCCGTAGGAAGGCTTGAAACCCTCCACCGAGGCGATGTTGATTATTGAGCCGCCGCCCGCCTTTTCCATGTAGGGCATGGCCATGCGGGACAACATGAGATATCCCTTGACGTTGACATCCATCATCTTGGTAAACAACGCTTCGTCGATGCTCTCGATCGGCCCGAACACCGGATTGACGGCGGCGTTATTCACCAGGATATCGACCGTCCCGAACCGGTCGACGGTCGATTTCACGAGGTTCTCGAGGTCCTCGGTTTTCCCCACGTGGGCCGCCACGGCAAGCCCTGCCCCTCCCGCCGCCTCGATCTCCTCTTTTACCCGCTCCAGGTCGGCAAGCTTTCTGCTGGCCACGACGACGTTCGCCCCCAGCTCGGCGAATGCCAGCGCGATCTCCCTGCCGATTCCACGACTGCCGCCGGTGATAATGGCCGTCTTTTTCTCAAGCTTCAGCTTATCGATATACATACAGGCATCCCTCCTGGTTGACCTCAATCTCCGATACCCTCGTCTTACGTCCTATAATTCGAATCGCCCCGTGTGTATCCTGTTATCACTTTTTTCTATGCCGGCGCAACTTTTTTAGCGCTATTTTACCGCCGCTGTGAGATACTCATTTTTGTATCAAATTATAGAAATGAGGCCGATGGTATGACCCAGCAAAATCACGTCGATGTCCTGGTGATCGGGGCCGGCCCCGCCGGACTCGGCGCCGGCATGGGGGCGCTTGCCCGGGGCGCGCAGGTGCTCGTGGTCGAGCGCCAGAAGAACGTGGGTGACACCATTAAAGGGGAAACGATCCACTTCAACCCGGAGATGGAAACGATCCTCGGCAAGGGATTTTTCGACCGAAACACCGTCGCCGTTACCAACCGCCGCCGCTACTATTCCCCGACCGACACGAGGTGGATCGACCGCGTCATCGATGATCCGAACCTCATCTTTGAGTGGACCCCCTTCATGCACGACATGACCGCCGTCGCAAAGGCGAACGGGCTCGATATCATGTTTTCTTCCGAGGTGATGGACCTGATCGTGGAGGATGGCCGCGTCGCGGGCGTCCGCGTACGGAACAAGGGAAACGTGCGCGAGATAAGGGCCCGGGTCGTCGTGGGGGCGGATGGAACCGAGGGGATTACCTCACGCGAACTCGGGATCGGACGGGGAAAGATCGACTGCCCGATCCTGAAGCTGCGCGTGGAAAACATGTCGATATCCCGACATCCGCCTCGAGTACTTCACCCATATCCACGAGGGCGACCCGCCGTCGGTGGGCTACATCTTCCCGTCCGGTAACGGCAGGGCGGACATCGGGCTTCTTATCTTCAAACCCAATACCCCCCGGGGTATCCCTATTCCCGACGCCGCCTCGGTCGACGGATTCCTCCAGCGTTTTATCGCAAAACACCCGGTATTTCGCGACCGGATGAAGGGCACCAAAGAGACCTACCGCCTCTTCACGATCATCCCGATGGGCGGCTTCATCGACCGGTTCGTGGCCGCCCCCGGCGTTGTCATGGTGGGGGACTCCGCGGGCCAGGTCGAGGCAAAGGGGGGCAGCGGTATCGCCTCGTCGTTTCTCATCGGGCACCACGTGGGACAGATCCTCGCCCGGGACGTCAAGACGGGAATGTCGTGGAAGAACCGGGACATGAACCGTCTGGAGGCCGAGATCAAGACCCACCCCATATACGCTAAAGTCGCTTCGTACTACCGCTACATCCGGCCGATCCGCTCGTTAATGTTCAAGATCCACAGCGCCGAGACGGCCGACCGCCGGTTCGGGCTGATATCCAAGGTGCTGAGGTAAGCGGGAGTATTAACCCGCGGATCCAACAAATCTCCCACAAACTAACGGGCGCCTTTTCAGGCGCCCGCTTGCTTTCTTTTATACCTACCGAAGAATATGGAAATCGGAGCTTTCTTTGAGCTGCTAAAACGCCTTCTTGAGGATATCCAGCGCCACCTCGTAGGTGATCTCCTCCGGGTTGATCGTGCAGGAGCCGTCGTTGATGGCGGACCTGGCGATCTCGGGAAGCTGCTCCTTGGTTACGCCGGCCTCCGAGAGCTTCGTCGGCAGGCCGCTGGCGTCCTTGAGCTGCTTACCCAGCTTCCTGACGGCCGCCACCGCGTTCTCGGCGTCCTTCTTGGCGTTTCCCGTCGACGGGCATCCCCATGAAGGGAGCGAGCTCGCCGATGATCGGCTCCGACCCGCTTGAAGTTGTTCTCCATCCCGTAGGGGAGCAGGATAGAATTGGCCACCCCGTGGGGCACCCGGGCAACCCCGCCCGTTGCATGGGCGATACCGTGCACGACGCCCACCAGCGAGTTGGAAAACGCTGCGCCGGCAAGCAACGAGGCGTTGAGCATCGCCAGCCGTGCCTCCTTGTTTTTCGGTTCCTTAACCGTGGTGAGCAGGTTGCCAAAGATGAGCCTGATCGCGGCGATCGCAAACGCGTCCGACACCGGGTTCTTTGCCAGGCAGTAGTAGGCCTCGGCCGCGTGCGTGAGGGCGTCCATACCGGTGGCCGCGGAGATCTTGGGCGGCATGGTCATCGTCATACGCGGGTCGAGTATGGCCGCCTTGGGGAAGAGCTTGCTCGAGGTAAAGGCCATTTTCGTGTGGGTATTCTCGTCATAGATAACCGCGGCGCTCGTGACCTCCGACCCGGTGCCCGCCGTCGTCGGGATGACCACGAAGGGTTTCATATCCTTTTCGAGGCGGTCTACCCCCTGGAACTTCATCAGGTCGCTGGTGCCTTCCACCACGATCATATTGGCGCACTTGGCCGTATCGATGACGCTCCCGCCGCCGACGGCTACAAACGAATCGCATTTCTTATCCTTGAAGAGTTTGGCAGCCTTGTTGACGACGGCGCTGCCCGAATCGGGCGGGGTTTCGTCGAAGATCGCCCCCGGCTTGATCTTGGATTCCGAAAAGGCCTCCGTAACGAGCTTGAGGAGCCCGGCCTTCACGACACCCTGGTCCGTGACGATGAGCGGGCGCTTTGCACCGAGCAGCGTCAGCTCGTAGGGAAGGTTTGAGAGGGCCTTGAGGCCGCTTAATATCTTGACCGGGCAGATAAATTCATAATAGTCTGGTAACATCGCTTGTATCTCCTATCTGGATATTATATTAAAAAGAATCGTTTAATTGGCTCCATTCGAACACGGTCACTTGGCCGCGTTGAGCGCCATGTCGATGCCCATCGTGAGGTAGACATAGAGCTTAAAGAGCTTCTGCTTGAGCGTCAGCTTTGGCGGCAGCTTGAAAACCTTTTTGAAGACGATACCGGGTAAGAGATACGCCTGGACGATTCCCATGGCCCGGTTTGCCTTGATCCCGTCCAGGACGCTGCCATGCACCATCGCCCGGTGCTGGACAAAGGCGATATGAGACCCCATCTGGGCGGTAAACGGTAAAAAAGCGCTGTCCATGTTCTTGAATATGATCTTCACATCGGGGTTCTTATATCCCCTTCCGAGGTAGCGGATCGTTCCGTTTTCCTCCTTGAGCGAGATGGACGGCCCGTTGGGGAGCACTCCCAGAGAGATAACGATTCCCTTCTTCCAAGTCTTGATTTCCTCCTTAAGCTCGGCGCTGTGTTTCGAGACCTTCTCGAAGGTGCCTCCGAGGGCAAGGAGCGCGATCCCGACCACCATCTTCTTGAGCCGATACGATAACGTCGGCCTGACGACGATCGATTGTTCTTTCATATCAGTCCCCTAATAATATTAGATATCTCGCACCCGCAGTAAGGATGTGCGATTGGCTCGAAGGATGATGCGGCCATCCCGGCTCCCGGACGTCGAGGTGACGGCCTCACGGGAGCGTGCGTTGGGCCGCCGGATGTTTTAATAAGTGTCACTCACCCGATCGAATTATATACATCCCGCCGACAATTTTCAATACTAAAAATGTTGAGCAGCGTCAGTTTTTTTTCTTCCGTCCTGCCTGACAGCGTGTGGCGCCGGTACCCTCATGAAGAAAAAAACCTTGACACCTAAGGGCTTTTCCGCTATCTTGAAGTCCAACTTTATACTTTAAGCTTTTAGCCAATGCCCGTCAAAATAAGCGAACTGGAACGTATCACCGGCGTACCCCAATCGACCATACGATACTACGTTAAGGAGGGGCTTCTTCCCCAGCCGACAAAGGTCAACAAGTCAATGGCCTACTACGACGAATCGTGCGTCGAGCGGATCGCGCTGGTCAGAGAGCTTCAGGAAAAACGATACTATCCCCTGTCGGTCATCAAGAACATAATCAGCCGGATGGATAACGGAATATCCCTCCCCTCCCTCCTCTCACTTGAAGACGCTATCTTCCGCCCCCGAACCGAGGGGGAGCAACGCCTCATGTCGCGCCAGGAGTTTCTGGCGGCAACCGGTATCGAGAAGTCGCTCCTGGATACCGCCGAAAAGCTCAAAATCCTGGTCCCCTATAATCAGGGCGGCACCAAGCCCTATAACCAGGAGGACGTGCTGTTTGCCAAGACGCTCATGAGGGGCAGTAAGGAGCTGGGGATCGACATCCGGGATATGACCTTCTATATCGAGCATGGCGAAAAGATCGTCGAGGAGGAGCTTAGGCTGCGCAAGAAGATCGTTGCCGGCAAAACCAAGAACGAGAATATAAGGATCACCGTTACCCTCTCCGAGCAGGCCGATGAGCTTCGGGGTTACATCCTCCGAAGGCTCTTCCAATCCAGGGTAAAGGAGATGATGGATAAACTTCCAAAGAAAGGATGAAGCACCGCTATTAACGGGAGGTTTACGATGAGAAGAAACTACTACCTTTTGTATACTCTTACTGTTGTATCGCTGCTGGTCCTTCTCTTCTCGTCGGCGGGATGCGGCGGGCGTGAACGTCCCGCATCCGATGCCCAATACGACGTGATAATTATCGGCGGAGGCATGGGCGGGCTGTCTGCCGGGGCTCACCTGGCCAGCAAAGGCCTCAAGGTCCTGCTCCTGGAACAGCACCACAAGGTCGGGCGGATGCACCACCAATTTCACGCGGGGCGACTTTACCTTTGAGGTCGCGTTGCACGTCATGCCGGGAGCCGTTAAGGAGAAAAACGGGGCCGTCTACCAGCTCATGAAGGCCTGCGGCGTTGACGAAAAGATAACAGCCTATGAACTGCCCGACCTGTATCGTTCGATCTATCCCGACGTCGATTTCACCGTCCCGGCCGAGTCGTGGGAGGCCTACACCGCGGCCTTCAAGGAGCGGTGGCCGGAGGAGTCGGCGGGCATCGACAAATTCGAGCACCTCTGCCGCCAGGTAACGGCCGATATCATGTCGATCAAGAACCTGTTCAGGCAGTCCGGCCTCACGGCGCTCATAACGAAGGTCCAGATCCCCTTCAGACAGAAGACCCTCATGGAGTGGAAAGACAAAACCCTCCAGGATACGATGGACGAGTGCTTCACCGATCCGCAGCTCAAGGCCGTCATGTCCCAGCTCTGGATGTACTATAGCGGTCCGGCCGATGACCAGACGTCACTTATGAATTTTGCCGCCACCGACATGTTTCTCTCTGGAGGCGTGTGCCACGTCATGGGGACGTCCCAGGCGCTCGTCTAACGCCTATGCCGAGCGCATCGAGGAGCTCGGCGGCGAGGTAAAGATCGGGACGCTGGTCACCAAGATCATCATCGAAGACGGAATTGCCACCGGCGTAGAGACCGAATACGGCGATGTCTACACGGCCCGCTACGTCGTCTGCAACACCGATCCATTCCAGATGGTCTTTAAGCTCATCGGAGAGGAAAACCTGCCCGGCAGCTACGTCGCAAAAGATCAAGGGGATGAAACCGGCCAACTCGCTGTTCGGAGTCTATCTCGGCCTTAACATCGACCTGAAGAAGCTCGGCTACACCGACACCGACATCATCTACAACAAGTCCTACAGCTCCAACGAGGTCTACGACAAGTGGATGACAGGGAGATATCAGGGACAGCGCATGCCTCATCGGCATCTACAGCAACTACGGCGACCCGATCTATGCACCGCCGGGCAAATCGCTCGCTGAATATCCTGATCTACAGCGATACCAACCTGTGGCCGAAGGACCCGGACGAATATCGCGCAATGAAGAAGGAAAAGGCGGCCGACCTCGTCGCGCTGGCCGCCGAGGTTATCCCGGAGATCGCCGATCCGAAGAACGTCGAGGTCATGGAGATCATTACTCCGGTTACCTGGAAGAGTTCACGAAAAACTATCAGGGCAGCCCGTACGGCTTCTACATGAGCCTTGACCAGTGGGAGAAGATTCCCAACAACACCCCCATCGACAATGTCTTTATCGCCAGTAACTGGACTCAGGGATTTCACGGTGTCGGCGCGGGGCAGGTCAACGGGTGGCGCGCCGCACGTCTGATCCTCGACCGGGAAGGCATCGAGTAGCCGAGTATGCGAGCATAGAAGTCCGGCCGGTGTGTATGCCCGGTGGAAACTATAGCTGAATATTGAATAACCTTCCGTTTTTTCGCGTGATTAGTGTATCGTTCATCCATGGTGAGGTGGAGTATGAATATATCCGGTTTACGTATCAAGACAGCTATTATCCTTATGCTCGCCGTATTTCTGTTTACCGCAAACTCGTGCGGGCCGTCCGGAAAAACCGGTCGCCGCACCGCAGTACGACGTCATCATCGTCGGCGGCGGCATGGCGGGCCTCTCGTCCGGGGCGCACCTTGCCAGCAAGGGTCTTAAGGTCTTACTCCTGGAGCAGCACCACAAAGTCGGCGGCTGCGCATCTAACTTCACAAGGGGGGATTATACCTTCGAGGTGGCGCTGCACGAACTGGCCGGGGGCGGTCTCTTCCAGCTTATGGATCTGTGCGGTGTAAAGGACAAGGTTGAGCTTTATCAGCTCCCCGACCTGTACCGCTCGATCTTGCCCGGCGAAACGACCATCGACGTGACCATGCCCGCAAACTGGGAGGGGTGGGACAACACCCTCAAGTCCAAATGGCCGGAGGAATCCGAGGGCGTTGATAAGCTTCACAGCCTGTCAACCGAGGTCTTCGCCGATATCATGGGCGTGAAGGACCTCTTCCGCTATAGCGGCGCAAAGAAGATATTTGAGTCGCTGTCAGTGCCCATCAAGCATCCCGAGCTGGTCAAGTGGAGCAAGACGAACGCTCCAGGAGCTGCTGGACTACTGCTTCACCGGAGAAGACATCAAGGCCGTCGTCTCCCAGTTCTGGGTCTACTACGGCGCCCCGATCCCCGACGAGATCGCACTCCTTGACCCTCGCGGCCAACGAGGTCTTCCTGACCGAGGGCGCCTGGCACGTGAAAGGGCACTTCCCAGGAACTGTCCAACGCCTATGCCGAGCGTATCCGGGAACTGGGCGGTGAGGTCAAGACCGGGACGCTGGTGACCAAGGTCATCGTCGAAGACGGGATTGCCACCGGAGTACAGACCGAGTACGGCGATACCTATACCTCCCGGTACGTCATCTGCAACACCGACCCGTACCAGATGGTCTTCAAGCTGGTCGGCGAGGAGAACTTCCCCACGAGCTACGTCGAAAAGCTCAAGGAGCTCAAGCCCGCCAATTCGCTGTTCGTAACCTATCTCGGGCTCAACATCGACCTCAAGAAGCTCGGCTATACCGATACCGAGATATTCTACAACACGAGCAAGGACTCCGTGGCCGTCTACGACAACATGATGAAGAACAACTTCAAGGAAGGCATGGTATCGATCACGATCTACTCCAACTACGGCGACCCGATCTACGCCCCGCCGGGCAAATCGCTCGTCGGCCTGCTGGAGTTCTCCGACTACGATTCCTGGCCCAAGGACCGGGACGAGTACCAGAAGATGAAGGACGAAAAGGCCCGGGAGATCATCGAGCTTGCCGCCAACGTCATCCCGGAGCTTGCCGATCCGAAAAACGTCGATGTCATGGAAGTCATGACGCCGGTTACCCTGCAGGAGTTCACCATGAACTACCACGGGATCCCGTACGGCTTCTATATCGATCTGGATCAGTGGAAGAAGATACCGATAAACACCCCGATCGAGAATCTCTTCATCACGTCAAGCTGGACCCAGTCGTGGCACGGCGTGGGTTCCGCCCAGATCAACGGATGGATGGCCGCCCGGCTCATCATGGATCGTGAGGGCATTGAATAGATGCAAAGGAGAGGATATGAAGAAACAGACGATCATTCCCGGTATTGTCGTCTTCATCCTTTTTCTTATGTTTGCCGGCGCCGCGGCGTTTTCGTCGATTACGGCCCGGGACCGATTACCATTGACGACACTACCAAGGCAACAAACCGCTATCTCGGCGTGGGCTTCAGTCACTCCAAGCACGTCGACGAGGTGGGCCTGACCTGCGTCATGTGTCACCACACGGAGAACAAGGACTTCGTTTCCGGGACGCCGGCCCGATGCGAGGCGTGCCACAAGGCCGACGCCGAGATCAGCTTCAAGGACGCCATGCATCGGCGCTGCGTGTTATGCCACATCAAGAAGGCCAGGGAAGCCGCCGTCGGTGAAGACGGGGAAATTCAGGAAGATTACGAAGAAAGTCCGCCGACCCAGTGCCTCGGTGTCACCGGCAACGGCAATAGTAAACGTGGCTTTTTCGAATACCGGGTGTATAATGCACGGCGGGAATGTCTTTAGTTCAGCGGTCCCGAATCGGCAATAAGGACCTGATGAGCAAAGTAACACTAACGATGGATATCGGTACTGTACCTGCCAGCCAGTTAACGGCTTTTTGCCCGCAATGATCTCCATTGATCATGAACGGCATGTGTTTATCTTTTATGGAGGTCTTTAGATGAGAAAGAAATCGACACTATTAACAGTCTTTATCCTCTTTCTCGCCGTGACCTTCCTCGTAACGGGGGGATGCGCCAGCAAAAAGCGCCCTACCAATGAGGCCGATTATGACGTCATCATCATCGGAGGCGGGATGGGAGGACTTTCAGCCGGCGCGCACCTGGCCAGCAAGGGCCTCAAAGTGTTGCTGCTCGAACAGCACCACAAGGTCGGCGGATGTACCACCAACTTCACACGGGGCGACTTTACCTTTGAGACGGCCCTGCACGAGATGGCAGGCGGCGGCCCCGGCAGGGCCGACCGGGGGCTCTATAAGCTCCTGGAGGTGATGCGGCGTCGGGCGAAAAAGTCGAGCTCTATCGGTCCCCGATTTGTATCGTTCGGTCTACCCCGGAGGTCTGGACGTCACCATGCCCAACAACTGGGAAGAATGGGACGCCACGCTGAAGGAAAAGTGGCCCGAGGAATCGGCGGGAATCGATAAGTTCCACGTCATCTGCTCGGGCATGATGAACGATTTGCTCTCGCTCAAGAACCTCTTCCGCGAGACGGGATTCAAGGCATTCCTTACCAAGGCCCAGGTCCCCTTCAAGCAGAAGACCTTCTATGGAGTGGAAGGATAAGACGACCCAGGACCTCATGGACGAGTGTTTCACCAATGAGGACATCAAGGCCGTCGTCTCCCAGCTCTGGGTTTACTACGGTGCCCCCATCACGGAACAGACCTCGCTCATCTTCGCCGGCCGCGACCGACGCGCTATCTCACCGACGGTCCCTGGCACGTCAAGGGTACATCACAGGCCCTCTCCAACGCCTACGCCGAGCGTATAGACGGAGCTGGGCGGTGTGGTCAAGGTCGGCGAACTGGTCACCAAGATCAATCATCGAAGACGGCATGGCCACCGGCGTCGAGACGGCCCTCGGCAACACCTACTCCAGCCGCTACGTCGTCTGCAACACCGACCCCTACCAGATGGTCTTCAAGCTGATCGGCGAAGAGAACCTGCCCGGCCGATTACGTGGCCAAGCTCAAGGAATTGAAGCCGGCAAACTCGTTGTTCGGCGTCTACATGGGCCTCAACATCGACCTCAAGGCCAGGGGCTACGATCTCACCGAGGCCTTCTACAGCACCACGAAGGACTCGGCCGTGCTCTACGACACGATGATGAAGGGCGATTTCGCCAACGGCGCCACGACCGATCACCGTCTACTCGAACTACGACGATCCGATTTACGCCCCTCCGGGCAAATCGGTCGTCGTGCTTCACTCTTATTCCGACATCAACATCTGGCCCAAGGATCAGGCCGAATACCTGAAGATGAAGGAAGAAAAGGCAAACGAGCTCATCTCGCTTGCCGCAAATGTCATCCCCGAGCTCGCCGACCCCAGGAACGTCGAGGTCAAGGAGATCATCACCCCGGTACCCTCAAGGAGTTTACCATGAACGAGGGCGGTGTCATCTACGGGTTCTATACGAACGTCGACCAGTGGCAGAAGATCCCCAATGATACCCCCATCGACAACATCTTTGTCGCCAGCAACTGGACCCAGGCATGGTTCGGGGTCGGTTCCGGCCCAGATCAACGGATGGAGGGCCGCGCGGCTCATCCTCGACAGAGAAGGTATTGAATAAAAGCGGAGGAAATATATGAAAAAGAAGAACCTGATATCAATCGCTGCCGCCTGTGTCCTGTTCCTCTTCTTCATGGGCGTGGCGGCCTTTTCCGTCGATTATGGCCCCAATACCGTCACCATCGACGACACGACCAAGGCCACCGACCGGTACCTGGGGATCAACCTTCAAGCACGAGTACCACAACAAGGACCTCGGGATTACCTGCGTGACATGCCACCATACCGAAAAGGCGGACTTCGTCTCCGGTACGCCGTCGGCCCGCTGCGACGCGTGCCACAAGGCCGACGCCGAGATCACCTTCAAGGACGCGATGCACAAGAACTGTGTCATCTGCCACATCAACAAGACCGCAGAGGGGCTGACCCCGCCGGTCGAGTGCCTGGGCTGCCATACCCAGAGAAACTGAACGGATATGGGCAGACCCCCCAGTCATATGGGGGGTCTGCCCGTTGTCGTCTCTGCCGCCCGTACATATCCGTTGTAGACCGAGTGTCCGCCCTCTTGCGGCGCCCGCAGGGCCTTCGTTCCCGGTGATATCATTACACCCCCGTAACAAGGCGCATATATGAAAAAAAGCGACATCGTCTTTATCCTTCTGGCGGCCCTCCTGATTGCCGGGGCGTTCCTCGCGTTTGAAATAGTCTCCAACGGCCACGGAAGAACGGTCGTAATCGAAGAGGGAAACGAGGTCGTAGGAAGCTACCCGCTCTCTGAAGACAGGACGATCCCGGTCCAGGGCCCCCTGGGGATTTCGACGGTCGTCATCGAACACGGCGAGGTCTACATGGCCGATTCCCCCTGCGCCAACAAGGTGTGCATCGACATGGGAAAGATCTCGGAGAAGGGAGACTCCATCATCTGCCTGCCAAACCGTATATATATCACCATCCAGTAACCTCGTCCAACCCGCGTCCGAAGTTTCTTTCTTCCCGGCCCGATTATTCTTCACCTTAAAGCTTGACATCTTACGTCATATTTCTGTTATAATTTTACGTAAACCCACACCGAACGGCGGTATACACGCCTGACTGATGCACGGGGTTGCCGTCACGTCCCATCCGGAGGAAACGGGTTTGGATTACTTAATACAGTCCTCACGAACGCGTCGCGTGCTCCCCATCTTTGCTGCGGCGTTCTTTATAGCCATTGCGTTTTTCACCTCCGCGGGCTGCGCCGCACGGACCGCCGCCCTTCTCAACAGGACCGGACTCGAACAATACCGCCATGAGCGATACGAACAGGCCTACGAATCGTTCTCCGAGGCGATCGCCCTTTCCCCGGGGTCGGCCGAGCTTTACTATAACCGGGCCGGCACAGCAGAAAAACTCGCCCGTGTCCGAGACGCCCAGGCTGACCTTACCACGGCCATCGAACTCGAACCAAAATACGTGGACGCATACCTGCGGAGGGCCGATCTCTCGTTTGCCCGTCGGCGCTTTGAGTCCGCACGGGCTGACTGGTCTTCCGTCCTCGCTCTTTGGCCGGATAACGCGGATGCATATCTCGGGCGAGGGCGCGCCCTGGAACGGCTGGAGCGGACGGATGAGGCCCGCGCCGATTTTGACCGGGCGGTAATCCTTTCCCCGGGCGACTCCGTCCCCCTGATCTCCCGCGGCCGGTTCTGTTTCGGGATCGGAAGTTTTGAGCAGGCCCTTGCCGACCTCACGTCGGCCGCCTCCCTCTCCCCGGAATCCCCGGAGCCATATCTCTATCGGGGCGCTGTCTACGAATACGGTCTTCTGCGCCTCGACGACGCATTGGCGGACTATTCCCGGGCCGTCGAAATCGCCCCGAAGGATCCTTACATCCGCAACTATCGGGCGAACCTCCTGAGGAAACTGGGCAGAACCAAGGAGGCCCTGGCCGACTTCTCGGTGATCTGCCGCATGGGTTATCCGTTTGGCTGTTGGCAACACGATTGGCTTATTGATGAAAAGCGATAGCAGAAAGACCCCCGCCGACCCCCAGATATGCGCGCAACCGTCCTGCCACGACCCCGCATGCGCACGCGGTTTGCGGATACTGCACGCGGCGCGTCTTCCTTGGCCATATCGCATTGGCCGCCGGCCTCCTTGCCTGCCCGGGCCGCCTTCGCGCGAGCGGCCTGCCCATAACCACCCAGGCCAGGCGCATTGGCAAACAAGATCACGTCTTCATCACAGCGGCGCTCCACGGCAGTTACCTTGCAAAGGTCGTGACCGCCCGCGATATCCTCGGCAAAACATTTGCCACCACCGGAGAGATCCTCGACGCAACCGGAGCCTTTGTTTGCGTGAACGGGAGTTTCTTTGAGGGCGATGGATCGCCGAGCGGCATTCTTGTGTGTGACGGCTCTCAGAAGAGCCCTGTCACCTACGGCAAGGGTGACGGGATACTTTACGTTGACCGTTCACGGCGGGTACACATTATATCAAAGTATCAGTATGCCGAACATAAAGACAGTATCGTCGACGCGCTCCAAATCAATCTGCTCACCCAGGACGATCTCAAGCTCTATGAGGATAAGACCTATAAGCGGCAAGTGCCCCGAAACCTTATCGGCACGACCCCCGAGGGAATTGTCGATGTTATCTACAAGAACACGAACTTCACGTACGGGGATCAGTATATGAGACAGACCCACGGCTGCACCGTCGTCGGAGCTCTGGACGGAGGCAGCAGCGCATCGGCGGTTGACCGGTTAGGCAGGTCGAGTTACAGCGAGGGCCGCGGGGATCGACCGGAGGCCGCCGTGGCAAATTTCCTTATCTTCTACGAGCGATGAACCGCTGTACCTCCCGGACCTCCCCTTTCCGCGCCGTCAGGTATGCATCAACGATACCGGCCGCCCACGTTATTCCCAGTATCGCCAACAACACGACGATCGCCGTCTTGGAGCCGCCAAATCCCTGCACGATCCCGTCCCATACCGGCCCTCCCGTGGATTCGGAGTATTCCAGGGCGCGCCAAAAATCTCGCACAACTACGTAGACCAGCGCGATAATAAAACAGAGCGTGAGCAGGATATAGACTATTGCCTTCACGGCCTGATTATTATATAACTGCCCGGCGCCGGGAAAGACAAGCCCCGATAGCAGGATCGAAGTATATCTCCTTTCCATCCTCTCGATACCCTCACGTGCGCAAACGGACGGCGTATTTTATCCCCGGTCTATCCATCTTCCCGTTCCCCTTTCTTGGCCTCGTTCCAGAGCACTTCCAGCTCTTCGATGCTCATCTCCGTCAGTGTTCGGCCGGTTATGCTAACCGATTGCTCAATAAAACGAAATCGGCGCCGAAACTTTCGATTGGCCTTCCTGAGCGCAAGCTCCGGGTGGACACCCAGAAATCTACCAATATTGGCGACGGTAAAAAGGATATCCCCGATTTCGTCCTCGACCTGCGATCGGTTATTGGACGAGACGGCCGCTTCAAGCTCCGCGGCCTCCTCATGGAGTTTATCGATTACTCCCTTGGCATCCTCCCAGTCAAATCCAACGTCCGCGGCCCGCTGCCCGTACTTATGCGCGATGACCAGCGCGGGCAGGTCCTCGGTGATTCCGGAGAGCGCCGAATCGCCGCGTTTGCCTCGCGCCTTTATTCGTGTCCAACTCTCCTCGACTTCTCCCGGAGTCGCCAACCGTTCATTGCCGAATACGTGGGGGTGTCGCTCAATCATTTTCTTCCCGATTGAATCTGCGGCATCGTCTATCGAAAACGCACCTTCTTCTTCCATTATCCGTGCAACAAAAATAACTTCGAATAGCAGATCGCCCAGTTCCTCCTTGATCTTGTTACCGTCCGTGGAATCGATAGCCTCGATAAGCTCGAGGGCCTCCTCCATGATATACGGCTTTAGATCGGCCACCCGCTGCGCCTTGTCCCAGGGACACCCCTCGGGGGAGCGCAGCACGGCCATAAGGCGCACGAGATCATATACGTTCTTTTTCTCTTCCAACTACTCCAAATCTCCGGTTATTACCGCTGTCCGATCGAAACGTGGGAAACGTCTCACGGACGCCGGTATATATTCCGCGGTTTACATGTCGGCCGGCCGAATACGTCCGAGGGATCCCTGCCGATCCGACCGCTCTTATTCACGATACGGGAGAACGGGTAAAAAATCAAGATGAAACGCTTTCTATAATAAAAACTTGATTTTTCTCTATTTATATGATATGTTTAATCAATTTTGTATAAGGTGCTCGATGTACGCCAGACGCATAATCTTATTGGGGTTTTTTTTCCTTCTTATCTCACCCTGCCTCGCCCAGGACTTTATTCCTTCGCCTTCCGCCGAGTTAGATCCTTCCATGAACTCGCTGGAGGAGCCGCCCCTCCCGTCGATTCGTAAAGAGTTCTATAATTATGACGAGGCGTGGTTTCCATTTTTCCTTACCCTGTCGGATAGAAACAAGACCGATGCCCTGAGGGTAATTGACTCTCTCCATACCGCCAAATTCAACTACGGAGACAAGAACGCCTCCTTCTATTCGTATGCACTCCTCGCCTTGTCCCGGCAACAGGAAGAGGAAGGTGACCTTGAAACCGCCGCCAGGCTCATAGATGAATCGATATTCCTTTCGCCGGACATACCGCGTCTCTATTTCTACAAGGCCGCATTTATCTGGAGAAACGAACCCGGCCGATTATACGATATTGTCAACCTTACCGTTAGCGGCCTCAAGCTGTCCGCTAACGATATCACCATTATCACCACCCTCGGCGCCAACCTTGCCCTCGGCCTGATTATTGCGGTTCTGTTGGTTTTCTTCCTCTTTGCACTTTGCCTCTCGGCCAAGTATGTCCTGGTGGCGGCGCATGACATCAGGGAACGGCTTGGGTGGGAAATACCGCTTCTGCTTTTTTCCGTTTTCATTGCGGTATTCTTTATTTTCCTTTTCTCTCTCGGTATCGGCCTGCTTTGGCTTATCATTCTTATGAATTTCGCCTTCCTGATCTACTATACCAGGACCGAAAAGATTCTCTTCGGGCTATTCTACGTTCTTGTTATCCTATCCCCGATTTACCTTAACTACACCTCGGCCCTTATGCTTTCCACTCACCGCGACGTTATCGATGAGATCGTACAGATCAAAGAGGATACCTACACCCTCGAGGCGGAAAAGTCCCTGAACGACTGGGTTGCCGATAACCCCGACGACATCCCTGCCCTTTTTACCCTCGGAACCCTCAATAAGCGCACGGGCTATCTCGATTATGCTCAGCGTTATTACGAAAAGGTCATCGAGATTGATCCTTCATCCGCACCCGCCCTCAATAACCTCGGCGCCATCCATTTTATTATCCATGACTATGCGCGCGCCGAAGATCTTTTCCTTGCGGCAAGTGCCGCAGACCCCGATCTTGTTGCCCCTTACTATAACCTATACAAGATCGATATGACCCGGTTTGACCTGAGGACCGCCGAGGAATACTACGATATGGCGATGAAACTCGATCCCGCACGTATCACCGCATTCCTTGACGTTGAAATCAAAGAAGATGCGGGTGAGCCCACGTTTCTCGAAAGAACTAACCGTATGGTCCTCGACGAGGACCTGCCCGACAGCCTATTATGGAAACGGGTCTTCATTATGAGCGAACCCCGTGAGCTTGCCGACGGAATTTTTAGCAACCTGATGAAAGGGATTGGATTACGCGCCGTTCCGGTTGTCGGCGTAGTGGGGATAATTTTCTTGCTGATCTCCGGCTCCCTTGC
Source organism: uncultured delta proteobacterium (assembly GCA_963735595.1). GTDB lineage: Bacteria > Desulfobacterota > Zymogenia > Zymogenales > Zymogenaceae > JAFGAS01. The sequence goes on along the minus strand of CAVTLK010000001.1, from coordinate 95,304 downwards.
CAACAGGAACGTCATTTCCAAATACTGCAGATTCTGCGGCCTTCCGTTTCTCCTCAAATCCCAGCCACACATGGAACGGCGTGATGCCTGTAATCGCTGCTTCTCGGTTTTCGTTCGCAAGGAAGGAATTGACCCAAAAACAAAGGCCGACCTGCGAATGAAAGTGGATCAAACCAACTATATCAGAAAGATCGTCCTTATTATTGCCAACACCGTGATACCGGGCTTCGGACGAATCTATCGCGGCCGTAGCATGAGAGGTTTTATTACGCTCTCTTTGTTTTCTTTCTTCCTTGTCCAGCTTGTTTTCCTTCGTGGTATCGTAGTCTATCCCGTAAAATCCTTGGGATTCCCGCTTATTCATAGTCCGTTTCTTTTTGTTGCGGGCGCTATTATAACGTATATCTTCGCCCAAAGTGATTTCATTAGATCCGAACTGTCCGACAATTAACAGGAGAGCGTTGTGGCCCTTCAAGGCGACATCAAAGACTTTTCCGTAGTAGACATACTGCAGCTTCTCTATCAACAGCAGAAGAGCGGTATTCTGACTATTTCAGAAAAAGATAATCAAGCCGATGTCCTTTTCGACAGGGGCCAAATCGTATCGGCCAATTTAAAGAAAAGGACCGAACAGGAAAACCTCGGTGAGATGCTTATAAAGGCTAACCTGATTTCCCGCAAGCAATTGACGAATGCCCTCGAGCTTCAGAGGGAGACGCTCAGGAAGCTTGGCGATATCCTGATCGAGGCAGGCTTTATTTCGATCGTCGACCTGCGCCATTTTCTCAAACTTCAGACCCACGAAACGATCTTCAAACTCCTTTCCTGGAAGCGGGGGGATTATTATTTTAACCAGCGTCTGATTAACTATGACAAGAAGGCGATTGAGCCGATAAATACCGAGCATTTCCTCATGGATAGTCTTCGTATGATAGACGAGCTTCCCGACCTCAGACGGAAGGTCTATTCCTACAATCTCGTCTTTGAGAAAATGCCGGGTGCCGATGAGGAGATAGGGATCTGGACGGTTCTGGAACATGCCGAAGGAGTCGATGAGCACTCAATATTCGCCGAGGAAAAAAACGCGCAGAGTGATGATAAGGTGATCACGCCCGAGGAAAAGAAGCTGTTTTATCTTGTCGACGGAACCAAAACCGTAAAGGATATTATTAATATCGGACGGCTTGGCGAGTTTGAGACCATCAAGGCCCTCGTATCACTGATGGAAAAACAGCTTATAGATATTTCATTTGAGGTCGAGGAGAGAAAGGACGCGGCGGCCCCCGTTTCTATCCATAATGTCCTGTTAAAAGGTATCTTCTTCGGGATCTTCTTTATCCTGGTCGTCTTCCTGTTCTTCTCCTATCCCCGTATTGTCTCCAATTTTTCTATTTCAGACAAAACACGGATGAGTTTTAACAAAGCACAAAATATCGCGATTAAAGATACAATAACCTACCCTCTTTCCACATTTTATCTCCTTAATGGGAGATATCCAGATGACCTCGATGAGCTGTCAGGCAGCGGCTACCTCGAAGACGTACGGCCCGGCTGGGAATCGTTGTTCGACTACACGCCGTCATTGCAGGACTATACGCTCGAAACAAGGTAATATTGTTGGAAAATACGACAAAAATCGAATTTGACGATAATAATCTTGCGCGTGCGCTCTTTGGAGAAAACAACAATCACCTGTCTCTTATCGAGAGAGACACCGGAACAAGAATTTCCGTTCGGGGTGGCACGGTCGTAATCTCGGGAGATAAGGATGAAGTCGAAATCATCCGTAACCTCCTCACACAGCTCTATGATCTGCTTAAAAAGGGATATCCTGTCTTTTCGCCCGATATCGATTTCGCCCTTCGCATTATCAAATCCAATCGTCGAGTAAATCTCAAGGACATCTTTCTGGACACAGTCTATATCTCGGCAAAGAAGCGTCACATTACACCAAAGAGCCTCGCCCAGAAACGCTATATAGAATCAATCCGAAAATATGATATCGTATTCGGCATCGGGCCGGCCGGGACAGGAAAAACCTATCTCGCTATGGCAACGGCAATGGATTGGATCGCCAAAGGAAAAATCGATAGAATAATCCTGACCCGGCCTGCAGTGGAGGCGGGCGAGAAGCTCGGCTTTCTCCCCGGCGATCTTTATGAAAAGATCAACCCGTACCTTCGCCCTCTTTATGATGCCCTTCACGACATGATGGACTTCGATCAGGCCCAGAGACTCGTAAACAAGGGAATTATTGAAGTGGCCCCCCTGGCCTTTATGAGGGGCAGGACTCTCAACGATTCGTTTATAGTTTTAGACGAGGCCCAGAACACCACGGGCGAGCAAATGAAGATGTTCCTGACACGGCTTGGTTTCAATTCCAAGACGGTCATAACTGGAGACATAACCCAGATCGATCTCCCCGACGGGAAGCGGTCCGGACTGGTGCAGGCCAACGAAATCCTCACGGACATTGAAGGGATAAAATTCTGCTACTTTACCGATACCGACGTAGTCCGTCATCGGCTCGTCCGCGAGATCATCAAGGCCTACGATAACAAAGATAACCATAAAAAGGAAAGAAATACCGATTCCAATGAAATTCAAGACTAACCTGTCTCGGGCCTACTGGCTGCTGATGAAGAAGCTCAACGAAAGCAAGCTCTTCAAGCCCCTGACGATACTCATAGACCAGGAGACGTATCGCAACCCGCGCATCCAGCGGTTGTTGATGTTCGTAACCTTTGTAACCCTCATGGCTCTCGTCATCAACCCGAGCTCCCGGATGCCCAATCTCTCCTACGAGATAGGTGACTTTTCGACGACCGATATCAAGGCCAACCGGGATTACCTGATCACCGACAAGGTGGCCACCAAGGAACTCAGGGAAGAGGCCGCCAGCAAGATACCCGCGGTTTACGACCTCGATGTAAACGCCCAGACAAGAACCTTCGGACGCATAAACTCCGCATTCGGACACATGAGAGAAATCGCCGCCGAAACACAGAATGACGAAAACCGCGACGCCCTCTTTGATCGGAATCGTACCGACTTCTTTGATCTCATCGGGACCCAGCTGCCCGACGAGATATTCCTGGAGCTCAAGAGCCAACGGTTTAGGCCTCAGATAGACGCCGCACTCAAGCAGCTTCTGGACGGCCTTTACAGCCGGTACATCGTCGCCTCCTACGCTACGATCGTCCCCGAGATCAAGAAAAACGGCATAGTCATTATCGATGACCAGACGAAATCGGAAACGCTCTTGCGTAACGTTGATGAAATCGTCGAGCTCAACGATGCCAAGAAGCTTATCGAAAAGAAGTCTAACTCCCTCTACTCAAAATTTCCAGGGCGGACTGTCTCTTTAGCGCGCGACGTGGCGACATACCTGGTAAAACCAAACGTTACCTTTAACTTCCTTGAGACCGATCGACGCCGGCATCTGGCGGCGGAAGGCGTAAAACCGGTCACGATTTCCATCAAGAAGGGAGAGATGATCATCCGGGACGGCGCCAAGGTCCTCAAATACCACCTGACGATTTTCGAGGGAATTATTGAATCGCAAAACGATTACAATATCCTCCTCGCTTACTGCGGGATCTTTCTTTTTATCGGGATTATTATTTATTGCACGTATCTCTTTGCTACCAGGAATATCAAAAAGTTTAACCTGACCAACAGGGACCTCCTTCTCCTGGGGGTCGTTGCGCTCCTATTTTGCGCCCTTACCCGCTTCTTTATCTTCATATCAGGTTCGGTGGCCGATACCTTCACGGTTATTCCCGACGTATCGTATAAGTACGCCGCTCCTATCGTCGCGGGCGCGATGCTGGTGAGGATCGTTCTCAACTCCGAGGTCGCCGTCATCTATTCGATCATCGTGAGCGCGTTCACCGGGATCATCATCGGCGGCGACATCTTCTTTACCGTCTATATCTTTATCGGTTCGATTCTGGGCTCCCATCTTGTAGCCCAGACAAAGCAGCGCTCGACGATCGTCAACGCCGGGTTGCTCGTGGGTCTTATGAACGCGCTGTTGATTTTCGTGATCTATCTATCCCGCCTCAATCTGCTGTCGACCGATGTCCTTTCCAGTATCGGATCGGATTTCAAGACGATAGTCTTCGATATGGTGATGGGTTTTGCCGGCGGTATAATCTCTTCCGTGATTGTTCTGGGCGTCACGCCGCTTGTGGAGGCCGCGTTCGGCTATATCACCGATATCAAGCTGGTTGAGCTCAGCAACCTGGAACATCCCCTGCTCAAGGAGATGATAATTTCCGCTCCGGGGACGTATCACCACAGCATTATCGTAGGGACGCTCGCGGAGGCCGGTTCGACGGCTATCGGCGTCAATCCGCTCCTTGCCAGGGTCAGCTCCTACTACCATGACATCGGGAAAATAAACAAGCCGAACTACTTTATTGAAAATATCAGAAACGAGCGTAATCCCCATGATAGGTTAACCCCCCACATGTCGGGTCTGATAATCATTTCCCACGTCAAGGAAGGCGTGGATATGGGCAAAAAGTACCGGCTCGGTTCCGAGATTATCGATATCATCAAGCAGCACCACGGCACCCACCTCATGAACTTCTTTTTTCAGAAGGCCAGGGAATCAGAAGATGCCAAAGAGAGACCGGTCGATGAAAAACACTTCCGCTACCCCGGCCCAAAACCTCAAACGCGCGAAGCGGGAATCGTGCTCCTTGCCGACAACGTCGAGGCCGCGAGCAAGGTCCTGGTCGATCCCTCACCGTCGAGGGTTGAGGGGATGGTCCAGAGTATCATCAACCGCCTCTTTCTCGACGGTCAGCTTGACCAGTGTGAGCTTACCTTGAAGGACCTGGACGCCATCGGAAAGAGTTTCACTAAGGTGCTCAACGGTATCTTTCACCAGCGCATCGACTACCCCGTGCCGGTCATTGACGAAGAATTCGAGGAATCATACAAGGAGAGGAACAACGGTGACAGTGCTCCTTACAAAAGAGAGGCACCCTCAGCGAATAACAGGAAAAACAATAACCACAAAAATGCAGGGACTGCTCGAACACCTGGGAAGGGGCACTAGCGAGCTGTCAATACTGTTGACCGACGACACCGGCATAACCGACTATAACCGGCGCTACCTCGGAAGAACCGGCACAACAAACGTCATATCCTTCGGAGTGGAGCATGCCTTTCCCGTCGGCCCCGATATTCTCGGGGACATTGCCGTCAATATAGACGCCGCTAAACGCCAATCGGAGATTCGGGGAGTTAGCATTACCGATGAGATCATTATCCTGTGTGTTCACGGCCTTCTTCACCTCCTCGGGTGTATTCACGACCAGCAAGAAGGGGCAACCGACCAGGACCGCAACTCAATGGAGTCAAGGGAACGGGAACTGCTATCACGCATAGGCATAGATATCACTTCATGAGCGGGGGCTTTTTGTTCCAATGAAAAAGCAGACGAGACAGAAATCCGGTACCGCCGGTCCGTTGACAAGAACCGGGAAAATCAGCTTTTACGACGTATTCCTCTGCGTTATCGGCGGAATATTGATGGCCCTGTCGTTTCCGAAAGCCGGGCTCTTTATCCTGGCCTGGATCTGCCTGATCCCCCTCCTTTTCGTTATACGCGACAAGGCGCCGGAGAAAGCCTCCCTCCTGGGGCTCGTCTTCGGACTGACGGCCTATATCGGTATCCTATATTGGACGGTGTATCCCGTCTCCGTATACGGGGGGATATCCGTTGGGCTGGCCGTCGTATTTATGCTCCTCTTGGTCTCCTATATCTCGTTATACCTTGGCCTGTTTGCCGCCTTCGTGGCATGGACGCGTGAGCGCCTGGGGCTGTCAGTGTTCGTCTCGGCACCTATTGCCTTTGTCTTCCTCGAATATCTCAGGTCGTTTTTCATTACCGGGTTTCCGTGGGGTCTGATAGGGCAGTCACAGCTTCCCTGGCTCACCCTCATGCAGGTTCTGGATATTACCGGCGTATTCGGTGTCTCGTTCGTGGTTGTGGCCGTCAACGCGGCGTTCTTTCTGATCATTGAGCACTTCGCCCGGCGATCAGGGCGTTTCCCCCTGGCGGAAACAACCGTATCGGCTCTCCTGGTGGCCGTCCTGGTTATATACGGTATCTTTGCGATTAAGCGGGAACAGGCGATTATGCGGGCGGGGACGCCGGTGGAGGTGGCCCTTGTTCAGCCGAACATCCGCCAGGATCTAAAATGGGACCCTACCTTCCAGGAAGAGTCAATGACGATCTATGAGGATATGACGCTGGCCTCGGCCCCTCATAAGCCTTCCCTCGTCGTATGGCCTGAAACCGCGACCCCCTTCTTTTTCCAGAATCATCCGATCTTCCGGCCGCGGGTGGAGGAGCTGCCCCGCCTCGCCGGCGCTCCCCTCCTCTTCGGCACCCCGGCGTACGAGGACGAGGCGGGGACGATAAAATACTATAATCGGGCCTATCTCCTCTCTGAGGACGGTAAAATAGTCGGCCGATACGATAAGATTCACCTGGTTCCCTTCGTGGAATACGTTCCTATGAGGCGGTTTTTCTTCTTTGTCGACAAGCTCGCAAAGGGCGCCGCCGGCGATTTTTCCATGGGAACGATCACCGATCCTATCCCGACGGCCATCGGCCCCGTGGGAACCCTGATATGTTACGAAGCGATCTTCCCGGAATCTGCCCGGATCTTTGCGAGAAACGGCGCCTGCCTTCTGGTCAATATAACGAACGATGCCTGGTTCGGGACGACCAGCGCACCCTATCAGCACTTTTCGATGGCCAGGCTGCGCTCCATAGAGACACGGCTTTTTCTGGTCCGCGCCGCCAATACCGGCATCAGCACCATTGTCGATCCTACGGGAAAAGACGAAATCAGGACGGACATTTTCACGCGAACCGTCGCCTTGGGCGAGGTTATTCCGAAACCGCGGCTAACCTTTTATACCCGGTTCGGTGACGTCTTCGCACAATTGATAACCGCGGTATTCTTTACCCCCTTTATCGTACACGCGTACCGCCTACTCGGAAAAAAGAAACGGAGGAAATAGTATGGCATCGGATCTTCCCCTTGACCTGAACCAGACCTACGAATCGTATGAGGATCGGCTCGCCATCCTTCGGAGGTATCTTTGAACCGGACGTCCTGAAACAAAGGCTCACTGAGCTCGAATCGATGATGTCCGCGCCGGATTTCTGGAACGATCCCGAAAACGCTCATCGCTTTCCAAAAGAAAAGAACACCATCCAGGACCAGCTCGGCTGGCTTGCCGCCCGGGAGACCGATATCGAGGAGCTCGGCATCCTTATGGATATGTATCGCGATGGTGAGTCCGCGGCAGCAGAGGAAATCAAGCAGAAGCTATCCAATCTCGAGGCGGCGTTTTCGACCATGGAAACCAAGCGGATGCTTTCCGAGCAGGACGATGTGCTCTCGGCAATTGTCTTGATCAACTCCGGAGCCGGCGGAACCGAAGCCCAGGATTGGGCCGAAATGCTCTTCCGGATGTACAGCCGCTGGTCCGAAACAAAGGGCTACCATCTCGAGGTCGTCAACCTGCTTCCCGGCGACGAGGCCGGGATCAAGAACGTTACCTTTCTGCTGGAGGGCAAATACGCATACGGACTCATGAAGGCCGAAAACGGTGTCCACCGTCTGATACGTATCTCCCCTTTTGATACCGGTAAACGCCGGCATACCTCGTTTGCCTCCGTCTCCGTATCTCCGGAGATTGACGAGGATTTTGAGATTGAGGTAAACGAGAGTGACCTTCGGATCGACACGTTTCGCGCATCCGGTGCCGGTGGCCAGCACGTCAACAAGACCGACAGCGCCGTCCGCATCACCCATATTCCCACCGGAATCGTCGTGACCTGCAGTAACGAGAAGTCCCAGCACCGCAACAAGGCAACCGCCATGAAGATCCTCAAATCCCGCCTCTACGAGAAGAAACTCGATGAGGAGCGGGCCAAACAGGACGTTCTCCACCACCAGAAAAAGGAGATTGCGTGGGGTAGCCAAATCAGGACGTATACCCTGCAGCCCTATCGGCTTGTCAAGGATCATCGAACCGGGATGGAGGTTGGCAATGTCGACGCGGTGCTGGACGGCCAGATAGATCGATTCATTGAGACCTACCTCATGGCATCGGCATCGGGGCACGAATCGTCCTAAAACACCGGCCCGCCGTATTCCGAATGGTGTTACGTCTCCGGAACAAGTATAATTCTATTGCGGGTATCGCAGGATTGCCGGCCGTCTCAACCGGCCGGAAGCAGCCGATGAAGACGCCGGTTTCTCGCATAGATCGTCATATCAATCAATACCATCGAGCCGTTCAGCGCGTACAGGAATACCACCGGGTCGTAGTTGTACTGAATCTTGTGGATTATACCGGAGACGTACCCTGCTAACACGATCGCCAGGAACCAGAGGCTCTTGCCCTTGTTCGTCCGCGCAGTCCAGGATTTGTAAATTGAAAACGGCCATGCGCTCCCGAAGCAAATCAGCATAATAATCTCAAAAAGGCTCATAGATAACTCCCACGCGGATCATCCAGCATGCCGAAATAACCGAGACGCCGGCTGCTAATATCTCCTGAAAAGGAAAACCGCCAGCATTGCCATGATTACCCCAAACCCCGTTATGTACAGCAGGTCAAGAAATATCGAGAACTGAAATACCCCTAAGACCGCCCCCCGCATCAGGTCAACTCCGTAGGTCACCGGATTGAGGCTCACGATCACCTTGAGCCAGGACGGCAGTGTCTGTACCGGATAGACGGCCCCCGATAAGAAGAAGAGAGGCATGATGACGAAGTTGCTGATCGTCCCGAATCCCTCGTAGCTGTAGATCCTGCTTGCCAGCGCGATGCCCATTGAAGACAAGGCAAACGAGATAATCAGCATGATCCCCAGGAGCGCAAAAAACCCGGCGAGAGTTATTTTTACCCCGATCAGCGGAGCAAAGAGGAGCGTAATGCCTCCCTGAACCATCGCCTGAGTTGCGCCTCCCATGATCTTTCCCGTAACGATGGACGTGCGCGGAATCGGGGCAACCAGGATCTCCTTGAGAAAACCGAACTCTCGATCCCATATAATGGATATGCCCGACCACATGGCCGAGAAGATCAACGACATGGCCACGATGCCCGGAAAGATAAATTGGAGATAGTCTACCCCGCCGTTTTCCTTGAAGACCGGCCTCAAACCCATGCCCAGCACGAGGAGCCAGAGCACCGGCCGGGCGAACGATCCGTAGAACTGGTGCTTATCGCGCAGCATTCGTTTGATATCGCGCTGCCATATAATGAATGAGCCGTACAGGAACTTCCCGACAAATCCCATCATCGGTTTTTCCCCCTGACCCGCCGCACCACCCTCAGGTGATCCATGGGGCCTGCCTCCTCATCGCGGATGGCGCTTCCGGTTAGTTTTATGAAGACGTCCTCAAGGGTCGGTTGCGTTATCACCATCTCGTCGAGGTTAATGCTTGCGTCGATCATTGTATGAGAGTATCCTGTTGCGATGAACCGCTCCGCAACCGCAATATAGATATGCTCGTTAACCGCTTTAAATCGGACCTTCAGCTCTTTGAGCTTCCGCTGGTTTTCATCCTTTGAAACAAGCACGATCGTCGCCCCCCCCATTTTGCGCTTCAACCTGTCGGGCGAATCGAGCGATACGAGTTTACCCTGGTGGATGATGCCTACACGGTCGGAATCGTCGGCCTCCTCCATATAATGGGTAGTTAGAAAGAGCGTAACCCCGAAGTTGCGCTTCAGCTCGTTGATGTATTCCCAGATGACCTTCCTTGTCTGGGGATCCAGCCCGATGGTCGGCTCGTCCAGGAAGAGGACCCGCGGCAAATGCAGGAACCCCCTGGCAATCTCGAGCCTCCGCTTCATCCCACCCGAGAAGGTCTTGACGATCTTGTGGCGGGAGGTCGAAAGCTCGACCATCTCCAGGGCCTTGTCGATCCTTGAACTGATCTGTCTTCGCGGAACCCGGTAGAGCGCCGCGTGGAAGTAGAGGTTCTCGTAGGCCGTAAGTCGCTCATCGAGGCTCGGGTCCTGGAATATAATGCCGATTTTCTCTCGAACCCGGTTGGATGCCTTCGTGACGTCCAGCCCTCCGATCCGGGCCGCACCCGACGTGGGCGGAAGGAGCGTGGTCAATATCCTGATGGTCGTGGTCTTACCGGCCCCGTTGGGGCCGAGAAACCCGAAGGACTCCCCTTCCTTGACGACAAACGAGATGTCGTTTACCGCTACCACATCGTCGAATTTCTTCGTGAGGTGTTCTACCTGTATCATACATTATCCGTTTTCGCCTGTTCAAACAGATCACCGTGCAGCGATCGCCTCGACTTCAACCATCATCTTGGGATGGGAAAGCCCGGAAACAATCCTGAGCGTGCCCCCGGCCGGGCCCGGCCTTTCGGGGAAATACCGACCCCATATCTCGACGAACCGGTTCCAGTTATCGTAAAGCTGTGCCTTCTCGGTAACCGTTACGGTCAGGTAGACGATATCGCCAAGCCCCATTTCCGCCGCGGTCAGTATTTCCTTGATCCGTTCAAGCTCATAGGCGAACTGATCGTAGGCGTCGGAGATAACGACCTTCCTCATCTCGTTCATCGGCGGGACGCCCGACACAAATACCAGCTGGCTCGCGCCGGTTACCGACAGCGCCCAGGGGAACCCCATAACGGGTAGCTTATCACTTGTCAGCTCGGTCTTCTTGATCATCTATTTCCACCCTCCGATAAATTTATTGTAGCACGGACGCAGTGATATGAAAAGGCGATACGAAAAGAGATGCGGGATGATATCACCCCGCATCTCCTGATTATTCGTTTATCGCAATCGAATGTTACGCGGTCACCTATTCGGACTCCTTCGCCCGTTTGAGCACGCCATGGACGTCCTTTTCAAAGATCTCGCTCATGAGGACTCCCGCCCGTTTCAGACGCCAACGACGCTCCGCAAAGAGTATCACTCCCAAGACGATCGCCCCCATGAATATCCCTACCGATACCGGGTCTTCCACGAAACCCAGCAATATGTATACTACGGCAAAGAATATGGCGCCGATCGGGAAGAACCAGTACCAGAATCCCTTTAATTTAAACGCGGCCCGTTTATAGTGATCGGGGAGCTTCCTTCTTAGCCGGAGCGATCCAATTCCGATGAGCAGGGTAAAGACCATCACTCCCATGACCGTTACAAACGCGTACTTCTCTATCGATTGTCCCAGAAGGACGCCGAGCACACCCAGCAGCGTTACCACCGCTATCGAAACCCAGGGGGTTTTAAAGATGCTCGAGGTCCTCGCCAGCCACCCGGGCATTACCTTGTCACGGGCCAACGCAAACAGCTCGCGGGGATTTGCGGCAAGTATTCCGTTGACCGTCGTGAACGCCGCCAGTATCGCCCCGACTGATATGAAGGCTACCAGCCAGTAGGGGAGGAAGGTCTTTGCCGCCTCGGACACCGCGGCCTTCGTACCCTCGAGGGTCCCGTAGGGGAGGATCCCGGTGAGAACGAAGGTTGTCAGGAAATAGGCTATCAGGACCGCAAAGAACGATATCAGGATAGCCAGAGGGATCGTCCGGGAAGGTTTTCTGATCTCCTCACCAAGCTCGGCGAGCACCATGAACCCGACGTAGGAGAAATACGCCGGGATGGCCGCCATGACCACCGGAGAGAATCCGTTCGGCATCAGGGGTGTGATGTTTTCCGGCTTGACGAAGAAGAGCCCAGCTATCCCGAAGATCGCCAACGCCACCATCATCAGGATAACCATGAGGTTCTGTACCCAGCCGGTGAATGAGATACCGATAATATTGACGATCCCGAACAGGATCGTCACGGCGACGGCCGTCCCCATGGGGGGCAATCCCGGTATAAAAAACCCGAGGTATTCCGCAAAGCCATAGGCCACCAACGGTATTCCAATCAGCGTCGTTATCATGATCGTCCATACCGTCATGAATCCCCAGAAAGGTCCCATCGTCCTGCTGACCAGAACGTAGTTGGCCCCGGCCACCGGTAGGGTGCTGCCGATCTGCGCGGAGGTAAAACATATGAATATTGCAGGCACCGATGCGATCAGGTACGTCACCCAGATAGCCGGACCGGTCTTGAAGGCGATGGGGCCGATCAGGATGAAAATCGACGCGCCGATGACGTATCCCATAAGGATAGATACCGCCCCGCCGAGACCAAGCCCGCGCTTTAGTTCTTCCTTGGCCATATTCGACTCCTCCTATAATTGTCCAGTGTAATGAAATCCTTTACGCAAATCAATTATACCACGTTACGCGCCCCTAAAACGGGGCGTCCTCTTTTCCATAAACGCCGTCGCGCCCTCGCGGGCGTCCGCCGTCATGGCGCAGGCCATCATCGCCTCAGTCTCGTAGACGAGCGCGTCCGCGAGCGCGATCTCGCCCGAGCGATTGAGGCACTCCTTGACCAACGCCATCGACACCGGCGCATTGCCGGTCATCCGGTCGGCCGTTTGCATCGTCTCGTCCATCAGCGACTCCGCCGCGACCACCTTCGAAACCAGGCCGATCGACAAGGACTCCCGGGCGTCAATTCGCCGGCCCGTCAGCATCAGATCCCGGGCCCTCCCGTAGCCGATGATTCGGGGAAGAAGATAGGTCACGCCGTTAGTCTCAAAGAGTCCCACCTTCACCTCCGCGAACTCGAAGGTCGCCTTTTCGGAGGCGATTCTAATATCCGAGGCAATGGCGATCTCCGCGCCCGCACCCACGGCATATCCGTTGAGCGCCGCGATAATCGGTTTGGGGAGATCGAGCATCTGCCTGGTGACCTCCTGGATTCCGAGGAGCGCCCGCCGCACCTCGAAGAGATCGACCTGCGTTCCGAATATCGCCGCCATCTCCGAGAGGTCCGCACCGGCCGAAAAGGCCTTACCCTTTCCGGTTATTACGAGTACCCGGACGGCGTCATCCTGCCGGGCATCGTTGAGTGCCCCCGAAAGGTCAAGCCACGTCTGATGGCGGACGGCGTTTCGGGCCTCCTGCCTGGTAAACGTAATAGTGGCGATTCCGTTCCTTTTCTCATACGAAATGTCTACATAATCCATAGCGCCCCCCGAATTTCCCTGCCGGTCGCACTACTGCCGCCCGGCTCCGTTACGATTGCGCTTTGTCTTTTTCCTTTTCGAGTTGATTGACTACCTCATTACGCAACCTCGTGCGGTCGGCCTTTCCGATTCTCGTGATCGGAATATCGTCCTTGATCACAATTTTCTTTGGGACCTTGAACTTGGCAAGCTTCGTGGCAAGAAAAGCCATCAGACCCTCTGTGTTGACCTCAGTCCCCCAGACCGGAGCGATAAAGAGCCACGCGACCTCCCCGTATACCTTGTCCGGCACACCGATGGCGGCCGCAAACCCAACGTTCTCGTACTCGATTGCGACTTCCTCAATCTCCGTCGGGAGCACCGTATAGCTTCCCACCCTGATGATCTGCTTAATTCTTCCCTTTATATAGAGCCCGCCGTCGGCCACCAGGTACCCGAGATCTCCGGTCTTGCACCAGCCGTCTTTCGTAAAACCGACCTCGTCTTCCTCGGGCATGTTATAGTACCGCTGTATCGATAAGGGCCCCTTAGTAATAACCTCGCCCGGCTCGCCTGGGCTAAGTTCCCCGCCCTTTTCGTCGATGATCTTGATCTGCATTCCCCCGATGGGCTTGCCCACGTAGCCGTCGGCAAGTCGCGCAAACTCGTCGTCCGGTTCGGTAAACGTGACCTCCGATCCCGCCTCGGTGCTCCCGTACCCGTTGATGACGATCGGGGCGATCCTATCACGGATGCCGGTCAACAGCTCGAGGCTGACCTTTTCTCCCGATAGGATTGCGAGCTTCAGACAGGAAAGATCGAATTTCGACAGATCGGGAAGCGACAGGATAATCGCGTACATCGTCGGAACACCCCCAATCCACGGCACCTGCTCTTTCTGGGTCATCTCCAGTACCGTATAGGGATTCCACGTATCCATCATGATCAGCTCAAGGCCTCCGACTATCCCCGTGCCGATGAATTCCACGGTGCCGCCAACGTGGCTGGGCGGGAGCGCCGCCACCGATTTGATCCTGCCGGCAGCTCCGCGGGAGCCAAGCCACTTATTGAAAAGCAGCACCTCGATATACGACATATAGACGCAATTCGTATTGGAGAGGAGCGCCGCCTTGGGGACGCCCGTGGTACCGCCCGAAAATACGATGAGCCCGGCGTCATCGGGAGATATCGACTCCCGCACCCGTGTTACCTCAGACTCGGATCCGGGACTGCCCGTGACAAGATCCTCGAACGTGAGCCCGAACGGGCCCGGCCCCACTGTCGCCTTCTTGATCGGATTATGCTCCGGCCCGAGGGAGGCAAGCGTCCCGGCGATATCGAAGTCCTTTACCGCCACAATCGAGATGATCAGTTTCGGTTGGGAATGTGCGAGAAACCGTTTCAGGTCGGCCGGCCTGAACTTCGTGTCCATTGGCACGATAACCGCCCCGACGCTCTGCCCGGCAACCAGCGAAAGGACAAACTCGATACCTGTCGGCAGGATCGTGACAATGCGGTCACCCTTCTTAACACCGAGGTCGAGGAGTGACTCCGAGAGCCTCGTCACCATTTGGTTAAACTCTCCCGACGTTACCGTCCTATCTCCCCCCCGAAGCGCCGGAAAGTCGGGATCGACCTCGCCCCAGTGCCGGACATATTGCCAATAGTAATCGTAATACGGAATTTCCATAGCTCCCCCCTGGACGATGGCCTTACAAATTCAGAAGCCGCCGGGCGTTCTCGTAGAGGTAGGCCTGTTTTACCTCCTCCTTCAACGGGAGTGCCTCGGCCTCGGCCACCACCCGCTCGAAGGTCAGCAGCGGCCACTCGCTGGCATACAGTATCTGGTTCTTCAGGATGCTGTCCGCGTACTGGATGAAGGTTTCCCAACCGGTTCCGGGCCTCCCGATATATTTGGGGCTGACCGCTCCCGTCTCGATATAGACGTTTTTGTGCTTCCAGGCGACCGCAACCATCTCGTTGACCCACGGCCATCCACCGTGGCTCGCGATCAGCACAAGGTCAGGAAAGTCGCACGCCACCACGTCAAGGTTGATGGGCCTCCCGTAGAAGATCGGCCGCGTCAGTGTCCAGTTGACGCTCGTGTGGACGGTCACCGGGATACCGAGCTCATTTGCCACCTCGTAGACCGGGTAAAAGCGGCGGTCGTGTGCCTCCATCCGGTAGGCCCAGGGTTGCAGGTTGACCCCGCGCATCCCCGCCGCGACCCAGTCCCGGAGCTCCGCGGCCATGTCCTTGGACTCCTCCGGGTGAACGGTGCAGAAACCGATGAATTTGTCGGGGTATCTCGTAACTATTCTATGGACGGCGTTGTTGAGGTGTTTGTAGTCGCCGAACTCCCACTCCGCCTGCATGACCGCGCGCTCGATCCCGTTTTCCGCCATCGACGCCAGCAGCGTTTCCACCCCGAGGTCGACCTTGAGGGCCGCCTGGTAGAGCTCCACGTAGTGGCTCATCCAGTGGGGCACAAACGAAAGGTCGTTTGGGTCCGCATTAGGGAATTCCTCTTTAAATGGGAGCCTGACCCTGAAATCGATAATTCTGTTTTCCATATATCCTCCGGTGGGCTTATATATCAAGCATGGCCGTATGCGCGAGATGGACGTTTGGAGCCGTTGAAGGCCCGCGCGACGCTGCTCATTGGGTGACGGTTTCCTGCCGCCGTATCGCCGCAAATATCGTGTCGACGAGAAGACTACTGATCGTATCGAGATTAACGGATCCCTCGTTGAATACCCACTGGATCATGATGCCGTCGATTGCCCCCTGGATAAGCACAGCGGAGTTCTGGATGTCCATCTCCCGAAAGACTCCCCCCTTGACTCCTTCGGCAAGTATCGTCGATACGGTCCTGATACATTCGATATATATCTTCTGGTTGAATTCTTTCTTGTACTCGAGGTTGGACCAGAGCTCGACCTGCGCCTCGTAGTGTTTTCGGTCCGACTTCATGTGATCGATGCTTGCCGCGATATATTCGGCCAGCTTTTCCGTTGGCGGCCCGGCTGAATCTACCCGGCTCATGATGCGTTCTTTTTGCGTGGACAACATCCGTTTCATGACCTCGGTGATGAGCTGGTCCTTGCTCTTGAAGTAGTACGTAATCACGCCCCGGCTGAAATCGGCCATATCCGCGATCTGGTCCAGTGTCGTCTTCGTGTACCCCACCGACGCCAGCGCGTCAATAGCGCTCTCTATGATCTGGTCTTTCCTGATATCCTCGATGATTGATTTTCGTGCCATTATTGTCTCGTCCCTTTTCTACTGCCGGATTGGCGGCCTTTTACCCCATCCGCGTGTTATACTGCTTAGTATTTTTATTATCTACCGAGTATTATTTTATACAGCTAAATATTCCCTGTCAAGTAAATTCTCGATAGAATCGCCGGGTAAGGACGAGTGTCCCTTGAACGGGTGGTCGGTGGATCTATTTTGAGTGCGGCAGCGGATTGCGCCGCTAATGGAGTGTCTGGCCGCCCTCTTCTTCGGGCATCGCCGCCTGGTCGTGCTCCAGCACCACCAGCATCTGGCGTTCGAGCCGGTCGATGAGCGGCATCAGCGTGGAGGAATCGACGGCGGAAATGAACACCCCGTCGTGTCTTTCGCGCATCTGCGCCAGCGTGATCTCGCCGACAAGGTCGACCTTGTTGAATACCATGAGCACCGGTATGTCGGAGAGCTCCAGGTCCCCGAGTATCTTCTCTACCGCCTCGATGCGGGAAGGATAACGAGGGTCGGACGCGTCAACCACGTGCACGAGGAGGTCCGCGTTCTTGAGCTCATCGAGTGTCGCCGAAAAGGCGGTCACGAGGTCTTTGGGGAGGTTGCGGATAAAGCCGACGGTATCGGTGATGATGACCTCGAAGTCGCGCGGAAACCTCAGCCGCCTGCTCGACGGGTCCAGCGTCGCAAAAAGCATATCCCGGGCGTCGACGTTGCTCTTGGTAAGCGTATTCAAGAGCGTGGACTTACCCGCGTTCGTGTAGCCGATAATGGAGATGATCGGAAGCCCGCGCTTCATCCGCTGAGAGCGCTGCTGGCCGCGTTCTCTACCGATCTGCTTGATCTCGCGCTCCAGGCGGTGGATGCGGTCGCGGGCGCGCCGCCGGTTGATTTCGAGTTTCGTCTCGCCCGGCCCCCTCCCGCCGATACCGCCGGTCAGCCTGCTCATAGCGGTGTTCTTCGTGATCAGCCTCGGCAGCAGGTACTTAAGCTGGGCCAGCTCTACCTGGATCTTTCCCTGCCTGCTGACGGCCCGCCGCGCGAAGATGTCAAGGATCACCTGCGTCCGGTCGATGATCCGCATCTCCGTAAAATCGGTGATCGTCCTGATCTGGTCGGGCTCAAGCTCCCCGTCGAAAACCAGGATCCCCGCGTTGACCTGCTGGGCCCGCACGACCATATCGAAGAGCTTTCCCTTGCCGATGACCCATTTCGGGTCGGGCCTGTCGCGCCTCTGGACGACCGTATCCAGCACCGTTAGCCCCGACGTGGCGCACAGTTCCTTGAGCTCCGCCAGGCTGTCGTCAGAATCGCCGCCTCTGCCGTAATAGGCCCCTATGAGTATCGCCCCGTCTTCGACCTTGACCCGGCGCGCCTTGAACTTCCTGACAAACTCGTCCTCGATTGACGATATGAGATCGCTGAAATCGGTTTCGAGCCGGTAGACCGGCACCGGTTCGAGCTCCTGCCAGATATCCCCCGACCCGTTTTCCGCGACCAGGTGGGCCACGTAGACGTCCCCCGGAAGTCCTCCTTCCTTGACCCCCAGCGCGGCTATCAGGTCAAGCCGCAGGAGCGCCAGGTCGGCCAGGTCGTCGCGGGAGAGCGGCTCTCCCTTGAGATGGGTGTGGATCGAGCGAAGGCCCCGCAGACGTGCGTCTCCCATGCGGAAGCGGGAAATATCCGGGATGACCACCATCGAGTTGGTCCCGATGATGATATACTGGATCGTCCCCTTGCGGTCGACCAGGGCGCAGATCTGACGGCGTATCTCGGCGGAAAGCTCGGTGAGGGTCCGGGCGAACTCCGGGGTGACGATTCGATCGGCCGGCATGCGCCGCCGATAGAGGTTCAGCAGCCTCTTTTCCTCGCTGGCCTTGAGGCCCGTGGTGTTACCGTAAAGTTTCGTTGCTTTTCCTTTCCCCTTGCATCGGTACCGGTAGTCCCTTATAATCATCATACACGATTGTACCGGCTCTTTTCAAGCAGATTCGTGAGATACCCGACGATGACCAACGCCATTGACCTAAACGGGCGCACCCGGAGGCGCGCATGAGACGCGCAACCGCCACGCTGCCGCTGCACGGCGGGAAGGCCCCGGCCTGGCTCATGCGCCGGATGGTCGGCCTCGCCCGGGAGATCGTCATCATTATCGTCTCGGACTTCGGCGCCCCGGAGGCGCTCCGGCGGCTGTCGGACCCCTTCTGGTTTCAGTCCTTCGGCTGCCTCCTGGGGTTCGACTGGCATTCCTCCGGCGTTACCACCACGGTCTGCGCCGCCGTCAAGCAGGGCATCTCGGGAATCGAGGCCGAGCTCGGGCTTTTTGCCGCCGGCGGAAAGGGCGCGCACTCCCGTAGGACGCCCGACGAGATCATCGCGCGGGGGGCCGATATTTCCGTCGACCCGGCACGCCTCGTCTACCTCTCGCGGCTCACCGCGAAGGTCGACAACAACGCGGTCCAGGACGGCTACCAGCTCTATATCCATAATTTCTTCTTTACCCCGGACGGCCGCTGGGCGGTCGTGCAGCAGGGGATGAACGATACGACCGCCACGGCCCGCCGCTACCACTGGCTCTCCGACACGGTAGCCGACATGACCGTCTCCCCCCATGCCGCCGTCTGCGACGACCGGCGGCTCGGGCAGATCATGAACCTGACCGACGCCGACGCGGACCGGGCGCGGGACATTGCGGCCGGGCTCTCCCGTGAACACCCGGAGCGCACCCTTGCACAGATCAGGGAGGTTAATAGGCGCCTTATTCTTCCGCGCCGCCACGAGGTGACCACGGAAGACATCAACCCCGGGAGGATCGAAAAGATACTCCTTTCCACCTACGAGCGCAGGCCAGCCGATTTCGAGGAGCTGCTGTCGCTTCCGGGCGTGGGGCCCAAGACGATCAGGGCGCTGGCCCTCATCGGCGAGGTGATCTACGGCGCGCCCGCCTCGTTTTCCGACCCCGCCCGCTTCTCGTTTGCCCACGGCGGAAAGGACGGCCACCCCTACCCCGTTGACCGGGAAAACTACGACCGTTCCATAGATACGCTGAGGCGCGCGGCGCAATCGGCGCGTATCGGCATGACCGAAAAGAAAGAGGCGCTCAAGCGCCTCGACGCATTCTACCGGAGATTTTCGCATGACACGACCGCCACTTGACGGCGTCTCGGCCGTCGTCTTTGATTTCGACGGGACGCTAGCCGAGCTTAACATAGACTTTCCCGCCGTCTACCTCAGGATCTTTGAGCTGGCCGACCGCTTCGGGGTGGACAGGAGCCGGATAACCGAAAGCTACCTGATCGAGCAGATCGACCAGATGACCCGCCAGCTCGCCGACGGCGCGTCCGCAGAGTTCTACGCCGCCGCGAACAGGCTCGTTGTGGACGAGGAGGTGGCATCGGCCAAGAGCGCGTCCCTCTTTGCCGGCACCCGCGGTCTCCTGACCTCCCTGCGCTCCCGCGGGGTGAAGACGGGCCTGGTCACCCGAAACTGCGAGGCGGCGGTAAAGATCGTATTCCCGGACGTGGAGGCGATGGTGGACGCCTTCGTGCCGCGGGAGCGGACCGAGCGCGTCAAGCCGGACCCGGCCCATCTCGACCGGACGCTTTCCCTGCTGGCGGTGGCGGCCGACCGGGCCGCCATGGTGGGCGACCACCCCATCGACATCGAGTCCGCCCTCAAATCGGGCATGGTCCCCGTGGGGGTGACCACCGGAAAGATCGGCGCAGACCAGTTGACGGCTGCGGGCGCGTCCCTTGTCCTCACTAGTGCGGATGAGCTTGTTGGATTATCTATAGGATATCGTCATTGCGAGGAACCGGAGGCGACTCGGCTATGATTAGCATTGTCGCCTTCGGCGACGGTTATTATTGTCATTGCGAGGCCTGTGCGCTTAATCGGGCCCCCAAAAGGCCTGCCTTTTGGGGTGATAGTGTCGTGGCAATCCCCTGACTGTCACCGGGAACGACTCACACTGTCCCTTTTTCTCCTTCGTCGTTCCGCGGGTCGCATATATGCGACCCCTGCGGGTTCAAACACGGGCTGGGTGCCACGGACAACCCCGTTGTCCGTGTGCGCGTCCGGTACGATACATCGCCTCCCCATAATCGACATAAACGGGTAACATGAAAACGAACGACACGAAGCTCCCCACCGGAAAACTGAAATACGACCTGCTGGGACGGATACTCTCCGATTTTCCGGCCGCGGACCCCCGCGTGATCGTGGGCCCCTGCATCGGCGAAGACGCCGCCGTCATCGACATGGGCGACCGCTACCTGATCGTCACGGCCGACCCCATCACGTTTACGGCCGAAAACATCGGGTACTACGCCATCAACGTCAACGCAAACGACATCGCCGTACGCGGGGCGCGGCCCCTCTGGTTCTTGGCCACGATCCTGCTACCGCTGTCGGCGAGCGACGAGGCGACGGCCCGTAGCGTGTTCGACGAGCTGCGCGCGGCCATGGTCCCCTTCGGCCTGACGCTCGTGGGCGGCCACACCGAGGTGACCGACGCCGTGAACCAGCCGCGTCGTCTCCGGCATGATGCTGGGCGAGGTCGAAAAGGACAGGCTCGTCACCACCGGCGGGGCACGGCCGGGCGACCTCCTCTTTTTGACCAAGGGGATACCCGTGGAGGGGACGGCCATCATCGCCCAGGAAAAGGCCGACGCCCTGCGCGAGCGCGGGATCGACGAGGCGACGATCGAGCGCGCGCGGCGCTTTCTCTTTGACCCCGGCATCAGCGTGGTCACGGACGCGATGACGGCGACCTCCGCCGCCCAGATCACGGCCATGCACGACCCCACCGAGGGGGGCCTCGCGGCGGGCTTGAATGAATTGGCGATGGCGGCGGGCGTCTCCATCACGGTGCGCGAGGACGCGATCCCCGTCTACCCCGAGGGACGGGTCGTATGCGACGCCTTCGGGATAGACCCGCTGGGCACGATCGCCTCCGGCGCGCTGCTCTTTACCGCCGCGCCCGGCCGACCGGGCCGCCGTGGAGGGCGCGTTCGCGAAGAAGGGCATCCCGGTCTCGGCGATTGGTGAAATCGGGGAAATCGGTCAAATCGCACGACTCTGTTCTCATCGTTCGGACAAACGGGACGACCGAGCCGCTCCCCTACCGGGAGCGCGACGAGATCTTGCGGATTTTCGAGTAGCCCCTCCCCCGCTTCCTGCCGCAGTTACCCCGATCTCCCGGTTTTCACACCGGCCCGCCCCGACGCCCGCGCCGTAAAAAGATGGCATTTTTATAATACGGTAGTATAATTATAGTATCGGATATACTTCGCCCGAACGAGCCGGACGCGATAGTGCACCTATCGCGGGTCGATCCCCCCTGTTCTTCCTGAGTGCGTTTCTCGATACCCTCAATCCAATGGAGGTGTGCCATGAGCGAGGAAAAGACCGTTTCCAATATGGCTATCCGCGCGGCATACGACAGCCTCGGGGAGGTCATGGGCGAAAACGCCCGAAAGATAATCTTCAAGGCCGCGGGCCTCTCCGCGTCATCGATTCCCCGCCGGAGCCGACCTTCGACAAGGGGTTCACGCTCTCCGAACAGGCGGCCATCTACCGGGAAACGATCGCGCTCGTGGGGGCGGTGGGCGCACAGGGGATCCTCCGGCAGATGGGCTACAAGAACGTCGAGTTCGGCGTGATGACGTACCACGCGCTGGATTCCATCAAGGACCTGCCCGCGGGCGAAAAGATCGTCAAGTGCTTCGAATTTTCGCAGGCCGTGCTCAACAAGGGCCGGGTGGTGATCGGGGAGGACGGCCTGCCCCGCTTTGACGTGTTCGACTGCCTCACCTGCACCGGCGCAAAAAGCGCCAAGCCCTACTGCTCGCAATACGGCGGGGGGCTCCAGTTCATGACGGACTGGACCTACGGCAAGGGGGTGATGCAGGTGGTGGAGGAGACGTGCAAGGCCATGGGGCAGGAATCGTGCCTGTTTGTGCTGAGGAAGCGGTAGGGGGAGAAGGTTTTCTTCAGCTAGGGCATAATCAGAGTCTTCTTTGCCTTTATTTGAGCTTCCAACTTCCTTAGGATGCCCTTTACGTCTTCCCTATTATACTTTTTAAGATGGTTCATGTGGGCGACAACGCACCTTGATCTATAAAGGTCATGAATCTTTTCATCTATCCAGGAATATGTTGGGAAGATGTCCGGTATAAAATCCTTCTCATTATTATGTATAATATCGGGAAGTTCATTTAGGTCAAGGTAGTCGATCTGTCTAGCCCCTCTTTCTTGGCCAAACCACGGGTTTGCATGCTCGTCCTGTTTCCTTTCGTCAACTTTGTCTTTTCGCTTCTTTTGTACTTTCAAATCCCACCAATTTGGGCCGTATATCTTATGCATTCTTAGGTCGATAACTTCCCTTATAGAATTCTCTACTACATATAGTAGAATGTACATCTTCGCCATTTCGACGGCGTCTTTAAACTTCTGCTCTGGTAATAGGACCCTTGGCACTATATTACCCAAATCATCAATATTCAGTACAACCTCCCCCTTTGACTTGCGTCTGTTTTTCCGAGTTTCTGGAGTCTTAGCGGTATCCTTCGAAGTACTAGGTTCCCCAATTCTGTCCTTATAAGTGAAATACATCACCCTAAGTCTATCCTTTTCGGCTCCATCCAATAAGTCTTCCAGGCCGATTTTTTCGCTAAAGGCCAACAAGTACATGGCCTCCTTCGTCGGTATAAAGAGCTCTTCTCCCAGTTCACCGGCTCTTCTATATACCGTTGCCCTACTACCTAACTTTTTTATTAGTTTTTCTACTAGGTCAGTATATCTCATTTCAAAAGACCGATTTAAATTGTCCCATTATTGCTAACATTTATCCTTTTTTTAGATGTCTGCTCACGGTGCTCTGATTTACTCCGATTAGTTCTGCAATCTGTGATTGGCTAAAGCCGCCATATTCTAAGATTCTCATTCTCTTATCTTCGGTCAATTCAGTACCTTGACTAGCAAGTACAAATGCTAAAAGGCTTTTTATCTTTCTTACCTCATCGACAAGCTCGCTGTAGTTGTCGTTTCTAAGCTCCTTACCGCTATCATTGTCCATCGATCAACTCCTTTATCTTCTTTTGTACCGGCTTAGTATTGACCTTACGGTTTCTTCGTTAGCCCCAAACAACGAGGCTATCTCTTCATTCTGGAAACCTACGTGTTTTAATATATAGAATGTTTAGTAGCTAGTTATATACTCAACTTGTCCTTTAGATAACCCCTTATCCTGTCGAAAAGTCCGGATGCTGACGCAATAAATGAATACGCTATGAACTCGAAGAGTAGAATATCTGAGGTATTAGCTATTTTTTGAAGATAATTCTCACCTTCTCCGTACCGTTTTATGAAGAAAAGGGTGCACAAAAGAACTATAAGAAACAATGCGGACGTAACTAATAAATTCCTATACGAAAAGCCGTATTTTACCGCTCTCTTCCTTTTCCCGCCAACGTTACTCTTTTTCTGACTTCTTGTTATACTCAATTGAACTCTAGTTTTCTCTGCAGTCGCAACTTCTTGCTTAGTCGGCCTTTTACGGCCGAGGGCGTACCGGGACAAATCATAGCGACCGAAGAGGGTTTGTATTTCAGCGAGTTCGGTACTCCCTAAGTATTTTGATAACACTATACCCCTATATTGAGCCAATAAATACGCGGCCTGTTCCGGCGTTAATGGGAATGCTTCTACTATATCGCTAATTTTCTTATAAAGAGGTTGAGGTTTTTTATAACCGAACTTCCTCAACAATTCTTCTCTAACCTTCCTATTTATCATTTTCCAGGTTTATCTTCAATAATCTACTATTTACTTTTTACTACTTCTTTTTCTTTACTATCCTTACTCTTTATCTTGCTGATATTTGCTGTTACGAAATTCACTGGCTTCGCTATTAGCTGTGCAATTTCTGCCGGTCTGAAACCTGTCGTTTTCAACAATTCAATTCTCTCCACTTGGCTATTCTTTTTCTCTATCGAAAATATTAACAACGCTACCAACCTATTAAGTATTAGCATTTGTCCTAATAGTTCTTTATTACTCTCTTTTGTCATTCGGAACACCTCTACGTTAACTTTTCATTCTTTCAATGGCTTTTCTTACAGACTCAGGATTTGAACCTACTAAATTAGCGATATCTTCTTTGTCCGTAAATCCCAAATCCATCACGAGTTTTATTCTATCTTTAGTCTTATCTAGCTTACCCAGACTATCTTTCATCATACTAAGTGCCACAATTTTAGTGAGCATTTTTAGCCTTGCGCAATGATAATATCAAGTTTATCTTCACTCATATTTCATTCCTATAATTAAACTACTTTTTATTAATTTTAAACTATTGTACAAGTTCTGTCAAAATAAAAATCACATATTTAGTACTTCGTTTTAGAGAAAAATATAAAAAACCCGCCTTTCGGCGGGTTTTTCGTGCGCGCGTTATATGCGTTGGACGAATCTACATCCCCATCGTCTTGATCTTCTCGTAATTCCCCATGACCCTATCCACATACTCCTCGGGCAGCTTGTTGCCCCTCTCTGACCATCTCCTCCACGAACCCCGGCCCGCAGTTATAGGCCACCAGCGCCAGCCGCACGTCCTTGAACTGGAGCATCATCTTAAACAGATAATACGTCCCCATGCGGACGTTCAGGTCCGGCTGGCTCAGCGTGCTTTTGCCCTCGAAGGGGATCTTCACCTCGTGGGCGATCTCGCGTGCGGTGGAAGGCATCAGCTGCATCAGCCCGTACGCCCCCACGTTGGAGACGGCCTCCGGGTTGAACGCGCTCTCGGTCTGGATAATGGCCAGGATAAACTCCGGGTCGTATCCGTATTTCATCGATTCGAAATAGATCAGCGTTGCAAGCTCGCGCTCCTCGGAGTCCGAAAGCCCCGTATTGAACGAGTGGATATAGTCGTAGATCGAAGAATTGATCCTTTCCGACAGGCTGCCGTCTCGTCCGAAAGCCAGGCCGTCCGCACCAGGCGGTCGACCGATTCCGGCCCGACCACCACGCGGGATACCAGCGCCGCGCCGGTGATCGCGACGACCGTCAGGCAGACCAGCGACCAGGTCACGAGCTTCGGGCACTTGTGCCTCTGTTTCATTCTCATCTTTTGCGCACGGTCCTCAAACATAGTCCAATTTACATTGAGCTTCACACAGCACCTCTTAAATAGACAACAGATTTTTATCAGTGGGATTGTTGGTCTTGTGGGTTTCTTGATTTGTTAGTAATAATTATGCCATAAAATGGGGGACGTGTCAAGCAAAAAAGGCATATAATGTACTATAATTTCCTGTCAATTATGCATGATTATAATACAGTGGGACATAGGTATAGTAAATTCTATGAATAATTTACAGGAAGAATGAACCTGCCCCATGTTCATCAGTCCTGTGCGAGATGCTTACCGCATACATACTCAATGGGCCCGCGAGACTAAGTCGCGTCCGAGATTGCCGCGTCGGCCTGACGGCCTCCTCGCAATGACGGGGAAGGGGTTGATCGTGACAGACAGGGGATTGCCGCGGCGCCTCGGCCCCTCGCAATGACGATAATAAACGTCGCCGGGGGCGACATTGCTGCAGATTGCCGCGTCGGCCTGACGGCCTCCTCGCAATGACGATAATAAACGTCGCCGAAGGCGACACTCTTTAAAATAAAAAGCCCCTTATTCGGGGCTTGCCGCCGTTCGGCAATCTGTCCTGCCGCACCGTTGCGGCCTTCTCTATTCTATATGATGCGCCGGGCGGTCAAACGGTTCGCCTTTCCCCCTGCCCGGAAATGATACGCGCCCGGCAAAAAACGTTGACCGGCACGCCCCGATCTGCTACAATCGCCCCCATGAAAGAAAACGTGGAACAGACCCCACACGCCCTCACCTCAATCGCCGTCGACGGCAGGCGGCCCGACTATTCCGGCAAGGTCCGGGAGATCTTCGACCTCGGCGACAGCCTCATCATCGTCGCCACGGACCGCCTCTCGGCGTTCGACGTGGTCTTTACCGACGGCATCCCCGGCAAGGGGCAGATACTCACCGAGATATCCAACATCTGGTTTTCGCTGCTGACGTTCGTCGAAAACCATATCATCGAGACCGACGCCGCCAAATTCCCCGCCCCCTTCACGGGCAGGCCCGAGCTTTCCGGCAGATCGGTGCTCGTCAGGAAGGCACAGCGCGTCGACCTCGAGTGCATCGTCCGCGGGTACCTGGCGGGCTCCGGCTACAAGGACTATCAGAAGACCGGGATGATCTCCGGCCATAGCGCTCCCGGCGGGCCTCAGGCTTGCCGAGCAGCTGCCGGAGCCGATCTTCACCCCCTCCACCAAGGCAGACGTGGGCCACGACGAAAACATCTCCGTGACGGACGCCGAAGGCCTCCTGGGCGCGAGGTCGTCCGCACCGTCGGAGAGCTGTCGCTTTCGATCTACCGCTTCGCCCACGACCGCCTGCCGCGAGCGCGGGGTGATCCTTGCCGACACCAAGTTCGAGTTTGGGATTTACGACGGACGGGTCATCCTGATCGACGAGGCGCTGACGCCCGATTCGTCCCGCTTCTGGCCGGTGGAGTCCTACCGCCTGGGAGAGTCCCCCGCAAGCTACGACAAGCAGTTCGTCCGGGACTGGCTGGAGACCACCGATTGGGACAAGCGGCCGCCGGCCCCTGCCCTGCCGCCCGATATCGTCGAGGGGACCAGGAACAAGTACCTCGAGATACTCTCGATCATCCGCGGTATCGCCGAATCGGCCTGACGCGGCCTGTCCCGGCCTCCCGGTACCGACACGCCGGGCGTCCCTCCGCCATCATCCGTCCGTCCCGCGCGCCTCACCGCCGTTCCCCTTTCCTCCGGACTTAAACACCAGCAGGTAGCCGGAGAGCAGGAGCCACCCGATCGTCATGATGATCAGCTGGCTTGCCGTGACCGAGACGGCAAGGACCGCAAACCCGCCCCCCTCGATGACCGAGATCATCAGCGCCACCGAGAGCCCCGTCACCGACCCGTAAAACCAGCCCGTCCGCCAGCACGAACCGCCGCCCCATGAAAAAGAGGGGGAGCGCCCCCACGGTGCTCATGGCCGGCATGAACGCGAGGTCCCACACGCCCGCGTAGGGCGAGAGAAGATTGGCGACGACGCAGCCCACGGGAACGAACCAGAGCAGGTGCCGGCGCGCCGCCACCAGGATTACCAGCGCCTCGCTGACGCGAAACTGGATCGGCCCGTATGCGACCGGCGCGACCAGGTAGGTCAGCGCCACGTAGAGGGCGGAGATAACCGCCACCTCGGCAAGCTCCCTCGTCTTCGTGAGGTTGTGTCTGTTGGGTGTGTTGGTATGAATGACTTTTACCGGGGCTTTTCCGGGGCTTTTTACCGGGGCTTTCACCGGGGTCTATTACCGTGAGGTTTGCCGGCCGGGCGGACGCTCAGGATACCGCGGGCTTGATGTAGGTCTCGCCGCCGATGACGCCGACTTCTCCGCAGATCGTGCGCTCCACGAGGTCGCTCATGATATCGCCGATGTTGTCGCGCGTGATCCAGTTCTTGTGGAGGTAGTTTGCGCCGGCGTCGAGGATCTCTTTCATCTCCCGCTGGAGCGAGGTTACGGCGATGGTCAGGATCGGGGGGCTCTGGGCCCTCGCCGCCTTGATGACCTCCATCCCGCTGGTCCCCTCCATTACGATGTCGGTAAAGATCAGGTCGGGGCGGACCTTTGACTCGGGAGAAGCGATCAGCTTGATAGCTTCGCCTCCCGTCTTCAACGTCTTGATGACCAGGACGTCCTTATAGAGGTTCTCGAGGATATCCCGCACGATCTTGGTCATGAACTCGCTGTCGTCGATAACCAGCGTCTTGATCTTGACAAAGATGATCGCCCGCTTGATCATCAGCGACGACAGGTTCGTATATGCCTCCCAGTCGGTCATCGAGGTCATGTTCACCAGCGTATTGACGAAGATGCCGTCTGGCGGGGATGATCGAAAACAGCTCCTGCTCTTTGTCGCCTAACTCGAAGCTCCCCTCGGCCTTCGTTATCTTGTAGATCGGCAGGATCCGTTTCTTAATCTTTGCCTTTTCGTCCTTCTGCCGGAGACCTTCCAGCAGCAGGTGAGAGACCTCCAGATCGATATTGAACCTGGACTGGTCTATATCGGTAATATCATACGCCTGGAAACGGGCGTCTTCCCATTCGATCATCCTGAAGAACGCCTTCTTACCGGTTAAATCTTCCCCAACAAAGGCGCCCACGATGCGGGAATTCTCGAAATAGAGCCTGCCCTCGCTTCCGTCGATGGAGAACAGCGTGATCAGCATCCGCTTGTTTGCCGAGATACCCTGTATCAGGCTTACCAGAGAGAGCGCGGTGAAGTTACCCTCGATCTGTGGAACCTTACCTTCTAAATCATTCATGGACAACCTCGATTACGACGATGCTTAATACTGGCTCTTCCCCTTGTCTGGGCGGCGTATTCTTCGGGGCGAGGCCCCGCTCTTCCATCATGGCCCGTACCATGTCGCTATTATTCTTATAATCGCTTCTCGGATTAATCTCAAAGGCCTTATCGAACTCAATCAAGGCTTCGTTCAGCTTATCCATTTTAACGTACAGCGCGCCGAGGTTGTTATGGGCCTTGTCGTAGTATGGATCGAGCGATATCGCCAAAAGGTATTCCTGCTCGCTCTCTTTAGTCAACCCCTTTAGCCCGTAAACTATCGCGAGGTTATAGTGGTACCGCGCGTTTTCTGGGTCCAGCTCGATCGCCTTCTTGTATGAGGCCAGCGCCTGCTCATAATCTTTAATCTGCGAATAGACCTTGCCGAGGTTGTAGTAGCCGTCCGCGAACGTTGGGATCAATCTCGACGGCCATTTTGAATTCCTCGGCCGCGGCGCCGTAGTCGCCCGCTTCCAGAAGCTCCGCCCCCTTGAGGTTATGTTCGTCGGCCGACCCCTTGACGGTGTTCTGGAAACGCATGAGGCTTTCCGTGAGCACGGAATTGCCCGGGGATTTCTCCATCGCACGCCTGATCGTCTCCTCGGCGGCGTCGTATTTCCCCGCGGAGAAATACGCGTTCGCCAGCGTATCGAGGGCCTTGAGCGAATCCGGGGCAAGGTCGACGGCCTTTTCCGCATACCCGACGGCCTTTTCACCGTCTCTATATGAGGGGTTGCTGGCGTTACTATACAGGAGACTCAACTGGATATACGGTTCGGGGGATTTTGAATCTTCATCGGCCGCCTTCAGGAATTCGTCTATGGCCGGCGCGAACTGTAAATTCTTGTAGTAATATATTCCGCGGTAGAGAAAATACTTCGGGTTGTCGGCGTCGCGCCCCTTTGCCCTATCCAGCATCAACAGCCCTTCTTCATCGAGATCCTTCTCGATGTAGGCCCGGGCGATCTCGTACATGATGGTCTCGTTCTTGGGGTCCAGATCCATCGCCGTCTTATACTGCTTAAGCGCCTCGTCGAATCTCCCGGTCTCCGCCAGGCATCTCCCGATTCCCAGGTACGCGGCTGCGAAGGAGGGCTGGATCTTGATGGCCTCGTTGTATTCCTTGACGGCGTCCTCGTACTGCATGAGCTCGAAAAGCCGCTGGCCCTCGGCCGCGTGCTTGAGGGCCCCCGGCGAGACCGACCGCCCGCAGGACGCAACAGCGGCCAGCACCAGGAATAATGCCAGGACGTGCGAAAGTTTTCGTATCATCTGTTGATCACAGTGGGAGAAATAAAGTGGCGGAGAGAGAGGGATTCGAACCCTCGGTAGGAGTTTAGCCCCTACACTCGCTTAGCAGGCGAGCGCCTTCAGCCGTGCTCGGCCATCTCTCCGCATATATTTACGTTACGTTATCCGATACCGACCAGCCTGTAATCCGCGCCAATGACGGGTTATCGCCCTATCTAATAAAAAGGGGTGGCCGATATCCAAAAAACCCTGCCGCCGCCGAAGCGGTGTTACTCCGCGACTTGTATACCGCTATTTTCTCGTACTGGCGGAGGGAGTAGGATTCGAACCCACGGAACTTTCGTTCTGCGGTTTTCAAGACCGCCGCCTTAAGCCACTCGGCCATCCCTCCATGAACGCTCTGTATGTATTGTACCTGTAATTTGAAAAATTATCAACCGGTTTAAAGCGCCCCCCATACAATCAGGGGATCGACGTTCTGCCGCCCATGTACGGGACAAGGGCCTTCGGGATCTCAACCGATCCATCGGCCCGCTGATAATTCTCAAGTATCGCCACAACCGTCCTGCCTACGGCAAGCCCGGACCCGTTGAGCGTATGCACGAGACGGGTCCCCTTCTTCCCCTTTTCCCGGTATTTTATATTTGCCCGGCGGGCCTGGAAATCCTCATAGTTGCTGCAGGACGATATCTCCCGGTACGCGTTTTGAGCGGGGAGCCAGACCTCGATATCGTAGGTCTTGGCCGACGCAAAACCGAGATCCCCGGTACAGAGGGAGCACGACCCGGTACGGGAGGTCAAGCCTCCTTAAGACCTCCTCGGCATTATCTGTGAGCCTTTCGAGCTCATCGTAGGATTCGTCCGGCCGGGTAAACTTGACTAACTCCACCTTATTGAACTGGTGCTGGCGGATCAAACCCCGGGTGTCCTTCCCATACGAGCCGGCCTCCTTGCGAAAGCAGGGCGTATAGGCGCACCGATAAATCGGCAGATCCTCCTCCTCGATAATCTCGTCCTGGTATATGTTGGTGACCGGAACCTCCGCCGTGGGGATAAGCCAGTAGTCCGTATCCGCAACCTTGAAAAGATCACCAGCGAACTTGGGCAGTTGCCCGGTGCCGGTCATTGCCTTGCTGTTGACCATGAAAGGAGGCAGCACCTCGGTATAACCGTGTTCCGTCGTGTGCAGGTCGAGCATAAAACTGATCAGCGCCCTCTCCAACCGCGCCCCGGCCCCTATCGAGAGACGAGAAACGCGCACCTGCAAGTTTAGCCCCCCTGGCAAAATCAAGGATGCCGAGCCTCTCTCCGAGATCGGCGTGTTCGACCGGGGTAAAGTCGAAGGTACGGGGGTCCCCCCATTTCCTTACCTCAACGTTGTCTGTATCGGACATCCCGACCGGCACGGTCTCGTGAGGAATGTTCGGAATAACCGAAACGATTCGGTCCAATTCCTCGGAGATCTCGGCAATCCTGGCGTCTATCTGCTTGATCTCGTCCGACACCCCCTTCATCCGCGAGATCAGGGACGAAGCGTCTCCCTTATCCTTTCTTGATCCGCGCAACCTCGTCATTGACCCGGTTGCGCTCGGACTTGAGCGACTCTCCTTTGACCAGCAGCGATCTTCGGTTTTCCTCTATCTCCATAAAACGAGAGAGATCGACTTTCTCACCCCTGAGGGAAAGACGCCGGGAAACCTGATCGATGTTCTCCCTGAGATATTTTACGTCCAGCACGTCTTGTTTATACTTCCAAATACATAAAACTTATAAATAGTACCACCCCGCCTCGAAATAGTCAATAATTTTATACGCCTAACTTACAGCCGGACGCGATGAATGGTATTCTGCCGATCCATCAGGCACGTCATTGCCGGCCTTATCTAACCGGAGATAGAAACGGGGCTTGAGCGGATGAGGAATTACGCGGGATTGGCCAAACGGCACCGTCGTGGCGTACGCTTAGCTTCCCCGCTGTCCGGCGGCTCAACCTCCATTCAGTGTTCGGCGACAGACAGGTCCGGGCGGGAAGCCGGGCGGTATATCGGGACACCTGGCCGGTGTACGAAAAGGAAATAGAACGGCTGGGACTCCGAGGGACGGCGGCTACTTCCGGTTTTTTTTCAATATTTGATACTCGTAGACGGCCCGGTTGTGTTCGGATAGTGTGCTCGAGAAGTGAGAAGTGCCGTCATTTTTCGACACGAAAAAGAGATAGTCGGCGTCAGCCGGGGTTATGGCTGCCGCTATCGACGCCCTCCCGGGATTGCATATAGGCCCGGGAGGAAATCCCGGATTCATATACGTGTTATAGCTCGTCCATGTCGAGAGATCCCGTTCCGTCAGGTTACCGTCAAACCGGTCCCATATTCCATAGATAACGGTCGCACAACTGTCAAGCTTCATTCCCTTCTCAAGACGGTTCGTGAAGACGGCTGAAACGAGGGGGCGTTCCTCGGGGGCGCCCGTCTCCTTTTCAATGATCGAGGCAAGGATCAACCGCTCATAATCCGTCAGGGCATCGCCGGCCTTTGATTTTTCCTTTTTCTTTTCTTCACCGAAGACTTCTGTAAATCGATTGACCATCAACGTAATAATCTCCGGCTCGTGCATCCCTTTCGTAACGCGGTACGTATCAGGGAAGAGATATCCTTCCAGCGTTACGCCTCCAGACCTAATGCGACCGATGAATTCCCTATCTTGAGAGAGTCGTCATAAATTCGTCCCGCTCGCCAAATCCCTTCTCGGCCAGGAGGTCTCCAACCTGGTAGATGTTGAGCCCCTCCGGCACGGTAACGGGATATTCCACCACGTGTCCCTTAAGCAGCATTACCAGTATATCTTTCGGGGACATCGTCGGTTCGATTTTGTATTCGCCGACACGTATCATTCTATCGACGCCAAGATAGCGGGCCGCCGTAACGAACAGCCGCTCATTTAGGATTGCCCCCTTCTTTTCCAACTCGTGTGCGGTCTCGGAAAGCGTATCACCCTCCCCGACCACCACAACGGTCGGCTCTGTGAGCTTCCCCGCAGGCATGAGAAACGTCCGGTAGACGAAGAATCCCGTACCGATCACCGCAACGACAACCAGTAATAGGGCGACAACGACAATTTTCTTTATACGTCTCATATCATTACTGCAGGGTCTGACACGCCCGTCGAGGCCGGCAGCCGCTACGCGCCCGGCCGGTCTTTTCTGTCTCGCAGGCGCTTTTCAAGGATTATGGCCGCGGCGACACTATCGATAGTCCCTTTCCTCTTGTGTCTGGACACATCCGCCGAAATCATCAATTTTTCCGCCTCTACGGTAGTAAGGCGCTCGTCGATGAAGACCAACGGGATGTCGATTGCAGCGGTTATTTCGTGGGCGAATTCATTGACCTCATCCGCCTGGGGGCCAAAGGTACCGTTCATATTGACCGGAAGCCCGACGACGATTTCGCCGACTTCTTTTTCTCTGACGATCCGAGCGATAGCCTCAACAGACGCCGCGTTCCGCGGTATCGTACCCAAGGGCTGTGCTATCATCTCGAGAGGGTCACTCACCGCAAGTCCGATCCGCCTTTCCCCCACGTCAAGCGCCAGTAGTCTCATACGGAATCCGCTCCCTATCGTTTAGTCTGACACGTAACCGTCGGCAGGCGTTCCATCTCTATTGTGGAAGCAACCGATTATCGCGGTGATATGGTCTACCGGGATGCGTTAGCCATTTTCCGGTGAAGGAGGAAGGTACTGCTCCATCCACTTCTTTTCGAGCGCCGGCAGCCTCCCGTCGCCCTTCATAATTTCGATGCAATTATTTACCCAGTTAAGGAGGTCAACGTCTCCCTTGCGCATCCCGATGGCCATCGGCTCATAGGTAAACGGATCCTCGATGGCTGCAGTGGTCCCAGGGTATTTTGCCGCGAAAATAGAGACCCGCGCCCTATCCGCAATAAACGCGTCCGCCCTTCCTTCGATTACCTCACGCACGGCTTCTTCGTCGCTCTTGAATCGGACGATGTCCGTCTCAGGGAAATAGCGTTTAAGAACCATGTCGTCGGAGAATGTCGTGACCACCACCGTCCCGTTACGGTTGAGATCATGGTAATCCTTAATACGAAAATAGTCTCGCCTGTTAATAAGGAGGCATTTACCCGAGAGGAAGTAAGGCGTTGAAAAATTGATTGCCTTGTTACGCTCGGTGCTTATCGCCATGCCCGAGATAATGAGATCGAACTTCCCGTCTATAAGCGCGGGGATAATGCCGTCCCAGTTTGTTGGAACGATCTCGAGATTAACACCCAGTTCATCGGCC
This sequence comes from uncultured delta proteobacterium, assembly GCA_963735595.1. Taxonomy (GTDB): domain Bacteria; phylum Desulfobacterota; class Zymogenia; order Zymogenales; family Zymogenaceae; genus JAFGAS01. Next base: position 60,964 of record CAVTLK010000001.1, on the reverse strand, counting down.
ATCATTTGAGCGAGGTCAACGTCAAATCCGATTATCTGACCGTTCTTATCCTTCATCTCAAAGGGCTGATAGCGAATGTCCGATTACGTCCATACCCACCATCAGCTTTCCGCGCCCGATAATCGCTGAAAGGTCCGAACCCGCCGCTATGACCTCGGGTGACACATCGGTGTTCGTGTTGTTTTTCTTTACCGCATGCGGTCGGAATACAGCACATCAGGACGACGGACGACCATACGACAATCGATCGATACATTTCAATACCCTGTTGTTGCGATTTCGTAAGAATTGAGATTGCCGAAACGGCTTCTGGGGTGCTATACAGGATTCGCGTCATGCGTCGAGCTTACCGGTCCCCGTTATTTTCGCCGACGCGCCGCCGGATGATCGCCGTTCTCTTTCCGTACTATTCGCTTTCTCCGGCACGCCGCAGAACTTCTTTTGCCCCTTGATCCCACCGGGTCGCCCGTCTTCTTGCGTCCGTTACCGCATGCGCGGTCGGGTTTTATGTCCCAGACTTAGAGTATCTGGCTGAGGAACAGCTTCGCCCGGTCGGTCTTCGGATTGGTGAAGAAATCGTCGGGATTTCCTTCCTCCACGATCCTGCCCTCGTCCATGAAGATGACACGGTCCCCCACCTCCCGGGCAAAACCCATTTCGTGGGTCACGACGACCATTGTCATCCCTTCCCGGGCAAGCGACTTCATGACGTCAAGCACTTCGCCGATCATCTCCGGATCGAGCGCCGAGGTCGGCTCATCAAAGAGCATAATCTTCGGCTGCATCGCCAGCGCCCGGGCGATTGCCACCCGCTGCTGCTGACCGCCGGACAGCTTGCTGGGATACACCGCGGCCTTATCGAAGATTCCGACCTTTTCGAGCAACTTATTTGCTATCCAAACGATTCCTCAAACGTCCTCTTTCGCACTACCAGCTGAGCGAGTGTAATATTTTCGAACACATTCTTATTCGGGAAGAGATTAAAGTGCTGAAACACCATCCCGATCTCTTCCCGAATCTTGTGTATCTTTATGTGAGGATCACAGATATCCATTCCGTCGACAATGATCGTCCCCGGTCGATCTCTTCCAGGCGATTAATGCAGCGCAGGAACGTCGATTTCCCCGAACCGGACGGTCCGCACGCAACGACAACCTCGCCGGGATAATATATCGGTAGCTAACGTCCTGAAGCGCCCGGATATGGCCGAAATTCTTATATACGTTCTTTACTGAAATAATCGGTTCTGCCACAATCGTTCCTCACACTTTCTATGGTTAATCATCCGTTGACATGATCTTTTCCATGTTCCACACGACCTTGGAGAGGATCAGGGTAATCACCAGGTAAATAAGCGCCACCAGCGTATAGGTCTGGAACGCGGTAAAGTAAACCGCGACGAACTCCCGACCCCTCCGCAGCAGGTCGGCCACCGCGATAATCGAGACCAATGACGAATCCTTGAGCAGCGCGATGAAAGTCGTTACCGACCGGCGGCAGTATTACCTTGACCGCCTGAGGAATAATGACCTGCCGCATCGTCTGGTAATTGGTCATTCCCAGGGACTTGGCGGCCTCCATCTGCCCCTTCGATATCGACTGAATGCCGGCCCTGAAGGTCTCACCCAGGTACGCGCCATAACACCAGGACATAGCGGAGATGGCCGATACCAGCGGAGGGAGGTTGAGAATGCTCCCCAGACCGTAATGGATATAGAAGAGCTGGACGAGCAGCGGTACCCCTCTGACGACCTCAATGTATACCGAGGCAATCCCTTTTATCAGGACGTTTTTCGAGAGTTTTCCCAGACCCGCCAGCATCCCCAGGACGAGGGCGATGAGCATGGCCGCTATCGTAACCTCGAACGTCACCACGATGCCGGACGGAAGGAACTTGAAGCATGCATAATAGGGCGTCTGGTAGAAATAGAGGAGAATCAGTATGGTGGCAACTCCCGCAAACAGCGAGATCCTCCAGGCGTTGAATGTGTCCATGTAGATGGAATACTTGAACGCATCCATCTTAACCTCGTGAGTTACCTGGATATTCTCAAGCTCCTTGTTCACCCTCCGGAGAAGAATAAACACGATAATTGCGAAAGAAATGAGAATACAGGCAATCACGAAACTCGGAGAGATAATCCCCTCGACATTGCCGGCAAATGCCCCGGTAAAGAATTTATAGAGCCAGACGCCGAATTTCGACCGAATGCCGATAACCGTCAACTCGTTCGTAATGATATTCTCGAGTTGAGTCGCATCGAATCCCGAAATATACTCGCTTGCCCTGGCAAAGAAGTGCCCGATACGCCAGCCCGAGAGCCAATCCCAAACGTTTCTGAAAAGTATAAGCGCAAACACAAGAAGTAAATAAAGCGCATTTTTATAGATCTTCGCCATTTCGGAGATTTTTTTGATCTCCTCGGTATTGAGCATGACGATTTCCCTGCGCTTCAGGGGTACTTTTATAAAGAACAAATAGTGCGCGGCCGCAAACAGCCAAATAACTATCGTCGTAATAAGGAGGAAAAAGACGACCGAGAACGTAAAGCTCAGGGTATATATACCGAAATCAAAACCGAAATACTCCGCCTTACCGTGAACGATATCGGATACCAGGTACGGATACGGGCCTCTTTCGTTTATGTCTCCAAGAGTGGAGCCAACGGCAAGAATGTAGATAAACACCACGACAATAGCCAATCCCTCGAAAATGTTGACTATCTTCAGATATTTCTTGGCGTCATACATCTTCTTCATGAGGAGATTGGCCGCAGCGACGATCGGGAACAGGAGGATAATTATGAATCCCGCCACCAGGGCCGGCCTGAGCTGGGTGGTGACTACCCGGAATGTCCCCTCGGATATCTTGTCAAAATATACGATCGAAGAAGAGGCAAAGGCCGAGATCATTAAGAAGAAGTAGAAGGCTATCCCGATGAGACCCAGGAAGGTATGGAAGGTTATGAGCCGTTCCTTCCGGATTTTCTCGACTCCCTGCTGGTTGATAAAATCCATCAGAAGCCAGAGCCAGAAGACGAAAAAGGATATCGCAATAAGGCTGATTGCAGTCATGATATATTCCGGATTGAAATAAAAAGAGGCGGGGCTGTTAGCCCCGCCATAGTCATACTGAGGATGTTACTTCATTTTCCACTTAGCTTCGAGGGCGGGGATAACGTCGGCCGGAAGATTCTTCAGGCCGGTGTTGACCAGCTCAATAACCTTGGCATTGCCCTTCTTGATGCAGATACCGTAAGGCTCCGGCGTATCGGTGATCTTCGGGTTGGACACAACCAGCTTTTCGCCGTATGACGGATTCACGAGGGCGTAATCAAACGCAACCGGGTGATCGCACACAACTGCGTCCACATCGCCCTTGAGGAGGGCTTCGATGGCCAGGCCGTTGTCGTCGTAGTTTACAAGCTTCACATTGGGGTCTTTACCTACGAAGATAGCGCCGGTCGTCCCGATCTGGGCGCCGACTTTCTTGCCCTTCAGATCGGCCAGGCTCTTGAACATCTCGGCATCGGCCTTGCGGACGATGAGGGCCTGAAAGATCGAGTAGTACGGGTCCGAGAAATCGTAGGTAATCTTGCGCTCGTCGGTGATGCTGACCGCGGAGATAACCGCGTCATAATTATCGTTATCCAGGCCGACGAAAATGCCGTCCCAGGGGGTGTTGACGAATTCGACTTCAAACCCGCCTGCCTTGGCGATTTCTTTCATCAGGTCGATATCGAAACCGACGATCTCGCTGGTTTTGGTATCGACAAATTCAAAGGGCGGATAGGCCGCATCGGTTGCGATATTCAGCTTGAGGATTTCGCCGACGGCCGTCGGAGTCATCGTCTCCCCGCCGGGCTTGCAGGCCTGAACCGCGAGGAACGCCCCTGCGGTCATGGCGACGACGAGCAAAAGAGCAAAAACTTTCCTGTTCATACAATAATCTCCTTACGATTGGTTTCTTGCCTGTAATCTTTATTTACGATAAAGATTAGACCATCTATACCTTCTCAAAGCCGCAAAATATCAATAAAATTAAGCAATGTCAATACTAATCTCTCGATTTCTGATATTTTCTGTCAGGAGAGAATCACTCCTAAGTCGTTTTCGCCCCCTTTTTCTCTTTTTTATTCATGCTTTCGGCCAATTTTGCGAGATTTCGCGATAAAATTGCGACCATTTGCTCTCCTTTTTCCCTGGACGCCTTGGTCGGGTCTCCCCATACACCGCTTTTCCAGTATAGTCTGGTGTCGCGTACGAGATGGGGACGCGGGAAAAGGGGCCGGTCGGCCGGCGGGAGTTTACCCACAAGGCCCGGAGCAAGCGCCATAATCAGGGAGGTTTCGAATTCGCCCGCATGAGAATCGTTTCCTGCCTCAAGGAGTTTAAAGAGCTCCGGATCACACAAATCCAGGTCATGTATTACCGCGAAATCCGTGTCCTCGTAGGCAGGCATCAATTCATCGGCCGCATCGAGGAGCGCCGCCATATGGTTTGCGCCGGCGTGCCCGGAGTAGAGGATGAATTGCCTCATGCCGTGCCGATAGAGCGATTCGATAATATCGACCACCAGTGATATGAGCGTTCCCGCGCGAATACCGATGGTGCCGGGAAAATCCGCGGTGCTGCGGCAAACCCCGAAATTGACCGGCGGGGCGACAAAGACGGGAACCATTCCGGATGCGCGCCGCGCGATTTCGCAGGCGTGGAAGATATCGGTGTGCATCGGAAGATGCGGGCCGTGTTGTTCGATCGAGCCCAGGGGAACGATTACGGTCTTTGTTTTCTTGAGCCCCTCGGAAAACCCGATCGTCGTCATCTCCTCGATTATCATTGTACAATCTTCCCCTTCCGATCTCCCATTATGCCGTTGTCCCTCCATCCAGCATAAGGATAGATCCCGTCATAAAGCTGGACGCCCCCGAGGCCAGGTAGAGGACGGTGCCCACTACTTCCTCCGGCTCCGCGATACGGTGCATCGGGTTGGTCAGCTCGATTTGTTTTCTGAGGTCGGCGTTCGACCAGAGGGGCTCGGAAAATTTCGTCTTTACCATGGCGAGCGCTATCGCGTTGACCCGGATGTTATACAAGGCCAATTCCGCCGCGAGGGCTTTGGTGAGCATCTCGACGCCCGCCTTTGCTATCCCGTAGATACCCAGGCCCGGCGTCGCCTTGCGCGCCGCAACGGTGCTGATATTGATAATGGCACCGCCGCCCGCCTCTTTCATCAGCGGCACTGCACGGCGGCTCGTCAGGAATACGGCCTTCAGGTTTACGTCCATGACCTTATCCCAGAGTGTGATATCGGCGTCTGCAACGCTCGGGGTGAAGATATTCATCCCCACGTTGTTGACGACGATATCCAGGCCTCCGACATCCGCGACAATCCGGTCAAACAGGCTATCGACGTCGGACGGATTGCCGACGTTAGTAGTGACCGCTGTAACCGCGGCGCCCGCTTTCTCGATAGCTTCCCCGGCCACCGATAGCGCCTCCTGTTTTCTGCCGCAAATGATGATATGCGCCGCTCCTGCCGCGGCCAATCCTTTGGCGATTTCCAACCCGATGCCCCGGCTCCCGCCGGTAACCAACGCCCGCTTTCCCTTGAGTGAGAAGAGATCCTTATCCATACTGCACCCCCCGGTATAGGACCGACTGATGGAACCTTTGTATCATCAATGGTTCGCTATTTCAAATAATTTCTTATTGCACTTCGTCCGAGCGCCCGCAGCGGCAAGCCGTACGGCGAGACTCCGATAAAATAACATCGGCCGTACGCGTTCTGGCCGTCATTTTCGTCCGGCTTCTCAGGTAAATCTATCCGACCGTCCGCTTGTGATAGACCGGCGCGGCATCTATTGACGGCATCGGTATACTACGCGGGGCGGGTGATTATTTGATACCGTCACAGGGCGCGTTTGATTCGCTCCAGCAGCCGCCGGGCCGATTCCACGCCTTGCTCGGCTTCCGGCTCGTGTCCGAACCTTCGGCGATAGTAGATCTCGGTCAGGTCTTCTATATCGGCGCCGATGTCGGGATAACGATCGGCGGCAATTTTCGAGAACTCGCGCGGAGTCGTCCCCCCATGCCGGTGCACGCCCTTTTTCGAAAGGAAGTTCAACGCAGACCGATAGATACGGCCGACCTCCCCTCCCTTTGCAGCGGCAAAGATACGGCCGATGACTAATATCCTGACGATATATATGACAAGTACGAGGCAGAACACCGAGGCGGCGGCCGCCGCAGGGATAAAATAAGCCCCCTTACGTTCCCGGACATCAGCAAACAACCGCCTGACATCTCCGCGCGTTTTCGAGATATCCTTCAATCCCTTTTCGCGGGCATCTCTGGCCCCCTCGATGATTTTGATCTGGTCTCCCATCTCGTAATTGACTACGTATACGTTCCACATCATCACAAGGTTATCGAATACCTGGCGAATTATCGATCCGCCGACGGGGACCGAAAGCCCCGCGGGGGGGGTCGGCTCGAAGGAGACCCAGCCCGCGGCCTCGTCGTATACCTCCACCCAAGCGTGGGCATCGCTGGCATGAACGATGTAAAAGGAACCGATTTCATTGAAGCTGCCGGCCAGGAATCCCGTCACGATCCGGGAAGGAACGCCGGTCGCCCGCAGCATCACGACCATGGCGGTAGAGAAATGCTCGCAGTATCCCCGCTCTTCTTCAAATAGGAATACAGACAGCGGATCCTTCCCGATGCCCTTCGGATTAAGGTCGTAAGACATAGTGGTCAATAACCAGTCCCGGACAAGTGCGGCCTTCACGAGGGGAGACGCTTCCTCACCGACGATCTTAGACACGAGGGCCTCTATCCGTGGATCGAGATTGTCCGGGAGCTGTCTGTACGCGGCCCGTTCGTTCTCGGTGAGCGAATTTAGCCCGCCCGCCGGTCTGCCCGTCGATAGGGAATCCACTACCGAATCGACTGCATAATGGGTCTTGTCGTTTGTGGCTGAAGACATCTCCACCGTCCCGTACCGATCGACCGAGAGGTTCGAAAACGGACCCGTAATAACCGACGGCCGCACCAATACGAAGAGCACCCTGTTGTCGGTTGACTCAAGATAGTATTCCTGGTGAATGACGGCGCCGACGGATTTGGAATCGAGAACGAACCGGCCGCCCGCCTTACGTATGCTTTGACCCTTGGCGTCCGACTTTTCCCAGTATTTACCGTCGAACGTGTCAAACGCGGTTCCCCGCCAATATACGTTCGGACCGAGGACCCGGGCGTCCTTCTCATCGATAACGACCCGCATGATCGTTTCACCGGTTATTTTGAGATCCCCTACTTCACCAAGCTCAACGTTATTAGAGAATCCGGGGACCCTGACCGGCTGCGCGATTGAGGAGGGGAGAAAACCCGCTGAAAGACGCGGGAAAAGGATGAAGATAATAATGGACATGCCGACGGTAAATCCGACGGAACCGGCCGTCAGCCAGGTCAGGTTAGAATACGAGAGCCCGATGCGGCCGGTAGTCCCCCTGGCCCGCTGTATATCTCCGGACATCGTCAGGATAATCATGCCCGCCGTCGCAAGGGAGAGATATACAATGAACGTCACGATGAAAATCGGTGAGAAAGTTAGAACAGTCGCGGCCAGTACCGAGAAAAGAGAAATCAGGTAGACCTGAAGATAGTGGCGCATCTCGGTTAAGAAGAGCAGTCGCACCGCCTGAACGGTAATGAGAAAACCCGTGGTCATTGCCACGAACGAACGGTCAAAGAAAAAGAACCCGATTACCGCCAGGAAAAGTATCAGGATAATCGCCGCCGTGGCCGCCATATCGGCGCGCGGTATCGCGGCGATCCGCCCACCCCAGAACCAGGCCGCCGGAATAGATACAAGGATCAGCGCGATTTCAACGATAGAGAGGCTTCCCGTCAGGATCAGGGTCAGGAAACCCGCCGACACCACCCCGAAGGTTATTGACTTGCGCGCTCGACCCAGATCAATCGTTGCGCCCTTCCTCATCGAAGCGTTGGCTTCCCACCCTTCTCTCATAGCTCGATCACCCGCGATTCGTCGGGACCCGCGGCCCGTCTCCCGTGACCGGGCCGTAACGCGTCGCAGAGTGCCAACTCCCTGAGGATGACCAGGAGGTGATCCCTTCCCCGGCCCAGGCCGACGTCGGCGCTGCCGCACTGTACGGCGACGGCGTAGCCTTCCGTAATGAAACGCGCCGAAAGCGACGCGGCGCGTTCAATCCTTTCCTCGAGGACGTCGGCCGTGTCATTCGGGCCGGAACCGACCCGTATCGTTACCGCAGGTTCCTGTTCTCGTGAAAATTCCCTGCGCATGAATTTTCCCCGTTTGGCGGTGCTCTTCCAATGGATATGACGGGGGTTATCTCCCGCCTGAAAATCCTTGACGGAGAATGGATCCGATCCCTGCCCCGTTTGAACGAGGGTCGCTTCCCCATCATTGCCCCGGGGGGCGATCTCGTCAATCTCTACGGGAAACAGATTCGGGAATACCAGCACATGCGAGCCCGCGTCGGCCTCCATGCCCTTTGTAAAGAGGCCGAAGGGGAATCGTGTCGAAACCTTCAGCGGCGCAAGCTCGTGGAGCCCCCGTTTGGGAAAGACGGCCTCGATGAATCCCTCCGCCTTACTCAGCGGCCCGACCGTTGGTATGAGGGCAGACGGTCCGGCCGGGAGCAGCGTCCGGACGAGTAAAATAAAGGAAGGGATTTTCTGCTTATTGTTTTCTATCTCAACCCGTACCAACGTCGGCGTTCGGGCGAAGAGATGCTCGGGCAGGTACCGTTTGACTACGAGCCTCCTAAGGTTGATATTCGACAGTATCCCCGAGGCAACGATAAACGAAAGCATCCCCCCGAGGATCAGGTACAGGAGGTTATTGCCCGTATTGACCGCAGCCAGGCCCACGGCAAAGACAAACGCGATGAAGTACCATCCCAGGGGATTGATGGCCAGCGTGCGGGGCGGCTTGAGCCAACGCATGACACGCGGCGGTATGCGCGAGAGTTTTTCAGACATAACGCTATATCGGGACGGGAACCGATTCGATGATGTCGGCAATTATGGTCTTTGCCTCCCGTGATCTGCCGATCCCCGAATGAGAGGCCGATTTTGCGATGACCCGATGAGAGAATATCGGGAGCACCAGCCCTTTGATATCGTCCGGGACGACGTAGTCCCTGCCCTGCATCAGGGCCGACGCTTGCGCGGTCTTCCTGAGAAATATCGCCCCGCGCGTCGAGACACCGAGCTTCAAGTGCTTTGCGGTACGCGTCGCCTCGACGAGATCCATCAGGTAGGACAACAGGTCATCATCGACGGCGACCATCTCCGCCGCTCTCTGGATACCCGAAAGCTCTTCAAGAGTCAATACCTCCCCGATCAGATCGACGCGCGAGTTATAATCCTGGGAGGAAACAACGACCCGTTCGTAGCTGCTTTCCGGATACCCGATTTCGAGCGTCATCATAAACCGGTCAAGCTGCGATTCCGGCAGTGGATAGGTACCGTGGTATTCAATCGGGTTCTGGGTGGCGATGATCATAAACGGCCGGTGAAGTTCATACGTGCGGTTTTCCACGGATACCTTTGCGTCGCTCATCGCCTCCAACAACGCGCTCTGGGTGCGCGGTGACGTTCGATTGATCTCATCTGCCAGAATAAAATTGTGGAAAATCGGTCCGGGAATAAATTCAAATTCATCGCCTGATTTTCTCAATACCGGAACACCGATGATATCCGAGGGGAGCATATCCGACGTGAACTGGATGCGCATGAAGCTGCCACCGACTGATTTTGCAATCGCGGCTGCCAGCGTTGTCTTGCCCACGCCGGGGATATCCTCGATCAGCAGGTGCCCCCCGGCCAGGAGCGTCGTCACGGCAAGCCTGACGACCTCGGATTTTCCTATAAGAACCTTCTCGATATTCGATACAAGACCATTTATCAGGACACCGGCCTTAGCAACATCGGTCCGGGCGGCCTGTACCGCTACCCTCAGCGTTTCTTTTTCCATATATTATATTATAATGCCTATCCCGGCCGTCCGTCAACCCCGTACGGCTGCATACGCCGCCGCCGGGGGCGATTTGACTTGCCAACCGGGTACTGATTTCATACAATAGTATACATGGACGAGTACGTGGAGATCTATTTTTCGTATAACACCTTTGAGACCGATGTCATCTCCGATATCCTGGACCGCGAAGGAATACCGTTTATTGTGCGCGACCAGCGGATGACGCCGTACCCCCTGACTATCAACCATTTCCCCGAGCAGCGCATCGCGGTTCCTATGCCCTATGTCGATCGGGCAGTCGCGGCCATCAAAGACGCTCTTGAGGCCGGGGTGCTGCCCGGAGACGGCACATTTACAGACCATGTCCACTGAATTGAGATTTCAGGCCGCCCCACCTCTCGGGAGGCTGTGCCGGTGGTTGAGAACCCTCGGTTTTGACTGCGTATACCTCGAGCACGAAGAAGCGCCGGCTTTGCATCGATCGGCCGGAGACCGTATATACCTCAGCCGACACGTCGATACGACCCGGCGTCACGTCATATTTATCGGCCGGGACGCGGTCTTTGATCAACTGACGGTGATGGATATGCTCGTTTCCCTCAAAGGGCGGTGTCATCCACTATCCCGCTGCACTCAATGCAACATGCCGCTTGTCACGGCCGACAAACACCTGGTCAAACAGGAGGTGCCCGATTACGTTTTTCTCGCACATGACCGGTTTACCCGATGCCCCTCGTGCAGACGGGTCTATTGGCCTGGAACACATGTCCAACACATTGCAGAGCGTATCTCGCGTCTGTTTAATGAGAAACGTATATAGGTCATGACGACGGGAGGGCTTGTTTCCGTTTTCGCATTACATACGAAGGAGGATCCCCATGAATGAGCGTAACCTGTGGGAAGAGATAAAAGACGGCGCCCGCGAGGGATTTGAAGTACTGAAGGAAGAGATGGTCAAGCTGACCCTGGAGCTCGAAAAACAGGGAAAGATTATCAAGAAGAAAATGGACCTTTCCGCAATACAGCGAAAGGTCCACCAGGGCTTCTCGACGCTCGGCAGCCGCGTCTACGAGTTATCCGAGGAGGGAAAACAGGCAAACAATCGCCAATGACCCCGAGATCCTGAAGACCATCTCCGATATCAAGGGGTATAAGGCCGAGGTCGAGGCTATCGAAGAAGAGATCGACCGAATCAGGGAGGAAGGAGGCGAGCGACGCCGGTCACGATACGGATACGAAGACCGGAACGACGACAGATGGTAAGACTTCCTCCCGGACCTCCCGATAGTTTTTCCTTGGCCGTGGCTATTGAAGCGGACCGGGGATTGGGGCCTCACGGCGGCGGCCGGTTGCCGGCGTCTCATCAGAAGATGTCCCGATCTGTATTGCTGTCGGTAATCTGGACGCTGATATTGAGCACGATATCCTTTTGGACGTCATGAACCCTGAATGTGAGAGGAATTTGAAACGACGTCGGGACCGGTCCGCTCTACCTCTCCCCCCAGCACGAGATCAATGGCGGCCGGCTCTTCGGTCCGCTTCCGGGGATCGTTCCCGGGGTGTCTCCATGGCTACTATGGTTTCTATAGGCTCTATATCCTGAGACGTAACTTCGATGGGTATCTCTTCCGGCCTCGTGTCGACGGCCGCCTCCGTCTTCCCGTACTCGCCCATTACTCCCAGGTGATCCCGCACCTTCCCTGAGGCGTGTTCCGCCTCGGCGATCAGCTCCTCCGGCTCGACGATCTCTTCGTCGGAGAAATCGACGGACTGACGCCCTTTGCGGCGCCGGCGTTTCGCTCGACCGGCCCGGCTCGATCGTTGATGATCTCTTCCTGGTCGCCGCCGGCATCCTGCGACTCACCGTACCGGAGTATCTTCTGCGATTCGTAGGAATCTTTGAGGTGGCGCAGCACCATTCGGGAAATAGCCGAAAGCGTTCCATCACTCCCTTGCCGGTCGTCGCGATCGCCTCAATGGACGGATACCCCAGCTCGTTGAGGCGCTTGTTGAGCTCCGCGGGCGAGCTGATATCGGTAAGATCCCGTTTGTTGAATTGGAAGACAAACGGAATCGTCTTGATGCTCTTTCCGTATTCGTTGAGGTTTTCCTCCAGGTTTTTCAGGCTGTCAATGTTATCGCTTAGTTTTTCCTTCTGTGAATCGGCCACGAATACGATACCGTCCACCCCCTTGAGAACCATCTTGCGGGTCGCGTTGTAGAAGACCTGCCCCGGAACCGTATAGAGATGAAACCGGGTGGTGAATCCCTTTACATCGGGGATTTCCACCGGCAGAAAATCGAAAAAAAGCGTCCGGTCCGTCTGGGTGGGCAACGTAATCAATTTACCCCGGTGCTCGGGTTTGAGACGCTGGAAAACATACTGGATATTGGTGGTCTTGCCCGAAAGGCCCGGCCCGTAATAGACGATCTTTGCGTTTATTTCTTTATTTGCGTAATTAATGAGGGCCATATCGTTATTTTCCCGTCAGCTTGATTTACTCTTGGCGGCCAGCGTCTTTCTTGCGTTGGAGCTGATGAGCGAAGAAACGTTCCTGCTGCCCGCCAGATCCTTGAGGTCTTTTTTGGACAGATAGGGCATGAGGCGGATCGCGATTCCCGGCGGTGTCTTGGGATTATGAATGAGCGCCAGCCGTATCGAGTAGTTTTTGAGCCATTCCTTGTTGAGGGAAATCATCCGTATCGCCTCGTCATTGGACTGCTTATTCTGGGCGACTCTTGAGTATCTCATCCTCGGTAATCTTTGGGCTCTTGATAACCGCGGCCACAACCAGCTTGCTCGAATCCTTGATAAGGATGGCCCGAACCTCTTTGTTTCCCCGTGTTGCGTACTTTATCTTCTCGGAGACCGACATCTTGTATATTCGCGCCGCAATGTTGTGCTCGTCTATGTCGTCCCGGCCTTCCTCTTCAGAAGCGCCGATTCATTACGGCGTTGGGCGCCGCGTCCACTTCTCCCCGTGCGCGAGTCTGTGCGTCTCGCCGGGTCGGTCCGTCGTTCGTTCCCGGACTGTCGGATCGGCCAGCTCCAGCATCGACTGTCTGAGCGCCCCCTTCACTATCGGGTTCTTTATAAGCGCGTCCAGGATTTCCCGCGATTTCAGCAGCCTCTCATGATTGAGCGAGAGGGCGTCCAGAACCGCCCTGTTTGAGCTCGATGCCAGATATACAAGCGTCTCGTCCGACGTATTCTTATTGGTCAGGACTCGTTCCCACGAACAGATGCCCCTCCGTGTGGTTGACGAATAATATAATCGATAATCGGCGGCTCAATATCACCCGAGAGAATAGAATCGACAATCTTGGGCGAATAGTCCCGGATCGTCTCGTCGGCCAGCCCTCGAATAACTCTCGTCCTGATCATGGCAAAGGATGTAGAGAATCTTGATGACATCCCGGGGCGCCAGGGGATCAACCCCTGGCGGCCATTGACCGAACTTCACGGGGGGAGCCGGAACTGACGAACTTAACGGCGCTCTGAGATATCTTTATCTTCACTGATCGCTCTTGAGGATAACCGGGGAAAATCCTTTTCGTTCTAGGGCGTCCAGGTCTTTTCCGGCCTCATCGACGGTCGCGTAACCACCGATCCGCAGGCACGTGAGAATGACCTCCACCGTCCTTTCCTCAACATGGGTCGCATATCCGAAAGCCTTAAGCTTTCCCTCCGCCGCCGAGGCGTCATCCTTATAATAGTATATACCTCCCGCGACGTCAACCATGTTGCTCGTCGTTCGGTAACAACCGCGGTGCGAATCCCTTTGCCTGGAGAGTGCCGATACGATCTCCCGCGCCTCTTCTTCGGTCATCGGTTCCCCTATAATAACACAGAACATCTTCATTTTCCGTTTGTATCTTTTCTATAGGGAGAGAAGCCCAGAGAGATGAGTTCTTTCTTTGCAAGCGATCAGATTCTCGTCGATGATATAGGCGCCGATCTGTATGGTGAATTCGCCGCGCTGCGGCGGCCCACGGGGTTCGTCGGCTTCTTTGCGCGTTTCTTCGGCTCCTTTTTCGGTACCGGAGTTGAGCGGAACCGCTCCTGTTTTGTCGGGCCCGGTCTTATCGGCGATGGAGTGTGGACGAGGTCGGACCCCGGAGAAACCACGGCCGTTGGGGTAAAGACAAGTAATGTTCCGCTCCCCCTGAGCGTGATATCTCCGAGTTTGTGCGGGGTCGGCGGGATCGTCTTTGATTCTGGAGAGGATCGGATCGCATCCCACCCAACAAGCCACCACCATCAACAGGAAACCGGAGACTACTGCCGCCGAGAGACGATTCATGCCTCTTTGTCTTCTTAGGCATAACAGGTTTCTTGCCCGTATAGTAAGGAGGATGACGTCAGACGAACGACTCGGGGGCTCGCTTGATGTATGTCCTCATGTCCGCACGTAAGTCCCGTCGGACCGTCCTTTGGGAACGGAGAATAACGAACACGGCAATAAAGGGACTGCTTCGAGCAGTACGTTTCGTCATCAGGGTCGTCACGGTAACGACGGGGGAAACGCCGGGACTTCGCGCCGATCTACCGGACCCCCGTCAGCCGATCCCCCGATTTCCGTCGCCCCTGGCCTACGACTCTTCCTTCTCCTTCTGGGCTGCCTGAATTATCTTTTCGGCAAACTGGGCCGGTACTTCCTCGTAGTGGTCGATCTCCATGGTAAACGTCCCGCGTCCGCTCGTGATAGAGCGCAGGTCAGGTGCGTAGGTAAGGACCTCGGCCATCGGGACGAGGGCCTTGATGATCTGGATGCCGTCCTTGACGTCGATCCCCGCCACGCGGCCGCGCCGGCTGTTCAGGTCACCCATCACATCGCCGACGTAGTCTTCCGGCACGACGACCTCCATACGCATGATCGGCTCCAGAAGGACGGGGCCTGCCTCCATGAATATCTTCTTGAATCCCATGGACGCAGCTATCTTGAACGCCATTTCCGACGAGTCCACCGAGTGATACGACCCGTCTATCAGCGAAATCCTGATATCCGTTACCGGATAGCCGGCCAGCACACCGCCCACCATTGCCTCCTCGATCCCCTTCTGACAGGCGGGGATATACTGGCGGGGGATGGAACCGCCGACGATCTTGTCGACGAATTCGAATCCGCCGCCGCGCGGCAACGGTTCGATATCGAGCCACGTATCTCCGAATTGCCCCCTTCCGCCGGTCTGCTTCTTGTACCGGCCCTGTCCATGTGCCTTCTTCCGAACCGTTTCCTGATAAGGGACCTTCGGAGTTGACAACTCTACCTCCACCCCGAATTTGTTTTTCAGCTTTCCCATCATGACCTCGAGGTGGACCTGCCCCATGCCGGACAGTACCAGCTCCTTGGTCAATTCATCCCGGTGAATCTTGAGCGTCATGTCCTCTTCCATGAGGCGATGGATCGAGCTCATGACCTTGTCTTCGTCACCCTTACTCTTGGGTTTAATGGCAAAAAACATGATCTGCGGCGGGGTATCGAAGCCGGGAAAGACGACATGGCCGGATTCGTCGGCAAGCGTATCGCCGGTGGCGGTATCCTTGAGCTTTGCGACCGCCGCGATATCGCCGGTCGGCGCCGCGTTGGTCGGTTTCTGGCCTTGCCCCGGATATACATGATTTGTCCGATCCGTTCCTTGGTGCCTTTGGTCGTGTTGTTCACGGTCGAGTCGGCCTTCATCGTACCGGAAAAGACACGGAAAATCGAGAGTTTTCCTGCGTAGGGATCGGCAATGGTCTTGAACACGAGGGCCGTCATCGGTCCGTTCGGATCCGCTTTAATGACTACCTCGGCGCCGTCCTTCCCGACGGCCTTCATCGGCCTTCTATCCATGGGGGAAGCGGTTGAACTTTGAACGAATTCGATGAACGGCTGAGCGCCGATATTCTTGATTCCTGCGCCGGCAAACACCGGCACAAAGGTCCCGTTGATAAAACCATCCTTGAGACCTTTTGACAGCTCGTCGGGGGATATCTCGCCGCCCTCAAGGTATTTTTCGAGCAGCGCATCGTTTGATTCGGCGATGCTCTCGATCATCTCCCCGCGGAGCGTATCGATAGTCGAAGACAGATCTGAAGGCACGTCCTTCTCATCATATTTTCCCGATGCCGTCCCCGGCGTACATCGAGGGCCTTTCCCGAAAGAGATCGACCACACCCGATAAGGACGCCTCCTTACCGATGGGGTAGGTCATGACCGCAACTTTGCACTTGAAGGCCGTCTTTATGGACGTGAGGACCCGATCGAAATCGGACCGCTCCCGATCAAGCTTCGATATGAATACAATTTTGGGGATGCCCAGCTCGTCGGCCTTCTTCCACATCCGTTCGGTCTGGATCTCGACTCCGCCCACTGCATCCACGACAACTACCGCGTTATCGGCCACCGACAGAGAGATCTGCGCATCGTTATTGAAATCCGCGTCACCCGGGGTGTCAATGAGATTTATCTTCTTCTTCTTCCATTCGAAGTCGAAAAAGGATGTAGCTGATGGATATGTTCCTCTTTACCTCGTCAGGATCAAAATCCATGGCCGTCGTTCCGGCGTCTACCTTGCCCATGCGGTCAATCGCCTTTGCGGAGAACAGGATAGACTCGCAAAGGGAGGTCTTCCCGCAACCGCCGTGACCGACCAGCGCCACATTGCGGATATCGGTGGTCTCGTACGTCATATACCTGTGTTCCTTTAAGAATTACCCGTAGAATTAAGGTATCATAATATGTTTTTTGGGAAAAATGTCAAGGAAAGTTTGTCATCCCTGTACATAATCATTTGCGGGCACGGCTTGCCCTTTTAGGTGCGGTTCAGGTGATAAATGACCTTGAGCCCCTCCAGCGTCAGGAACTTATCAACCTCCTTGATTGTCTTTGATTCCCCTGCGATCAGCTCGGCCAGACCCCCGGTGGCGATTACCCAGGGGTTGCCACCCGCCTCTTCCACGATCCGGGAGACCAACCCATCGACCATGTCAACGTATCCGAGAACGATACCGGACTGCAGGCTGTGTATCGTGTTTTTCCCGATGATGTTTTTCGGCCGACAAGTTCCACCTTGAACAGGCGGCTTGCCTTGGCAAACAGCGCCTCGCTGGAGGTCATAAGCCCGGGGGCGATAACGCCTCCCAAGTACTCACCGTTTTCATTTACGTAATCGAACGTTGTGGCTGTCCCGAAGTCGACAATGATATGTGCGGTTTTCTTCCGATTGTAGGCTGCGACGGCATTGACGATCCGGTCGGCGCCTACTTCCTTGGGATTGTCGTAGAAGATCGGCATTCCCGTCTTGATTCCCGGCTCCACATAGAGCGGCTTAATTTCGAAATACTTCTCGCACAGCTCGTCGATGATTCCCTACCATGGGCGGCACCACGCATGATACAATAATATCCTTGATGTCCCGCGAACTGATCTTCGACGAATGGTAGAGGCTCTGAATAAGTACTCCATACTCGTCGGAGGTACGTTCCGTCATCGTAACAACTCGCCAGTTACTCACGAGATCATCGCCGTCAAAAACCCCGATGACGGTGTTGGTATTACCAACGTCAACTACCAACAACATATGTAGCCTCACTCAAACTGTAGATCGCCCGAAATAACCTTCGATATCTTGCCGTTGTCGTCCTGAACGAGAAGAAACCCGTCCTCATCGATACCGACGGCGTGACCGGACATACGCACGCCCGCAACATCGACCAAGACACGCCTTCCGGTTGTCTGCTCGAAAGCACGAAAGCGTTCGATGATCGTATCGAAATCCGACGACGTGTACAGGCTGTACCCGTAGTCCAGTCGATTGAGAAGCTTAAAGAGGACATCCTTCACCGAAACGGAGTAGCCGAGTTCAAGGTACAGTGACGTTGCGATCTCGGAAAGCTCCGGCGGGGATCTCGTATCTCGTACAGTTTACGTTGATACCGACTCCAAGAACGAGGAAGTCCTCTCCGTTGACGTCCTTTCCCATTTCCAGGAGAATACCCGATATCTTCTTGCCCGTGACCATAACGTCGTTGGGCCACTTGATAAAGACCCCCTTGGGTATATAGTCCGACAGCGTTTCGGCGACCGCCACGGTCGCCAACAGCGTCAGAAACGAGGTCTTTCTCAGTGAAATTCTGGGCCTCAGCAGAACGGACATATAGAGGTTCTGGCCGCCGGGAGAAGACCATTCCTTGCCCCGCCGCCCCTTGCCCCGGCGCTGGTGCCGGGCGACGACGACCCACCCTTCATGTCCCTCCCTTCTGGCCAGCTTCATCGCGTCCCGGTTCGTAGAATCGGTCTCGTCGATCGTGATGATCTCCCGACCCATCACCCTGGTCTTGAGCATGCCCTTGATGAAGTAGGAAAGGTCCTCGCTCATGGTGTCTCTATTTTCATATTGATGTCGACCGATCGGGCCGAATGGGTGAGAAATCCCATGGAGATAAAATCGACACCGATCCGGGCGTAGTCGCCGATCGTATCGGGCCTCATATTCCCCGAGACTTCGACCGGCGCGCGGCCGGCAACCAGGGATACCGACGATGCCGCCTGCTCGGGTGTCATGTTATCCAACAGGAGTATATCAACACCCGGCCGCCAGGGCCTCATCGATCTCGGCGGTGTTCTTGACCTCCACCTCGATCCTGCGCCGTGTGGGGAGCCCGCCGCCTGGCCCGGGTAACGGCGTTAGTAATGCCGCCGGCCGCCGTAATGTGGTTGTCCTTGATCAGTACGCCGTCGGAGAGTGAGAAGCGGTGGTTTCTGCCCCCACCCATGCGCACCGCGTATTTCTCGAGGGCGCGCCAGCCGGGTGTCGTCTTGCGGGTATCGACGATCACGGTCTTTGTCCCCGCGATCCGCTGGACGCATTGGCTCGTCAGCGTAGCGATACCAGAAAGACGCATGAGGAAGTTGAGGGCCGTTCGCTCGCCCGAAAGGAGCGTCTTGGTGGGGCCGGTGACCCTCGTGATAAGGCTCGCCTTTGGCAACGGCGTCTCCGTCCCGCTTCTCGTCCGAAAGGTCACGCGAGCCCCCAGGCGATTGAAGACGGCCGTAAATACCGGCAGTCCCGCCAGGATCAGGTCTTCCTTGGCCCGTACCACGGCAATGGACCGAGAGTCCGTCGAGAATCGTCGCGTCAGTCGTGATGTCGCCGCCGCCGAGGTCTTCTGTCAGCGCCAGGTCGATCAGTGCGATGACGTGCGGGGTCAGCTGCATCCGTTCAATTCCCCCCGGTGGACCCGTAATTCGTTCCCGCCGCACAGAGTACCCTCCCCTTGGGGCCGCTTCGTCGGGAGAAATACGTGCTCTATATCCTTAATTTCCGCCTTTTTTGAAATAGTCCTCAAGTCGGTCGATACTTTCGGCCACCCGCTCTTTCTTGGAGACGAGCACCGCCATCCGCTCCTTCTCCTTTAAGACGACCTCTTCGGGCGCCTTTTTTACGAATTCGTCGTTTCCGAGTTTCCGATTGACCTTGTCGATCTCCTCACTGACCTTTTCTATCTCCGAGGAAAGCCGTTTCCTCTCCTCATCGAATTCTATGACACCGGCAAGCGGAATATAGACGGTAAAGGGGCCGCAAACGGCCGTGGCCGACGCCTCGGGCCGTGAGATCGATTCGCCGAGTTGGACTTCCTCTACACCCGCCAGCGTCTTTATATACTTCGACGTTTTCCCGGACGACGGCCTGATCCTTGTCTTTGGCCGATATGATCGCCGTCAGCCTCTTTTTCGGGTGAATGTTCATCTCACCCCGAATGTTCCTGATCCCCGTAACGAGGATTTGAATGCTTTCGAAGTCCCGCTCGGCCTCCGGAAAAACCAGCGAATCGTTCTTAACCGGAAACGGCCCTGTCACGAGACTACCCGCTGCTCCCGGAATCTTCGCGTGGAGCTCCTCGGTGACAAACGGGATGATCGGATGGAGCAGCCGCATCGTCGTATCCAGACAGTAGACGAGGATATCTCTAACCCGTCTGGCGGCGTCCGCGTCGTCCGAGGAAAGATATATCTTGCTTATCTCAAGGTACCAATCACAGAACTCGTGCCACGCGAACTGGTAGAGCGCGCCCGCCGCGTTGTTAAACTCGTACTCTTCCAACGCCTGGGTCACCCGTCCCGTCACCGTTTCCAGCCGGCTCAGAATCCAGCGGTCGGCCAGCGTTAGGTCCCTGCCCGAAAAATCATAGTCGGGTGTATACCCCTCGTCAAGGTTCATCATGACGAACCGCGAAGCGTTCCAGAGCTTATTGATGAAAAACCGATATCCCTCGATCCGGCCCTCGGAGAGTTTGACGTCCCGCCCCATGGCGGCAAAGGCCGCCAGCGTGAACCGGAAGGCATCCGCCCCGTATTTGTCGATGATTGTCAGGGGATCGATGACGTTTCCCTTGGACTTACTCATCTTGGACCCTTGCTCGTCCCTCACCAGCGCGTGGATATAGACGTCCCGAAACGGGACTTCCTTTCTGAAGTAGAGCCCCATCATCATCATCCGGGCGACCCAGAAAAAAAGGATATCGAACCCGGTTACCAGCACCGACGTGGGGTAGTAGACGGCGAGGTCCTTGGTCTCGTCGGGCCAGCCGAGGGTGGAAAACGGCCACAGGGCGCTCGAGAACCAGGTATCCAGCACGTCGGTTTCCTGGGTAAGACCCGTGCCCTTGCAGGCGCCGCAGGATGCCGGCGCATCCATCGAGACGATAACCGCCCCGCAGTCGTCACAGTACCAGGCGGGAATCCGATGCCCCCACCATATCTGGCGGGAGACGCACCAATCCCGGATATTATACATCCATTCGAAGTAGGTCTTTTCCCACTGCTTGGGCACGATCCTCGTCCTGCCGTCCTTGACGGCCTCGATTGCCTCTTTCGCCAGGACATCGGCTTTCACGAACCATTGCTTCTTGAGGATCGGCTCGATAACCGTGTGACACCGATAGCAGGTCCCCACCGACACGGGGTAGTCTTCTATTTTCTCAAGTAACCCGGCCGTGTTAAGGTCTTCCACGACCTTATCGCGCGCGGCCCATCGATCCATCCCCGCGTAGGGTCCGGCTTGTTCATTCATGACGCCATCGTCGTCGATGACGACCACCCGTTCGAGACCGTGGGTATTACCGATCTGAAAGTCGTTCAAATCGTGGGCGGGCGTGATCTTGAGCGCCCCGGTACCGAACTCCATGGTGACGTACGTATCAAATATGATGGGTATCTCCCGCTTCAGGATCGGCAGGAGCGCCTTTTTATTCGTCATTCCGGCGTAGCGCTTGTCGCCGGGGTTTACCGCCAGGGCGGTATCGCCGAACATCGTCTCGGGTCGGGTAGTGGCCACGACGATATATGCCCCGCCCTCACCGACGATCGGGTATCGGACGTGATAGAGGTGCCCACCCCGCTGCTCATGTTCCACCTCGAGGTCGGCCAGTGCCGTATGGCAGCGCGGGCACCAGTTGATAATATAATCGCCCCGGTAGATAAGCCCGTCATTATAGAGGGTTACAAATACCAGCTTGACCGCCCGGGAAAGACCCTCATCCATGGTAAAACGTTCGCGGCTCCAGTCACACGAGGCGCCGAGCTTCTTGAGCTGGTTAATGATCAGGCCGCCGTACATAGTCCGCCATTCCCAAACCCGCTGGACGAAGGCCTCCCGCCCCAGGTCGTGCCGGGTCTTGCCCTCCTTGGCCAGCTCCTTTTCCACCACGTTCTGGGTGGCGATTCCGGCGTGATCGGTACCGGGCATCCAGAGGGTGTTTTTACCCTGCATCCGTTTCATCCTGATGAGGATATCCTGCATGGTATTGTTCAGGGCATGTCCCATATGGAGTGATCCGGTAACGTTCGGCGGGGGAATGACGATTGAATAGGGCTGGGCGTTTGACGAATTATCGGCCCTGAACAGACCCTCCCGCTCCCAGTATTCGTACCACTTGTCTTCGATATTCGCCGGATTGTAGCCCTTGTCTTCCACGCTGTCTGACCCCATTATCAAGAAACGACAAAAAATGAGGGGATGGCTCATCCCCTAATCGAAAAACGGCTGCGCTTTCGTAATTACGATATATCTATGACTTCTCGCCTTTGAGACGCTTTATTTCCTGTTTAATAAGCTCCTCGGCCAATTCCGGCACCACTTCCCAGACCACCTTTTCGATGAGCTCCCGCGCAATCCTATCAACGGCCTTGGACATGTCTTTTTTATCGGCCCGTTCAGCGAACTCTCCCGCGGCCGTTTCCACTCCGGGGCCTTCCCCTTCGACTGGGGTCTCCTTCCGAAAGTTCCTCGAAGTCGAACGTCCCCAAATCCGACCGACTCTTTCCTGTCTCACCCCGCCGGGGTTCTTCTTCAAACGAGCTTAAATCGACCTCGAATTCCCTCGTTGCAGGCCGGCGTGCGGCACCGGGAGTCGCTGCCTTGCTCACGAGGAAAATCCGCCATTTCTTCTTCCGCCGTCCTGCGGATCAGCGTTTCGAACTCGTCGGCGGCTTTTTCAGGGGCCGCGGCCTTCTGCGCTTTCGGAGGCGGCTCGTCCTCCCATTCAAGCTCTATCGGCTCTTCTTCGTCCGAGTCCTCCACAAGAAAGTCACCGGTCTGCTTACGAACATCCCTGTCGAGAGGTGATCCCTCAAAATCCTCGACAAACAGTTCCTCATCTGCCGGCCGGGACGCCTGTCGGCCGGGCCGTGCCGTACGTCCGCCCTCCCCGGACATAAATATCTCTTCGTCCGCACCGGAAACATCGGGGCTGCCAATCTCCGGCTCTTCCCCGGCGCCTATCTCCACATCGGTTGTCTCTTCTTCGAGGAATTTTTCGAGCTCATCCTCGCTGATTTCTTCGCCCAGCTCGAAATCCTCGACATTGACATCGCGCGGTTTACCCTCTCTAACGAAGAACTCATCGGAGGCGGCCGCCTCTCGAGAAAGTCCCTCCTTTACTGGCTCTCGCTCCGACGGTCTCGGCGACGGGCTTTCCGTCTCCGAAGCAATCGCGGGCCGCGCTGCCCGTTCCCGAGGTTTTGTTTCCCCCCCGGTCCCGCCGATATCCTCAAACTCCTCGACCGACCAGATATCATCGCCTTCCTGTTGCTTTACGGATGGCTTTTCCGTTTCCGTCTCCGTCTCCCAGGCACTCTCAAGGTCCCCGGTTGCCACCCCTTCATCACGGGGCGTCTCTTTTGCTGCCGGCGTTGTTTCGTATTCGGCCTCGATCGGAGTCTCGAAATCAATGTCAACCCCGCTGATATCGACCGGTTTTCCGCGGGATACCCCGGAACGCGACGCCATTTCCTTTACCTTGTTGATCAGGGTGTGAGATTCAAACGGTTTCTTGATAAAGTCGTCCGCACCGACCTCTGCGGCCCTGTCCGCGTCGAAGGGCTCAAATGTGCCCGTCAAAAGGATAACCGGGGTATTCTTGAGATCGGCGTTCCCCTTGATCTCCTGGCAGACCTGATAGCCGTCTTTGTCCGGCATAACGACATCCAGCAGGATTACATCGGGTTTGATTTCTTTAGCCTTGGAGACGGCCTTCGAACCGTTATCAACGATCGTGAGATCGAAATCCTCATGGGCAAGGGTGATACTCACGACCTTCTGGATTGTTACGCTGTCATCGGCGAGCAGGATCTTTTTTGGCATGGCATTTAACCGTATAAAGGTTATCTATGATGCGGGGGCCAGTGCGCGAACATTGAGTATAATGAAATTCCGGTTATTGTGAGTGCCTCGGGCGCTGAAAAAGTTCTTCATCACCCCCTTAAACTCCATCGGAATCGGTTCCGGTTCCCGCTCAAGCTCCACGACTTCGTAGCTGCCGTCTATTGAAAACGCTATGGGTTCGGAGCCGACACGTACAATAACGCCGATTTCGTTGTCGGCTCGGCCGGCCATGTTCATCCTCTTCTTCAGGTTTATGTACGGGACCGGCCTTTTTTCATGGATGATAAATCCCCAGAAGAAAGCGGACAGCAACGGTATCCGATAAATCCTCTCGATAGAAACAACCTTAACGACGTCGGCAATGGGAACACCAAACGTCCTTTTCTCAAGGGCGAAGAGGAAATATTGCCGTTCAATCACGCCGTTTAGGAGTCCTATCCTGAGCGAGAAAAAATATACGTGCCTCGTTGCCTTCGGCCGCGGCGGCATTCAATGCTCACCCGCTTATTCGATTGGATCAGCGGGCGGCCCACGCCCGCTCCATTAACCGCGGCGTATTCAAGAACAGGATAAGCTCCTGTCCCAACAAGAGCGTGCCCTGATAAACCGCCGTATCATTGTTCTGCGCAATCTCGGGAAACGAGTAGAAGGTCAATTCTTTCTCCCGGTGCACACCCTCGATACGATCGACGATCATACCCATCATACCGGGCTCGTCGCCTACGTTCTTTTTGAGTATGATCATGCTTCGGAGGCTGCGGCTATCCTGCGACGCCTCTACTCCAAAGTACTTTTCCATGTCAAGGATGGGTATTTTGACACCCCTCAGGTCCACCGTTCCGAGCACGCATCCCTTGTCAGAGCCCATTATGATATCGGTAAACTGGATTATCTCTGACAGGTTCTCGACGTTGATCGCAAACCTTATTTCCCCGACCGAGAAGACCGTAATAAGGCTCTGTTCGCCCTCTCGCCCTTGATCACGTCCAATCACCGGGGATCGCCCCTATACCGTCGGGATTTGATTCGTTCGCCCTGGCGCGCCCATAAAGACCGCTGGAGGTGCCTGCATAAGTAATAATTACATGGAAAAAAGTATCATAATCGCTATAAACTGTCAAGCTTTTATTATTTCCCCCCAACGGGGTTCGATCACGCAACATACCGTAATTACGATGAATTTCTTCAGATTCTTCAACTACTCCCCTCGCCGATCCCATTCCGCGGCCACGAAATCCGTACGGCCGCTGCGGTCATTCCCGTATGCCCCGCATCGGGCGCACTTGACACTATACTCCCGCCGCGGTATAGTTAAAAAAGGAGGAACAGTGATATGGCCGATATCATGGAAAAGATTCATTGGCTCGGGCACGCCTCTTTTGCCGTGTACGGCTCACGAACGGTCTGCTTTGATCCCTACCGCGTTACCCGTGTACGGAAAGCCGACCTCATCCTGGTCTCTCACACCCATTCGGATCATTTCTCTCCCGAAGACATCGCCAAGGTCGCCGGGGAAAAGACGACGCTCGTTATCTCGTCGGACGCCAGGCCCGACTATCCCGCCTCCGTAGTAACGATGCGCCCCGGGGAGTCCGCCCGGCTCATGGGGATGACGATTGAGGCCGTCCCCGCGTATAATCTCACGAAAACGTACCACCCGAAAGCGAACGATTGGCTTGGGTATATCCTTACCATCGACGGGGTGCGCCTCTACCACGCCGGCGATACCGACTTCATCCCGGAGATGAAGGGCCTGACAGCCGATGTCGGCTTCGTCCCGATCGGCGGGACCTACACCATGGAAAGCCGCGAAGCAGCTGAAGCCGTCAACGCCATGAAGCTTTCACGGGTCGTCCCCATGCACTGGGGGGAGATCGTCGGCACCGAGAAGGACGCCGCCGACTTCAAGGGCCTCGTCGGGCCTGCGACGGAAGTGATCATTCTTAAAAAAGAGATCTGATCTCACCCGTCTCGGTCCGTCCTACCGCTCGTTCTGAACCGTACCCCGGACGACGGTCGAAACCGCCCGGGCCAGGGCGCCGAATTCCTCCACCGAACAGGTCTCTCCCCTCCGTCCCAGGTCTATCCCCGCCTGCTGCTCAATCGCCCCCATCCCTTCGGAAGCGGCATGACCGAGGAGTGCCTTGAGGGCGTTCCTGAGTGTCTTCCTCCGGTTGGTGAAGGCCGCCCTGACGACCTGCGGAAATATACCGGTGTCTCCCACGTCGACCCGCGGGTTCGTGCGGGTTTCAAAGACCACGACGGCCGAGTCGACCTTTGGCCTCGGGTAAAAGTTCCCACTCCCGACGGTAAGCGCGATTGAAATATCGGAATAGAGCGATGCCGTGATCGTTAACGCACCATACTCCTTCGTGCCGGGCGGGGCAGTCAGCCGAAGGGCCACCTCTTTCTGGAGCATCAGAACGATCCTCTTGACAACCTGGCGGGCGTCCAGCAGCCGAAATATGAGCGGGGTCGATATGTTATAGGGGAGATTTGCCACGACCGTAAAGCGCGCGCCGATCGATACGCCGAGCGCGCGAAAGTCGTACCGAAGGGCATCACCGAAGACCACCTCGAGGCGGTCCGAATCGATCGTCTCCCTGATAAGGGAGGCAAGCTTCCTGTCCGACTCGATAGCGATGGTCCGGCCGGCCTGCCGCACGAGATCGGCCGTCAGCGCCCCGGTCCCCGGCCCAATCTCCACTACTACATCGTTGGGGGTAAGCCCGGCAAGCGCAACGATCTTTTGGGCTACCGCGGCGTTTACGAGAAAGTGCTGCCCCCGTCCCTTGTAGGGGAAGATCCCCGATCGTTGGAGGGTGTCCCTGAGAGAGGTCATTGCCCCTGTTTCCCCTCCCGCCTTTTTCGCAGGTAACCGACGGCCCCGAGCGTGAGAATATACGCGGCGATTGACGACACCAGGCCGATTATCACGAATCCCGCCATGATTGAAATAAACGCCTTCCTGCCGAGGGAAAACAGCTCCGTCATACTATCCCATATCCCCTCGGGCATGGCCAGGCGATAGCCGAGGAGATACGAGCCGAGCTTCATCTCCAGCAGGTAGAAAAGCGGCATGGTTACCGGATTGTTGAGCAGCGTCCCGACAAGCGCCGCCAGCCGGCTCGCCCCGAAGATCAGGGAAAGCCCGAGGGCGGTTATCGTCTGCGTCCCCACGAAGGGCGAAAGCGCCACGAAGACCCCGATCGCGGCACCGAGCGCGATTTGCCCCTGGGAATCGTCAGAGAAGATAAGCGTCCGTATCTGCTGCCTGAGGCTCGTCCCCCGGGAAGGCAGGCCGTCGTAGATTCGCTTTCTCAGGGATGCGCGTTTCGGTTTTGGATCGGACGGGGTGGACCTTAGATCATCCATCGGGATACCGCGTTCAAGGAGAGGTTATCCAGAGAGGCCTCCTCTGCCCTGATTCTTCCGGCCGCGGCGATCATCGCCGCATTGTCCGTGCACAGGTGCTTCGGGGGGAGCAGCACTCTCACGCCGCCGGCGCGCTCGGCCATGACCGCTCTCAATCGCGAGTTGGCCGCCACGCCGCCGGTAACGACAATTGTCTGTATGGACTCCTTTTTTGCCAGATCGAGGGTCTTCTTGACCAGCACGTCCACTACCGCCTCCTGAAAACCGGCCGCTATCCTCCCGATAAGCGCCTCGTCAAGAAAAGCCTCGGCGGCGACAACGGTGCGTACCGCCGTCTTTAAGCCCGAAAACGAGAAGTCATACAGGCCCTTTTTTAACAACGGCCGTGTAAAGTGAACCGGCGTCCCCCGTACTGCGGCCGCGGCCGACTCGATAGCCCTCCCTCCCGGATAGCCGAGCCCCAGCAGCTTTGCCACCTTGTCGAAGGCCTCGCCTGCCGCATCGTCGACGGTCTGCCCCCTCAGGATATAGTCACCCTCTCTGTTTGCGACGTAGAGATTCGTGTGTCCGCCGGAGACCACCAATGCCACAAACGGGTATCCGGGACGGTCCGGCACCAGGAAGCTCGACGCGATGTGGCCTTCGAGATGGTTAACTCCCACCAGCGGGATCGACCGGGCCAGGGAAATGGCCTTGGCGGCCGAAACCCCCACCACCAGAGAACCCACCAGGCCCGGCCCCCTGGTTACGGCGATCAGGTCGATATCGGAAAACGTTACACCGGCCGAGGTCAG
This sequence comes from uncultured delta proteobacterium, assembly GCA_963735595.1. Classification (GTDB taxonomy): domain Bacteria; phylum Desulfobacterota; class Zymogenia; order Zymogenales; family Zymogenaceae; genus JAFGAS01. The sequence goes on along the minus strand of CAVTLK010000001.1, from coordinate 33,112 downwards.
CGCGTGGTCAATGATGGGGATGATATTCTCGACGTGTTTTCGCGACGCCAGCTCCGGCACCACGCCTCCGAACCGGCCGTGTATCTCATCTTGTGAAGAGACGATGGAGCTCAGTATCTCGAAATCATCCCCGAGGACTGCGGCGCAGGTGTCATCACACGAGGTATCTATTCCCAGGACCAGCATCGGTAAAAAACCTATTGAGGTTGTTTTCGATTTAGATTAAAGTATAAAAATACACGCGCCGGGCCAATAAGTCAATAAGGGACCGCACCCATGGACGATTTTACTAACCGCAGGTTTCTGACCGTCGGCGAGCTGACCGGCCTGATAACCGATCTGCTGGACGAGGCGTTCCCCGCCGTCTGGGTCCAGGGAGAGATATCGGGACTGGCCACGCCTTCATCCGGCCACGTCTATTTTACCCTGAAGGATGACACGGCCCAGATCCGCGTGGTGCTTTTCAAGAACCAGGCCCGATCCCTCGGGTTTTCCGGTATCCCTGCCCGATCGATCGACAGGCCGGCCGATTCCCTTTTTTCCGACATCGACCGTCCGTCAGGCGAGCCGTCATGGCGTCCCGCCGATGGACAGCACGTCCTCATTATGGGGCGCGTCGGTGTATACGCCGCCCGCGGAGAATACCAGCTGATCGCCGATCACATCGAGCCGGTAGGCATCGGGGCGATGATGCTGGCCCTGGAGCAACTCAAAAAGCGCCTGTCCGAAAAGGGCTATTTTGCCGCCGAGCGCAAACGTACGCTCCCCTTTCTGCCGGCCCGGATTGCCGTTGTGACCTCCCCCACCGGCGCCGCCCTTTTTGACATCCTCAAAGTCATTTTCACCAGGATGCCCGGAAGCCGCATCCTCATCGTCCCGGTCAGGGTGCAGGGAGAAGGGGCGGAATATGAGATCGCCCGTGGCATAGAGATCGTCGGCCGCATGCGGCTTGCCGACGTCGTCATCGTTGGACGGGGGGGCGGCTCGCTGGAAGATCTCTGGGCATTCAATACCGAGGCGGTCGCGGATGCCGTCTTTGCCTGCGAGGTCCCGGTGATTTCGGCCGTCGGTCATGAGATCGATTTTACCGTCGCCGATCTGGTCGCCGATGTCCGCGCACCCACCCCCACCGCGGCCGCCGAGCTTGTCACCCCGCGGCTTGACGACCTCTATATGACTCTGGACGGCATCCAGCAACGCATGGCCGCCCGGATTGCAAGCCGGGTCGCGCGGCACCGCGAACGGCTGGCGGCCCTGGCCGCGCGGGTCAGGAGCCCGAAACAAGACATCGACCGCTTTGCCCTGCGATTTGCGATGGCCGCTTCCCGGTTGAAATCGACGGCCGCGTCCCGCGTGTACGATAGAAAATCGGCTCTGGCGTCGCTCTCCCATGCCCTCACGAGGCTCTCGCCCGAGGCGGTATTGTCACGCGGCTATTCCATCACCGAGCGGGCCGTCGACGGGAAAATCATCCGCAGCGTATCGGACATCGACGTCGGGGCCACCGCGCGGATCAGGCTTCACGAAGGAATTCTCTTCGCAGATATCAAAGGGAAAAAGACCGATGAAACCTCGTAACTCCGAACGTCTCGTCTCGGCGGCGTTGATCCTCTTTGTCTTCTTTGTTTGGACCGCCCCGGCGGCGGCTGTAAACATCAATGTTCCCGACAGGGTTTACCAGGGCGGAGTCTATATAGTGGCTCTTTCCGGCGACGATACGGTGGCCTCGGCAAAAGGCCTCTTTGCCCGACGCGCCGTTTATTTTAATCCAACCGATGTCCCCGGTACGTTCGTGGGGCTCCTGGGGGTCGACCTGGCCGCGTCCCCCGAGGTCAAGACTCTGGCCGTAACCATCAAGAGGAGCAACGGTGCGACCGAGACGATGACCCGGAGCATCGCGGTCGTCAAGGGAAATTTTTTCGTCCAACGATTAACGCTGGACGAAAAATGGGTATCGTTTGATGACGCGACGCTCAAGCGTATCCAACACGAGGCCGAAATCTCTACTGCGCTCTATGCCACTGAATCGCCCCGCAGGCTCTGGTCCGAACCCTTCATGATGCCGCTCGTCGGTGAGATTACCACGGCCTTTGGGCTGACGCGCTACATCAATAGCCAGCCACCCTACTCCCACGAGGGAATCGACATTTCCGCCGTAACCGGGACACCGATCGTCGCCGCTAATGACGGCAACGTTGCCCTGGTGATGGACAGGTATCTTTCGGGGCTATCCTTGTTCATCGATCACGGCCAGGGCCTCTACACGGTTTATTTTCACCTCTCCGATGTCCTGGTCACCGGGGGGGAGTCGGTGAAGCGGGGACAGATGGTCGCCCTCGTCGGCGCAACCGGCCGGGTCACCGGGGCGCACCTTCACTTCGGCGCGCGGCTCAACTACAACAGGGTCAACCCGGCCGAGCTCATGGGCAAACGGGTCGACTGAACGCCTTTTACTTGACTTTATATGGGTGAAGTAATAGTATTATAGAAATAAGATATGAATCGATTCTGAGGGTAAGGACCGGCGGCAATGGGCGGCATCGAAAACATGGATTTTGATTCCGGGCTCAAAAAGCTTGAGGGAATCGTACAGCGGCTGGACACGGGTGAGCTTTCTCTTGAGGAGTCCCTCAAGATATTCGAGGAGGGAATCGCCCTGGTGGGCATCTTGACCAGGAAATTGGACGAGGCCGAAAAGAAGGTGGAAATGCTGACCCAGGCCGAGGACGGGTCGGTCGTTATCAGCGACTTTGATCCCACGTAGCCGACGGGTCAATACTGACGGGCAGCCGTATACCGGCATAATCCCGGCCAATCATGAGGAATTAAGGACCGGCGCATGATCACCGCACCGCTACGATGAGGAGGGAGTATCTTTAACCTCTCCGACTACCTGGCCACAAGAAGCGCGCTCGTCGACGATGCCTTACAAAGGATCATCGACGAAATCGACGATGCATCGGCAACCCTCAAAAAAGCCGTGAGATACAGCGTCTTTGCCGGCGGAAAGCGAATCCGGCCGATCCTGTCGATAGCCGCGGCCGAGGCCGTAGGTGGAAACGTGGATGACGCCGTCACGGCCGGGGCCGCCATCGAGTGTATCCATACGTACTCCCTCATTCATGACGACCTGCCGGCGATGGATGACGATGATTTCAGGCGGGGCGTCCCCACCAGCCATAAGGTATTCGGAGAGGCATCCGCGATCCTTGCCGGCGACTGTCTGTTGACCGCCGCCTTCTCGGTTCTCTCTGATGCGTCCCGCTTTTCCGCCGACGGTGCCCGGCTGCTCGGGGTAATCCACGAAATCGCCGAGGCCTCCGGCGATAAAGGAATGGTCGGCGGGCAGCAGGCCGATCTCGAATCGGAAGGTAAAGAGGTAGACCTGCCCTCCCTCGAGTTTATCCACATCCGCAAGACCGGCGCCCTGATCGTTGCCTCGGTCAGGGCGGGGGGCATCCTCGGCGGCGGCACCGAGCCCCAGGTAAAATCGCTGACCGATTACGCCAAGCATCTCGGGCTCGCATTTCAGATCACCGACGATATCCTTGACGTGACCGGGACAAGGCGGAATATGGGAAAAGAGACCGGAAAGGATCACGTCCGGGGTAAGGCGACGTATCCGGCGCTCCTGGGGCTGGCAGAATCAAAAGAGCGCGCCAGAGAGCTGGTCGATCGGGCGCTTTCCTCGCTTAACGATTTCGGAGACCGCGCCCGGCCGCTTCAGGCGATCGCGCGGCTGGTTATCGAACGACAGGCTTAGACACCATGACACGCCTCCTTGACCAGATCAATCATCCTCAGGATATCAAGAAGCTTTCCATCGAAGAGCTCCCGCAGCTTGCCGAAGAAGTAAGACGGCTCATCATAGATACGATCTCCAAAACGGGCGGGCATCTGGCATCGAGCCTCGGCACCGTCGACCTGACGCTCGCGCTCTACTTCGTCTTTGATCCCGAGACGGATCAGATCGTTTGGGACGTCGGCCATCAGGCCTATTCCCACAAGATACTCACGGGCCGCAAAGATACCTTCCCGACTATCAGAAAACTTGGCGGCATCTCCGGGTTCCCGAAGATCGAGGAAAACCGCTACGACAACTTCGGCACGGGCCACAGCTCCACGTCAATCTCCGCGGCCCTCGGGATATCCACCGCGCGGTGCCTGTTGGGGGAATGCGGGAAGGTCGTTGCCGTCATCGGCGACGGTTCTATGACCGGCGGTCAGGCATTCGAGGCCCTCAACCAGGCCGGGCACCTCCAGAAGAATATCATCGTCGTCCTTAACGACAACGAGATGTCGATTGACCCCAACGTCGGTGCCCTATCTTCCTTTTTGTCCCGCAAGCTTTCAACCAAGAGCATCCTGCGGATGAAAAAGGAGATCGAGATTTTCCTGCGGTCGTTTCCCATGATCGGTGAGGAAATGGTCAAGGTGGCAAAGCGGGCCGAGGACGCCCTCAAGGGATTCTTCACCCCCGGCATGCTCTTTGAGGCCATGAACTTCCAGTATTTCGGACCCATAGACGGCCATCGGATCGATCAGCTGGTCGAGACGTTCAATAACATAAAGAACATCAACTCCCCGATCATCGTCCACGTCCTCACGACAAAGGGAAAGGGGTACAGGCCCGCCGAAAAGAACCCGACGCGGTTTCACGGCATCGGTCCGTTTGACGTTTCCACCGGGAAACCGGTCAACTCCGCTTCATCTATACCGACGTATACACAGGTCTTCAGTAAATCCCTCCTCAAACTGGCGACTAAAAACGACAAGATCGTGGCCATAACGGCCGCCATGTCCGAGGGAACCGGGCTCGCGGCATTTGCGGAGCGATATCCCGACCGCTTTTACGACGTGGGGATAGCCGAGCAGCACGCCGTCACGTTTGCGGCGGGGCTGGCAACACAGGGGTTTACCCCAGTTATCGCCATCTACTCGACGTTCCTCCAGCGCGCCTATGACCAGGTGCTCCATGACGTCTCGCTCCAAAACCTCCCGGTGATCATCGCGATCGACCGGGGAGGAATCGTCGGGGAGGACGGGCCCACCCACCACGGCATCTTTGACATCGCGTATCTCCGCTGCCTCCCCAATCTCGTGTTTATGGCCCCCAAGGACGAAAACGAGCTCGCCCGGATGCTGGTCACCGCCGTTGAGCTGCGGCTTCCGACCGCAATCCGCTACCCGCGGGGACAGGGCACGGGCGTAAAACTCGACGCCAATCCGAAGCCGCTTCCGTTTGGACGGGCCGAGGTACTGCGGGAGGGCGGCGATATCACTATCGTAGCCCTCGGCTCAATGGTAACTCCCGCCATCGAAGCCTCCGAACAGCTCAGCAGCATGGGAATCGAAACCACCCTCATTAACGCGCGGTTCGTCAAGCCGCTGGATATCCAGACCATACTGCATTACGCCGCCGAAACGGGCGCGGTCCTGACCGTCGAGGAGGGCATCCTCTCCGGCGGCTTCGGCGGCGCCGTTATCGAGGAGATTTCAAAGTCGCTTACCCAGGGTATAACGGTCAGATCGCTGGGTATTCCCGACCGGTTCGTCGAACACGGGCCGCAGGAAATCCTGCGGGATACCTACGATCTTTCTGCCCGCGGAATCGTCAATGCCGCCCTCGGTATGGTTTCCGCCAAACCCGCACGGCTACATGAAAACGCCGACCTCAAGAGATAAAGAACGCCTGGACGCCGCGCTTGTCGGCCGGGGTTTGATCGATACCCGCCAGAAGGCCAGGGCCGTAATCCTCGCGGGCGCGGTCCTCGTGGAGGGTGCACGCGTCGATAAGGCGGGCGCCATGATTGATCATGACGCCGAGATCATCGTAACCTCGCCCGTCTGCCGGTACGTCGGCCGGGGGGGAATGAAGCTTGAGGCGGCCCTCGCGTCGTTTGCCGTGGACGTCTCCGGCCGTGTCATCCTCGACGTGGGCGCCTCTACGGGCGGGTTCACCGACTGTCTCCTCAAGGCGGGAGCCGGCAGCGTCTACGCGCTGGACGTCGGGTACGGGCAGTTCGACTGGCGGCTGCGCACCGACGAGCGCGTCACCGTCATGGAGCGCACCAATATCCGGCACGCCAGGAAGGCCGACTTCGCCCGCGGCATAGACGGCGCCGTCATCGACGTATCGTTTATCTCGCTTTCTCTGGTGCTTCCGGTCGTGTATGGGATCGTTCGCGCCGGGGGATTCGTGATCGCCCTGGTCAAACCCCAGTTTGAGGTTGGGAAAGGCGACGTGGGCAAGGGAGGGGTGGTGAAGGATCCCGAAAAACACCGTCAGGCCGTGGAGCGTATCGCGAATGCTGCGCGCGAGATCGGCTTTTCGGTTGAGGGTACTATCCAGTCGCCGCTCGTCGGCCCAAAAGGAAACAAAGAGTTTTTCATATACCTGAAAAAGGAATACGACGATGACCCCGAAAGAGACGAGACCCTTCTTTAGCACGAAGCTCCCCATCGTCTTTGCCCACCGGGGGGCAAGCGGCACGATGCCCGAAAACACGATCCCGGCGTTCGAAGAGGCGGTGCGGATGGGAGCGACCTATCTCGAAACGGACGTTCAGATCACGAAAGACGGCGTCCTCGTGCTGGCCCACGACCCTCACCTGGGGCGGACCGCCGGGGACACCCGTGAGATCAAGGACCTCACTTTTCCCGAGCTGCAGAAGATCGACGCCGGCGCGGCCTTTTCGCCCGACGGGGGCAAGACACATCCCTTCCGCGGCAAGGGGTTTCGCGTACCCACCCTCGAGGAGTTCCTGAAGAAGTTCAAAGACTCTCGGGCAAATATCGAGGTAAAGGACGGCACGCCCGCCACGGCACGGCTCGTCCTGGATATGCTCAAGAAGTATAAGGCCGAGGACCGGGTGCTTCTGGCCTCCGAACAGCCGGGCGCCGGCCCCTACATGCGCCGTGAAGCCCCCCACATCCCCACCAGTGCCTCCCGCAAAGAGGTGCTCTCCTTCCTGATCAAGTCGGCCGTCTGTCCCTGCCTCCCCCGGGCGGTCCCGTTTGACGCACTTCAGGTTCCCGTGTCTGCCCAGGGGATCACGGTGGTCAACAAGAGGTTTCTAGCGGCGGCAAAACGGCTCGGCGTCCAGGTGCACGTCTGGACTATAAACGACACCGATGAGATGCTGCGGCTCTTCGCGCTGGGGGTGGACGGGATATTCACGGACTTTCCGAAGGTGGGGCTTGCCGCGGCACAGTCGCACAGGGGATAACGGAAAGGCGGCGCGACAGATTACCGAAATAGTGAGAAAACGGCTCTGTGTAGCGCGAACGCCGGTTCGATGATTCACAAAGAGAGGAAGGGACTACCGCCGACCCTTCGCGGAGTCAGATGAGAACCGGACGCCCTTAAAATCTCGCGGTATGGCCCGCTTGATCGCGACCGCGGGGTACCCCAGCATCAGGCAGGCATAGACCCCGCTTTCCTTCGGGATGCCGAGAGACGCCTTGATCTTCCTGCCCCGGTCGATAATCGGGGGTATCATCCCTGAAAAGCAGCTGCCCAGCCCCACGGTCAGCGCGGCGATGGACGCGTACGAGGCCGCAATGAAGCAGTCCTGCTCGATGGCCACCTTGTACCGGTTGCCGTGGAAGACCATCAGGACGGGGGCATCATAGGTAAAATACTCCCGGTCCTTCTCGCTTTCCTCCAGCGCGTGGCGCGCCGCCGGAACCACGTGGGTCCTCAACGCGTGGTACATCACCTTTCCCTGCGCAAGCCGCATGAAAAACCTCGTGACGGGATTACCCATGATGAAGAGCAACCCCCGGTACTGCTTTCTCACGTCCACCAACAGCCGCTCGATATCTGCCCTCCGGTCGATCACCAGGACCTCCACTGCCGTCGGCGGAACCCCCATGGGCGCGGTGGCCGCGGCCCGGATTACGGATTGTACGACGTCCTTGGGGACCGGCTTTTTCCGGTAGTTGCGCACCGAGCGCCGAGAGAGGAGCGCGGCGTAGAGCGGGTCAAACCCGATAGTCCTTTTTTCCAGCGGGGCAAACATGCTGTAGCTCAATCCCTCGGCCGTTATCGAGCGGGAGGGGCAGACCGCCATGCAGTTGCCGCAGCCAAAGCACTCCCAGTCTTCGTATGAATGGATTTCGTAGCGTCTATCGACTTCTCTGATGATCCTGCCCCCGCATACCCTTGCGCAGAGGCCGCAGCTGGTGCAGGTCGCATAATCGATCCGGGTCATAGGTATACCTCTCTGTGATAGGTCGTACGCCGATCTTAACGGACTCATCTAATGCGGCATAGTATAGATGACGTGAAAACATAAATAAATAAAAATCCTTGCCCGCCAGCGCGTAAGGTTCGATTCGTATTTGGCTTGACAGACCCTCGTCAAAGAAATATAAAGAGAAGAGACCCCTCCCGGCGCCCGACGGCGTAGACGGAGCCCTATAGACGCGCCCGAGAGGATCGGTACGATGACCTTTAACCTATGAGGATGTCATGACCAGAACGGCAGAGGTAACGCGAAAGACCGCCGAGACCGACATAACGCTGAAAATCGAGCTTGACGGCGAAGGGACGTATCGGGTGGAAAGCCCCGCTCCCTTCCTCAACCACATGCTTGAGCTCTTTGCCAGGCACGGCCTCTTTGACCTGACGCTTCATGCCACGGGCGACAGCGAGATCGACCTGCACCACTCCGTGGAGGACATCGGTATCTGCCTGGGCGACGCGGTGGACAAGGCTCTGGGAGACAAGGCGGGAATCAAGCGCTACGGCACCTCCACGGTGCCGATGGACGAGGCCCTGGCCACCGCCGTGGTGGATCTCTCGGGCAGGCCCTTCCTGGTCTACGAGGTGGAGTTCGGCGCCGACAAGGTCGGGGAGTTCGACCTTGAGCTCTTCGAGGAGTTCTTCAAATCGTTCTCGGTGCATGCCCGGGCCAACGTCCATATCGTGCTGCACCACGGCAAGAACGCCCACCACATGGCCGAGGCCTGTTTCAAGGGCTTCGCGCGCTCTCTTTCCGACGCCGTCAGGGTAGACCCCCGGATCAAAGGGGTGCTCTCGACGAAGGGGAAGTTATAAACCACCCCATGACAGCTGCGTTTTCGCGGTGCATTGGTAGATAGAAAAAACAGAAACGGATCCGATTTCCACTTGAAATGGGCGGCATATTATGCCGCCCTTCGGTTTTCTGCGCTGGTTTTACACCCCGCCCATCAGCGGATAGGTATACAGCTCGCCCCGGGCGGCGGCAAACGTTGCTATCAGGATAAACATAATATCGACGACCGCCACGATCAGGAGCACCCCGAGGATGAGGAACCCGATCAGCACGATGAGGAGGACGACCCCGACGGCCAATAGCACGAGCATCACTACCGATATGACGACCTGGAAAATGAGGGCCTGCCGGCTGTGGTGGGAGACGAACGAATCCTCGCCCCCCTTGACCAGCATCACGATCAGGGGGACGACGATGTTGAGGCCGGGGATCACGAACCAGAAAAACCCGGACAGGTGGCAGATAAAGGCGAGGTTCTTCTGATCGTTGGTGATCTCGGGGGAGCCCGTCGGCGTCGGCTTCGGCGCAGACGGCGAAGGCGCCGCGGCCGTTTCGGCCTCCGGCTTTTTCTTTCTCGGTTCTCTACTCATATCCAAAGCCCATCCTGTAAAGGAGGTTCATAATGGCGTCGAAATCAGAGAACAGCAGGAAGACGCCGACGGCAATCAGTATCAGCCCGCTGACGATATTGACCACGGGGATGAAGCGTTTGAACCGATTGAACAGGGTGAGGAAGGAGTTGAACGCAAGCGACGAGAGGAAGAACGGAATCCCCAGCCCGATCGAATAGACAAGAAGGAGCAGTACCCCGTATCCCGCGTTCATCGACGAGCCAATCATCGCCAGGCCCAGGATCGAGCCCACGATGGGCCCCAGGCAGGGAGACCACCCCGCCGCAAAGGTGATCCCCACGAGAGAGGAGCCCAGATAGCCCGCCGGTTTATCGCGCAGGTGCATCTTCTTTTCCATGTCGAAGAAGGGGATGCGAATCAATCCCGTGATGTAGACGCCGAAGAGGATGATCAATACGGCCCCGACGCGCCGGATGATGTCCCGGAACTCGAAAAGGGTCTCTCCCAGGAGCCCGAAGAGCGCCCCCATCGCCACGAAGACGACGGTAAATCCCGCGATAAACGCCAGGGAGTGGAGTATCGTCGCCTTCCTGATCCCCCGCCGGTCGTCCTCTCTCAGCTCTTCGAAGGATATCCCGGTAATAAAGGTCAGGTAGCTGGGTAACAGCGGCAGGACGCAGGGCGAGGCAAAGCTGATGATCCCACCCCACAGCGCCACCAGAAGGTTGATGTCTTGCGTCATTTTTATTCCTGTATCATGCCACGAAAAAGCAACCCCGCGGGGATTTCGTTTTCGCCTTTACCCCGGGTACCGTCTTAGAAGATATACTTTGCCTCGAAAAAGACCTGGTCATTGTCGGTAAAATAGCCGAAGATCGTGTCCCGGTCTCCCTCGAATATATTCATTCCTAAGGAAATTTCAAGGGTATCCGACCATTTATACGTAACCTTGGGCGTTATAAAGAAGCCGTTCCCGTTGATCTCGTAGAGCGCCCTGACCTCCGGGACGATCTTCCTATTGAAGAGCTCGAATTCCTTGTAGGTATAGAGGCTTACCCCGCTCTGGAACTCGTCCTCGAGGTACTCGCGGCCGTAATCGAAGATGATCTTCTGGATAAACTGGGCGTTGACGTAAAAGTCTCCCTTAAATAACCGGTCCACCCCTACCACGTAGAAGAGGTAGTTGTTCCTGGCCGCCTCCAATTCATCGGTATAGGTGTATCGATCGAGGAATACCCCCCCCTCCCCCCCGGATTCCGTAGCTGCCCCAGGTCGTGGCAAAATCAAACCCGATCATGTGATACCGGTGATAGTCGAGTGAGACGGTGCCGGCCATCTCTTCGGCCGTGAGGCTGGCGAGATAGCCGACCACGGTGCCAGTCTCGATCGCATTTCTCAGCGCTTCGGAGATCGTGACGGTCGGCAGCCGGTCAAAGACGTTGAGGTATGACAGAGAGAAATCCCACCCGCGGTACTTCGATGAAATCCGAATCCCTCCCTGGATATTCTCGGGGCTGTCGGCGGGCTGGTTGGGCAGCGAAAAGGTAAGACTCGACCGGTTGATCAGCTTCTGCGACTCGTCGTCCAGGCGGTCCGCCCAGGGGAACGCGCCTCCGACGTATTCGGAAAAGAGGCCGTAGTGAAAGATCGCCCAGTCCGAACCGACCAGGTCGTATTTGTATTCCTGGAAAAAAGGCGCCACTACCAGCTCCGCCGTGGTGTTGCCGTGGTAATAGTCAAGCTTAACGGCAAAGGTGGGGACCTTCCGCTCGGCCGTCTCCCCGGTCAGCATATTGGTAAGGTCCAGCGGATTGATGACGTCCGTCGGGTTGATGAAGTCGGTCCTTCCCCATGAGATGATCTGATTTCCCACCCTCACGTCGAGCGTGTCGAAGAAGATATCAACGTAGGCCTCGTGAAGCGCGATTTCGTGGTCGTAGCGGGTGTCACCGCCGGTGTAATAATCATACTTTCCGGAGGCGGAGACGAAAACCAGGAGCGAATCGTTGACGGGGTACTTGACGGAGAAAAAGACCTTCGGCTCGGCCTCGAAGAGATTCTCGTATTCGTTGTCCCGCGAGATATCCCCCGAAAGCCGGATCTTGAGGTAGCCCGCCAGGTCGACCTCCGGACCGAAGATATCGGAGACCGACGTGCCGGCGAGCAACCGATCGGGGGCCATATACGTCGGCGGGGGCAAGGCGATCGTGTCCGAGATGTGCCGCCGGGTATCCTCGACCCGTATATCGCCGACCGCCGTAAGGGCCCGGGAAAGCCCGTCGGCCCGCCGGCGCTCGAGATCGGAAAGTGTCCCGACGAGTTCCTCACGGACGGCCGGATCGCCGGCCGCAACTATCAGCCCCTTAATCCGATCGATCTCCCGGTCGATATCGGCAGACAGCCGCACATACTCGGCGCGTATCAGCTCAATCCGGGTCCTCGAATCATCGTAGTGGACCGGGCAGGAAAAGGGATCGGCCGTCCCGGCGGGATTGTCGCCCGCCGCGGCCGGGGAAGCGGCGGCGAAAAGCCAGATGAAAAAAAAGACCGGCACCCATCGCATGCCGGTCTCGCTCAATCGTCCTGTCACCCTAGTCCCTCTTGAGGTAGCGCTCGGTAAAATACTCGTCCGGGATATCGGCGTTATACTGAACCTTGTTGATAATCAGCTGGGTCTTCTTCTTGTCCTGGACGTTGTTCATGGTGCTGTCCATGGTCGTCCAGATACCCTGGGCCTGTTCGATCTTGTTCACGGTGAGGACCTTCAGCAGCACGCCGTTCTTGTCGTAGAATTCTACCTTGACGGGAAGCCAGTTATCGGGGCGAACCCAGGAGACGACCTTTTTATATTGGGAATCGGAGGCCTTTTTCGGGACGCTCTCCACGACGTATACCTGCTTGCCGTCGAGCTTTTCCTCTCTCAGGAGTTTGTGGTCGTCTTCATCCACCCCGCGGCTTTCGAGATCTTCATAGGTGAACTCGGTACCCATGAAGCGGGAGCCCTTTTCAGAGGAGGCAATCCTGCGGGGGTCCTGCTTGAGGGCCGGGAGGTACAGGAACTGGTCGTCGTCCCTTTCGGTGTTTTCCCAGATCAGGAATCCCGTCCCCTTGACGTCGGCCGGCGCCAGAAAACGGATCATCGATTTACTGAGGTCGCCGTATTCCTTTCGGACGGCCCGCACTGTCCGCTCTTTGGTCTGTCCCTTATCGTTGATGAGGATCATCGTGCTCTCGATGATCGAGGACGTGCCGTTTTCCCGATCGTGGACCTTTGTCATGATCTCGGTCCCGGTCAGCGCCAGCGCTACCGTCGGTAGCCCGATCAGGACGGCAACCAGGGCGGCCGCCGCCGCCGAAAGGATCAGGGATTTAATCTTCATGCTGATCTCACTCCTGTTATGTGATGGTATCATACGAACCGGAAATGTCAAAGGCAAAGTTCCATGCCGATATAATCTATCAAACGATTGATTGATTGTCAAGACAAATAGATACCTGCTGTGTCCCCTCCTATCCCGTTCCTTCCGTCGCGAGCACCGTAATACATACGCGAAACCATAGTGCGGCCAATTTCTTTAATATTTCTCTCATATCTTCCACGCCCACAGTTTCGGCGACGATCCTTTCGCTTTATTTCTTTTCTCCGCGTCGTTAGCGGGACATAGCGATTCGCAAGGAATATTTTCACCACAAAGACACGAAGGCACAAAGGTACGAGGCCTTTGTTGCGACCTTCGTGACTTTGTGCCTTTGTGGTTAACTCTCTTGCAGAAATTCGTATCAGGCTATAGCCCGTTAATACAAAGAAGATGTGAGAGAGCAACGATCGCCTGTTTTGGGTATGTCGGTCGGCTTTGCTGACCGATAGCGTGAATCGCCGAACATCGGCGGGACATTACCACCGGTTGTAGTGCACCTTCCGTTCGTCGTACCTGTCCACTTTCGGTTTTGCCTCGTCGGGGTGGCCGACGGCAACCAGCGATAGCGGGACGACCGTCTTCGGGATGCCCAACAACTTCTGAATTCCCCTGACCCGATCCTCCCGTGGGTGGCAGCCAAGCCACACCGTCCCCAGGCCGAGGGCCGTGGCCGCCACCAGGAGGTTTTCGGTGGCCGCGGCGCAGTCCTGCTCCCAGAAGCCCTCCGATGGCAGATCCTCGGTATCGCCGCAGATCAGAACGGCGCAGGCGGCCTCCTTCAGCGGGCCGGCGTAGGGATGGACAGCGGTCAGCGCGACAAGCGTCGGCCGGTCGGTTATTACCACGAACCGCCACGGCTGCTGATTGCGCGCCGACGGCGCGCTCATGGCCGCCGTCAGCAGCGTTTTTATCGACTTTTCATCGACCGGGTCTTTCCTGTATTTCCTGACGCTCCGCCTGGACAGGATGGCCTCAAGCGCATCCATCGGTCGCCCCCTCAATGCGTATGGTACATTCCCTTACGTTCCCGCCCCAGGCACCGTTGTTGCCGGAGTTCCCTACAATTTGGCCGAGGCCGAAAGCTCACCGACCAGCCGCTCCGCCTCCTCGATGGTCTGTCGGACCACGTCGCCTGCGTGCATCAGCTCGGTGATCACCCCCCCGATCTGGCCGCAATAGACCGTCCCCTCCACTACATCGCCGTCCACGGAAGCCATCCGCGAGCGTCCCTCGCCGATGAGGTCATACAGCTCTTCCTTGGAAACACCGGCCCGCTCGGCCTCGGCGATCCGTTCGGTCAGCTTATTCTTGATGGCCCGGGTCGGCCCGAGAGTCCGCGCCGAAACGATCGTCCCGGTGTCGCCTACCCCGAGGATCGCCTCCTTGAAGTTCCGATGGGCGCGCGCCTCAAAGGTGGCCGCGAACCGCGTCCCCATCTGCACCCCCTGCGCCCCCAGGGCCAGCGCCGCAACAAATCCCCGGGCATCGGCTATCCCGCCCGCGGCGATGACCGGCACCTGGACCCACTTGACGAGTTGGGGTATCAGCGCCATCGTGGTGATCTCGTCAAACCCGTCGTGGCCGCCGGCCTCGATCCCCTCGCCGACGATCGCGTCCACCCCCGCGGTCTCGGCCTTGGCGGCAAGCCCCACGTTCGGCGAGACGTGAACGACCTTCAGCCCGGCATCGTGTATCTTCTGCGTGAAGCGTTTAGGATTGCCCGCCGAGCTTACGACGGCGGCCGCCCCGCCCGCGATGGTCGCGTCGATGAGCGCCTCCGCATCCGGCCTCAACAGCGGTATATTGACCCCGAAGGGCTTTTTCGTGGCGGCCTTCGTCAACGTGATCTCCTCCGCCAGCTCCTCGACAGTCATGCTCCCCCCCGCCAGTACGCCGAGCCCCCCGGCTTCGGAAACCGCGGCGGCAAGCTCATGCATGCAGATCCAGACCATACCGCCCTGGATGATCGGATACTGGATGCCTAATAGCTCACAAAGCTTCGTTCGAAACATCATCGCCTCCCTGTGGTATATCGGCCAGTATAGTATCATTTGAAAACACGGTCAAAGAAAAAGAAACGGCGATTGGGCTTGAACATCCGGCGCCCGTCTGATACAATTCTAAAAAGCTTAGATTTGAAAGGATTATATAATCATGAAGAGACTCCTCGTCTGGATAACCCTCATATCGCTTACCTTGGCGGCATCGGCGGCTCTGTCCGCGGAAGACCCGCTCAAGGCCAGGGTGGTCGAGATCGGAAAGGCGCGTTCCGAAGGTACGTTGCCGTCCGTAATAGAAAAGTACGAAGGGCTGGTAAAGGCGAGTCCAACGGATGCTTCCGCACATTACCTGCTTGGCGTTGCCTACCTATATGCCGAATCTGACAAGGAAAACACCGGGTTTGACACGGCATACGCGGAACTTGCGAAGGCAAAAGAGCTGGACCCGAAGATGAAATACGTAAACTATTCCATCGGGTATATTCTATGGACCAGGGGAGAGTATGAGGCGGCCATCGAGTCCTATAAAGCCGAGATCGCCAATGACCCGAACAACGGCTGGAACTACTACAACCTCGGCCAGGCGTACGAAGGGCTTAAGCAGTGGGATAAGGCGATAAGCCAGTACATCATGGCTATTGATAAGGATCGCGGTATCGCCAGGGCCTACAATAACCTCGGCGCACTTTATCTGAACTGGAAGGGCGACTACTTCAAGGCGCTCGACAACTTCAAGAAGGCGGTGGAACTTAAACCGACCGAAAGACTCTATAAAGAAAACTATAACATGGCCGTAAAAAAGCTCATCCAGCTCAAGGACTCTCTCGACAAGGGGCAGACTAACCTCCCGCCCGAGACGGTGGACAGGCTTAAAAAGATGGACCTCAGGGAGATCGAGGTCGGAACCGGGGGTGCGTAAGCCACCGGTTATGGATTATCCCGATCCGGCGCAGCGCCGGAGGGCGAGTTATTAAACATCACACATTCATGGGATATGCACAATGAAATCCTTTTTCGCGGGCACCAGGCCCGGCAAATCGACAAAGGCCGGGGGGGTGAAATTTGACCTTCCCATCCTCTATTTCCGTGACGACGCGTTCGCGCTCTTCTACACCGCCGACACCCAGAAGGTAGAAGCCCTCCTCCCCTCGGACCGGCTTCACCCGGTGACCCTCACCGGGAAGAAGGCCCTGCTCGGCGTGGCCTGTTTCAACTACATCGACACCACCATCGGGCCCTACGGCGAGGTGGGGATTGTCGTGCCGGCGATGTTCGGCGACAAAAA
The DNA here is from genome assembly GCA_963735595.1 of uncultured delta proteobacterium. Classification (GTDB taxonomy): domain Bacteria; phylum Desulfobacterota; class Zymogenia; order Zymogenales; family Zymogenaceae; genus JAFGAS01. The sequence continues at coordinate 16,792 of CAVTLK010000001.1, read as the reverse complement.
ACCGCCCCACCTGATCCCCGCGATCCGGGAGAGCTACGATCCGCGGTTCGGGATGGTGGTCCTGCACCTGCCCGTTACCAACACCACGGCCCGTGAGGGGGGACGGGGTGTCTGGGGATACACGAAGTTCGTGGCCGATATGAAATTCGTTATCACGCCGGAGTATATGGAATGTCACCTGTCCGAGGCGGGCAAACGCATCCTGACGGCCCGGGTAGCGCGCTGCGGATTCGTCAAGAAGGACTACCGGGCGCTCTCCACCTTCTCGGTGAAAGACAAGAAGCTCATCCAGACGACCATTCCACAGGTCGGCACGGCCAGAAATTCGTTTTTCCCGGATAGTTCGTTTCTCGATCTCGGCGACCACAAGATCGCCGGGCCGATTAAAGACCTGGGGCTTTCGAAAAAGCCCTTCATGTCCCGCTACTACCTCGAACGATCCGGGATACTCCCGGCGGGAACCGTGATCGAGGAGAACGTCCGCGAGATGGAGGGCTACCAAGGGACCGACCGGCAGGGGGAGCATACGGTTATCTATCGTGAGCCGTAATTACTTCCAATGACCGACCAGCGACGCTACACCGCCTACTGCGGCCTCTACTGTGAGGACTGCATCCCTTCCCGGAGCTCTCTCTTTGAGGCCGTGCAGGGTCTCGCCGGCGAGATGGACCGTCTTGACTTTCGGCGCTACGCCGCCCTGAAGGCCGAAAGTAACGAGATATTCAACGGTTACGAACGATTCCGGGAGTACCTCTCCGCGATAGCCTCGCTGAGGTGCCCCGGCCCCTGCGCCGAGGGGGGCGGTAAGAAGGACTGCGCGATCCGTGCATGCGCGCATGATAAGGGATACGCCGGCTGCTGGGAATGCGGTATGTTTGAAACCTGCGGGCTGCTGCTGCCCTTTCAGCGCTTCCACGGTGATACGCCGATCAATAACCTCAGGCTCATCCGGGAACACGGGCCGGATGCCTGGGCCCGTCACCGCGGCCCGCATTACCTCTGGAGCAAAGGGCCGTAGCGGCACCCGGCGCCTTCCCCCGGCCATAAAAGGGACGCCGTAAATCGTCTCGCGCCACCCCACCCCCCGTACGGCGTCCTTACGGTCGATCCTGCGGTTTAGGTTGGTACCTCGCCCCGTATGCGGGGCATTCGGATAGCGGGCGTAGTACGGTTGGTCTCGTCCCGTTATCCGTCGTCCCGGCCTTGATCTGCCCAACCGGGAACCAGCAGAACGTTAGCATTGACCGTGAGCCTCGTGATATCAACCTGCCGGCGGCGCTCGATCAGATCAAAAGCTCGGTAACCGAACCGGCGGAGATAGGCCGAAAGCTCCCCGAGGCTGCTTCCGAGACGGGGGTATGCCTGCGGGTTTAGCTCGCAGACTATCCACGGAAGGTCCCTGGTCTGAGTCAGGTAGCGCTCTATCCCGAGCAACACGGGTAGCTCGTAACCCTCGGTGTCAATTTTAATGAGGGATATACGGCCGAGCCGTCGTTTTTCGATGTAATCGTCCAGGCGCTCAACCACCGTCTCCCGCGTTTCGCGCAGCATACGATCGGTCATGAGGCCCGGGACCATCGTATTCCATCCGATGTTATCATAGTCCGACACCGATATCTCGGCTCTGCCCGGTGTCTGGCCAAGTGCCGTATTATTGACGACGATATCGAATTCGGAATTCAGGCGGGCAAACCCGCGGAGCCGTTTAAAATATTCGGCCACCGGCTCAAACGCATGGACGTGCCCCTCTTTTCCGACGATCGACGCGGCGATAAATGACATGTACCCGATGTTCGCCCCCGCGTCGATAAAGGTGTCTCCCGCCCCCAGCACTTCGTGCAGGACGTCGACAACCTCTATTTCATAGGCGCCCCGGTACATCCATTCGATTGCCCGGTCGTCACGACAGTTGAACTCGAACCGCACACACCCCATCACCCGATATACCGGCAGCCGCGGTGCGGGCAGAATCAGCCTTGTCTTTGCGATGACCTTCTTCACGAAAAGACGCGGGTTTACTGATAAGAGGAAAATCGCCCGCCTGCCGAGGGTCGTAGCGTTCTTAATGAATTTCCTAACGCTCATTGGTCTGCTGCAATACCTGCCCGCCGCTTCTTGAGATGAATAAGGAGGATGGAGACCGCCGCCGGCGTAACGCCCGGTATCCGTGAGGCCTGCCCAACGGAGAGGGGACGCGCCTCGTCGAGCTTTTCCGCCGCTTCCGCCGACAACCCCGCAAGCCCCCGGTATTGAAAGCCCTGCGGGATAGACTGCCCCTCGAGTTTCCTGAATTTCCGGATCTCGTCGTCCTGTCGTGAGAGATACCCCTCGTACTTCGTCTGGATCTCGATCTCCGCGAGGATATCGTCCGGCAGATCCCGCAGCCCCGGAACAATGTCCCTGATGATCGGGGCGGTTACCCCCTGGCGCCGCAGCAGGTCGGAGTGGGTCATCTTGTTGATGATGGGCGATACCCCCAGCTCCGCCAGCCGATCGTTGGTAGCCTTCGTCGGGAAAAGCGGCTGCTCCATCATGCCGAGACCCCGGTCGAGCGCCTCCCTCTTCTCGCAGAACAGCCTCCAGGCGTCGTCGTCGATGAGCCCGAGTTCCCTGCCCTGCGCGGTCAGGCGGAAGATCGCGTTTCCCTCGCGCAGCGCAAGGCGGTATTCGGCCCGGGACGTGAACATCCGGTAGGGCTCGTTGGTGCCCTTGGTAACCAGGTCGTCGATCAGTACGCCGATGTAGGCGTCAGAGCGCGTAAGGACAAACGGCGGCCGCTTCTGGACGGAGCCCGCCGCATTGATCCCCGCCACGAGCCCCTGGGCCGCCGCCTCCTCGTAGCCGGAGGTGCCGTTGATCTGGCCTGCCAAGAACAGCCCGGTGACCTGTTTTGTCTCCAGCGTCGGCTTCAGCTGCGTCGGCGGGACGTAGTCGTATTTTATGGAATAGGCGGGCCTCGTCATCCGCGCCTCTTCGAGGCCGGGGATCGCCGCAAGGATCTTCATCTGCTGTTCGATGCCAAGGGTCGTAAATAGCCCGTTCGGGTAGACCTCGGTGGTGTGAAACCCTTCCGGCTCCAGGAATACCTGGTGGCGAATCCTCTCGGGGAAAAAGAGGACCTTCTCCTCGATGGAGGGGCAATAACGGGGCCCCTTTCGGTTGAGCCACCCTTCGGACACTGCGTCGGTATCGATACAGTTTCTGATTGCCTCATGGGTATGGGCGTTAGTGTAGGTGACGTGACAGGGGAGCTGGTCACGGTCGAGGGAACCGGTCCGAAACGAAAAAGGGACAATCGGCCACTGGAGGGGCTGTGATGTCGTCTTGGAATAGTCGATGGTTGCGCCGTCCAACCGGGGGGTGGTGGCGGTGGAAAACCGCCCGACCACGAGGCCCAGGTCTCTGAGCGAGTCGGAGAGGAAATCGGACGGCGGGTCGCCCAGACGCCCGGCGCCGAATGATACGCGCCCGATCCTGACCATCCCCTTGAGGAAGGTCCCCGTCGCGATCACCACGGCGGGCGCGAGGAACTCCTCGCCGTACTCCGTCAACACCCCCGCTACGCGGCCGCCTTCGGCCACAAGCGACCGCGCCATCGTCTGACGGATTGAGAGCCGGGGGGTGTTTTCGAGGACCGCCTTCATGTAGGAGCGGTAGCCCGCCCGGTCTGCCTGGGCGCGGGAGGAGCGAACGGCCGGCCCCTTGTTTGTATTGAGGGTGCGAAACTGGATACCGGACTCGTCCGTGGCAAGTCCCATTTCCCCGCCGAGGGCGTCTATCTCCTTGACGAGCTGTCCCTTGGCCAGCCCCCCCACGGCGGGATTGCACGACATCTGGCCGATGGTCTCGATATTTCCGGTCAGGATAAGGGTGCTGGCGCCCATCCGTGCGGAGGCCAGCGCCGCCTCTATCCCGGCGTGTCCCGCCCCGATAACGATGACGTCAAAGCGGTTCATGGCGATCCGGCCGGCGGCCCGATCTCTTCGTCGGTCAGGTAGCAGGCGGGGTCCGATGCCCAGGTATCCCCGGTCATTGCCTCGGCCCGCGCCCGGAAGTTCCCGGCACACACGTCAAGCCACCGGCACCCGGCGCACCGGCCGGTGACGTATAACTTTTTCTGTTTGAGACGGGCCATCAGCGGGTTGGTAACGTCCGACCATATCTCGGAAAAAGGCCGCCGCTTGACGTTCCCGAACGATCGGCTCCTCCAGAACTGATCGGCGTAGATCTCGCCGTCAAAACTGACGCACGAAATCCCCACGCCGGACGAGTTTCCCTGATTAAGCATCAAGAGCCGCAGCACATCGGCCGCCCGTTCGGGGTCTTCCCGCAGCAGGCGCAGATAGACATAGGGACCGTCGGCGTGGTTATCCACCGTGAGCACCTCCGGCGTGAACCCCCGGGCAAAGAGCGCCTTGGTCTTATCCATGATCAGGTCCACGGCGGCACGGGTCTCGTCGTGAGATAACATCATCTGACGAATACCAGCCCCGCGCCCCGACACCACCAGATGGTAAAAGCAGATTCGGGGCACCTGCTCGGCCTCCATCAGGTCGAATATCGGGCCGATCTCACCGACGTTAAGCCTGTTGATCGTAAACCGGAGCCCCACCTTTATTCCCTGTTGCATGCAGTTCCTGACTCCGGCCATCGCCTTGCCGAATGCCCCCGTTACCTTGCGGAACGAGTCGTGGGTTGCCTCCAGCCCGTCCAGGCTCACTCCCACGTACGAGAGGCCGAGGTCCTTGAGCCGCGCCGCCCGGTCCTCGGTAATGAGGGTGCCGTTCGTTGAGATGACCGCCCGCATGCCGCGCCCCACGGCATGGCCGATGAGATCCTCGAGGTCGGGACGCATCAGCGGCTCCCCGCCGGAAAAGAGGATAACTGGAGCGCCGAATTGCGCCAGGTCGTCGATGAGGGCGCGGGCCTCCCCGGTGGTGAGCTCTCCGGCATAGTCGACGTTCTCGGATTCGCTGTAGCAGTGTATGCACTTCAGGTTGCAGCGCCGGGTGGCATTAAAGACGACCACCGGTTTCTTGTCCCGCGAAAACTGCAGAAGGTGTGACGGAAGCCGCCCCGACTCCCCGCCGTAGCGCAGGACGTCCGCTTCCTCCACCGCACCCAGATAGAGCTTTGAGATCCCAATCATTTCTTATCCGAATAGTAATCGACCAATGCGTTTACCACGCCTTCAATAGTGTACTCAGTGGCCTCCGCCGCGACCGTAAAGCCGGCCAGTTCGGCCGCCCGGCTGGTGATCGGCCCGATCGAGACCGCGGCGGGGATGGCTATTTTCGAGAAATCAACCGAGCCCTTATTCCTTTTTTCGTCCACGATCAGCCCGAGGTTGGTCGCGGTGGACCCGCTCGTAAACACGACCAGGTCGGCCCCGTCAAAGGCCAGGGAAAACTGTTCGTCGGATATTTCCGAGGCCGTGGTGAGGTATGCGCCCACGTCGGCCACGGCGGCCCCCGCCTCCGTCAGGAGACGGGGCAGCACGTCCCTTGCCTCCTGGGCCCGGAACAGGAGGATGTTTTTGCCCCACATCCCCCGGGCAATGAGCGCCTCTGCCAGTGCCTCTGCGATGAACCGGTCGGGGACGATATCGGCCGCTATCCCGTGCTCCTTGAGCGTAAGCGCCGTCCCCGGCCCCATCGCGGCCACGGTAACGCCCCCCAGCGCCCGGCAGTCGCGTCCCCGCCGTTCCAGGCTATCAAAGAAGGCGTTCACCCCGTTGGGGCTCGTGAATACCACAATATCGTACGACGAAACCGACGACACCGCCTGCTCGGCGGCCTGCTCGTCCGCCGGCGGGCCTATCGCGATAGCGGGCAGCTGAATCGGCAGCGCCCCGAGCGCCCTCAGGCGGTCGGACAATTCGGCGGCCTGGTGCTCGGCCCGGGTGACAACAATACGTTTGCCGAACAGCGGCAGCCTCTCGAACCAGCCGAGGCTCTCCATGAGGTCGGCCACTTCCCCGACGACGAGCACCGCCGGCGCGGTGATGCCCTTTTTCCGCGCCGCCGCTGCAATACCCGACAGCGGAGCCCTCACGCTCTTCTGGGCGGGGGTTGTCCCACGCGATATCAGGGCCGACGGGGTGTCGGGGGATTTGCCTCTGGCTATCAGGGCGTTGACGTTTTCCTCGATCCGCTTTACCCCCATGAGCACCACGATCGTCCCGGCAAAACCGGCAAGATACCCCCAATCGACCGAGTCCTCGTCTTTCGTCGGGTCCTCATGGCCCGTCACAAAGACGACCATCGAGGCGCTCCCGCGATGGGTGACCGGGATACCGGCGTAGGCCGGGACGGCGGAGGCCGACGTTACACCGGGGACGATTTCAAAGGGGATCCCCTCGGCAGCCAGCACGAGCGCCTCTTCTCCTCCCCGGCCGAAGATGAAGGGATCGCCCCCCTTCAGGCGAACGACCCGCCTGCCTTCTTTCGCATGGGCCACAATCAGCCGGTTTATTTCGTCTTGCGACAGCGTGTGGCGCCCCCCCTCTTTCCCGGCGTAGACCATCCGCGCACCCCGGGGCACATGGGCAAGGATAGCCTCGTCCACGAGATGGTCGTAGATCACCACCTCGGCCTCGGCCATCGCCCGCACGGCCTTCAGCGTCACGAGACCGGGGTCTCCCGGCCCCGCGCCGACGAGATAGACGGTCCCTGTTCCCACATCGTTCGAGCGAGTCATCTACTCTTCCTCAAGGAAGGCGCGCGCGCCCCGGCTCAGGAATTCATCGGCAAGGGCCTGCCCAATTTCATAAGCGTCCCGGGCGTTTCCCGTCCGCTCTCCCTCTATAACCCGGTCCCCGTCCGCGGTAAGGACTCTTCCGGTGAGTGTGAGCCGTTCACCCTCTCCGCGTGCCCAGGCACCAACCGCCGAGCGGCAGGAGGCCCCAAGGCGTTCCACAAAGGCGCGCTCAGAAAAGACCGCGCGATGCGTATCCTTGTCGTCGAGATGCGATACAAGCCCTTCCTCTCCGCATCTCACCTCCAGCGCCAGCGCCCCCTGCCCCGCCGCCGGGACAAAGTCTTCCGGCGCCAGGGGAAGGACGTGCTCGGCCTCAATACCCAGGCGGCGCATCCCGGCGGCCGCCAGGATTACGCCGCCGTATTCGTTGTCGGAAAGCTTCCTGAGGCGCGTCCCGACGTTTCCTCTCAGCGGCGACACCGCCAGGTCGGGCCTGACCCTGAGTATCTGGGCCCTCCTCCTGAGGCTCGACGTCCCGATGACGAGGCCTGTCGGGATTTGAGCGATCCCTTCGGTCGGGCCCCGGGTAACCAGCACGTCCCGTACGTCCTCCCGCGCAGGCACCGCCCCAATGGTAAGACCGTCCGGGATTTCCTGGGGCATATCCTTCATGCTGTGCACCGCCAGATCGATACGCCGTTCCAGAAGCGCCGTTTCGATTTCCTTGACGAAGAGGCCTTTGCCCCCGATCTCCCAGAGGGCGGTCTTCGTTATCCGGTCGCCCTGCGTTGTGATCGTCACGATCTCGCATCGGCGCCCGGACCGCCCGGCCGTAAGCATATCGGCCACGGCCCGGGCCTGGACGAGGGCAAGAGGGCTACCCCTCGTCCCGATTGTGATCATCGGCATCCTCCCCGTCGAGGGCAAACAGGTCCCGGATTAATTCAACGGTTGACGACCCCGCCGCCTGGGCGTCGTGTTTCAGGTACATGGTGGGATCGTGCAGGACCTTGTTTATAATCGATTCGGCAAGGAACCGCACCCGTCGGATCTCCTCCTCGGTAGGCCTCTCCCACGAGGCGAGGGTCTTGTTGACCTCCTCGTCACCGATCAGCTTCAACTTCCGCCTCAACAGCACGATCGTCGGCACCAGGTCCAGCGAATCAAGCCAGCCCATGAATTTATCCGTCTCCTCATCAACGATTCGCTCCGAACGTACTGCGTCCGATTCACGCTCTGAGATGTTGCGTTTCACCACTTCGTTAAGGTTGTCTATGTTATAGAGCGATACCCCGGCGATATCCCCGACCGCCTGCTCAACGTCCCGCGGAACCGCGATATCAATAATAGCAAGCGGCCTTCCGTTGCGGCCCTTCAGCGCCCGCGTGACCATCGGCGCCGTAATGATGGGTTGCGCCGATCCGGTACAGGTGATGACGATATCGGCCGAACCGACGGCCTCGGCCAGGTTCTCCCAGGCAACGTACGTGCCCACGAACCGTTCACAAAGGGCTTGAGCCTTCTCCCGCGTCCTGTTGGCGATATGTATCTCCCCGGGCTGGCAACAGGCAAGCTGCTTAAGCGTTTCCTCTCCCATCTCTCCCGCGCCGACCATGAGGACGCTTCTCCCCGAAGGGCCGCCGAGCGATTCCTCGCAGAGCCAGAGCGCCGCCGAACTGACGGAAACGGGGCGGGAGGCGATAGCGGTCTCATTCTTGACCCGCTTGGCCGTAAAAAAGGCGCGGTGCAGCAGCCGGTTGAGAACCGGCCCGGAGGTATCCGAGGCCGTCGCCGCCCGGTAGGAGTCTTTGACCTGGCCCAGTATTTGCGGCTCGCCGACCACCATTGAATCGAGCGATGAGCTGACCCGCAGGACGTGACGGACGGCGTCTCGATCCTCTCGTATATAAAAGTAGTCCTTCATCGCGGATGGATCTCTGCCGTGAAAAGAGCCCAGATACGAGATAGCGTACGTCACCGCCGCCGACACGTCGGGCGACAGCCCCAGTATCTCCACACGGTTACACGTGGAAAGCACCAGGCACTCGTCGATATCGGGTGAGCTTACCAGCCCCTGCAGGAATTTTTCGATCGACCCGTTGCCGATACCCATCCTCTCACGGACATCCACCGGCGCCGATTTATGGCTCATCCCGACAACAAACAGCGTCATGTTTCGTTTATTTAGCATTTCTATTCGGGATCGCACAGGCCGCTAAGATCGACGTCTGCACCCACCCCACCCTCGTCAAGGACCTGCCGTATCACCCGGACGATCCCGCTGTTCGGTCCCTCCGATATCATCTCGGCCAGTGGAAGCGCCGCCGCCCGCTCCATGACGCCGGCAAGCGCCTCCCCGGTAAGTCCGGCTCCCCTGAGCCGTTGTCTCAGCCGCCCCAGAACGAGCAAGACCGCCTCATATTCCGGGCCGTAGCTCGCCTCCAGGTCCTGACGTATTCGCTTCACCATCGACGGCGCGACGCCGCCCGATGAGATGGCGATAACCAGGTCTCCCCTGCGGATTACCGACGGGAAGAAGAAATCGGAAAGCGACGGATCGTCCACGACGTTAACGAGTACCCCCCGTTTTCGGCAGTTCTCGGCAACCTCCTCGTTTCCGGCGCGCTCGTCCATCGCCGATATGCACACGAGTATCTCCGCCAGATGCTCCGGCGAAAACCGTCCCCTGATATAGGCAGCCCTTCCTTCATCGATGAGCCGCCCCAATTCGGGGGTCACCTCCGGGGATACTACCGTAACGTTCCCGCCGGCCTCCAGCAACGCCTGCACCTTCCGGGTGCCCACGGCCCCGCCGCCGACGACCAGGCACCTGCGGCCCGTAAGCTCAAGAAACATCCCGAATAGACCCATCCGGCCTTTCCCCGCGTCAGGCGTCTCACCAGGGTTTCTGGCGCCGCCGTCCAAGTAAAAAACCGCCCTCTTTGGGCGGCACGAATGATACCGAAAGAACGAAATCGATTATTTTGCTGCTTTTCTCGAGAGGAGCTGCTCCACAAGGATCACTATATCGACGGGTTTGGTGGTCTTGGGAATATGTACCTTTGAGCCGAGGACATCGTGATGATGCTCGTGTGGCGGCTCCGCAATCATGGAACTGACGGTAACGAATAGGACATCCTTGGAAAAATCGTGTTCCTGGGCCCGTTTCATGAACCGCGTGCCGCCCATCTTCGGCATGATCTTGTCTACGATGACCACATCGGGGTGCGACCGCTCGAATTTCTGAAGACCTTCTTCACCGTCTTCGGCAGTCAAAACATCAAAGCCCGCCTCGTTGAACTCATTGGTCATGACCTCGCGGAAAAAGTGGTTGTCATCGACAATGAGCACCCTTTTTTTGTTTGCCATGACCCCCCCGATATCGTTCCTCTCAAATACGCACGTCACACGCACGCCTAATGTGATCAAGTATACCCCAGATTTCTTCTTTGGTCAATACGCCGTCACTCATATCGGCAAATAAACGGCAGAGTATTTGGACACCCGCCTTTTATCCCCGGTTTCTTATTCGGTATCGGGCTTCAATCGGCCGGGGCGTCGAGCGCGTCGATGATCCCGGCGCAGACCAGCGGCACCATGATCTCGTGATGGCCGACGAGCGTAATCCCCCTGCCCGTACCGGCCGTGGGACGTCCGACAACGTTTGTCTGGGGACGGTAATGCCGTATAAAGTCCATATTGACTGCTGTGAAACCCTCGACTGAAGCGCCGACGTTGCGGGCCAGCGAGATCGCCTTGAGGAAGACCTCGGGCAGGATCACCGCCGATCCGATATTAAAATAGACGCCGCCCGAAAGGCCGGCCACCGCCGAGGCAAACGTATGAAAATCGGCAAGTGATCCCTTGCCGATAGCCTCCCCGGACGCGTCCGGATGCATATGAATGATATCGGTGCCGAGGGCTACGTGCACCGTCACCGGGATACCGAGACGCGCGCCCGCCGCAAGGATGCTGTGCTGCCGATAAGGGAGCTTCTCCTGCTCGATCATCATACCGACCGCACGCCCGATGCCCTCCCCCTTATGTGCCCCCCGGTTAATTGCCTTATTGAGAGACTGGGATGTTTCCCGGGCCATTCCGAACTCTCCGCCCGGCAGCACCGCGTCAACGTCCTCCGAGGTGAATCCGGCATACGCCAGCTCAAAGTCGTGGATGATTCCCGCACCGTTGAGCGCCACCAGGCTGATTATCCGTCGCTCCATGAGATCGATGATCAGCGGCGAGAGACCAACCTTGATCACATGGGCGCCCATCGCGACCATCACCGGGCGTTCGGTTTGCACGGCCCGGACGACCGCCCCGATCACCTCCCTGAGGTCGGCGGCGGCAAGCAGCCCCCCCAGCCCATTGAGAAACTCCCGGACCGTCAGCCCGCCTACCGGAGCGTGGGCAAAATCGGCGACCGTTACCTTGCTCGTTCGCTGGGCCAGGGAATAGGTCCTTACCTTGGTCAAATCCAGCGGCATACTATCGCGTTTGGTCATGCGTCGGCACCCGGAAAGAGCTTATTGTCCACCAGCTCGCACAGGACATGACCCAGGGCGATGTGAACTTCCTGGATCCTCGGCGTATTATTCGACGGGACGACAAAGGCGTGGGTCGCCATATCGAGGGCGGTCCCCCCGTCTCCGCCGGTTAGGAGGATTGTAACGATCCCGAGCTTCGCAGCGGCTTCCAGCGCCTTGGTAATATTGGGCGATTTGCCGCTCGTGCTGATGGCCACGGCAATATCGCCCTTGGCCCCGAGAGCTTTGATTTGTTTTACAAAGATATCGGAAAAGTCAAAATCATTCCCGATGCTGGTAATGATCGACGTATCGGTCGTCAGCGCGAGGGCGGGCAGCGGCGGGCGGTTGATCTTGAAACGATTGACAAACTCGGCGGCGATGTGCTGACAATCGGCCGCGCTTCCCCCGTTTCCGAACAACAATACCTTGTTGCCCGCCTTGAAGGCGATGACGATCAGCTCGGCAACCTCTTCGATCTTCTTTTCGTATGTCTCCACGAATTTCTTTTTAATCTGCGCACAGTCGATGAACGCGTCTCGAACAACCGGATCCATAGACTCCTCTGTATGTATGGGAATCAATAATATAAAACGGGAATCCCCCTGTCAAGGGGAATCAGTGGAGCCGGCGGGTTGCCCTATTTGCCGAGCCGGTACTCATCGATCTTCTTCTTGAGAGTATTGCGGTTGATGCCGAGGATCTTTGCAGCCTTGGATTGGTTGCGATCGGTTCGTTCGAGCACGAGCTTGATGAGGGGGACTTCCACCCTGGCCATGATTATGTTGTAAAGACCTTCTACTCGATCAAGATCGATCCGGGAAACGATCGGTTTAAGTTTGGATGAGAGAAGGTGCTCAAGTGATATTCTGCCCAGCGGATCGGGATCGTTTCTCGTGATGAAATCGGGAAGTGAAACCGGATCTATCACTCCCCCGGTCTCGGTGACCATGAGAAAGATGACCAACCCGATGAGATCTCGGACGTTCCTCGGCCATGAATAGTCCATGAGCATTCTTCTCGCCGCGGGGGTTATCGAAATCTTTAGATTGCCGAACAGGGCCGAGAAGCTGTTTACGAAATAGCCGAATATCGCCCCGATATCCTCCGAACGCTCTCGAAGAGGTTCGATTGAGATCACGTGGGCAAAGCGTGATCGATCGAACCGCTCAACGATTCCGGAGGCCGGATCGTGGTGGACGATGAGCCGGGGAGCCCTCCGTCCGGGATCGACACCTGCATCGAGCAGTGACCCGATAAACCCCGCCTCCCGCGTCCCCAGGTGCTGGCTGTTCTTGACGATCACTGTACCCGATGGATACGCATCATCAAACAGGGAGACGCTCCGTCTCTTTTTCTTCTGTTCAACTAGCGGATCGAAGATACTCAACGGGGCCGGCAGCTGACCGGGCTTCAGGTGGACACAGAACGACAGCTGGGTCTTCCCGGTTCCGCTTTCGCCGATAAATAGAACATGACCGCTACCCTTTCGGGCGGCCGCCGTATCCCTGCGCACCTGTTGAGCGTTGCGTGACCTCCCGATGAAGACCTTGTGGGCGTTGCCGAGGTATGCCGCCAACTGTCCGGCGATGCTGTTTTGTATATCCGAAACGGTCATCCGCCCGGCTGAGGAAAGGACGAAAAGGGTTTCCCGCTGGTAGTAGGGCTGATAAAGAAAACCGGAGACATGAGGCCCAAGCAGGGGGAGGAGGCGCTCTCGGTCTTTGTCGGCGACGGCGATGATAATCGGAATACCGGGCCGCCCTTTTTTGATTGACGACAGAAGGGTTTCCCCCCGTTTGAGAAGATAGGACGATCCGATAAAGACGAAATCGGGATGATCAGTTTTCAGTATACGGCGCAGATCGGCCACGTGCGACTCCCGACGGACCAGAATCTTCTGCCCCTCCAACACCTCCGCAACTGCCTTCTCGGCATCTTCGGGTAGCTGAAAAATCACTGCCTGTTTGTCGGCGTGGGATTCGAGAATCTGTTGCATGCATATTCCGTCAATCGCTCACGAGGTAATCGCTCATCAGCGCCATGATTGACGCCGTGGTCTGCTTGCTCATCAGGGACGCCCTTGTTGACGCCGCACCGGCCAAACCCCGTATGTAGTAGGTGCAGTGCCGCTTCAGGACCGAGACCGCCTTTTGCGGCCGATAGTACTGTTCAATGAGCTGCCGGTGACGCTCAATTATAGAGTAGAGATCGCCCCGTCCCGGGTCAGCGCCCTCCGGCGAAAAGACCCAGGGCCGACCCATCGCGGCCCTCCCGATCATGACGAAGGCCGCCCCGGTCTCAGACATCCGCTCCTGCGCCTGCCGATACCCCCCGATATCTCCGCTTCCGATGACGGGAATCGGGAGGCGTCCTGCCAGGTCGGTCACGAGCGACCAGTCGGAGGCGCCGGAAAAGAACTGAACGGCCGTCCTCGGGTGGAGGATCACCGCGTCCGCCCCGGCGTCGGCCAGACGCTCCCCAACCTCACGGTAGTTTATCGCGGACGTATCCCATCCCGCCCGAATCTTGGCCGTCACCGGCAGTCTGACCGCCCGCGACACCGACTCCACGATCTGCCCGCAGAGCCCGGGTTCCATGAGAAGGGCCGCCCCCGCACCCTGCCGAACGACCTTCTTGACGGGGCAGCCCATGTTGATGTCCACCAGGGCCGCGCCGTGATCCTCGGCATACCGAGCGGCATCGGCCAGCGCCGACGGATCCCTCCCAAAAAGCTGAACGCCGCACGGTGACTCTTCCGGAAGACAGGTTACGAGGGTCGTGCTTCCTCTTTGATTCCTCCTTATCCCCTCAGCGCTCACCATTTCCGAAAAGACCATGCCCGCGCCGTACTGGATAAGGAGGATCCGCATACTGACGTCGATGACGCCGGCCATGGGTGCGGCTAACAGGCGAGAGGGGAGCACGAGACGACCGATATTCATTGATCCTACGCACCGACCGGGGGCCGCTCTATCTCCATAAAGACCCTGCCCTTTTTAAATATCCTCAGTGTCCCGGCGGATTCCGATATAACTATCGCAATAGCGTCGGTCAGTGAGGTAATTCCGGCGGCGGCAACGTGCCTGCTCCCCAGCCCCTTGGGCATATCCTCATCCTCGAGAGCGGCGTTGAGGTGCCTGCCGGCAGTGATCAGGACGCCGTCGCCCCTGATAACGAAAGCCCCATCAATGGCAGAGAACTCCTTGATCGCGTCCCGAAGCTGCGGATCGTGGATGCTCAGCTCTTCCTCGGAATACCCCTTGAAGGGATTGATGATGAGCTGTCGGGAGAGCTGAAGCACCCGCTCTTCATCCCCCAATACGAAGATGGTCCCAACCGATTTTCCTTCCCTGCCGCGGGCCGCAAGCTCCATAGCGAGTTTAAGCACCGTTTCAAAGACATCCGGACGGACCGAATCCGGGATGTCCAGCAGGTTCGCGGAGCTGAAGATTTCAAACTCCTTTCCCGTGTCGATCACCACGATCGAGTCATTGTTTCCAAATGAGGCGACGCCTGTAACGCAGACGATCCGGTCGCCCGACTTTATGATTTTTCCGGAGATGGCAAGCATCACCGCAACCTTGATCTGGCCCATGCGGGTCAGTTTGATATCGGGAACCTGGAGGGCCTTCCCATGGGCGGACAATACCTCCCGGAAGAATTCCTCTCCCCGCACCACCGGCACGGCGTTCAGCTTTTTGATCTGATCGGCCGTCCGCTCGTAGTCGTCCCGTCCCTGGAGGATAACGAAAACCTCCTGGGCCTTTATCCGCTGGGCGATCTCACCGGCGCTTTCGATGATCAGCCGCGAGAGCACCTGTTCCTTTCCCGGGGTCTTCTTGCCGATCATTTCTTTCCTTATAAATTGGATACTGATGGAGTGAAAACGATCTCAGGTTAACGTGCCGTCGGCCGGCCTTGTTTGCGACATGTCCGTCGGCAGGTTCGTTAACATCCTGATATATCTCGATATCTTCGGTATAACCGGATCGGCCGCGGATTTTCCCCGCTGGACCCCTTCCTGATATCGATGGAAGTCGTACGTTCCAATATCGTCCACGGCCGGCTTTACGATGATATCAGGGGACTCGGTCTTCATACGCATACCGACTATCTGGGATTCCATGATCGCGATCGATCCCATGATTATCTCAAAAATGTTGGGGAGCTCGATTTCGTCATTCTTCGCCTTCCCTCCCGCCCGGCCGGGATCAGTAATCGGGCGCTGTATCGTTATCTTCTTGGCGACCTCGGGACTGATATCCACGGCAATGATGAATTCGGCGCCAAGGTCCCTGACCACCTGCACCGGCACCGGATTAACGACGCCGCCGTCCAACAATAGCATACCGTCGACGGCGACCGGCCTGAAAACCCCGGGAATGGATATGGAGGCCCGCACGGCCGTCACCAGATCGCCCCTGTTTATGATCACTTCCTGCCCGGTATAGAAATTCGTCGCGACGCACGCAAAGGGAACGGCTAGATCTTCTATCGTCACGGTACCGAGGTGGTTCGGAGGAATTGCTCGATCTTCTTTCCCTCGATGAGCCCGCTGGTGGGAAACATTATGTCGGCCATCTTCAGCGACTCTTTCAGCGTTAGGGGGGCGGTGAACGCTATGAGATCATCGAGCTTTCCGGCCGCGAGAAACGCGCCGACGAGCGCCCCGACGCTCGTACCCGAAACAAACTCGATTTTAACGCCGGCAGATCAAGCGTCTTAATTACCCCCAGATGGGTCAATCCGCGAGCACCACCACTGCCGAGCGCCAGCCCGACCTTGAGGCGGTATTTATCGGGAAGATATTTATACAGCGTCCGATAGTCAAAGGGTGATGCAATATCTTTCTTGAAGAATCTCATTTTCAGGGATGAAACGTTTATCGTTCTTCTTCATCTTAATTAGTGGATAAGAAATAATGTATACTAATAGGGACTCAATGTCAATGAAATACCCTGTTATAAGAAGATGTCGGGTATGAATAAATGTTCTTGATTTCATTCTTTTTTGGGGTATAATTAGCACTCATAGTGATAGAGTGCTAACAGCTTATAAGGACATGAAGATCCCATATACCCCGAAAACAGGAAAGGAGACAGGGAATGAAAATGCTGCCTGAAAAAACGAGCGCCCTGGCGCTCTATATACATAGGATAAATCGATTTCCGCTCCTCACAAAAGAAGAGGAATATGACCTTGGCGTGAGGTGGCGGGAAAATAGTGATATCGAAGCGGCCCATAAGCTGGTCGTATCAAACCTCCGCTTCGTGGTAAAGGTCGCCTATGAATACTCCGATTACGGCCTCAAGATCATGGACCTCATCCAGGAAGGTAATATCGGTCTCATGCAGGCCGTCAAGAAGTTCGATCCGCAAAAAGGCTTCCGGCTTATCTCATACGCGGTCTGGTGGATCAGGGCATATATCCAGAACTTTATCATCAAGTCGTGGAGCCTCGTGAAGATCGGCACGACCCAGGCGCAGAAGAAGCTCTTTTACAAGATGGGACAGGTCAAGAAGAAGCTTGGTATCGAGACCGTTACCGATGAAGACGTCAGTGCG